>NZ_JALNTR010000002.1:0-1064186 GCF_023161755.1 Vibrio sp. 1CM23M
TACAGAAATCACAGGGGCGGCTAACACAACGACCTATCAAGGTACGACGACAAGTGGAACGCCAATCTTCACGTTGGGATTAGGTGATGATGGCTCTTATAGCTTTACGTTGTTAGGTCCTCTGAACCATCCAACAAGCCCGAACTCCAATACCTTAACGATTCCATTCGATGTCGTTGCCGTTGATGGTGATGGCGATGATTCTAACCAATATGTATTGCCAATCGAGGTGATCGATGACACGCCAGTAATGACGGCGCCAACGGGTGAAGCGGTTGTCGATGAAGACGATCTGACTGGTATTGGTTCAGATCAATCTGAAGACACCATTATTAATGGACTATTCACGATTGATGAAGGTGCCGATGGCGTTGTGAAGTATGAGTTGGTTAATGAAAATTTAGTGATTGCGGGCTTAACCTCTGATGGAGAAAGCTTAGAGTGGCAAGCTGTGTCGCAAAGCGGCACAACATTTACTTACGTTGCTCAAACAGCAGCGAGTAATGAAGCGGTGTTCGAAATTATTTTCGATACCTCAGATAACAGCTATCAATTCGAATTGTTTAAACCACTTAAGCACCTTGATGGCGCGGGTGAAAACGCGATTAACCTTAACTTCTCTGTTGTAGCTGAAGATTTCGACCAAGATAAATCGAATGCGATCGATCTGAAGATCACGGTGACGGATGATGTGCCAACCATCACTGATATTACTGTTGCGAGTACGTTTGTCGTTGATGAAGGCGATTTAGGCTCTATTGTCGCTCAGGCGGCAGGCTCGTTTGTTACCACGGAAGGTGCAGACCAAGTAGAGGTTTACGAACTACGCAATATCTCAACGCTGGAAGCGACGCTATCGTCGGGCAATGAAGGTATTAAGATCACTGAGATCACAGGTGCCGCTAACACGACTACCTACCAAGGGGCAACGGACCCAGGTGGAACGCCAATTTTTACACTAGTACTGACTGATGACGGTGCTTATACGTTTACCTTGCTTGGCCCTCTCAATCACGCTACGACACCAAATAACCTCGATACATTAACAATACCGTTTGATGTTGTTGCTGTTGATGGTGATGGCGATGATTCTAACCAATATGTATTGCCAATTGAGGTGCTCGATGATGCGCCAACGATCACTGATACGACGGTTGCGAGTACATTTGTCGTTGATGAAGACGATTTAGGTTCTGTTGTCGCTCAGGCGACAGGTGCATTTGTTACGACTGAAGGTGCAGACAAAGTTGAGGTTTACGAACTACGCAATATCTCAACTCTAGAAGCGACGCTATCGTCTGGCAATGAAGGTATTAAGATCACCGAGATCACAGGTGCTGCTAACACGACCACCTACCAAGGTGCAACTGACCCAGGCGGAACGCCAATTTTCACATTAGTGCTGACTGATGATGGTACTTACACGTTTACCTTGCTTGGACCTCTCAATCACGCCACGACACCGAGCAACCTCGATACACTAACAATACCGTTTGATGTTGTTGCTGTTGATGGTGATGGTGATGATTCTAACCAATATGTATTGCCAATCGAGGTGCTAGACGATGCGCCAGTAATGAGTGCGCCAACCGGTGAAACGGTTGTCGATGAAGACGATCTTACTGGTATTGGTTCCGATCAATCTGAAGACACCATTATTAATGGACTGTTCTCGGTCGATGAAGGTGCCGATGGCGTTGTTAAGTATGAACTGGTTGATGAAGATTTGGTTCTGACGGGCTTAACCTCCGATGGAGAAAGCTTAGAATGGTTACCTGTTTCTGTATCTGGCAGTACGTTTACTTACGTTGCTCAGACAGGCACAGGTCAAGTGCCTGTTTTCGAGATTATTTTTGATACGTCAAACAACAGCTATCAGTTTGAACTGTTTAAACCTCTCAAGCACCCTGATGGTGCCGATGAAAACAACATCGAACTTGATTTTTCAATCATTGCTGAAGATTTTGACCAAGACCAATCAAACGCAATCGATCTGAAAATCACAGTAACCGATGATGTTCCGTTAGTGACAACTCAGTCTATCACTCGTATTGAAGGTCAGAATTACAATGGTTCTAAAGTCGATATGTTTGCCAATGCGACCGATGTGGGGGCTGATGGCGCGGTACTGAGTCGAATTGAAGGTATCTCAAGTAACGGGGCTGATATTGTTTTTCAACGAGGTAACAATACAGGCTTTAGCGATGGCTTGAATGTTCAAAGTGGACGTCGAACTATCCGTGTTTATGAGCAGACCGATGATGGCAATGGTGGTACTCAGGAAAGGCAGCTGGGTACTTTGCGTATCAACTCAAATGGCGAAATAGAATTTAGAGCTACCAATTATCTCGATCATGATGGTGACTCCATCGACTTCTCGATCAATGTGATTGCGACAGACAGTGATTTGGATACGTCATCTACGCCTTTGAACATCACGATTACGGATGAAGAGTCTTCAGCAATCTCGCTCAAGGTGACTACGTTTGAGGATGCGGGTAGAGACTCTACAATCCCTTACGCAACGGGCGATGCTCCAAACTTAGAGAATACCCAAGATAATCAAAGTGGGTTGCCTGATGCCCCTGCACAAGTTGCGTTACAGGTTAACCTGAAGGACCAAGATAACAACGAGTCCATCGGCCAACTGACGATCCAGAGTAGCAATCACAGAGGGACGTTCTATTACTTTGATGGCGTGGACTATCACAAACTAGTGGCAGAACCAAACGGTGATATCTTGTTTGGTCCTCCTGAAATGCAGCAGAGCTTTGCTCCAAGTACGAATCAACCATTAGACACCATCGCGACAATCGACAACTTGTTCTTTGTCCCAGACCAGAATTTTGGTTCTGGTGAAAATGGGGTTCGAATCAATTATGAGCTCGAAATTGATAATAATGGTTCACTAGACCATACCGTAAACTCAAACTTTAGAATTGAAATTGAAGCGGTTGCCGACATTGCGACTTGGGATGATGCGAATAGCACTTATCAATATCAAGTGAATGAAGATGAGGACAATGTGACGCTGCAGCTGAACGCAGAGTCTCAAGATAACAGCCGTACTGAAACCATTACTTATGAACTTGAGGCGATTCAGGGTGATGGGAAGTTTGAGCTGTTGGATCAAAATGGCAACCTGTTAACGCCCGTTAATGGTGTTTATGTCATCGCATCTGCAGATATCAATAGCACTGAAGTTAACCCAATCGACAACTTCTCTGGACAAATTGAGTTCAAAGCAACGGCAATTACGGAAGAAACACGCAACCCATATGATGATTCAGCCAACGGTGGGGTAGACAAAACGACCGCTCGCTCTGTAGAGCAAAACATCATTATCGATGTGACTGCTGACGCCGACCCTGGAAAACTCAGTGTGAGTCGCATTAGGATCAACGAAGACAACATTGATGATCCTGATTATCTAGGTCCTCTTGATAATAAGGACGCATTCACGTTAGACGAAGTTATCACCATGACGGGATCCGTTGATACTGATGGATCTGAAGAACTCTTCGTTCGTATTAACAATATTACTGAAGGCGCGGTGCTTAGTAGTACTGATAGCAATGTAACCATCAACACAGTGACTATCAATGGCATCGTTTACCAAGAGATTGCTTATGCTGACTTAGCGAAAATTGAAGTTACTCCGACTAAACACAGCAATGTTGATTTTACCTTTGACGTAACCGGTGTGGTTAAAGATACCGCGAACCTATCTACAGGGGCGCAAGTTGATGAAGAAATCCTAGGAACTAAAACGGTTAACGTTGAGGTTAAAGGTGTTGCAGATATTCCTTATGGCGGTACAAACGGTACGGCTTGGACAGCAATCACCGATGGCACAACATCTGGTGTTCAAACCACGATCCAAGAGAGCCAGAATGGAGACAACTATGCCGAGCTTGATTTCACCGTGTTGTCGGGAGAGAGAAGACCTGATCCGGCAGCTGTAGATCAAACCCCATTGCCTGACGACGGTTCAGAATCCATAACTGTTATCCTCTCGGGTATTCCTGATGGCGTTATTCTGGAAGACGGTGACGGTGCCGTTATTGACCTTAACTTTGTCGGTTACGAAACCGGTCCGGGTGGTAGCCCTGATCTGTCTAAACCTATCTACGAAGCTAACATCACTGACGCAGGTAAAACCTCAGGAATTCGCATCAGACCTGTCGATTCTTCAACTGAGAATATTCATATTCAGGGTAAAGTGATCGTGACTGAGAATGACGGTCATACGCTTACGTTTGACCAAGAAGTGCGCGTGCTTGTTATACCTAGAATCGACACATCAGCAACTTATGTCAATACGACTAACGGTGATGAAGATACGGCTATCAACATTGATTGGCACCCCGAAGGTGCAGACTATATTGATTCTGATGAGCATTTCACTTCGATTACGATTTCCGGTATTCCATCGGGTGTCACACCTACCGTAAATGGTGATGTTACTGTTGTAAATGATGGTGCAGGTACGTTAACTATTACTCCTAAAGACGCTAGTCAAACACCGGAGCAATTTACTCAAATTGCATTAGCGAATAACTTCATTCAAATGACGCCTCCGGCTGATTCTAGTGCAGATTTTACGTTGACCACCGAACTTAAAATGGAAGAGCGAGATCATGAGTATACGCCTAGCGGCTTAGAGGATGAAGATGGTGGTTATGTCGAAGCCGATCCAGATATAACCGGAATCATTAACGTTCAAGTGCGACCTGTGGTTGAGCCTGAAGATGCGAGCAACAAGCTTATCGTCGATGATGTGCTGGGTACTGGAGCACTAGCAACCATAGTTGCTGATGCAAACACTGGCGTGCTTAAGTTCACTACCAATAGCGATAATACATCGGTTACGGATGAGTTCGTCATTCGATATCAAGAAACAGATGCTTCGTCCGTTATCGAAGAAGTGGATCAGTTAGTTATTCAATTAACAAATGTGGACGACTCGGCTCTATCAGATGCTGTACTCAATCAACTGCTCGTTATTGGCGCTGCTTATGAAGGCAATGGGCGCTGGGTTGTAACGAATGAAGACATATTTAGCATAAGTGCACCGAACGGCCTTGTTCTTCCTTCAGGAAACAGCGGGCCTGGAGGGTTCAATGACATTAAGATGGACATCTTTAGTACGGTGATAGACCGAGGTGATGGTGCTGAGGTTGAGTCATCTACGGCCGCTCGTAGGGACGGAGAAGTCACTCTGTCATTCCCTCAGGTGGTGGCAGGGAGCAACAAGGTTGCTGCCGATATTGCGATTGTGCAAGACAGTGTGATAGACGCGGTTGAAGATACTCAACTTGATCTCGGCGCGGCACTAAATGGCATTTTGAGCTTTACGGGTCGCGATGATTCTACTGACCAAGTGACGGTGATCATTGATGGTGTTTTGGTTATTGATGCTACTACATCATTCCCCATTAGCCTTTCGGGAAGAAGTGATGTTGACTTTGTGAATGGAAAGTATGTTTATGAGACGACCGTTGAACAGGGTGTAGCTGTCGATTCATCGGGTTTGTTATTGAACCTGCCGCCAAACTACTCAGGTGATTTTAGATTGCCAATGACCATTGTGACCAAAGACATACTCTCAGGTGATGAGAAAACTTTAGTGACCGAAGTCGTCATCAAAGTCGCGCCAGATGCGGAGACGGACCCAACGATTGAGGTGAATGTCGTGGGTTCTCTTGATGATGCCTTTAATCCTGTTGATACCGACGGTCAGGCAGGGCAAGATCCGGTGGGTTATGAAGACACCTATATTCAGCTCGATTTCAATTCGACCATTTCGGATCAGGTTTCCGGTGTCGAAGGTGGCCAAGAAGTGTTTACGTCCATTACTTTGACGTTGGACGAGCCTTCTATAGGTGCATTTTATGACAACACGGGTACTTCATTAGGCACATCAGTTACGTTTAATCAGGCTGAAATCGCGGCGGGGGCGCTCGATAATGTGTTCTTTAGGGCGATAGAAAATTACCCAACGGGTAATGATATTAACCAAGTGCAGGTTAATGTTAGCGGTACAGTCACAGATACTGCAACCTATAACGATTCAGCCTCTCCGGTAGGCACGGCAAGTGACTCCGATACCTTTAATACCAGCGTCAGCTTTGAAGTGATTCCAGTCGTGGACGATGTGCTCGTAACAGGACCGGGTAGCGATCCTGATGTTATCGAGATTACGGGCACTGAAGACCAGCTCATTTCTTTGTCGGGCACAGGACCTGTATCGATTGCACTGACTGACCTTGATGGATCAGAACAGTTTGTGTCGATTAAGTTTACAGATGTCCCTGATGGCTTCCAAATGCGTGCAGACGCAACCTCGGCATACACAGTCAAGAACAACGGTAATGGTGAGTGGAGTGTTCAGCTACCTCAAGCATCAGGGTTATCGTTCGACCTGAGTGAGATTTCGATTTTACCGCCTAAGGACTTCAGTGGTACGGCTGAATTTGGTGTTGCCGTATTTACGCAAGAGTCCTTATTAGGTGTGCCTACCGCAGCCTCAAATCTGCCAAGCTTCAAACTGCATGTGGTACCAGCAGGTGATGATGTCGATACTAACCCAACAGATTCTGTGACAGGTAACGAGGGTCAAAACATTGATATCGAAATTAATGCGACGATTTTGGATAAAGAGCTATCGGCAACGGGCAGCGGTACTTATACCGAGAATGCGCCAGAGACACTTCGAGTAGAAGTTGCTGGTGTGCCTCAAGATGCCTCTATCTACTACCCAGACGGCACGACCTTGGCTAGTTACGATTCAGTTACGCAGATCTGGACACTGGATGTTGCTGCGCAGTCACTTGATAAGATCGTATTCAATTCAGGTGAACACAATAGCGATACGGGTAATGTATTAGGCATCAATGGCCCGCTGCAGATTACCGTTCGCTCTGTGGATACTGACGCCGATAACACCGAATATTTGGGTACGCCAACCAGCTTCGATGTTGATTTGGTGATCGACCCGATCAACGACCAGCCGACGTTTGTGAATGTCACCAACATTGAAACGCAAGAAGACTCAAGTGGTGTGGCGATTGACAACTTTAGTATCTACGATATAGACGCAAGTTTTGATAATCCGGATGCACCGTATACGCTGACGTTGGAAATTGACCAATTATTGCCGGGAGCACAAGGTGTATTTGAGTTTACAAGTTCTCCTGATGTGACGTTTGCATTACAACCTGACGGCTCATTGGTGATTACGGGTAAAGAAGCGGACATTAATACTGCATTGACCAATGGAGCAGTGACGTTCAAGCCAGATCCAGACCAGAACTACCTCAACCAGAGTGGTTTAGTCACGATCAATGCAACGCTCGATGATGGTGGTAATAACGGTCTGATTGATGCTGGAGATCCGAATACTGCTCAAACCAATCAAACGACCTTTACCATTAAGGTGACGGAAGTTAATGATGCGCCTGTCGCGACAGACGTTGATTTAGGCTCGATTGCGGAAGACGGCCAAATCGTGATTGTGGAAGGTGACTTAATTGCGGCAAGTTCTGATATCGAGAATCATAATCTGACCGTAACGGGTGTCACTCTAACTCAAGGGCAAGGTCAACTGCAGCGCTTTGAGAATGCTGGTGGAGCAGACAATGCTACGATTACAGGGCCGTTCTGGCTGTTCGTTGCAGACAGTGATTTCAACGGTGACGTTAAATTCAATTACTCCATTATCGATGATGGTACAACTAATGGTGTGGATGATTTTAAAACCGATAGCGCTGAAATCAGCCTTGTCGTGACAGAAGTGAATGACCAACCCGTTGCGACAGACGTTGATTTAGGTTCGATTGCTGAAGATGGCCAAATCGTCATTGCTGAAGGTGATTTGATTGCAGCAAGCTCAGATCCAGAAAACCACAACTTAACGGTAACAGGTGTAACTCTGACTCAGGGACAAGGCCAACTAACGCGCTTTGAAAATGCAGGAGGCTCCGATAACGCGGCGATTACCGGACCATTCTGGCTATTTGTAGCGGACAACGATTTTAACGGTGACGTTAAATTCAATTACTCAATTACTGATGACGGTACAACTAATGGCGTGGATGATTTCCTAACCGACAGTGCTGAAATTAGTCTTGAAGTAACCGAAATGAATGATCAGCCGGTGGCAACGGACATCGACTTAGGCAACATCCTAGAAGAAGGTCAGCTAATCATCAAAGAGGAAGATCTGATTGGCGCAACGAGTGACCCAGAGAACGACACGATTACCGTGACGAACTTGGTGCTCGATCAAGGACAAGGCACATTACAACGCTTTGAAAACGTGGCCGGTGCGGATGACAACTCGATCACTGGCCCGTACTGGATATTTACGGCGGCTGATGAATACAATGGCAACGTTAAGTTCACCTATACCGTAGAGGATGATGGTACCACCAATGGTGCTAATGACTTCTTGACGGATAGTGCTGAAATCAGTGCTGTAGTCCAAGGTGTCAACGATACGCCTGTTGTTAATGGTGACGGTGTCACTTCTCTTGTCGACGAGGGTGCTGGTCAGCTATTGAGTGGTATCAATGTCAGTGACCCAGATTATGTGGATGCATTTTCGAATGACCTAATGACAGTCACACTGACGGTGGATTACGGCACATTGAACGTAGCACTCCCGGCAGGGACGACGGTGATGGTTAACGGCAACAACACCGGTTCGGTCATCTTAGTCGGTACTCTGAGCGATTTGAACGCACTGATCGATACGCCAACCAGTCCAAATGGTGTTTACCTCGATGCGAGCTTGTCTCCAACCAATAGTATTGGATTAGAAGTTACCGCCAAAGACAGCGGTAACCCTTCTGGTATTGCGATTGAAACTGCGCCAGTGGTTTATAACATCGCAGTGACACCAGTGGCTAACGCGCCAACGTTATCGATTGACCCTGCATCTAACTACGTGAGAAACATTACTGCGAGCCAGTCAGTGAGTGCGAGTGGTATTCCTTTGGTTGGAATTATCGCGGCATTAACAGACATCACAGAAGAGCTAACGCTGCACATCAGTGATGTACCGGCAGGCGCTCAAATCACCAGCGACGTTGGTTCTGTGACTGATCTCGGTGGTGGTGTTTGGGTGGCAACGGCGGATGCGATTGATAGCTTACAGGCGGTCGGCCTTTCTCAAACTCCGGGTAACTACACGCTTAAAGTGGAGGCTGTTTCTGAAGAGACAAACAACGATACGGCGACATCGGCGTCGATTGACCTGAATTTGAACATCGTGTCTGACGCGGTCGATATTAACCTGGCTGCGGAAACCGATGATGTTCAGCTGTTTGCTGGCACCAATGCGACAGACCTAACTGCAGGCTCTGGAAATGACCGACTTGTAGGTGGAGCTGGTGACGATACGCTGGTTGGCGGTGACGGTAACGACACCCTGATTGGCGGCGGAGGCTCAGACATTCTGACTGGTGGTGATGGTATGGACTCGTTCGTATGGCTTAACATCGAAGATGGTGTTGAAGATACGATTACCGACTTTGATTTGTCGGAAGGGGACAGCATTGACTTGAGAGAAGTGTTGCCGGAGCTTAAAAATACATCTCCAGACATGACCGCGTTGCTACAACAGATAGACGCGAAAGTGGACGGGGATGATATTGAGCTTACGATCAACCCGGATGGCTTAGGCACTACGGAACAGGTGATTGTGGTTGAAGACCTTGCGCCACAGCTCACCTTAAGTAGCACCATGCCTTCGGACATTCTGGATGCATTGGTACAGCAGAATGTGATAACTCACGGTTAAAGCGAACCATTGAACCATAACGAAAGAGGCCAGCATTGCTGGCCTCTTTTTTGTTACGGTATAAATTGAAAAGAGTTACTTAAGGGAGTTGTGGATCAGGAACTCTTCTTCAACACCTTTCAATTTCATCTCATCCATAATGAAGTTTACCGTGTTCAACAAACGTTGTTCACCTTTAGGAATAAGATAGCCGAACTGACTGTTGGTGAATGGAGTTTCGCAGCGTGCCGCTTCAAGACGTTCGTCAGTTACTTGATAGAATAGACCTTCAGGCGTTTCTGTCACCATCACATCAACTTTGCCTTCTGCTACTGCTTTCGGTACGTCGAGATTGTTCTCGTAGCGTGTGAAGCTTGCATTCTGCAAGTTCGAGTCGGCAAAGATCTCGTTAGTACCGCCAATGTTCACGCCCACACGAACAGAAGAGAGGTTCACTTTCTCAATGCTGTCGTACTGTTCTGCGGTGCCTTTCGCAACCAAGAAACACTTACCAAAGGTCATGTAGCCTTGAGTTTGTTCCGCGTTTAACTGACGCTGCATTTTACGTGTAATGCCGCCCATTGCGATGTCGTACTTATCGTCGTCTAGATCGGCCAGTAGATCTTTCCATGTGGTACGAACAATCTTCAATTCAACGCCTAATTGCTCCGCGATGTGCTGTGCAACGTCGATATCGTAGCCAGAGTAGCTTTTACCATCGAAGTAAGAGAAAGGCTTGTAGTCGCCAGTAGTACCAACACGAAGCGTGCCTGATTTTTGAATGTCTTCTAGCTGGTCAGCGTGTGCGACGCCAGAAAGTGCCAGAGCAATGGAAGCAAATAATAGTGATGTTTTTTTCATTGTAATTGTCTGTTGTGTTTGTGTTGTCATTCAAAGTAACAGAAACAATCAGAGAAAGAGATCAAACCATTGGAAAGGTTGGAAAAGAAGATGAAACGAGGGCAGGAGATAGGTATTTCTATAGCTTGTGAGCATTGATCGAGATGCGTTTCATATTCCGTCTTGATAAACCGAAGACAAACAAAAAGCCCATGTTATCGAATAACATGGGCTTCATTTTGGTTTAACTTGTTAGCTGCTTATTTAGCTATTTGGCAACAGACTCGTTGTTCATCTTAGCCGGAGCTTTAGATGCGTTAACCAGTAGGATGCCAACGGTTAGTACCATCGAACCACATAGTAGGAACAATAAGCGTCCTGTTGGTTCGTTTGGAATCAGAGCCATTGCTAGGATACCGAAACCTGCTGTGCTGATAAGCTTACCAAGCATTGAACGCTGTTTAGTATCTAGGTTTTGTTGCTCTTCACCTTCCGCTACAAGCGGCGTGTTCCAGTTAGTGAATAGTTGGTCAACTTCTTTCTCACGCTCTGGCGATAGGCCTTTGTAGAAGCGAGAAGTCATGATGAAGTAACCACCTGTGAACACTACGTGAGCAGCTAAGCTAAGACCGACTTTCAAGTCGCTCCATTCACGGCCTGTAAGGGCTGTTTCTAGACCAAATAGGTTCTCGATGTCTTCTGCCTGTAGAGAGATACCGAAGATGTAAGAAACGAAACCACCAACCACTAGAGTAGACCAACCAGCCCAGTCAGGAGTCTTACGAATCCACATACCTAGTAGTACAGGGATAAGCATTGGGAAGCCAATCAACGCACCTACGTTCATTACGATATCGAACAAGCTTAAGTGACGCAGAGAGTTAATGAATAGACCAATCGCGATGATGATAATACCCATCATGATAGTCGTTAGCTTACTTACAATAACCAGCTCTTTCTGAGTCGCATTTTGACGAAGAATCGGGCTGTAGAAGTTCATTACAAAGATACCAGCGTTACGGTTCAAACCTGAATCCATAGAAGACATCGTTGCAGCGAACATTGCTGACATAAGAAGACCAACCATACCTGCTGGCATTACGTTTTGTACGAATGCTAGGTAAGCAGCATCACCGGCTTTGTCGCCCATTGATGTGTATTGCTCAGCGAACTCAGGCATGAATGCACTAACGTACCAAGGTGGTAGGAACCAAATTAGTGGACCAACAACCATAAGGATACATGCTAGGCCTGCCGCTTTACGTGCGTTTTCACTGTCTTTTGCACATAGGTAACGGTAAGCGTTGATGCTGTTGTTCATTACACCGAACTGCTTCACGAAGATGAATACAACCCAAAGGATGAAGATGCTCATGTAGTTTAGGTTGTTACCTAACATGAAGTCGCCGTCGAAGTTAGCAACGATGTTAGTTAAGCCGCCACCGTGGAAGTAAGCTGCTACCGCACAAGTGATTGTCACGGCCATGATTACAAGCATTTGCATGAAGTCAGAAGCAACAACCGCCCAAGAGCCGCCCGTTACTGCCATCAATACTAGAACCATACCCGTTACCACAATGGTAGCTTCCATTGGGATGTTGAATACTGCTGCTACAAAGATCGCTAGACCGTTTAGCCAGATGCCTGCAGAGATAAGGCTGTCCGGCATACCTGCCCATGTGAAGAACTGTTCAGACGTTTTACCAAAGCGCTGACGAATAGCTTCGATCGCCGTTACCACACGAAGTTGGCGGAACTTTGGAGCGAAGTACATATAGTTCATGAAGTAGCCAAAAGCATTGGCTAAGAATAGGATTACAATAACGAAACCGTCATTGAACGCGCGTCCTGCGGCACCTGTAAACGTCCATGCTGAAAATTGTGTCATGAAGGCAGTTGCACCAACCATCCACCACAACATTTTGCCGCCCCCTCTGAAGTAATCACTTGTAGAGGTGGTGAACTTACGGAACATCCAACCAATCGCGATTAAAAAGAAGAAGTAGGCGAGAACAACAAAAGTATCAATAGTCATCTTTTCAGCCTTTTAAATATCATAATTAACTGGGCTTAGATTAACGCGTCCCAAGGTTTATTTGTACTACAATATGTCTTTAGTATGATCTGGGTCGCATTGATTTTTCGGGCTCTAATGTGTTTTAATGTAAGTATTTGTTTTTATTGAATTTAAATGTGCGTGTATTTTGTTTGAGATTTAAAATAAATTGAGGCTTAAATGTTTATATGTATTACAATATAAACAAAAGCACTTACTTTGCCGTATCTATAAGATTTTAATTATAACCGTAACAAATGTGCTACAAATTGGTGTGTTGTGCGACGACATTCACGTTAATTTGGAACCCTATACTGAAAACTTTTGTATTGAGATTTCAAGTGTAGCTCATTGTTTTCACTTCGCTATTTTCTGTTTATCTACGGCTATGAAGCCTTTCTATGCTATTTATTCATTTTTTCGTGCCATAGAGGTGCGTATTTGGAATTTTTGTCACTGAGTGGGCGTTAAACTGGGCGACGAGACACATTTTGCGGCTCACTTTGTCTATTGTGGTCTTCAGTGCATGCGATGAGAGATGCTTGATGACGTATCGAAAAGGAACATTGCTGGATAAGAAGCTGGATAGGCGACAGGGGGCACCAGTAACGCTTCGTTAGATGCGTGCTGAAGTCGATTGAAAGCTTACATTACTTGTTATTGCCTGTCTTAGTCGCGGAGCTGTGCGAACCCATAGAGAGAAAGGCGATAAGGTGTGGGGAAACAGAACGTTGATTGAGCGTGTTTTACGGTTAGTCAGCGCAATAAACGCCAGATAACAAAAAGCCCCACCGAGGTGAGGCTTCATCACTAAATCTAAAATAGATTAAGCGTTAACGTGATCAACTGCGTCACGAACCAGCTTGCCTAGCTCGTCCCACTTACCTTCGTCGATAAGGTTAGTTGGAACCATCCAAGTACCGCCACACGCAAGTACAGAAGGGATCGATAGGTATTCATCAACATTCTTCAAGCTTACGCCACCAGTAGGCATAAATTTAACAGGGTAAACCGCTGTTAGTGCTTTAAGCATGCCAGTACCGCCAGAAGGCTCAGCAGGGAAGAACTTCAACGTGCGAAGGCCCATTTCCATTGCTTGCTCAACTAGGCTTGGGTTGTTAACACCCGGTACGATTGCAACACCCTTATCGATACAGTATTGAACAGTGCGCGGGTTGAAACCTGGGCTTACGATGAAATCAACGCCAGCTTCGATAGATGCGTCAACTTGCTCGTTAGTCAGTACAGTACCTGAACCGATTAGCATGTCTGGAAATTCTTTACGCATGATGCGAATCGCTTCGATTGCACATTCTGTACGTAGCGTGATTTCTGCACATGGCATGCCGTTTTCAACAAGTGCTTTACCTAGAGGGATAGCGTCTTCAGCACGGTTGATAGCGATTACAGGAATTACTTTTAGGTTTGCTAGTTGTTCATTTAATGTAGTCATGAATTCTTTCTCACGTTAAATGTGGGCTTGCTTTCAACTAAGCAAACCCTTGATTAATAGTTAAAGTGCGTAATTATAGAGACAGATCAGGCGTCGCTTCTAGAGGAATGATAGCACCTGGATGCTGAATCACAGTCCCTGCCACAATATGACCAGCTAACGCTGCATCACGTGCATTGCCACCGCTTAAGCGCTTAGCTAGGAAGCCCGCGCTGAACGAGTCGCCAGCCGCTGTAGTATCAACAATGTTGTCTACTGGGTTTGGAGCAACGTACTGAGCGCTTTGGCTCTCAACCACTAGGCAGTCTTTAGCACCACGTTTAATGATGATCTCTTTCACACCAGATTCAGACGTACGTGCAATACACTGTTCAATGCTTTCGTCGCCATACAACTCTTGCTCGTCATCGAACGTCAGTAGAGCCGTGTCTGTGTACTTAAGCATCTTCAAGTACCAAGAGATCGCTTCTTGTTGGCTTTCCCAAAGTTTTGGACGGAAGTTATTGTCGAAGAATACTTGGCCGCCTTGCGCTTTAAATTTGTCTAAGAAGTTGAATAGCTGCGTGCGTCCATTCTCTGTCAAGATAGCAAGCGTAATACCACTTAGGTAAACCGCATCAAAAGAGAATAACTTATCAAGTAGAGCAGGCGTGTCTTCCTGGTCAAACATGAACTTTGCTGCAGCATCATTACGCCAGTAGTGGAAACTGCGTTCACCAGTTTCATCGGTCTCGATGTAGTAAAGCCCTGGTTGTTTGTGATCAAGCTGAGCAATTAAGCTAGTGTCGATACCTTCCGCTTGCCACTTTTCTAACATGTCGGTACTGAATGGGTCAGTGCCTAGTGCTGTTACGTAGCTCGTGTTGATATCTTGCTCTTTTGTTAAGCGAGACAAGTAAAGTGCAGTATTTAGTGTATCGCCACCGAAACTTTGCTTAAGCCCGTCTTGTTTCTTTTGTAGCTCAACCATGCACTCGCCAATGACCGCGATGTTTAATGATTTCATATGCTTACCTTAGCAACTGAGGTTGCGCTAGTTATTATTTTAGGAAATCTTCACGCGCAGGGTTGAAGATATCAAGAAGGATGCTGTCTTGCTCTAGTGCAACAGCACCGTGCATCATGTGTTTACGAGCGAAGTAAGCATCGCCTTCTTTAAGGACTCTCTTTTCGCCTTCAATCTCAGCTTCGAAGCTGCCACGAACTACGTAACCGATTTGGTCATGGATTTCGTGAGTATGAGGGTGGCCAATCGCGCCCTTGTCAAAACATAGGTGTACTGCCATTAGATCGTCAGTGTAAGCAACGATTTTACGCTTAATGCCGCCACCAAGTTCTTCCCATGGGTTTTCATCTAGGATAAAGAAAGAGTTCATTGTGTATCTCCTAATCTGTTTAAATCTTTTAAGTGTTACTTAACTTGCATCCATCATAAGGGAATGAGCCTAATTGTAATACAATATATCTAAATTTGTGTGATATTGATCAAGCGATACTTTATATAGCGCAAATAAATCAACAACTTAATAAATGGCCAATATTTACCATTAGTCAGCTACATCAATGACTTATGGCTAATTGTGTGACTCTACTCATCATTTAGCGACGAATAGGTATGATTAAAGTTCATATTGTATTACTTTATATGGAGTTTGAAAATTTAATCAAAGTTTAAGCAGATAAACTCTTTATTGAGGGTGACAAAGAATATGACGACTAAACCAGTATTGTTGACTGAAGCAGAAATCGAGCAGCTTCATCTTGAAGTGGGCCGTTCTAGCTTAATGGGAAAAACCATTGCAGCGAACGCGAAAGATCTAGAAGCATTCATGCGTTTACCTATTGATGTCCCAGGTCATGGTGAAGCTGGGGGTTACGAACACAACCGCCATAAGCAAAATTACACGTACATGAATCTAGCTGGTCGCATGTTCTTGATCACTAAAGAGCAAAAGTACGCTGACTTTGTTACAGAATTACTAGAAGAGTACGCAGACAAATACCTAACGTTTGATTACCACGTACAGAAAAACACTAACCCTACCGGTCGTTTGTTCCACCAAATCCTGAACGAACACTGCTGGTTAATGTTCTCAAGCTTGGCTTACTCTTGTGTTGCTTCAACTCTGACACAAGAACAACGCGACAATATTGAGTCTCGCATTTTTGAACCAATGCTAGAAATGTTCACGGTTAAATACGCACACGACTTCGACCGAATTCACAATCACGGTATTTGGGCAGTAGCAGCTGTCGGTATTTGTGGTCTTGCTCTTGGCAAGCGTGAGTACCTTGAGATGTCTGTGTACGGCATTGACCGTAACGACACTGGCGGCTTCCTAGCGCAAGTTTCTCAGCTGTTTGCACCTTCTGGCTACTACATGGAAGGTCCTTATTACCACCGTTATGCGATTCGTCCAACGTGTGTGTTCGCTGAAGTGATCCACCGTCATATGCCTGAAGTTGATATCTACAACTACAAAGGCGGCGTGATTGGTAACACAGTACAAGCGATGCTTGCGACGGCTTACCCGAACGGTGAGTTCCCGGCTTTGAATGATGCTTCTCGTACTATGGGTATCACAGACATGGGTGTTCAGGTTGCGGTAAGTGTTTACAGCAAACATTACTCTTCTGAAAACGGCGTAGACCAAAATATTCTTGGTATGGCGAAGATTCAAGACGCGGTATGGATGCATCCATGTGGTCTTGAGCTATCTAAAGCCTACGAAGCAGCTTCTGCTGAGAAAGAAATCGGCATGCCTTTCTGGCCAAGTGTTGAGTTGAACGAAGGCCCTCAAGGTCACAACGGCGCGCA
The DNA here is from genome assembly GCF_023161755.1 of Vibrio sp. 1CM23M. Classification (NCBI taxonomy): domain Bacteria; kingdom Pseudomonadati; phylum Pseudomonadota; class Gammaproteobacteria; order Vibrionales; family Vibrionaceae; genus Vibrio; species Vibrio sp. 1CM23M. The sequence goes on from NZ_JALNTR010000002.1 coordinate 16,952, forward strand.
AGGCTTTATCCGTATGCAGGATAAGAAAGGCGACGTTTCTCAACTTGTTATGAACTACGGCCAACACGGCATGGGTCATGGCAACTTTGATACGCTGGGTATTTCTTTCTTCAACCGCGGTCAAGAAGTACTGCGTGAATACGGCTTCTGTCGTTGGGTTAACGTTGAGCCTAAATTCGGCGGCCGTTACCTAGACGAAAACAAATCTTACGCCCGTCAAACAATTGCACACAACGCAGTAACGATTGATGAAAAATGTCAGAACTACTTTGACGTTGAGCGCGCGGATGCAGTACACGGCTTACCACACTTCTTCAAAGTAGAAGACGAGCAAATCAATGGCATGAGCGCATTTGCTAACGATCATTACGAAGGTTTTGACATGCAACGCAGCGTGTTCATGCTAAACCTTGAAGAATTAGAATCTCCGCTACTATTAGACCTTTACCGTTTAGATTCTGAGAAAGGCGGCGAAGGTGAGCATCAGTACGACTACTCACACCAATATCAAGGTCAGATTGTTCGCACTAACTTTGAATACCAAGCAAACAAAGAGCTGAACACGCTAGGTGAAGACTTCGGTTACCAACATCTATGGAACGTGGCAAGCGGTGATGTGAAGGGCACAGCACTGGTTAGCTGGCTACAGAACAACACCTACTACACGTGGCTAGGTGCAACGTCTAACGACAATGCTGAAGTTATCTTTACTCGCACTGGCGCTAACGACCCAAGCTTCAACCTACGTTCTGAGCCTGCGTTCATTCTACGTAGCAAAGATGAAACAACATTGTTTGCTTCTGTTGTTGAAACGCACGGTTACTTCAACGAAGAATTCGAGCAATCAGTTAATGCTCGTGGTGTTGTGAAAGACATCAAAGTAGTGGCTCACACGGATATCGGTTCGGTAGTTGAGATCACCACAGAGAAATCAAACGTGACAGTGATGATCAGCAACCAACTTGGCGCGACTGACAGCACTGAACACAAAGTAGAGCTGAACGGCAAAGTATACAGCTGGACAGGCTTCTACTCAGTAGAAACAACTTTAAACCCAGAATTAGCAGAGCAGGGGAAATAATAATGAGCTATCAACCACTTTTACTTAACTTTGATGAAGCAGCAGAGCTTCGTAAAGAACTTGGCAAGGATAGCCTTTTAGGTAACGCACTGACTCGCGACATTAAACAAACTGACGCTTACATGGCGGAAGTTGGCATTGAAGTACCGGGTCACGGTGAAGGCGGCGGTTACGAGCACAACCGTCACAAGCAAAACTACATCCATATGGATCTAGCGGGTCGTTTGTTCCTTATCACTGAGGAAACAAAGTACCGTGATTACATCGTTGATATGCTAACAGCGTACGCGACGGTATACCCAACACTTGAAAGCAACGTGAGCCGTGACTCTAACCCTCCGGGTAAGCTGTTCCACCAAACGTTGAACGAGAACATGTGGATGCTTTACGCTTCTTGTGCGTACAGCTGCATTTACCACACTATCTCTGAAGAGCAGAAGCGCCTTATCGAAGACGATCTTCTTAAGCAAATGATCGAAATGTTCGTTGTTACTTACGCACACGACTTCGATATCGTACACAACCACGGCCTATGGGCAGTGGCAGCGGTAGGTATCTGTGGTTATGCGATCAACGATCAAGAGTCTGTAGATAAAGCACTTTACGGCCTGAAATTGGACAAAGTAAGCGGCGGTTTCTTAGCACAACTTGACCAACTGTTTTCGCCAGACGGCTACTACATGGAAGGTCCTTACTACCACCGTTTCTCGCTACGTCCAATCTACCTGTTCGCAGAAGCAATTGAACGTCGTCAGCCTGAAGTTGGTATCTATGAATTCAACGACTCAGTGATCAAGACAACGTCGTACTCTGTATTCAAAACAGCATTCCCAGACGGCACATTGCCAGCTCTGAACGATTCATCGAAGACAATCTCTATCAACGATGAAGGCGTTATCATGGCAACGTCTGTGTGTTACCACCGTTACGAGCAGACAGAAACTCTGCTTGGCATGGCTGATCACCAACAAAACGTTTGGGTTCATGCTTCAGGTAAAACACTGTCTGATGCGGTTGATGCAGCAGATGACATCAAAGCATTCAACTGGGGTAGCCTGTTTGTAACGGACGGCCCTGAAGGCGAAAAAGGCGGCGTAAGCATCCTTCGTCACCGTGACGAGCAAGACGACGACACAATGGCGTTGATCTGGTTTGGTCAGCACGGCTCTGACCACCAGTATCACTCTGCGCTAGACCACGGTCACTACGATGGCTTACACCTAAGCGTATTCAACCGTGGCCACGAAGTGCTGCACGATTACGGCTTCGGTCGTTGGGTAAACGTGGAGCCTAAGTTTGGCGGTCGTTACATCCCAGAGAACAAGTCTTACTGTAAGCAGACGGTTGCTCACAACACAGTAACAGTTGATCAGAAAACGCAGAACAACTTCAACACAGCATTGGCTGAGTCTAAGTTTGGTCAGAAGCACTTCTTCGTAGCAGGCGACCAGTCTCTGCAAGGTATGAGCGGCACGATTTCTGAGTACTACACTGGCGTAGACATGCAGCGCAGCGTGATTCTTGCTGAGCTTCCTGAGTTCGAGAAGCCACTAGTGATTGATGTTTACCGCATCGAAGCTGACGCAGAGCATCAGTACGACTTACCTGTTCACCACTCAGGTCAAATCATTCGTACTGACTTCGATTACGACATGGAAAAAACGCTTAAGCCATTAGGTGAAGATAACGGTTACCAACACCTATGGAACGTGGCTTCAGGTAAAGTGAACGAAGAAGGTTCTCTAGTAAGTTGGCTACATGACAGCAGCTACTACAGCCTAGTAACCAGCGCTAATGCGGGCAGCGAAGTTATCTTTGTTCGCACTGGTGCTAACGATCCAGACTTCAACCTTAAGAGTGAGCCTGCGTTCATCTTACGTCAGTCTGGTCAAAACCACGTGTTTGCTTCTGTATTGGAAACTCATGGTTACTTTAACGAGTCTATCGAAGCCTCTGTAGGCGCTCGTGGTCTGGTTAAATCAGTGTCTGTTGTGGGCCATAACAGTGTCGGGACTGTTGTTCGCATTCAGACTACTTCTGGTAACACTTACCACTACGGTATCTCAAACCAAGCTGAAGACACGCAGCAAGAAACTCACACTGTTGAGTTCGCGGGCGAGACATACTCGTGGGAAGGATCATTTGCTCAACTGTAAATGATTAATACCAATCACAGTAAGTAAGTGAGCAGAAATAGCGCAGGAAAAAAGCTTGAGAACAAGGCAGAATTTTTCGATAAGTAGTTATTCTACAATCAAAAATTCTAACGAAGTTATCGAGCTTTTTAACAAGCTAGGGTGGCCAGTTATTTACTACGATTGGTATCACACGCAAGTTATTTAACGATGGCTTGTATTGATGTGGTGCTTTGCGGGAACGAAGCATCACATTGAATTCAGTCGTGATTGCAAAATCGTTCGTTGAAACCAACAACGACTGAATACATCGGGAATAAGTCAAACCGAGTAACTCACTGCGAGTTGCTCGGTTTTTTTTATGCGTGCTGCTTTTATAAGAAGTGGGAGAGAGGATGGGGCAACGGAGCTTCCCTTTTCCTTCGAATCTTACAGAGTGGGCTAAAGTATAATTTAGGATTTAAAAATGAAGGGATTCAAGGATGAAATGGTTATTGGCAATAGTTGCGATGTCTGGCGTCGCATTGGCGGCAGAAAATAACAGTGTTGAGGTAAGCAGTGAGCATTTTGTCCGTTATCAATACCAAGATAAAGTCAGCTATGGAAAGCTAGACAATGACGTTGTGTTACCGATCAGCGGCGATATCTTTGGCGAATATTCGATAGCGAAAACTTCGATCCCGTTAGAGTCGGTTGAGATGTTACTGCCGACAAAACCAGAGAAAGTCTTCGCCGTCGGCATGAACTTCGTTAGCCACTTAGCCTCACCTGCCGATGCACCACCGCCGATGTTTCTTAAACTTCCTTCTTCTTTGATTCTCACGGGCGAAGTGATTCAAGTGCCACCAAAAGCAAGAAATGTTCATTTTGAAGGCGAGCTGGTGGTTGTGATTGGTAAAGAGCTCAGCCAAGCCAGTGAAGAAGAAGCCGAGCAAGCGATTTTTGGTGTCACAGTGGGCAACGATATTACGGAAAGAAGTTGGCAAGGCGCCGATTTACAGTGGCTCCGAGCGAAAGCTTCCGATGGTTTTGGCCCGGTTGGCAACACAATTGTGCGCGGCATTGATTACAACAATGTTGAATTAACGACTCGTGTTAACGGTAAAGTGGTTCAACAAGAAAATACTTCGTTCATGATTCACAAGCCACGAAAAGTCGTGAGCTATTTGAGCCACTATTTTACCCTCAAGCCGGGCGACCTTATTTTCATGGGCACGCCAGGTAGAACCTATGCTCTGTCCGACAAAGATCAAGTGAGTGTCACGATTGAAGGGGTAGGGACTGTGGTCAACGAAGTGCGGTTCTGATGGTGAAAAATGTTTATTACGTTTCAACAAACGAAAAGCCTACTCAGTGAGTAGGCTTTGATCTTATTACTAGCTAACCGTCTATTTGACGTTGTTTTTAGTATTTAGATAAGTGCTTTTCTTGCTTTCGCAGCCAACCATTCAGAGAAGATGACCGTTACTAGAATCGCACAGAAAATCACAGTCACTTGAGGCCATGCCAGCATCGCCATCGACTCTTGCAGTTTCAAACCAATACCGCCGGCGCCTACTAATCCTAATACTGTAGATTCACGAATATTGATATCCCAGCGGAACAAGCTCGTGCCGATGAAACTTGGCATCACCTGCGGAAGAATGCCGTAGTTCAATACTTGCAGCGGAGAAGCTCCGGTCGATTGGATTGCAGACATCTGTGTTGCATTCACTTCTTCAATCGCTTCATACATTAACTTCGCCACGAAGCCAATTGAACGTAGAGCGATCGCAATGATACCGGCCAACAAGCCTGGGCCGATGATTGCTACCAACAATAAAGCCCAAATTAGCGAGTTAATTGAACGACTTGCCGCGATGATGAACAGCGCGATAGGTCTGATAAACGTCATGCTTGGCGTTGTATTACGTGCAGCTAAGAACGCAACTGGAAACGCGAGTACGATCCCTAACAGTGTGCCAAGTGTCGCGATGTTAATGGTGTCCCACAACGGACTCCAAAGAGACTCTAAGTAGCTCCATCTTGGTGGCCACATACGTGAAGAGATATCAGCAAATTGATTCGGTGAGTCAGTCACAAAGTACCAAATCGTATCTTTGTTCATGACTTGCCATGCGAATACTGTCAAAGCAACAAAGCAAAGCCAGCCTAGCCAAAGCATGAGGCTCTGTTTACTGTCGTAACGCTGCCATTGGGTACGATTGATGGCGCTTGTCGGTGTTTCATTTAGCGTGCTCATTGGTCGTTCCTTACTGCACATGCTTACGGATGATGGTTGATAGGTATTCACACAACATCACAATCACGATAATAATCAATAGAATAGCGGCTGCTGCGCTGTATTCGTAACGGTCCATTGCTGTGTTTAACGTTGCGCCGATACCACCTGCGCCAACAATGCCAATCACAGCAGACTCACGGAAGTTGATGTCGAGTCGGTACATCGAAAGTCCGATAAAGCGCGGCATTACCTGCGCTTGAATCGCGTAATTCACCTGTTGTAACCAACTCGCGCCCGTTGCACGCATTGCGGTCAGTGGTGCTGGGTCAATGGCTTCAATTTCATCGGCAAACAGTTTTGCGAGAAAGCCGATGGTCGCGAAGGTGAGCGTGACAAAGCCCGCAAACGTACCAAAGCCAAATAGAGCGACACACAGAATCGCTACGATGATTTCTTGTAAGCTACGCGCAACCGAAATAAACGCACGACAGAACAGGTAAACAGGCGTAGGGGCAAGGTTTTTCGCTGCGCCTAATCCGAATGGAATTGAAAGAAGGACACCCGCCACGGTCGATGTCAGGGTCATGGTTAAACTCTCAATCAAACCTTGTGAGATGTTGTTCCAACGGCCACCAAAATCTGGGTTCATGAAAGCCAAAATGAACTGCCAGCCGCGTTCGCTGCCTTCGTAAATTCGAGTCCAGTTGACGTGTACCGATTGAGTCGCAAGGTACAAGTAAACCGCGACAATGATGATTAAGCTCCAGCGTAGCCATGGGCTAGAAATCAGTGGCGGCTTTGTCCACTGTGTCGGGTATTGTTTGGAATTCTGTTTTCCTGACTTTAAATGCTGCTGAACTTGATTTGGATATGGTTGAGTCATATTGTTGCCTCAGACAGGCGAGGGCTTGTGATGATAAGGTCATCGGCCTCTTCTTCTGCTTGTTGACTCCAGTCTTCTTCACCGTAGATTTGCGTTAAAACATCTTCAGTGAGCAGGTTTGGTTTGTCATCAAATACGACACAACCTGCATTCAAGCCGACAACACGGTCAACAAACTGCTTTGCTAATTGAACATCGTGAATATTGATGATGGCAGGGAGCTGTTGCTCGGAACAAATCTCACTGATCAGTCGCATGATCTGGCGCGCAGTACGTGGATCAAGTGCGGCCGTTGGTTCATCAATCAACAGTAATTTCGGTTTCTGAGCAAGTGCACGTGCAATACCAACACGTTGACGCTGACCACCCGACAGAGCATCGGCCCTTTTATTGGCGTGTTCTAACAATCCAACACGGTCGAGTAGCGCATAAGCGGCTTGGAGATCCGATTCCGGGAAACGACGAGTAAAGCTTTGCCAGAAATTCACGTAACCCAAACGTCCTGAAAGTACGTTTTCCATCACCGTCAAACGCTCAATCAGCGCGTACTCTTGGAAAATCATCCCGATTTCACGGCGTGATTGTCTCAATTGTCGCTTAGACAGCGTTTCTAGATTGGTATTGGAAAAGATCACTTCGCCGCTGGTGGGTTCGGTGAGCCGATTAATACAACGGATAAGCGTTGATTTACCCGCACCAGATGGACCAATTAAACCAACCACTTCACCGGCATTGACCGACAAGCTAACGTTGGTAAGGGCTTTATCAGAACTGGAGTAGTGCTTGGTAAGCCCTTTAAGGGTAAGAGTAGACATAGAATTCCTATAAGAGCGGTGTACTAAGAGTTCGCCTGAGACAGGCATGGAAAGTAAACCGGAAAGAGTGGTGAATAACTGCAGGCGATTACACCTGCAGTTAGTTTTATCGGTGTGTGATTGGCTTTTTAGTTCGGTTGAACTTAGCTACACGTGTAAGAGACTTTGTTTGCCGTATCGATAGTGCGGATCACTTCCCAGTGCTCTTTGTAAGTAATAGGAACGAACTGCGCTTCGCCGTTACGTTCAAATTCTTCTTGAAGCTTTGTGCCTTCCCAATCGAAAGTGAAGAACGCTTTTTGAATCTTCTCTTGCAGCTCTGGCGTCAGGTTGTGCGCTGTGCCGTAAGCGGTAGTCGGGAAGGTTTGAGATTTGTAGATGCTCTTGATTTGGTCTTCTTTCACAACATCGCGTGAAAGCATGCGGTTCAATACTGAGTTAGCGACTGCCGCAGCATCGTAATCTTTGTGCGCCACACCCAAAATAGAGTTGTCGTGTGCGCCAGAGAATGCTGGTTTGAAATCTCGGTCAGGTTGAAGTTGGTATTCAGCGTCCAAAATCGCAGAAGGTGCTTTGAAGCCAGAGTTAGACGTTTGTGATGTGAACGCTAGGTTCTTATCTTTTAGGTCTTCTACTTTCTCAATGCCAGAACCTGGGTAAGTGATGATTTCCATTTCATAGCCGAAAGAGCCATCTTCTGCAGCCATCATTGTGAATGGGGCAAAGCCTGCACAGTTAACCGCTAGTGGTGTAGAACCTGTGTTGAAACCTGCGATATGTAGGCGACCTGAACGCATTGCTTCGATTTGAGCAGCGTTATTTTGAACAGGGAAGAAACGAACCGTCTTTTCCGTTGTTTTTTCAAGGTGGCTCAAAAACTCGCTCCACACATCAGCGTATACTGCAGGATCTTCAACTGGCGTATAAGCAAAAATTAGCGTGTTTGGGTCAACCCATTGTGATTCATCTTGAGGAACATCAGCAACCAAGTTGCCAGAGCGATCTTCGTATCGTGTATCCATTGCTAATGCAGAACCAGAAAAAATCAGCGCAGCAGTAATAGCGCTCTTAAGCGTGAGATTTGTTTTTGTCGGTTTCATTATTTCAGTCCAATTGAGTGATGTCTTGGGAAGGGAGTATAGAAATCGAGGATGACAGAACCGATGCGTTGTGATGACGGATTTATGAATGGTGTAACATAATATTTCTAGCTGTGCGGAATTGGATGCTTTGTAAGTGTTTGATTCATTGAATAAATTAATAGAGCACGACTGGTTGCTATTTTACTCAATTGGCGCAAGGTTGAAATCCTGTTATAGTAATCCTTAAATAATACATAAACATAACATATAAAATAAGTGAACTTATGGTTAGCACTTTTAATTCAATCTCGGGCTCGAAGCGCAGCCTGCACGTGCAAGTAGCGCGTGAAATCGCTCGTGGAATCTTGTCTGGTGAACTGCCGCAAGGTTCTATTATTCCTGGTGAAATGGCGCTGTGTGAACAGTTTGGTATCAGCCGTACGGCACTTCGTGAAGCAGTTAAACTACTGACTTCTAAAGGTCTGTTAGAGTCCCGCCCGAAAATCGGTACTCGTGTAGTGGATCGCGCATACTGGAACTTTCTTGATCCTCAACTGATTGAATGGATGGATGGTCTAACCGACATAGACCAATTCTGTTCTCAGTTTTTAGGCCTTCGCCGTGCGATTGAGCCCGAAGCATGTGCACTAGCAGCAAGATTTGCAACGGCAGAGCAACGTATCGAGCTTTCAGAGATCTTCCAAAAGATGGTTGAAGTGGATGATGCAGAAGTGTTTGATCAAGAACGTTGGACAGACATCGATATTCGTTTCCATAGCTTGATCTTTAATGCGACAGGCAACGACTTCTACCTGCCATTTGGCAATATTCTGACTACCATGTTCGTTAACTTCATCGTGCACTCTTCTGAAGAGGGCAGCACATGTATCAATGAACACCGCAGAATCTATGAAGCGATTATGGCTGGCGACAGTGAAAAAGCACGCACAATGTCAGCGGCTCACTTGCAAGACGCTAACCACCGTTTAGCCACTGCAAGCTAAACACGGTTTTCAACTTCATTTGAACCAGTCAAAAAGGTATGCCAAGTGCATGCCTTTTTTTGTTTTTAGAAAGCGTGTTGCACCATGTGTGGCACTGTTTTGGTTCACCCCCGCTTAACCCTTTCTTAAGTTAATTCCTTCTTGTATACGATCTAGCGATCGTTCTCTTTACCATCATAATAAAAACAATATTACGCTCGATATTCGTTTTTAAGACATTCGAGCTCCCCCAAATAATTATGCGTCATCCATGATTTTTCATTTTTGTATATTTTGAATCTACCATCGTTTGAACTGGATATGCCTCTTCTATATTGATTAATTTAAGTAGAATTCTAATGAAATTATCCACTCTCAATAGATAAAAACACTGGTTATTGTGTGATAAATGAGGGCGATTTAGCTCTGATTTGGCTTTTATTATTTTTGAGGATTTTATATTTATATGTGTTTGGTTGTATTTGTTAATAAGTGTGCAAAGTCTCACTTTTTTGTAAGTCTTTGATTTTAATGGGTGTGATGTTCTTTGGCCTTGGTTTTTTGAGTTTTTACCTCAAACACCAGTAATTGCCTTAATGGATTGGCCATATTCCATCCTATGTCATATATATAATTAACTTAATCAATCAAAATAAGATCGCCATCACTTATTTGGATTATTGTACTACAAATAAAGTTTGAGATTTCCTATAGTCCTCGTAACAAAATACAACGGACAAAGGATACACGATGGAACTCAACACGATTATTGTCGGCATTTATTTCCTATTCTTGATTGCGATAGGTTGGATGTTTAGAACATTTACAAGTACCACCAGTGACTACTTCCGCGGGGGCGGTAACATGTTGTGGTGGATGGTTGGTGCAACCGCCTTTATGACCCAGTTTAGTGCATGGACATTCACCGGTGCGGCAGGTAAAGCGTATAACGATGGTTTTGCAGTAGCGGTTATCTTCATAGCTAACGCATTTGGTTACTTCATGAACTTCGCATACTTTGCTCCAAAGTTCCGTCAACTACGTGTAGTAACGGTAATCGAAGCAATTCGTATGCGTTTCGGTGCGACTAACGAACAAGTATTCACTTGGTCTTCAATGCCAAACAGTGTTGTTTCTGCCGGTGTATGGTTAAACGCACTAGCAATCATCGCTTCTGGTATCTTCGGTTTCGACATGACAGCAACTATCTGGATTACCGGTTTGGTTGTATTGGCAATGTCTGTAACGGGTGGCTCATGGGCGGTAATCGCATCTGACTTTATGCAGATGGTTATCATCATGGCAGTAACCGTGACATGTGCTGTTGTTGCTGTTGTTCAAGGTGGCGGTGTTGGTGAAATCGTGAATAACTTCCCAGTAGCGGAAGGCGGTTCTTTCCTTTCTGGTAACAACATTAACTACTTAAGCATCTTCAGCATTTGGGCATTCTTCATCTTCGTGAAGCAGTTCTCTATTACTAACAACATGCTTAACTCTTACCGTTACCTAGCGGCTAAAGACTCAAAGAACGCGAAGAAAGCGGCGCTACTAGCGTGTGTGCTAATGCTTTGTGGTGTATTCATCTGGTTCATGCCTTCTTGGTACATTGCAGGTCAAGGTGTCGACCTAGCAGCAGCTTACCCAGAAGCAGGTAAGAAAGCGGGTGACTTTGCTTACCTATACTTTGTACAAGAGTACATGCCAGCAGGTATGGTTGGCCTTCTAGTTGCGGCGATGTTTGCAGCGACAATGTCTTCAATGGACTCTGGCCTAAACCGTAACTCAGGTATCTTTGTTAAGAACTTCTATGAACCAATCGTTCGTAAAGGTACGGCTAGCGAAAAAGAACTAGTAACGGTTTCTAAGATTACTTCTGCTGTGTTTGGTATTGCTATCATCCTTATTGCACAGTTCATCAACTCGCTTAAAGGTTTGAGCCTGTTCGATACCATGATGTATGTAGGCGCACTTATCGGCTTCCCAATGACAATTCCTGCATTCCTTGGCTTCTTTATTAAGAAGACTCCGGACTGGGCTGGTTGGGGTACGCTAGTGGTTGGTGGTATGGTTTCTTACTACGTAGGTTTCGTTGTTAACGCTGAAATGGTGTCTTCAGTCTTCGGTCTAGAAGAGCTAACAAGCCGTGAATGGTCTGATGTTAAGGTAGCTATCGGTCTGATTGCTCACATTACGCTGACAGGTGGTTTCTTCATCCTATCAACTCTGTTCTACAAGCCATTAACTGAGAAGCGTCAAGCAGACGTTGATAAGTTCTTCGGTAACCTGTCTACTCCATTAGTTGCGGAGTCAGCAGAACAGAAAGTACTGGATAACAAACAGCGTGAAATGCTTGGTAAACTGATTGCGGTAGCGGGTGTCGGTATCATGCTAATGGCTCTACTCACTAACCCAATGTGGGGGCGCCTAGTCTTCATCCTTTGTGGTGTGATTGTTGGTGGTGTTGGTGTGCTATTGGTTAAAGCGGTCGATGACGGCGGCAAGCAAGCGAAAGCAGTAACTGAAAGCTAATACATAGAAAACGATTATAATAGAATGCGACGACTCGAAAGGGCGTCGCATTTTTTTTGCTCTGCGAAACGGAAAAACTGTCAGGTGGAAGATATCTGACCTAAATCACGAAAACTGTACAAAATGGTTCAATCGAACCGAAATAGATTCAATTGTACTACAATAAGACGTATATTGTTGCTAATTCCTTTCAATCAACTTGAAAAATAAGTGAGTTAGAATGAGCGACCAAAAATCTCTTGATGCAATCAGGAAGATGAAGCTGGAGAATGATACTTCAGCAGGTAATCTTGTAGACCTACTCCCTATCGAAGTCCAAACACGTGACTTCGACCTATCATTCCTAGACAACTTGAGCGAAGCACGTCCACGTCTTCTTGTTCAAGCAGATCAGTTAGAAGAATTCAAAGCGAAAGTGAAAGCTGATGAAGCTCACTGCATGTTTGATGATTTCTACAATAACTCGACAGTTAAGTTCCTTGAGACTGCTCCTTTCGAAGAGCCTCAAGCGTACCCAGCTGAGACGGTAGGTAAGGCTTCTCTATGGCGTCCTTACTGGCGTCAAATGTACGTTGATTGCCAAATGGCACTGAACGCGACACGTAACCTAGCAATTGCTGGTGTTGTGAAAGAAGACGAAGCGCTAATTGCTAAAGCAAAAGCTTGGACTCTAAAACTGTCTACGTACGATCCAGAAGGTGTGACTTCTCGTGGCTATAACGATGAAGCAGCTTTCCGTGTTATCGCGGCTATGGCTTGGGGTTACGACTGGCTACACGGCTACTTCACAGATGAAGAACGTCAGCAAGTTCAAGATGCTTTGATTGAGCGTCTAGACGAAATCATGCACCACCTGAAAGTGACGGTTGATCTATTGAACAACCCACTGAACAGCCACGGTGTTCGTTCTATCTCTTCTGCTATCATCCCAACGTGTATCGCGCTTTACCACGATCACCCGAAAGCAGGCGAGTACATTGCATACGCTCTAGAATACTACGCAGTACACTACCCACCATGGGGCGGTGTAGACGGCGGTTGGGCTGAAGGTCCGGACTACTGGAACACTCAAACTGCATTCCTAGGCGAAGCATTCGATCTATTGAAAGCATACTGTGGCGTAGACATGTTTAACAAAACATTCTACGAAAACACAGGTGATTTCCCGCTTTACTGCATGCCTGTTCACTCTAAGCGCGCGAGCTTCTGTGACCAGTCTTCAATCGGTGATTTCCCAGGTCTAAAACTGGCTTACAACATCAAGCACTACGCAGGTGTTAACCAGAAGCCTGAGTATGTTTGGTACTACAACCAACTGAAAGGCCGTGATACTGAAGCACACACCAAATTCTACAACTTCGGTTGGTGGGACTTCGGTTACGACGATCTTCGCTTTAACTTCCTTTGGGATGCACCTGAAGAGAAAGCACCATCGAATGATCCACTGTTGAAAGTATTCCCAATCACGGGTTGGGCTGCATTCCACAACAAGATGACTGAGCGTGATAACCATATTCACATGGTATTCAAATGTTCTCCGTTTGGCTCAATCAGCCACTCTCACGGTGACCAAAACGCATTCACCTTGCATGCATTCGGTGAAACGTTAGCGTCAATCACTGGCTACTACGGTGGTTTCGGTGTTGATATGCACACGAAATGGCGTCGTCAAACGTTCTCTAAGAACCTTCCACTATTTGGCGGTAAAGGTCAGTACGGCGAGAACAAGAACACAGGCTACGAAAACCACCAAGATCGCTTCTGTATCGAAGCGGGCGGGAACATCTCTGATTTCGACACTGAATCTGATGTGAAGATGGTTGAAGGTGATGCAACAGCGTCTTACAAGTACTTCGTTCCTGAAATTGAATCTTACAAGCGTAAGGTCTGGTTTGTTCAAGGTAAAGTATTCGTAATGCAAGACAAGGCAACGCTTTCTGAAGAGAAAGACATGACTTGGCTAATGCACACAACTTTCGCAAACGACGTGGCAGACAAGTCTTTCACTATCCGTGGCGAAGTTGCGCACCTAGACGTAAACTTCATCAACGAGTCTGCTGACAACATCACTTCAGTTAAGAATGTTGAAGGTTTTGGCGAAGTTGACCCATACGAGTTCAAAGATCTTGAAATCCACCGTCACGTTGAAGTGGAATTCAAGCCATCGAAAGAGCACAACATCCTTACGCTTCTTGTTCCTAATAAGAACGAAGGCGAGCAAGTTGAAGTGTCTCACAAACTTGAAGGCAACACGCTAATGCTAAATGTCGACGGTGAAACGGTTTCAATCGAACTGTAATTCGCTGAAGCAACAGAAGCTAGATATTAAAAACTCCGAGTGAAAGCTCGGAGTTTTTTTGTTTGGCTAGTTAGTAAGTTGTATTAGTCAGTTAAGTTGTATTAGTTGGCAAAGTTGGAAACCCGGCAGGTTGAAACGAAACTAATTGGCCCAGAGAGCAAATCGCTTCTCGATGCCAAGTCAGTAGATCGAGGGCTAAACCTGGAAGTTGATACACACAAAGACTGTGTATGTACTTAGCCACGATGTTCAATGAAAGGTGCAGGAGTAGTATACGAGACCTACATTTATCACTCTGTTAAAAGAATAGGGCGCCAACCCCTTTTTCGTAAAAACTGATATGACTTACTTCTGCGTGAACAGTCTAATCACTGGCTGAGTAGGGGAGTCGTGAACTATACATAGGTAAAGGCGTAGCTTGTGCTTACTAATCGTATGACATTTAACGTATGTTATTTCATCAATAGACGGTTTTTAAAGTGGCAAATAGTTCCTGTAAGTACAAAGCGTGACCCATATTTTCTCGTAAAGTGAACCCCCGTCACAACTTACGTCTAACCATTAAATCAATGCCCTAAAACTATTGCGTAACGAGAAAGACGTAGTTATTATAATGAGCATATAATCATACAATACTATATTTGGAGTTTGAACATGACTAAACCTGTAATCGGTTTCATTGGCCTAGGTCTTATGGGCGGCAACATGGTTGAAAACCTGCAAAAGCGCGGCTACCACGTAAACGTAATGGATCTAAGCGCTGAAGCTGTTGCTCGCGTTACAGATCGCGGCAACGCAACTGCATTCACTTCTGCTAAAGAACTAGCTGCTGCAAGTGATATCGTTCAGTTTTGTCTTACAACTTCTGCTGTTGTTGAAAAAATCGTTTACGGCGAAGACGGCGTTCTAGCGGGCATCAAAGAAGGTGCAGTACTAGTAGACTTCGGTACTTCTATCCCTGCTTCTACTAAGCAAATCGGCGCAGCTCTTGCTGAAAAAGGCGCGGGCATGATCGACGCACCTCTAGGTCGTACTCCTGCACACGCTAAAGATGGTCTTCTGAACATCATGGCTGCTGGCGACATGGAAACTTTCAACAAAGTTAAACCTGTTCTTGAAGAGCAAGGCGAAAACGTATTCCACCTAGGCGCTCTAGGTTCTGGTCACGTGACTAAGCTTGTAAACAACTTCATGGGTATGACAACTGTTGCGACTATGTCTCAAGCTTTCGCTGTTGCTCAACGCGCTGGTGTTGATGGCCAACAACTGTTTGACATTATGTCTGCAGGTCCATCTAACTCTCCGTTCATGCAATTCTGTAAGTTCTACGCAGTAGACGGCGAAGAGAAGCTAGGTTTCTCTGTTGCTAACGCAAACAAAGACCTTGGTTACTTCCTTGCTCTTTGTGAAGAGCTAGGTACTGAGTCTCTAATCGCTCAAGGTACTGCAACAAGCCTACAAGCTGCTGTTGATGCAGGCATGGGTAACAACGACGTACCAGTAATCTTCGACTACTTCGCTAAACTAGAGAAGTAATCGACGTACGACCTCGCTAGGGTATTGCCTGTCCTTTTAGGCGGCGATACCTCAGCGAGGTTCGTTTTTATCTGCCATACCCAACCCTTTGTTTCCTCGTTAAACTCTTCTACTTCTACTTCTACTTCTACTTCTACTTCCTCAGCTACACCTACTCAAAACTCTGTTTGACTATTTTACTGCCTCAATTCCTATTTTTTCTATATCTACTTGTAAATTCAAAGCCGTCTAGCATCCACTCGTTCACTTACTTTTCTACGTAAACTTAAAACCAGTGCACTTACAGGATTGTTGGTGATGACTTAACACCGCTCGTGTATCGGGCCTGAAAAGAAAGTAAAAAAAAGCCCACACAGCTGGTGACTGTATGGGCATGTTCGGACGAGCCGTCTGGAAAAACAAATGATCAGTAGCAAGTGAAAAAACGAATAACGAGATCCCCCGACAGTTTCTACGTTAAACGCGTTCAATGACCTTAAAGCGGCTGCTTCAATTATCACTTTGAACTGAACAAAAGCATCCAAAAAGAACTTAAGTTATGATTCAAATACACCATAACTTAAGGCTTATTGTATTACAAATAAATTTTAAGATTGAATGCCTTTAGTGAATGGTTAGTTGGTGGAAGTGTGAGTTAAGACTCATTTTTTACTCTACTGGGTGAGGAGAAGAAGAAGAGTTTCCGAAAAGGTATTATCGGAGAAATGATGAGCTAATTATCCAAAAATCGATCTATTTGAATGCGTTATGCGTCAATGTTTAACTTCGAACAAAATCCAAACTCATAAATGATACCTATGTCACAGGGCGGTTTTAGCCAGTTTTAATATATCAAGATCGCTCACAGAATGGTCGGTCAATTAAACATACAATATTAATTAAATTGATGGTTGTGACGATGGATCGGCATGAACAAGTTTCGCTTTCCGTATCTTCGAGAATGTAAAAAACGACCATTTCATTCGGATGAAAATAATAGACATAGGTTGATATGGATGATGAGTTTTATGAATTCAAAATTGTCTCTAGGGTTTAAAGGAAAATTGATTTTAATGGTAGCGATTGTCAGTTCCAGTGCTTTGGCATTTACGAACTGGTTTACGCTTAACTTGGCCACTGAACAGGTAAACCAAACGATTTATAACGAGATTGATCACTCACTTACGATAGAAATTAATCAAATAGAAAATACCGTTCAGCGCACTATCGATACCGTTAACTCTGTTGCACAAGAGTTCATGAAATCCCCATACCAAGTGCCGAATGAAGCACTCATGCATTATGCTGCAAAGCTCGGTGGCATTGACAAGATTGTGGTGGGTTTTGACGACGGCCGTTCTTATACTTCTCGCCCTTCAGAGTCTTTCCCTAACGGTGTTGGGATAAAAGAAAAGTACAATCCAACCACTCGACCTTGGTATCAACAAGCGAAATTGAAATCAGGCTTATCTTTTAGTGACCTGTTTTTCACTAAGAGTACTCAAGTGCCTATGATCGGCGTGACCTACTCATACCAAGATCGTGTCATCATGGCCGACATACGTTTTGATGATTTGGAAACTCAGCTTGAACAGCTGGACAGCATCTACGAAGCCAAAGGCATTATCATCGACGAGAAGGGGATGGTGGTCGCTTCAACAATCGAAAACGTGCTTCCGCAAACCAATATATCTTCTGCAGATACTCAAATGAAACTCAACAGTGCCATTGAACAGCCTGATCAATTCATTGAGGGTGTGATTGATGGCAACCAGAGAATTTTGATGGCCAAGAAAGTGGATATTGGCAGCCAGAAAGAGTGGTACATGATCTCTAGTATTGACCCTGAACTCGCGCTCAATCAGTTGAATGGCGTGATGTCGAGTGCGCGCATTCTTATTGTGGCTTGTGTACTTGGCTCGGTGATATTGATGATTTTACTTCTAAATCGCTTCTACCGCCCAATCGTGTCACTGCGCAAAATCGTCCACGATCTATCTCAAGGTAACGGAGACCTGACTCAAAGGCTTGCTGAGAAGGGGAATGATGACTTAGGGCATATCGCCAAAGACATCAACTTGTTCATTATCGGCTTACAAGAGATGGTTAAGGACGTCAAATTTAAGAACTCGGATCTCGATAGTAAGGTACTGAGTATTCGTGAAGGTTGTAAAGAAACCAGCGATGTACTGAAAGTTCACACTGATGAAACGGTTCAAGTGGTCTCTGCAATTAACGGCTTGTCTGAAGCATCAAACGAAGTCGAGAAGAGCTCTCAGTCGGCGGCACAAGCAGCAAGAGAGGCCGCTGTGTTCAGTGATGAGACGAAACAGATTAACACGGTGACGGAAACCTATATCAGTGATCTTGAGAAGCAAGTCTGTACCACTTCTGATGACATTCGCTCAATGGCCAATGAAACGCAGAGCATCCAGTCTATCGTGTCTGTGATTGGCGGAATTGCGGAACAAACTAATTTGTTGGCATTGAATGCGTCAATTGAAGCGGCGAGAGCGGGTGAGCATGGTCGAGGTTTCGCGGTAGTTGCTGATGAAGTCCGTGCGTTAGCCAACCGAACTCAAATCAGTACCTCTGAAATTGATGAAGCGCTGTCTGGCTTGCAGTCTAAATCAGATGGTTTGGTTAAATCGATTGAGTTGACCAAAAGCAACTGTGAAATGACGCGTGCTCAAGTGGTTCAAGCGGTAAATATGTTGGCGAAGCTAACGGAACAGATGGAAACTGTGAGTCGTTTTAACAATGACATTTCGGGTTCGTCTGTTGAGCAAAACGCTTTAATTCAAAGCATCGCTAAGAACATGCATAAGATTGAAAGCTTTGTTGAGGAGCTTAATAAGCTAAGCCAAGATCAGTTGACTGAATCAGCAGAAATCAAAACACTTAATGGCAGCGTTAGTGAGTTGATGGGCAGCTTTAAGGTTTAATTTTTCTAATATTTATATAAAAATCAACACACTAAGTTTAGTTGTTGATCTGAGAGCCACTCAATAACTTGCGAGTTTAGAGTGGCCTTTCTGCGTTGTCTTTGAGTCTAACTCTACGTAATATCCGTTCATTCCTCTTCATTTGCCGCATCTCACATTCTGATAAATAGACAATTGACATAAAATAGTACAAATATACATTGTCACTCAACTCTTATGGATAAGTGAGATAAATGTGAATAAGCCAATCTTCATCGTAGTACTTGCTTCGCTTACGTATGGCTGCGGTGGAAGCAGCTCCAGTGACTCAAGTGACAGTAGTGACCCTTCTGATAGCAATAACCCAGGAACGTCTTATGGTGTTGTTGCTCCCTATGATATTGCCAAGTATCAAAACATCCTTTCCAGTTCAGATCTTCAGGTCTCTGATCCTAATGGAGTGGAGGGCAATAAAACCTCTGAAGTCAAAGATGGTAACTTCGATGGTTATGTCAGTGATTATTTTTATGCTGACGAAGAGACGGAGAATCTTATCTTCAAAATGGCGAACTACAAGATGCGCTCTGAAGTTCGTGAGGGAGAAAACTTCGATATAAATGAAGCTGGCGTAAGACGCAGTCTACATGCGGAAACAAGCCTGCCTGATATTGAGCATGCCATGGCGAGTTCTCCCGCTGATCACGATGAAGTGACCGTGCTACAGATCCACAATAAAGGTACGGACGAGAGTGGTACGGGTTATATCCCTCATCCACTATTGCGTGTGGTTTGGGAGCAAGAACGAGATGGCCTCACAGGTCACTATTGGGCAGTCATGAAAAACAATGCCATTGACTGTAGCAGTGCCGCTGACTCTTCAGATTGTTATGCTACTTCATATAATCGCTACGATTTGGGAGAGGCGGATCTCGATAGCTTCACCAAGTTTGATCTTTCTGTTTATGAAAACACCCTTTCGATCAAAGTGAACGATGAAGTTAAAGTCGACGAAGACATCACCTACTGGCAGCACCTACTGAGTTACTTTAAAGCGGGTATCTATAATCAATTTGAAAATGGTGAAGCCACGGCCCACTTTCAGGCACTGCGATACACCACCACACAGGTCAACGGCTCAAACGATTGGGATATTAACGATTGGAAGTTGACGATTCCGGCGAGCAAAGACACTTGGTATGGAAGTGGCGGTGACAGTGCTGCTGAACTAGAACCTGAGCGATGCGAATCGAGCAAAGACCTTCTCGCCAACGACAGTGATGTCTACGACAGCGATATTGGTCTTTCTTATTTCAATACCGATGAAGGAAGAATGCACTTTAGAGCTGATATGGGTTATGGCACTAGTACACAAAACTCTAACTATATTCGCTCTGAGTTAAGGGAGTTGTATCAAAGCAGTACTCAACCGGACTGCAGCACCAGCGATGAAGATACAAGTTGGTACTTGAACGACACACGAACCAATAAAACCAACCATCAGCTCACCGCTACCTTGCGAGTTGAAGATTACCCGAACATCAGCAATCAAGATCCAAAAGTGGTACTTGGACAAATCCATGGTTGGAAGATCAATCAAGCATTGGTGAAACTATTATGGGAAGGCGAGAGTAAGCCAGTAAGAGTGATACTTAACTCTGATTTTGAGCGCAACAACCAAGACTGTAATCATTGTGACCCGTTCAGTGTCGAGTTAGGTACTTATTCGGCAAGTGAGGAGTGGCGATATACGATTCGTGTCAATCAAGACGGTGTCTACTTAGCGACTCATGATTTAGATGGAACCAACACCGTTTTTCATTTAATCCCTTGGGGACAAGATTACACAGATAAAAATGGGGACACGGTTTCGTTAACATCAGATTGGACATCGACAGACATCGCTTTCTATTTCAAAGCGGGCATCTACCCACAATTTAAGCCTGATAGCGACTATGCGGGTGAAGTGTTTGATGTGAGCTTTAGTTCTCTTAGAGCTGAACACTATTTGAATTAGCTAACGTTTGAGTAACAACAATGACTGCTTTAAAGACCATATTGATTCCTAACAATGTGGTCTTTTTTTAACTGCTGCGACACTGTTAAATGAGATGTTCTGAACGACAAATGCTCTGCTCGAGTGATGCAAATTCTCACCATTACCGCTCGGGTTTTTCGCCCTTGATAGCCCATTTCGCATTCTAAATTTTTATATATTGTCTTTTATCAATAGGAAGTGTGATCCAGTTAAAGTATGGAAAAAGCGGAAAGTGTTCCCAGTCTCATTTATTCAACGAAGTGTTTTATTTGTATTATAAGATTACGTAATATTTTTATGTTGTCGCAAATACTGAGAGAAGAAACGCCTTATAGCTCGTGTTTGCCAATTTTGCTTTCACTTACAAACGCTGCCTTTGTAATATAATAATGGATTAAATATGAAACAAATCACTCTAAAAACCTTACTCGCTTCTTCTATCCTACTTGCGGTTGGTTGTGCGAGCACGAGCACGCCTACTGCTGATTTTCCAAATAACAAAGAAACTGGTGAAGCGCTTCTAACGCCAGTTGCGGTTACCGCTAGTAGCCATGATGGCAACGGCCCTGATCGTCTCGTTGACCAAGACCTTACAACACGTTGGTCATCTGCGGGTGACGGTGAGTGGGCAACGCTAGACTATGGTTCAGTGCAAGAATTTGATGCGGTTCAAGCATCTTTCAGCAAAGGTAACGAGCGCCAATCTAAATTTGATATTCAAGTGAGTGTCGATGGCGAAAGCTGGACAACCGTACTTGAAAATCAACTGAGCTCAGGTAAAGCGATTGGCCTAGAGCGTTTCCAATTTGAGCCAGCAGTGCAAGCACGCTACGTAAGATACGTTGGTCACGGTAACACCAAAAATGGTTGGAACAGTGTGACCGGGTTAGCTGCGGTTAACTGTAACATTAACGCTTGTCCTGCTAGCCATATAATTACTTCAGACGTGGTCGCTGCAGAAGCGGCAATGATCGCTGAAATGAAAGCGGCGGAAAAAGCACGTAAAGATGCGCGTAAAGATCTTCGTTCTGGTAACTTCGGTGTAGCAGCGGTTTACCCTTGTGATACTACAGTTGAATGTGATACACGTAGTGCATTACCAGTTCCGACAGGCCTACCAGCGACACCAGTTGCAGGTAACGCGCCAAGCGAAAACTTTGACATGACGCATTGGTACCTATCTCAACCATTTGACCATGACAAAAATGGCAAACCTGATGACGTTTCTGAGTGGAACCTTGCAAACGGTTACCAACACCCTGAAATCTTCTACACAGCTGATGACGGCGGCCTGGTATTCAAAGCTTACGTGAAAGGTGTACGTACATCTAAAAACACTAAGTACGCGCGTACAGAGCTTCGTGAAATGATGCGTCGTGGTGATCAGTCTATTAGCACTAAAGGTGTTAACAAGAACAACTGGGTATTCTCAAGCGCACCTGAATCTGACTTAGAAGCAGCTGCTGGTATTGATGGCGTTTTAGAAGCAACGTTGAAAATCGATCACGCAACAACGACAGGCAATGCGAACGAAGTAGGTCGCTTTATCATTGGTCAGATTCACGATCAAAACGATGAGCCAATTCGTTTGTACTATCGTAAACTGCCAAACCAAGCAACGGGTGCGGTTTACTTCGCACACGAAAGCCAAGATGCAACTAAAGAGGACTTCTACCCTCTAGTGGGCGACATGACGGCTGAAGTGGGTGACGAAGGTATCGCACTTGGCGAAGTGTTCAGCTATCGTATTGACGTTAAAGGCAACACGATGACTGTAACGTTAATGCGTGAAGGCAAAGACGACGTTGTACAAGTGGTTGATATGAGCAACAGCGGCTATGACGTAGGCGGCAAGTACATGTACTTCAAAGCCGGTGTTTACAACCAAAACATCAGCGGCGACCTAGACGATTACTCACAAGCGACTTTCTACCAACTAGACGTATCGCACGATCAATACAAAAAGTAATCTGGTCGAATAACACTTAATATTAAAGCTATCGCAATAGCCTCCAGCCTCAGGGTTTGGAGGCTTTTTTGTGCCTGTTATTTGGGTAAGGTAAATAACAGGCTGCTAAATAGTTCAAGTAAAGGGCTGATGGTTAGCCTTGCTTCTAACTTCTAACTTCTAACTTCTAACTTCTAACTTCTAAGTTCTAAGTTCTAAGTTCTAAGTTCTAAGTTCTAAGTTCTAAGTTCTAAGCTTTGTGGCTTACCCCTGACTCAATCTTCAACACAGCTTCCCATCAGCCTCACGTGCCTGTCTTAGTAAATAGCGGTTACAAGCAATGTTACTGGGAAAGATTGGCTTAGGTTGTCTTGGGTGTGATTAAACCAACAGATGAATTGGCATCAATACTCATGAAAGTTTCCTCATATTTAGAGATGAATTTACAGGCTGTGGATGCTTTGTGCGAACGAAGACTCTTGGGGGAGAGCGGGAGAGACTTGAAAATATCAATTGCTTTCACATAGCTTTATTCAAGCGAAAAAATTATACGGGGTGGCTAATACACAGAGAATATTTTGAATCGATAGAGAATCAGTAATATGTGGAAGATAATCGCGTAGATTCGTATAGAAAAATAAAATGACGTTAGTTATAGAAAATAATGCAAGCTACTGTTCTCACCTTTGTCATAAGGCTTAAGTCGTAAAAAGGAGGCTCAATGAGCCTCCTTTTAAGTCAATGGTACAAATTTAGAACAAGTCGGAATTTAAATCATCAAAATAACTATACGTGTCCACGTTTGCGGTGTCTCCTACATAAACTGCAAATAACGTGGGAGCTCCAGTATCATTTTCTGCTTTCAACGGTATTGCTGAATCTGCATCCTGATAAGAAACGTACTCTTGACCATCTATATCGATGGTAATGTCATAAGTGTCATCAGAACCGTTTGGAGCCCAAGTTAACGTTACATCAATCCAAGTATCTTGTGCATAATTTGCAAGCGTTTTTTGGTCACCAGATTCGTTCCTGAACTTAATCTCTGTTGAGCCAAACGCTATTTCTGTAAACCTTTTGCTCGATGAAGCACTGTCAGAAGTACCAAGGAACAAGTACGATGATTTATTGTAACCAGCGTCAGGGATATAGACAGATATGGATACTGAACCACTCTCAGCAGGACCTGCGGAAAATTCGCGAGATACAACAGGTTTACCAGTATTAGAATTATCGTGTAAGAGAAGTGAGCTAGTGCCTGAGTTTGCAAAATCAGCACTTACATTGGCTATAATTGTGTTGCTATCCGCCCCGGGTACGTTATAAGCGGAATTAGCTACATCAATTTGCTCACCAACAGTATAACTTTCAAAATCATCAGTGACTTCGCCGGGCTCTGGATCTGGGTCTGGCTCGGGTTCTGGCTCAGTACTGCCACCGTCAACAATAACAGTCGCTTCCGCTGTGTTGTTGTTATATGGATTTCCTGACAAAACCTGACCATTCGGGTAATTATTGAAGTTGTCTTCAAATACTAACTCGTCAGTAGTCGTGTCATTTGAATAAACTTTAAAGTTATCAGCGTTCAATTCGTAATGTGTTGTGTTGGAAGTATCACCAAGCTTTAATGATACGATAGTCACGGCAGTTTTGTCGAAAGCTTCAAAGCCGTTGCCGCTATTGTCGTATACGGTGTCATTGACCTTGAATGTGTAGTAACCGTCAGCCCAACTGATTTCAACAGCGAGATCCTCGCCTAAAGTGTATGTGCCTACAGGCTCATCAGGAATTTGAGGCTTACCACTACTATCGGTAACCGTAGAGCGGTAGAAAATTTCTCCAGAGTTAAAAATGACTTCGCCGTGCAGGTTCGTATTAGATGTACCTGAAGCGTAGAGACTAATATAAGCGTTGTTACCTGACGTGTTAGCTTCTTCTTCTGAGTCTTCATCCACTTGGTAGACCAAGTCAACGGTCACTTTACCTGACTCAATGCTATCAACAGTCGCACCTGTACTGCTATCCGATAGCTTTAAGCGTAGTTCCCCTACATCTTTATCTACACCGTCATAACCCGTACCAAAGTTAGTATCTAAAATCTGAACATAGCCGTTGATACCACTTGCTTCATTGGCCTGACTGATCGCGTCTTGTACGCTGTCGGTAGCGGTTTGATCTGAACCTGAATAATTGATACCGGTAGATTCATCAGAAATACTCAGTACACCTGCGTCATCGAATGAAAAAACACCATCTAAGATTTCAAGAGTCGATGATCCCGTTTCATAATAAGTAAAAGAAACAGTGCCAGCTTCTTCATCATAGTTATTGGTAGAAGCACTTGCATCTTTAATGGTGTATGTACCTAAGTCGTCGTCGTCGTCATAGTACTTATGATTACCGTCTTCTTGGAAAACATACACATTTGGAAGATCTGCGTTTGATGACGCGGATATTGAAGCGGAGTTACCATCACTGATTTGCCAGTAACCCGTAGTTAATGCTGAAGGTTGGCTACCTGGGTCAGTAGAACCATCCGTCGGAATAGGTAAACCATCACTGTTACAACCGAATAATAAACCTGTCGAAAGAGCGACAGCTGTAGCGACTTTAGAAATCTGCATAAAATATTCTCTTTATGATATTAAATCCATATGTAAATCACATAAGAAATAGATAATGAATAGTCGTTAAATATTTATTAGGATGAAGCTAATTCTGATTAGAACATCCTATTATTTAAAATAAAGTAATTAAAATATGCCCAAATAAGTTACAAGAGGAGAGGGCTATTCTATATTTTGACTATTTTTATTAGAATGAGTAAGCAATACCAACACGGTATTTAGCTTCACGATCTTTTGAAGATGAACTGATATCAGACGACCAGATCTCAGCAAAAGGTTTCCAAGAACCGAACTTGTAGTTTACCTTTAAGCCAGCATCCCATTCCCAGTCATCACTATTATAAAGAAGTACGTTATCTAAAGATTTTACATAGTTTGCTTCGTAAGAAAGGCCAAGCTTCGGTAGAGATTCTACTTTGTAAGAACCCGTTAGTGTGACTTTAGACTTTTGAGCTGATTCTAAACGTTCACCAGTTTCAGAGTCTTTGTCACCAAATTGTGTATGGTTACGGAAATCAGCATATTCATGACGGTAACGAATAGCAGTTGTTAAACCCATGTCTGCTTTATAGCCAACGCGAAACTGAGGTTTAAACGTAACCTTTTTCATCTTCCAGTCGCCATCGTTAGCATTAGGCTCATCCCAATCCCAAGCAATAGGCATACCCATTTGTAGATACCAATTATTGTCTATTTTGTATGTCGCAGTGTTATCGATCTCCATACCATAGATGTACCAATTGCCATCGTAAAAACTCTGGCTGTTTGCTGATTTAACAGAACCTGAATCTTCATCATAGTAAGAGTCATCACCGTGGAACTTAAGTTCTAGACCAGTAGAGTGCTTCCACTTGTCTGACAGCTTAAAGCTTTCACCTAGCTTAACTCGGTGTTGATGGCGAGCGTCTACGTGAGCCGTATCACCATTAGTCTTTGTATAATCCGTCGCAGCACGATACTCGTAACGATAATCAAGAGATGCACCAGCAGCTGTGCCCGCTAAAAGAGTACATGCAACAGCTGCAGCAATTTTTGTAACAGAATTCATACCTTTGTCTCACTATTATTTTTTTATTTTGGATACATCCAATGTACCCCTGACTCACAAACCAATACCTTACATGGTATTAAATTAATGTATGACAAATATGGTATTTATTCCTAGGGTAGATTTCTGTGAGATCTATCAAAAGTTCCGACTAATGGCCTATTTATATAGCTAAATGTTATGAATATCTCAATTTAAGGCTTACCAATCAAATCAATCATGACTCAGTTCTCATATTAACAAACCTTGTAAGCTCAGTTGGTTGTATGTGTTAAAATAATACAAATATAAGAGTATTCCCACGCTTTCATATCGATGTTCTAGTTGTTGTGGTTTAAACATAACGGGGCATGTTGAGGGATATAGATATAAACCACCGTCAAATGTTTGGTAAACGTTAAAAGATGGCGAAATGTAAATTCTATTTATTGGTTGGTTTATTTAAGTCGAAGAGAAAATATTTAGTACTAATTCGTGTTCAAAAGTAGTTTCTGTGCTGAGAGTGTATTCAGTATCTGTTAACAATAAAGGATGAGTCATGTTTAAGAAAAACATATTAGCAGTGGCGTTATTAGCGACTGTGCCAATGGTTACTTTCGCAAATAACGGTGTTTCTTACCCCGTACCTGCCGATAAATTCGATATGCATAATTGGAAAATAACCATACCTTCAGATATTAATGAAGATGGTCGCGTTGATGAAATCGAAGGGGTCGCTATGATGAGTTACTCACATAGTGATTTCTTCCATCTTGACAAAGACGGCAACCTTGTATTTGAAGTGCAGAACCAAGCGATTACGACGAAAAACTCGAAGAATGCGCGTTCTGAGTTACGCCAGATGCCAAGAGGCGCAGATTTCTCTATCGATACGGCTGATAAAGGAAACCAGTGGGCACTGTCGAGTCACCCAGCGGTTAGTGAATACAGTGCTGTTGGCGGAACATTAGAAGCGACATTAAAAGTTAATCACGTCTCAGTTAACGCTAAGTTCCCAGAAAAATACCCAGCGCATTCTGTTGTGGTTGGTCAGATTCATGCTAAAAAACACAATGAGCTAATCAAAGCTGGAACCGGTTATGGGCATGGTAATGAACCACTAAAGATCTTCTATAAGAAGTTTCCTGACCAAGAAATGGGTTCAGTATTCTGGAACTATGAACGTAACCTAGAGAAAAAAGATCCTAACCGTGCCGATATCGCTTATCCAGTGTGGGGTAACACGTGGGAAAACCCAGCGGAACCGGGTGAAGCAGGCATTGCTCTTGGTGAAGAGTTTAGCTACAAAGTGGAAGTGAAAGGCACCATGATGTACCTAACGTTTGAAACAGAACGTCACGATACGGTTAAGTATGAAATCGATCTGAGCAAGGGTATTGATGAGCTTGATTCACCAACGGGTTATGCTGAAGATGATTTCTATTACAAAGCGGGCGCATACGGCCAATGTAGTGTGAGCGATTCTCACCCTGTATGGGGGCCAGGTTGTGGCGGTACTGGCGATTTCGCTGTCGATAAAAAGAATGGCGACTACAACAGTGTGACTTTCTCGGCACTTAAGTTGAACGGCAAATAGTACATAAGGCTAGTTAGATACAGGGCTTAAGGAATGTTTACGAAGACCACTTAACCAAATGTTGAGTGGTCTTTTTGTTTCTTTAAAAGCTCGGGGATCGAAGTGCTTGTTATATGACTTTAAATATTTCATCCAGAGGGAGTCGTGCTTTTGGTAGCCCGTGGTTGTAGTCTTCGCCCTCTAAGAAGTAACCCATTGCCAACGCAACTTCACAGATGTGCCCATCAAGCTCTTCGCTAAATTCTTGTCCGATTAAGTCCATATCGACTCCTTCCATCGGTGTAGAACCTATCTCAAGCCTCGCAAGAACGTGTAGGGCGTTACCTAGCGCTAGGTAAAGTTGCGCTTTGGTCCAGTTACCATTAAAGCCGTTATCATCAGTATTGAGGTCTGCAAAAGCGTAACCGCCATTGAGCATGTTGTCGTACATTTCTGCAGGTAAGTGACCAGATTCAACTTCAACATCCACGCGGTGAGCGTATTTGTCTTTGGTGTAGTTTGGGTCGTAGGCAAAAAGAATGATGTGCGATGACTCAATGGCGTGATGTTGATTGAACTGGAACTTGATAGCGAAAGTGTCGTGGAAGCGTTGCTTGGCTTCTTCGCTCTCTATCAGAATGAATTTCCACGGTTGTGAATTAATAGAAGAAGCAGAAAGGCGGATAGCTTCTTTGATGATCTCTATTTTTTCAGAAGAAATGCGTTTGCTAGGATCGTATTTTTTGACGGTGTAGCGCTTGTGAAGATCTTGAATAATGTCATGCATAGTGTGTTCACCCAATTCTCTTAACGATTAATCAAGCTGGATTGATGAGTCTTTTGTTGCTTGAGGTGTGTTAGCCACTGACCCAATAAATGCCTACCTTCAAAGTAGTACAACCTTGCCAAAGGACAAGGTTATATTTTGGAGGTTTTGTGCGAACTCTCTTTATTTCAAAAGCTTAGTGTTAAATGTGAATGTCTGGACTCATCCAAAATGATTTTGGACTTAGTCATACATCAACTCTTTGGCTTTGTCGGCATCAAACTCTTTAAGAGACTTTCGAGCTAAGTGACGGAATGGGAAAGCTTTAACGACTTCTTCGAATGGTTGGATAGCAAAAGCCCAAAAGATAGAGCCATCTAAACCAAAGATGATCAATGCACACAATGGAATTGAAATTACCCATTGACCAGTAAAGTTGATTTTGAAGACTGCGGTCGTTTTTCCTAGTGCTCTTAGTACATTCCCATGAACCGTGTTGTAGCCACGAACAATTGGCAAGAAAATGTAGAGTGGGGCGATAACGGCCAATGCTTGATAGGTAGACTCATCCAAGTTCGGGTAAATGTCACCAATGACCAGACTTAATCCTGCGAACAAGAGTGCACAAACGAAAGAAATGACGACTGCAATATCGATACTGGTATCGACGTTTTTGACTAGGTCATCCATCTTTTTGGAGCCAATCGCTTGGCTGATAGTAATCGCGGAAGAGTGAGCCCAAGCGGTAATAAATTGAGAGACAGCCCTGATCCAAGGCATCACCAAAGTAATCGCTACGTAAGCGTTGATGTTAAGTTGCGAATACAACAATTGATATATCGTTGCGCCAATCAAAAGCATGGTCACGTTCGCTGCTACGGGGAATATTTCGATAAAGTGACGGCGAACGTTAGTAAAGAATTCAGATCGCTGAGCATCTAATTTGAGTGAAATCGCTGAGCTTAAATACACGCACAAAACCAGATACAGCAAGCGGATCGTTATTGCAATGATGCTGCCTAATGCGGCACCTTGTACACCAATGCCTTCAAAATTAGAAAAACCATGAATCAGCACATATGAGAGTACAGCATTGATAGGCAGTTCAATTAAGTAACCTTTGAATGGGACTTTAGTTCTGCCTAGTGCATTAAATAAAGCAATGATCACTTGCGTCAGTGCTGTGAAAATGACGATGTATTTCGAGATATCTAGATAGCGGCTGATTTCTAAGTGAAGGGAAGCGTCGTCTGTTAATGCTTGAATCAAGGGTTGTTCGAAAAAAGTAAGTAGAAGCCAAAACAGTGTTGCTACGCCAAGGTTGATAAATAACCCTGCCCAAAATGCTTTAGATAATGACGCGGCGATGCCAGAGCCCACTGCGCGGCTTAATACTAACTGAGTACCGTTTGCCAGCGCCATTTGAATTCCCAGTACAAAGGCAACGATAGTCGTCGCAATCCCCATTGCAGCTAAAGGGATTTCACCAAGAGGAGAAACCAGCAACGTGTCGATCATCAACATCGACTGCATCAAGATACCGTTTAAGGCGAGGGGCCAGGCGAGAGAGAAATTTTTCCTTACGTACGATTGCGAAGACACAAACAACACCTTATGTGTATAACCGTAAGCTTTCTCTGAGTGACGGAGTAGAGCGTTTAAAGAAGAAAACACTACGGTAGTTGATGGTTAAAAAATGGGTGCTAAAACAAGACTGACTTGTGTCTTTGAAACACAAGTCAGTGTGGTTAATCTCGGTTATGCGATGGCTAATTCAACCCTAGATAGCTTTTGGTTCTCATCGTCTAGCAGGACTTGAGAAGCAATTCGAGCTTGCTTGGCATCGCCTGACATTATCGCGTCGTAAATCGCTTTGTGTTCTTCTAAACAGAAGCGACCGCCTTCAGCGGAGTGGTCGATAAACTGCTTGAAGATAGTCGACAGAATATTCGCGAATGGAATGTAAAACTGATTACCTGTCGATAAGAAAATCGTTTGGTGAAACAGGTGATCGTTGGTCGTCCACTCTTCATAATCGAAGTTATTTGCCGCGATAGTCATCTTCTGGAAAAGAATCGAAAGCTCTTTGCGTTGCTCAACGGTTGCATTGGTTGCAGCGAGTGCACACGCTTCCGGGTCAATCGCTTTTCTTAAGCCTAAGAATTGAGACAAGAACGGCTTGGTATCTTCTAAATCTTGAATCCAGTACAGCAATTGCGGGTCTAAGAAGTGCCACTGTGTTCTCGGTTTGATACGAGTGCCCACTTTTGGCTTCGACTCGATTAAACCTTTTGCCGAAAGTAGCTTAGTTGATTCTCGAAGGGCAGTTCTGCTCACTCCAAAGATATCGCACAGCTCCATTTCGCTGGGTAACTTTTGATTTTCTTCTAACTCGCCTGACAAGATCTTGCGAGCAATTTGTCTCGCCACTTGAACATGAATTCGGCGGCTTGAATCTTCCACCAATGTAAATATTGACATTTAAACCACCTGAAATTGAAACTTTGAAAACACTAAAAGCCAGACGAATCTGGCGTTTAGTGTCAGTGTATACGTCGAATTTAGTGTGAGGTTTTCCCTCATCTACTCTGGTCTGTTGACCTTATATAGTGTGGCGAACTTAAATCGCTGAGTGAGCTTATATAAACCAGCTAACTAAGGCGTTATTTGTCCGCCATTAACATCTAGGATTTGACCTGTGATGTAACCGCTGCAAGCGTGCGATGCAAAGAAAGCAAATGAAGGAGCAACTTCATTAATATTGCCAAAGCGTCCCATTGGGATATTGCTAACAATATTCGATTTTAGCTCGTCGCTTTTACCATCGTGAAATGCGGTATCGATAGTGCCCGGTGAAACAATGTTGAAACGGATATTATCTTGCGCGAACTCTTTCACCCAATTACGGTGAATGTCGTGTAACCAAGCTTTAGACGCGGCATAGATGCCTGCACCAACACCACCGCCTTCACGAGCGGCAATAGAGCCCGTGCTAATCACACAAGATGTTTGCCCGGACTCAGCAGCAGAGGCGCGTAAGTGCGGGATAGAAAACTTAGTTGTCATCAGCGCAGAGCGAACATTAAGGTTCATTACACGCTCATAAAACTCATCATCGATATTTTCTAGATTGGCGCGACCACCAAGGCCACCGGCGTTGTTAATCAACACGTCCATGCCACCAAAATGATCAGTAAACTCTTTGACTAACCTTTCGCACTCTAATGTGTCCATTAGGTTTGCAGGGAAAAAAGCAACATCGCCACCCAATGCGGTAAGTTCAGATAGAACGTCATCGACTTTTGGGCTGAAAGCACGACTATTGATGCCGATTTTTGCGCCGTATTTTGCAAAGACACGTGCGGTAGCTAAACCCATACCGGCAGTAGAGCCAGTAATTAGAATGCGTTTGCCTTTTAAATCGTTAAACATCAGAGCCGCCTATATTGTAGATTATTTACATCAATAAATCATACAATAACACTTGCTATATTCAAGGGTGTTCATCTAAAAACGGGTTATTACCGACATAAATAGTGAGAGTAAGGGTGGTTTTGTGAGTTCACGCATGCATTGAAATTGTAAATGAGAACTATTTGTATGAATTAATGGGTTGAATTGGTTTTATAAACCTAAAGATGAGCAGGTTTGTGAAATATTGCTCCAGCCTTTATTGGTAGTGACCTCACGTTATTCTGATGCTGTGTTGGTGAAGATATAAATCAGTGCTATAGTCCGGGTTAAATAATACATATCTAATAAGTAAGTAGACACATGGCTGGCTCTTTCAATTCTATTTCAGGCTCTAAGCGAAGCCTTCATGTGCAAGTTGCACGTGAAATCGCTCGTGGTATTTTGTCGGGCAATTTGCCTCAAGGTTCTATTATCCCTGGTGAAATGGCTCTGTGTGAGCAATTTGGTATCAGTAGAACAGCATTAAGAGAAGCGGTTAAGCTTCTGACTTCAAAAGGCCTATTAGAATCTCGTCCTAAGATCGGTACTCGCGTTGTTGACCGTGCATTCTGGAACTTCTTAGATCCACAATTGATCGAATGGATGGACGGTTTGGCCGATACAGACCAATTCTGTCATCAGTTCTTGGGATTACGCCGCGCGATTGAACCAGAAGCGTGTGCTTTAGCTGCTCAGTTCGCGAGTGCAGAACAACGCATTGAGCTCTCTGGTATTTTCCAACAAATGGTAGAAATCTCTAGCGAAGAAACGCTTGATCAAGAGCGTTGGCTAGATATCGATATGAAGTTCCATAGCCTGATCTTCAATGCAACAGGTAACGACTTCTATCTTCCATTTGGTAACATCTTAACGACCATGTTTGTTAACTTTATTTCTCACTCTTCTGAAGAGGGAAGTACTTGTATTAACGAACACCGCCAGATTTATGAAGCAATCATGGCCGGTAATAGTGACAAAGCACGCCACGCGTCAGCAAGTCACCTGTTAGAAACAAACCACAGATTACCAGCCGCTAGTTAATTGTTTTCACTGTTATTTTAGCTTTGATCGTTTTGCATTATCGACGAGAGGTCATTCTCGTAAAACTAGGGTAGTCAAAGTTAAAATTACGGTTATTCAAAAGCTAATTTCAGCAGTGACCTCTAAAAAGCACGTTTGATACGTGCTTTTTTTGCATCCAAATTTGATGAAAACCTGACTGGTGTCCAATATTTAATCTATTATTTGCTGTTTCGTTAAAAGCACTAGTAACCAGTATTTTAAGTTATATAATAATACTAATTAAATTATTGTGAGTGTGATTATGCCCCAGTCTCTACTGCCAAATATTCTTCAATTCATAGGTCAAATCGACCCATTCGATAAGATCCCTAAACAAGCACTTCGCGAACTTGCCTCTAACGTTCAAATTACTTATCTCGGCAAGGGAGATGTGGTTGATTTGTGTGAGTCGGGGAAGGAAAAATCGCTCTATATCATTCGAACGGGCTCTATGGAGCAACGAAAATCTGATGGTGTGCTTCGTGCTCGCCTAGGCAGTGAAGATTTGTTCGGCTTTACGTTCTTAGATTCTGAAGTCAACGATGAAAAAGGCTACAGAGCTGTCGCAATAGAAAACACCTTACTTTATGTGATTCCACACTCGGCACTTCAAACGCTTTTCAAAGCCTTTCCAAGTTGCGCAGAACACTTTGCTTCACAGGCGCAGGTTCGCTTGAAGTCGGCACTGGATGTGGTTTGGTCAAATAAAGAGAAAGGCCTATTCATTCGTAAAGTCGAAGAAGTAGCAAGCGGGCAGGTTGCGATTGTTAAGTCTGAGCAAACCATCCAGTCGGTTGCGGTTGAAATGCTTCATCAACGCTCACCTTGTGCCGTGATCTATGAAGGTGAAACCATTGTTGGTCTGATCACCGACCGAGACATGACGAAGCGAGTGATCGCCCACGGCGTGAGTACTGATAGTTTGATCTCTGAGGTCATGACGCACTCTCCACTTACGGTAAAACCGGATGATTTAGTGCTGCATGCGGCGTCAATCATGATGCAATTCAATATCCGTAACTTGCCCGTTGTGAAAGAGAATAAGGTTGTAGGTCTTCTTACTACATCTCATTTGGTTCAAAACCACCGTGTTCAAGCGATATTCTTGATCGAGAAAATCAAATACGCAGGCAGCGTGAAAACCATGTCTTCGTTCACCTCAGAGCGCCAAGCTATTTTTGAAGCGCTGGTGGAAGGTAAAGTAGCGCCTGAAACCGTCGGCAAGGTAATGACCATGATTATGGACGCCTACACCCGTCGATTGATTCAAATAGCGATTGATAAGTTAGGCCCACCACCGTGTGATTTCTCTTGGATCGTAGCGGGATCGCACGCGCGTAATGAAGTGCACATGCTATCAGACCAAGACAGCGCGATTGTACTAGCTGACGATGCAACCGACAGTGACCGTATTTACTTCAAACACTTAGCGATGATGGTGACCAACGGCTTAGCAAGCTGCCACTACCCATTATGTCCAGGTAAATTCATGGCCGCGACGCCAAAATGGTGCCAGCCACTCAGCGTTTGGAAGCATTACTACAAGAAGTGGGTGGCTAACCCAGAGTACGAACGCTTGCTTAACATCAGTGTGTTCCTAGAAATTCGTACTATCTACGGCAACAGTGAGTTCGAAGGCATTCTTCGCGATGAGCTGCATAGCAATATTCGCGGTAACCGTGAGTTTTTAAGCACCCTAGTGAAAGACGCGGTCAATACCAACCCGCCACTTGGCATCTTCAATAGCTTAGTGCTAGAGAAGTCAGGTGAGAATAAGAAAACGCTGAACGTGAAGAAGTACGCGATCAACTTGATTATCGACTTAGCCCGTATTTATGGCCTTGCTGTGGAGTGCGATTTGTCGGCGACTGACGAACGTTTCGCTGCTGCCAATGAAAAAGGCATGCTGAGCGACGATGCATTCAAGAACATTCTGGGTGCTTACCAGTTCATTCTCTCTTTCCGTTTTGGTCATCAACTTGAAGCGTTGAAGAACGGGGATGTGCCTGACAACAACATCAACCCAGATAGCTTTGGTAGCTTTGAGCGTAAACACTTGAAAGATGCCTTTAGGATCATTGCTGACCTTCAAGAAGCGGCGAAAATTCGTTTCGGAGCGCGTTAATGAAAGCCTTGTTAAACTATTTTCACCCGCTTGAGCGAATTAAACGTAAACGCAAGCAATATTTGGGAACGGTTAAGTTGCCAGAGGCGTTACATGATCTCGTACAACAGCCTTGTCCTGAAATGACGGACTTGGCCAAAGACAGCGAATACATTATTTTAGATCTCGAAACCACGGGCTTAGACAGCGAGCAAGACCTTATCTTATCTATGGGGTGGGTCGATGTGGTTAAAGGGAGAATCGATTTAGCATCAGCCAAGCATATTTATCTGAATAACGATTCTCAGATCAACGCTGAAACCGCTGTTATCAACCATATTACGCCGCAAATGTTGGAAGAGGGCGCGTCTATTCATGATGCGATGCTGACGTTTTTCGAAGCAGCAAAAGGCAAGATCATTGTCGCGCACGCTTGTGTGGTCGAAGAGAAGTTCATTAGCCAATACCTTCTTCGCTGCTACGGTTTACGAGCGATTCCTCTGCTTTGGCTTGATACCTTGTGTATTGAGAAAAGCATGGAGAAAGCGATCAGCAATCATGAAGAAGTCGATTTAACCTTGGCAGGGACTCGCGAAAGGTACGGGCTTCCTGAGTACAACAGCCACAATGCATTAGCCGATGCCGTTTCGACAGCGGAATTGTTTTTGGCTCAGCAGAAGCGAGTTGTCCCTAACGATGATGTGACCGTTGCATTCCTTTATCGGATCAGTCGCTAGGTAAAGGGCTTCAAATGCGCGGCTCTATTTTACTGAACTGATTTAAAAGGAAAAAAAGCCAGCGATTAAGCTGGCTTTTGTTTAGGTCTTAGAAAATTAGGACAGTAATTATCTTAGATCATTCATATAGCTATCGATTAGAAGCTGTAAGTTAGACCAACACGGCTACGCAGTTCACGAGTCGCTTTAGTTGATGAAGTGCTCACATCACCAAACTCTACATATGGTGCCCATTGACCCATAATATGGCGAATGCTTGCGTTTAACTCGTAGTTAGTATCATCGTTGTCGTAGATATCGTAGCCATCAGCTTTGTAGTAGTTACCTTCAAAACCAAAGCGCCAGTTGTCCATTGAGTAGTTAACGTTTGCCGTTAGACGGTGACGACGTTGGTTTTCAATGTTTTTCTCAACACCGACAATTTCACCATCACCGTCGATCTCGTACTCAGTTGTGCTAGTGTTCTGTCTCATATCGTAACGGTAACGAGCACTTAGGCTTAGGCCATCAACGCTATCCACTTTGTATGTTGCACGAACTTGAGGCTTGTATGTAACGCCAGATTCACGACCTTCAATTGGCATACCGTAAGTCATTGTCCAGTTATCGTTTAGCACATGACGGTAATTTAGACCAAGCTCCCAACCATTGTTCTTCAGATCTTCCATGAATTTACCGTCTTCTCCCTTGAATTTCGCTTCGATATCTACAAGGAAGTTGCCAATGCTATCGCCAAGTTTTACACGAGTAGCGTGTTGATCTGTATGACTCTTGTATTCGTGTCTCATATCGAAAGACGCAGCAGATACAGAGCCAGCAGCGAGTACAGATGCCACAGCAATCACGATTTTAGTTTTATTCATGGTATTAGTTCCATATTTATAGGTTGAGTATTGGCCATAATTACAAGCCAAATAGAGTAGTTCTTGTCTTCAATGCATTTTGTTTTTGAAATTATTTCTTGGTTATTTCAAATTTGTTTTGCATTTAAATAATACAAATATGCTAACGATTTGAAGGCGTATGATCTGTGAATTGGATCGTGTTGTAGGGATAAAACCACTATTTACAAAGGGTTACAAAGTCAATGTATATCGTTAAGTTTATGATTTTTAGTGGTTTATTCGTCTTTTGATAATGATTTTTAAGGGTTTTGTTCGTCAATAAATGTGCGCTACAGCAAAAAATTGAACCTTTAGATATCATTTTTATTTGTAATACATTATTATTTACTAACTTTCTGTAGCAACACATAACTTTGCTGTGTTGATTGCATTAACTGACGGTGTGAAGCCGAATAAGTAAGAATGGTCTTGAAGCTAAATGGAAAATCCACCGCTTTAAGAACATGAGGCATTTACTTGAGGTGATTTAAAGCTCAATCAGAGAAGGTTTGAAATGTAGTAGGCAAGGCTGTGACATAGCCTGCTATATAAGTACGAACTTGATAGGAATGAACAGGGTTCGAATAGTTACCCGTTGTTCTCATCGGTGACAAAGAAGAAATCGTTGAAGTGCTTGCGAAAGCATTTTGATTATTGCTCCCAACTATTCTAATTATAACTTCTGCTTTCGTTTAGAAAGGTAGGAGATGGTAGTCGAAGATCTGCCCTTGCGCTCATGTTGATACAGGCAACATGAGCGTTTTTTTATCTGAAATTTGAGTAGAGAGTCGTTTGAGGCTCAATAAGCGTGTAAACCACGGCTTAATAGCTAGGCTTTTAGGTTGATGACAGCACGTTCAAGTGAGTCTGTTTGCTCTACTACTGAAGTTGCAGAAGCTGCGTTTTTTGAAGCACTTTTCACATTGGTCATTGTTAGTTGTTTGATGGCATCAACGTTTTCGATGATCTCTGATGTGACCTCACTTTGCTCCTTCATGGCATTGGATACCTCTAAACTGTTATTTAGAATGGTTTCCATGTCTGCGATAACCGATGTGATTCTAGAATGTGCCTTCTCACAAGAGTCGACACTGGTATTCCCTTTCTCACAACAATTTTGAATCGTGTTAACCACCATTTGGGTTTGGTCTTGAACCCCTTGAATAATGGTTGAGATCTCTTCGGTTGAAAGTTGTGTTCTGCCTGCCAAGGTTCTTACCTCATCCGCAACAACCGCAAAACCACGACCTTGTTCTCCAGCGCGCGCTGCTTCAATGGCGGCATTCAAAGCGAGTAGGTTGGTTTGTTCAGCAATGTCTTTAATCACCTCTAGCACGGTATTGATCTTCTCGGAATGAACAGAAAGACGATTCACTTCTTCACTAGCGCTCACGAGATCGGTTGAAAGGGTATTGATTGTGTCTCTGGTGAAGGCTACGTCGTTCAGGCCATCATTCGCGGTGGCGAAACTGGTTTGCGCATTTGATGATGCGTTTTCACTATTGGTAGCCACATTTTGGATATTGCTGCCCATCTGGTTTATCGCGGTCGCAATATTTTCTGTTTGTTGTTGCTGCTTATTCAACGCGCCTTCCACTTCGATACCGTCGTGTTGCAACTGGTTGGAAATGTTGCCCAGCTCCTGAATCGACCGCTGCACTTGACCAACAAGTTGGCGAATGTCTTCTAGTACGGTGTTAAACGACTTGGCAATCTCAGCAATTTCATCTGAGCCGCTGTCTTCTGCTGTCACGGTAAAGTCACGTTGTTGGGAGACGAGCAACATGGTTGCGTTCAATGAGGCTATCTTCTTTGCGACACGCGATGAGATCCCAAAGGATAAGGCCATCAGCAATACCGTGACGGCAATTACTGAGCTCACAATAAACGTGGTAATGGTTTGTTGAATCGATTCGACCTGTTGTTCTAAACGGACTTCAACGCCGGTGAATATAGAG
This sequence comes from Vibrio sp. 1CM23M, assembly GCF_023161755.1. Taxonomy (NCBI): domain Bacteria; kingdom Pseudomonadati; phylum Pseudomonadota; class Gammaproteobacteria; order Vibrionales; family Vibrionaceae; genus Vibrio; species Vibrio sp. 1CM23M. The sequence goes on from NZ_JALNTR010000002.1 coordinate 55,599, forward strand.
ATGATATCTTCAAACAGCATTTTCATTTCTGATTTCAGTTCACTGACCTTTTCTGGGTTGCGGTCTATCGCGTCTACCATCAAGGAAAAGTCTTTGTTGTATTGCTTCACTTCTCGATTGAGCTTATCTAACTCAGGCACCGCTATGTCTGACTCTTCAAGTAAAATAGAGAAGCTACTCATCAACTGTTGGAAGTGTGAATACTCTTTGGCGAATTCAGGCTTGAGGGTTTTGTCGTGACTGATCAGAAACTCTAGTTCTGCTCGATTCAGTTGAAGCATAGAAACTTCAAGCGACTTCACCTTGATCAGGGTTTTCTCTAGTTTGATCAGCTTTAGATTGGCGATTTCAGTAAATGAAACGACAACCAATAAAGAGCCAATGGATAAACAAGCAAGGCTAAAAAGGGAGGTTTTAATTTTCATAGGCGGGCACCAAAGCAAAACAATATGACTCAACAACGTATTTAGAATCGTGTTTCTCTTATTTGCGTGTAGATAGCTTATGAGGTCGGTAATTGAGATCTGACTCGCAACGGAAACGTTTGCTTACAGTATTTTATGGAAAGGTTATGCGCAAGTTAAATATTTATTATTTTCAATGACTATTGGTGATTGCTTTATCACTAGATAGATTACTGTAAATAACAATGAAGGGAGATAGGCAAAGTTGGAAGGAAGTGACGAGGGAAGAGGTCGTGAAAAGAGAAAGTGATAATAGCCACGAACATTCACGCTTAGTCGCATGAATGTTCGTTTCTCTTCTCTTGTCTCTTAGTTGCAGACGTGCAGCTGAAAACTTTAACAGCAGGCGTTTAGCTATATCAAAGAGCTCCGTGAGAGCCGTTCTTGAGGCTTAGCTTTCTGTAGGCATCCACACCTGTTTAGAGGTGACTTTGTGATCTTTAAAGGTCAGTTCTTCAACTTTGTCACCGTTAGTATTCCAGCGAGTAAGTTTTCCGTTCGCGACTTTACCTTCATCAAACTTCGCTTGGCTGGCCTTATTACCGTTCGGGTAGTAGTCAGTTACCAATCCATCTTTTTGTCCGTCGTTGTATTCAGCTGTCAGGCTTTGTTCCCCATTGGGATACCAGCGAGAGGCGGTGCCCGATAGTTCATTGTCTTTATAATTGAGTTCTGCTTTTTTCTGTCCGTTTGGATACCAGGTTTCGGCTTTGCCTTGCAGTTCACCTTTTACGTAATTCACTTTAGAAGCGACCTGGCCATTCGGATACCAGTTAGTTTCTAGCCCAAGTTCTAAGCCATCGGCAAACTGAGCTTGGGTCGCGACTTGGCCGTTATCGAACTTCTCTTCAAATTGACCAGTAAAGGGTTTTGAATGGTTTACTTGGTAAGCCACGCCTTTACGCATCTGTAAGTAGTCAACAGCATCTTCACGCGGTGTTGCTGCATAGCTCATAGAAGATACCGTACTAAGAGCAATTAAGATTGGAACGTATTTCTTCATAATGACACCTTTTTATTGGACGGGGAAAGTGTAACGGGTGTGTTAAAAGCATTTCACTTCCGTGTATCCCTGTCAGTATCTAATAGTGGTTTTCAAGTTTTCATTATTGGCTGCCTAATATAGGGAACTTTTAAAAGCAAATTCTTAATCTTATTTGTACTACAAATGTGTTGATTTGATTCATTTTTATAAATTATATCTAACGATATTTTTGCTGTTCTTCTTTGATCTTTGATCGTCACGAATAATAGTTTTTAACGATGACTCTTCGATTTTTAGAGACTTTGTTCATGTTTTTCGGGGTTTTGGTCGAAATTTAGTGCGGATAACTGCCTGACTTGAGGAATTGCGCTCCTAGGTGGTGCAACTTTGAACTCGATCACTTGTATGATTAATTGACTGTCAGACTGTAAGATCACTGTCACGCATTTGGATTATTGTAGTACAAATATACTTGCCATCTATCTATAGTGACCTCAACAAAAAAACATAAATAAAAGGTCTAACGATGGAACTCAATACCCTGATAGTTGGCATCTACTTCCTATTCTTAATTGCGATAGGGTGGATGTTCCGAACGTTTACAAGTACGACAAGTGATTACTTCCGTGGGGGAGGTAATATGCTGTGGTGGATGGTAGGTGCAACCGCATTTATGACCCAGTTCAGTGCTTGGACATTTACTGGTGCAGCAGGTAAAGCCTTTACCGATGGCTTTGCCGTAGCGATTATCTTCATCGCGAACGCATTCGGTTACCTAATGAACTACCTTTACTTCGCTCCGAAGTTCCGCCAACTGCGCGTTGTGACGGTAATTGAAGCGATTCGTATGCGTTTTGGTAAGGTGAATGAGCAAGTATTTACTTGGTCTGGCATGCCAAACAGCGTTATCTCTGCTGGTATCTGGTTGAACGGCCTTGCGATCATCGCATCAGGTATCTTCGGCTTTGATATGACAACAACGATTGTCCTAACGGGTCTGGTTGTACTGGTGATGTCAGTAACGGGCGGCTCTTGGGCGGTAATCGCATCTGACTTTATGCAGATGGTTATCATCATGGCGGTAACGGTGACGTGTGCAGTGGTTGCTATTTACCACGGTGGCGGCGTTACGCAAATCGTTAACGACTTCCCAACAGATTCATTCATCACGGGTGACAACCTTAACTACATGAGCATCTTCAGCATCTGGGCTGTGTTCATCTTCTTAAAGCAGTTCAGCATTACCAACAACATGCTTAACTCTTACCGCTACCTTGCTGCGAAAGATTCAAACAACGCACGTAAAGCAGCACTGCTTGCTTGTGTACTAATGACGCTTGGTCCAATCATCTGGTTCATGCCTTCTTGGTTCATGGCTGGTCAAGGTGTTGATTTAGCAGCTGCTTACCCAGAAGCTGGCAGCAAAGCCGCTGACTTCGCTTACCTTTACTTTGTTCAAGAATACATGCCTGCAGGTATGGTTGGCCTTCTGATTGCCGCTATGTTTGCTGCGACTATGTCTTCAATGGACTCTGGTCTAAACCGTAACTCAGGTATCTTCGTTAAGAACTTCTACGAGCCGATTCTTCGCCCTAAAGCGACAGAGAAAGAGCTAATGGTTGTTTCTAAGCTAACGTCTACTTTCTTCGGCATCGCGATCATCTTGGTTGCTCTGTTCATCAACTCTCTTAAAGGTTTGAGCCTTTTCGACACCATGATGTACGTGGGCGCATTGATCGGCTTCCCAATGACAATTCCAGCATTCTGTGGCTTCTTCATCCGTAAAACACCGGATTGGGCAGGTTGGGGTACGCTAGTTGTAGGTGGTGTAGTTTCTTACTTCGTTGGTTTCGTTATCACAGCGGACATGATCCAAAACTGGTTCGGTCTAAATGAACTAACAGGCCGTGAGTGGGCTGACCTGAAAGTGGCTATCGGCCTTATCGGTCACATCATATTTACTGCTGGCTTCTTTGTTCTTTCAACATTGTTCTACAAGCCTCTTGCTGAGCACCGTGAGAAAGACGTAGACAAGTTCTTCAACAACCTTGCGACACCACTAGTTGCTGAAAGTAATGAACAGAAGAAACTGGATAACAAGCAACGTCGTATGTTGGGTTCACTTATCGCGGTAGCGGGTGTGGGCGTAATGACTATGTTCGTACTGCCAAACCCAATGTGGGGACGCATGGTATTCGTTCTGTGTGGCTTGATTGTGTTCTCTGTTGGTCTGTTACTTGTTAAAGCAGTCGATGACAAAGTCGAGCAACAAGACGAAGTGACTCCAGCCGAAGGCTAATCTAATTCGCATCCTAAATAACATCACGGCCACCTGAACGGGTGGTCGTCATTTTTATAATCCAATATACAACGTGAGATGTACGATGAACAAAAAACTATTATCGGTAAGCATTATTAGCGCGTTCACGCTCGCTTTTGCAACTGGCTGTACAACACAAGAAAAAACAGCGCCAGTAGTCAGTGTCGCTGAACAAGCTGCGCCAGCTATTAGCGAAATCGACCGTAGTTACCTATTGAGCAGTGACCGCTTAACTGAGGTAGATGGCGACACTTTAGCCGTTGCTTCAGAAGAACAAGTGGCTGCGCTTAAAGCACAATTTGAAAACCTAAAAGATGGCGACCAAGTGGTGATCCCTGCCGGTAAATACGCGAACTTAGGTCAAGTGACTATTACGGCGAATGACATCACTATCAAAGCTGAGCAAGCAGGTTCTGCGTGGATCACTGGCTTGATCCAGTTCGAATTGAAAGGTGATGACATCACGCTTGATGGCCTAGTGTTTACCGAAGGCGGCCCTAACGAGCGTTTTGGCGCAGTACGTATGATGGGTAATGGCAACACGCTACAAAACTCAACATTCTACTACTTCAACCATGATTACACTTACGAGCCAGACGAGCGTCGTTCTGAGTATCCAAAGTACCTATGGGTTTCTCTATGGGGTAAAGACGGCAAAGTCATCAACAACCGTTTCGAAGGTAAGCAAAAACGCGGCACTTTGATTGGTGTGCAAAAAGATGACACGGCTGATAACCACCTGATCGCAAATAACATCTTCATGGATCAAAAGCCTAACCAATTCAACGAATTCGACATCAAAGAAGCGATTCGTTACAACGGCAACAGCTGGGAAGCGATCCGTATTGGTGATTCTAAAGCTTCACAGTGGGATTCAAGTTCTAAGTTCGTGAACAACCTAATGATCGATATGGATGGTGAGCGCGAGCTTATCTCGATTAAGTCGGGCGACAACACGATCTCAGGTAATACTATTTTCCAAAGCACCGCGCTTATTTCACTGCGTCACGGAAAAGGCAACACGGTTGAGAACAACATGATTCTTGGCAATGGAAAGCGCCTAACGGGCGGCGTCCGCATCTACGATGAAGATCATGTGATTCGTAACAACTACATTGCAAACACTCGAGGCCGCGATGGCTTGATTGAAGGCAACGCTGACCTACGTGGCGGCATTGTTATCAACACAGGCATCATCGACGTAGCGAATGGTGAGCAGTTAGATCAATCGGTGAAAGGCAAAGAGCTTAACAAGCAGTGGACACCGAAAAACATCACCATTGAGAACAACTCTCTAGTCGATACTGAGTGGGGCATTGTTTACGGCAACCAAAGCCACCGTGTAAGTTTGTTTGACAACGCAGAAGTGGAAGGCATTTATGCGGGCGTTGATGTGGCGTTTAAACACAACGTGGTCGATAATTCGCAGTCACCTGAGTTTGTAAGTGTACGTGCAACGCAAGACTTCCCATTAGTTGGCGCAACTTACACAGACGAAACTTACGTGGGTCAAGTGACGGATTCTGAACTGATCGAAAGCTACTCGGTAGAACTACCAAAAGTCGTTGTAGAAAATGGCATTAACGCTTATCAAGGTGAAGGCGCAGACGTGTCTAAACTTGCGGTCGTGACGGCTGAAACAGCGGGTCCGGACTACGTGCTTGAGAATACGACTAAGTAAGTTATTAGTTAATGGCTAATGGCTAATGGCTAATGGCTAAAGGTCAATGGCTTAATGGCTTGAGCTATCAAATCAATTCACGATAGCTGTCCTGACCATAACACTTAAAAAGCCTCAACGGATAATATCTGTTGAGGCTTTATCGATCTTAGGTCGTGATCATCTCAATCTTACGTCGTGACTATTGTGATTTATACTTATGCAGCAGATCCCAAGGGATATGACATAAGTGGTGATCTTCAGGGAAGTGACTTAAGTGATGCTGGTGGATGTCATCGCTGGCAACATAATTGGTCAATGGCAACACCTCAACAGCGATGCGGTCGGCATCATCTCTTGAAGAAATATAGTGCTTAGCTTCTGTTAAGTGTGCTGCGTTGGTGCTGTAAACGCCTGTGCGGTATTTCTCTCCGACATCGACACCTTGTTTATTCACGCTGTAAGGGTCAATAATCTCAAACAAGTGTTCCATCAAAATCGTTACTGACGTGATGTTTGGATCAAACTCTATTCGTACGCACTCTGCGTAGCCATCGTAATCGCTTTGTGTGCTGTTGCTTTGTGTTGTAGCGTTCACTGTTGGCTGGGCGCTTCCATTTGCACGGCCTGCTTCTGTGCTGATAACGCCAGGAACGTACTTAATAAATTCTTGTACACCCCACAAGCAACCGCCAGCTAAATAAATTTGCTCCATACTTCTCTTTGAGCTCTCTGTGTTTGTTGATGTTCGTTAGGTACCTGAATTAATACGATGATACCCGCACGTATAAAAAAGCGTCTATAAAAATGAGCGCGCAAATAAAAACAAGCGTTTAGGCATTGTAAACCGGTGCGACTGAACAAACATAAGTTTAATATGATTTGTGATTATATAAGTCAGTATTGCTTTGTCATCAACTCGAATCTCAACATCAAGTGAGCGTTACTCTAAACATGTTTGATCAAATAAAAGACTTCATTAATCCGGGCAGGAACCCAGACTTGACTCAGGCCCATGAATATCAGCGCAAACATCTTCCTACATTGTGGCTGTTGGGCAAAACGGGGGCGGGCAAGTCATCGTTTATTCAAGCGGTTACTGGCGACTCTTCTGTCGAAGTGGGCAATGGTTTTGCGCCCTGTACCATGACAGCGATGTCGTATGAGTTTCCGCAAGACAAACCTGTGATGCGCTTTCTCGATACCAGAGGTTTAAGTGAAGCGAATTACGATGCGAAAGAGGATCTGGAAGAGATTGGTCAGGCAGGTAATGCGTTAGTCGTTGTGATGAAAGCCGACGAGCCTGAACAATCCGCAGTGCTTACGGCTCTAAAACAGATTAAGAAACAGAAGAAGATTAAACACTTGCTGCTGGTTCATACGGCGGTGTTGTCTTCCAGTGAACCAGATCGAGCAAGGCAAATTCAGTTCAACACTAACCAAGTAGAGAAGACGTGGGGTAAAGAGTTTGAATCGGTCGCGGTCGATTTCGAAACGGATGACTCGAGCAATAACAGTGGTTCAATTTACAACTATGACATCTTATTGGAAAAGCTGACCAGTATTCTTCCTGTTATTGGAATGATGGTGCAAGACAAAGAGCATTCCACCCAAGAAGAAGCCAACTTTGATCAAGTAGAAAACGAAGTGCTTTGGTATGCAGGAAGTGCGGCAGCGAGCGACTTGATTCCGGGTGTTGGGTTGGTTTCTGTACCTGCGATTCAAGCCAAAATGCTTCACAGCTTGGCGAATCAATATGGGGTCGAGTGGAACAAGCGAGTCTTCAGTGAATTGATAGGTACTCTCGGAAGCAGCTTTGCTTTGCAATACGGAATGAAGCTGGGTACTCGACAGTTGATAAAGCTGATTCCAGTTTATGGTCAAACGGTAGGTGCGGTGGCTGCAGCGGCAATGAGTTTCGGCACCTCTTATGGTTTAGGTCGCGCGGCTTGTTTTTACTTCTATCATAAGAACAAAGGTGAAGAAGTGTCTGAACAAGAGATGCAGAAGATCTACAAAGAATCCCTGAAAAAAGGAAAGGCGGCGTCGGGTTATGAAGAAAATTAGAAACCTATTTCGATTACTGGCGGTGCTATCGAGCGGCCGCTGGGGCATTGCCCTGATTTCGGCCATTTTCCCAAGCATTATCATGATGGGTTTTGGTGTCTTCTTGGCGGTCAAATACGGTTACCTACTCGAAATGTCGATTGCCATTGCCGTGAGTACCTTGGTGTTCACCATTCCTCTGTTTATTTCTAGCCGTTCTTCACGCCGATCCTCAAGTACGGAGCCCTTCTCAAATAAAGAGAGTAACGACCTTGGTGAGGATGTTTCTGAATCTGAATCACAACATACAAAAGCTGATATCAACGATGCATTGGTTAAGGCTTCGGCTGATTGGTCTCAAAAAGAACTGTTGATCTGGAATGATTCAAAACACCATGTACGCCAACAATTAATGGTCGACATAGAGTGGGGCAACCTAGACCAAACCGGTTTAGAAGTACTTGAATTCGTTGCGAAAAAGTTTGAGAAGAAATCGCTCGATTTTTCGATTCCTGAAGGGCTAAAGTTGTTCGAAGAAGTCAGCCGACGCTACAAACTGGTAGTGCGAGAGCATATACCGGGCATTGAGTATCTCAAGGTTTCTTACATCAAAGCGGGCTATGAAGCCTATGACAAATATGGCGAGCTAGGGCAGAAGATCGTTAAGGCCGCTATTTGGGGGAATCACCTTAAAAACCTCTATTTGAACCCACTAAAAGTGATTTCCGATTTGGGTCGAGAACAAGCGACCGCATCGATGACAAGAGGTGTGGTCGATGACATGCAATACGCTGCTAAACAAGCCTTGTTAGATGAAGTGGCAGCGGTGGCGATTGATCTTTATAGCGGACGGTTCAGCATTGAAGATGAAGCACTGAAAGCGTCTGATGTTTCTGAACTCGACGAACAACGCTTTGCTCCAGAGTTAGAACCCGTGCGAATCGTGCTGGTGGGGCAAACCAGTTCTGGTAAATCGTCACTTATCAATGCACTCAAGCAAGAGTTGGTTGCAGAAGTGGATGTACTGCCATCAACCGACACTTCAACGGTGTACAACGCGTTTGTCGACGATAATGATGTTCGCGTGGTTGATCTTCAAGGGCTTGATGGCAACCCTAAAACCGAAGCCTTAATGCTGAAAGAGATGACCCAAGCCGATGTGGTGCTATGGGTATTGAAAGCCAATCAATCTGCGCGTGATTTGGACAAACAGTTGAAAGATAGATTTGATGCTTTCTATGACGATCCTAAGAACATCTCACGTAAGAAGCCGATTGTGGTGTCGGTTGTCAATCAGGTAGACCGATTAAAGCCAGTAGACGAATGGCAGCCACCGTATGACTTAGACAACCCAACATCGGCCAAAGCGAAGATCATTGCTCAAGCGCTCGAATACAATCATATATTGCTGCAAACCGATATCGTGTTACCGCTGGCGATTGCGCCAGAAAAGGTACAGTTTGGTTTAGATACATTAAGGCAGACGTTGATCGAGCGTATCGCTGACGCAAATAACGTTCAGAGAAATCGCCAACGTTTAGAAGCCATGAAAAGAGGCACGTCGGTTAAAGGCCAACTGAATAAAGCGGTCAAGGCGGGTAAGAAGGTTGCCCCCAGTGCATTGAAAGCAGCGACGCCAAAACTGGCTGAAATGGCCATCAAGCAAGTCGTGAAGAAGAAGTAAGTTATTCACTGCGAATACGGTTCTGGTGAGGTTTGAGCCTCATCAGAGCTTGTCTTTTTAGCTCACTAGATTCCTAGAAGATAGCTTTTTAGAAAACAGCCATCTTCGCCCCTTATTCGAGGAAGCATTGAGTTTAAAAGAGATTTGATATTATTAAGGTTCTCGCTGAACTAGTTTAATAGTATATAAACGGCTGTGATTCACAGTTTATATAATATGCTATCGTATTTAATTATCATTCTAAATGTTGATCACATTTATACTTTTCTAAGCTGTATTTATAAAACAATTGCACTATATTTAAATTTCGGATCATCTTGATTTCAACGTAGGGATATATTGTGAACATGTATCTGAAATGGCAATCAACAACATGGCTAACCTTGTTAGCTTGGTATACCTTAGATCACCAGCTCTCGTTCCGTCTTTCTTCAGAGTAGTACCCTCTAGGCGTCACGCGCCAGCAAAGCAGCGTGCTTTGTTTACCTATCAGCAGCTTTGATAACCTTTGAACGTATGAATGTCGCACTTATTATTCCGTGCAAGGTATTCATTGTTTTGTCGTTCTCGCTAATTATCTTAGCCTCTGTTTAGGTTTGATTAATAAGTCATTATTTAATTTTTTTATTTTCACTATTAATTTTCTGTGTGTCTTTATACGGAACTATTAATTTAATGGTGAGGATTCGTGACATCTAAAGAAAATAGATTTCGATCTGATCGGAATGTATTGAAAGGTATTATTATGGAAAACTTCAAACATCTACCAGAACCGTTTCGTATTCGTGTTGTAGAGCCAGTAAAAAGAACAACTCGTGCCTATCGTGAACAAGCCATTGTCGAAGCGGGGATGAACCCATTCTTACTTGATAGTGATGATGTGTTTATCGACTTACTGACAGACAGCGGAACCGGTTCTATTACTCAGCGTATGCAAGCCGCGATGTTGATGGGTGATGAAGCTTACAGTGGTAGTCGCAGTTACTACGCATTGTCGAATGCGGTTAAGGATATCTTCGGTTACGAGTTGACGATTCCAACCCACCAAGGACGCGGTGCCGAGCAGATCTACATTCCGGTTCTTATCAAAAAGCGTGAAATGGAGAAAGGGCTCGACCGAAGCAAAATGGTCGCTCTGTCGAACTACTTCTTCGATACAACACAAGGTCACACCCAAGTGAATTGCTGCGTGGCGAAGAACGTTTATACCAAAGAAGCGTTTGATACCTCAGTGAACGCGGATTTCAAAGGCAACTTCGATGTGGTGAAGCTGGAAGAAGCGATCTTAGAAGCGGGCGCGGCCAATGTTCCTTACATCGTAAGTACCATTACCTGTAACTCTGCTGGTGGGCAGCCAGTGTCTATCGCCAATCTAAAAGCCGTGTATGAAATAGCACAGAAATACGATATTCCTGTGATCATGGACTCAGCACGCTACGCTGAAAATGCCTACTTTATTCAACAACGTGAAGCGGGTTATCAAGATTGGACAATCGAACAGATCACGCGTGAGTCTTACAAATACGCGGATGGCTTAGCCATGTCTGCCAAGAAAGATGCCATGGTCCAAATGGGTGGCTTGTTGTGCTTTAAAGATGACTCTTTCATGGATGTGTACACAGAGTGTCGAACCTTGTGTGTGGTGCAAGAGGGCTTCCCAACCTATGGTGGCTTAGAAGGTGGCGCGATGGAGCGTCTTGCGGTTGGCCTTTATGACGGTATGCGTCAAGACTGGTTGGAATATCGTATTGGTCAGGTTCAGTACTTAGTCGATGGCTTAGAAGCGATAGGTATCGTGTGCCAACAAGCGGGTGGTCATGCTGCGTTTGTCGATGCGGGTAAACTGCTTCCTCATATTCCAGCGGGTCAGTTCCCAGCACATGCTTTGGCGTGCGAGTTGTACAAAGTGGCAGGTATCAGAGCGGTTGAGATTGGTTCCTTGCTGCAAGGTCGCGATCCTGCCACGGGCGAACAGCATCCATGCCCTGCAGAGTTATTGCGCCTTACCATTCCTCGCGCGACCTACACACAAACTCACATGGACTTCATCATCGAAGCATTCGAAAAAGTGAAAGAGAATGCAGGACAAGTGAAAGGGCTCGATTTTACCTACGAACCGCCGGTGTTGAGACACTTTACCGCGCGCTTAAAAGAGGTTGAAACCGTTGAAAAACAGACAGAAAAAAAGAATGAACAAACGCTCGAAGAAGCATTTTAAAATAAAAACATAAGCGAATAGTCACTAGAAACATAATCAAAGGCTCCCTCGGGAGCCTTTTCTTTTTTGGATGGTAGGGGAGTTAGGCAGTTAAGCCTTTAAGTAGTTAACCCGCTAAAAGCTGAACTACGCTTGTTTGTTTTTCAGGGTAGATCTCAACATTTGGAATAACCACTGATTCAAAGGTGCGTCTTTTTGCGAGCGGCGACAGCTCATCACATAGCTCACATCTATGGTCAATTGTTCTGGCAAGTCCATACTGCGACAGCCTTCTGGCACGCTGCCACTGAGAGTGATACCAAAATAGTCGGATTTGAATATAACATCGTGAATCATCGCAGGGTGGTCGACTTCCACTCTTGGGTTTACGTGAAAACCGATATTTCTAAGACGCTCAAGGACCGGATATTTATTGTCATTCCATCCTGGTGTTTTAAATAGAGCAATTGGATAGTTGGCCAGTGATTCAAAGTCTTGCGCTGGATGATCGTTTCTCACGAAGAAAACCACTTTTCCTTCCCCGAACCCCTTTTGAGATATCGACTGTGGCAAGGTTTCATCAAAGTAGTGAACTGCAATGGACTCCTCACCGTCGATGAGCCTGTTCCTCGCGTTGCTTCCCCATCTAAGAAATGAATAGCGAGCATGCGGTGCAGCTTTAGTCAGAGCAAATAAGAGCTTCGAACCAAAGCGTTCCCAGAACAGAGTATTCGCGTAGATTTTGATATTGCCTTGGTAAGTCTCTGGCGAAAATACTTGATGCTTTATCGCTTCGATACTGCTGAGTATCTGCTCAAAATTTTCGATGTTGGTTTCAACAAAAGTCGTGGGTTCAAAACCGTTTTTGGTTTGAATGAACAGTGGATCGTCGAGCTGCAACTTTAACTTCGAGAGGTTCTTGCTGATCGCCCCAGAGGTTTTTCCAAGCGACTCTGCAACCAGCCCAACATTGCGAAGTTCATACATACGCTTGATAACGAGGATATTTTGAATATCTAGATTGATGTCCACATTTTCTCCAAATGATTCCTTTTATAGGCAGCAATCTCTGTGCGGTTGGCGTACAGAAATTATGTGACTCTAATATCATAGTGGCAGTGCAAAACGGATAAGACAGCACAGCGTCAGAACTTCGCTAATCCCTTGATTTTCCATTTGGTAAATCTTGCTTTTCCTCGAATGGCTCATGTTCGATTGTTAAAGTTACTTCAACAAAAACACAGATACCAAACGAACAAAGAATTAGAAATACAACGAGGTGATGTATGAACAAGTTAATCGCACTTGGATTGATGGCTTTATCTATGAACACGGCTTTCGCGGCTGACGGTACTTATGCGAGTACTCTCGATATGACGAGAAGCGAAGGTAATCAAGTAAAGGCTGAGCGTGTTGAATCTGAGCCAGTACTTGAAGGAAGAAATGACGCCACTAACGGAGGAATAAAATTCCAAAAGAGCGTTGATCAAGACCAGACGATCCAGCTTACAGGTCGTCGTGATTAACGTTAAAACGTGCTTACCATTGTCATGAGAAATGCTGCGCCCTTGGGTGCAGCATTTTTGTTTGGGGATTTGAGTTATTTTATAAACTCTAGTGTTCTAGCCTTGGCATGTTGTGTAACGTGTGGCATTTTGCTCTTCTCTAACTTAAGAACGCGACTCGGTGCTGGTTAAGCATGACAAACGAGCAAGCGAACGATTCGAAAAGGACTAGGAATGACTCGAAAAGAAACGGGAATGATTCGTCATATTTTACTGATTAAGTTTAAAGAAAATGCAGAGGCTTCAGAGGTTCAAAAACTAAAGATGTTGTTTGAAGCGATGCCAAACAAGGTTGAAGGGGTAACTGCTGTCGAGTGGGGGTTAAATGACAGCCCTGAAAACAAGAATCAAGGTTATACCCACTCGGTGTTAATGACATTTGCTGATGAAGAAGGCCGTCAGAACTACCTTCCACACCCAGAACATGATGCGCTGAAAGATGTGTTTCGTCCGCTTTTAGAAGACATCATTGTGTTTGATTACTCCCTGTAATTAGGTTCTGAGTAGGTCTCTTGTGTTTTACTTAGCTTCGATAATGAAGAGTTAGGGCCTAGCGATTAAGCCCTAACTCAATAAGAAACGAGTTACTCTGTTGGCGAAATCGTGACTGGTGCAAACGATGCGACAGCATTCCCACCTGCGCCCGGACGATCTACATAAGGTGTGTTTTGCATTAAGGTGTAGTACACATCCACGAAGTCATCATCATTCACTAATACGCCATCAGGAATCACATCGATAATCTTGCCTGTGATCTGAGGGATGATCGCGTACCCCTGAACTTCTGGATCAGGAATCATCTTCAGTATCTCTTCTGCGGCTTGAACCAAGAGTTTTGCTAGCGCTTTATAGTCAGTGCCATCATCGTGTTCCATTAAGATCATATCTGCAGCGCCCCAGCGGTAACGAGGCCAGAAGATAACGGTCTGATTTGGGTAGTACGTCTGTTTGTCGTAGTCCAGATAAGGCATCTCAACGAGGTCTATTTGGGGCTCTAAACGACTTGAATCGACACCCGTTACGATAGCGTAGATTTCCGCTTTCCCAGAGATCCAAGGTTCTTGATCAACAGCCAAGCGGATTTTGGTTAATTGCGTGGTATTCAACGGCTCAGGTTCCGACAAGGCCATCGAGCGACGAGCCCTGTTCATCAAAGACGATTTTTGAGGTTTACTTTCGTCGGCATTGGTATCGCTAATGGCATTGATTTGCGTTGTGGTGCCTAGCTTCTGCATCTCAGCCTGCATTGCCATTAAGCCGGCTTTGAGCTCTTCCGAACCATTGCTATCAACCACAAACACTGGAACGTCTGGCATTTGGTACACGTCTAATTGATGAACTTGTCCGTACACGTCATACGCTTCAATGTACTGCCAATTCGAGTCATCGCCCGATGGTTCAAATGCAAACAGCGGGTTTTCACCATTCTTCCATGCTTCAATCATCGCTTCATCAGCCATGCGAATCTCTAACACTGAGTCGCTGAAATTATTGATCCCTTTCATCTTGCGATAACCAAGATCCGCTTTCTGCATCCGACTTGAAAATGCAGAGTAGGGCTTGGCTGAGTTAAGCTTGTCTATCGGTGTAGACAGTTGCTTTTCTGTTATCTGGTCTTTTAAGGAAAGCTCAAGATCGGAGTAGCGGGAACTGATTTGCAACGCCAGAGATTGCTTTTGCGCTGCGCTACTTTCTGCAATACCTAATGAATCCGTTGTCTCAATATTTTGCGCAAAAGACTGGAAGCCAACCACTGTCGTTGCAAGCACCATACTGATCGAAATAGATGGTCTCATAAATAATCCTTATTTTAATTTTTATCATTAATAGAGCATTTGCCCTATAAGGATTAACCTATCAGTAACGTGAATGTGTTCAAAAGTTAGGCAACCATTTTTACTTCGTTGTGCAGCACAGGATCTCAATTTAAACAATTTATAAAATATTAAAATAGTGCTGGCTTGATATATCTGAATTTATAAACCAATCAATAACTGAATGATGAAATTATTAACTGCTGAGTGGTATTTTGTCTATTTGGGGATTTATTCGAGACTGCGAAGAGTGACTTCTGATGGCGCTTCTAGAGGGGGAAGATCTATAGGAACACCCTATATCTACTATAGCCACTGCGTTATTTCGGACTTGATGGTTTCCGGTATAATTCGCTTCCCTTGATAAAAAGTAACGAATCAAAGCAACGCCTAAACGGTCCACAACGCTCACCAGATTGCTCTGAACATCAAACGCACTTTATACATCAACGTACTCTGTCCAACAACGTAGATTGCAATCGTACAACGTTAAGAAATGTTCCTTTACGTTGAATCGCTTCTAGCCCGATAGCTCACATGCAGCACCTAGCATTATTGAGGGCTTTGGCTTAAACGCATTAGGAATAATGAATATGACGAAATTTAATGGCGCTTCACGTTTATCGAAGGTGTTGGTTTTTCTTTCACTTATTTCCAAATCGACTCTTGGTTTTGAAATACCCGACAACGCGCTCGAATCCTATGTGGGTGACTTCTCTGCGTTGCGTGAAAAAGGCGTTGTGCGTGTCTTAGTGTCTGGTGATATGGGGTTCTATCATATTGAAAATGGTAAGCCGAAAGGGATTCTTGCCGAGCAGATTTATTACTTTGATCAAGAGCTAAAGCTGCGTGACCCTTTACTGCGCGTTAAGGTGATTCCGGTTGAACGGAGCGAATTGCTCAATGCTTTGAATCAGGGGCAAGGTGATATTGCCGTCGCCAACCTAACCGTGACCAAACAGCGTGAGCAATTGGTCGATTTCAGTATTCCCATTCGTAGCGACATTGATGAATTGCTAGTGACAGGCCGTTCGACACCTTTGATTAACGACATCACCCAGTTACAGGGTAAAGAGGTATGGCTAAAGCAAAACTCCAGTTATATCAGCAGCGTCCACTCAGTGAATAAACAGTTAGAGAAGAACGGTTTAGCACCCATCTATATCCACTTGTTAAGTGACAACCTCCAAGATCTTGAATTGCTCGATTTGATTAAACGTGGACAAATTACCGCAACCATAGTGGATAGCCACAAGCTTGAACTGTGGGGTAACTTAGAGCAAGACATCAGAATCCATCACAATCTTGCCTTTAGACACAATGGCGATATTGCTTGGGCGATTCGCAAAAACAGCCCGCAACTGAAAGCCAAAATCGACCAATATTTGGAATATTCAAAGCAGGGCACGTTGCTGGGTAATGTCATCGACAATCGTTATCTCGAAAGCACGTCATGGATGAATAGAGCCTCTAACCCAATGCAAAATGAAGAGCGGGACAAGCTAGAAAAGCTGTTCATGGTTTATGGGGAAAAGTTCGAGATCGATTGGTTTATTTTGCTAGCGATGGCTTTTCAAGAATCAGGCTTGGATAACTCAAAAATATCGCATCGTGGTGCGGTGGGTATTATGCAAGTGATGCCTAAAACCGCAAAAGATTGGTATGTCGATATTGATAATGTTTACGACTTAGAAAGCAATATTCATGCAGGCAGCAAGTATCTGCGTTTTATCTATGACCGATATTTCGATTTGCCGGAAATCTCGGATATCGACAAAGTTCATTTTAGCTTAGCCGCTTATAATGCTGGACCAGCTAAGATCAGACGAATGCGTGTGCTTGCCGCCAAGCAAGGTTACAACCCAAATAAATGGTTTAATCATGTTGAAGTGGTTGCAAGACAAAATATTAGCCAAGAGCCTGTAAAATACGTCGCCAACATCAATCGATACTTCACTATTTACCAGCGATTGGATGAGTTTCAAGATACCCGAGAAGCGCAGCTGAGTAATATGACTCGTCAGCTAAACGTGAAACGTTTCTCTCCTTATTTTGCTTATTAGTGGCGGTTATTCGCCATAAGCCAAAACAAAAACGACAAACAAAAAAAGAGAGGTTAGCGACTAAACTAACCTCTCTTTTTATTGCTACTGACTAACTGAATTGATGGGGGTGTATCAGTTAATTCTACGTTGCTTAAGACTGCTCAGCCGAAGCCATGTACATCTGCATCTCTTCCAAGCTTGTTTTTGCAATCACTTGGTTATCAATAGAGTAATGAACTTCATCGCCGAAACGTTGACCCGTTAGAGTCGCGCGAGTACCGTCGTTGTAGGTTAGCTCAATTGCGATTTCGTCTTGGTTAAGTACTTTCATTTCACTGTGGTCAATCACATGCTTTGCCAATGGGTCGATAGGCGCTTCTGTTAGGCTGTCATCCAGTTGGTCATTAACATCAATGTAAGTATCCACCTTAGAATCGAAGATGTGTGGCTTCTTGTTGATTGGGTTCTTACCCGTCCAAAATTCCAGTGAGTTAAACACGATGTAATCGGCAGCAACGGTAATACCGTAAGCAGGGGCAAGTAACATGTTTAAGCCACCACGAGCGTAACGGTTATCAACGGCTTTAACGTTAAATTCCATTAGTTTACCAGTTACTGCGTTACTACCTACGCAGCCAAATAAAGTCACTAGGCTCGCTGAGATTATTATCGGTTTTACAAATCGGTTCATCATTCTCTATTTCTATATGTGTCTATTTAGGAATCGGGAATTATGTCAAACTCAAGCGTCTTCTAATATAACGCCATGCCTATACTAGATATCAGGAAAACCTATATCTTTATAAAAACCAGTCTGTTACCTATTTTCGAAGTTTATTCTTTAAATACTACCGTACTAGTTCGTGTCATTTTGTTTTGGCGTTTTAACAATGTTCTGTCATAACCCTAACTAAAATATGGGAATGGAAAGCGATAATTCACAGTCATTTAAACGATATTATTTTTATCGTTTATTTAAATACATGACTGCCTGAAGAGCTCGAATGAAACGATTTAACCTCAACCTCATATATTACTTTATTGCGATATATGAAGAAGGAAACCTGACGTACGCGGCAGAAAGGCTCAATATATCTCAACCTAGTCTCAGCGCGCACCTAAAGCAGCTTAGAGACGAATATCGGGATCTCCTCTTCGTTAGAAAATCATACACACTCGAGCCTACGCCAGTCGCGAACGACCTGTACCCAATCTTCAAGCAAGCACATAAGCTGGTTTCACACTCACTCCCTGAAACTCACGATTTCGACCCGAAAGAGTGTAATTACACCTTCAGAATTGCTGCGATGAGCATTTCAAGCAGCGTGATCTTGCCTCGTATCTTGGACAGGATTCAAAAAGAAGCCCCCAACTGCGTTATCGAAGTGGTGAACATCAAAGAAGACATGGCAACGGATATTCGAGAGAAGAAGATCGACCTTGTCGTCGACCTTACTAATGCCCACCCGACACTGCAGAGCCAAGAGATCTGGGGCGATGAACTGTGCGTGGTATGCAGCCAAAACCACTCGCAGATAGAAGAACAGATAACTTTAGAACGCTACTTAGCTGAAAAGCACGTGATGTTGACGCATGATAATTATCGAGTAAACCAGTTAACCGAGCTTCACAGCCCGATCTTTTCCGAAAGAAAGGTGGCGAGAAAGCTCAATTCCATCGCTGACTTTTCTGACACGATTTATAACAGTGATTGGATTGCAACTTTCCCTAAAGGGGTCGCAGACGCGTATTTTGATAAAGACAAAATAAAGCTGTTAGAGGTGCCATTTGAATACCTTACACCTTCATTGAGCGTGTATTGGCACAGCAACCGCAATGACGACATCGTGAACTTGTGGCTACGCGAACTGTTCACCAATTAAGTATGAAGTTAGCGTTGTGAAACGAAAAGCCTACTCATGAAAGAGTAGGCGTGTTGGTCTGTCTATTTCAAGACGAGCCATACAGTTTCGCTGTTAGTGTATGTCACTCAATCTAAACGTAATGTTAGGCCAGAGTAGTTTGAGTATCCGCGCAGTAACACATGATAGGTGATACCCGGTTGAGCGCTCACCCTGCACTGCTCATTGTTTCCAGGACGATAAGGACGGCAATCGTAACTCGATGTCGTTGGCTTGCTGCCCGATTTCACGTAAAGGTCGGCATCACCTGAACCACCAGACATTGAAACCATCACGCTGGATACAGAATCAACGGTGAACGTGTAGAAGGTTTCAGAGTATTGATTCCCACTTAGGTTCGCAATCGGTGTGCCTTTCGTTAGTACATTGCCAGTTGGAGGCGTGACACCACAACTCGCATTCACGCCTACGGTATTAAAAGCATCTTCAACATCGGCAACCACATAGCCCATGTCGGCTGCGGCTTTCGCTACGCCACAAGCACCGGCATCAAAGGTACTGTTTGCCGTCCAATACAATTGGTTTGCGACCGTAAAGATCTCAAAACCCTTACGCACATCCCAGCCAGACTTGTTCGCTAAAAGGTAAAACGCGCGGTTATAAACACCGCTAGATAAGTGAACGTTCAAGCCATCGTAATATTGCGAGGCGTGGTCAATCGAGCGACCATCTTTTGAAGGTTGATCAAAGTAACGCAAGCCACCTTCAGATTTGAATATATCGCTACCGACAATCCAATCCACATTGCCACGCAGGTAGTATTCAGCCGCTTCGCCCGCAATATCGGAGAAGGCTTCATTCATACCGCCCGACATGTTTCGGTACACAAGGCCGGAGTTTTGCTCGGTGAACCCGTGGCTGACTTCGTGAGCACTCACGTTGATATCGACCAATGGATAAAAGGTGTTTTTGCCATCCCCAAACGTCATGGATGAGCCATTCCAAAAGGCATTTTCATAATCGGTACCGTAATGAACTCGCATCGTCAGCTGGAAAGTTAAAGGCGATGTATTCATCCACTCTTTGTACATGTCGAATACGACATTACCAAAGTAGTGCGCATCGTTAAGAGGCGAGTAAGCACCGTTAATGTATTTGTGATCGGTGTAGTTGGTGCCGTCGGCACAGTTGTAACTGTAGGCTGCGCTGCCAGACGTTCCGTTCCTCAAATCGACTGTCTTAACAGAATCGTTTTCTAACGTACAAGTTGTGCCTGTTTTGTCGATGGGAAAGCTAGGGAAGTCGCTGCCATATTCATATCGAGTGGTTTTGATATTACCACCGGGGCCAGTGCCGGATGCTTTGGCGTGGTTTAACCCATTCCATTTTTGGAGTACATCACCAGTCTTGGCATCAATAAAGTAAAAAGGGCGCTCTGGCATAGACGAAGCGATAAAGAAATCGACCAGATACACGACTTGGGCGGTTTGGTTCTCGTCCAGTCTCACCATCAGTTTTGCATTTTTGTTTTCAATCGACTTTTTGCCGACAGTAAACGTGCGGTGAGAGGAAATAGCAGCTTCAATCGCTTGTTCCTGATTCAGCTTTGGCGCGATGCTGGATAAGTCTCCACTGATGCCTTGTGCCATTGAGCCGAATACCTGAGTGGGTTGGTTCTTGGAAAGGGTGGCGACAACGGAGGTGTCAAAGACGGGTAAACCTAGGTGAGTTTGTTGGTAGCGGACTTTGGTTTTTCCATTGGGCAATACCACCCGTTTAACTTCAGAAAAACCTAATTCTAGTGGGGCAACACTCTTCGACTGAGCGACGAGGCTCTGTTGTAGCAGTGTATCATCATCGACTCTGACCATTTCTGCAGCGTGTGCATTAAAGCCAAAAGATGTACCTAGAATGGCTGCTATTTTCCAGCTTAGTTGACGTTGTTGGTTCATTTTTCGTTCCTGATTTTAATATAAACTCCTTCTTCCCAACGGCTTTATAGGAAGTCTATATGCAACACGCTAGTGCCATGTGTTGCGAATCAAGATTGGAAGAGCATTTCGGCTTATGACAAGTTTTTTAGGGAGATTAAATTTTAGAGTATGTAATTCAAAGTTTACAAAAAATATTATTGATCAAATTGTTTTTATAAAATCTAATTTTATTATTTATCGTAACTTGATGATGGGGTAGGAGTTATTAAAATCCGCTTTGTTTGAATCTATAGAATGAATTTCTCTAAGCTAATTTCGATATTTTCCTGATTTCAACTTAATTACAAATGAGTAAATAAGTAGGTTTTTGGAAGTGTAAATATTGTCATTATTATCAATAGTAATCTTGTTTTAACAATACCACTAAGTACAGAACTCACCTTTTTTAACACTTAGTCTCGTTAGATAGGAAAACATCTACATTTTCATGTTCAATCACAAACTAAGAACGATAAGTCGTTGTTATGAATAAAGTAAGTCGCTTAAGATAAGCTGCATAAGAAACTAGACAGAAAAACCCTGCATTTAAATACAGAATTTCTCTGTCTAATAGCTGTTATATTTTTAATTGGCTAGGTTAGGCTCTAAGGATAAAGATGTATATTGAGTCACAAGAAAAAATTTACTATAGCAACAAAGAACCAATTCCGTTGGATGATGTTATCGCATCATTACAAGGGTATTCAGAATTAATAAAAATGCTTCCAACGGTGCTTGAACATCTTGATGACAGCCTCGTTATCGAAGACATCAAGGTTTACGTTGACGAGGTCAGTAAAGGTAGCCTTTGGGAGGTCTTACTAATTGGTTTAGCTTTTGGTAGTCAGCAATCACTAGACTGCCATTTGACTGGTGTAAACGACTGGGCTCATGAAAAACTTATGAATGCAGGAATAACTAACAAGAATATTCGAAACGGCTTGATTGTACTAGTAGCAATACTTGCTGTAACAGGAGCCTCTATGGCTCTTGATCATATGAAAAAGTTGCTTGGTGGGCGCGACGAGAGCACTGCTACAATCCAAGCAAACAATAATATATTCATTAATATAGGAGCTGAAGCATACGGTACAACGCCAGATGCAATTCAGTCTGTAATTGCTCATGCAATTGAGGTGCATGGTCAAACAAAGGTTGCTAAAGAAGCAAGAAAAATTATTGCACCAGCTAAGTTAGAGCAGGGAGCTGAAGTTAAGTTTTTCTCTGGTGCCAATGCATCTGATGCACCAATAGTAACTTTTGATAGTGAGTTGGTGGAGGCTCTTCCAAGTTATGATTTCAATGAGGGCGATGTATCTATCCCTCAAAATAACGTCGATGTTTACATTACTAGCATGGATCTGGAGCGTCATAAAACTGGCTGGGCTGCTCATATTCCTTCGATCTCCGAAAACAAAAGGATTCCAATTAGCTTTAACTCAGACGAGAATCTTGAGCAAATTGCTTTTGAGCGAAACTATAAAGCCAATATTACAGTCGTATATGGGCGTGACAAAAAGTCTGGAGACTTAAAACCAAAGCGTGCACTGATCACTTCATTAGGACAGAAGCTCGAAAAAGGTTTTAAAGACAAAAAAATATAACAAACGACTATGGCGTCAATGATTAGTTTTTGGCTGTATTTTCATCCCACATGGCGTCATCTCTCAGCATAGAGTTAAGGGTCACAACCATCTTTCGATCACACGCGATTATTGCGACTTTCTTAGGCTTTCCGGCAGCTAAAAGCCGAGCATAAGTCGCTTTGAATAGGGTGTTACATTGCATGGCTGCCATCATCACCATATATAAAACGGTTCGTACTTGCGCTCTACCGCCTTGGATTACGCGCTTACCTTTGTAGCGTCCACTTTCACGTGTAATTGGAGCTACGACAATATTTCCTATTTTGGGGACGCTCTGCAATATTGTATTTTTGATCATGCTGATTGAGTTGGCATTATGTGGCAGGTATGGAATTCGAATATAGAAAAGTAGAACCGAATCATAGAGATTTTCAGTTATTAATCGCTGAGCTGAATTTGTCACTTCGCCAGATTACTAATGACACAGGCGAAAGCTCTTTTGTATCTGACGCTTTTGACCCATCAAAAGATGGATGTATCGTGGTGTATCTAAATGATAGCGCTGTGGCATGTGGGGTATTTAGATATCATGAAAGTAATGTTTGTGAACTTAAGCGGATGTACTCTAACAAAGCCGGTGCGGGCTCATATTTATTGAAACAACTCGAATGTCTTGCGATTGAAAAAGGGTATCGAAAAGCTATTTTATCGACACGTAGAGTTAACTCAAAAGCGGTGGCCTTTTATTGTCGCCACTCTTACTCAGAATCCAGTGCATATGGTAAATATGTCGGTGTAGACCGTTCGATTTGCTTCTCAAAGATGCTAGTCACATAAACAACCAAATCTATACGGTCTTAGTTTCACGGAGGAAACATGACAAGCGACCAACTATTAGAAAAGGCACTTTATAGCAGTGCCAGCATCCACCAACCTCATTCTTTAAAAGCTTATTTGGCTGCGAATTATCTGAATGCTTATTTCGCTAAATCAGACAATGTGTGGCTTAAAACGAGTGAGCTGATAGACCAAACTGAGATTGAAGTTTTAGGCGAGTACTCTGCAACGGTGCAGGCGCCAAAGTTCTCAGATTTTCGTATTCATAGGATATTGGGAAACGGGGTATACCCAGCGGCGTATGCTGCTTTAATGCAGTGGTATGAGAATAAGGGCTTTCAAGATATCTTCTCGTATTACGTTTGGCAGGCTTCTCAAACAAGCGAATACCTTTCCCACAATGTGACTATCTTATTGGCGTTGAATCGAGTTTACCGTGAGTTAGATCCGTCTCAAGTTCCAGCATTCCTTAACCGCTTCACTGAATTTGTCACATCCACTCGTTCTGACGGCGACCGAAGCACTGACATAAGCCAAGTCGTAGAGCTCAATAGCGTATTACAAGTATGCTTAAAGCAGTTTGGTTTCTTTGGACATAACCTAATTACGCTTACGTGGATATTGCGTTGTAAGGAAGACTTATCGAAAGAGCAATATGACGCAATGCTTTCTAATCTTTATCGACAGGCCAATAGCCCTTTGGAAGATCCTGACGATGAGATTGATCAAGCTATCTTGGCGCAGTGTCAAAGCTCGGATAATTCAGATGAGCTCTATGACAATGTGCACCGATTGGTCTTTGCTTATACATTGAATCTGCATCAGATAACCCTAGCGGATGCATTGTGTTTTCTTCACGAACGATTCCCTGAACATGCAGCAGAACTAAAATGTGTCGCAGAGTATCAGTGTCGTTTGTTAGAACAGTCAATTTAGAGATAGAGCCACCCCGTATCGTGGGGTTCTAAGTCGATACGACAAGTTTCAGGCATACCTAACCCAATGAGTTTGTTCCGCGTTTTTATCAGAAGTGGCCCTCAATTTATGGACATGACTAGAAACGTAGAAATCACTCTCCTGAATTTAATTTCAACAATAAATGACATACAAACATTGAGGTAGCGCACAGAAACGAAACTGGGGGTATCGCGATCACGTAATCATTGATCTAGCCGATAGTGAGATAGCGATAAGAGCTCGATAATTCGTTGTCGGATCTAAATTAGAGCTGTAAATCTAATTTCTAAGTAGTTGTTATCTCAGGAAGAGTTTTTGTGCTATGCGCCCCTATATTAAATACATTATCCCAATTTTAATTCCTTTCATTATCCTCGTAATGCCGCTATCAGCGTTTCCATTTGAAGGCCTTACGATTATTCAACAACGCGTTATTGCGATCTTTTTATTAGCGGCATTGTGCTGGGTGTTCGAGCCTATCCCGATTTACGCGACGTCTGTTGTTATTATCGTTCTGCAATTATTGATGTTGTCGAATAAAGGGCTGATCTTTTTAAGGTTTGATCATGGGGAGGAACATTTTGGTGAGTTGTTAAAATACAGCGATATCATGGCGACATTCGCCAGCCCAATCATCATGCTGTTTTTGGGCGGTTTTTTCTTAGCGATGGCCGCCACTAAATATCGATTAGACGTAAACTTAGCTCGCGTGTTGTTGAAGCCATTTGGACAAGACCCAAAGTTTGTGATGCTCGGCTTAATGTTGATCACCGGTATCTTTTCGATGTTTATGTCTAACACGGCAACAACGGCAATGATGCTATCTATTTTAACGCCGGTACTGGCTGTGTTTGGCCCGAAAGACCCTGGTCGTGTAGCGTTTGCGCTTTGTATCCCCGTTGCCGCTAACATCGGTGGCATTGGAACCCCGATCGGTACCCCGCCGAACGCTATCGCACTTAAATATTTAGTTGGCGATAACCTCATTACGTTCGGTGAATGGATGGCATTTGGTGTGCCGTTTGTCGTCATTATGATGGCGTTAGCGTGGTTTTTAATCGGCTTTATGTACAAAGCTGACCAAAAGAAAATCGAACTAAGTATTAAAGGTAAATTCCTTAAAACACCAAAAGCCATTGCGGTATACGTCACTTTTGCGCTCACCATCATTCTTTGGTTAATGGGTTCAAGCCATGGCATGAACTCTTACACCGTCGCTCTGATTCCTGTCGCTGTGTTCTCTCTCTCCGGGATCATCAATAAAGAAGACCTGAAGAAAATTTCTTGGGACGTATTGTGGCTTGTATCAGGTGGTATTGCGCTTGGTTTAGCTCTCGATAAAACTGGCTTAGCAAGGCTCGTGGTACACAGTATTCCGTTTGATACCTACTCACCATATGTGGTGTTGTTCGGAGCGGCGTTCTTGTGCTTGGTCATGGCAAACTTTATGTCTCATACCGCAACGGCTAACTTGTTAATGCCAATTATGGCTGCATTAGGTTCGTCTATGGCTTCACTCACGCCACTAGGCGGTGAGTTAACGTTAATTCTGGTTGTGACTTTTGCCGCTTCATTAGGTATGTCGCTGCCAATCAGTACGCCACCGAATGCGCTGGCTCATGCCACTGGTCATGTGCAAAGTAATCAAATGGCCAGAATCGGTATTATTTTGGGTGTGGTTGGTGTGCTATTGAGCTTTGTTATGGTGTGGCTGCTACATTCAATTGGTCACATAGGGTAACGATACGTGTATCAACAAAAGCTAGAAGCACTGATCGAGCGCTATTTTAACCAAACAGAACGTCGGGTGACGTGCTGTGCCGGTAACACCATTATTGAACAATCAGCGTTAAACACTCGTTTATATTATGTGTTGAGTGGGGAACTGGAAGGGTTTTATTCCGAAGATAATACACCGCAAGTGCGAGTATTTAGCGCGGGTAGTGGGGCTTTTATAGGCGTTCATAGCTTCTTTTCAGGCAATTGGACTGCATCTTCAACGGTTGTTGCTAAAACCGATGTTGAGTTAGCGTGGATCGATAAAGACACGCCTGCAGAAGATGAACGTAAATTTGGTCCTCTTACCGCACAGTTCACACCTGTGATTGTCAATGAGTTGTCGCGTCGTCAACGCCGCGCAACACAAGAAGCGATAGCGAAACAAAAAGCGCTAGAGAAGTTACATACTGCTGAGCAAATGACGACCTTGGGTCAATTAGCTGCAGGGATTGCCCATGAACTTAACAACGCTATTGGTGTAGTAAATAGTAAATCTGGCCGACTTGAAACTGTCATCATGGATCTGCTTGAAGAAGTGCATCCAGAAGCCAGTCAATTTTTCGATTTTGGGTTAATGCATGGTCAGAAAACGTCGTCGTTAGAAGCACGAACACGTGGGCGACAATTTGAAAGAAAATATGGTTTAGACAAAAACATTGCACGCTCTCTTGCAAAGGCGGTTCCAATTGACGCGTTATCTGCAACAGACGTTATTTCAAAACATTGGCTGAAAAACCCAGAAGAAGCGATTCGTTTTTGGCAGATGGGCTGTGATTTACATGATCTACGTTTGGCATCTAGACACACCGTCGGCATCGTAAAATCGGTTAAACAACTTGGCAGAACGGATATCGACACCGAAGAAGCGGTTGATATTAACGACTCCATTAATCATGCCTTATCGTTGTTACAAAGTGAGTTGCGTAGAGTGTCTGTGCGATTGAGCCCTGCGGATTTACCGTCTTTTAAAGGCTCGAAAACAGAGCTCGTTCAGATTTGGGTCAACATTGTAAAGAATGCTTGTGATGCAATGTCGAATTCAGACGATGCCACAATAGAAATTCAAACCAGATTAAGTAAGAAAAGAATATTAGTTACGATCACGAATAACGGCCCTGAGATAGACGAGGCGACTCGTAGAAAGATATTTCAGCCCAACTTCACCACTAAAAAAGGTGGTCTATCGTTTGGATTGGGCTTGGGTTTATCAGTAGTTAAGCGGATTGTGGCAGGTTATGGCGGAAGTATCATTGTGAAAAGTGATGCTTCTAAAACTGTATTTAGAATCAAGTTACCAATAGAGGGTGAACATGGAGAAGCTTAATTTAATCTGTGTCGATGACCAGAGAGAAGTACTGAGCGCAGTGATACAAGATTTAGAGCCGCTGGCGAGTTGGCTGAATATTGAAGATTGTGAATCAGCGCAAGAAGTGCTTGATCTCATTGATGAACTTGACGCAGAAGGCGAACACATTACCGTCATCGTGTCTGATCATGTGATGCCAGGGAAAACGGGTGTGGAGTTACTCACTGAAGTGTTCCATGACAGCCGCTTTCCGAATACAAAGAAAATTCTTCTTACGGGGCAGGCCACTCATACTGATACCATCAATGCGATTAATGCAGCAGGCATCGACCGTTACTTTGAAAAGCCTTGGCAAGCAAGCACATTGGTTGAGTGCATTCGTACTCTTGTCACTGAGTACATATTTGATCAAGGGCTTGATTACACGGACTATCAGAATGAGCTCGACCAGCAGGTTGTGTTGAGGCGCTTGCGCTAGTCTCTTGAAATTCAATGCACCGAAGGACGCTTTCTGAAGGGTTTTTCGTTGAAAGATGTAATCCTTCGGTGCTTATTTTACCTACCTCTTTTAGTCGTTCAGGTTTTAGTACTCAGTTATTAACACACTGGTTGCTGGCTTAAGTCTAAAACTCATACGCAACGCCAACGCCAACCAAAATTGAAGTTCATGCATAGTCTTTATACACCACATTAGTGCCGTTCCTGCCTCTAGGTAACGCCAGCGGGTGCGTTGTGTTTTCTTCACGAGCGATTCCTAACGCGTGGGATGTGGAGTTCTAAGTCAGATCGGTACTTACAGCGTAAAGGACTAGGCTTTTCACGGTTTACTAGGTAATAATGCATTCGCCCACAAGTGGGGGCTTATAGTCAGTAGGATTTGAAAATGAGTGAGATTGCTCGCTTTATATCAGGTGAAGTGCCAGATAAATTTGGTCGAAATATAGAACAGTTATTGGCTTACAATCATTTTTGGTTGGAGCATGACCATAAGTACATTCAAGTATTTTTCCCAATAGATGAGGGGACTGAGTTTAATCAACATGCCCCGTTGGTTACTCAAGAAGATAAGGCGATTTTTGCTGACTCTGAAGCGCTTCGCGCTGCTCATCTACAAGTGCTTGACCTGATGCTTGAGTTTTGGGGCATGCAGCGGAACGGGAATGAAATATCTTCATCTTTACCGCTTAGCCCGGCTAATCACGTATGGTTAAAGAATCATGACCATAACCAGCTAAGACTAACGCGAGCCATTCGCAGTTTATACTTGTTAGGTAATGAAGAAGTCGCAACTCGCTTATGTGAGTTTCTAGTATCAGCGGCGAGCGAGACAGGCTCGGTGTCGGAGAAAACCGTTCAGTATTGGCGCAATGCCCTAGAAGGTTAGGCTTTTCTGTGCAGATCTTTCGGCTCTGCACATCATTGATTCTCAATGCGCGGCATTTTTGTACGATGCCGCTTTCTCTATATTCAACATTTGAATGCAATTTGTGGAATATGTCAAAATTAATTAAGTTGATGGTAAGTTATTACTTTTCATTATGTTAGGGTTCTTTTCTTAAGGTCAGTTGATTAGGGAAGAGGCTCATGAAAAAGGGATTTGTGATAGCGATATCAATCGGCTTTGTTGTCTTCTTCCTTGTTGGTCGTGAGCTTCAGTGGTTCGGGTCCAGTAATTCCGAGTCGTTTCCTAAACTTCCTGATAGTCCCCAATTTGCTCCCTCTACCGATTTCGACGGTGAGTGGCTAGGCCGTCGTATTAACACCACTGGCAATAATATGTGTGAACGCACAACCATCACCGGAACTATTCGTGAGGGTAAGGCTACTCTAAGGCTTACCTACAACGGAACACCGTTAGAGGGCTGGGTGACGGAAAGCGGCGACTTACGTTTATATGCTAAACATCGCCAATGGGATTATCGTTTTTCCGCACATGGCAGTGGCAGTAGATTTGACGGCCGATGGCACTTAACCAATGGACCGTGCCAAGGAACTTGGTTTCTAGAAAAGGTCGATGGCAAGTAGGGCTGTTACTACAAGACGCTGTTTAAAATTGACCAGCATAAGGTTCTTTTAGGAGAGATAAGTGATCAGATTAATCGCCGTGTTCATTGTGGCTTTCGGGCTAGGCGCATATGCGAGCTTACATGTTTTGACAGACTATGTTGTGAGCATTAAAGACAGTCATAAAGCTGCGGTGCGGCAAGGTTTTGAAACCTATAAATATGCCAATACAAAAGACCTTGCCCCATTAATTAAAACATCGAACTTGTTAGCTCGTTATAGTGCTTGTGAGTTAGAGGGAGATGAAGGCGATGCGATTGCATTAACCCTGTCTATTAACGCTATTTCCTTTGGGATGTTATCGAAGCAAGCGTCTGACCTCGATCAAGAGACCTTTAGGACTGGTTTGATGATGTACGGAAAACTCAAAGACAACGAGAAAGCGTCTGCTCAGTTAACTGAAATACTTACTGCGTACTGCAAAGATAGTCTTCGCTATCTATACGACTGTGAAAAGCTTTCTAATTTGTTAGGCGAAGAATGGGATACACAATGGGAGGAAGTGAAACCAGAATGTACCTAAAAGTGATTCAACATATGCGGCATTTTGCTATGCCGTATTCAGATGTGATTTGAAAACAAAGGACACAATATGGAAGTAAGGCTGGTCAAAGGTTCAGACCCTAAGTTCGCTGAATCGATCACCAAAACGAATATGGCGAGTTACTACCAAGTGCGTGGAATCACTTGGGGTCATAGTCAGTTTTTACGTAGCTGGGATGAACTAGATAACTATGAAATTTATGTCGGGGATCGCCGTATTGGTGTTATCCGCTTCAGTTACACCAGTGGTACAACGTTTCTTAGGGACTTGCAGATATTAGCTGACTACCAAGGTCGAGGTTTTGGCTCTAAGTGTCTCGATTTAGCTATTGAACATGCGAACAATCAAGCATCCACTCAGTTAGTGTTGCGCGTGTTCAGTGAGAACCCCGCGATTAAGCTTTATCAATCAAAAGGTTTTACTGAGTTGTCTGAAGTGAAAGGGCTCGTTGAAATGGAGCTGCTTTTAGGATCATCATTGAGAGAGTGCCATGGGTAACCGTATCCGATTAAATTTTGTTAGATACTTATTTTCAGAGTTACTGTTTATTGTTATTGCACTAGGTATTGTCTATTGGATATCAGACGGTGATCGTTCATCGCTGCTAACCATAGGGCTGATAATTTATGTTCCTCCACTAATTAAAATTCTAATGTTGTGGTGGAAGCTTCGCGATAGCTCATTTGAAATCACGAACGGTCATGTGCGTTTAAATGGCGTAGCTTGCGATGTGACTTTACAGCGTAGCTTTCTTCCGTTTGAAATTGGCTCATTCATCAAGCTTTCATACACGAAAGGTGCAATGCAGAAACACAATATTTACCTTTCTAAAGGCGCTATGAGCCAAGAAGAATGGCAGCGTGTGTTAGCGTGTCGAACATAGTTGCACTGCTTTAGTTTGTGTTGTGCGTCCGTTTGTATTTCGGATTTGGTTCGTGTGCTAGTATCACCTTTTTTGCACCGAGCTATCTTATGACTAACGACCATTTCAAAGGCAAATATGAGGTTGAGCTGAAGTATCGACTTAGCTCTAAGTCTGAGTTCTTGAAAACTTTGAACCTAATTCCTCATGAAGTAATGCTGCAAGACAATCAGGAATGTGATTGGTATTTTGATAGCCCTGATAGAAGCTTACAGGCTCAGAACAAAAGCTTGTGTATTCGTACTATGGAGCCGTCGGGCATTAAACTATGGATCGTAAAAGGCCCTGAGCCTGATCGATGTGAAGCGACAAACATCACGAATGCGTCGAATGCGAAGAGTATGCTTGAAAACTTGGGTTACGAAGTGACTCTTAAAGCGCAGAAAACTCGCAGTATTTACTTTGTTGGAGAGTTCCATATCACGGTCGACTCTCTTGCGGGTATTGGTGATTTTGCTGAATTTGCAATCATGACGGACGATGAATCTAAGTTGTCTGTGTATAAAAGTGAGCTTGAGTTGTTAGCCAATAAATTCGGCCTGACTCAATCGGCACTGCAAACTCAGTCTTACAAACAGATGTTCGAAGAAATGAACGCATAGCACAGCGCTTAAGCGACAGGGAGAGTTATGGACACCATTATCAAACAAGCTATCGAATTGCGAAAAGAAGAAAAGTATCAAGAGTCGCGTGACTTACTGGCAACGCTACTCACTGATGAAAACTATGCGGCGAAAGCTCATTTACAGATTGCTTGGTCTTACGACAACCAAGGCAAAGAGCAACAGGCGATTGATCACTATGTGCTGTCTCTGTCTGGCGTGCTTTCTTCAGTAGAGCGTTTTGATGCGCTGTTCGGTTTGGCGAGTACTTATCGAAGCCTTGGCCTTTATGCAGAGGCTTTAGGCTATTTCGAACAGACTATGGCTGAGTATCCTGACTCGATAGAAGTGAAACCTTTCTACGCAATGTGTTTGTACAATTTAGGTCGCCATAAAGAGGCGACATCGCTGTTACTTGAGCTTTTAGTTTCCACGACGAATAGCGAAGCGATCAAAGAGTACCAACGAGCGATCTCTTTATATGCTCAAGACTTAGATAAAACCTGGTAAACAGCCCTGTATAAAGCTCCTTAACTCACATAACAAAAAGCCTAAGCATCAATGTGATACTTAGGCTTAAAGACATAGTTTTTGTTCGTTAGGGAAGCGTTACGCTGAAAGCTCTTTACGAACGATCTCTGCGCCAGCACTGAGCGCATTAAGCTTCGCTGAGGCAATTTCGCGAGGCAGGGGAGCCATGCCACAGTTGGTGCAAGGGTAGAGCTTATCGGCATCAACGTACTTAAGTGTTTCTCGTAGAGTGTTAGCCACTTCTTCCGGTGTTTCAATAGAGTCTGTAGCAACATCAATCGCACCGACCATCACTTTCTTACCTCGTACCAGTTCAAGTAGCTCAAGAGGTACATGAGAGTTGTGACACTCTAAAGAGATAATATCGATATTCGATTGCTGCAGCTTAGGAAATACTTCTTCGTATTGGCGCCACTCGGTGCCTAATGTCTTTTTCCAATCCGTATTCGCTTTAATGCCGTAGCCATAACAGATATGCACTGCTGTTTCGCACTTTAGCCCTTCAATGGCTCTTTCCAAACAAGCAATGCCCCAATCGTTCACTTCATCAAAAAACACGTTAAACGCAGGTTCATCGAACTGAATAATATCAACGCCTGCTGCTTCTAGCTCTTTCGCTTCTTCGTTGAGGATCTTGGCAAACTCCCACGCCAGTTTTTCACGGCTTTGGTAATGCGCATCGTAAAGTGTATCTATCATGGTCATAGGCCCCGGAAGAGCCCACTTAATAGGTTGGTCGGTTTGCTGACGTAAGAATTTCGCATCTTCGACAAACACGGATTTTTGGCGAGAAACAGGGCCAACCACTGTAGGCACACTTGCATCGTAACGGTCGCGGATTTTAACAGTTTCACGCTTTTCAAAATCAACGCCATTCAGATGTTCAATGAAGGTCGTTACAAAGTGCTGACGTGTTTGTTCGCCGTCACTCACAATATCAATGCCTGCTTGCTGTTGCTCGTGCAGAGAGACACGCAGCGCATCTTGTTTACCGTCTGTGAGTTCATCGCCTTGAAGTTTCCATGGCGACCAAAGCGTCTCTGGTTGTGCAAGCCAAGACGGTTTCGGCAAGCTGCCCGCTGTTGAAGTCGGTAATAGTGTTTTCATAATAATACTGCCTATCCTTGGGTGGTTTGAGAGCGCAATAGACGATTAAAGTGCGTAATTTGCCGACCAGTTCTCTAGAACTGATTGGTATGGCTTAATGAACTTCTCTTCTGCGAATTTACCTTGTTCAACCGCTAGCTGGCTTCGTTCTTCACGGTCATACACGATTTGAGTCAGCGAGTGATCCAAGTTTTTCAAGTTTGGTTGGTAACAGTTGCCTGCAACCGCGTTCGCGTTGTAAATCTCAGGACGGTAGATTTTCTGGAACGTGCCCATGGTACTGATGGTGCTGATAAGCTCTAGGTTCGAGTAATCGTTCAATAGATCACCAAAGAAATAGAAAGCCAAAGGTGCAACACTGTTTGGCGGCATGAAATAACGAACCTGTAAGCCCATCTTCTTGAAATATTGTTCAGTTAAAGAAGACTCATTCGGTTGGTATTCAAAACCTAATACTGGATGTTGGTTTTCAGTGCGGTAATAGGTTTTATTATCTGACACGCTTAAGCAAATAACAGGTGGTTTATTAAAGTTCTTTTTGTAAGCGTCAGAGTTAACGAAATATTTAAAAAGCTTGCCGTGTAAATCACCAAAATCTTCTGGAATGCTGAATTTATCTTGGTCTTTATTATGATCCAATAGACGTACGCTAAAGTCATAATCTCGAACATAAGAAGAGAAGTTATTTCCGATAATGCCTTCTATACGCTCGTTAGTTTTACGGTCTAGAATATTGGTTTTCAGCACTTCAATTGAAGGGAATGCTTCGCCGTTGCTTTCAATGTCCATATCAACAGAAATGATTTCAAGCTCAACAGAGTAGCGGTCGCCCTTCGGGTTATCCCAGTGTGCTAAAGCGTTGAAACTGTTATCGATCATCTGTAGTGCGTTACGTAAATTCGCTTGACGGCTATCGCCACGAGCCAGGTTAGCAAAGTTGGTTGTGATACGCGTGCTGTCTGCAGGCTGGTAGTTTTCGTCGAGGCTAATGCTCTTAATCGTAAAATTAAATTCTTTATTCATGCTGATTTGGTATCCCAATTTGTTTTCTGATTCTCTCGGTCTTTAGTATTAAAACGGCTTTTATTTTTTGCTTGTGACCGGATTAAGAATCGAAGGCTATGCTGTCTGAAATTAATGCTTAGTAGAATTAATGTCGTATAAAGTTAATCGCTTAAGGTTTTTATACGTGGATAGGTTGACCATTAACAATGGTATTACTTCACATTCAACATGAGGAATATTCATGATCTATTCTGTTTGAATATTTAAGTCGGTGTCAGTTATATTAATTAACTTGATGGAAATATGACCATATTAATAGTGTGTTATTTAAGACGATTAATTTAATTAAGAGATGGATAAAATGAGTGATTTGCTGTTGTTGATTTTCTACTGTGCGTTACTGGGCAGTGGTGTTGGGTTTCTAGCCGGTTTGTTAGGTATTGGCGGAGGGCTGATCATTGTTCCCGTGTTAAGCAGCATTTTACTGTATTTAGAAGTTCTACCGTCTGACCAAGTTGTTGTCGCGGCGATCGCTACCTCGTTGGCATCGATTCTGTTCACCTCTACTTCTTCTGCACTTGCTCACCACAAGAACGGCAACGTGCCTTGGGATTTAGCACCTTGGATCATGTTGGGTGTTGCTCTTGGTGCTTTGGTCAGTGGTTTTATGGCTGCGTTACTGCCGGAAAAGGTGGTTCGTATCGTGTTTGCTGTGAGCGTAGTGCTTATCGCAATTAAGATGTTCTTAAGCAGCAAAAATGATGCACCTAAGGAACGAAAACTGCCGAACAAAGGCGTGCTCACTGTGCTGACAACCATTACGGGTGGCTTATCTGCCATGATAGGGATTGGTGGCGGTGCATTGCTGGTTCCACTATTAACGTTCTTCTCTGTTGATATGAAAAAGGCCATTGGTTGTGCCTCGGCTTGTGGCATTGTGATCGCGTTGTTTGGCTCGATAGGTTACATCAGTTCAGGCAGCAGCCACTTTGCTCTAACCGACGGTTTTGCTGGCTTTGTTTATCTGCCTGCGCTGCTAGGTATCGTGTGCACCTCTTGGTTTACGGCTCCGTTGGGCGCAAAAGCCACCAATCATTTACCAGTTCCAACGATTAAGAAAATCTTCTCAGTACTGCTGGTGGTTATCGCAGCAAGCATGGTTGCTCGTTAATTACAGATCGTTCAAGTGTGAATATATAGGACAAAAACGAATAAATTGATCCACCACCAATAATTAGAAAAGGGCAGTTTCATAACTGCTCTTTTTTGTTTATCGGTCTATGCTTATACAGCTATGTACATGAGTATATTGATAAAACCGTTTAGTTATGAACAGTTCACCGCTATAGCTAAATGTATCTTGTTTGATTCAACGGAATGCTATCAATGAGTGGTTTATGGATCCTTTAACGCAGGGCGTGTTAGGCGCTTCTTTGTCACAATCGGCCAGCAAAAAACAACATGTGGTTGTTGCTGGGGTATTAGGGTTGCTCTCCGGGTTGGCGCCAGATTTGGATGCACTGATTAAGTCTCAAAGTGACCCTTTGTTGGCTTTGGAATTTCATCGACAATTTACCCATTCACTCTTCTTTATTCCCATTGGTAGTTTGATCTGTGCCTTAGTTCTACACCACCTGATTGCAAAAAGGCGTGGGCTTTCTTTCAAACAAAGTTGGCTGTTTTGTGCTCTGGGTTATGGCACTCATGCACTGTTAGACGCTTGTACCACTTATGGCACGCAGTTGCTTTGGCCTTTCACCAACGCGCGTTTTGCTTGGAACACTATCTCAATCATCGATCCTGCTTATACGCTTCCCATCCTAATGTTGCTTGTGTGTGCAACGTTGAAACGAGCGCCTTGGCTCGCGCGTGTCGCGTTTGCTTGGGCGCTAATTTATCCAACATTAGGGATGATTCAGCGAGACAGGGCAGAGGCGGTTGGCTGGCAATTAGCGCAAGAAAGGCAACACACGCCGATCCGATTAGAGGCAAAACCAAGCTTTGCGAATATCTTAGTTTGGAAAGTGGTGTACGAAACAGAGGCTCAATATCATGTAGACGCAGTGCGGGTTGGCACATCGGTAAACGTATACCCTGGAGAGTCGATAGCGAAACTGAATGTTAGCAGGGATTTGCCTTGGCTAGACCCAGATTCCCAACAAGCCAAAGACATTGAACGTTTCCGCTGGTTTTCAAATGGTTATATCGCTCAGGACCCAACAGACGAGCTGCGTATTATCGATGTCCGATATTCAATTGTACCAAATCAAATGAAAGCACTATGGAGCATCAAGCTATCAAAAGCAGTTGATGCAAACGCGCATGTAAAATACGAAACTCATAGAGACAACACGCCAGAGTCGAGACAGGTCTTCTTCGGTATGCTCACTGGCGATAAATGATCTAATTCTGAAAAGTACAAAGGCTGAGTCAGATAATCTGCTTAGCCTTTTTTTTCGTCTATTTAACTGGTCGATGCTATATTGCGTTACATCACATATATTAATAAAACCCATAATGCTTACATTTATAAATGTGATGCATATCTCCATTCATTTTTTGATTACTTTCTAAGCTTAGTTGGTTTTTATCCAATTAAACAGAAGGCTATATGATAAATAGAATAATAACACTAAGTGGCGTTGCATTACTTTGTTCAACGAGTGCGCATGCGCAAATGCAAAATGGAAGTTTCGAAAACTGGGAAGGAAACGTACCATCTGGTTGGAGTGTGATTGACTCCGGCATTGCACTTTCGCTCTCTACCGATCCTGTAAATAACGGCAGTCTCTCAGCACAAGTAACAGTGAATACAAGTACTCAAAGTAATACCGATTTTCTTCAAACGATACGTGTTGAACAAGGGAAAACTTATGATTTCTCTGTCGATGTTTACCACACGGAAGGCAACGTGAAAGCTCGCCTTTTTGTTGATGGCTATTTAGGTTACTCGAATAATGGTTTAACGAATCAGTGGCAAGCATTGACTCACTCGTACAACGCTACGAGCACTAAAGATATCGTTGTGGGCGTACGATTTTATGATGATGCAGGTTTTGATGGTTCGGAAGTGGTGTATTTAGATAACTTTCAGCCTACGGAGACTCCACCAACACAGAGCTGCAATGACACAAGTGCCACACTCACGCTAGTGACGGATAACTATGGTTCTGAAACCAGTTGGTCTCTCAAAAACTCAGTTTCTCAAACTCTTTTTTCTGGTTCAGATTATCAAAGTAACACCATCAATGAAGTGGAAATGTGTTTAGCGGATGGTAGCTACACCCTAGAAGTCTCAGACTCTTATGGGGATGGAATGTGCTGCAGTGTGGGGGATGGTTCATACAGTTTGTCGGTAAACGGAACCGTTGTGGCATCTGGTGGTGATTTCCAAGCAAGTCAGAGTACAGAATTTACGATTGGTGGCTCAACGACTACACCACCAACTGAACCTCCAGTGTTAGGTGAGTATTACAAAGACGCTGAAGGCAAAGTGGGCTTTGCGTTAAAAACGGCCTTATATCAAATTATTGATAATCATAGTAGTCAGGGTTACACCGCTATTTGGAGGTTGGTGTCTGAGGCTGACCTAGACGCATACTATGACACTGATGGGTCAATTCTCGATATGTATTCTGAGAAACCTTCAGGCTTAGATTCAATCCAATTTACTAAGGTGGCCGATCAATGTGGTCAATACAGCAAAGAAGGTGATTGCTACAACCGTGAGCACTCATTCCCGAAAAGCTGGTTTGGTGGGAAAGTCGAACCAATGAACTCTGACGGTCACCATTTATTTGCCACTGACGGCTACGTTAACTCGAAACGTAGTAATTGGCCATTTGGTGAGGTGAGTAGCGCGACATACACATCAAGCAATGGTTCTAAGTTAGGCAATGCAGCGAACTCTCTTGGTTATGTGGGTACGGTGTTTGAGCCAATTGATGAATTTAAAGGTGATTTCGCAAGAGCATATTTCTACATGGCAACACGCTATGAAAATGAAATCGCTAATTGGGAAGGGAACTCTACAAGCTCTGATGCGGTTCTAGATGGAACCAATACAACTGTTTTTGAACCTTGGCTACTTACTATGCTAAAGCGTTGGCATTCTGATGATCCAGTAAGTCAAAAAGAAATCGATCGGAATAAGGCGGTGCATGATTTTCAAGGGAATCGTAATCCGTTTATTGACCATCCAGAGTTTGTAAGCCAAATCTGGGGAAATTAATCGGAATATAACCACCGTGACAATGGTTTCATGATTATTGAATTGAGCCCAACCCTTTGTTTGGGCTTTTTTATTGAGAGGCAGTAGAGAACATGATTTTAAATATTTGAAAAAGCATATTGTCTGAAGACCCGTATACTTGTCAGTGATCTGCACCATCAATACTGGACGCTACGTTAAGCGACTTTCCATAACTTTAGTTATCTCTGAATTGTTGATTTAGGGGAAGCTGTAACTCATTTATGCCCCTTTAACAGTTAGACTGATTACTAATGCCCATACTATGAGTTCAGACTAGCAATAGAATTTCTAATCCATATGAGTGCGAAGCTATATCATTAATTAACTGGGATCAAAATTAGAGTAGGGCGATAATGCACCCTACTTTATAACTATACTTGCTCGCTTGGGTGACTCCACATTAGTGGGGTAGCATAAGGCCCTGTCACAGTCGATGTCGATTCTCCAATGTCGTCTAAAACGCCTTGTGTCAATTCACGAGCAAACCAACATTCCAACGGTGCTAACGTTGCTACAGGAGGTAATACATTGTGAGGGGTATTATAGCGGTTGCCATAATGACACGGATCGCCCATCACAAAAATCACGTCTGCGTCTAGCTGCTTCTCTGCTTCTTCCATTAAGCGTGTTGCGTAACCTTTTCCTTGATATTCAGGCAGTACCGACAAAGGTGCTAACACATAACATTTAAGGTGTGGTGCTGCATCAACTGTAATTGGGGTATAGCATGCATGGGCTACGCCTTCATGAACAATAGAAAAGCTGCCGTCAGCGATGAGATCATCGGCAAAGTTCGCATACAGATTTGCGTGGCGTTCGTCGTAAAGCCCACCAGCAGCAGCGAACGCTTGGTACTGTATTTCGTGAGGTGTTTTCATTATTAAAATTCCTTATTTGTATCAATTAAATTTTTAAACGAAATGCGTTAATCATCTACTTGAGTATTTAAATAGAAGTGAATGCACTCAGGATCTATAAACAACCATTCGCTTTTTATTGCATGGCTCGTCGTACTAAGCTTTTTCGACTCGATACAGCTTTAACAAGCTTGCCGAACTCTTTATCGTGTTGTCGTTCGACATGATTACCTTTTTCATTCTTCTTTCTGTCTAAATACGCAACTTCTTGTTTTAGATGCAAGTAGCTGTCGTATCGCTCAGGCGTAATATTGCCTACTTCTAACTCTTCTTGAACAGCGCATCCAGGTTCACCTTGATGTTGGCAATCTCGGTATTTACACTCATGTGAAATACTGGAAATCTCTTCAAATACAGAATCAACGTCTTCGTTATTTGCCCAGATTTGAACTTCTTTAATACCAGAAGAATCAACAATAAATCCGCCGTTTTTCAGTTCGAATAGATACGAGCCAGACGTTGTATGACGTCCTCTCATGTCCTTCACTCTAAGGCTATTGGTTGCCTGAACTTCATGTTTCAAAAGTGTATTGGTCAGTGTTGATTTACCTACGCCAGATGGACCGATAAACACACCAATCTTACCGTTACTCACGTACGACAATAGTTCTTCAATGCCCGTTCCGTCGACAGCGCTACAGTTAATAATATCAACACCAAGCGCGATCGTTTCAGCCTGTCTTTTGATCAGCTCAGCCGCCTCATTAAGATCTGATTTATTCAAAGCCACTAAAGGTGTCGCACCACTGTTCCAAGCAACGGTTAATAGCCTTTCTAACAAGCGATCAGAATAATTTCTTCCCCCATCAACACCCAAAACGATAATCACGTAATCGACGTTTGCCGCGATCGCCTGCTGAACTGTCGCACCGCCAGAAGCTCGGCGACTGACTAAGCTTTTTCTGCTTTGAATACGTTCAATAAGTATGATGTTGCCATCGTCGATAGCTTCCACCCAATCACCGACACAAGGAGACGCTTCTTTACTACTGATTGAGTAAGAGTAGCTACCTTTTAGGCGTGCCACTTTCACACCATGATTGGTTTTAACTTTATAAGTGTTAGCGTGTTTTTCAACAACACGATAAACAACTTTACTCTGTAAATACATCTTCACCACCACTATTAATACTGAGTTCTTTTAAATTTGATAACACGGTTTTCGAAGGGAAAGGCAGTGACATCAAAGGCTCTGCGGCCATAGTCACGAGTAGCAATTCGTTATCGTCTGCTGCTATTCTGTTGGTTCTGATCGTGTTGCACTTCGAGCACTTGTGAATCAGCGACCACTCCTTATCTTTCTGAACAAAGATACTGATAGGTTCCATTACGCCTCGACAACTCGATCTTCTGTCCCCAGCTTTGATATCCATGTGAACACTGCTTAAACAATGTGGGCAGTGGTTTCTGTGCTGACCGCCAAATTGAATAGGTGCGACACCAGTGCCGCAAGATGCACAGATGAATGATTCTTGAGGGTTTTCTCGTAAGATTTTGTTTCTAGACATAATGTTATTCCTCTACGACGTATCTATGTTTACGCGTGTTGCTCCTATTAAGCACAAGCCATAACTGACTGACCGTGCAGTCGGTAGTTGAGTTAAAAAATCACGCATTGTATCTATTCAATAGGGTGCGTGACTTAAGCATTTACAGGTGAGTTCATCTTTAGTTGGTAGACGACCAGATCCTAAGAGACTGTTATCGCTTAAAATTAAGCAGAAACAGCCACTCTTTGCCAGCACATATCTAAATTGACGATACAATTACTGACTGACCGTGCAGTCAGTTCATTTATCCTAAGGAAGATTAAATGAACTGTCAAATATTATTTCAAATGAATTTGAAGATCATAAAGACACCATTGCGCTCCCTAGCTTGTGGATCTCCTCTCAAAAATCTCAGTGTGTTCACAGTCTCTTTCTTCTTGAATGGCGAGCAACTTGCAAAAGAATAATTTCCTATATATAGTTCATCTAAATCGTGTTGACCGAACAGTCAGTCAGCCATCGAGAGTTAATAAGTGAGTGCAGAGAAGTCATATGGACAAGAGAAAACAAATCATTGAGTCAGCGATAGAGTTATTTGCAACTATAGGTTACGAGAAAACTTCTGTTACCGCTATTTGTGAGCACTCAAAAGTATCTAAAGGTTTGGTTTTCCATCACTTTAAAAATAAAGAAGGATTACTCAAAGAAGTCTTTACACGTATGGCTGAGATCATGAACGAAGTTGGTAGCAAGAGCGCTGATGTTGATAAAGAGCTAAGCCCCAAAGAGAAGCTGGAGAGTTACCTAGAAGAGATTTTTTTATCGATGGCTTCTCCTGAGCATAGGTTGTACTACCAATTCGATTTTCAAATATTGTGTCAGCCTTCAACAAGAGCGCTACTGAAAGATCTTTTCGACGAACGATATCAATTAATGATGACGTCATTCCAAGACATTTTATCTGATATACCAGGAGCTACGCCTGTTGTTGACAGTCATATGATCATTGCTGAAATCGATGGTATTGCGCTGAACTATTTGTTTGCAGAAGACGATTATCCGCTGACACAGATCAAAGGTCGATTCATCCAAAAACAGCTTTTATTGCTAGGGTTTTAGTCTCTAGTTCAAAAATATATTAAGAGAAAAAAATGAAAACACCGTACCAAATTCAGTATGAAACCTTCGCAACAGCAGGCGGTCTTTATGATGGGCGACACGCAAAGCTGTATGCTGAATTTGCTGACGATCTAATTGCAGACGGCAGCTACTCTATCGTTTATGAAGTCGTGGCTCATGCGTGTTACACACCCATTACTATAAATGCAGCGCCACACCTAAAATGCTACGTAGTGGCGCCTTTAGCCGTATTACCGGGTTATCAACGCCAAGGCTACGCAACGCGCTTAATGGAAGAGGCTGAAAAGCAACTAAAGCCTGATGTGGTGTTTATTATGGGTGAAATCCACCACTATGCTAAACGATACAACACGCCTCACAAGGTAGGGCTTCCAGTAGAATCATTAGCACCACTAGAGAATTGGTTCGCGCTAGCGTTAACCGAAGACGCACTAGACGGCGTGGGAGCATCGACATCAAGTATGACTGGCCCTTACACTGAACCGCATATATGGAGCCACCCTAGCGAGCAAGTTTAAAGACTATTTGGCCCCTAATTTTGGAGTTGTTAATTTTTTGTATGTGAAAGAAATTGACTAATAGTTGGTAGATAATTCGAATGAAGCTCTCAATATAAGTTATTCGAAATCTCAAAGGTTTCAAGGCTTCGTAACTCACATTTGTCCAACTCCGTGCTAGCAGGTACCAGGATATTCCGTGATTGTTAAGTTCGATGAAGGGATAAAGCCTTCAAATCAACCTAAGTATGTTTTGAAAATGTGATTAGAAAGGCTGAATCAATAAACTGATCAGCCTCTATCGATTTATTCCATTAAAGATAACGACTTCTCAAATGGTCTTTGAAGTATTGCGCATTCAAGGTTTCACCGGTTGCACCTTTCACCAAATCATCAGTAGTAAGCAGGCTACCTTTACTCCAAATGTTCGACTCCAACCAAGTGAAGATAGGGGATAGGTCACCGCTTTCAATCACAGAGTTCACATCGACCGTCTTCTTCATTGAAGCCATGAACTGAGCCGCGTACATCGCGCCTAATGTGTAAGATGGGAAGTAACCGAATGCGCCGTCTGTCCAGTGAATATCTTGCATACAACCGTTAGTGAAATTACCTTGAGTGCTTAAGCCAAGGTATGACTGCATCTTAGTATTCCATAACTCTGGCACGTCAGTGTGTTTGATCTTACCGTTGATCAAGTCACGCTCAATCTCGTAACGCAGGATAACGTGTGCAGGGTAGGTGAGTTCATCAGCATCGACACGGATGAAGTCTTTCTTCACACGCGTGTAGATCTTCTGGAAGTTCTCTTTCTCAAATTCTGAGCCTGAGAATTGCTGACCAGCCAAGTTCGCTAAGTGTCCAATGAACGGGTCGCTGCGGCCGACTTGCATCTCGAAGAATAAAGATTGAGATTCATGAATGCCCATAGAACGAGCCTCGCCCGCTGGTTGTCCTGCTAGGTGTTTTGGTAAGCCTTGTTCGTAACGTGCGTGGCCTGTTTCATGCACAATACCCATTAAGCTTTGAACGAATTCAGCTTCGTCGTAGCGAGTCGTGATACGCACGTCTGAAGGCACGCCGCCACAGAATGGGTGAACACTTTCATCCAATCGACCGTGTTCGAAATCGAACTGAAGCAGCTTCATGACTTCTAAACCTAGAGCTTTCTGTTTCTCGGTCGAATAGATGCCAGATGGTGCGTTAAATTGCTCGCTCGATTGTTTTTCGATCACTTCATCAATTAAACCTGGAAGCCAAGTTTTAACGTCTGCAAATAGGGTATCAAGTGAAGCAGAGCTGGTGCCCGGTTCATAGATATCCAGCATCGCATCATAAGGCGTTAGGTTGGCAACGTCAGCGCGAATCTGCGCTTCTTCACGAGATAGCTCAACCACTTCACGCCAGTTCTTTTCGAATCCAACCCAGTCGTTGTTACCACGTTGGCTGCGCCATGCATGTTCACATTTTGAACCTGCTAGAGATTTTGCTTCCACCAGTTTTTCAGGAAGTAGGTTAGCTTGTTGCCATTGGCGTTTTATTTCACGAAGTGACGATTGTTGATCGTTGTTCAGTGCTTCGTTTTCGGCGTCTGCAATCCAGTCACCAAGCTGTGGTTGCGTCATTAATCCGTGAATATGAACCGAAAGCTCGGCCA
Organism: Vibrio sp. 1CM23M; assembly: GCF_023161755.1. Classification (NCBI taxonomy): domain Bacteria; kingdom Pseudomonadati; phylum Pseudomonadota; class Gammaproteobacteria; order Vibrionales; family Vibrionaceae; genus Vibrio; species Vibrio sp. 1CM23M. Next base: position 99,407 of record NZ_JALNTR010000002.1, read on the forward strand.
TCGCTTCACTACGAGCTTGGTTACCACCGGCAGGCATCATTGAAGCTTGGTCCCAACCACAAATTGAGGCTAGGTGTTGAAAGCGTGAACATTTTTGAGAGTGTTCGACTAGTTTTTTGAATGCGCTCATTTGACTACTCTTAATTTGGTTTCTTTAAATGATCTTTGGGCTGCGTCAGCGTTAAGGTTCATCTTTCGTGTACTTTGATTATGGCTCTACTTTTAAAAGACGCTGACCTTCGTAGTTGAAGATATAACGAGAAAAGCATGAGGCGGTACGATGCCTTGAATTTACTATTTCTTAACAAATTAAACTGTTCTATTGTGCACAAAATCAGTGAGTTGTATAGCTGGTGGTAATTGTTGCTTGCGAATTGTTCAGATACACGGTATTGATGATAGATCGCTGAACAAGAATGACAATGATATGGATATTTTGAACTTTGAGGCATTTCTGATTGCCATCACTATTTTAACGCTAACGCCGGGTTTAGATACGGCATTGGTAATTCGCAATACCAGCCGTTCTGGCTTATCTGACGGTGTGATGACCAGCTTTGGTATCTGTAGCGGCTTGTATGTACACGCGTTTTTCTCTGCTGTGGGTATATCTGCAATCCTCGCCCAGTCCGCTGAACTCTTTCAAGCCGTTAAGATGGTGGGTGCGGTTTACCTCATCTGGCTTGGCTTAAGCAGTTTGCGAGCTTTGATGAAAAACGGTGGCGGTTTGAAGGTAGGTGAACAAGCTCAGCAGGCTTACAGTGCAAAGCGTTCTTTGCGTGAAGGCTTTCTGTCTAACGTTCTTAACCCAAAAACAGCAGTTTTCTATCTGGCCTTTTTACCTCAATTTGTAAACCCTGAAGGTTCGCCTTTATTGCAATCTATGTTGATGGCTTCGGTACACTTTATGATTGCGATGGTGTGGCAGTGTGGTTTGGCTGGTGCACTTAATTCCGCTAAAAACTTGCTCAAGAACGCGAGTTTTATGAAGTGGATGGAAGGCGTGACGGGCATGGTGCTGGTTGGGCTGGGTGTTAAGCTTCTGATGGAAGAGCCTGTGTAGTTCACCGTTTTCCAGTTGAACATGAATATATGAAAGCCCACGATGTGTCGTGGGCTTTGTGCTTTAATACTGGTAGATCTTTGTACCGATCTTATTCAACAGCGCAGTTATTCAACGACGCTAATGTTCATCTCAGCACCTTCGAAACCTAAGTCACTCAACTCATCGGCATTAAAGTTGGTGGTAACTTCGATGTCGCCAATGCGCTCAGTAGATTCGTTGACGGAATCAGTACTTCTTTTGCTGCGTAGATTGTTAGTGATTGGTGTTGCTTGTCCAATTTCGATAGTACCTGCAAATTGAGATTCAGCGTAGAAATCACCAGACACGTAAGAGTGGAATGGGCGCAAGCTTCCGCCAGTCGCGTATTGCATGCTTGATAGTCCAGCTTCTTTAATCGCCCATCCCCAATCCCACCATTTTGTTTCACCTGGGATGTAACGGTGATCCCATTGGTAGCGAATGTCGGCAGATTCACTGCTGCCACGACCCATCGTGAAGGTATGAGCCTTGTATGGGCGGTTGTCTGGATGGGAGTGCCACGCGTTGCCACCCCAACGAAGGAAGCCGTTGAATTCAACATCGTAGCTAATATCGGCGTTGAATCGGTACGGGTAAGAAATGCTTGAACGATACAGCTCAACTCGAATCGGCAGCTCCGAATTTGCAGGAACCATAGGACGCGCTTGAAGTGTTACTTGTTCGCTAGTGGAGTTGCCATTTGTTTCTGCGAAGCTTTGGTTAGCCTCGAACTTAACGGTGAGCTTAGTTTCGCCAACCAAAGGCCACTTGAAGGTGTTCTCTGTTTGAACGCTCTGTGAGAATCCGTAGCTGTTCGTTTTCGACCAGTTTGTTGATTCGTCTACTTTTAGGTCGACCACCACTTGTTGTGCGATGTTGCTGTTGTTTCTTGCCGTCGCGTAAACCGTTTTCACTAGTTCACGATCTGATTCGACAACATCACCATGCCAAAAGTTGTCATCGTTAACGGTGTAGGCAAAATTGTCGACGGTGATTTTGGTTTTTTCATCACAGCGATAGCCACTACAAGAACCATTGTTATTTCCTTGTATCACCCAACTGTTGCCAGAGCGCTTTATTGTCATGTCTTCGCCAACGTACTGACTGTTATTACCGCCAACCCATGCGTAACCTAGGTTATGAGCTAAATAGCTTAATGGGCGAACAAAGTCGTTACGGTTGTTCACTAATTCATACTGAACATCGATTTCGCTGCCTTCCTGAACCGATTTGGCGGAATAGTTAGGGATTTCAGATTGGTCGTTGTTTGGGTAACAGAACGTTGACCCACTGCTTGATTGTTTAATTTCGCCATGATAACCAGGCCCCATGATTACCCAGTTTCCTTTTAACCCGGTGATCTGCCAAGTGCCCATACGAGCGACCAAAGCACTCTTCTGCTCTTCGGCTTCATAACGGTCTATAGGACGATAACCAGAGCGACATATATCTTCACCAAGTTGGTCAAACACTATTTGGTCTGGGTAAATCTTCGCATTTACACCGGTTGATAGAACAGACAACACTGCGGTTGCTAAGAGACTTCTGTTTACTGTGATCATTAACAATTCCCTCATTTGTAATTTTTCTATTTTGATAATGTTTTGTGTGCCGTGCAGTTAACAAGACAAGTTCACTTTTTCATGTTGATAAATAGATAGATACTGAAAAGGGTTGAATTAAATTACCCAGTAAATTCAATGGTTTGTATTGTCATTAGTGTTTTTACGGTGAAAGAGTATGCAACTAAACGTAAATTGTTTGATGGGGCTCAAACCGTTTTTAGAAAAATGAAGGCCTATTATTCGGGCTTAGACGTCAAAACTATTTGACGTTATTTTTGGGACTTGTATGAATGGTTAATTAGAAGAACAGATATAACCATTCACAATGCTCGTAGTTTAAGGTGGGCACGTAGTGAGTGACAAGGAGTAAAAATCTAACTTGAATATCTTGATTTGCTATCTGGTTTAAAATGTAAACACTTAAAGTAAGGAAGACGGTAATAATTGCATTACTGATAGAACAATGAAAATAACCATCCGTTTTCTATGTGTAATATAGGTAAAGCTTGCTATTTGATAATAGGGTACTTGTTACTAGTGGCTAAACTATCTGTAATTATCGTTTGGCCAGAAGTTGCGTTCGGCCTGTATTACACGTTTTAATGATGGCAAATAAATCATTCGAACTTAAGATATCAATCTTTACCGTTAATGGGTCATTGTTGATTAACAGGTAAGGCGACAATCGGCTGTCATTCATTGTTTTATTTATTTTTTGCACAGAGACTAAGTCGATGGTGCCAGAAATAGAAAAGAAAAGTGATTGAGAAGGGCGGGCTGTTCCCCTGAATCGCAGAACAAGTGGGTCGGGCATGTTGTCATCTTGAACGGACATCAGGTGCAGCACCTTGTTGTTACTTATTTTCGTTAACCCGTCGGTACGTAATACATTGTCATTCACTATTAGGTCCACCACGCTATGTTGGTAGCGATGCTCTTCTTTTGGTTGGGGCGAAGGGATACTCCATATGCCAACCAATAAAACGAATGCAGAAATGAGCGCAACGATTGGCATCATAATTGACCTCTTTCTAGGAATAGGGCCAGCTCGGTACTGGCTTGATCTAGTTGGGTTGGCGTGTAAAAGATGTTGACGGACTGGCGTGTGGCTTTGTTGAGAATAGAGAGCTCTGAATACTCCGCTTCTTCGCTAATGTACGCCACACAATCACATTGATATTGATAGAGAATGCTTTCTAGCTCTGGCGTCATCGCCATTTCAGGGGCTTGGAAAACTTGTATTTGACCTATCCATTGCTCACTGAGCCGGTTAACGGGGTTGATATCGCTGAGGTTTCTCTCATTAACCTTAGCAAAAGCCAATAGCGCTGATGCTAACAGTAAGCAGCCAGTGGTGAAGTAGCACAACTTGTTTCGGCTTTCGGCTGTGGGGAAGTAAGCCGACGAACTTTGTTTAGGGTTAGGCTTAGGTTCGACTGCAACGGCTGCACCGATAGCAATACCATTATTGCCTACAGGTATTAGGTTGCTCGCAGCAGCAAGGGGAGTTGTGGCTCCATTATTGACGGGCGAGTCGATCACAACGCACTCATCGATAAGGCGATAGCCCACCTTAGGAACGGTGACGATTGGGGTTTCTTTGATGCCTAATCTAACGAACCCTTGGCGCAGTAAACTTATACTTTTCGCTAATGACGTATCCCCTATGAACTCGTTTCCCCAAGCGAAGCTAATAATATCTTGTTTGTTAACAATATCGGGTGAGTTTTTATGTAATAACTCCAGAACTCGAGTTTCACGGTATCCTACTTTAATAGAACGTTCATCGTTATAAATACGGTTTTTAATCGGGTCGAATCTGATCATATAGCCAACGTTTTATTTTTATTATAATTCTCTCTACAATGTAGATGACTATAAACTGACTAATATATGAATTAAAGTCACATGTTTTATTCTTCTGGTTTTTTGTGTCGTTGAAACAAAAAGAAATTTAATATGTTTGTGACAAAACGCCTGACACCAACACACAATCTGTTAAATATAAGTAATATCTAATTAAGTGTTGGTTTTATTAGTGTCCTTTTTATTAGTCTTCTATTGGCTTTATTAAATCGCATAGTAGTCGATTTAATATTCTTGTTATTTATAAGGGCATATGTGCTGCATAATAATTTAAGACGTTTCGCTATGTGATGAAAATAAAAAAGCCCGCAGTTGAGTGCGGGCTTGGTATTCAATCAATTCAGGTTACGCTTTAACTGCTTCACAATCTTTTGAAGAAGTTAACGGTTTGAAGAATAGCTTGGTTTCTTCGATAACAACGTGGCGCAGCAAGATAAGCCCGATTAAGTTCGGAATTGCCATTAGGCCGTTCACGATATCAGCTATTATCCAGATCATGTCGAGCTTCAAGAATGCACCAGAAGCCACCAAGGCGATGAAGATAATCTTGTAAGGCAAGACTGCTTTGGTGCCTAGCAAGAACACAACACAGCGCTCACCGTAGTAGTTCCAACCTAAAATTGTTGTAAACGCAAAGAAGATTAAACCAACAGAAACCAACATAGGGCCAAGGGTGTCTGCATTCAAACCAACAGCGAATGCGTGAGTGGTCATCGCAGCGCCTGAAAGATCAGTCTGCCAAGCACCCGTTAAGATAAGCGCCAAACCTGTCATCGTACAGATGATGATGGTGTCGAAGAAGGTACCTGTCATAGAGACAAGTCCTTGTTTCACACATGAGTCTGTTTTAGCCGCTGCTGCAGCCATTGGTGCGCTACCTAGGCCAGATTCGTTCGAGAACACACCACGAGCGATACCTGATTGGATAGCAAGCATGATGCTCGCGCCAAAGAAACCACCGGTTGCTGCTGTGTTGGTAAACGCAGAAGTAACAACAAGAGTAATGGCATTCAGTAGTTGGTCGGCATTTGAAATCAGAACGCTTAAACACGCGACGACGTACATAACCGCCATAGTAGGAACAACTTTCCCTGCCACTTTAGCGATAGATTGGATACCACCAAGGGTTACAACTGCCACCAATATCGTAAGAACGACAGCAGACATCTCACGAGAAGCGCCAAATGAGATTTGAGTTGCGTCTAAGATAGCGTTGACTTGTGGGAAGGTACCGATACCGAAGCAAGCAACGCCGAGCGCGAAGACAGCGAACATTACCGCTAAGATTCGTGAGCCGACACCGTATTGCAGGTAGTACATTGGGCCGCCAACCATTTCGCCATTACTATCGGTTCTGCGGTATTTAACGGCGAGTAGACATTCTGCGTATTTGGTCGCCATACCAAATACAGCGGCAAGCCACATCCAGAATAGGGCACCAGGGCCACCAATCTTGATTGCGGTCGCTACACCAACGATGTTACCTGTACCAATGGTTGCTGAAAGTGCAGTACACAAAGCCGCGAAACTCGATACGTCACCCGTACCAGATTTGTCTTTGCTGAATACCATTTTCAGTGCAGTTGGGAGGTGTCTAAACTGGAGTAAGCCTAAGCGAAAAGTAAAGTAGATACCTGTACCCACTAGCAGAATAAGCAGTGGTGGTCCCCAAACGAATTGGTTGATGGTTTGTAGTGTAGCTTGTAGGTGGTTCATAGATTCCCCTTAATAAATTAAAAATTTAAGGAGAAGAGGGAAGGCAGTGCAGATCACAGGGATCAAGAGCACTACTTAATACATACGGATTTCTAGATAGAATTCTTTTGTTAATTAAGGCTGTTGCTTTCCACTCCTCTGTCCTTTTGCCTGAGAGTTTCACTTAGCGAATCACTTATAGATAAGTAACGGGCACTAAGCTTGCTCCTTCGGCGACCGATCTAACGGTTCTCTCCAGAGGTTCCTCCAACGACAGTCCTCACTTTTCTGGATTTCTCCAGCATAAAGCACCTGAAAGATTTACTTCTTCGGCGGGTCAATCTAACTAAATGTTAATATTTAGTTAAAAACCACTCTCCTGCAGTCTTCATCGGAACAATTACCTAAATAATTAGGTAATCTGTAGGCGTATCCTAGATCATATAAAATGTGATGTCAGCTACAAAATATCTGTTTGCACAAATGTTGTTCAACTAAATGATCAAACAACGAGTCTCTGACGTAACTTGCTTATTTAAATGGTATAAAATAGAGAAACAAGGAGGAGTTATGACTCGACTAATAGCGATTGTTTTTTTATTGGCTTTGGCATTTGTACTATTTCGTTACCGGACAAACGAAAAACTGCAAAAATGGGTAGTGATAGTTATCGTTAGCAGCTTCCTTTTGTATACTGCCAGCTTGATGATTTCGGAGTTAACTCGTTAAGCGTGCCTGTAAACAGGTGGGATGAATGTGTTAGCAGAGCTTAAGTGCTTCTGGCTTGAGCGATAGGTTTAACTGAGCCTACACTATCAGTATTGGCATTCGTGTCAGTGACCGCGTAACGTTAAACAAATTTTTGGGAGTACCCGCTAGTGAACCAGCAATCTGGACAAAGCGAACAAGATGAAGTGGTTGTTATTGAAGAACGCGATAAGCGCAGTCAGCTCTATATCGGCATTGCTGCGGTTATAGGTTTAGCTCTGGGTGGCTTAATTGGTTCTACAGTTACGGCTTCTAAGTGGGAGTCCACTTATCAGGTACTCGAAACTCGTTATCAAGAACTGCATGACAGCAGAGCACAGTTGATGACATCCGTTGAAACTAAAGTGGCAAAAGTTGATACCGAAATCGATGCGAAAGTAGAAGCCGCTCTAGTGAAACAAACGGAAGAGCATCAAAAAGAACTCCAAGAATTAGCAAAACAGTCTTCGGTTTTAGAGAAGGCTAACTACTCGTTAGAGCAACAGCTAAATGAACAGAAGCAAACGTTAGAGCAAACTCAGCAAGACAACCAGAAACTTAATCGTCAGGCTGACATGCAATCGACTTTGTTTGAGCGTTCGCGTGAAGTTTTCCGAAAAGAACTGCAGATTTCCCAAGAACTTGAAAAGCTTGAGAAAGAAAGAGATCAACTCGAGCAGAACCTTGGCTCTCTTAAGAAAGCGTGTGATGTTTACTTAGATGGCACATCATGGGACGCGAAATCTGACGCGTGTGAGAAGCAAGATAACGCTAACTCTCGACTGAGTGATATCAGACAAATGATTGAAGTCCACACCATGGATCTCAAGCAGATCAAAACGCTAACCGAAGAGATGGGTCTATAAGTCGAAGGCTTTACCAACCTAACGTTAGTTTTACAGTAAATATTGAAACGCCCACATCACACACGTGATGTGGGCGTTTTGCGTTTTCTCAGGAGCATGCTTCGGTGCTTTCTCATTATTGATTATTTGCGTGTTTTCATTGTTTGCTTAGATATTTGTGAATAGTTACGTATAACCATAATGATATGTCACTTGTTGTCTATTAAATGACTTTGCATACATATTTTCAGATCAGAGTCGCTGCATAATGGTGGTGTTCAGGATGAACACGCAGTCGATTGCTAGATCGCATTTGGCTGCTTTGACGACAAGGGATGGAGTGATGCCAGAGTATCTTTGTGAGAACTGCACCATAGCTTATTGTTTCGATGATTGTCGCTCGCCATTAGCGCAAAAAGAGATGATCGAAGTAGAAGAGTTGGTTCGTCGTGTCGATGTTGAACACGATAGTGAAAAGGGCGAAAAGAGTGAGCAGGGTATTGAAGATAACAATTAACCTAATCATTCAGACATAAAAAATCCCCACAAGCCAAGCTGGTAGGGATTTTGGATAAGTTGCAGTCCTGTTCTCGCTTTCTCAAGCAAAGGGTCTTACAAAAATTTTTAGAACAGTTTCGTTTTTAGAGCTGTGTCGTTTCTTAGAATCCAGTTAGCTACTAGAGCAACATCATTCCACTAAACGTTATTTCTCATACGTTTTGATTTCGCCTGATTTCACACGAGCAACGAACGATTGCAGTTCTTTCTTCACAACTGGCATCAAGAAGTACAGACCAAGAATGTTGAAGATAGACATCGCAAAGATAGCCGCATCAGAGAAGTCGATTACCGCACCAAATTGAATCGTGGCACCAATAACAACAAACACACAGAACATCACTTTGAAAATCAGCTCCGTTGTTTTGCCTTCACCAAATAGGTAAGTCCAAGCTTTAAGACCGTAGTACGACCAAGAGATCATGGTAGAAAACGCAAACATGATTACCGCGAGAGCGAGTGTGTATTTGAATACTTCTGCCGTTTCAGTAAAAGATGCTGCAGTCAGCGTTACACCCGTTAAACCAGAACCATCGAATGGACCTACGTTTAAACCAGCGATAGTGATAACCAATGCGGTCATTGTACAAATGATTACCGTATCAACGAACGGTTCTAATAGTGATACTAGACCTTCGGTGATTGGTTCTTTTGTTTTAACCGCTGAGTGAGCGATAGCTGCTGAACCTACACCTGCTTCGTTCGAGAATGTTGCACGTTTCAAGCCTTGAATTAACGCACCAATGAATCCACCAACAACACCTTCACCAGTAAATGCACCTGTAAAGATTGCGCTGAACGCAGGGCCAACTTGATCAAGGTTAGAACCGATAACAATCAGAGCCATACCGATATACAGAGCAGCCATCCAAGGAACAACTTTTTCCGTTACCGATGCGATAGAAGGCATACCACCAACAATCACAGAGAAAACTAAAGAGGCAAGTACAAGGCCAGTGATCACACCGTATTCACTTGGTACATCAAATGCGTAAGTTAACATGGCGTGTGCTTGGTTAGCTTGGAACATGTTACCGCCGCCCAATGCGCCTAAAATACACATTAATGCGAAACCAATAGCGAGCACTTTACCTAGTCCGCCTAAACCTCTCTCACCAAGACCTTGACTTAGGTAGTACATTGGACCACCCGAAACAACACCTGAAGGTAGGATAGTTCGGTATTTCACACCTAAAGTACACTCACAGAACTTAGAAGCCATACCCAGAAGGCCACACAAGATCATCCAGAATGTCGCGCCAGGACCACCAATCGCAAGTGCAGCACCCACACCGGCAATGTTACCAAGCCCGACAGTACCAGAAAGCGCCGTTGTTAACGCTTGAAAGTGAGAAACCTCGCCGTCCTCTTTAGAGTTAGGATCGGTATACTTACCTTTGATAATGTCTATCGCCATGCCGACACGTTTAAATTGAACAAAGCCAAAATAAACAGTAAAGATGATCGCAGCGAGCAACAGCCAGCCAACAATCACGGGGAAGTTAGCTTCACCAATCGGTACACTTTTAAATATCAGCCCAACGAACCAACCTGTGTATTCGTTGAAAAACCCATCAACACTTTGACTTAAGTTGCTGATAGCTTGGTTAAATGATCCTTCTTCTGCAAATGCACTGGAACTAAACAATAATATAAACCCAAAAAATAATTCACGTATGTTTTTCATGGTTTTCCCTGTCTTTTTAATAAATTATGTTTGTTGCTGTTGTGTTTGTTTTCTATTTGATTTGTATATCTCAGTGGTTTATCTACTTCATTCGACGGCAACATAAACGGCTGTAGCTAGGTCGAAAAACGAAATAAATATAAGTACTGATCTTGCTTTGTATGGATATCCTTTTGGTATGTGCACCAATAAGACTATGGTATTCGGGCTACCAAGTCCTACTGATAATCCTATACATAAAAATAATACCGACAAAGAAATTTTTACAATAAATTTACAATTGTTCGGGTTTTGTCATCATTTGGGAATAAGTCGATGCTTTTTTTGCTGAGAAAAGCATATGCAGCAGCTGTTATAGAGGCGAATGAAGGAGAATTCAGAGTGATGGGCTGTCGGGACATAGGGGGGACATAGAGGGAACGTAGGAGAATTCGAGTATTCGATATGTTTTGGCGGTGTTTAAACATTCGAAGGCTAAAGGTGTGTTCGGATCTGAGGATATTAAAAAAGCCCTTTATCAGAGCTTTTTTTGATGACCGGAAAGCATGAATACTTTCCGCTAGAACATAAAACTAAACGGCTCGATGACTATTGCTATTGCCAACCGTGCTTTTGCTGGATTTGTGGTAGAGCTTAAGTGCCAATAACGAACCCCATAACAAAACTTGTCCCCAGAGCAATGTCCATTGAGACGCCACCTCTTGCCAAGATGCACCCATCTGATTAAGTGCTAAGAAACCTTGGATAGCCGGTGTGCTTGGGAACAGCTGTGATAATAGAACTAACCATTCAGGCATCATTTCAACTGGCCAGATAAAACCAGACGAGAAGATCAGTGGCATTGAACTGATTAATACTACAACCGTGACTAGCTCTCTTCGCGGCACTAACTCGCCAATAAAAATCCCGATCAAACAACTGGCCAGTAAGAAGGGCAGAAGTAAGGTTAAGATCTGTGTTGTTGAGGCGAGCTGGTTTATCCCATACATCGAAAAGCTAGCGCCGAAATAGTACATCGACAACAAGTAATAAATACCGACTAAGGTGCAACAGCGGGCAAGCATCAGTTTCGCTGGAGAGGTTTTGCTCCAGTAGCCAAACGTTGATTGAGCATTTTGGGTTGCACCCACTAAACCTGAAGCCATGGCCAAGGTTTGTTGCAGGATCAACACAAAGACGGCTGGAACTACGTAATCGATGTATCCCATGCGACTATTAAACGTTGGTTTCAGGTTCAAGCTGAATGCACTGTAGCCTTTGGCTGCCGATTCTAGAGGCACACCTTCGACTAACAAATGGCTGACCTTAACTTGCGCAGCTAACGTACCACCGGCCTTGGCAAGCCCTTCAACAATGGTTCCGTAGACCAAGAAGTAAGAAGCATCACCAGCATAAGAAAGTGTCGGGCTCTTACCGATCAGCAAGTCTTTATAGAAACCTTCTGGAATGACAAGGAACCCGCCAATCTCTTGGTTAAGCACAGCTTGTTTTGCATCGGCGATGGTGGAGTCTCGACGGACCAATTCGATTTGAGAGGTGGCATCCACCATTCGCTCTAATTGGTAGCTGCTTTGACTCTTATCCAAGTTCACAACCGAAGCTTTCAGTTGTTGAGGAACTTGGTTCGCGTAAGGCAATGGATACAAGAATGAATAGAAGACCACACCACCAAATACGGTAAGAAGCACGACAGGGTTGCGCAATACCGCTAAGAGTTCTTGCTTGAGCAGTTGAGTAAAGCTCATCGTTTTACTCCTTGTTGTGCTGATGCTTCTGGCTGCGTTGACGGCGTTGTTTTTGCAGATATAGCTGCTTTTGTAGATAGATCCGTTTGTGCAGTTAGAGTTGATTGCGCCAAGTGTTTCTTAATTAGCAACATCACCACCAAAGCAGGAACCGCGTACCACAACATAGAAGAGAGGCTGATCAGGGATTGTGCCGCACTCACTCCATAACTAGACTGCGCCGTTTGTACTTCGATGTAATGACTCACAGGCAAAAAGCTTCTCCAAATTTGAGCTGCCGTGTTCATGTCTGTCACCGGAAAGGTAATGCCCATGAACGCAAAACTTGGTGCCGTAAACGCGCCAGCGAAACTCATCGCCCTTGCAGGATCAAGTGTTAAGAAGAAAAACAAACAACCCATGATGATGCAACTAATCACGGTAAGCAGTTGGGCAATGGTCAATGCCACAAAGCTGCCGTTAAATGGCCAGTCTAAGAGCACATAGAACCAAAAGCTAAACGCGATACCAAACATCAAAAACAAGACAAGGTAGGGCGTTAATGTTGATGCGAGCGACTTCATAGGGGCGTTGGATAACCAAGCGTGAAGGCCGCGAGCTCTAACGTTTGCTGTCAAAACCAATATCGTGCCCACCACAATCATGATTTGCCATAGTGCAGGAATAACCGCAGACACCAAGAATTGAGCATAACTGGTGTTCTTGTTGAACAGTGGCGTGATCTGGCTTTGCACTGTTACTGCTTGGCCTAATGCGGATTGTACCGTGGTATCACCGTGTGACAGCTGCTTAACGACTTCAAGCTGTGCGTTAAAAGTCCCTTGAGCCTGCAGCAACGCAGAGTTCACTAGCTTACCGATTAAGATAAATTGGCTGTTATAGAACACAGACACTTGCGGATTCAAGCCGAGCAGAAGGTCTCGATCGAAGTGCCTTGGTATCACAACATAACCATAGATATCGCGTTCGATCATCGCTTTCGCCGCATCACTCGCAGAGCTGTATTTCTGAGTGACTTGCAGCGTTGGTGATGCATCAACAAGGCGTGTGAACTGTTGCGAGATTTGACTGTGTTCCAAGTCAACAACTGCAACCGGTAAGTCACGAGCGATCCCTTGTGAAAAAATCAGCCAGATACTGGCAGCAAGCAGCAAAGGAATCCAAGTTAGGCAAGACAACAACCATTTGTCTTTGCGGACAATCGCCCACTGCCTAAGCAAGGTATTCTTCGCTCTATGATGCTCAGTTGATTGCGAGCCTCTAGATTGCGATCCAGTATATTGAGAGTTAGCAGACATAAGTCACCTAAAGCTCAACCACTAGGCTCATGCCCATACGCAGTGTTTCGTTGGTATCGACAGGGTGCGCTTCTACTTCAAAAGTACGTAAGTCGAATCCTTGTGCAGCGTCTGTTGAGCGCCAAGTTGCGAAATCACCCATTACGGCAATGTGTGTCACTTGGAAAGTTAATGATTTATCCAGAGCCGGTAGGTACGCTTCGAACTGGCTGCCTTTCTCGAAATGCTTAAGCATGTCTTCACGGACATTGAGTACAGCCCAAGCATCCTTGGTGTCGATAACAGTCACAACAGGGAAGCCTTGTGGTGCGAGTTCACCGCTGCTTAATAGGACCTGAGAGACTTCGCCATCAAACCAACTGTGGATCTGTGTGTCTTTTGCGTAAGCTTCAACTTCCGCTACCGCGCCAGCTGCCATTAACGCTTTTTGAGCGGCTGCCACTTTGGTTTCGTCACGAGCACCTTCTTGCGCTAATTGATACATTTGGAATGCAGCGCTTTCGGTGTACTTTGCCGCTTGCCACTGTGTTTTGGCTTCATCGCGTTTTTGCTCGGCAACCACACCATCGTTGTAAAGGTTGTTTACACGTTGGTAGGTTTTGTCCATCAGATCGGCAGCTGCTTTGGCTTTCAACCATTGGTCTTTAGCCGCTTGGATCTGTTGAGTACGCGCGCCATTCTCTGCTTCTTGTGCTAATGCACCAGCGGCTTTCTGACCAGCTTTTGCTTGCTCTAGCTTCGCATCAATCTCAGGGCTTAGTAGAGAGAAGATCAATTCGCCTTTTTCAACTGAATCACCTTTACGCACGAATATTTCATCAATTCTGCCAGGTACTTTCGATGAAATGCTGTATTGCTGCGCATCGATTTGACCCTGAAGCTTAACAGGCTGTGGTTGATAAGCTTGGTAGAAACTGTATCCGACCCAGCCAATAACGCCGATACCAACTAAAGATAGAAGAAGGGGCTTAATAGGTTTCATGAATTATCCTTTTGACTGGCTATCGGTGTCTGTTTTTGAGTCGAAATCAGACGGAACAGAAGAGGTTAAGTAACTTGAGTAAGCATTCATCTCGCTAGTTAGCGCTAACAGCTTGTTGAGAGAGATTAGGTATTTGAATCGCGCAGCAGATTGCTGGGTTTTAATGCTCGCAAGATAAAGCTCGGCATCAACCACTTCTAATGAGTTAGATAACCCTTGTGTGAAGGCTTTTTTACGAAGTAATAGGTTTTCCTGAGCTAAAGACAAGCTCGAGTTTAGGCCTTGAACCTCTTCAATCGCTTGGTTTGCTTCAAGGTAAGTCTTTTGTACCAACACGGTTAAGTCTTGCTTGGCTTGTGACTTAAGGAATTGAACCTGTGATACGGCACTGTGAGCGGCGGCGACTTTGTCGGAACGGCCTGAAGTGTCAAGCAGTGGTACATTCACACCGATGCCAACCAGCCAATCGGGTTTCATTTCACTGGCTAGAGAGTCATCTTCATACAGGCTGTAATCACCATAAAGATAAACTTCTGGGTAGTATTTACCTTTCTCGGCCTTAATTAAGCTGCTTGCTTGTTTCTCTTTTGCATCAAGAATCTTAAGGCCGGGATAGGTCATGAGTGTTTGGTCAATGAACACGTCCATATGAGGCAGGTTCTTATTGATAAACAGTTGTTCAGAGGGTTCTACACTTTCACTTTGACCAAGGATCTGAGTCAGCGCCAATTGAGCAATTTTAAGATCGTTCTGAGCTTTCGCGCGTTCAACAATGGCTTTATCTAAGGAAGCATCGGCTTGTAGGCGTTCTACTCGGGCGATTTGTCCTTGCTGTTCAAGCTTGATGGCGAAATCTCGATGTTGAGTTAAGCCTGCTTCCACGGCTTGACGCGTTCTCACCACGTCTTCCGCTAAGATCACCGAGAAGTAATACTTACTTAAGTCTTCGTAACGAGCCTGTTTTTCCATTAGCAGTTGGCTTTGCGCTTCTTCGCTTTTACCTTCAGCCGCATTTTGCGCAGCGGTTATTCGACCACCAGTGAAGATAGGCCACACCGCGCGAATGGAAGAGCTAAAGATGTCTTGTTCGGTAATGGTAGAGGTGATGCCACCGAGAGATGAAGTTAACCCAGGTAACACGGCTCCAATACCAGACAAACCAGCTGGTACGCCGCTTAAGCTATCGGCAAACTGTTCACCATTAATCGTCACATCACTATCAAGGTGCGTGTAGTTAGCCCCTAAGGTAATAGAAGGAAGATTGAGGCTGCTTGTTGAGTTCTGAAGGTGTTGATAACGTTCAACGTTGGCTTGTTGAGCCGCAAGTGAGTTGTTGTTTTCTTGCAATATTTGCCACGCTTCAGAAAAAGTGAGCGGAGCTGCATAGCCTGGCGAAGCCATAGTGCCGAGAAGCATACTGGCGATCGCAAGGTATCGGAATTTTGGTTTGGTCATCTGCATTAAATACCAATTAGAGTATTAACTCTAATGTTAACAGGGCGATAGTCATTTGTCTTGAATAGATTGTCTCATATGAATAGAAATTCTCATAACTCGTTAATCAAGTGTAAATAAGATTGAGTGACGTGAATATCAAAGATAAATGAAACTTAAAAAGCACGCATAAGCGTGCTCTTTAAGTTCAGTATAGAAGTGTTTTTACAAAATGAAGTGGCTTATTTAAAGCTAGGACAATGGTGATCGGCGCGCCATACCAATTGTCTTGAACCTTGCATTGTTTGTAATAAATCTCTACCTGACATTTGCGGGAATGCTAACAATACCTTGAGATCGAGTGGGGAGGTGCCATCTTTCTCATAGGCTCTTACGTGAGTAAAAGTCGATTGTAAGTGTTTGAACAGCATAGTCTTAGTAAGACAAATTCCAAAGTTATCGCGTTTCATTGCCTTGTTTCCTTTTCAACAATGTTTATACGTTATGTTTGTTATCCTGTTTCTATTGGACGTTGCCACTGATCGATACTTCCTGCTCATCAATGCTTTATTATTGGTGCTGCTTGTATCAGTCACCTCTTCGTTGTCTGGCTAGCCGAGTTTGAAATAGCGATGGATGAATAGGGGAGAATACTTAATCCGTTTGTCCATCATTCGTAACGGCGAACGAGTAACTTTTACTTATCGATACGTCCAGTGAGTGAAGAGTTGTTGCCTTTCTGTTAATCGAAATTTCGATTTAAAGCGCGGTCTGAAAATCATGACCTATGGCTTAGCAACAATAAACTTCTTCATATGCAACCATTATAATTGTATTTATTTTGAACAACCTAAAAAACACCTAAAAGCTTAGTGATCTAGCTCAATATTTATTCGTTTATTTTGGTTTTTAAGCTAATCCGTTCTAAAAATGAACGATCAATCGAGATGAACAACGTAAAGGATTATCAATTAACAATCTGCTCAATTATTTAGTTGAGTAGCAGTCACAAATTCACGTCCCTAGAAAGGTCATGCGATTAACTTGGTGTTAACATCAATCGTCTAACACTAGGGACGGTGGAATATGAAATGGAGCAGTATCAGTTTCCGTAAAAGGTTACTGATTATCATGACGGTCACTGGCCTCGTTGAACTTTTGATTCTTGCAGCGGCTGGTTTTTACTACATCAAACAATCTCAAGAAGAAGAGATGGGTTTGAAAGCGTTAGGTGTTGCTGAATTTCTATCTGAATCGCCGCTTGTCACCAGCATTATTCAAGAAAATGGAACGTTGGACCCTAATGGCGTTCCCTACGTTCTGTCTGAAGAAACCCAAGTTAAGTTTCGTAACCTTACTCAGCTCATTGGCGCGGCGTTTATCGTTGTGGGAGATGATAAAGGTATCCGCCTGATTCACCCTTATGATGACAGGCTCGGTAAACCAATGCGTGGTGGCGATAACCAAAAAGCATTGGTATTGGGCGAGTCTTATGTGTCGACAGCCAAAGGATCGTTGGGTTTTTCAGTTCGTGGTAAATCCGCGGTAAAAGACACCCAAGGTACCGTTATTGGTGTGGTGTCAGTTGGTTACTTATTGGATTCTTTGCAAGATCGAATCGAACCTTACTTAGCCTTTTTGATTGTGATGGCGTTGCTGGTGGTTGCGGTCAACGCTTTGATTTCGAGTTATGTATCTCGCCGTTTTCAACGCGCTATTTTGGGCTTTGAGCCTGAAGAGATAGGCCGGTTGTATGTTGAGCTAGATGTAACCATGAGTACCGTGAAAGAGGGTATTCTGAGCATTGATAAGCACGGCATTTTACGTTCAATTAATAAGAGTGCCTGCGATATTTTATCGATAGACAGGGATAAAGCACTCAACCAACAGCGCCTTTCTGATGTATTGCCAGGCAGTGATTTAGAACAACTGCTATCAACGGGCGACACTGACCACGATGTTGAATTGTATTTGAACAATAAGCGAATTATTGCCAACCGCAGCCCGATTATAGTGGCTGGTGAGGTGGTCGGGGCGGTATCGAGTTTCCGATTACGCGATGAAATCAACGATTTAACAGACCAGCTCTCACAAACCAAAGAATATGCAGATCTACTGCGTTCACAAACCCATGAGCATCAAAACAAGCTCAACACCATTAGCGGCTTGATCCAGATGGGCGAGTTGGATTCAGTACAGCAACTGATTGGCCAAGAAACCGCGCACTATCAAAGCTTGATCGAGTTCTTGCGTGAAACCGTTAAAGACCCGCTCATTGCAGGTATGCTCCTTGGGAAGACGGAGCGCGCGCGAGAAATTGGTTTAGAGCTTAAAGTTGAAGAAGGCTCAAGGCTTGAAGCTCTGCCTAGCTGGTTAAACGCGGATGACGTTGTCACAATTCTTGGTAACCTGATTGATAACGCCTTTGACGCCACCATGACGGCGATTAAGCAAGAGGGTCAAATTGCGCCAGCGCGTCGGGTTATTGAAGTTTCAATCAGTGATTTTGGTAATGAAATTATCGTAGAAGTAGAAGACAAAGGGTGTGGTTTGCCGAAAGAGTTGGCAACCAAAGCACTTACCGAAAAAGGCGTATCGAGCAAAGCGAAGCAAAATCGTGGTGTGGGTTTGTATCTGATAAAGCAGTTGGCAGACCGATATCAAGGGCAGCTTGAAATGATCGACAACCACGATTTTGGCACGCGAATGACGGTTTATCTGCCAAAAGAAGAACAATAATAATTAAGCACGAAGCGATCTTGTGAAGATCATCGTGACGGAAAAAGCATGGTTAAAGGAAGAACATAAATGAACGCAATCACGAGAGTCATGGTCATTGAGGATGATATTGCGATTGCAGAGCTACACCATCGTTATTTAGAACAGATGGGTGGCTTTGACGTGGTCGGCATTGCCACCACACAGTCTGAAGCGCTGATGCAACTGGACATCTTAAAACCGGATTTGGTGTTATTGGATGTGTATCTGCCGGACGGTTGTGGGCTCGATATTCTTAATCACGTAAGAGGGAGCAATCAAGGCTGCGATGTTATCTTGATTACTGCTGCTCGAGATGTGGATACGCTGCAGCAAGCAATGCGTGGTGGAGTGGTCGATTATCTATTGAAACCAGTGATGTTCCCTCGCTTGGAAGCGGCACTGAAAAAGTATCAATCTCAACAGCAAGAGTTTGAAAGTGTGTCGGATTTGAATCAAGGTTTGGTTGATAAGATGCTGCAAGCCAATGCCAAAGCGGACTCTGGAAAAGTATCCACCTTACCCAAAGGCATTGATGGCGTAACGTTGGATAAGATCAGAGCCATTTTTCAGCAAGCTGATGCCGTTAATATTACCGCCGATGAAGCCGGAGAACGAATTGGTGCTAGCCGAACCACCGCTAGACGCTATTTAGAATTTTTGATTACCACTGGTGAGTTAGTCGCAGATTTAAATTACGGTACCGTAGGTCGCCCGGAGCGCTGCTACAACAAAGCGCAAAGATAAACACGACACCATCAAAATAAATATAAAGCCAGTTGAATAAGCTGGTTTTACCTTTTTCCCCCTTTCCTATTGCTCACTCCACCGACCAGATACCGTTCTTTCTTGACTACACTGTTTGAGAATGCCGATTTGCTTCTCCCTCGGGTCAAATGAACGGAACTATCGATTAGAATTTGTTCGAAATGAGTCAATATTTAATCGATTGCTTTCACAGTGGTTGATGTAAATCAAATAGTCATAGACAATACTGTCCCGAATAGAGGTGATAGCTTTCACCCTCGTTTACCAAACGCATTCTCAAATTTAATAGGCGCTTACTATTGATGTAATAGTTAAGACCTATTATCTATTTTCGTATGTCGCTGATACCTTTGGCGAATACTAAAAACCTTGTTTTTATAGGAAAGATGATGGTAATACCTGAAAACAGCAGCATCGTTATTTTTGGTGCGTCGGGAGATCTAACTTACCGCAAGTTAATTCCTGCTCTATACCACCTGTATGCTAGCAATCAACTACCAGAATCCTTTGCGATTCTTGGAGTGAGCCGTACTGAGTACAGCGATGAGTCTTACCGTGAGAAGCTGAAGAAGTCTCTTCAGGAAATGGAAAAAACTGAACCAGAGACGCTGAATGCATTTATTGAACATCTGCATTACCAAGCGATCAATACTTCAGATGTAGACGACTATGCTCGTTTAGCACAACGTCTAGACAAGCTTGAGCAAGACTACCAATTCGAAAACCATAACACACTGTTCTACTTGGCAACCCCGCCAAGCCTATACGGTGTGATTCCAGCAAACCTTGCTGCGCATGGCCTTAACGATGAATCGAACGGTTGGCGTCGTCTGATCATCGAAAAACCATTTGGTTACGACTTAGCATCAGCTCAAGCGTTGGATGAAGAGATCCATCATCACTTCCAAGAACACCAGATCTACCGTATCGACCATTACCTTGGTAAAGAGACGGTTCAAAACCTTCTAGTGCTTCGTTTCTCAAACGCGATGTTTGAACCACTGTGGAACCGTAACTTCATTGATTACGTTGAAATCACAGGTGCTGAGTTCCTTGGCGTTGAAGAGCGTGGCGGATACTACGACGGTTCTGGCGCAGTTCGCGACATGTTCCAAAACCACCTGCTGCAAGTGCTAGCGATGGTAGGTATGGAGCCGCCTGCGCAAATTAACGCTGATTCTATTCGTGATGAAGTGGTTAAAGTGCTTCAGTGTCTGAAACCATTAGAAGAAGATGATCTGCGTAAAGACTTAGTATTAGGTCAGTACACAGCATCAGATGTTCGTGGTCAGCACCTACTAGGTTACCGTGAAGAGCATGGTGTCGCAGACGACTCTCGTACTGAAACGTACATCGGCTTGAAAGCTCACATCAATAACTGGCGTTGGAATGGTGTTCCTTTCTACGTACGTACAGGTAAACGCTTACCAACACGTGTGACTGAAATCGTGATTCACTTTAAGAACACGCCACACCCAGTATTTGGTCAAGATGCACCAGAGAATAAGCTGATTATCCGTATCCAACCGGATGAAGGTATTCAGATGAGCTTTGGTTTGAAAGAGCCAGGCGCAGGCTTCAAAGCAAAAGAAGTGAAAATGAACTTCTCTTACTCTGACTTGCCTGAAACTCAGATGCTAACAGCTTATGAGCGTCTTCTTCTTGATGCACTGAACGGTGATGCGACTCTGTTTGCACGTACCGATGCGGTAGAAGCATGTTGGAAGTACGTTCAACCAATCTTAGACTTCAAGCAAGACCCTCAAGCACTGTTTGGCTATGCTTGTGGTACTTGGGGCCCACAGGAAGCAGATGAACTTCTGCAACGTGATGGCCGCGCATGGCGTTTCCCATGCAAAAACTTAACAGACACGGATTACTGCGAACTATGATCAATCACAAGATCTTTGCAACGCCTGAACTGGTTGTTGAAAACCTAGCAAATGAAATGAAAGCATACAGCGAGCAGGGCACACCTGTTCACATTTCACTGTCTGGTGGCAGCACGCCAAAAATGCTTTTCAAGCTTTTAGCACAGGCGCCTTACGCCGAAGGTATTCAATGGAATAACCTTCACTTCTGGTGGGGCGACGAACGTTGCGTTGCACCAGACGATGCTGAAAGCAACTTCGGTGAAGCGAATGCATTGTTGTTTACTCAAGTAAACCTTCCTGCTGAAAACATCCACCGCATCCGTGGTGAAGATGAACCAAAAGCAGAAGCAGAGCGTTTCGCAAAAGAGATGGCAGACGTAATCCCAACAGAAAACGGCACGCCTGTATTCGATTGGATTCTGCTTGGTGTTGGCGCAGACGGCCACACAGCTTCACTATTCCCGGGTGCAACCAACTACCAAGATGAGAACCTATCTGTATTAGCTTCTCACCCTGAGTCTGGTCAAATCCGTGTTTCTAAAACAGCGAAAGTTTTAGAAGCAGCAAAACGAATCAGCTACCTAGTACTGGGTGCAGGTAAAGTTGAGATCGTTAAAGAAATTCATACAACTCCTGCTTCAGAACTGCCTTACCCGGCAGCGAAAATCCAGTCTAAAACTGGCGAAACAGAGTGGTTCCTAGATTCAAATGCAGCAAGTGCTATCGCTTAAGTGCGAATAGCCGCAAGGAGATAAAATAATGAAAGGTGATATCGGTGTAATTGGCCTAGCAGTAATGGGTCAGAACCTTATCCTAAACATGAACGACCACGGCTTCAAAGTTGTGGCTCATAACCGTACTGCTGCTAAAGTAGACGAGTTCCTAGAAGGCCCAGCTAAAGGTACTAACATTGTTGGTGCTTACTCTCTAGAAGAGCTAGTTGAGAAGCTAGAAGCGCCACGTAAAGTGATGCTTATGGTTCGTGCTGGTGACGTTGTAGACACGTTCATCGAAAACCTAATCCCACTTCTAGACGAAGGCGACATCATCATTGATGGTGGTAACACTAACTACCCAGACACTAACCGTCGTGTAGCGCATTGTCGTGAGAAAGGCATCCACTTCATCGGTACTGGTGTATCTGGTGGTGAAGAAGGTGCTCGTTTCGGTCCTTCAATCATGCCAGGCGGCGCGGCTGAAGCTTGGGAAGCGGTTAAGCCAATCTTCCAAGGTATCTCTGCAAAAACTGACGCTGGTGAGCCTTGTTGTGACTGGGTTGGTAACGACGGTGCTGGTCACTTCGTTAAGATGGTACATAACGGCATCGAATACGGTGACATGCAGCTTATCACTGAAGCTTACCAGTTCATGAAAGATGGCCTAGGTATGTCTGCTGACGAGATGCAAGCAGTATTCGCTGACTGGAACAAGACTGAGCTAGACAGCTACCTAGTTGAAATCACTGCTGACATCCTTGGCTACAAAGATGAAGACGGTGAAGCGCTAGTTGAGAAGATCCTAGACACTGCAGGCCAAAAAGGTACGGGTAAGTGGACGGGTATCAACGCACTAGACCTAGGTATCCCGCTAACTCTAATCTCTGAGTCTGTATTCTCTCGTTGCCTGTCTGCTCTTAAAGACCAACGTGTTGAAGCTGAAGCTTTGTTTGAGAAGACAATCACTCCAGTTGAAGGCGACAAGCAAGAGTGGGTTGATGCATTACGTCAAGCTCTACTGGCTTCTAAGATCATTTCTTACGCTCAAGGTTTCATGCTAATGCGTGAAGCGTCGAACGAAAACGGCTGGGACCTAAACTACGGTAACGTAGCGCTAATGTGGCGTGGTGGTTGTATCATCCGTTCTGCATTCCTAGGCAACATCCGTGATGCGTACGAAGCAAACCCAGACATCGCGTTCCTAGGTTCTGACGAGTACTTCAAAAACATCCTACAAGGCAGCCTAGTGGCATGGCGTAAAGTAGCAGCGAAATCTCTAGAGTCTGGTATCCCAATGCCATGTACGATTTCTGCGCTATCTTTCCTAGACGGTTACACAACTGCACGTCTACCAGCGAACCTGCTTCAAGCTCAACGTGACTACTTCGGTGCTCACACTTACGAGCGTACTGACCGTCCACGTGGTGAATTCTTCCACACAAACTGGACTGGTACAGGCGGCGACACTGCTTCTACAACTTACGACGTATAATCGTTAGTTAGAATCAGTTAAGAACCTTGTTGTTCTTATCAGCTGTAGACTAGAAAACAAAAGGATGCCGATTGGCATCCTTTTTTGTTGGTTCTGCAAGAGAGTCACGTAAAGTAAATTTAATACAACCCGTTAAGCGAGCGCAGCTTGTGGACTTTGCACATCACTGTATTGCTCTCGTATCGACATGAAGTAATCAAGGTTTTGCTTCAGCGCAGACACACACTCAGGGTCAAACATCAGCCCAGTATGCGCTTCAATGTAGTCCATTACCTTAGATGCTGACCATGCGTGTTTGTAAGCTCGTTTACTCAGTAAAGCATCGAACACATCCGCTAGTGTGACAATTCTTGCCTCCAGTGGAATCGCTTCTCCAATGAGCGCATCTGGCAATCCCGAGCCATCAAACCGTTCATGATGGTGACGTACAATATTCTTGATGAACTGAACTTCTTCGCTACACATTGAGCTGTGGTGGGAAAGGGCAACCACGTCATCAATCATCTCTTCGCCATATATCGTGTGATTGTTCATGATGTTTCTTTCTTCTTCCGAAAAACGCTCAGTACTGAAGAGCACTTTGTCTGGGATTCGGTACTTACCAATATCGTGAAACGGGGCATACAAGCGAATACGGTGAACGAATTGGTGGGTAATCTCATTGTTACTATGCGAAAGCGTACGTGCCAGCTGCTCGCTGTATTTTCCCATGCGAATCAGGTGCTCTTTGGTTTCAGGATCACGTGCGTGCCCCATGTTTAGGGCGATTGCTAATGAGGACTGAAAATGTCGCTGACGTTCGAAGAGTTGCACAAACAGGTTCGAAATAGCTTGAGTGAGGTACGCGATGTCGCTTTGTATTGTCTGTTTAGCAAAAAAGTCAGTGCATGATGCGTTGATGAAAACGAACCCAAGGTTACTCTCTTGGTAGTGGATTGGAGTGGTGTAGCTACTTTGGTGACCAAGCTCGAGTAGATGAGAGATTTGCTTAGTCGGATTCATCAAAGAGAGGTCATCAACAATTCTTGTTTCCAATGATTCAGCCAGACGACTCAAAGCAGAGTTGGGTTTGATCTCCTGTTCGATGTAGTGATGCTTGGCGTTTTGGCACAGTGAGTCTGAAACAAAATAATTCGATGCTTTATTTTCACTGCATAGCACCACGGATAGCCGAGATAATATGGGGTAGTGTTCACGAGCTAGCTGGAAGAGATCATCGACTATGGCGACGATGTCTTTGTCTTGGGCCGCTGCTCTACTGAAATGGGAGTAGTCAAACATGTGGCAAGCCAACCTTTAATTATAATTATGTCATTGTTTAATCGGGTTTTTTACCGTTTCGATATTCAATAAAACCATAGCACTGTGTTATTAAAATGTAATACTGCGTACTGAAAAACTTTAATGTCATCACTAAATATATGGTTTTTGCATACGGTTACCGTAGGTTTTGTTAAGTTGAACCAGTTTCATAACCTTTGGGGTGAAGGTTTGTTTGCAGAATGTGCTTAGACTATATAGCGAGCTAACGTAGGGTGTTAAGTGACCAATTCGAAATTAATTTTAAAGATAAATAGGATAACGAGTATGCTTTATGCCATCATAAAGGCATAAATAAGGGCAATGGATGTAATGCCCAAGTGATTGAGCTAGAAATGGTCAGTGATGACGGTGTTCTAGAGTAAATTCAAGGCCTTTAGTTGCCTTGAAAAAGGTAATGTTATGACTGAAGAAGAAAGAATCGAACTGCAACAAAATAACCCGCTACACGGCTTAAAGCTTGAAACCATGATCACTGAATTAGTGGATCATTATGGTTGGGAAATTTTAGATGCGGCAATGCGTATGAACTGCTTTAACACTAAGCCTACAGTGGCAAGCGCAGTTAAATACCTGAAGAAAACCGAATGGGCTCGTGAGAAGGTTGAAAACTTCTACCTTTACCGTTTCAAGCGCATGCCTAAAGCATCTGACATCGAATACCAGATGCCTCCGCGTTCACGTACATTCCGCCATGGGCTAGAGCCTCGTGAGCCAATGGAACTAACGGTTGAGTCTATCCACGCTTCTCAAGCTAAAGCTGCGTCTGCATTTAAAGAGCGCCGCGGCGGTAACGGTCGTAACTTCCGTCGTTAATAAGAAGGCGTCGTTAAATAAGGCGTCGGCGATTAGTACGCCTAATTAGATAAGCGAAAAACACAAAAGGAGCCTATGAGCTCCTTTTTTAATTCGTACGATTTAAACCGTAAATGGCTAAGCTTCGCGGTTCTTTCTTTGATTCTTCCAAAGATCGGTGACATAAACGATCGCACTGACCAGTAAGAATAGCGCTGACACAGAAAACAGAGCGGGCATTTTTAGAATCCACGCGAATGTGGCAGCAAGAAAAGCGACAAAGCAAATGAGTCGACTTGATGACATGACATGACCGAGTTTAGTGTTCATAACGCCTCCTAATGAAGTCTCACTTTCGACAGAAGAATTATCCCACCTTTGGCAAAATAAAGGCTAAAAAACAGTCTAAATTGTTATCAAATTTGCTAATTGAAGGACTCGTCTCACACATTTTGGTCTGGCTATTTTATAAGCAATAAAATAGCGGGATCGGTATGAGAAGGGTGGAGCCTTTTGGCTTTATCTTTCCAGTTGCAAGCCTTATTGACCGAATGTCTAGTTAGCTTAAAACCGAGTTGGCACAGAGCTTATTTAACATAGAATCTAGTTGGTATAGAACCTACTTAGTATAAAACCTAGCTAGCATAGAAAAAGTAAGCGGTGATCAAAAAGCTCGCGATGATCACTGTGGTTCGAACATAGTGTTGAGGGATGCGGCGAGAGATTTTTGCTGAATAATAACCACCAACCAATGTACCCAATAATACAGCTATGCCAGACGGCCAATCAATCGAACCATTGACGATGAAAAACACGATCGCTGCGAGGGAAGCACACGCGGACACGAGCAGTTTGATGCCATTCATCACGTTGATGTTGGTGTAACCAGCCAGCGCCAAATAGCTCAATGTCACGATGCCCAAACCTGCATTAAAATACCCACCGTAGATACAGACAATCAAAAGCAATAAAGCGGAAAAGAATGCGCCTGCGCTGGTGGCGTGCTTATGTTTTGCTGTAGCTTGTTTAAGCCATTTATTGAGCGTGCCGCCAAACGTGAATAGCAAAGCAGCAAACAGCAACAGCCAAGGAACGGATTGAGTGAACAGAGCTTCTGGTGTGTGAAGTAGCAAGAAAGCCCCGATACCACCGCCAATGACACATAAAGCTATAGTCAGTTTTAGCTGCTTAGTACCAGATTGAATTTCGTGGCGCAGAGCGTAGGCTCCGCTAATGTACCCAGCACACGAAGCAAAGGTATTGGTCGCGTTGGCTGCTATTGGTGGAACCCCAGCAAACAATAGAGCAGGGAAGGTGATGAAGCTACCGCCACCCGCAATGGAGTTAAGCACACCGCCAATCACCCCTGATAAGAACAGAATCAACCAATCCATAGTTTAGAATCCAATACGTTAACTAACTGGTTACCTTACTTGAATTTGCTATGAATATCAGCGCGATGTGTGTTGTAAAGATAGGTTTGTGAGTTTGCTACCATCTTTAACCGCTGGTTTGAATTGAGGCTCTAAATGAAAAAAGGAGCCAATGGCTCCTTTCGTTGAGGTTTAGTTGATTCGGTAAAGCTTTACACTTCTACTGGCTTCGCTCTAAAACTCTTAAATAGTTTCACTAGAATCGGGCTAGACAGCACCAGTACCGCCAGAATAGTGAAGGTCATCGTAATAGGGCGTTCCCATAAGAAGTTCAGCTCACCATCACTGATCATCAATGCTCGTCTTAAGTTTTCTTCCATCAAGCCACCTAAGATAAAGCCAAGCAATAACGGGGCGAGTGGGAAGTTGGCAAGCCTTAATGCTATTGCTGCCATCGCCACTAATAACATCACAAATACGTCCATCGTGTTAAAAGAGACTAAGTACACGCCAGTGATTGAGAAAAAGATGATCATTGGTAGTAGTACTGTTCTTGGTACCGCTAGCAACTTAGATATGTAAGGAATAAGCGGTAGGTTCAAGATAACCAGTACGATGTTGCCAAAGTACATAGAGATAATCACCGACCAGAATACGTCTGGGTGTTCAACGAACAGGCGCGGACCCGGTTGAATACCGTAAGCGATTAACGCCCCCAGCATGATTGCGGTAGTACCAGAGCCCGGAATACCCAGCGTCAGTAGCGGAACGAATGAACCACTTGATGCTGCGTTGTTTGCTGATTCTGGAGCAACAAGACCGCGAATACTGCCTTTACCGAACTCTTTCTGTTTGTCTTTAGGTGCAAGGCTACGCTCCATGCCGTAACTTAAGAAAGCAGCGATGGTTGCGCCAGCACCCGGAAGTACGCCAGTAAAGAAGCCAAGAATCGAAGAACGAATTGAAACCGGAGCAACCTCTTTGATCTCTTCTTTGGTCACTTTCATGCTGCCGATATCAGACATCTTTTTGCTTTCTTCAGCACTGTTGTCTTGCTCAGGCTTAAGAATGCCCATTAAGGTTTCACCCAGTGCGAACGTCGCCATAGCCAACAATAGGAAGCTGAAGCCATCCATTAGATCTGTTAGGCCGAATGTGAAACGTTCAACACCAACGCCTTTGTCGATACCTACCGTTGAAAGCATCAAGCCTAAGATAGTCATCATCCATGCCTTGATAACCTGTCCTGGGCCTGCAAATGCCGCTACAGCTGATAAACCTAGTAGCATCAGTGCAAAGTAGTCAGAAGACTGGAAGCTCAGTGACACGCTTGCTAGAGCGGGCGCAGCGATCAAAAGCATAATTGCTGAAAGCGTACCGCCAGTAAAAGAAGAGTAAGCTGCTAGGGCTAATGCTTTACCTGCTTGGCCTTTTTGTGCCATTGGGTAGCCGTCGAATGCCGTTACTACAGTAGAAGAGCAGCCTGGAGCGTTGATTAGGATTGATGACGTTGAACCACCAAATACCGCACCGTAGTAAACACCGGCCATCAAAATAAGACCCGACGATGGGTCTAGGCCGTAAGTGATAGGGATCATCAGAGCAATGGCTGAGATTGGACCTAGTCCCGGCAGCATCCCGATGAAGGTACCTACGAAACAGCCCACGATTACCATCATGATGTTCATTGGCATCACAGCGGTCGAAAGTCCTTGTAAAATTCCGTCTAACATAATGTCATCCCTACCAAAGAGTGAAAATTAAACCAGGCTCTAGGTAGATATCTAAGCCTTGAGTTAAAAGAAGAAAGAACGCGATAACGAAAGGGAACGACGCGCCAAATAAAACCGCTTTACGACGCTCACCCAGTAGGTAAAAGCCTGCAAGTAAGAAGAAGCTGGTTGCTAAAACAAAGCCAAGATAAGTCAGCCCAACACCGTACAGTGCCATTAACACCAAGAAGCCAATCAGCAGTTTCCAGTTCAGCGGTGTTGTGTCACATGTGACTTTCTTATCTGGTTGTCCTGTTATCAGCAGGATCAACGAAAGACCAATGCCGATAAACGTCAACAGGGTAGGTAAGGTTCTTGCTGTGAAGGGTTCGTACTCGTCACCGGGGAACAGAGGAATCAGCGTGGTTTGGTAGCCGTAGCACAAGCACGCCAGCAGAAAGATCATGGCTCCGATGCGATCCTTCGAAAGCAAAGATTCCTTACTCAGAAATTTGGTTGGTAAGTCCGACATATCCAACTCCATTTGGGGTGGTATAAAAAGTAAAAAAGCCGTACATGAGCGAGTTAATGAAGAATGTCTGGGATCACTAACAAAGGTGAGCGAATTACATGACTTGGTTAAGCCACTTGCCTCTACAACGAATCAGCAAGCTTTAGCAATACACTACGAATAAACAAAGGAGTTTTAGTTAACTCATGTACGGCGAAACAGGAAAGAGTAAGAGGGCACAAAGACCCTCTCTGGTTGTTGGTTATTTCAAGAAACCAAGCTCACGCATTAGATCGCCCATCTGTTTTTCTTGGTCTTCTAGGAAGGCGTAAAAATCTTTGTCAGCTTTGTAGTTGTCGATCCAACCGTTACGGTCACGAACCACTTGCCACTCATCGGTTTTGTACATTTTGCCAAGAGCTTCGTTCCACTCGTCGATTTTTGCTTGGCTTGTGCCCGGTGCCGCGAAGAAACCACGCCAGTTAGCAAATACTGTCTCGTTGCCGTACTCAGTCAGTGTTGGGATGTTAGGTGCAGCGTC
The DNA here is from genome assembly GCF_023161755.1 of Vibrio sp. 1CM23M. NCBI lineage: Bacteria > Pseudomonadati > Pseudomonadota > Gammaproteobacteria > Vibrionales > Vibrionaceae > Vibrio > Vibrio sp. 1CM23M. The sequence continues at coordinate 128,772 of NZ_JALNTR010000002.1, forward strand.
AAGACGCTTTGGAGCCGTCACAGCAAGCACTTTTACTTGGCCAGATTTAGACATTTCTAGTACTTCACCAAGGCCAGTTGAAAGCAGCTGTGTTTCGCCAGAAAGCAGTGCCGCCATCGCTTTACCGCCAGCATCGTAGGCAATGTAACGCACTTTCTTCGCATCAAAACCTTCGCCTTTGAACGCTGCCGCTACCACAAGGTGGTCCATGCTGCCACGAGCGGAACCGCCAGCAATCTTAACTTTACGTGGGTTAGTTTCGAACTCTTTAACGACGTCTTCCCAAGTGTTGTACTTAGAATCCGCAGACGCGACGATTGCACCGTAATCGGCAATAGTTGCTGCTACCGGAGTTAGGTCACGGAAAGATTGAGGGAAGATACCTGTTAGTGAGCGAACAACGATAGGCGTTGAGTTCACCATTAGCGTGTCTTCTTGGCGTTGTGCCGTTTCGATTAGGTGAGCAATCGCTTTACCGCCACCGCCACCAGACAGGTTTTGGAAAGAGACATTTTCTACGATGTCTGATTTCACCAATACATCACCAGTACCACGAGCTGTCATATCCCAACCACCACCAGCGCCGCCAGGGATTAGGAAGTGGATTTTTTCTACGTCAGCAGCAAAAGTGTTGAAAGAAAAGGTTGCTGCGATGATAGAAGCCGCAAGAGTAGGTTTCAGTGCCTTGAACATGGTTCACGTTCCTTATGTAGGGGATCTCTTCAATGGAGAGAAACTTATGTTTTATTTCCAGCTACTAAACAGATGAGTAGGATATTGCTTAGCAGATGAAGCTAAAGTTAACAGTGTGTTAACGAAATGTCTGTAATGCGGCGATATTGAGAATAAAGAACATTGGATTAATATTGTTCATAAAGTTCACGGTGACGTGTTGTGCGAAGGCCAAAAAAGAGAGCCATGTCAGGCTCTCTATAAAATTTGGAATGTTTGTAAAGAATGCCTTTATTTATCAGACGGTTAATTAGATAAGGTCGATCCTTTCAAGATCTCAGTTGCCTTGTCAAAATCAAACTCTTCCAACGAAACTTCCAGTCGCTTGAATTCTGAAGGGGATAACCCAATCTTGGCGCCATCTTCAATGTTAAGAATTATGGTGAGTGCATCGGTGTCATCATTAGCCGTCGCCTCCAATAATTGGCGGTAGAGTTGCTGATCAGTCGTCGATTGTTGCTGCTGTTCAGAGCTCTCTTCCGACTTGGTAGAATTGGTCGCTACTGAATCTTTCGATACTTCAATTTGAGACAAGGCTTGGCTTATTGATTTGCTTAGTTTAAGCGATGTGTCGATCACACTGTCTTTCAAATCGGTATCATCTGGCTGTGCTTCTAGGTTTTCACACAACGTGTGCAGTTGTTTCGCCCCTAAATTGCCAGCCACCCCTTTCAGTGTGTGAAGATAGCGTGGTGCGCTGCCGCCTGTTAGCTCGCTTTCAAGCTTATCTTTGTCAGAGTAGGCCTCGACAAATCGATGCAATAGCTTGCTATACAGTTGGTGATTATTGTTGGCTCTGATTAAGCCAAGCGTAATGTCTAGACCTTCAACTTTGGAAAGCGCTTCATTAAAGGCACTGTTGTCTTCTGACTCGTTAGAGCTAGAGTTCACTGATTCTGCTTGATGTGATATTGGATCAATAAACGCAGTAGGACGGGAAGGTGATACCCAATTCGCAAGAGTGGCAAACATGGAACCGACATCGATAGGTTTAGCAATAATGTCACTCATACCACAACTGAGCGCCTTTTCCTTGTCTCGCTCCATGACATTGGCTGTCATCGCGATGATCGGTATATCTTGATCGTTGATCTGCTGACGGATGTACTCTGTTGCTTCATAGCCGTCCATTACTGGCATTTGGCAATCCATCAAAATACCATCGAACGGTTGTCCGTCTGCAATGGCTTGTTGGTAAAGCTCAATCGCGAGCTTGCCATTTTCGGCTACCGAAACCTGAATATTCTGTCCTTCTAATAGCTCAGTCGCAAGTTCTTGGTTGATCTCATTGTCTTCAACTAAGAGTAGCTTGGCTCCGGTTAGTTGCTGAACGTTGGCTAACTGAGTTTGTTGCTCAAGTTCGCTGCGTGAGACACGGTCTGAATCGAGCCCATAGAGTGAGACAATAGAGTCATAAAGATGAGAGGAGGTGATTGGCTTATCTAGAATGCTAGGCACTTCAAAGCCTCTTTGTTCAATCGCTTCAGCAAGCTCTTCTCGGTCGTAAGCGGTCAACATCATGATCTTAGGCATTGCGTTTAGCTGCTGCTCATTATTGAGCTCTGCGAGTAAGTCTACGCCGTCTCTCTTAGGCATCTTCCAGTCGGAGATAACCAAATCAAATGGTTTGTTCTGAGCGTCAGCGGTATGTAACTCAACAAGAGCGTCATCGACCGATGAACTTAGTGTTGGTGTTAGCTTCAACGACTCTAGAATGTCACCCATGATCAAGCGTGCGCTGGAGTTGTCATCGACGACTAATACTTTCAAGTCGTTAATCGATGCAGGCACCACCACACGATGCTGCTGGATAGAATGACTGACGCGAGTGGCAATCGTAAATGAAAAGGTTGAACCTTTACCAAGCTCCGTTGAGACATGAATATCGCCGCCCATCAGTTGGCTTAGTTCTTTACTAATGGCGAGGCCCAAGCCCGTACCACCGTATTTTCGTGTGGTTGAGCTATCAGCCTGAGTGAACTTGTTGAATAACTTGGCGGCTTGCTCTTGTGTCATACCAATCCCACTGTCTGAGACGGCAAAGTTCAACTTGATGTCATCGCCTTCTCTTTCAGCAACTGAGATAGCGATTTTCACTTCGCCTTTCTCTGTGAATTTGACAGCATTGTTACTTAGGTTAATCAATATTTGCCCAATTCTTAACGGATCCCCAATCAGGTTAGTCGGCACGTCTCTGTCGACTTGAATGAGCAGCTCTAGGTCGCGTTCTGAGGCTCGTAAGCCAACCAAGTTAGTAATATTGTCGAGTACATTCTCAAGTTGGAAGTCCACTTTCTCAATATCGAGTTTACCAGCTTCAATTTTCGAGAAATCGAGAATGTCATTGATTAGGCCGAGTAGGGTATCGGAAGAGAGCTTCACTTTATGGATGTAGTTACGCTGCGCCTTGGTTAAATCGGTTTTTAATGCCAGATAACTCATACCAATGATGGCATTCATTGGGGTACGAATTTCGTGGCTCATGTTAGCGAGGAAGTCAGATTTTGCTTGGTTTGCGGCATCGGCTTCATCCCTTGCTGCGGCTAGACTGTGTGCGAAAGTTTCTAAAGCAGAATGCGCTTTGTTAGCGAGCAAGCCCATCAACAAAATAATCACAAAGAAAATCATCCCACCGATGGCTAAATGGAACGTCACGCTAGAAGAGTCTTTTACATTGACGCTTTCTGAAAGGTGACGTTGAGAGACGAAATCTCGAAATTCTAAGAAGCTCTCATCCATTGCAGTGAGTAGTTGGTGACCTCGCATCTGTGAACCGACTAACTCCATAAATTGCGATTCATAAATGCTGATATGCTCGTCAAAGGCAGTAATTTTTACGTTTGGTGCATATAAAGTAATAAGTCGTTGTGCATTGCTAGATTTGGATTGCATCTCATTAATCACATGCGACACTTTGTCGGCAATGAGCTTCTGTTCCTTTGAATTTGCGAGCAGAAAATCTCGGTTGAATCGATTTGAACGACTTAGTAGCGTGCGAATCGCCAATAGGTCTTGCCCTATGAGCAATTGGGAAGAGAGTTCTTCTTGAGATTGAGAAACGAGATGACTCAGTTCCGTGACTTGGCTCTGCTTGGTTTGATAGAGCAAGCTAACTGAGCGTGAGAATTCAGAGCCACTTAGGGTGACTTGATTGATAAGGGATGCTCTTAACTTTTTCGAAGATGCTGGTATGCCTTGCAGCTGAACTAAGTTGGTGTAATAGCGATTTTTTGCCTTATCTACAACCTCTAACAGTTGTTGTCCTTTGTCATCCAAAATCTGCTCTTGCAACTCTGAAATGAGCTGTGAAGCCTTTTGCATCTCAAGTTTGACTAACGAGTGAGTCTTTAGGTCGCCATCGAGTAAATACTCTTTTTCAAGATTTTGGATGTTAACGGCGAGAGTGGCAAGTTGACTGGTTTTTAGTGCGACGTTGGTCAGTTCTTCGCTGTTTAGTCGTAGACCGCGAATTTTCTGATTGTTTTGATTGATCGCTTGATTGTGTAGATCCCTCATCTCTCGTAATAAGTCTGTTGCGGCATTGGAGCGCTCGTCCATAAGCGTTCGAGTTGATTGGTTCAACTCAACAATGTCGACATATTGCTTGAATTGAACTAAATATTCCGTGAGTAAATTGATAGGAAGGGACGTTGCATACTGGTCGGCGTAATCATTTGCTAGAACCTCGGTTTGTTCTGCTTCTTGATCAAAGCTAGAGATGACTTGTTCGCTGTAGTCGTTACTAAAAGACAACTCATAAACGCGAAGCTTATCGAGTGAGGTCAATAAGCGAGTACTGGAAGCGTATTGTTCAACGCCGATGAAGCGATCGTTGAGATTGATCCAAGCACCTACCGCGACAGAAAACACCACGATGGCTGCGACCAGAAAGGAGGTTAAGATTAATTTCGAATCAGTAGCAAATCTTGAAACAGTATTCATAAAGTGCCTGTATTGATAAAGTACCAGCGAACTTAGTGTTCTTGTTCATCAGTAAAAGAGTCTTTGATAGTGAGCATTTCATCGAGCTTACTAATGAAAATAGGAACCAAGTTAGGATCAAAGTGATGGCCAGCTTGCTCTTGTATTAACTCAATCGCTTTTTCAATCCGCCAAGCTTTCTTGTATGGGCGTTCGCTGGTGAGGGCATCGAATACATCTGCTATTGCAACAATACGTGCACTTAGAGGGATGTCTTCGCCTGATAGCTTATGAGGGTAGCCGCTGCCATCCCATTTCTCATGGTGATAAAGAGCGATCTCTTGGGCGAGTTTTAGCAATTTAGAGTCGTTGTCTCCAATAATATCCCCGCCGATCGTTACGTGTGTTTGCATGATTGCCCATTCATCCGCATCAAGCTTGCCAGGTTTACCTAATATGCAGTCAGGAATACCGATTTTTCCAATATCGTGCATCGGAGCTGCTTGGAATAACAACTCCACCCACTCTTCACTGACGTCTAACTGCTGAGCCAGAATCTTTGAGTAGTAACTCATTCTTACAACGTGCATTCCGGTTTCATTATCCTTGTATTCAGCGGCGCGGCCGAGCTTGCGGATTATCTCCAATCGACTCATGGCGAGAGCTTCCGTTCTCTGTCTTACCTTACGAGACAGTGCCAAGTTTTGGTCATACAGAGAGATATGTGTGACAACGCGAGCTTTCACGATAGCGGGGCTGACTGGTTTAGTGATGTAATCAACAGCACCGAGTTCAAAGCCTTTCTGTTCGTCTACTACATCCGTCTTAGCTGTCACAAAGATAACGGGGATGTCAGAAGTGACAGGGTTACTTTTAAGTCGGCGGCATACTTCATAACCGTCCATCACAGGCATCATGATATCGAGAAGAATGAGATGAGGCTTTGGGTGAGTAGAAGCAATTTTTAGCGCTTTTTCTCCGGATGTCGCAGCCTTAATTTTAAAGTCGTCGTTCAGGATCCCTGAGAGGGTATGTATGTTGTCCGGAATGTCATCAACAACCAGAATGATCGGTTTATCTGTCGTAATTTGATTCATTTTTCGTCCCTAAAAAATTTAATCAGATTGCTATGTTTTATATTAATAAAGCGTAGTGGAATTTGGCGGAAATGCATGATTTCAGAAGGGTTAATTGTTGGTTTTGGAATCTTAAAAAATAATGGCGCGCCTTTTTATTAATAGATATTTTATATGTTAAGCGTTACTTAACAAAGAACAACTAAATGGATTGTGTCGTAGTGCGATCAAGGTTGAATAGTTCAGGTTCTCGTTTGCTAACACTGAATCATTCAGAGTTACTTAGTCGTTCAATTAGCGTTTCAAATCTATTGTGGACTTGCTACAGGGGAAAACATGCGATGCTGAATATCGGGCTTATCTATGCTGTTTCAGTAGAACCTGATACCGACTGGGCAGATCCGTTTCATCTAACTGTTCTTCCAGCATGACTGCAAGCGCGAACCAATCGTCTAGCCTACTTGTTACTGAATCAAGCATCGCGTATCGAAGTGTGTAGCTTTCAAAGCGAAGTGCAGTACGTTCAGTTCCCATTTTAGTGACGGAGCCAAAGTCGATGAGTTGAGCTTGTCCTTGTGGGTTGAGCACGATATTGGATGGCTTAATATCTCCATGAACAAAACCAAGAGTATGGATTCGGTTGATGGCCGATTCTAAAGTGCTAAGCCATTGAGAGGGCATATCGGCATTGATATTTGATCTGTTTTGAATTTCCAGCAGTGTGTTACCACTCAAGTGAGAAAGCACGAGGCAGTCAGTCTGATGACAAGAAAAGTAATCACAATAGGCAGGCCAAATATCGTTTGTGCCGGAACTTGTACAGGAACCTGTATTGGAATGAAGAAACTCCGCTTCCTGTTTTAAAAAGTGGCGGTGCTTGAGCTCTTTAGCATATTTGATGGTCACCAGTCCCCAACTAGAGTGCTGGGCTTGGAAAACTCGTAGACTTAAGCGAGTGAGATTAGTGTAGCCATGAGCTTTAAACGCTTGTAGAAGCTTTTCACCTTTCACATCTCCTTTCACGTCTTCTCTGTTTGAAGAGACTATATCCTCTGCAGGCTGAGCTCGCCTTGATAGGCAAGACGAGCTCGTTGGGAAAGCGTTATTAGATCCCACTTGGCAGAGAGAATCCAGAAAAGAAGCCAGGAACAAACGGGTTCGATTGACCTTGAGTCTTGATTGTTAACTTAACTTTGCTGTCGCCGTAAACAAATTCTACCTGAGTGTCTTGTGCAGACGTAAAGTTCACATTTGGTTCGAATAAGCGGAACCAACTCCATGTGCCTTTCACGGTGTTCTGCCCAATTGTAGAGTCCTGCGCATTGAGTTGAACGCCTAGCTTCTCGATAAACTTCGCGTCACCTTGCCACGATTGTTGGCTCCAAAGTGTTGGCCCATGTCGATAGGTAAAGATCGGCTTATCTGAAATGATCGAAAACTCCGTGATGTTGGGCGTCATATCGACGGCTTTCAACTGGAAGTTAATCAGGATATTGGATGGATCGGCTAAGAATAGGGCGCTCTTTATATCAGCAGCCTTATCCATCATTGTCCAAACATCAGGTGTGATCGACAAGCCCGTACCTGGAAGTAGTCCCGGCAAGTAAGGCGCTTCGTCGCTGTCTTTTACGAATCCATTTAGGCGAGTTTGAGAGAACTTGTCGACAATCCCGTTCGTCACGAAGAAGGCTTTAACATCGGCCACACTGACATCCGATTTGGACTTTCGGTTGAACGGATAGAATGAAGCTAAACGCTGTTGATAAGGCTGATAAATTTCATTTGACCAAGCTGTATTCAGGTAGTCATGAGCCAGCGACATTACCGTTTCATTGCTCTGGTGTACCACCTTATTAATCAGCTCTTCAGCGACTTCTAAATGACTGTTGGATAGGCTGGATAGTGAAGCAATAGGGTTACCAGCTTGCAACGTAACGGACAGCGTATCAAAGGCGACCTTTTGTGGCTCCTTAGTTTCGTAAAACTTGTCTCCCCACTTTTTAGCATTGATAAACGCCGTAAGAACGTTATCTATTGGCTTCTTACCTTGGTCATTGGCCGATACCTGTTTCTTGTACGCTTGGAAGCTAAGAGATATCTGGCGAGCAGACTCCTTCTTGTCAGGATCTTGAATCGGCATGCTTGCAGGATCTTGCTCTTTGTCATCCTTCGCAGGGATTTCAAGCTCCACATAGGTGTATTTAGCGATGGTTGAATACAAGCTGACGAGCGGGTTATTGCTTGCTTCCGACAGGCTCGTTAATGCGCTTTTCAGTTGTGTAGGATTAGCCACTTCTTTGACTTCGACATTACGAACTAAATCACGCCAATAGTTGATGTAATCATTCTGGTAAGTTTGCTTTAACTCTCGACTGATTCGATGCAGCTCCAGTGCGCTAGGGTAAGCCCCTGCGACGCCTTCATAAGACTGTAAAGCGGATTTTAGAGTAGGGGAATTCACCGATAAATCGAGTTGGTTAAACCCCGTCGGGGTAAAGATATACGGAACCAAGTAGCCTGCGTAACTCGGTGAAAACTGAAGCACTGAGCCGAAATTGTCACCGAGCTCACCGCGAATATCGACGCGCTTAGCATAGGCCGTAGAACTCTGAATGTGTTCGTACAGCAGGGTTTCAATGCCCGTTTGCGTGATGACTTTCTTCGCTAGACTTTCTAAATCATGATTCGATTTTACTGGCGTCAGGTTACGAGCAAAGATGTCATTGAGCAGTACGTCAAGCTGAGCGATGTTGACGCTATCTGCTTCGCCTTGGTCTTGGAGCGTGCGAATGTAGTAGTTCTTGAGCTCTTGGACGTTGGTTCTGTCTTTGCTAAACAACAGACGATAGTTGTTTAACAGAGATAGCGTCTGAGATTGATCCTCAAGGTTTACATACACAAACAGGTCTTTCTCTAGCGTGTTTTCCATTGAAGGAATCAGGACTTGTTGTAGCTCGGTGAAATAGGCTTCTTCGACTTCTTCCTTGATGCTCGGATTTGGCATAAACGGCAGGCTGTACCAAGGCTCTGGCTGCTTGTAGAGGTTATAGATACGCTGTAGTGAGAATAGGTTGGGGATATTGTCAGCCATATTCTCGATGTCATAAGGCGATGCCGATATCGCCTCTTTATAGCGCTCAAGCATGATATCCGCTCTGGTTTCACGTTGATTCTGGAAATCAAAATCAAACTTAATCACCAGCAACACGGCGGCGAGCAAGGCAATCCAAGATAGGGTGAAAACGACTTGGTTAACGAGCAGAGTGTTCTCTTTGCGTTTGTTGACGCCGACCAGCTCATGTTCCGATAGGATCACGTGAGTCATTAGGTATTGAGCAAATAAGGTTTGGTTAACCGGGATTTGCTCGTTTTGTTGATAATGCTCGTGACCTACTGAGTAAGAGACAGCGCTCGCCAATAAATCTGACTGCGCTGAACTTTGTCCATCATGCGTGAAGTAAAAGCCGCGGAATTGCAGAGCATCACTAAGTTGTTCTCCTCTGTATAAACGATTGAGGAACAACCAAAGATTCTGCTTTAATAATCCAAACTGGAAAGGGGCACTGGCTATGGAGTTGCGATAATCTTGATTGAGTTGTCCGGCAAGCGCATTGCTCATATTAGCAATCAGCTCGCTGATTAAGTGATCATACTCATCGTTAAACCAGTCTGCATCGATCCCACCGTGTTTAGAGTAAGGCGCGGTGGCACCAAACACTTCGTCTCTTTTGGATTCATCAAACGCTGAGAAGAACTGACAAAAGTCGCTGATGCTACCCATATTCGAGACAACATTATAAATCGGTAAGCTGACCCCAAATGTTTGATTAAAAGTCTTAATGGTCGATTTAAGCTCATCAGCTTGCTGTGTAATTTGCTCATTGTTTTCTAATAACGAGGAAACATCGGTGGTAAGCAATAAGCCATTGGCGGCTTGTCTTGGTCGCCACGCAGTTAACGACTGACACAGTGTTTTCAGGTACTCAGGGTGTTGGTCTTCTCCCATACTGATAGAAACCAAAATCGAGTGCTCACTGACCCAAAACAGGATTGGGAATTCAATGTCATTGCCGAAGTCATCGAGCTTATACGCTTCATAACCCATTTGAGTGATGATGCTTTTGTCCTTATTCGGGTTCTGACTTAGCAGTAGATAGATTGGTTGGTCGTAACGGCTGGTTAAGCGAGTTTTACGTTTCTGCCCACTGATCATTCGCTTGAAATGACTGGCTAGTTGCTTTTGTCGCTTCTGAATCAATTCTTTATCTAATGACTCTTCTTGTGATTTTGCGCTGCGATTGATCAGCACCCAGTAACAAATGAAGCCGATAAGCGTGGATATAATGGCGATAGTGGCCAGCGCCCACACCAAATAAGCATTGAGTGGTGTTAGCAAAATAACGCTAGAGGCGACGGTAAAAAAGGCGACAGAGGCTAGGGCTGAAATGCCTACTGTTTTCTTAACGTTGCCTGACTTGTTTGATTTGGCATCCGGCATAATCAGTTAGACTCTTCCTTGTTTAAGTCATGCGCAGAAGTGCGAACAATAATGGCATTGACTTGGTCGTTTTCTACGTACCAAGCTTTGGTTGTTCTCGCTTCTTCTGAGGTGTTGGCTCTTAATATCACACGATAGTATTTCTTGTAAGGTGAGATTATTGGCTCATAAGCTGACGGAGATAGATTTTTGATGAAAGCTTGGGCATTTTTCTTACTTGAGAACGTCGCGAGTTGAACCAACCAATTGGCTGAGCTTGGCGTGAAGTTAGTCATTTTTTCTGCTTCTACCGCGTCAACTTTACTCGCGTGACGAGGAGGATTTTCCAAATCGTTATCTTGGCTGATGAAGACAATGTCTTTGATTTCTCCAGATAGAACGTAGCGTTGGCTAAAGTTCGGCAAAAAGGTGAAATCACGCGATCGCTGTGCGTGGGTTTTGTTGTACCAGAACTCTGTTAAACCAATACTGGTTGCTATCAAACAAAAGAAAAACAAGCTGGTAATGAAGTAACGCTTACGTCTTGTCGGTTTTCTTACGTCAGGTAGCTTTACCTTCGTGCGGCAGTGAACGCCACTGGCGGTACGATATTGACTGATGGTTTGTTCTAGTTGGTGGACGAATGCTTTTAACTGTTCTGCACCGCCTTCACGATATTGGCCTTTGAATCCAATATTGATGAAGAGGTAGATAATCTCCAGAAGATCGATCAGTTTGTGTGGCTGTCTTGCTGCTTTTTCAGCAACAGAAAAGAACAGTTCACCACCATTACGCATGCCAAACAGCTCGCTAAGCAGTGTTTTGTTTTCCCAGCCGCGTTTTTCTCCCCATTCGGTGTAGATGATGAACTCATCGATGACTACGGCATACAAAAAGCAAAGTTTATCGATAACGGCAATAGGGTAGGTAAGCTCAGTGGCTTGAGCTTTTATATCGTTAATGCCCTGAATAAACTGCTCTCGGAAAACGGTTAAATCTTCAGGTTCAGACAGCGTTGAGATCTTGAGTGTTTTGGTCAGTAAATCACTACTGATGTTGATCAGTTGATTCTCTGCCTTATCAAAGTGACGCAGAAACTCTTCTTGGGTGTTGGTGGAGTGCACCGCAACTAATTTAGACAAAGCTTGGTCAGACTCTGTATTCACAGAGCCTTTTGATGCTTTATCTATGACCAGTGTTTCTTCGTCTAAATAATCCATGGCCATTATCTCAACGCGTATAGAACGACTTCGAGAGCGGGTATGCGAGCGTCGACGTGCAGCGCAATCGCATCACGCGTATCGAGCATATCCAACCAATTCCGGTCTTTGGTATCGACTTCAAAATAAGCGACACCTTGCATCGGTTTCAGCTCACTCGGTGCGATAGGCAGTGGCGTTAAAGATATACCTGAAAGCGAGCTTCGAACGAGTTCCACAATTTTGTTGTTACTGCTGAGCTTCGCGGAAATAGGGAACAGTTCATTTAGCTCTGTACTGCTGATGTCGGATTTAACACTCAGAACGAAACGGCGGTTATAAACGCTGCTTGGATCTTTGATTAACGTGCGAAGTAGACGGCGTTTCTCAAACAGAGAGATATCCCATTTGAACTCGATGACTGAATCTTGTTGAACCAGTGTGAGTAGGTTTCGTAGACTCGAAAACAGCGGGTTAAAGTTGTCATAGAGCTTGTCATATTTTAGAGGCTGACACTCACCTGGAATCGCTGGTGTTAACGCCATGACTTGAGCTTCAAACTGTTTTAGCTTCGAATACAGTTCGTGGGTCGGGTACTTGGTGTTGCTGATGGTCAACTCAAACCACGGTAGCCATGTGTTGAGAGTTTGCAGCCATAGAAAATCTTGCATCATAGACTGAGGGCTTTTTTGACCTTGGCCAGCTTCAATGCGTTTTAAAAGGTTTTGAGCTCGGTTGCTTACCAGCGCGTGGATCTCTTTGACTCGCTCGCTGAGGAGGGTAGAAGCGCCGTAATGCAAACAAGCAGGGATGAAGGCTCTATCAAGCATGACTTCGTCTGAGTCGCTGATTTCTAAAATCTTAGCCACTGGAATTAGGGTAAAGCCAGAGGTGTCTTCTCCCGCGAATTTGAGCCCGATATTCAGCTGAGCTACGTCGACTTCGACACTGGCGTTTTCGGAGGTAGAAGTATCGAATACATTGATTGAACGGGTGATGTAACGACTCTGTTCTTGGCCATCTTCGCTGTAGTCATTATTGCCTTGCAAAGAGATTGGCAGAGCAAGATAAACGATAGTTTCAATGGTGCCTTGCGGAATATCGACAACAATCTCTTGCTTGAGGTTGAATTGGGTTCCATCGGGGAAAACACCTGAACAGCTCGGTATAGACAGCTTACCGATCTTTAAGAGATCGTGGTTAAGCACTAGCTCGGTGATGCCAAAGAAAGGGGCAAAACCAGCCAGTGTTTCAATGTTCTGACGAATGTAGTTTTGCACATAGCGATCTTGCTGCTGAAAGTGCTGAGGGGCAATAAACATCCCTTCTTGCCACACTACTTTTTTGAAAGCGTCCACGTAAAATCCTTTTCTATTATTTTTATATATTGGCTTTTTTATTAAAAGATTTGCCACCAGCTCGAGTCAGGCTGTATCACGGCTAACTCTGCTTTCTTCCCTGTAATCGTTAACTCTAAGGTTTGCTCTGGATCTGAAGGCATAATCAAAACGGTCTTGGTTGTGCCATTCTGGTAATCAGCGAATTCGACCAGAGCTGCAATGTATTGCGTGTTCTTGTTGATGTCTAACGTCAGCTTTTGCTCTGAGTTAGGCAGTACTATCGGTAACACCTGTTTTGAAACTAAGTTTGCCGCCAATAGCTGCAAGTCATTGTTGTACAAATCAATAAACGGCAGCTGTTTGAACAGCTGTTGATCCGTAAGTTGGTAAAGCCTAACCACAACTGGGTTTGCTTGGTCGTCGTTGTATTGGTTGACGGTCGCATCAGCTTTAACGGTCAACGAATATTGAGTGACAACAGGAGCTGGGTCCGATGAAGAACATGCTGTGATCAGTAAACAAAGCGATAAGAGTATGAGGCGTTTCATTCTCTTTCCTCACTTTGCTTCTGCATGTTCTCCATAAACAACGCTTTGAATTGACGTCTGAAATCTCCGTTGTCTTGTCGGTGTTGGAAGTGTTTACGGTAGATCTTCCAATACTTTTTATCTTTGTTGGTAAAAATGCCGCTACTGACATATTCACTAAACTGGCTCTCAAGCTGCTTTGGTGCGAACTCATTTAAGAACTGATCAACAGTTTGTTCTAGGGCATCGAACAGCGCTTTTTGTTGAAGCTGAGGATTCTGTAAGTATTGTTGGTTCTTTTCGGTCAGCGTGATGAGCTTGTCGATTGACTCTTCAATGCGAGTATTGTTCTCAACATTGACTGGCAGATATTCTAACTCTGCAGAAGAGAGCGTGTTGTTATCGGCGTGAGAGATTTCGTCTACTTCAATGTTCGGTATGACTTTGTCATCGTCTAAATCTTCAAATGGATCAGATGAAAAGGGGTCGTCACTCAGAACATTCTTTGAAGAGAAATTCGAGGTCTTCTGAACGATTGCAACTTCTGGTGAGTCATCTAAAAAGTCAGTATCGCTGTCATCAAGCTTTAAGTTAAAAGGTTCTATAAAAGTTTCATCCTGTGTGGTGTTATTGGCCGCGTTGACTTTTGGATCACTCAATAAGCTAATCAGCAGTGTATAGCCACCAAGTTTGATGATGTCGCCGTCGGTAATGACGTACTCTTTCTCTTTTGCCAACGACTTGTCGTTTAGCGATACGCCGTTGTTACTTATGTCTTTAATCACGTAACCACGATCTGTCGGGTAGAGTTGACAATGAGTTCTAGAGATCCATTTTGATTGATCGGGTAGCGCAATATCACATGACGGAGAACGACCTAAGCTTCCGCCACTTTCGGGCAGATACGTCACTCTAGAGGAAACAACCTCTTCAGCAGGTACAGAAATCATGTGGACACTGATGGACAATGGCTACTCCTTGCACTTGGATATGGCTGAATTAAAACTGTCTAAGAAACCCGAATAGGTTTTAAGGAATCGATTCGAAAAATAGACCCCCATATCCTTGGTATCCAAATTCGTCGAATTGAAGTAATCGAGTGGTAAAGAGGCTTTGTTCAATTCTCTTTTAAAGACCAACTCATCTTCTAAAACAACATCAATTTCCCTTTGTTTTAAAAGTCTTAGTAATACTTTAGCATCTCGTGGCTGCTTAACGACGTTAAATCCATTACGTTTTAGCCAAAACCATTTGTTTGAGCCAAATTTGGCAGAAAAGTTAAGGTTTAACTTTGACAATTCATCAACCTTCGGCTCCACTCCTGGGCCAAAATACCAATTCAACGTCTGTTTTGCGATGGGTGCTGAGAGCGTAGCGTATTCATCACGCTCAGAAGTTTTAGTGGCGACGAAAAAGCCGTGTTGGCTACCGCTATGCACGCGCAGTTGTGCGTCCGACCAGGTTGTCATAGTGAGTTGGTAAGGCTGTCCCATTATACCTAAGGCACATTTAACCTTGTCCAAAGCAATTCCTTGCATTGCCGCGTTTTCGTAACTTTGGTAAGGCGGCCAATCTTGTGTGGTCAGCATTAGGCGAGATGGCCCAATTTTTACTTGAGCAGAGACACTCATCGACCAAAACGTCGAGATGAGTAGGGTGACTAACGATAGTCTGATGGTAGAGGCTCTAGTTAACGTCATTAGAGTGTCCTATCACTTCAGAAATCTTCAAAATAGACACTGGCGGGTAATAGTCGAGCTTGTGTGCAGCCTCGATATTAACAATATAGGAATATTGGCTTAGTGATTCTATTGGGATGTCTGAAGCTTTTTGAGTTCCTTTCAATATGTTCTTCGCTTTGTATCCAGCGAATTGACCAACATTGTAGTAACGGCTGACAATGCCAAACAGGGCCTTATGTTTTCTTATCGGACTCTCGGTCGCCGAAAAAGTAGGTATACCTGCGGAATGTAGCCCCGATACGACTTCCCCACCTTGGGTGATAATGTATGAATCCGGGGGTAAATAAGCCATATCGATACCATCACGTTTCATATTGTTTATCGTGATGTTAATTAAGTCGCTGTTTGACTTGGTTTTATCAATGTTTAATGGATACAACATAACACGCTTGTTATAAATTTCCGACAACTCCATCATTTTATTTGCGGTGATAATCGAATTATTTTCGTCAGCGTTATATATAACCCCAAGGCTTGAAATGTTATTGAGCTTCTCTATCGCTTTAAACTGTATTTCATGGGGTACGATGTGCGATACACCAGTGAAATTTCTGTCTGTTGAAGATAGATCAGTGATTAACTTAGAACCCACAGGGTCGGTCACGATACTGAATACAACCGGCGTCGTGTTGTTTATTCTAAACTCGCTAGGTTCTGTATAAGTTCCTAATAAATTCAATGTTATAGTGGTACCAAATGAATAAATGAGGTCGGCTTCTTTATATTCTATATCTCGAATATGTTGTTTGAGCTGAGCTTTATCTCGGTTTGCATCAAGAACGGTAAATCTCACATCAATATGTTGGGATAAATAATCCATGAAGCCTTGTTCAGCATCCGTTACTCCTCGCCATAATAAAAGAATGACGTGTTTTTCATCGCTTTTAGCAAATGAAGATGGGGACATTAAAATAAAGCTAAGAACGAGCACTATAAATCTCATGATTGAACCCCTAGCTTCTGTTTATCAGACTTCAGGAATATCGAGAAAAACACAATTAAACTAAAGGAACTCGCGAGGAGCGACGCGCCAAATATAAGAATAGTTTGGTCGTAACCGAAGATACTCAAACAAACCCCAGCCAGCATTGGCCCCGCGATATTGCCGATACGCTCTGTAAGTCTGAATATACCGATGATTTTTCCCTTCTCGATGCCCTGACCAGACAGGAGGTCGATGACCAAAGGTATTTGTGGAGAAACACAGATGCCGTGTGCGATACCAATAATGATTACGATAAGTAGCAACCCTAATGTGCCTTGGAAGAAGTAGAAGTTGAGCAACGCAAGGGATGAAAGCAAACCACCAATAAAAATGAAGGCCATTTTGTTTTTAAGCTTATCCACTAAGATCGCGCTTAATGGTGAAATTAATATGATCGCGAGGCCATACGCCATAATCACCCGTCCAGAAACAGAGCTGCTTTCGCCTAGGAATTGCAGATAGACGGGGCAGATGTAGTAGAGGAAGCCTGTCAGTACGATCTTCGCCGGTATCGCACTGAATATCGTAATTAATGCAAAATACTTATTACTTAATAGCAGCTTAAAGTCTTTCAGCTGAACGGGTTTACTCGCGTTGCTGGTAGTCGACTTTTCAAAGAACACATAGACCAGCAAGACACTCAATGTTGCCAACAGTCCTGCGAGCATAAATGTTTCTGAATATCCAAGTTTCTCGGCGAGGATCCCGCCAATAGCGGCGCCACATAAAGAGCCAGAGAAGAATGATGATAAGAAAGTCGCCATTCCTTTGGTGTGATTAGAGTCGTTAGTGGTATCTGATACATAACCTTGTGCTGAAATAAATACGATACCGTAGCCTACAGCGGTAAAAGCTCTAGCTACCAACAAGAGTTCGAGAGATTGAATGAAAGCAGTAGCAACTAAGCCAATACAAGTGATGAGTCCACCTGTCATCAATGAATGCCTTCTGCCTACTTTATCTGACCAGTAACCTGCAAATGGCAGTGAGATAGCCCAGCACAACATGAACAGAGAAATGGGTAAGCTCGTGACTAGGTTTTCAGGGATCCAACCGGTTGTGTTTTCCAGTGAAGAGACGAACCTAGGAAAAAAGGCGAGTGAAGATGCTTCTGAGAACACCAATAAAAACAGCGGTAAACGAATGAATCGAAAGTCTTGCTTATCGATGTCTTGTGATGGTTGAGTCGGGTTTAGCTTGGTAATGGCTTGATTAGTCAGGTTGAGCAGTTTGCCAATTTCGTCGCGCGTAGAGATTTTGGCTAAGTGATTCACGATGTCGCGGTTGACCAGCATGAACACTTTCTTTACCTGATTCCAAGGCGAAATAATCATGAAGTTACACATGAACAGAATGATTTCTGCAACCACGAGGCAAGAGGCGACCAACACGGTAATCATGTCCATGACGCTTTCTTTAAGCAGGTTAATGATCAAGTTGTTGTCGGTAGTGACATTCAGTTGAATTGTGTGGCTGTTGTTGAGTGAGAATGTCGATTCGCGGATAGAAGGGTGATCGACCTGTTCTGCAGGATAACGATAGGAAGTGCCCGATTGTCCTTCAAAGTTAATCGATAGAATCTCGCTATGATGATCAACAAAGAACGCAAATTCGTTTTCTAGACCATGCAGCTTATCGGCAGGAACGCCTTTATCGAGTAGCTCTTTAATCATTTGATTTAAAGAGTCGCCAATCAGGTTGGACTTCTGTTCGAGCTTAACCTCGTAAATCTGTGAAAACTTGTCTAGAGATTGATACGAAACCCCTAGGTTAGCAATGATCGTCAACAGGATAGCAAGAGAGATGATAAACACTGGAAAGTGTTTGTTTTTCAACTTCTCAAACTTAGACAATGAGTTTGGGGATTGCAGTGCCTTGTGAGCTTGGGTGATCGTTGGCAGTAATTCATCCGAATCGGTCGCGGACTCAAATATTGCAGTTGCGCCTTTTACTCGACCGACAATGCCTTTCAATAGGTACTTCAAGGCGACAAAGGCAAACAGGCAAGAGAGTAGTATCCAAATTGCCGAATAGAGGAACTGGAGCTTGAGCAAGAAGGTTTTTTGTTGTTCTAACAGAGTTGTGGAGTAGTAGAGCTTTACTTGCCCCTCAACTAATCCAAAAGAGTTGGTGATATCGAGCGATAGCTGACGGTTATTCTCGTTGTTTTGTTCTCCGGTACCAAACAGTCGTTCTCCAGAGCTTGAGACGACAACTAAGGCGGTAATACCGTCAACGATTTTCAATCGACGATCCAGCATGCCTTGTATGTTCGATATTGCTGAGAGCGGCAAGCCTAAACTGATCGCTTGATTGATATCGTTATGTGTTTCTTCTAATACAATTTCATAGATGGAGTCGGAGGTTTCAGTAAGCCTTTTCTCGAAATTAAAATAGTTTAGCGTTGCATTTAAGGTGATGGAAAACAGCAAAACCGCCATGATAGCAAGCATCAACTTAACCCGAAGTGACAGGTTAATTAATGAAGGTTTGGTCAATGTTTGGCTGGCTTTGCTGTTCATAGTTAAAACCTACTTAATCGATAAATCGAAGTCAGCACTATTGTTGGTTGCGCTAACGGTGACTTGAGTAATAGGTTCGCTTCGGCTTAGCCTTCCAATGCACTCTTCAGCTAATCTCGGCATCAATGAGCGGTTAATGATTTGCTCGACTGCACGGCCACCTGTCGTTGGATCGGTATTACGGTCGACTACGAATTGAATGAAATCTGCGTCCCAAGTAAAGGAAGCTTGATATTGTTCTGCGAGTTTCTTCTTGATTCGATTGAGCGAGATCTCAGTGATTTTCGCTAACTCTTCATCGTTAAGTGGGTAGTAAGGGACAATGGTGGTTC
Source organism: Vibrio sp. 1CM23M (assembly GCF_023161755.1). Classification (NCBI taxonomy): domain Bacteria; kingdom Pseudomonadati; phylum Pseudomonadota; class Gammaproteobacteria; order Vibrionales; family Vibrionaceae; genus Vibrio; species Vibrio sp. 1CM23M. The sequence continues at coordinate 147,625 of NZ_JALNTR010000002.1, forward strand.
GTCCTAAGAAAGCGGGTTTGAAGTATTGTTGCAAGTCCGGACGAATAGCTTCAAGTAGCTCGTCGTTGTCGATACGGTCGGTGGTTTTAGCACAAACATCACAGATAGCTTGATCAGCTGCGTTCGATGTCATGATGATGATGGTGTTTTTGAAGTCGACGGTTCGGCCTTCACTGTCTTTGATATGGCCTTTATCGAAGATTTGATAGAACAAGTCATGCACGCCAGGGTGCGCTTTTTCCATCTCGTCTAATAGCAGTACTGAGTATGGGTTGCGTCGGATAGCTTCTGTTAATACACCGCCTTCACCAAAGCCGACATAGCCAGCAGGTGATCCGAGTAGCATCGAAATCTTATGCTCCTCTTTAAACTCGGTCATGTTAATAACGGTAAGGTCGTTGCTACCTCCGTACAGTTGCTCCGCAAGTGCCATGGCGGTTTCAGTTTTACCCACACCACTTGGGCCACACATCAGGAACACACCAATCGGTTTACGATTATCGGTTAACCCAGCGCGTGATATGCGAATCGCTTTTGCGAGCTCGTTTTTTGCGACATCTTGACCAATAACTCGAGTATTAAGCTCGTCTTCTAAGGTCAGCAGCTTGGCGATTTCATCACTCATCATGTTGCCAACAGGAATACCGGTCCAATTCGCAATCACTTGAGCAATGGTGTTGTCATCTACCATGGCGTAGACAAGAGGTTCTTCACCTTGCAGGTCGGCCAGTTCAGTACGCAGGGTGTCGAGCTGTTTTTGCTTGTTAGCGTCGACAGCATCTTGCTCTTGTTCTTCAGTGATCTCTTGTTGAACGGATTTGATTTGGTCAACTAACTCAATCTCTTTCTCCCAACGTGTGTAATACGCTGACAATGCTTGTTGGTTTTCTTCAATCGACTGTGTGAGCTCTTTGATCAATTCAGCGCTATTTGAGAACAGTGCATCTTCTTTTTCTAACGCCGACTTCTCGTTTTCTTGGTAACGAATGGTTTGTTCTAACGTTTCCAATACTTCTGGTTTCGCGCCTTGTGTCAGTGCGATTCGTGCACTGGCAGTATCAAGCAGGCTAATCGCTTTGTCTGGCAGTTGGCGACTTGGCAGGTAACGAATCGATAAGTTGACCGCCGCTTCAATCGCGGATTCAGCAATAAAAGCGCCATGGTGAGCTTGCAATGAAGCGGCTACACCACGAAGCATTTGCATTGCATCTTCTGCGTTAGGCTCTTCAATGGTCACGACTTGGAATCGACGTGTCAGGGCAGGATCTTTTTCGAAGTACTTTTTGTATTCCGCCCAAGTTGTCGCGGCGATGGTTTTGAACTCACCACGCGCCAAGGCTGGTTTTAGAAGGTTGGCCGCGTCGTTTTGTCCAGCAGCGCCGCCTGCACCAATAAGGGTGTGGGCTTCATCGATGAAAACGATGATAGGAATCTCAGAGCTTTTCACTTCGTTGATGACGTCTTTTAAGCGGTTTTCAAACTCACCTTTAACGCTCGCACCAGCTTGCAGTAAGCCAAGGTCTAAAGAGTGGATTTGCACGCCTTGTAGAGCACTAGGAACTTCGTCGGCTGCAATTCTTAACGCTAAGCCTTCAACAACAGCGGTTTTACCTACGCCGGGTTCACCGACCATAATCGGGTTGTTTTGGCGTTTACGACACAAGATATCAATCGCTTTTCTTACTTCGGCATTACGGCCAGAAATAGGATCGATATTGCCGTCAATCGCTTGTTGAGTCAGATTTACCGTGTACTTGCTCAGTGCGTCGTTTCCTGCTGGTGTGGTATCGACAGAGCCACCGGCTGAAGGCGTTGCAGAATTACGGGCAATAGGGGTTTTCTTTATCAGACCTTGTAGAGATTCGAGTGAAACACTGCTCAGCGTTTCTAGTTGTAGGGTGCTCACGCCTAACACGTTCTGTTGCATCAGAGCTTGAATAAGATGCAAGCTGACGATTTCGCCATGACCATAGTTGACCGATGCAATCATCCAAGCATCTTTGATTAATTCAGTTAAGCCATGGCTTAGTGTCGGCTGACCTTCGCTGCCTTTTGGAAGCATAGATATTTTTTTGGAAAGCTCATTCACTAAGGCGTCTAATGACAGCTTTTGAGATTCGCACAACGTCATTAGCTTCGGATCTTTTTGGGAAATAAGCTGAAGGATCCAGTGTTCTGTTTCTATCGCTCCAACACCTTGGTTCATCGCCGCGCCCGCAGACGCTTCCAACGCTTGCTTCAGTTCGGGAGATAGCTTTCCTACTAAGTTAGTGAGAGTTACTTGTGTCATAGTCAATTCCTTGTATCTCTATAATCTACACATTCCGTATTTATGAACTACAAAAGCAAAATCTTTACGGTTTCATTGGGGTTACGCTCAGGTGCAAGGTAGTCAATTTCACCTAAACGAGCGGCTATAGAAACCTTGCTTGATAAACGGGGTTTAGTTAAATATGAACGTTTGACGTTCAGATAAATGGCAACAGGCGTACTGTCTTTTAAATAGTGCTGAGTCAAAGACAACACAGCTTTTGCAAATTGGTCATCTTGTTGAATCTCGAGGAACTCATTTCTGTTCTTTGGGGTAACAAAAATACTCAAGTTGTTGAAATGGGCTAAACAAGTTTTGCCGACCAAAAAACCTTGCCCTAAGCGACTGTTAAAATCTCGATTAACACCGATGCGAGTTAACGAGTCGGTCGGTAATAGACGTTGTTCAAATGCCTTGCACTCCACCTCGATGGAGTAAGGGAAGAAGTCATTTAAAATCTTTTTCAGAGTCGTCAGGTTTCGGCTTTGTTGGCTTAGCAGTAGTGAATATTGGAGATACTCTTTGTGCTCTTTTCCAAGCGCAGCAAAGTGATTCAATAATGCTGTTTTCTTTGGGTTTTGCTCACTTTCAACGAGTAGCCAACGTCGAGCATTGGTTCGATAGGTGATTTCAAAGTGTCGTTGATTAAATACGTCCAGAAAATCTTGCAGCGAATGATCTTCATTGTGGATCGCGGCTAACAACTCTTCGTAAATGTAATTAGGTATCACGCCTTTAACGCCCGAAAGCGCTTGTTTTGCTAATCTGAGTTTGGCTTTGTTTCCCTTTAACGAGAAGTATTGGATCTCTTGAGGGTTGCCAGTCGGCATCGCCTCCGATTTCAATTGGATCTGTATCGGCGCGCTACTTTGGGACTGAAGCTGCTCCAATAGCCTCATTGCTTGAGAGAAGTCGTACTTTTCAGGCAGAGCGGCTAGGTCTTCGATGAAAGGCTTCATATATCCCCCTTACAGTCTAAGCTCTGGTTGATTTCCGTTCGCAGGATTGCCGATATTCGCTGAGTTATAAACACAATTGACTGCCGTGAATCTTAGGATATTTTTTAACGACACCATCTCGACCGTAGATTCGTATCTTGAGTTGGATATATCGATCAAAGCTACAAAATTGTTGGAAGAAGCGATTCAGTACATCTGCAAACGCCAAGTAGGGTGAGGTTGCATCGAGTGTGAGTTCAATCTCTGTTCCTGGAGAGAATACGTTTTTGCCTAGAACGCGAATCGCAGACACCTGAGAGTTAAACGTGATCGAGTGAATCATCTGAATTTCAGCGCTAGATACTTGTTCTCGACTGCACAAACTCAACATATGCTTGAGGTCAGTAACCGGATTACTCGACTGCACCAGTGATGAAAAGTTGGTGTTCAGTAAGCTAATGAATTCCCAATGGATATTTTGGTCGACTTCCTTTGTTATGGGTGCCGAAGGAGGATAAATAGGCGAAAAATCGCCGGGTAAATCAATACTCTCCAGGCATTCCAAAGTACCGCTTACGCCACACGCTTGCTTGCCATTTGTACACAACAAGTGAGTACCAAGTAGCTTACTAAATTCAGCCTCTGGCGCTTCAGATAGCGAGATTGCAATGCTCATTTCACCAAAGTGATTGTGTTTACTTTGCCAGTAGTCATATTGCTGATTGTGGGTGTATTTCTCTTTAAAAAGAGGAACTAACGGTATTTCACCGTTAGGCGTGATTTCATACACCTTCTGAATTTCGATGATTTCAATATTGTTGTCGCTATGCGCGTCGGCATTCACAGGAACTGAAAGGGTTCTGTGATCGTACGGAATAGGTTCGCCTGTCTGCTCAAACAAGTTAATTGCTGGCATTACGTTTAACTTGAAAACATCTTTATTGAATAGGCGGATAAATTCGGATGGCAATGACGACATGAACAAGTTAATGATGATTTCTGACTCATCAAATTGGCTTGCGTAATCCGCAAAGTTCTTAAGCCTAAAGAACTGTCGCTTCTCTTTGAAAAAGAAAAACTCGTTAATCAGTTGGTAGCCCGTGAATTGATTACCATGCTTAGGTAAAAACTTAAACTCGAGATCGCTGATTCGATTTTTAAGCTGGTGGCTGTCAATGGTGACATGTCGAGCGCATTCGTTGTCTGAGATAGAAATCGCTAAGGTGTTATTGAGAAGAAGTTCGACTAGAGAGTCTGCATTGTTTTCAAACCCTTTGACGAAGAAGTCGAGGTCATTCAGTTCTAAATGGCTGAAATGTACTTCGGGGTCGCCAGTGTTCAATGAGATCTGCACGACCGCTGAGCTTTGATTAGCTGATTTGGGTCTATTGAAGCTAAACGGGGCGCTTAGCGCTTTGATGTTACCTAAGCTAAACGGCGCTATTTTGAGTTCATCAACCGTTCTAAATAGACATTCGTTTTTGGTGTTTGTACTTGAGAAAAGCGAACCCTTTGGCAAAGTACTCGATTCAATCGGGCCTTCTTCTGCGAGTAACTCAAGATAAGCAACGCTAGGGACGGTTTGTATATAAGAAGGATAGAGCACTCCTAGTATACCTTCGATGACTTCAGGTAACTGCTCTGATAGTTTCTTTTCTACCTTAGCATTCAATAGTGCGACGCCATCTAATAGACGAGCCATGCTAGGGTCTTCAATCTTCCCCTGATGAATATTGAGCTTCTCAGCGTGCGTCGGGTATTCCTGACCGAACTGACCTAATGAACGGCGCACAAATGCCAGTTCTTGCTCGAAGTAACGCATAATAGGTTCAGTCATAGTTATCTTCTTCTAATGAGGTGGTGAGGTCACTTAATGCGATTTTGGAGTCAAAGATAAGGTCTTGTTCGCCATGACTTGTCTTAACCTTGGCGATGATGTTGAACGATAGTGAGTTGTCACCCTCTTTGCGCTCTCCAAGCTCTACCGAGATGTCATGGAGTCGTGGCTCAAAGCTTTTTATCCACGTTTCAATACGTAGAGTCAGTTGTGTTTTTTCTAGAGTGGCACTCAGCAATTGAATATCTTCGATACCAAACTTTAAGTTCGAGCGGTTGACTTCTATCAGTCTGTTATCGATATCTGTCAATGATGCCTCTGCTTCAAGGAGCTTGGTGAGATGGAACTTGATGTCTTCAATCTCCGCGTCCTGATAGGGCTTTGAATCACTGATAAAGGTCTTCCAAAAGCTCATTACGCCACCTCATTTAGGTCGGTGGTCAGCACCACTTCACCACTGAAATAATCAAATTGGTATTGAGGAACAATGCGCAGAGTACAAGCGAAGCTGCCAGCTTGAGAACTCGATTCCGTCACGCTCACTTTGGCGAAGCTGAGTGGGTATTTGGATAAGGTTTCCTCATTAGCAAATGAAACGTTACTCGAGAACTTTTCAATCCAATGGGTCAAAAACAACTCACACTCGGTGGCGTTGTTGAAGCTGCCGATCATCTCTCTTACTTGAACTTTTAGGTAATGAGCAATTCGGCAAGACATCAGTGTGGTTTGAATCTGCGTGAGCACTTTGTCATTGTCGTTTTGCCCGCACTGCCAAATTGAGTTGTTACCATTGAAGTAAAACTTGTCGGTCAAAGGGCTCTTCGCTAATGGGATAAAGCCGCTTTGAGCGTAGAAGTTCGACAGTTGGCCGAACAAACTGATATCCGTCACCGGTTTCTGCAGATGGCTGTCGAAATAGTGATTGGTTGGTAGGTTAACGACGGCACCTTGCAGCTTGTCGTTCCAACGGGATTTTAGGAAGCCAAACCAGTTCACGCGGTGAAACTCTCGCATGATAGTGGTAGCCAGTACCATATTGGCTAATCCCCAAGCACCTTGACCTTGCTCGTTGTAAATGAAGCCAGCGCGTCGATTCTTGTATGCGTCTCTCAGGCGGATTTGTGGTAGCGCCATGCCAATAAAGCGAGAGCTCGGCTTACTGCGTAAATCCTGCCACGCTTTAAAGTCGGGGCCGGAAAGGATCTTGTTGATGCGTTCTATGTCTGATAACCAATCTGCACCGCTTTCACCAAAGAAGGTTGATACGGGAGAAAACAGCATAGGGCAGAGTGTTGCTTCGCCTAATTTTCCTAACAGCTCTACGGTAAACAGATCGTCGTAGTCGGCGTCAAAATCGATGTCCATAGAAATAGGGTGACTAAACGTGATGCAACCAAAAGGGTGGCCACCTAAGGTATTCAGTTCGTTATTGCCGATCTTGTTATACAAGTCGCTGGATTTGGTGGAATAGGCTTGATTGACGTCGCTAGAGATCTCCGCCCAGTTCATATCGAGCAGTTTTACATGCGCTCTTTGGTAACTGACGGGTAGGGAAACAAGTTGCTGAAGGCTTAACCAGTTGCGTTCCAGTTTTTGAAACTCTGGTTCATGGAGGACTTCATCAAGCTGTAAACTGAGTTTGGAATCGATTGTTGATATAAGTGTTGATATCAATGAAATTAGTGAGGATTTAGAGCTTAAGGAGTGTTTGTCTAGCTCAGATAACAGAGATAAAGCCTCTTTCATAAAGGTATTATCTGTGTCATCTAATTGATTGAATCTGTTTTGCCATTCTGTATTTAACTTCATACAAAATTTTTGGCCGGATTACTCCGGCCAAATCCATATTAGCCTGGAATCTTAGCAACCATTCGAACTGAGGTCGTCAGTTCTTCAAGTTGTAACCAAGGTCTTAGATGAGCGACAGCTGAGTATGCGCCTGGCTTACCCGGTTGCTCGACCACTTCAATGCGAGATTCACAAAGAGGGGTTTTTGCACGTTGCTCATTACCAATGGCACCCGCGTTGGTGTATTGGTCGATCCATAGTTGTAGCTCTCGCTTGATATCCGGAGCTTCAAGATTCGAGCCTAACTTGTCGCGACCCATTACTTTCAGGTAGTGGGCGATACGGCTACTTGCCATGATGTAAGGTAGGCGAGCTGAAATTGCCGCGTTTGCCGTTGCATCTGGGTCCGTGAAGGTTTTAGGTTTCTGAGTTGTTTGACCACCGATGAACACAGCGTAGTTAGAGCTTTTGTAGTGAACCAAAGGAAGGAAACCAAGGTCAGATAGCTCTTTCTCACGCTCATCAGTTAGGTTAACTTCTGTTGGACATTGCTGAAGTAGATCGCCCGCTTCAGACTTGTACGTTAGGTTTGGAAGGTTCTCGACCTTACCACCGTTATCCAGACCACGAATAGACGTACACCAACCTGAAGCCGTGTAAGCTTGAGTCATTTTAAGACCAAGATCATACGCTGCATTAGACCAAACTAATTGATCATTGCTGGTTGGCTTAGGATTACCATCCATATCAGTACCAAGCTCTTCATAAGCGAAGACATCCGTACTCAAACCTTTGTCACCATAAGGCAGGCGAGCAAGAGTTCGTGGCAGTGTTAGGGTTACGTAGCGAGCATCATCACTCTCACGGAATGAATTCCACGCAGCGTAAGCCGGAGAGTCGAAACCTGCAGCAACAGGCTTGCCTTCAGAGAATGTTTGGAAGTCATTAAACTCGAACATCTCAGCATTCGCAGCGGCAACGAATGGTGCGTGACACGCTGCAGCAACTTCACCCATGTAGCGAAGTAGAGCAACATCTTCATCTTTCGCGCTGAACTCGTAATCACCGATGAATGTGCCGTAAGGTTCACCACCCGCGGTACCAAACTCACCTTGGTAAACCGCATTGAATAACGGGCTACGGTCAATTGCTGGTGCATCTTCAAATTGATCAAGTAGCTCTTCTTGAGTGTAATCGACCATTTTGATCTTTAAATCACGGCCAAGTTCGCTCTCTTTAACAAGTTTTTGTAGGCCACGCCAAGAGCCTTCAAGCTTCTGTAAGTCTTTTTGTTGCATGACTTCAGATAACTGTTGAGATAGCTTTTTGTCTATCTCTGAGATTGCGTTTTCAATTGTTTTTGTAACGTTCTTATCCCACGTCACGGTGCCAGAAAGAGCTTGCTCTGTAAGTACAGAAAACAGTTCTTTTGTCGTGTCTGCAGGAGTTTGAGTGGTTGCTTCAATCGCACGGTCTAGGAAACTCAGTGAGCCTTCCGCTGCTTCCGGTTGCGCTTGATTCTCAGTTTCAGTACTCATTACTCAGCTCCTTCTTCTTTAATGCCAAGCTCATCAGAAAGAGCATTAATCGTATCTGCACTTTGTAGAACTTCTTTAAGCAGCTTTTCTAGATCGCGGGAACGATCAGCTTTAGAAAGAAGTACCTTCAGTTGATTACGGGTTTCGACGAGTTTTTTAAGCGGTTCAACCTGTTCAATAATTGCTTCAGGTTCGAAATCTTTCATCGAGTCAAACTTAAGGCTCGCTTCAAACTGGCTGTCATCACCGGCAAGTACATTGTCTACTTTTAGGGATAATTCAGGGCCAACACGCTTCATTACAGTGTCGAAGTTGTCTTTATCAACGTTATAGAAGGTACGATCTTCCACTTCTTCTTTGTCTTGCTTATGGCCAGAGTAGTCACCAATAACCCCAACAACAAAAGGGAGCTCTTTGGTTTCTACAGCGCCATTAGTCTCAACGTCATAGGTAATACTTACGCGGTTCTTACTTACGCGTTTATGTTGGGAATTTAGTGCCACGGTAACTCTCCTTGTTTAATTACTTAGCAGTTGAAGTAACTTTAGCTGTAGTAGCATCGAAGCCAACCTCAGGGCCTTTCTCGATCTTACCGCCGTCTGCTTCAATGTAGTAAGCCTTAGAAATTTCTGTGTAGGTTAGGCTGAAAGACTCGCTTGGAAGTGAACCGTCTGTGCCAGACATGTTGTAGCTAGACATACGAGCCATCTTAAGCGTTAGAATCAGATATGGATCAGCACCAGAACCTTCACGGTTTGGTTTTGTCATAACGATTTCAACAGTGCGACCTTCTGGACCCGGCGCATATAAGAAAGTGGTTAGATGAGGTGTTGCACCATCACAGCCACGAGTCATGTTGACTTCACCAAGAGCAACCATACCTTGGTCCGCATTGTTTGCATTACCTACATCGATACCAACACCACGTACTGCACTCCAAGAAACGCTATCAAGTGCAAAGAATCCATCTTTACCCCCGATCTTTTCTACCGTTGCTGCACCTTTTGGTGTCGTACCATCAATTCTCATAAAAATAGAAGCCATTACTTTCTCCTTGCTCAACGCATTAATGTGCTTTACCACTCAAAATCTTGCAGGCTGCTCGATGATGAGTTGGAAGTCGGTTCAGATGTTTGGTTTGTATCTGTCGTACTATTTGAACTATCAGGAACTGGCGATACTGCCGCTGGCTCTTCAATAGTCGGTGTTGCTACCGGAGTTCTCTCCGGAGCGGAAGTCATTACTGGAACGGACTTTCCGGACAAATCGGTTTTGTCTAGGTTGTCCATTCCTGTCATTTGATTGATTTGGGCGATGACACTTTCATTGCCAACCATTTCTTGGAGTAACTCTGGGAAGCTCATGTAGCCCCAACGAATTGAACGTTCGAGTAAGAATGCAATAGGGCTATGAGGCTCTGTTTCTTTAAAGTACTCTGCGATTTTTCTAATTTCTTGAAACGCATGATCGCGATTAACAATGCCGTTAATGCTCGAGACGTTTTGAACAATCGTTTGAGTCTGGTTTTGAGGGGCAAGGTTGCTTAGTGCTTGGATGTCACTAGCCACGCTTCCGTTACCTTGATTTACCGGATTACTTGACCCTGAATTTTGGCTTGTTTCAGTTGTTAGACTCGAGTCATTCTGGGGAGCACTAGCTTGCATAGGTGCCGAGTGTGTCGAATCGTCTTGTTGAGGTGCTTCTGTTGAATTTTGGATAACGTGGAAGTTGTCATCCAGAGGCCAAGGAGCGAATTTTTCTCCAACGAGGAAATGTATCGCTTTAATTAAGTCACGTACGTTTGTCTTAATGAAGTTGAAGCTGATTACGGTCGCACCAACAGCTTGGCACTTTTCAGCTAAGTTTTTCTCTGCAATCTCTAATTCACTAAAAATACTCGCTAGTAGATAGAGTGTTTCTGAAACACTTCCATCAAATGAGCTTAATGCTGATTCTTTTAGCTCTGCGATATTTCCTTTACGCTCTGCAGTGAGGTAATCACCAAAAGTAACGCCTGCGCAAAAATCAAGCATTTGAAAAGGAATATAAACGGAGCTTGAATCAACAGACTCACCAACGAGTTGAAGTAGGGGTTTAGTTTTAAATTCAGTGATTTCCTTCGCTTTTCCTGCATCGTCAGAAGCTTTGAGTTTAGCTTCCGGAAGCATAGGGTTTAGCGTATCCCAGAATTGGTCGATGAAAAGGTTTAAAGCCGGGATAGCATTAGCAAGGTTATGAAATGGTTGAGAAGTAAAAAGTTGGCTCGTGATGTACCAACCTAATATCTCTAAGTCTTTTGACTGTGAAGTCAGCGTTTCCTCTGAAATCTTTCTTAATTCAGCCCAGTTGTCTGTATTGGCATCGACGATAGCGGGATCAGACGATGCATCAGGCGTTTCAACCAACTGTCGAAATGAGGATTGAGCGCTATTGTAAACGTTTCTCAAACTGCGATAGGCACTTCGATCTAACTTCAAATAAGAGCCTGAAGGCTCTTCATCTGAGATTGGAGCAAGTAGGCGAGCGATTTCTGTCATATACGTCCTGTAAAAATCTATTGTTATCCTGATCGCACCAAAGTGTCATATTTGATACATAATCCTTATGTTTCGTAAATACTTGTTAACATTTATTAATTCTAGAGCTTTTTCGTGAAAAGTCTCATGCAAAATATATATTTACTCAAAACTTTGAACTTCATCTAAGAAAGTGGACCGATGTCACGGTTTTTTGAAACCCCATGAAAAGTAAGGTATTTAGCCTCCAATCATCACCGTTGGCATACCTAGAACAATCGTACCGCCGTGGCTGGTTGTATCTCCCATGCGTGCTGCTGGTTTACTCATTATGAGCACAGTGGCACTGCCTTTGATGATGCTATCTGGAGGCCCGACACATACGCACATGTCCCCAAGCGTCGCGGCTGGCATATTGCCAATGAGAACTGTTGGTACTCCGGGTCCACTGATTGGCCCACCTACGTGAGGGATCGGCGGAACAGCGGGTGTCTGCATTGGGCAAACGTGCATGTCAGTTAATCGTGCGGCTAACGTCATCAGTAACTCCTATGCCTTAATGCCTTTGGCAAGCTCAAGAGCAATACCAATAGATTTCTTATAGTACTCGTCGGTTTTATCCCAATTGGGCAGTGCTGCAGAGTGGTTTATCGCGCCTGCTACCGCTTTCGAATACAGAAAAGGATCTGGGAGTACATTGGGTAAATCAGGAGCCACAATGCTGCCAGAACCGTTCCAAAATACGGCTTGGGCTAACCAAGAAGGCCCGCAATTTAATTTGAGCTTATTAGAGAATAGTTCACTCTTGCGCCTTTGCTCTTCTGATGGATATTTGACCCACGCTTTAGCTGTGGAAATACATTGCTTTTGCATTGCAGACCAGACGTCATTTCTCGCATCGAGCGTGTGCGCGCCCCACCAAATGGCTTCTCGAACCGGTAGCCCGTGAGCCAGAAACTGAACCAAATCGAAATAGAGCTCGTTTTCCAACAACGCTCCAATGGAGTCATCAATATTGAGTTCTTCATCGATCAGCGCTTGAGCTTCATCAGAGCTTGAGAACCTATCGAGCAATTGTCGGCCTGTCTGATACGGAATTTTTTTATACATGTTTTCGTTCTACCTAAATTTGTACTGCGGCGTAGTTTAAGTGGTGGCGATTTGAACTCGCTAATTAACCTTAACAATCGCACCTTTTAACTCACCCATTACGCCACCATCGAAAGTGCCTTTTAGGCCGGATTTAAACTCGGCACTTAGTGAACCTTCAGCTGAGAGGGTGGTATCGGCTTTAATCGCGACACTGAGCCCTTTAATGCTGTTGGAGCTCGTTGCTTCTAGAGCCGTGGTAACGCCTGAAATCTTGTTTGCAGATGTAGCCTTGCTGGTCACGTTCATCCCTTCGAGATTGAGCGCACTGCTGGCTTTGATATCAATATTGCTAGCTTCGATACTGATTGAAGATGAAGACATAGTGATCTTACTTGAGCCAACGGTCAGCTCTATCTTGTCATCAGCTTCAAGTGAAATGGATTTGCCTTTCTCACTGATCGCTTTATCCGAGCTAAGCGTGTAGTTATCTTCTGTTGAAACGGTCACTTGCTTGGTGGTTTTCTGAATCAGCTCACCTTTGATCGTTTCAGTCAGATTGTTCTCGACTTCTTTGGTGAAATCTTTGGTCGCATGCATATACAACAGCTCATTATCTTTCTTGTCATCGAAATAGAGCTCATTCGCTAAGCCACTTAATTTGGTGCTAATGCCTGTTTTCGTGGCGTTCGCCTCTTTGTAAGGTAGCGGATTTTTACTGTTATAAACGCTTCCTGTGATAATCGGTTGGTCAGGGTCGCCATCAATGAAGCTGACTAATACCTCTTGTCCGACTCTCGGAATAAACTGAGCACCGTAACCGCTGCCTGCCATCATCTGAGCGACACGCACATAGCAACTTGTTTTGTCGCCAGAGGCTTCGGTATCCCAATGAAATTGAATGCGCACGCGGCCTTGATCGTCTTGATTGATTTCACCCGCCGTACTGCCTGCGACAATCGCACTTTGCAGACCGTGGATTTTGGCTTTGTCTCTCGGTGACGGGTAATTAGGAATCGACGTATCGAGTAGGGTAAGTTTGGTCTCACAGTGATTATCTGTGTTGTATCGAATGTGAAGTTCTGTGACCAGATAATCGCCGAGTTGAGACTTATCTAAATGGGAAGATAATGAGAACCAAGTGCCTAATTCAAATGAATCGTGTTGAGCTTCGGCTTCAACGGTTTGATAACTTTGTTCAAGCTGCTCTATTCGCCTTTTGACTAGGTTGCTAGCGAGATCTTCCATCCCACCAGTGATACCAAGGTTAGGGTAAAACTGCTTGGTCAATTTGGTATTGTTGGCGATCTTATGGCTGGATTTCTTCTCTTTACTACTCACCAATTTGGTTTGTGAGTAGTCGTAGTTGGTTAGCTCAATGCTAGCACCATGAAATTGCCCCTGTGGCATCCATTTGTTGATTAATGGATTGCTGCCTGATGGGACCTCAATCATGTCTAGCTTGCCAGCATCCGATTTTTGAAAGGGGCTTTGCGCATCTTGCAGCATCATTAGATGGTCGGAATCGCTGTGTTGGAAAAAGTAGTGAACGCCTTCTTCTGCAAGCAATCGGGTTACGAAATCAAAGTCGCTTTCATCGTATTGAACGCAATATTCGCGTTTAGACGAAGGCATGGTGCCCGTCTTATATGAGCCACTGAAGCCAGCTTGGGTCAATACGTCTGAAACGATGTCTTTCGTTGATTGGTTTTGATAAACGCGGAAAGAGTGGGTGTGCTTCAGTAACCAGAACCAAGGTCTTAGAGTGACGCGGTAACTAGAGTACTGCAGGTTACCGTCCATACCCAGTAATTGAACCTGGGTAACAATACCGTTGAATACTCGCGTAGCGGTCAAATTATCGGTGTCATTAACGAAGCGGGTGATAGAGAGCTTTTGCCCCAATTGATCATCGATGACAAAGTTTTTTGAGATGATGGTTAGTTCGATTTTAAAAGGCTTCGATAAGTACTCAGAAATAGCAAAATCGCTGACTGCATGCTCGTTGCTTTTAGAATCTTTTGCCACAATAGTGCTGGCAGAAGGGGAGAAATTATCCGTCATAGGCTCGCCTGATAATGCTCGAAGATGTTCTGACATAAGGTTATGTCAATACTAACGAACTGACTTAATGTTAAAATTTTATATCTAAATTTATAGCATAAAGTAAATAATATAATAAGCCTGACAATAAAGGCGTGAGGTGTTTCCATTTTATGAAAACTAATACCATTAAATTAATTATGGTAATTGGCAGCTGATTTATATTGTTAAATGTCATTTAAATACAATGATATTGCGACGTAGAAGGGGATATAGGGAGATCTTGAATAATATATAGAATAATGTGTTGCTAGAGATAGTATGCCGTAGTAATAATATAAATATTGCTAGCATGTTACATTTCTGGGCTAGTGGTTATTCAAGGATAGAATAATGGCAAACACAAAAATCTCGTTGCGGTTTACCGTTGGAGGGATGTTTTTACTTGCGACAGTGCTGACGGCGATCGTCGCGGTTTCACTTCAATACTACTTCAGTAAGAAAATGGCGACTGAGCATACCTTGTCGAAGTTGACCATGGTATCTCAGGATTTAAGCGACTATATCGGCAACGTCGATTCAGATGCGATAAATACCGCTCGCTTACTCTCTTCAGTGCATCGCTCTATTAGTCATCAAATCTCTCGCGAAGAGTCGCGTGGGATTCTCTCAGAAGCGATAAAAGATAACCCTCTTTTTTACAGTATTTATATAGGCTCTTCTAACGAACGCTTCTTCCAAATTATCAATCTGGAATCTTCTCCTTTTGTTAGAGAAAAAATTGGTGCCGATCGTTCAGACCGTTGGGTGGTGATCGAGATAAGCGACAGGGAAGCAGGTCGTATCCGCACGACTAAGTATTACGACCTTGAGTTTAACCTCAGAGACTCAAAGACTGAGCCAAGCAATTACTTTCCCACGACACGACCTTGGTATGTTTCCGCGAATACTGAGACAGTTGAAAAAACACAGCCTTATCTTTTCCAACACCTTCAGATCACGGGACAAACTTATTCCTTAGCTTTTGAATCAAAGGCCGTTGGTGACACGCAACATGTAATCGGCATTGATATCGTGTTGTCTTCGTTAGCGAGTAAGTTATCTGCGAGTGCGTTAGGTTTAGATGAAGACAGTCAGGTTGAGTCATTTCTGTACTCTAAATCGGGCAATATCATTGCGTCTAATCGAGACACTGAAGCGAAACATGCACTCCCTCAGACAAGTAAAATCGATTGGTCTGCTCAGCAACAAGCTGTCATTGAGAACACGCCTCCTTTGTTACTCTCTAACCAAAGCGATTGGGGGCCAATGGATTTTGCAGTATCCGGACAGCCACACGGTTATGCGATTGATCTTCTGAAAATGATCAGTGAAATGAGTGGCGTTAAATTCGAGTTTGTTAATGGCTTTTCGTGGGCAGAGCTAACGGGCAAGTTTCATGAGGGTAGCATCGATGGTTTGCACTCTATTCAGAATTACGAAAGCAACGGAGTAAAAGGCTTATATACGGATGCTATCTACGAGTTGCCTTTCTCTGTTGTAACACGAGAAAACGCACAAACCGTCTCAAACTACGGAGATCTCAGCGGCAAAAAGGTGGCGATTTTATCTGGGTGGTCGGTTATTCCTCAACTCAGAAAAGACTTCCCAAATATTGAGCTTGTTGAGTTTCCAAGTATGGAATTGGCATTTGATGCTGTTGATCGTGGTGAGAGCTTTGCAGTACTCGACGCTAAGCCTGTGTTGGAATTCTCTTTGGACAAATTTTTCCATGCAAGATTGAAAGTTAATGAAGTGCTGTTGGATCTCAAAGCTAATTACCCAAACCAATTCCACATTGTGTTGCAGAACAAACATCAGCAGCTATTACCAATCTTAAATCAAGCCATTCGCGCACTCACTGATGAACAGAAAGCAGTGTTGTCACAAAAATGGTTCAATCATCATGCTCTCAATACAGGCACAACCATTCCTTACACTGAACTCTATGAACGTACTGCGACGGCTACTACCGAAGGCGAAATGGTTAAGATTGTGCTCAATGGAGAACCTAAGCGTCTTTATCTGAAAAAGATTGAAACGGGCGAGCACTACTCTGAATATTTTGCCGTAGCGATACCGGAAGCGGAAATCTACAGCGCGGTAAACAAACGAGTTGCGACGTCTATTGGTGTGACGGTGCTTCTTATGAGTCTAACCTTGCCAGTGGCTTGGATCTTTGGTGCGCCTATTGTTCGACCGATCCGTCAACTGAAAGCTGAAACGCAAAAAATTAGGCAGCGTGATTACGACAATGTGTCTGTGCTTAATACGCGAATCAAAGAGGTGTGGGAACTGTCTGTGGCAGTGAAAGGCATGGCGGCGGAGATTAAACAGCATGAACAGACACAAGAGGCGTTTGTGGAGTCGTTTATCAAGCTTATCGCCCAAGCTATCGATGATAAATCCGCTTATACGGCAGGGCACTGTAATCGTGTACCAGAACTCGGCTTGATGTTGGCTGATGCAGTTGAGAAATCACAGTCCGATCATTTCAAAGATTTTGAGTTTAAAAATGATGATGAACGTCGTGAATTCAGAATTGCGGCTTGGCTTCACGATTGTGGCAAGATCACGATACCCGAACACATCGTCGATAAAGGTACGAAGCTAGAAGCGAACTACAACCGAATTCACGAGGTGAGAACTCGATTTGAAGTACTTTGGCGTGATGCGGAAATCACCGCTTTGAGAAAGCAACTTGAAGGTACGCTATCAACGCAGCAAATTGCAGATGAGTTTGCGACAACCAAACAACAGCTACAAGATGACTTTACTTTTATCGCGACATCGAACGTTGGTGGTGAATTCATGAGTGAAGACAAAGTCGCTCGTATTCACGCGATAGCTGAGACGACTTGGACGCGTAACTTTGATGATCAAGTTGGTTTATCACCGATAGAGGCGTTGAACCGAGAACCGAGTGCAAGTTTACCTGCGACAGAGCCACTGTTAAGTGATAAACCTGAACATATAGTGAAAAGAGATAGGCCGTTAGAGTTTGACCCGAAACATAAAATCAAAATGGATGTACCTGAGCACTTATATAACCTAGGCGAAGTCTACAATCTGAGTATTGCACGCGGCACGTTGACTGCTGAAGATAGGTTCAAGATAAACGAGCACATGCTTGCTACGATTAAGATGCTTGAGAACTTGCCATTCCCTAAAGAACTAAGCCGTGTTCCTCGCTATGCTTCGACGCACCATGAAACACTCAAAGGTACGGGATACCCAAGGAAACTGACTGGTGAGGACCTTTCAATTCCAGAACGTATTCTGGTGATATCGGATATCTTTGAGGCATTAACCGCTGCAGATAGGCCTTATAAGAAGGCGAAGCCAATCAGTGTTGCTGTCGACATCATGTACAAAATGGCATTAGACGAGCATCTCGATATCGAGCTGTTTAGATTGTTCTTAACCAGCGGTACTCACCTGCGTTATGCAGAAGAGTATCTGAAGCCGGAACAAATTGATTTCGTTGATATCAACAAATACCTAGAAGTTACTCGTCAGATAGCTTGATTAAAGGTTGGCTTGTTAGAACGGGTTCGATGAATGAAGGCGCACATGAGTGCGCCTTTTTTATATCTGTTTATCGGTGAGCAGGAGGATAGACACAAAGGGATCTGCGTTTGACAAGTTCGGCTATAAGTTGTCGACACATCGATTTCAAATAATTTTAGCGTAGGTATCGGCTTGGTGGTTGTTAGTCTGTTTGAAGCTATAAATAACAAGTAGTTAAGTTATACTTAGTGTCCTTTTGGGTGAGTTTTTATCGTCTATGAAAAATACTACCTTAGTCTAAATTGTCGACAATTAGCTTGATTGTCGACAATTTGATCGTGTATTTTATGTTCATGTTATGGAATTGTTGACAATTAAGGTTCAGCAATCAGAAGTGAGCAGAGTGAATATGAATACTGCGATAAAAGATCTCAGTTTAAGTGCAAACACGAAGACACGTGTGAGCGATAAAGAGAACACTAAATCAGAAAACCTCACTGAGTATCTCGTTGAGGCGATTGTTAGCGGCGAATTAGTTCCTGGTAGTAAGATTTCGGAGCCTGAACTGGCTAAACGCTTTGAGGTAAGTCGAGGTCCACTACGTGAAGCGATAATGCGTGTTGAAGGGCTTGGCTTGATTGAACGCATTCCTCATGTAGGGGCTCGAGTTATTACCTTTTCGGCAGACAAACTACTCGAGTTGTACGCGGTGCGAGAGGCATTGGAAGGCATGGCGGCTCGCTTAGCAGCGCGACATATCACACAAGAAGAGCTTGTCGGGCTTGAAGGGTTATTGTCGACACACTCAAAACACATCGATGAAGTCGAAGGTTCTTCTTACTTTCATCAACATGGGGATTTTGATTTTCATTACCGCATTATTAAAGCGAGTCGTAACAGCAAACTCATTTCGTTGTTGTGTGACGAGCTTTATCACTTATTACGCATGTATCGCTATCAATCGCCAAGAGCACAATCTCGACCAAAAGAGGCGCTCGACGAACACAAATACATCCTGCAAGCGATTCGTAACCGTGATGAAGAGCTGGCAGAAATGCTAATGCGAAGACACATCTCGGGAAGCCGATTGCTTATAGAACAACAAATTCAATCCAAAGATCTTGATTAACTGACGACTGGTATTTGCTAGCGGTTCTTCGCTGGCGAGAGCTAAACATCAGCAGTCATAAAGATTAGAAATTAACAATTAACAGGGAGCGTCATTATGAAGTTATCAGCAGGGGCTAAGTTCCGACAAGCTGTGCAAGACAACGACCCATTGCAGATCGTCGGCACGGTGAATCCGTATTGCGCGATGATGGCAAAGAACTTGGGGCATCAGGCGATCTATTTGTCTGGCGGAGGCATCGCCAATGCGTCTTACGGTTTGCCTGATTTGGGTATCACCACATTGAACGATGTGTTGGTCGATGTTGAACGTATTACCAACGCATGTGATCTGCCATTGCTGGTGGATATCGATACGGGTTTTGGTGGCGCATTTAATATTGCACGTACCATTCGAGCTATGGAAAAAGCGGGTGCAGCTGCGATTCATATGGAAGACCAAGTTGCGCAGAAACGCTGCGGTCATCGACCAAATAAAGCGATTGTTAGCCAACAAGAGATGGTCGACAGAGTAAAAGCAGCAACCGATGCAAGAACCGATGAGAGTTTTGTGATCATGGCTCGAACCGATGCATTGGCGGTTGAAGGCATTGATAGCGCGATTGAACGAGCGATTGCTTGTGTTGAAGCGGGCGCAGACATGATTTTCCCTGAGGCGATGAACCAGCTCGACCAATACGTGAAGTTCTCGGCGGCGCTGAAATCAGCAACAGGCAAGCATGTGCCTATCTTGGCCAACATCACCGAATTTGGACAAACACCACTCTACAACTGTAACGAGTTAGCCCAATCAAGTGTCGACATGGTGCTTTACCCATTGAGTGCATTCCGCGCGATGAACAAAGCTGCGGAGAATGTTTACAAACACTTGTTAGTTGAAGGTAATCAAGAAGCTCTATTGGATTCAATGCAAACCCGTAAAGAGCTATACGAACACCTGAATTACCACGACTACGAGAACAAGCTTGATCAGTTATTTTCAAGCGAAGAGTAAACCGGTTTCAATTAATCAAAAATCAACTTAATCCAATAACGTGAAATGGTTAGTCGCCATATCCAGTACCGATGATAAAGATCACCGGACACATAAACAGGCAGCACCAAAGAGTGCAGGCGACTAACACAGAAAAGGAGTTCACCATGTCTGTATCTTTGAGTGATAAAGCAGCTGTCGAAAAGGCTTCAATAGAAAACCAACAACAAAGCGAAAAGCCAGTCAGCACACCTGCAATCGGTGGTGCTGGTCTACGTGGCCAGAGTGCGGGAACCACAGCGCTATGTACGGTCGGAAAATCAGGAACTGGTTTAACCTACCGTGGTTATGATATTACCGATCTTGCTAATCATGCTCAGTTCGAAGAAGTGGCGCATCTACTACTGAGAGGTCATTTGCCCAGTGAAAAAGAGCTAGATGATTACAAAACACTGTTGGTTGGTTTGCGCGGCTTGCCTCAACCTTTGAAAGCAGCACTAGAGCTTATCCCTGCAGACGCTCATCCAATGGATGTGATGAGAACGGGTTGTTCAATGCTAGGTAATCTAGAGCAAGAGTCTGATTTTTCTGAGCAGCTTCCCGCGACTGAACGAATGCTTGCGCTTTTCCCTGCGATTATTTGTTACTGGTATCGCTTTGGCCATGATGGAGTGCGCATTGATACTGAAGATCAAAGTGAAGCGTGTCTGGGTGGCTACTTCTTGAAGATGCTAACGGATAAAGCACCGAGTGAACTTCACAAGAAGGTAATGCACTGCTCGCTAACTCTGTATGCGGAACATGAGTTTAATGCTTCGACTTTTGCAGCTCGTGTGTGTGCATCAACGCTGTCGGATATCCACTCTTGTGTCACCGCAGCGATTGGTACGTTGAGAGGTCCTTTACATGGTGGTGCGAATGAAGCGGCGATGGAAATGATCCAAGATTGGCAAACCGCCGATGAAGCAGAAACGAACATCATGCAGATGCTTGCTAATAAAGACAAAATAATGGGCTTCGGTCATGCCATTTATCGTGAAAGCGACCCACGAAATGCTCTAATCAAGCGTTGGTCAAAAGAGTTGGCTCAAGAGGTGGGAGATGAACAGCTTTACGCCGTTTCTGAGCGTGTTGAAGCGGTAATGAAGCGCGAGAAAGGGCTGTTTTGTAATGCTGACTTCTTCCACGCATCGGCATATCACTTCATGGACATCCCAACCAAATTGTTTACTCCTATCTTCGTGATGAGCCGCCTTACGGGTTGGACGGCACACGTATTCGAGCAAAGAGAAAACAATCGAATTATTCGTCCAAGTGCAGACTACACCGGGCCAGAGCATCAAGACTGGCTACCAATCCATTTACGTTAGTCCTCTATATCGAACCTACTTATATCTCGAGGTGACTTTGTCTTCATGTGATAAGACCTCGAGAACCAACGAATAGAATTTAACAGATAATGGTGGATGTATGTCTGATGTAAAACTTGAAAGAAACCAAGAGTTTGATGAAAACAAGTATCGAAAGGTTTTACCGGGAACGGGTTTAGAATATTTCGACGCTTGCGAAGCGGTAGAAGCGATATCTCCGGGCAGTTATAAAACCTTGCCTTATACGTCGAGAGTATTGGCAGAGCAATTGGTAAGACGCTGTGATCCTGAAACCCTTGAAGACAGCTTAAAACAGATCATTGAACGCAAGAGCGACTTAGATTTTCCTTGGTATCCTGCGCGCGTGGTGTGTCATGACATTCTTGGTCAAACAGCCTTGGTTGATTTGGCTGGATTAAGAGACGCGATTGCCGGCCAAGGCGGAGACCCTGCCAAGGTGAACCCCGTTGTCGAAACTCAATTGATTGTTGATCACTCTCTGGCAGTGGAACACGCAGGCTTTGATAGCGAAGCCTTTGATAAAAACCGCGCGATTGAAGAGCGCAGAAACGAAGACCGTTTTCATTTTATTGAATGGTGTAAAACCGCGTTTAAAAACGTGAGTGTGATTCCTGCAGGTAACGGGATTATGCACCAGATTAACTTGGAGAAAATGTCTCCGGTTATTCAATCTAAAGAAGGCATCGCTTTCCCTGATACCTGTGTTGGTACCGATAGCCATACACCGCACGTTGATGCTCTGGGCGTCATTGCGATTGGTGTGGGCGGCTTGGAAGCTGAAACTGTGATGCTTGGTCGTCCGTCGATGATGCGATTGCCTGATATTGTCGGCGTTAAGCTAACGGGTCAACGACAAGAAGGGATAACCGCAACGGATATTGTGCTTGCGATTACTGAGTTTCTTCGTAATCAGAGAGTGGTCTCAAGCTATTTGGAATTCTTCGGTGAAGGGGCTCGTGCACTGACTATTGGTGACCGCGCAACCATCTCCAACATGACGCCAGAGTATGGCGCAACAGCCGGTATGTTTTACATCGATGAACAGACCATTCAATACCTCATGCTGACAGGGCGAGAGCCGGAGCAGGTTGAATTAGTTGAACGCTACGCCAAGCAAACCGGGCTATGGGCTGACGATCTAGACTCTGCTCAATACGAACGTGTATTAGAGTTTGATCTGTCGAAGGTTGAGCGCAATCTAGCAGGGCCATCCAATCCACATCGTCGTTTGCCAACCAGAGAGCTGGCTGAACAAGGCATCAGTCAAGCATCTTGGAGAGAGCAGCATGCTAAGCAGTACAGCGATGATCAGATGCCCGATGGTGCCGTAATCATTGCGGCAATTACTTCTTGTACCAACACCAGCAACCCAAGAAACGTGGTCGCCGCAGCATTAGTGGCTAAGAAAGCCAATCAACTTGGATTAGTTCGTAAGCCGTGGGTGAAAACATCATTTGCGCCGGGTTCTAAAGTTGCCAAGCTCTATCTCGAGTCGGCAGGTTTGCTACCTGAGCTGGAAAAGCTAGGCTTCGGTATCGTCGGTTATGCGTGTACTACCTGTAATGGTATGAGCGGGGCCCTAGATCCTGCAATCCAACAAGAGATCATCGACCGCGACCTGTATTCAACCGCTGTGTTGTCGGGGAATCGAAACTTCGATGGTCGAATCCATCCCTATGCAAAACAAGCGTTTTTGGCCTCACCTCCATTGGTGGTTGCTTACGCCTTAGCTGGCACGATTCGCTTTGATATCGAGAAAGACAGCTTAGGCACTGACAACAAGGGTAAGTCAATCTACTTGAGCGATTTATGGCCGAGTGATGCTGAGATCGATGCGGTTGTTGGTGAGCATGTTAAACCTCAGCAATTCCAACAAATCTACGTGAAAATGTTCCAGCCAGATGAGGATCAGGTAACGACTGAACCGCTTTATGACTGGCGACCTCAAAGTACCTATATTCGCAGACCACCTTATTGGGAGGGGGCTTTGGCGGGAGAACGAAGCTTATCTGGTATGAGACCTTTGGCTATTCTAGGTGACAACATCACCACAGATCACTTATCCCCTTCAAATGCGATTCTCGCTTCGAGCGCAGCGGGGGAATACCTCACCAAAATGGAAGTGCCGGAAGAGGACTTTAACTCTTACGCGACCCATCGAGGTGATCACTTAACCGCGCAACGAGCAACATTCGCCAACCCTAAGCTGTATAACGAAATGGTGAAGGACGCTGGAGAAGTCGTGCAAGGTTCACTAGCAAGAGTTGAACCCGAAGGTCAAGTTACGCGAATGTGGGAAGCGATAGAAACCTACATGAACCGTAAACAGCCTTTGATTGTCGTGGCGGGTGCGGATTATGGACAAGGTTCATCACGTGACTGGGCTGCCAAAGGTGTGCGTTTAGCGGGTGTTGAAGTGATTGTGGCTGAAGGATTTGAACGAATTCACAGAACCAACTTGGTTGGCATGGGCGTGCTGCCTTTGCAATTCAAAGCGGGGACCAATCGCAACACCTTAGAACTGGACGGCACCGAGCTTTACGACGTGTACGGCGACATTGAAGCAGGGTCTGATTTGGCTCTAGTCATCACTCGTAAAAACGGTGAAAAGCTGGATGTTCCTGTGATCTGCCGACTAGACACGGCAGACGAAGTGAATGTGTACAGCGCTGGTGGCGTATTGCAACGTTTCGCTAAAGACTTTCTCGCACAGTAGGAGCTTATGATGACAAATAAACAGATAAAAGTACCTGCTACCTACATGCGGGGCGGAACAAGCAAAGGCGTTTTCTTCAACTTAAGTGACTTACCTGAAGCTGCGCAAGTTGCCGGAGAAGCTCGAGACGCATTACTTCTGCGCGTGATTGGTAGTCCAGATCCTTATGGCAAACAAACCGATGGCATGGGTGGTGCAACATCCAGTACCAGTAAAACCGTTATTGTTTCGAAAAGCAGTAAAGCCGATCACGATGTTGATTACCTATTCGGCCAAGTAGCAATAGACAAGCCGTTCGTTGATTGGAGCGGTAACTGCGGCAATCTGTCTGCTGCAGTGGGCCCATTTGCTATTCATAGTGGCCTAGTCGACTCGAATCGTATTCCAGAAAACGGTGTGGTCGAGGTGCGAGTATGGCAAGTGAACATAGAGAAAACCATTATTGTTCATGTACCTATCGCTGGTGGTGAAGTCCAAGAACTGGGTGATTTTGAACTCGACGGTGTGACTTTCCCCGCCGCTGAGATCCAAGTTGATTTTCTAGACCCCGCCGATGCGAGTGGCTCTATGTTCCCAACAGGGAATGTTGTCGATTTTTTAGATGTTCCCGATCTGGGTTGCATCAAAGCGACATACATTAATGCTGGGATACCGACCATTTTTGTTGATGCTGAATCGGTTGGTTACCAAGGCACTGAACTTCAGCCAGATATCAATAGTGATACCAAAGCCTTGGCTCTGTTTGAATCCATACGAGCACATGGTGCAGTAGCGATGGGTCTTATCGATTCTTTAGAACAAGCTGAATCACGTCAACATACACCTAAAGTCGCGTTTGTTGCTAAGCCTCAAGCGTACCAAGCCTCTAGTGGTAAATCGGTTGCTGTCGAAGATACTGACCTTCTGGTGCGTGCTTTGTCTATGGGACAACTGCATCACGCTATGATGGGTACGGCAGCGGTCGCCATTGCTTCAGCGGCGAGTGTGCCAGGTACGTTAGTGAACTTGGCAGTCGGTGAGGGTTCCCGAGATTTTGTTACCTTTGGTCATCCATCAGGAACCTTAAAAGTGGGTGCTAAAGCTATTCAGACGGAAAGCGGGTGGAAAATAGAACGGGCAATTATGAGTCGTAGTGCCCGAGTGATCATGGAAGGTGCCATTCGAGTGCCTTTTCCTAAGTAAAGCGATTGTCGTGAACGGTTAAATGTTCACGAGCACAACGCTGAGAAAAGAGTGCAATCAAGTGCTACTGCCAAAAGCTAGGCGCTTGGACTAATGGATAAATCATGGAGGAGGCACTATGTCTGCTACGAATCGAATGAACAGAAAAACAGACTATATCACCGAGTATCAATGGGCTAGGGAAGACCCCAATTCGTTCTGGGAAACACAAGCACAAGCGATAGATTGGTTTGAACCACCAAAAACGATATTACAAACTGACGATAACGGTATTGAACGTTGGTTTCCTGATGGGGTGATGAACACCTGCTGGCTCGCGCTGGATTACCATTGTGAAAATGGGCGAGGTGGCAATACCGCGCTGATTTACGACTCTCCAGTTACAGGAACTCAATCCTCGTACACTTACAATCAATTGCGTGACCAAGTGGCTAAAGTCGCAGGCATGTTGGCAACACAGGGCGTGACCAAAGGCGATCGTGTGGTGATTTATATGCCAATGATTCCCGAAGCTGCTATGGCCATGCTGGCTTGCGCTCGACTAGGCGCGGTGCATTCGGTGGTGTTTGGTGGTTTTGCTCCTCATGAGCTTGCCGTTCGAATTGAAGATGCCGAGCCGAAAGTGTTGATTACTGCCTCCTGTGGTGTCGAGATAAATAAAGTCCTGCCATATAAGCCGATGGTCGACAGGGCGATCATGGACAGCCGCTGGAAGCCTGAGAAAGTGGTGGTATTCCAAAGAGAGCAGTCTCTAGCCGAATTGAACAATGAACGCGATGTACTTTGGCAACAAGCGGTTGAGGATGCTTTGCCTCACGTATGTGTGCCTGTTCTAGCGACTGACCCACTATATATATTGTATACATCAGGGACGACGGGTAAGCCAAAAGGCGTGGTTCGTGACAATGGTGGTCACGCGGTCGCGATGAAATACTCGATGAGCACTATTTACGATATGCCGCAAGATGGTGTGTTTTGGGCAGCTTCTGATGTCGGCTGGGTAGTGGGGCATTCCTACATTGTGTATGCGCCATTGATTCATGGCTGTACGACCATTTTGTTTGAAGGCAAGCCAGTACGAACGCCAGATCCCGGGGCATTCTGGCGTGTGTGTGAAGAGTACAACGTCGATGTATTGTTTTCTGCGCCAACCGCGTTTAGAGCAATTAAGAAAGAAGATCCTGAAGGCGAGTTGCTCACCAAGTATGACTTATCATCGCTCAAGTCGATTTTCATGGCTGGCGAGCGCTTGGACCCGCCAACATTGGATTGGGTCGAATCTCATACCAATAAACCGGTTATCGACCACTGGTGGCAAACCGAAACGGGTTGGGCTATTTCTGCCAATCCAACAGGGCTTGAATCTTTGCCTGTAAAAGCGGGTTCTTCAACCAAGCCAGTACCCGGTTACCAAGTGGAGATCCTCAATGAACTCGGTGAAGTAGCTCAGCCTAATCAACAAGGTTTTGTGGCTCTTAAACGCCCGTTGCCACCCGGTTGTCTACCAACAGTTTGGCGTAATCATGATCGATTTGAATCTGGCTATCTGAGCCAATTCCCAGGCTATTACGTTTCGGGTGATGGCGGCTATCTCGATGAAGATGGGTATCTATTTATCATGGGTCGTATTGATGATGTGATAAATGTAGCGGGGCATCGTCTGTCGACGGGAGAAATGGAAGAGATCGTGGGTGGTCACCCAGCCATTGCAGAATGTGCGGTAGTCGGTATTCACGATGACTTAAAAGGGCAGCTACCTCTTGGTTTAGTTGTGCTGAAAGATGGCGTAAAAGTCGATGGCATTGAGTTGCAAAGGGAGTTGGTTGGCAAGGTTCGTAATGAGATTGGCGCGGTCGCTTGTTTTAAGCAAGCCTTGGTTGTAAAGAGACTACCTAAGACACGCTCAGGCAAAATTTTACGCAGAACCATCCGGCAGATCGCAGAAGGTGAACAATATGTGGTGCCTTCGACGATTGACGATCCTACCAGCTTAACGGAAATTGCTGAAAAGCTCGGTAAATAAGTTTTTTGCTTAGGTAATCTGATCTTCGGCTTGTTGATCTATACATAAGCCAGCGTGATGGTTTACCTAAACTCTACTTTATTCATCCGCTTATCCATTGCGTTTACTATGACCTCATTATGAATCCCACATATTGAGGTCTTTTTATGCGAGCTTACTTTTTGTTGATTGCTTTATTGGTCAGTGGTGCTGCTAGTGCCAGTATTTCAAAGGATGAAGCGAGTAGAGCGTTGTTAGAACCTTTGAGTCATCCCAAGGTATTTAAATGTGTGTCCAAGACTGGCGTCGATCTCTATCAA
This sequence comes from Vibrio sp. 1CM23M, assembly GCF_023161755.1. Classification (NCBI taxonomy): domain Bacteria; kingdom Pseudomonadati; phylum Pseudomonadota; class Gammaproteobacteria; order Vibrionales; family Vibrionaceae; genus Vibrio; species Vibrio sp. 1CM23M. The sequence goes on from NZ_JALNTR010000002.1 coordinate 174,946, forward strand.
GCGGTTTTTGATATTGGTGTGGGATATGAAGCCGACCCGATCAACTCGAAGATGATCGTTAATTCAAGGAAAGGCCGCTACGAATATCAAATCTTAGGCGCGGTAAGGTCTGAAAGAGCCGGTGAAATTGTCGTGTTGACTCGTCATGTGGGAGACGGTGTTAAAGTTGCCGCGATGATTGATGACGAAAATGGCAAGATACTGGGGATAGGCGATAAAAATCATTATCGAGATTGCGGTGTTAGACCACCACCTAGCGCAGCAAACATGCAAAACTTTTGGTCTAAAGGCTAAGAGAGATATGTGAAAGACAAGAATTATTGAGAAAGCTCGATTGAGGCGACCTTATTGGTCGCCTTTTTTGTTGGTGAGGATAAAGCGAGCTCAAAGCTATATATCATTAATCAGTTATGTGATGGCTGAATAATACATAGCTGAACATGATGTATCGTCTAAACGTGGCTTTATTTATCTCATTAACGGTTCTGCTTAAGATGGCTCTACTCCAAACGAAGAACTAAGCGAGACTCCTATGAAATTCACTAAACCTTTTCTTTTAGCGACACTGATTGTGACTCTTTCTGGTTGCGCATCACCAGCAATGGATAACGAAAATGAGAATGCTGCACGTAATCGTGGTGCTGTGGGTGGTGCTTTATTAGGAGCGACAGCAGGCGCTCTAACTGGAGATGCGAGCTTAGCCGCGAAGGGTGCTGCATTGGGTGGTGTGACCGGTGGTGTTGCTGGTTCAATGAAAGATACGGATGATGCAAGAAACGCACAACGAACCCAAGTCACTGCTGATGGTCTGGCGCAAGACAATCGCACTGATGCAGAAAAGCGAGTTGCTGAAGTAGAGGCTGAAATTAAGCTTATTGAACTAGAACAACAGCTTGCTGAACTCAAAGAAGAGAAAGAGGACAACGGTGCATAAAGCTACCGCTACAGCAAAAGCTACAACTAAAGCTAGAGCCTAGATATTCGTTTAATTGAAAATCATTCAAACAGAATGGCCACGTAATGTGGCCGTTTTTGTATCTAAAATACGCACTTCAAACAATGAATTAATTCAATAACTTGTATAGATACTCACGCCAAGTAAACTAGACTCAGTTTAGATATTAATTTGGTTTGAGAAGCGCAATAGTCATGAATGTCATCTTAAGGGCTGCAAAGCACACGGATTTGGAACAACTTAACGAGTTAATGTTCGATCTCCACCATCACCACCACCTTGCTAGCCCAGAGCACTTTAAAACGGCAGAAGAGATTGAGCAGGAAAAAAGCATTGTACGATACTTGGATGACCCTGAATGTTTGGTTTATGTGGCATTAAAAGGTGAGCTCATTGTTGGCTTTATCTCGGGGCATTTTTGTGAGCTTATCTCAACGGTAAGTAAACCAGTGTCGATGGGGAGTGTCGATGAGCTGTTTGTCTTGCCTGATTATCGAAAAGAATCAATTGCAGAAAAGTTGTTTAGCAAAGTTGAAAGTACTTTTGATGATTATGGGGTTGAACAGGTCTTTGTAGAAGTTTGGGACTTTAATTCACCTGCCAAGGACTTCTATCAAAAAATGGGGTTCACACCTCACATTCAATGGATGAGGAAGGCTTTGCACAAAACGTAGACAGCGATTTTGTGTGGCTTTGATTACAATAGTTCAACTGCAACAGCAGTCTTAAATTTCTTCTATTATTTTTTAGGTAAACTCGTTGGTTATTCGATATCTATTAGTTTTCATACTGTCTCTTTTGAGTATTACTTCCGCTTGGGCAAACAACACTTTGCTCGATCATATCGCGGGCGCCTTGTGTGTAGTACGGGCTGATAACCAAATCGTGTTGGTTGATGAGTTGATCACAGGTCAATTGTCTCTACCGGGAGGCACTGTTGTTTCAGGTGAGCCGCCAGCCGTCGCGGCGCAACGTGAAACGTGGGAAGAGGCGGGTTTGTCAGTAACGGTCGGTGATGTACTGGGTTATACCGACAGTGCCGTCGTGTTTGATTGTATTTCTGACTCGGAAGTGATCAGCTACAAAGCTCGAAATGAGTTAGGAGGCTTTGAGCTGCCTATTTGGTTTGCGCCTCATTATGGCGTGGAAGTCAGTCGAGCGATGTTACTTCCTCCTACTGAGTTGCAAGATCACCAATACCGCTATCCAGAACAGTGGTCTGAGATTAACGAGCTGTTTTTATCCGCGACAGATCAACCGGTAACGTATGTAACTGAGCTGGTGGGCGCGGCACCCAAAGTCCATCAAGTTGAATTAAATTGGATTGTGTCACTTCAAAACACGTTCGATAAGATGCCAAGCGTGTTTGCGAATACTGTGCTTTTGACTGACTTGTTGGCGAAGCCATGGGTTTTCATTGTGATATTGCCGCTAATTGCTTGGTACTTTGGCCGTAACTTCGCGTTGAAGTTTGGCTTCACTTTGATCTCGGTGACACTACTTACTTTGATCGCGCACCAAGGTTTTGGTTTTCCACGTCCACACGCTTACTTGCCAACATTGAAGCTGGTGATGAGCAGTGGGTATAGTTTTCCAAGTCTGTTGGCTGCCTTGTGGGTTAGTTTAACCTTGTTAGTCTTTTGGAAACTAAAACGCCTCTTGGAGCAAAAAACTACTCTGATAGTGCTCGCTGGCCTGTTGTGGATCATGCTATTTAAGTCTTATTCAGGCAGTGCGTTCTTTAGTGATGTATTAATGGGTGGCGTATTAGGCGCGTTAACGACGTGGCATATCGTGAGATTAGACGCGAAACCGGATGTTGATATTAGCGCTTTGTTGAGCTCTAAAGGTGTTTGGTGGGCATTGTGCTTACTGTCGATTGTTCTCACGGTGATATGGCCACTGCCAACATTCTCATTCTGGGTGGCGATTTTGATGACGATTGCATGCCTAGTGACGTTAACAGACTCGAAACCTTTGGTTGGTCAGTTCTCATTCAAGATCGTTCTTGGAGTGATGGCGATGTTGTTAGCGGGAAATCTGCTGATTAGCTGGGCTGGAAGCTTTGTCTCTTTCAGTGGTATTGCTTCATTTATTATTGAAACGTTACGTTTCCCAATATTGATTCTGTTTGGTGTGGTGGCATTTCGTCTGCCATGGAAAAGAGAGTAATCGACTCGACTAACACAAAATCAAAAAGGCTGTGCAGTGCACAGCCTTTGTCATTTCTGAAACAAGCAAAAAGTAATTCTTATTAGAACCTGTTAAGCGTTTATGAGTTGAAGATAAACTTCTCAATCGCGACCGCTACACCATGGTCGTCGTTGCTCGCTGTGATGTGATCCGCCAGTTTCTTGGTTTCTTCCATTGCGTTTTCCATTGCAATGCCAAGGCCTGCGTATTCAAGCATATGGTGATCGTTTTCAGCGTCACCCATACAGATGACTTCTTCCGCTTTAATGCCTAAGTGTTTCGCTATCGCTTCAATACCGACACCCTTGTTTGATTTTGGGTTTAGGAACTCTAAGAAGAATGGCGCACTTTGTACGATAGTAAACTGAGTCTTAAGCTCTTGTGGCAACTTACCGATGATTTCAGTCAGCTTGCTTGGTTCAGCGACAATCATAGTTTTGATGATTTCGTGGTCATCTTCTAGTTGAGAAAAGTCGAACTCGGTTATATCTAAGCCATTAATACGCGCTTCAATACCAGTGTACTCATTGTTCTCAGGTGTGATTAAGCCGTGGATCTTGCTGAAAGCATGGACATAACCACCAAGTTGTTCAGCGAGGGCTGCAATCTCTTTTGCAGCTTTACCGTTGCTGATCTCACTGTGAATGATCTCTTTTGTCGATACGTTCTGAACCATAGAGCCGTTATAGAAGAGTACAAAGTCATCTTCGCCGTCAATCGAAAGCTCATCTAATTTGCTTTGCATGCCTTCTAAAGGGCGACCAGAAGCGAGAACCACTTTCACACCTGCAGCTCGTGCTTTGGCGATTGCGTCTTTGTTCTCTTGAGAAATCACTTTTTCACTGTTGAGTAGTGTGCCATCCATATCAAGAGCAATCAGTTTGTACATGTTGTTCCTTACTAAAAAATTAAAAGCTAACGAAATCTATGGGCGAAAGGATAAGGGAACTTGAAAGTTCAGGCTAGGGCTTTGATCAACTCATTTATCAGTACTCATTTGTTTGACCAAAAGGGGGAAGTGCTTTAAGGTCTGCGGTTGATTAATTTCATCAAATGATTGAGCTGAGGGAAAGTTGTACAAGATTAATGAAATGTTTGAAACCATTCAGGGTGAGGGCGTGTTTACTGGCGTTCCCGCTGTTTTTGTTCGTCTGCAAATTTGCCCAGTTGGCTGTTCTTGGTGCGATACCAAACAGACCTGGGAAGCGTTGCCAGAAGATGAAACCAGCCTTGGCGATATTATGGTTAAGACAGAAGATTCACCAACTTGGTCAGCAATCGATGCTCAAGGAATCGTGAATGAATATATCAAGCAAGGTTACACTGCTAAGCACATTGTGATTACTGGTGGTGAGCCATGCATTTATGATCTTGTTCCTCTTACTGAAGCATTTGAGCAGCACGGTTGTTGCTGTCAGATTGAGACTAGCGGAACATCAGAAGTTAAAGCCACATCTAATACTTGGGTTACGGTGTCACCGAAGGTGGCGATGAAAGCGAAACTGGAAATTTTAGATAGCGCTTTACAACGTGCTAACGAAATTAAGCATCCAGTAGGCACAAGCAAAGACATCGAACAACTTGACGGTTTATTGGAGCGAGCTGCGGTTGCTAGCGACACTGTTATCGCTCTGCAACCAATCAGCCAAAAAGACCGAGCTACTCAGCTTTGTATTGATACCTGCATTGAGCGCAATTGGCGCTTATCAATACAAACTCACAAATATTTGAGTATCGCATAGGTTGTATTTTTACTGGGCAAGATAAGTCGCTAGTAGAAGGTTCTCGTAAGGATTTAAGATGAAAAAAGCAGTTGTAGTATTCAGTGGTGGTCAAGACTCAACAACGTGTCTTGTTCAGGCATTAAAAGAGTATGATGAAGTTCATGCAATTACGTTTGATTATGGTCAGCGCCATAGACTCGAGATTGAAGTTGCTGAGTCATTGTCGAAAGAGCTTGGCGTGAAAGCGCATAAAGTGATGGACGTGACTCTGTTGAATGAACTGGCTATCAGCTCTCTGACTCGTGACGATATTCCTGTGTCTCATGAGCTGCAAGAGAATGGGCTGCCGAATTCATTCGTTCCTGGTCGTAATATTCTATTCCTAACTCTAGCGGGTATTTATGCTTACCAAATCGGTGCTGAAACCGTGATTACAGGTGTGTGTGAAACAGACTTTTCTGGCTACCCTGATTGCCGTAATGACTTTGTGAAGGCGATGAACTCTGCACTTGTACAAGGTATGGATAAGCAGCTTGATATCAAAACACCGCTAATGTGGTTAAACAAGGCTGAGACATGGGCGCTAGCAGACCAGTACTCAGCACTTGAGCTTGTTAGAAACAAAACACTGACTTGTTACAACGGCATTGTTGGTGATGGTTGTGGCGATTGTCCAGCATGTGAACTGCGTAAAGTTGGTCTTAACGATTACCTCGGTGATCGCGAAAGCATTATGGCTGAGTTGGTTCGCAAACAGGCTGAGAATAAATAATCTCAGGTAAATCAATCGGTTCGTCTTATGTCTACCAAAAAAGCATCAATAATACAGTTTCGACCGTTGCTTTTGGCTTGATAGAGCGCTTGGTCAAGCACTGAATACAAGTCATCAAAGTCACTTAATGCGTTTGAGGTTGCTAGATAAGCAAAACTCGCGGTCACATTAAGTGACTTTTTGCTTTCTGATAAGAAGACAGTGCTTGAAATTGCGTAGTGCAACTCTTCAACGCGTTCTCGTACCTCTGCTGGTTGGGTATCGGTTAACATGATGACAAATTCTTCGCCCCCTAAGCGACCAAACAATTCACCATTCACTAAGTGTTTTCTAACTTGATCACTAATGTGGACCAGTGCTCGATCACCAGTAGGGTGCCCATGCTCATCATTAATCTTCTTAAACTTATCGAGATCGAGCAGCACGAGCACATGCCGTTTGTCCGTCCCTTTACAGCGTTTCACTCTTTTGATTCTTCGAATTATCTCAGTTCGGCTATATGCTTTCGTTAAGCCATCAATTGCGGCTTTTGCGCGAACCGTTTTGTTTACCAATACCGTAAAGCTTGCAGCGCAAAGCAACAGAATAACAACGATGTTGTACATCCATCTTTGATGTTCCATTTTTTCAATTTGAACGCGGTCGAGTTTCGTTTGATGTGTCAGGAAAGAGCTTTCCAGTTCCTGCTCATATTTGGCGTGCGTCAGGCCGAGCGCTTCGAGTGCGAGTCGATTATCGATGTCTCTAGCTTCCATTTGTATTGACGAGTATCGCTGGTAGAAATAGAAAGCTTGTTGGTAATCGCCGAGTGATTGATGAATATCAGAAAGCTGCAGAAGTGACTGCGCGATGTATTTATGCCTTGTGACTTGTTCTGCTATTTCTAGCGCTTGTTGAGCATAGTTGAGCGCTTCCGTTGGCAATTTCTGTTCTTCGAACATGTCGCTGATCGCCAAGTAAGCATTGATGCGAATGACATCATTACTCAGTTCGCTCGAAGCTGAAAGAGACTCGATTAGGAAGGCTCTCGCCACATCATAGTTTTTCGTTTGAGTGTACGCCTTTCCTAAGCCAAGACTTGTGAGTGCGATACCGTAACTATGCGACGATGAGCTCAACAGTGTTCTTGCTGTCTGAAAGTGATGAATTGCCAGGTCACTTTGCTCTTGGTTGAGGTAGAGATCCGCAAGGCTGTGATGCACTTGTGCTTTCAGTAAATCTGAAGCGTTTGTTCTGAGAATGAGAGCTTCCTTTAGATACTCCACCGATTTTTCATATTGCTTTAATTCTTTGAGCAAGTTACCCACATCGTTGTAAACCCCTGAAATATCATGTCCTTGTGGAAACACGTTTATTAGTGATAGGTAGGTGTCTAGTGCAGCTTGATAGTCACTGCGGAAATGATGATTGTTCGCGATGACTCGATAAGTCCCGAATTTTGGTAATACAGGGTCAGCGATGTCATGTAAATCTGACTCAAGGGCAGAGCAGTAATAGTTCGCTTGATGGTATTTAGCTTGCTCGTTAAGCGATCGGCATAGCTGGTATTTTAGTAAGGCTTTACCAGTTAAATCACTGCGAGATTGCATTTTCGCCAAAAGTGTTAGAAAGCCTTGTTGTGCTTGTTCATATTGGCCTTTGCCGTCTTTCCTCAGAGCAGAAATAAACGCTGTTTCTATCGCTTGGTAGTCGCTGTCGTTTGAAGCGATTCCGTAGAACGGCTGATCTCGGTGGCTCATGTATTGATACAGAAGAGACGCAAGGTAAAGCTTATCTCCGTAATCCGTTGACCCGATGTAGCGTGTTTGCAGCATGTTTAATGCTCGCTCAGGAGAGTGGTTTAAAGTAGATAGATAAAGTGTGTTCCAATCAGCATTTGGAGTAGAGCTTAAATTGGAGGTATAGACTGGTGAATAGTGGTCACGATCTGACGTTGATACTTGGCTATAAGAACAAAAGCTAATGAGTAGTAGAAAGGTAACAAAAACGAAGTGATTCACAAGAGACGATCAATCAGATAAAGAACGATATTCTATTATTAGTTTGATGTTGCTTCAAATTTTGAAAGGTACAGCTACGAGGTTATGCGAGGTAGATCTCTAATTTATTGATACTAATCAGAGGTATATCGGTCGCACGATTCGCGCGACCGATATCGGAAATTAGATGTATAATTTCGCTAGGTCAGAAGGCTCAAGCTCTTTGCCTTCTAATGTTGCATTCCAGTTAGTACCAACAAGAACGCCGTCTTCAGCAAGAGTCAGTAACCAATCTTCTACAAAGATATCTAGTGGAATTTCTAATACTTCGAAGTCAGCCCACTCTTCAACGTTGTGAGTTTGAGCATCTTCTTTTGAAGACCAGAATGGCATCACTTCGCTGTTTTCGAATTCACTTGAGTCACATGCTAGCCAACCTTCTTCGTTGCGAAGGCCCCATACCAGTTTAGTTTCTTGTGTTTCAGAAACGAAAAGTTCTAGATTTGCTTGAGTATCAGCTGTTAGTTTGCTCATGGATTAATTCTCTATGTTGATAACGTGGCAAGATTAACATTATAGACGGCTTAGGTATATGCTATTCAAGGAATTATCACCATACTGAAACGTTAACTTAAGATAACGTTTCAGTATGGTAAAAGCAGGGTACGCTTACTTTTTAATTTTGGTGAAGATGTGCCATTCTTCTTTGATATTACCCTTAAATCCAACAACGGAAGCAACAACTTTTCGATGCAGTGCGTGATTGATTTGGGTGTCATCGCTGCTGAATTCAGAATCACCATGACCGACAATGTTGACTCTAGATGACTGAATACCGTTGCTTATTAGCGCACGTCTTACATGCGATGCTCGTTCTTTCGAAAGCTTTAGGTTGTGTGCCGCATTACCTACCTTACTGGCATAACCTTGCAATTCAATGCTTGTGCTCTCATAGCGCTTCAAAAACGCAGCCATTTGGCGTATCTGCCCTAGAAAGACAGGGTTTATTTCCGTGGAATTATTAGCGAAGAGTATATGCAGCTCTTTCTTTTCCGATGACTCGAAATATGATCCACAACCGTCGTTATCGATCTCGGCATCAATTTGTGTATCGGGACATAAATCTCGCGCGTTGATTACACCGTCATTGTCATCATCTTGAAGATCGTAAATCTGAGTAACAGGCGGAAGAGCGCGATATTCAAATTCATCTTCGTTGTTTTCAGCTAAAGCATTGGCAGATACAACCATGAAGCAAAGCGATAATACTGTGTTGGTAAGCTTCATTAATATTCCACCTTTTCATTCCATTCTTCTGGGATCTCAACTCGTAAACCGATGAGTAGGTTACCAGTTGCGTTCATTACGCGATATTTTGCGTATTGCTCGTCATACTTAGCATCTAAATAGCCTTTACGAGCTTCGAATAATTCATTCTCGGTGTTAAGCAAGTCGAGAAGGGTACGTTTACCGATGCGGTATTGTTTCTCATATGAGATAACCGTGTCTGATGCCGAGTCTACGTGGTCAGATAGGAACTCTTTTTGCTGAACCGTTAAATCAAGTGCGCTCCATGAAAGACGCAGACTCTCTTCTACATTGCGGTAAGTACTTTCGCGAAGGTCTTTGGCTTTGTTGAGTTGGTAGGCTGCACTTTCTGCGCGGTCTTGATCCGAACCACCATTGTAAAGGTTGTATCTTAAACGAACCATGGCAGAAAACTCATCGCTGCTACCTTCTGTGCCACCGGCGTCATCACGCCAAGTTTGAGCTGCTTCAAAAGAAACAGTCGGGTAGTTGGTACTCTTAGATTGTTTGTATTGGAACTTCGCTGAGTCAACATCGGCTTGTGCAATCTTGATTACTGGATGCTGGTTAAACGCTTTTGCCAACGCACCATCAACGGTGTAAGGAATTGCTCCCGCATCTGCGCGAGGGAAAGTTAACCCTAAAGGAGATTGACCAACAATTCTTTTAAACTGTGTATGTGTATCAAAAAGGTTGTTTTGAGCAGCAAGCAAATTCCCGTGCGCTTTTGCAATACGAGCCTCAACTTGTGACATATCTGCGGTTGAACCAATACCTGATTCCACGCGCTTACGAATATCGTTATATATCTCTTTGTGCGTCGCCAAGTTACTTTCCGAAAGAGAAAGCACTTCATAGGCTTTCACTGCGTCAAGATAAACCTTTGTTACTTCTAAAGCGATGTCTTGCGCGTTAGATAGTAGTTGATAGCGCACAGACTCTGCATCAGCGGCAGTACGGTCGATATCATTGGATGTATTAGCACCATCCCATATCAACTGGGTCAAGGTGATCGTTGCTTCTTTTCTAGTCAGGTCGGTAGTGTCTTGGTTGGTTGCAAGATCAGTATGTTCATAACCAATCCCACCATCTAAGTCTATACTTGGTCGATAAGCACCACCAGAAGCGTCGTTAAGATAACGCTTACTGATATATTCGTTATAAGCACTTTTGATTTCAGGGTTGCTTTCTAAAGTAAACGCAACGGCTTGCTCTAAGGTTTGTGCTGTTGTCGGCAAACTTAGCGCTATAGCTAACCCTAATGTTGTCGTTTGAATGTAATTCAATTTCCATCTCTCCAAATTGGACTGCATCTAAACCTACGCTTTTTAATGTGCTAGATACGAAATTTAGATGAACCGCCAAAAAAATAACGTTCGCTCGAGAAGCTACCGTAAATGGTTGTAAAGTTGTTAACAGTTTGCTGTGCGCTTTATGATGATTTTAAGAACGTCAATTTTACGTTTTTAGCTCTGTTATTTTTCGCAAACACAATAACTTATATTGATAGTGTGAGCACTTTCATTATTGTGTGATGTGATCAGCGTCATTACCTTGGCAGTGAGTATGTTAAATGCGAGATTCATAACTAGGAATTATGTGACGTTAAATGTTATATTTTGGCTAATATTATAAATAAGATGTCACAAAATTGACGTGGCAAGCGAAAATGGTTTTTAGGGGTTGATATGGACATTACAGCATTGAATTTGACCGGTGCTCTTGCATTGGGTCAACGCATTGTTATTTCAGTGGACGGCACGGTTAGAGTGCTCGAAGAGGGAGAGCCTCTTCAGGCTGGAGATGTAACTCTTGAGTCTCAAAATGAACCTAATGAACCTCAGGTATCAGTTAAGCGTTTTTCACCTGAAGACGGTGAAGTTGAACTAGACCAAGATATCGCAAATATCTTTGCCGCATTAGAAGAAGGTGAAGACCCTACTGAGTTAGGAGATGAGTTCGCTACCGCTGCTGGTCAAAACGGTTCTAGTCTAGCAACTAGTGGAACCGTAGAGCGTGATGGCGAAGAGACAATCCCTGGTACTGAGTTCATCACTACGGGTTTTGAAGCACTAGGCATGTCTCGAACTCAAAGCTTAAGCCTTCTAGAGCAATTTCGTTTCGCACAACAAGAGCCAATTTTTGTAGACCTTTCTTTTAGCGCGCTTGAAGATGCACTAAGTGCATCTGTTCCAGAAGATACTTTGTTAAGCGGCCAGTTAACTGCGACCGATGCAAATAATGACCTTCTTACCTTCTCAGTTGAATCGGGTCCTTCTAACGGTAGCCTTACCCTAAATGAAGATGGCTCTTGGCAATACACTCCAGATGCAAACTATAACGGCCCAGATAGCTTCCAAGTTATCGTGACGGATGAAACTGGTCTGACAGACACGCTAACTGTCACAATTGATGTTACGCCAGTGAATGATGCGCCAGTAGCAGAGCCTGAGGACCGTTCCTTATTAGAGGACCAGGTTATTAGCGGTATCATCAATGTTACGGATGTAGATCAACCTGTAGGTGAACCACTAGTGTTTACTGCGGACACCTTAGTTGAAGGACTAACTTTAAACGAAGACGGTAGTTATGAATTCGATGCGTCTTCTTATGATTATCTATCTGAAGGTGAAGAACTAAAGATTGAAGTACTAATCACAGTAACTGATGACCAAGGTACAACTGATACAACAACACTAACTATCACAGTCACAGGCACTAATGACCTTCCAATCGCAAACGCCGACACTGGTGCAGTTCAAGAGAACAGCACAGTAACCGTTGATGTGTTGGCTAACGACACCGATTTAGATGATAGCGCGACCTTTACCTTAGACAGTGTGAGCTCAGACAAAGGTCTGGTGACCATCGTTGATAACAAACTTGTGTTTGAAGCGACTGGCGAAGATTTTGATCACCTGCCAGTAGGTGTAACAGAGCAAGTTGTGGTGACGTACACGATGAGCGATGAAAGTGGCGAGCCAATCACATCGACCGCGACTATTACTGTCACCGGTACTAACGATCTCCCAATTGCTAATGCAGACACCGGGGCAGTTCAAGAGAACAGCACCGTAACCGTTGATGTGTTGGCTAACGACACCGATTTAGATGATGGTGCGACCTTTACCTTAGACAGTGTGAGTTCAGATAAAGGTTTGGTGACCATCGTTGATAACAAACTTGTCTTTGAAGCGACTGGCGAAGATTTTGATCACCTGCCAGTAGGTGTAACAGAGCAAGTCGTGGTGACGTACACGATGAGCGATGAAAGTGGCGAGCCGATCACATCGACAGCTACCATCACTGTCACCGGCACTAACGATCTCCCAATTGCCAATGCAGACACCGGGGCAGTTCAAGAGAACAGCACCGTAACCGTAGATGTATTGGCCAACGACACAGATTTAGATGATGGTGCGACCTTTACCTTAGACAATGTGAGCTCAGATAAAGGTCTGGCGACCATCGTTGATAACAAACTTGTCTTTGAAGCGACTGGCGAAGATTTTGACCACCTGCCAGTAGGTGTAACAGAGCAAGTCGTGGTGACGTACACGATGAGCGATGAAAGTGGCGAGCCGGTCACATCGACCGCGACTATTACTGTCACCGGTACTAATGACAAAGCGGTCATCAGTGTGAGTGACCCGCAGAGTGCTGATATTGTTGAGTTGGGTATTGATGCTCAAGGTGATGAGAGTGGTAATAGTTATGCAGAAGGTCAGCTGAGCGTTGTAGATGCCGATCAAGGTCAAGAGAGCTTTAACGAGGTAGATAGCGAGAAATTGCAAGGTAAGTACGGCATATTTACCTTTGATGAATCAACTGGCGATTGGACTTACACACTGAATGATTCTAAAGCTAATAAGCTAGACCAAGGTGATACGTACACAGAAAGCTTGTTAGTGACATCACTTGATGGTACCGATAGCTACGAAATACAAGTAGAGGTGTTGGGCAGCAACGATGCGCCAACCGTGGGCGATACACTGACGAAGACCACCCATGAAGACGCACCAGAGCAAACCCTGAACCTACTTAAAGGCGCAGATGACGTGGACGCGGACGCGACCTTGTCGATTGCTGACCTAGATACCTTACCTGCAGGACTATCGCTTGCCGCGGACGGTTACACGCTTGTGATTGATCCAAGTGCCTTTAACTATTTGGCCGCGGGTGAGAGCGAACAGATTGTTCTCAATTACAACGTCGTGGATGGCTTAGGTGGTGTTACATCACAAACGGCGACGATTACGGTGAATGGCCGTAATGACAAAGCGACTATCACGGTAGACGGAGAGCAAGATAGCAGCGTTGTTGAAGCGGGTATCGATGTAGATGGAAACCCAATCGGTGATGTTGCGGCGGGCGGCACTCTGAAAGTCGAAGACCCTGATCAGGGTGAAAGCACCTTCCAAGAAGTGGCCGACGCTAAACTAGCGGGTAAATACGGCACCTTTGAGTTTGATGACGCCACGGGCGAGTGGAGTTACTCCCTGGATGATACGAAAGCAGACAAGCTTGATGCTGGTGATACATACACTGAAACGCTAGTCGTTAAATCTGCGGATGGTAAGACGAAGCATGAAATTACGGTCGAAGTGAAAGGCAGCAACGATGCGCCAACCGTGGGTGAGCAGTTGATGAAGACGACTCACGAAGATGCTTCAGAGAAAACCTTGAACCTACTCAAAGGTGCGGACGACGTTGATGCGGATGCGGATTTGTCGATTGCTGACTTAGGTGCGTTGCCAACAGGACTATCGCTTGCCGGAGATGGTTACACTCTTGTGATTGATCCAAGTGCCTTTAACTATCTGGCAGCGGGTGAGAGCGAACAGATTGTTCTCAATTACAACGTCGTGGATGGCTTAGGTGGTGTTACATCACAAACGGCGACGATTACGGTGAATGGCCGTAATGACAAAGCGACTATCACGGTAGACGGAGAGCAAGATAGCAGCGTTGTTGAAGCGGGTATCGATGTAGATGGAAACCCAATCGGTGATGTTGCGGCGGGCGGCACTCTGAAAGTCGAAGACCCTGATCAGGGTGAAAGCACCTTCCAAGAAGTGGCCGACGCTAAACTAGCGGGTAAATACGGCACCTTTGAGTTTGATGACGCCACGGGTGAGTGGAGTTACTCCCTGGATGATACGAAAGCAGACAAGCTTGATGCTGGTGATACATACACTGAAACGCTAGTCGTTAAATCTGCGGATGGTAAGACGAAGCATGAAATTACGGTCGAAGTGAAAGGCAGCAACGATGCGCCAACCGTGGGTGAGCAGTTGATGAAGACGACTCACGAAAATGCTTCAGAGAAAACCTTGAACCTACTCAAAGGCGCGGACGACGTTGATGCGGATGCGGATTTGTCGATTGCTGACTTAGGTGCGTTGCCAACAGGACTATCGCTTGCCGGAGATGGTTACACTCTTGTGATTGATCCAAGTGCCTTTAACTATCTGGCAGCGGGTGAGAGCGAACAGATTGTTCTCAATTACAACATCGTGGATGGCTTAGGTGGTGTTACATCACAAACGGCGACGATTACGGTGAATGGCCGTAATGACAAAGCGACTATCACGGTAGACGGAGAGCAAGATAGCAGCGTTGTTGAAGCGGGTATCGATGTAGATGGAAACCCAATCGGTGATGTTGCGGCGGGCGGCACTCTGAAAGTCGAAGACCCTGATCAGGGTGAAAGCACCTTCCAAGAAGTGGCCGACGCTAAACTAGCGGGTAAATACGGCACCTTTGAGTTTGATGACGCCACGGGCGAGTGGAGTTACTCCCTGGATGATACGAAAGCAGACAAGCTTGATGCTGGTGATACATACACTGAAACGCTAGTCGTTAAATCTGCGGATGGTAAGACGAAGCATGAAATTACGGTCGAAGTGAAAGGCAGCAACGATGCGCCAACCGTGGGTGAGCAGTTGACGAAAACGACTCACGAAGATGCCTCAGAGAAAACCTTGAACCTACTTAAAGGCGCAGGCGACGTGGACGCGGATGCGACCTTGTCGATTGCTGACTTAGATAGCTTGCCAACAGGACTATCGCTTGCCGGAGATGGTTACACTCTTGTGATTGATCCAAGTGCCTTTAACTATTTGGCCGCGGGTGAGAGCGAACAGATTGTTCTCAATTACAATGTCGTGGATGGCTTAGGTGGTGTTACATCACAAACGGCGACGATTACGGTGAATGGCCGTAATGACAAAGCGACTATCACGGTAGACGGAGAGCAAGATAGCAGCGTTGTTGAAGCGGGTATCGATGTAGATGGAAACCCAATCGGTGATGTTGCGGCGGGCGGCACTCTGAAAGTCGAAGACCCTGATCAGGGTGAAAGCACCTTCCAAGAAGTGGCCGACGCTAAACTAGCGGGTAAATACGGCACCTTTGAGTTTGATGACGCCACGGGTGAGTGGAGTTACTCCCTGGATGATACGAAAGCAAACAAGCTTGATGCTGGTGATACATACACTGAAACGCTAGTCGTTAAATCTGCGGATGGCAAGACGAAGCATGAAATTACGGTCGAAGTGAAAGGCAGCAACGATGCGCCAACCGTGGGTGAGCAGTTGACGAAGACGACTCACGAAGATGCCTCAGAGAAAACCTTGAACCTACTTAAAGGCGCAGGCGACGTGGACGCGGATGCGACCTTGTCGATTGCTGACTTAGATAGCTTGCCAACAGGACTGTCGCTGGCTGCGGATGGTTACACTCTTGTGATTGATCCAAGTGCCTTTAACTATTTGGCCGCGGGTGAGAGCGAACAGATTGTTCTTAATTACAACGTCGTGGATGGCTTAGGCGGCGTAACACCACAAACGGCGACGATTACGGTGAATGGCCGTAACGACGACCCAGTAGCGATTGATGACACATATGAAACTCATAGTGAGACGCTGCTCTTCTCTGAGTCCTTTGAAAACATGACAAACACAGGTCGTTGGACAGTAGTAACTGGCGACGAACTAGGTGATTGGGAAGCAACAAATGGTCTAGAGATTCAGCGTGACGGTCTCATAGCTGACGCGACAGACGGTGACTACCTCGCTGAACTTGATGCTCATCAAAATACCTCGATCACAACAAGCATTAATACGTCAGACCAAGATAGCGTGCGTGTTGAATTTGATTACAACCCTCGACGAGACGGTAATTCATCTTCTGACATGACGTTTAAAGTCGGTGACACGTTAGTTACTGTTCACGCAGATGGATCTCTATCGGGTGCCGACGGACTTAATGTCCAAATAGGGCAACCTGACGCAAATGGTTGGTATAAGATCACGGCTGAGTTCGAAGTCCAAGGGGACGTTACGGACCTTACATTTGCAGGCGCTGGAGCTTCAGATAGCTACGGTGCGTTGTTAGATAACATTACAGTGACAGGTATTAATCAATCTAAACTTGTTACTGCTGAAGACACGTCTATCACGATTTCTTTTGATGAATTGTTAGCGAATGATACTGACATTGATGGTGATGAGCTCTCAATTGTTGTGGGTTCAATTACCTCCGCGACTAATGGTGAGCTGTTTGTCGACTACACAAACAATACAATTACATTCACACCGGATACCGACTATAACGGCGAGGCAACTTTTAAATATAAAGTGACCGATGGGAACGGTGGGGAAGACGAAGCAGAAGTTACGCTTAATATCACTCCTGTGAACGATGCACCAGTGCTGACAGGCGATTTGGCGGCGGAAGTGGACGAGGCAGGCAGCTACACGATCTCGGCAGCTGACTTGGGTTATACAGACGTTGACGATACAGACACAGGCGTGACCTTCACGGTCGGCAACGCGAGCAACGGCACAATCTTAGTGAACGGCGTCGCGTCGAGCAGCTTCACGGTGGCGCAGTTGGCGGCGGGTAAAGTGACGTTTAAACATGACGGCAGCGAAACCACGTCGGCGTCGTTCGACGTTAACGTTGAAGATGGCAACGAAGATGGCAGCACACCGGTAGACAGCACGTTCAACTTGACGGTGACGCCAGTGAATGATGCGCCGGAGCTGACAGGCGATTTGGCGGCGGAAGTGGATGAGGCAGGCAGCTACACGCTCTCGGCAGCTGACTTGGGCTACACAGACGTTGACGATACAGACACAGGCGTGACCTTCACGGTCGGCAACGCGAGCAACGGCACAATCTTAGTTAACGGCGTCGCGTCGAGCAGTTTCACGGTGGCGCAGTTGGCGGCGGGTGAAGTGAGGTTCAAGCATGACGGCAGTGAAACCACGTCCGCGTCGTTCGACGTTAACGTTGAAGACGGCAACGAAGATGGCAGCACACCGATAGACAGCACGTTCAACTTGACGGTGACGCCTGTGAATGATGCGCCGGAGCTGACAGGCGATCTGTTGGGTGAAATGGATGAAGCAGGCAGCTACACCATCACGGCGGCAGATCTTGGCTATACGGACGTTGACGATACGGACACAGGCGTGAGCTTCACGGTCAGCAACGCGAGTAACGGCACAATCTTAGTGGACGGCGTCGAGTCGAGCAGCTTCACGGTGGCGCAGTTGGCGGCGGGGAAAGTGACGTTCAAGCATGACGGCAGCGAAACCACGTCGGCGTCTTTCGATATTAACGTCGAAGACGGCAACGAAGATGGCAGCACACCGGTAGACAGCACGTTCAACTTGACGGTGACGCCAGTCAACGATGCGCCTGTAGCCATTAGTGATTCTTACAAAAACGTTCAAGAAACCATATTGCTCACTGAGTCATTCGAAAATATGGCAAACCCAGCGGGTTGGACGGTTGTTTCTAAAGACCCATCAGAGGTATGGGACTTTACTAATGGTATAGAGATTGAGCGAGACGGCTTAATTGTTGATGCTACCGACGGTGATTTTTACGCAGAGCTAGACCCACATAAAAACACGGTGATGACGACATCAATTGATACGTCGGATCAAGACTCTTTGAGGGTAGAGTTCGATTATAACCCTCGCCAAGATGGCAACTCGTCGTCTGATATGACTTTTACTGTTGGGAATACAACTATTACGCTGCATGCGGATGGAACAGTGACTGCTCCAGAAGGCATTTCTGTAACACTAGATGGTCCGGATAACAAAGGTTGGTATCAAGTAAATGCTGAGTTTGATGTTAGTAGTGATGCTACTTTAATCGCTTTTGCTGGTGCGGGTAAATCTGATTCGCTTGGTGCGTTCATCGATAACATTACAGTTACCGGAATAGATGCACCCAAACTTATAACGGAAGAAGATCAGGCTCTTACTATTAGTGGTAGTGAGCTGCTAGCCAATGATTTCGATGTTGATGGGGATGACATAACCATCTTTTCTGTCAACGCAACCGATGCTACAAACGGTTCTGTTCAGCTGATAGATGGCAATGTCGTGTTTGAACCTAACCAAGACTTCAATGGTGAAGCGACTTTCGAATACACCATTGTTGATACTCATGGTGAAAAAAGCACTACGACAGTGACCGTTAATGTCACACCAGTAAATGATGACCCTATCGCGAACGATGATTCAAGAGCGTTAGGTGATAACCTGATCGTCAATGGTAGCTTTGAAGACTATGAATCGGTATCAAATGCCGGTTGGGGTTCTCGAATCGACCAACTAGATGGTTGGTCCTACGATGCAAGAACTGGTGCTTTAGATTCAGTTCAAGAAGGCTATGCTGTTGATGAAACAGATGGCGATCGTATGATTGATATGGAAGGTAATGGTGACAATGTAACCCTTACTCAACAAATTCGAGGTGTAGAAAGCGGTACCTTATACCAACTGTCTTTTGATACGGCAATGTACGAACGATTGCCAAGTGCTGAGCTTGAGGTCATTTGGAACGGCGAAGTTGTTGCTACGATCACCCCTGAAAGTAACGTAATGCAAACTCAGTCATTGGAATTATTAGGTGGGAGTGGAGATGGTTCAAATACCCTTTCATTTAGAGAAGTTGGCACTGAAGGCGACAAGAGTGGGACTTATCTAGACAATATCAAATTTCAAGAAGTGATTAAAAATCTTCAGACACAAGAAGATTTAACTTTCGATATCCCTAGTAGCGAGTTACTTTCGAATGATTCTGACGTTGATGGTGATACGTTAATCATTTTAGATAGTTTAGTGATTGATCCAACATACGGTCAGGTTGAGTTAGTTGAACTACAAGATGGTTCTCAAACCGTTCGTTACACTCCTGCGGATGACTTCAATGGTATCGCTACGTTTACTTACACAGTTTCTGACGGTAAAGGTGGTACTGATACCGCCGTGGTTACGATTAATGTCACTCCAGAAAATGATGCTCCAATATTTGTCAAAGATGGAGTGCCGATTGGCGAGACTGATCAAATAAGTGTATCGACTAAAGAGGATAACTCTGTATCTGGTAAGGTTACTGCAACCGATATTGACGACACTGACCTGACTTACACGGTGAGCCAACCTACAAACGGTAGTGTTGAGATCGACTCTGAAACGGGCGAGTGGAAGTACACTCCGAACAACGAGTTTGATGGAGATGATTCATTTGTTGTTACCGTGTCGGACGGCAACGGTGGTACAGATACGGTTGTAGTGAATGTTGATGTATTACCTGTTGCTGAGCTAACAATTACGGCTGGCCAACCAGTGATAGAAGCAGAAGATGCTTTCTTATCATTTGAAATCAACCTAGATGAGCTTGTTTCAGAGAACGTGGCTCTAGACCTGACTCTGGGACATGCAGATGATACTGCAACTAAAGGTGTCGATTACGAAGACAAGATCTACGTTAAAGATGGACAAGATTATAAAGCGCTTTCAGAGCAGGAGCTTGCCGATCTTATTATTGCTAGCGGCTCTGATAGCTTAGAAGTCTTCATCAAGGTTCTTGATGATAAATTGCTTGAGGGTGAAGAGACTGTAACTCTAAATGCTAGCTCAACTAGTGAGTTTGTTGAAAATGACAAACAGGACTCAGGTACAGCTAAGATTGTCGATGAGACAGATACAAACGACAAAGATACCGTTACAGTTGGCCTGACAGGACCTGATTCAGTTGTTGAGGGTGATAAGACAAGTCCATTTACGATTACGTTAAGTGAACAAGTGCCTGAAGATAGTGTGGTTACTCTTCAGTACTCTTACACAAACGCGAGCAATGAAGATATTGTTGAAGTTATAACTGTAAACGTAGACGCAAATACAAATACAGCGACCTTTGAGATTCAAACGGAACAAGACAACGAATACGAAGTTGGACAAGAGTTTAACGTTAGTGTTGTATCCGTAACTCAAGATGGTACCGATGTATTTGAGAAGCTAGATACGTCTAGCGCTGATAAAAATGTAGCTATTGACGATAGCCATGATAACCTGCCAAAAGCTGAAGACTTCTCTATTTCTCTCAATGCAGATGGCTCTTCGCAAGTTATTTTCGATACCGGGATGGGGACTATCGAAGGTGATGGTACAGACCATATTTCTGATAATGAAGATGATAACGATAATGACGCAGATACAAATCTCGGCGTGATCATCACAGAGCTGCCTGATTCAGGAACTCTTTATTATGTCGATGGTAATAACAAGGTTGAAGTGGTAGTTGGGCAGACGTATGCAGATCCTAACAACATCGTTTATGAAGATGACCAAGAATCAACAGGCTTCTTCTTAGGTGTTGATGATACATCCACATTAGATAAAGGCCCTCATAGCACTGCAGAGTTCCATAACTGGGGTGATGAAGTAGATGCGTATACTCGTGAACTGAAATTTGATAATGGTGATGTCGTCACAATTACCTCGGAAGGTCGAAATAACGTTGACGCTAAGCCTTTAGTACAAAACAACAGTCAGCAAGGCCATATGGGTTTCGGTATTGCATCGACTAATCGCGGTATTCACCAAGACGAGGCAATCAACATTGATTTATCTTCTCGTCCAGCGGACTCAGTAACGGTTGGTCTAAGTGGTTTGGGTGGCTGGTTTGCCCCAAATGCTGATGATAGTGTTCAATCAAGAGCTGAGATTACAGTCACCTTTGATTATGGTAATGGTGTCACAGAAGAACAAACCTTCCTTTATGATGACACCCACAATAATCAAAATGTCACGATTGTCGCTCCTGAAGGTGCTGAGATTGTTTCGGTGGAAGCAAGCACACAAGGACCAGGTAACTGGGAGCTGACTTCTCTTGAAGCTAAGGCGTCAGATTCATTCGAATATAAAGCAGTAGACAGTGATGGTAACGAAAGTGAAGTTAAGACAGTTACTATCGATAAGTCTGGTGACCTGAATGCGAATAACGATCCGCAAGGCTTCGAAGTTAAACTGGGTGAGTTCAGTGAAGACAATGACTCTCCATGGTCAGCCGAAGGCGCTGAGCTAAATGCTAGCTTCAATGGCCAAGATAAAGACTTCGCACACAGCGGCATTAAGATTGGTGTTGCCGGCAAAGTAGGTGGATTGGGCGCTCAGATTGAATATGATCGTGCAGAGCAGCAATCTGAGAAGTTTGAAATCAACTTAGATAGCCCTGCGACTCAGTTTACATTTTCAGTATCTAACTTGTTTAAAAACGAAGGTAATGACGGTGATTTCACTGATAATCATGAACAAGGCAGTTGGGTAGCGTACCTCAATGGCGTAGCGGTTGCAGGTGATACGTTTATTGCTGAAGACGGTAACAATAAAGGTACTTACGAAATAACACCGCTTGGTCCTGATGGTATTCCAATCGCGTTTGATACTGTGGTATTTGAAGCAACTGAGTATTCCAACCAAGCAACGCATGATAATGATGCATCAGATTACTTCCTAACTGGTTTTAAAGCCTCTAGTGAAGGCGCATATGCAGTGAATCAAGGTGGCATTCTTGAGATTCCAACATCGAAGCTTGCTGGCATTATCGGTTCTGAGCTTCTAAATAACGATATCGATTCAGATGGCGACAATCTACGTATTACCTATGTATACGGTGAAACGGAAGGTAATGCGTATATCAAAGACGGCATCGTATACTTTGATTTAACTGGCGATGACTTTGTCGGTGAAACAACGTTTAAATATCAGATTACTGATGATAATGGCCAAATCGCGAGTGCTGAAGTTAATGTTATCGTCAACCCTCTACCAACCCCTTCTAGTGTTGCGTCTGTAGACCTGCTAGCAGACTCAGTAGTTGAAGGTGATGAACTTGGCTTTAAAGTCACTTTGGATTCAAGTGCACTTGTTGAATCTGCGTTGGACGTTACTTTTGGTAAGAACACGGATGCTGCGAATGATTCAGGTGACGAAAAAGATCTCGACCTGAGTCTGGTTCGTTTTACTAATGGCGTCACCTATGATCAGCAAAGTGGAAAGCTGATTGTCCCAATTGGAGTGAAGGATTTTGCAATCTTGATTCCGACAATTGATGACAGTCTCCATGAAATCGCTGAAACATACACCGTGACTGTTGATGGTGAATGCGCAGTGGGTAGCATTACTGATAACGATGAAGCTCCAATTATCGATACAGTGAGCAACGCGGTTAATCCAAATAATGAACAAGTAATTGAAGGCGATGTAGCTGTCTTCACCGTGAACCTAGTTAACACAAGCAGTCAAGAGACTCAATTCGACTGGTCGTTAAACTCCGGTTCTGCCGAGCTCGGTGATAACAAAGATTTCACCGACAACGTAGAGTTCACTGAGGGAGTGACGCTTGTTAATGGTCAGCTTGTTGTGCCTGCGGGAGTAACGTCGTTTGACATCAAGGTACCAACTAACGAAGACGGCATTGATGAGTTAAATGAGAACTTCACGCTCGAAGTGGGTGGTAAGCAAGGTATTGCGACGATCATTGATAACGATGAAGCACCGCAAGCACAGGACTCACATGTCATTGGCGATGAGGCACAAGCCCAAGGTTCATCGATTACGTTTAAGTGGGCCGATTTCAATGTTTCTGACGCAGATTCTAGTGAATTGTCGATTGTTATCACTAGTGCTCCAGGTGCGGGTGATATGTATCTGTACAACGAATCTACTGATGAATGGGTTCTGTTAAATACTGAAACGATTGGTACAGGAGTATCAGTAAGCCAAGAGCAGATTGAACAAGGTTTCTTGATATTCAACCCAGTAAGCTATGAATCAAGTACATTAATGTCTGATGAAGAGAATGTAGCAACTGGCAATAATCAGCAAGATTATGCGGAGTTTAACTACCACAGTTCTGACGGCATCAACATCAGCTCTAGTACGACGATGTCGATTGATATTCGCCCTGATACGACACTTGCCAAGTTAGTTGTAGAAACACCAAATGTAGATTTAGATGAAGGTTTTAAGTTAGAGCAATGGGAAAACCTAGACTTTGATTACAACAATGGTAGCGGAGTGGCTCCAGACCTTGTTGAACAAGCAATCGAGTCTGCAGGTGTTGCCAACTCTTCAGAAGTTACACAGGCGCCAGACTTTGGCACTCAGAACTCTCCAGCTATCGAAAACATTTCGAGCAAACTTACTGGTTTAGTATTCCTAGTTGCTGGTGAGTCATACGTGTTTAGCGGTCATGCGGATGATTCATTTAGACTTGAAGTCGGTGGTGAAACCATGGCCTCTCAAACTTGGGGCGGAGGCGGTACCTATGAGTCTTCAGCCTTTGTACCATCGGCATCTGGTTGGTACACAATTACTGCATTCCACGACAACGAGGCTGGTCCAGGTAATGCCACTATCAGTGTCGCAGTTGGTGGTAATGAACCCGTAGACTTTAACACGGACAACTTCGATATTGTTCCTGATGTAAGTTCGCTTGAGGATAAAGTTAATATCGGGGCACAGGTTGAACATGAATCCTTAGAGGGTGGTTATTACCCAGCGTTCGATATTAATGAAGGGCTGGAAGATACCTTTATCAATGTCTCTAAGATCACTACGCAGCTTGTTGATACCGATGGTTCAGAGACGTTGAGACTCGTCGTGTCCGGTTTGCCTGAAGGTTCAATTGTTAAACTTGGAGATCAGGAGCTTGTTGTTAATGCTGATGGTGAAGTTGATATATCTGCTTGGTTAACATCAAATGGTACTGCCGAAACAGTGCTCGCTGATCTGATGATTCAGGTTGATGAGCCAGGCACTTATAGCGTTAAGATTGAAGCTATTTCAGACGAGATTGTCGGCGATACCAGTGAGATTTCGAATGGGGCCTTCGAGCTAATTGTCCATCCAGTACCTGTTGGGCCAGATGCTGAGAGTAAGGAAGCCTTTGGACAAGAAGATACTATTTTAGTGCTATCGATTGATGATTTTGGGATTGAGTCTGGCAACGATGTGGTGATAACTCATCAACCACTCGATGGAGCGTTGGTGATTAACCTTGGCACTGTTCAAGAGCCGAACTGGCAACCATTAAACTCGAATCAGATTACATCGGCTCAATTAACTTCAGGCGTGATAGGCTTTAATCCAGATGCTAACGAATCTGGTTATGACGGCTTCAATGTTGAAGGTGTAGGCAATAAATCGAATGACTACGCTGAAATTAAGTTCAAGGCTGTAAACGAGAATGGTACGTCAGAAGAGCATACGCTTACGGTAGATATTACGCCTGTGGCTGATGCTCCTGTTGTTACTATTACTATTGGTGATTTGAAAACAATTCGAGTGGAACCTAGCTTCGATACATCTGACGAACAGGCCATTAAAGATCTATTTAATAATGGCACTCTACTAGAAATGGGTAATACGGGTAATATTGTTGAGGGACTCACCTCTAGTGGAGACGTTATTAATAACGCTGATACTACTGATGATCGTACTGACAAAGATGATTTGTTTATAGCGAAAGATCAGCGCAATCCAGATGATGTAGCATTGTCTCCCATCCACTTTGTCGGTGATGTATCGGCGGGTACACAGGGAAGTGATACATTTATAGGAAGCGCTTATAACGACCACTTTGACGGAGGTATAGGCTCGATCGATGATCCTAACCAAGTGGACAGTGTTATTTATACAGGGGACATATCAGACTACGTTTTACGTTGGTTCCCTGCTGATGATCATAGTGAAGTTCCATATTGGATTGTTGAAGACAAACGTTTCATTGATACGGCTGACCAAGTAGGTGCTAGTGATAAAGAAGCTGGTGATCACCTTTATGAGATAGAGCAGATTGTATTCAAAGATACTATCGTGAGTTTGGACAATGAATCTGGCACTTATCAAATTCTAGAAGATCAAGTTCTACCGATTGATGTGTCAGTTGCGCTTGTTGATGTCGATGGAAGCGAGACCTTAAGCGACAAAGTTGAACTAACCGGGATTCCTTCAGGGTTGAAGCTAGAAATAGATGGAGAGGCTATAGAGCCAGTATCATCTGCGAATGGTGTTGCAACTTATGAGTTAGATATTGATGCTGCAGGTAACGTTCTTGGAGATGTACAGATTCGAGTACCTTCTGAGTACCAAGGCGACCTAGACTTTGAACTTAAGGCTACAGCAACTTCGGTTGAAGTGGATGGTACTTCGCAGGACAGTTATGCCACATCTTCTGCATCAGTCCGCAATCACAGTATATTAATGGGTGAAAGTGGATCTGATAACATCATTACTGATGAAAACAGTAACATTGTCATCGGCGACACATCAGGCTTGCAAATTATCCCAGGGCAGGACTACAACATCGCGTTTATTTTCGACACTTCCGGTAGTATGAAGGGTACGATTGCCGAAGCTAAGCCCGAATTGCAGGCGGCATTTGATAAGTTAGTTGAAAGTGCAGGCGGTGAAAACTCAGGTACTGTGAACGTGTTGCTAACACAATTTGAAACTAATGCGTCTCATGTCATTAGTATCGATTTGAGTTCAGCTAGCCCTAAAACTCAGTTTGAGAACGCCCTCAACACGATAATTGATGACAACTCAGGACGAACCAACTATGAGGCTGGCTTCGATTCTGCGATAGACTGGTTTAATTCACTACCAGATAATGACGCGACTAATCATTCGTTCTTTATCACTGATGGTGAAATTAACCAAGCAACAGAGGATGATTTGGACGATGATGAACTTGATCAGTTCTGGATGTATGCGGATAAATCTAAGGGTGAAGCTCTAAGCTTACAAGATATCCTTGGTTCCGATTTTGACCTAGCATCTTTGCAGCCATCAGGAAGCATAGAAGTAAATGGTGTTAAGGTTGTTGAATATAATAATGGTCATGGCCATAACCATGCGCACGTATATTCACCTTATTTAGATAACAATGGTAATCGCGTTAGGCTTGGTACGTTGAAAATTGATGGTAATGAGCTTGTATTTAGGGATAAATACAGCGCTTCCGATACAGGCAGCAATAAGGTGACCCCACAAGCCGTTCACATGTTTAATATTTTAGCTGGCTTGTCTGCGGTACAGGCTATTGGCCTTGGTGGTAATGTCGACAAAGACACCTTAGAAATGTTTGATACAGACAAAGTGGTTGACCACAACATCAAAGTTGAAGACCTTGCTGAAGCAATCGCTGGAGATACGGTTCAGGCTGTCCCGGGACAAGATACGATCACCGCACAAAGTGGTGATGACATATTGTTTGGTGATCAGCCAGTGCTGTTTGCTGATGACGGTTCGACAGAGCTAACGCTCCAAGAATATGTAGCTCAAAAACTCAGTTCGGGTTTAGCTGACGTTGATGCTAAGACGATTCATGATTACGTCACTAGTCACAAAGAAGAGTTCGGCACTGCGTCAGAAAACGATGCTGATGATGAATTGTCAGGTGGTGAGGGTAACGATATCTTGTATGGTCAAGGTGGAGATGACACTTTAGATGGTGGCTTGGGTGACGACTTCTTATTTGGCGGAGAAGGCAGCGATACGTTGACCGGTGGGGAAGGAGCAGATTTATTCGCCTGGTTAGACGGAGACTTAGATGGAAGCGCTGATGTCATCAAAGATTTTGATGTGAATGAAGGCGATAAAATTGACCTTTCTGAACTATTTGAAGAGCTAAACTCAACTGAAATCGATTCTCTTTTAGGTGATATTAAAGACTCAGTCTCATCTAATGGTAATGGTGGTTCTGTTGTTACCGTTACTAAAGGTGGTGATTCAGTATCGATTGAGTTTGAGGGAGTAGCGACGGATGACCTAGCCAACTACTTGTTTGACCAAAGTGGTCTAAAGTATACCGATGGGTAAATAAAAAGACCGAAACATAAGCTTCGGTCTCTAGTCCAAACAGAAACCACCTTTGTCTAAGGTGGTTTTTATTTTTAGTGGCTATTATAAAACCTTACAAGCAAAACCTTTCAGGTAGAAACCTTCTGGGTAGGCTGTGTCTGTTAGATGATCGGCTGCTTGCTCGAAGCGTTCTACGAACTTAACAGTGCGGCCTGCATCTAATGCTGCATCAGCGATGATTTTTTGGAACAAATCAGTACCCATTAAGCCAGAGCAAGAGTAGGTGAGTAGAGTGCCACCTGGTTTCAGGATTTGCATCGCAAGCATGTTAACGTCTTTGTAGCCGTTAGCGCCTGAAGTTAGGTTATTCTTGCTTGAAACAAACTTTGGTGGATCCATGATCACTACGTCAAACTTAGTGCCTTGGTCACGGTACTCTCGAAGCAGTTTGAAAACGTCAGCGTTTAGGAATACAGCACGCTTTTTCGAGATATCAAACTCATTAAGTTCAGCGTTGAACTTAGCTGTATCAAGAGCAAGTTGAGATACGTCAGCGTTGATAACACGCTTCGCGTCGCCTTTAAGTGCGTAAAGGCCAAAACCACCTGTGTATGAGAAACAGTTAAGGACATCTTTGCCTTTAACGTACTTCATCGATTCTTTGCGGCTATCACGTTGGTCCATGTAAAAGCCCGTTTTGTGGCCTTCCATAATGTTCACGCTGATTTTGACGCCATTCTCTTCAATCACAATTGATTTAGGTGGCTCTTCACCATGAAGTACGCCGACAACTTGTTCTAGACCTTCTTTTTTACGAACCGCTACGTCTGAACGCTCGTAGATGTTGCAGTCAGGGAAGCACTCGATTAACGCTTCTACCAATACGCTTTTGTTAAATTCAGCGCCAGCACTTAGCAGTTGGCAAACAAGGAAATCTTGATATTTGTCGATTGTGATACCTGGCAAGCCATCAGACTCTGCGGCCGTTAGGCGGTAGCCCGTTAGACCATCACGCTCGATAATGTCTTCTCGTAAAGATTGTGCGTCTTGAATTCGTTTTACGAAGAACGCCTTGTTGATCTCTTCTTTTTCAAATGTCCAAACACGAGCTCGAATTTGAGATTCTGGTGAGTAAGCCGCTTTTGCAAGCCACTGACCATTTTGAGCATATACGTCTACAGTTTCACCTTGTTTTGGTTCGCCTTCGACCTTATCGATACCGCGTGAAAATACCCAAGGGTGTTTGCGGCGTAGTGATTTATCTCGGCCTTTAGCTAGATGAATTGAAGGAGTCATAATTTACTCTGTTTGTTGAATTTGAAGGAGGGGTATTGTCGGGGAAGTACAGGTGAAAAGCAAATAAGAAAGGGCTGCAGAAGCAGCCCTAGTAATGATTAATCAACACATTGTGGTTGGAGAGCAGTATTAAGCTTTAAGACCTGTCAGCAAACCTTCCATCGTATCGCTTTGTTTACGAAGTTGGTCAACATTGGAATTACTCTTGCTGATCATCTCGCAGATGCTGTCTGATTGATGACGAATCTCTTCAACACTCTGTGCAATGTTGTCAGCGACTACGCCTTGTTCTTCAGCTGCGGTAGCAATTTGAGTGCTGCTATCTGAAATAGACTGGTTCTTTTCCGCTAATGAACCGATCTCGACGTTCACTTCTGACATCAGTGTTTGGCCTTCGTTAGCATTATTCACCGTGACTTCCATCAGCTTGGTCAGTGATTGACTGTTACGTTGTAATGATTCAATCATGCTTTGGATTTCAACCGTTGCTTGCTGAGTACGACCGGCAAGGGCACGAACTTCATCGGCAACAACAGCAAATCCACGACCTTGCTCGCCAGCACGTGCGGCTTCGATAGCGGCGTTCAACGCCAACAGGTTAGTCTGTTCAGAAATACCGTTGATGGTTGTGACTACTTCATCGATCTGCGCTGCGTTGGCATCCAGCTCTTCTACTGCTTGTGAAGCGGATTGGATCTCTTGAGATAGGCTAGAGATAGACTCCAATGTATTTGAAACCTTTACTTGACCGCTCTGAGCAACGCCGCGAGCGTCCATCGTTTGTGAACTAGACTCATGAGCAAGGGTAGCGACTTCGCGAATGGTAGCCGCCATTTGTTCCGTTGCACTTGCCAAGCTATTCAGGTGTTCCTGTTGGTTACCTGAGATGTCTGAACTTTGTTGTGTTGACTGGTTCAAGTCTGAGCTGATTTGCTGCATGAGAGCGACAGACTCTTGGATTGATAGAACCATGTTTTGTTCACGTTCAGCGACTTTATCGATTGTAATAGCGATTTCACTGAACTCGTCACGAACTAAGAAGTAGTTCATGCGGCAAGTTAAGTCGCCATTCGCTAGGGTGTTCAGAGCTTTGTTCATAGAGAACATCGCGCCGCCAATGAAAGTCATAATGTAGTAAACACCTAGTGCGATAAGCGTTAGGGTTACAGCTATGATAGAAACCTGAGTCGTCGATAGAGCAGACCAAAGGTTTTGGTCATGGTTGGCAACTAGGCTGAACGCACCATTCATTACTGAAACAGAACCAGCACCATAGCCTAAAGAGATGGTTTCAGAACTGCTGACAAGCTGAGCTACTTGATCTTTAGTGAGTTGACCCGCTTCGATAAGCCCTTTCATCAAGAGCATTTCTTCTTGATAAAGATGAGCAAGTAAAGAGTCCGCGGCACTATCTAAAACGAGAGTTAATATAACCAAGGCGAGAAGAGGTAATAAGAAGAGTAGATAGAACTTTTCTTGGATTTTTAGGTGAATGAGATATTTGTCAATCCAACGAAATGGGATTTCTTTCATAATCGTTATACTCGAAGTAAGTCCACCAATAAGCGGTGAATGAATAGAAACTCGACTATATCATTCATATAATTTATGAGGCAACGTTATGGAAAGTTCACAATATATTTTTGTCGTGTCAGGCGTAGTTCAATGTGTTGGGTTCCGTTACCACACCAGTAGGCAGGCGCAAGCTATGGGTCTCTCAGGTTATGCAAAGAACTTAAATGATGGTCGAGTTGAAGTATTAGCTGTCGGAGAGGGTCAACAAATAGAGAAGTTACATGCTTGGCTCAATATTGGCCCTTCGAGCGCAACAGTAGACAACGTTGTGATGCATCAAGTGAAAGATAGTGAGCGCCAGGACGTACGCGTAGGGGCGTTTAAAATACTGTAGTTATGGCACTACAGTATTTATATCGAAAGTAACTTAATGGCCTAAAGCGGGTTAGGTTTTACAAGCACTTTGCTGGTTTAGGTAAGCCGGCGAGCTTGGTCGCTTGTTTTGCAGGACCTTTTTTGAATAACTTGAAAAGGTACTTACTGTTGCCTTTTTCTGGGCCGTGGGCTTTTTCCATTGCTTTAACGAGCATGCGAACCGCTGGTGAGGTGTTGAACTCTTCGTAAAAGCTCCTTACAAAATGTACGACTTCTAAGTGTGCATCTGTAAGTTCAATCGCCTCGTCTTGAGCAAGAATTTCAATCATGCCTTCTTCCCATTGCGTGTAATCCAATAGGTAGCCTTGAGCGTCGGTTTCGATTTGCTTGCCGTTATATTCAAACATGTTTAATCCAGAATCCAATTAACTATGTGGATAGGGTACATGACCAAGTTTGTCTTTCTCAACAGAAATTGTAGCTATCCAATGAAATATCACACTTATAGATACAAAAAAGCCCAAGAGATAGGCTCTTGGGCTAGATATTCTTCAGTGATGGGAGCGATTAGTCGTCGCTGCCCATGATGCCTAGGATGCTTAGTAGGCTGATGAAGATGTTGTAGATCGATACGTACAAGCTGATCGTCGCAGATATGTAGTTTGTTTCACCGCCACGAATGATGTTTTGCGTTGTAAGCAAGATAACACCAGTCGAGAACAGGATGAACATACCGCTCATTGCCAATGATAGTAGAGGCATTTGTAGGAAGATGTTTGCAACCATACCTACAAGTAGTACTACGAAACCAGCTAATAGCATGCCATTAAGGAACGACAGGTCACGCTTAGTTGTTAGTGCGTAAGCTGATGCGCCCATAAACGCCAGTGCTGTACCGCCAAGTGCAGTTAGGATGACATCACCCATGCCTGCGCCAACGTACATGTTTAAGATTGGACCGATAGTGTAGCCTAAGAAACCCGTAAATAGGAATGTGAAGACTAGACCCATGCTGTTGTCACGGTTCTTTTCTGTTAGGAAAAGTAGGCCGTAGAAGCCAACAAGCATGATAATAAGACCCGGGCGAGGAAGGTTCATCGCCATGGATACGCCTGCTACAACAGCAGACCAAAGTAGTGTCATAGACAGTAATGCGTAGGTATTACGCAACACTTTATTGGTTTGCAGAGCACTTTCTTGAGATGCTGTGCGTGAAAACATAGGGCTGTTCATAATCTTCCTCGTAAGGTGACTTCAATAGTTATTAGTACATTTATGGGGGTGAAAGTTCGAAAAATCAAGTCTCTCATTCCTCTTGTATACGTAAAATAATAATCAAAATAGTCGGTTAAGTGTTTCTGAAGGTGTAACAAAGTATTTCTTATAGTGCAGTTAAGGTTCGATGCTTAATTTTTATCGCACTGAGTCGCTGTTTATAATCTTGAAAAACTTAATTATAACACTGAAAACAAAGAGGCGACCTAAGCCGCCTCTGTAGTTTATGCATCATAACACATTAGTGGTGTAAGATTTGGCTTAAGAAGTTCTGCGTTCTGTCTGATTGTGGGTTTTCAAAGAAATCGACAGGATTGTTCTCTTCTATGATTTCACCGGCATCCATGAAGATAACGCGATCTGCGACCTCTTTAGCAAAACCCATCTCGTGCGTTACACAAAGCATCGTCATGCCTTCTTCTGCAAGCTCAACCATTACGTCTAACACCTCACGAACCATTTCTGGATCGAGCGCCGACGTTGGTTCATCAAACAGCATCACTTGAGGGTTCATACACAAAGAGCGAGCGATAGCTACACGTTGTTGCTGACCACCTGAAAGTTGACCTGGGAACTTATCCGCTTGCTCTGGGATTTTAACTCGCTCTAGGTACTTCATTGCAATCGCTTCGGCTTCTTCTTTTGGCATCTTTTTGACCCAGATAGGGGCCAGAGTACAGTTCTCTAATACCGTCAGATGTGGAAACAGATTGAAGTGTTGGAAACACATGCCGACATCTCTACGTACGGCTTCGATGTTCTTTAGATCTTCCGTTAATTCATTACCTGAAACGAAGATATGACCTTTTTGGTGCTCTTCTAATCGGTTGATGCAGCGGATCATCGTTGATTTACCAGAGCCAGAAGGGCCACAGATAACGATTTTCTCGCCTTTTTTAACTTCTAGATTGATGTTCTTAAGTACGTGGAATTCACCGTACCATTTGTTCATGTCTTTCAACTCGATCATAAGACCTTGAGAGTTGTTTTCTGTCTGCTGCGTCATAATACGTCCTTGATCTTGTTAATTATCGTTTGTGACCGGTGTGAAGTCTGTTTTCTAGCCATATCGAATATCTCGACATGCCAAAACAAAACACCCAGAACACTAACGCGACAAATACATAACTTTCTGTTGAATACCCAAGCCATTCAGGGTCGGTATTCGCGGCTTGGCCAATCCCTAGTACATCAAACATACCAATAATCAAAACAAGACTGGTATCTTTAAACAAACCAATGAAGGTGTTCACAATTGAAGGAATCGTGATTTTAAGAGCTTGAGGAAGAATGATAAGCCCAGTCTTTTTCCAGTAGCTTAACCCCAGAGCATCAGCCGCTTCGTATTGGCCTTTTGGTATTGCTTGTAAACCACCACGAATTACTTCGGCCATGTAGGCTGCACTGAATAGAACTACCCCTACAAGTGCTCGAATCAGCTTATCGGTTTCTGTCCCTTCTGATAAAAAGAGTGGGAGCATTACTGAAGCCATGAATAGAACTGTAATGAGCGGTACACCACGCCAAATTTCGATGTATACGGTACACATACTGCGAATGATCGGCATCTCTGAGCGACGCCCAAGAGCAAGTGCAACACCAATAGGAAGTGACACTACAATACCAACAAGTGCGATGACCAGTGTAACCAATAGGCCGCCCCATTTATGGGTATCAACAACTTCTAACCCAAAGACCCCACCGTATAGCAAGCCGGCAATGATAAATGGGTAGATGTTGACGAAGAACAACCAAATCCACGTGCGTTTAGGTGTTTTTTCATAAGCCAGTAAGGCTACAAAAATGGCCAACGTTGCGTAGAAGAGGCGAGGTCGCCACAGTTCAGCTTCTGGGTAGAAGCCATACATGAATTGGTCCCAACGAACGCTGATAAAAACCCAACAAGCGCCTTCGCTAGTACAGGCATCGCGTGTGGTTCCTATCCAGTCGGCACTGATGAATGCCCAATCCGCTACTGCCCATAGAAGGGTAAAAGCAAAGTAAGCAAGAACCACAGTGACGACGCTGTTAACAGGTCCATTAAATAGATTTTTTCTTAACCAACCTACTGGTCCAACGGTATTCGCTGGAGGCGGAAGATCAGGTTGAAATTGATGTGTACTCATCTTATCTCTCCACCAACGCTACTTTGCGGTTGTATATGTTCATTAGAGCAGACGTTAATAGGCTCAAGGTTAGGTAGACGCCCATTGTCATCGCGATTACTTCGATAGCTTGTCCAGTTTGGTTCAGTGTTGTTCCTGCAAATACAGAGACAAGATCAGGGTAACCAATGGCCATCGCAAGTGATGAGTTTTTGGTCAGGTTTAGATACTGACTGGTTAGTGGTGGGATAATGATTCTTAATGCTTGTGGAATAATGACAAGCTTAAGAGTTCTAGAGCGTGGGATGCCTAGAGACATAGCTGCCTCAGTTTGCCCATGGTTTACCGCGTTAATACCTGAACGAACAATCTCAGCAATGAACGCTGCTGTGTAGATACTTAAAGCGAGCATCAATGCAGCAAGCTCAGGGATTATGCTAACACCACCCTTGAAGTTAAACCCTTTCAACACAGGATAATCTGCAGAAATAGGCATGCCCATAACAAAGTAAGTTACCAACGGTAAGCCTAAAATCAACGCAGCGGCAATTCGTAACATCGGTGTTTGTTGGCCGGTCAGTTTCTGTCTGTTCTTAGCCCAGATATTGATAATAAACGTAGCGATAATACCGACAATCAATGATGCGATGACAATGCTACTGCCTTGCTCAAACACGGGTGCAGGGAAGTACAATCCACGTACATTCAGGAAAATTGCCTCACCTAGACTCATACTTTGACGAGCAGAAGGTAAGGCTTGTAGAACGGCGAAGTACCAGAAAAAGATTTGTAATAGAAGAGGGATATTTCGGAATATCTCAATGTAGACAGCTGCAAATCGGCTAACTAGCCAGTTTGAAGAGAGTCTAGCGATACCCATACTAAAACCCAGCACTGTCGCTAGCATGATGCCGAGTACTGAAACCAAAGCGGTATTGAGAAGGCCGATAAAGAATGTACGACCGTATGAGAAGGTCTCGTCGTATTCAATCAGTGTTAAGCCGATACCAAAACCAGCTTCTTGGGAGAGAAAATCAAAACCAGTGGTGATACCACGGGAATCTAAGTTTGTGAGTGCATTATTTACAATCGTGTAAAAGAAAGCACAAAGCGCCCCGACGGCGATAATTTGGAAAATGATGGAGCGAAAAGTGGGGTTGTAAAATAAGTTGGCACTTTTGGGCTGTGGCTTTGCCTGAGCTGGAGAAATAGTTTCATTAGGTTTCATACTACTATAACCTCAAATCCATTTAATAAATAGGGCGGAAAACTCCGCCCTAATTGATGCTTGAAAATTTATTAACGGATTGGTGGAGCGTACATAAAGCCGCCCGCATTCCATAATGCATTTACACCACGAGAGATCTGAAGTGGAGAACCTGTACCAACAGTACGCTCAAAACTCTCACCGTAGTTACCAACTTGCTTAATTACTTGGTAACCCCAGTCGTCGCGAATGCCAAGGCCTTTACCTTTAGGACCGTCTACACCAAGAATACGTTTGATGTTTGGATCTTTTGACTTAAGCATTTCGTCTGCATTTTTAGAAGAGATGCCGTATTCTTCCGCGTTAATCATTGCTGAAAGTGTCCACTTAGCAACGTTAAACCATTTATCATCATCTTGACGAACAACAGGGCCTAGAGGCTCTTTAGAGATGATTTCAGGAAGTACTTCTGCAGATTTAGGATCAGCTAGGTTTAGACGAAGTGCGTATAGACCAGATTGGTCAGTCGTTAGCACGTCACAACGACCAGCGTCGAAACCTTTAGATGTTTGTGCTGCCGTATCGAATACCACTGGCTTGTAAGACATGCCACTGTTACGGAAGTAATCGGCTAGGTTAAGTTCAGTTGTTGTACCTGATTGAACACATACAGAAGCGCCATCAAGCTCTTGAGCACTTGTTAGGCCAAGTTCTTTCTTAACCATGAAGCCTTGACCATCGTAGTAGTTAACGCCTACGAAGTTCAGACCTAGAGCAGTGTCACGATGTAATGTCCATGTTGTGTTACGAGATAGTACGTCGATTTCGCCAGATTGAAGCGCAGTAAAACGCTCTTTTGCTGTTAGAGGTACATACTTAACTTTAGTCTTGTCACCGAGTACAGCCGCTGCAAGAGCTTGACAATACTCAACATCAATTCCTTCCCATTCACCTTTTGAGTTAGGGTTAGAGAACCCTGGAAGACCGGTACTTACACCACAAGTTAGAAAACCTTGAGATGTGACTTTGTCCAGAGTGCTTTCTGCCGCTGATGCCGATGTTGCCATCATCGCAGTTGATGCAGCTACTACTGAAGCAAGAAGTGTTAGTTTATTTGTCATTTGTATCCTTCCTTGTTAACCAGGTGACACCTGATACTCGTGCTCGTTTGAGTTTCTCTTATGTGTTGCGTTTTCTATGACC
Source organism: Vibrio sp. 1CM23M (assembly GCF_023161755.1). Taxonomy (NCBI): domain Bacteria; kingdom Pseudomonadati; phylum Pseudomonadota; class Gammaproteobacteria; order Vibrionales; family Vibrionaceae; genus Vibrio; species Vibrio sp. 1CM23M. The sequence continues at coordinate 211,032 of NZ_JALNTR010000002.1, forward strand.
TTGTTGTTCAAATTAAACGAGTTGCATTTTGCAAATGAAACTGTGTGCGATTTAAACAACTGTTTATAAGGTTAGGAAAGGATCCGTAGTTTCACAAATGTATAATTTAAAAAGAATTTTGAATGAAATCACAAATCCGAACACAATTAGAATGACCAAATGTTAAGTGAATGTAAATAGTGCAACGGTTCACACTGTTGGTGCAACAAGATTTAGGTTTTTATATTGATAATCGACTAGATAAATATTCTGAATCAATATCACAATGGTGAAATATTAAACTTAAAAAATGTTGAAATTTGGTCAATAAATATTTTTATTACACTTCGATAGTTATGAATATGCTCCAAATTTGGTAGCATGGCTGAATAGTTATTGAAGTAGTCTCAAGGAAGAACATGCGTTATTTCCCAATGTTTTTGGATGTAGAAAATAAGCCAATCTTAGTGGTTGGTGGGGGTGAGGTTGCTTGCCGTAAAGTCGATAGCTTACTACGAGCGGGAGCGGATGTGACTTTGGTGTCTCCCAAGGTAGCGCCTTACTTAAAGCAGCTTGTGGACGAGAACAAACTCCACTGGGTTCAAAACTTTTATTCGTCACAGATCATATCGAAAAATTACTTGCAGGTTTGGGCCACAACAGACAACCCAAGTTTGAATCACCAAGTGTATAATGATGCGAAAAAACTGGGTATTTTAGTCAATGTGGTTGACGATCTTCCTTACTGCGATTTCATCACACCTTCGATGATAAATCGCGGCAGAATCCAAATTGCCATCTCTAGTGGCGGTGCATCACCTGTTTTAGTAAGAAATATCAGAGAAAAACTCGAAACGGTATTGCCACAAAACATAGGTTTGATAGCAGACTTCGGTGCATCAAAACGCAATTCAATCAAAGAGTCATTCCCAACCGTCGACGAGCGTCGTAAATTTTGGGAGCGTTTCTTGTCATCCAGCTTTATCGAGCAGGTGAATGACAGAGAGCAGTTAGAGTCTTACTACCAGCAAGCGCTAACCGAAGGCATTGATAGCGAAGGGCAGGTCACTTGGATCGAATTTGAGCAAGACGTCGAGCTGCTGTCTATGAAGGCTTTACGTTTGATGCAAGAGGCAGAACTCGTACTTTCACCGAGCGATTGTCCATTTGAATTTATAGACCTGTGCCGCCGAGATGCAGAAAGAGAGAGCTACGCCAACAGCGGAGAGCTATCAACCAAGCTTGAGCAAGCAAGAGCAGAGAAATTACGAGTGTGTGTGTTTATTCCACCAGCAAGCGTGGAGTTTAATCTGTTGGTCGGCAAAGACCTAAAATTGTCAGCAGCCCAAGTACTCAGTTGAGGTAGTTGCTTCTAGTTGCAATGAGAGCTTTCTGGTTGTTTTAAATCGGCTAGAGGCTCGGAATAAAACTAAACCTGGACCCGATAAATAAAAAGCCACTTCCTGTAAAGAAGTGGCTTTCTGCTATTTCATACACGACATTGTGTTGATGAATGAACAACCCAAATAGGCGGTCGCTCAAACTCAATAATTAGTCGCGGAAGTTGTCAAACTGGAAAGGTTGACCAAGTTCACCGCTGCGAACTAGAGCCATAACAGCTTGTAGGTCATCACGCTTCTTACCTGTTACACGAACTTTGTCGCCCTGGATAGAAGCTTGAACTTTAACTTTGTTGTCTTTGATTAGCTTAACGATCTTCTTAGCGACATCAGTCTCAATGCCTTGCTTAAAGATAACCGTTTGGTGCCAAGTGCGACCTGTTTGGTCTGCCGCTTTCGCTTCCATCGCGTTAGGATCAACATTACGCTTCGTTAGGTTGCTGCGAAGGATATCGCGCATTTGCTTCAGTTGAAAATCGTCTTGAGCAGTCAATTTTACTGATTCATCTTTGTAATCAAAGCTTGCTTCAACGCCGCGGAAATCGAAACGAGTCGATAGTTCACGGTTTGCGTTGTCTACTGCGTTACGCAGTTCTACTGCTTCTACTTCAGAGATAATGTCAAATGATGGCATTGTGTTGTTTCCTTAAGCTAAGTTTCTATCTTTAATTGCTGTTGCAAGCATATCTAGCATTGTTGCAGTATCTTCCCAGCTTAGGCATGGGTCAGTAATCGACTTGCCATATTCTAGGTTGTTGATATCTGTCATTGGCTGGTTGCCTTCAATAATGAAGCTCTCTGCCATAATGCCTGCAATTTGGTTCTTGTTGGATTTAATTTGCTCACAAATGTCTTGTGCAACTTCTAACTGCTTACGGTGCTGTTTCTGACAGTTAGCGTGGCTAAAGTCTACAACCAAACGTTGAGGCAGGTCGAATTCAGCCAGTTGCTTACACGCAGCATCTACAGATTCGGCGTCGAAGTTAGGGCCTTTATCACCACCACGTAGAATAACGTGACCGTATGGGTTGCCAGAAGTACGGTAAACCGTCATGCGGCCGTTCTTATCTGGAGAGTAGAAGTAGTGTGAAGCATGTGCTGCGCGAATTGCATCGATAGCAATCTTGATGTTGCCGTTGGTCGCGTTCTTGAAACCAACAGGGCAAGACAGTGCAGAAGCCATTTCACGGTGAATCTGAGATTCAGTCGTACGAGCGCCAATCGCGCCCCAAGTGATAAGGTCCGCAATGTACTGACCTGTGATCATATCAAGGAATTCAGTCGCGGTAGCTAGGCCAAGCTTGTTGATATCTAGCAGAAGCTTACGAGCTTTGTTCAAGCCTGTTTCAAGTGCGTAAGAACCATCAAGGTTAGGATCGGTAATCAAACCCTTCCAACCTACAACAGTACGAGGTTTCTCGAAGTAGGTTCTCATTACCACGAACAGTTCATCTTTGTACTGGTCTTGAATTTTGCTTAGGCGCTCAGCGTAATCAAGTGCCGCATCTGTATCGTGAACAGAGCAAGGGCCTACGATAACTAATAGGCGGTTATCACGACCAGTTAGGATATCTTCGATTTGGCGGCGAGAATTTTTAATGCGCTCAGCAACGTCGTCAGTAATAGGGTGTGCATTGCCTAGTTCGGCAGGAGTTGGCATAGGACCCAGAGCTTGGGTTCTCAACTCATCAGTTTTTAATGGCATGTGATAGCTTTTTTATTCTATTGCGAAGTGGTTAAGATAACGGAATTGAACAGAGGAATAAACTCTATTGAGTCAAAGTTATCTCAGTTATTGCTAATATTCTTATTTTTATCAGCAGGCCAGCGTCAAATAAGGGATTTTCACTTGTATTAACAGGCAGCTATCGGTATTTTCGTTTGAACACAACATAAAAATGCTGGAGCAGCAATGACTCAAGAAAATCAAAGCACTTTGCACCCAGAACTTGTCTTAGGTGATGTGCTGCCTTCTTACAACGATAATAATAATTCCAACCACTTATACGTTTCGTTATCAGAATTAGTGATGGATCGTGTCTTCTACCACCCAAGTATCGAAAGTCACCTAGATACACTGACTGATATTGAAAAAACGTCTTTAGATGCGATCCTTGGCGATAAAACCGTCGATGAGCATTTTGTTTCGACCTTAGTGATTGCCATTCAAGCTGCCGTTCAGCCAAATCACACTTCTGTTCGTATCGCATTAAGCAGTGCAGACAGCTATGGCTTCCGTTCGCTACTTGGCGGGAACTGTGAAGCTGAAGAGGTTAACCCAGCACTAGGCGTTCGTGGCGTTGCTCGCTATGCAACACCAGAATACAGCAAGGCTTTCGCTTTAGAGTGTCAGGTTATTAAGGCATTACGTGAGCAGGGCATCAACGTTGAAGTAGTTGTGCCTTACGTTCGTGCGTTAAGCGATGCCGCTAAGATTATTGACCTGCTTGCCGAGCAAGGGTTACCACGTGGCCTTAATGGTTTGAAAGTACTGTTCTCGTGCGATGTGCCGTCTGCAGTGCTACTGAGCGAAAGATTGCTGCATTACTTCGATGGTGTAGTGGTAAACGTTGATAGCTTAGCGTCTTTCACTTTAGGCGTAGACAAACACAATGAAGCTCAGCAACACGCTTTTGATCCACAAAATGAGGCGGTTATTACTTTGTTGGATATGATTGTTAAAGCAACCCTGAACGCGAAGAAGCCAGTGCTGCTAGTAACTCAAGGCTTAGTGGATTACCCACGTCTACAAGGTTACATAGCTGATCTTGAAGGCGTAGAAACGGTCGTGACTGCATAAATCGGTTTGTTGTCTTAGTAAATCAACTTGCTATATTCGTTTATTTGAAGCGCTAAAGCTTTGAGAATGAGAGAGATATCATTGTGCGATGATATCTCTTTTTTGTAACGTTTTTTTGACATCTCTATCGCAAATCGATTAACTGGTCTGATGACTTATTTGACTAGGTAATCCGAATGTTGACCCCTCTACAAAAAGCAAATTTCTACTTGAGCATGTTTGGTTTTTTCAAAGTGCCTCTGATCTGGTTATGCAGACCAAAATTGCTCGCACTGGATAACCAACATGTTGAGGTCAAAATTCCTCTTAAAAGGCGAACGAAGAACCACCTTAATAGCATGTATTTTGGTGTTTTGGCTGTGGGTGCTGATGTGGCGGGTGGCTTTCTTGCGATGAGCAAATCTCAGCAGCAAGGTGAAAAGATTTCGTTGGCGTTTAAAGAGGTGACGGGCAACTTCTTAAAACGTCCAGAAGGCGATGTACACTTCACTTGTAACGATGGTGAGTTGATCAACACTATGCTGGAAGAAACTATGTCTACCGGGGAGCGTGTAAACCAACCTGTAACCATTATCGCGACTTGCCCATCTTTGCATGGCGACGAGCCGATGGCCGAGTTCACGCTAACGCTTTCGATCAAGAAAGTCCCGTCTAGGAAATAGCTCGAAGTAGATGGAAGCTTGAATAAGTGAATAAGTGAATAAGTGAATAAGTGAATAGAGCGGTATGTGAATTGAACACCCACATACCGTGCTGCACACCATAGCAAAGCTAAGATTCTTGAGTGATTTGCTCGATGTCGACGATCTTTGAACGGTTCATTACGATTTTCCAACGGTAATAGGTCGGTTCGTTATCGTGATTGTTCTCTTTAATGATCAAGTTGAGCAAGTGGCGCTTTTCTACCGATTCACGGCTAACTTGCCCTTCATTCAATCGATACACCTTATTTGAGCCCTTATCCATCAATCGTGTCAGCGCTCGGAGGCTGATGGATAACGTTTCACGAGTCTCTTCATAACCACTCATGAACGTCGATGTCGACATCTCAGTGTGCGAACGGTAGTGCAGGATTTGCTCTTCACGTTGGACGACACGCTTCTTACGTATCGATTGAATACGGTCTGCTAACTTAGAGAAATTCGCATAGTCCAACCATTCCAGTTTATGGCCGACAGACTTATTGGTCGTTGGGTCATAGTAACGACGCTTCCATTTTGGTTTGCCTTTACGCAGCCAGCGCCAAAGAATATCTCTCAAATCATCTTTGAAGATCTCACGTAGAGCGTAGATGAAAGACATCGCCACAATGAAAGAGGCGGTAATCTCACCAAGAAAGTCACGAGCCAAGATCACAGTAGTGGTCACGACAACCATCACCAAACCCGTTGCAATACCTTTCACGGCGCGCTTAACGTTCTTACCCATCGATGTCGTTTTTTCTTTAAGCACGATAGGGTGCTCAATCAAACGACGCAGCAAACGCATCTTGTTACTCAAGCGAGTAACGTCTTCTCGAACTCTCGCTGAGTTGTAGCGGTTCAGTTTACGGTGTGCAGTCTCTTTATCACAAAGCGTTAAGAGTCGTTCTTTAATCGTTGAATACTCACTGCCACGTGGCATATGCGAAACCAGCGATAAGAACTTTTGCTCTGTGTACCATGAAAGGTAGTTATCAATGTTTGCGTAGTAGCGTTTGAGGTTCTCTTCATAGGGAATACTACGACGAAGCTTTTTCAGAATATCTAACGCCAGTTCAATGACTTCATCTACTTCATCAGCCGTTACGTCGTCACTATCAGTTTTATTTAAGCTGCTGACTGCTTTATCTAAAGCAATAACATATTGGTAGGCAAACAGACTCAAACTGACACGATACTGTGTTGTAGATAAGCGTCCACGTTTTGCTAAGCGACTGTGTACCAAAGGTAAAAGTGTCTTGTCACTGTAGTAGGCACGTTTTTGAGTGATTGAGCTGTAAAAAAAGGCACTTTCAGAAAGCACTTCAGGAGTCAGTCCAAGTTCACCGGGAATGAATAGATAAACGTCCATGTCGAGCTTTTTTGTCTTAGCCATGGCATGGTTAATTTTAAGTGTTATCGCATCTTGTTTATCAACGGTGATCAACGATGTCTCCTAGAATGTAAAAATATGAATGAAACTAGCGAAAGCATATCAGAGATCACGTATAATCTCCGCCAAATTTAAAGTAGAGACAATCTTGATGATTAATATTGGTCAAATAAACAACTTAGAAGTAGTAAAACAAGCAGACTTCGGTGTATTCCTTGACGCGAGCGACTATGGAACCGTGTTGCTGCCGAAACGATTTACTCCTGAAGGTGTTGAAATTGGTCAAAAGCTAGATGTTTTCTTATACATTGATTCTGACAACCAGATCGCTGCAACGACTGAAAAGCCGATCGCTCAAGTAGGCCAGTTTGGTTTGATGACGGTTGAAGGTGTTAACAGCACTGGTGCATTCATGAGCTGGGGCGTGAAAGGTAAAGACCTTCTTGTTCCTTTCAGCGAGCAGCGTGGCCGTTTAAACGAAGGCCAGTCAATCTTAGTATATGTGTATATCGATAAAGCATCGAGCCGTATCGTTGGTACAACGAAGTTCAACAAATGGTTAGATAACACGCCTGCGACTTATAAGCAAAATGAGCAAGTTGATCTCATTATCGCTGAGCGCAGCCAATTGGGTTACAAAGCGATCGTGAACGGTGAACACTGGGGTATGATTTTCCCATCTGACATCATCGGTAAGCTGTTCATTGGTAAAACACTAAAAGGCTACATTAAAAACGTTCGTGAAGAAGACGGTAAGATTGATTTGTCTCTTCAGAAAGTTGGTGTCGCTAAGATGGATGACCTAAGCACTAAGGTTCTTGATCTGCTTGAGAAGAAAGGCGGTTACCTGCCTTTGAATGATAAGTCTTCTCCTGAAGTTATTTTCTCTGCATTCAGAACCAGCAAAGGTACGTTCAAGAAGACAATTGGTGGTTTGTACAAATCTGGCAAGATCACTATCGACAAAGAAGGTATTAGCTTAGTTAAATAAGCGATCCTCTCGGTCAAAAAAAAGCCCAAACCTTCCTGTTTGGGCTTAGGGGAAAGGGCTCCGAAGAGCCTACGCTAATCGTTTTAATCTTTTGACTATTAGATTGAAGTCTAGTTTAGATTCCCTAAAGTGCGATTTTTCTTTTTAGAAATAGTGGCTTGAATTGATATTTATATAATTAGTTATTGATTTACAAGCGCTCGCACACTGAGTTACATGGCCGATAGAATAGAAAAAGCCCAAACAATTAACGTTGTTTGGGCTTTTTGTTTATCTAGCTGTATAAAGGGAGAAAACTTTTAGAAAAGGTTCTTATCGCGCACTAGTTCGCGTGGTAAACCGTTCTTCACTCGGTTGCCAACCCACTTACCAAGGCCGATGATTGCACCATTGTACTTCACTAGTACTTCACCTTTGCCAGACAAGTTTTCAGGGCGAACATCGCGTCCCATGAACCATTCACGAGCATCTTCAATACTTAGCTCAACAACATTAGCTTCATTACCTGTTGCCAGCGTTGTCGCCACTTGGTGCTGCCAGCGGTAACCTTTTTTATGGGTTTCGGCGATCTTGATTCCCATGCGAGAAAAACGGAACTCACCGATCATCGGCTCTAGCGCTTCTGGGAATAGCCAAACGTCTTTGTCGCGAATCCAAACCTGAGTATCGCTTGGCAATTCGATATCGAGAGTACTCATTAGTTGTTCAGCGACTTCTTGCTGAGTTTTCTTTGATGCTTTTTCAAATGGGAATTTACCCATACGTTTTTTAACTTCTTGTGGAGTAACAGACGCTAGTTTACGGATACGTGCAACAAAGAAACCTTCTGAGTCATAAACTTGAGGGAAGATGTGTAGGAAGCCTTCCTCTGTCGTGGTTGCTTTTGCGTTGTCGAATAGTGATTCCAGAGATTCAAATTCAACCGCATCACCAAAGGTTTCTTTTAAGTGATGACACACTTGTTGGTTCTCTTCGGTGCTAAGCGTACACGTTGAGTAAACCAAAACACCATTAGGTTTAAGAGCATGGAATGCACTTTCAATCAGATCTTTTTGCGTGTCGGCAATATCGACCACAGATTGATACGTCCAGTTCTTCATCGCATCGGCGTCTTTACGAATAGTGCCTTCGCCAGAGCAAGGTGCATCTAGCAACACAGCATCAAACTGTTCTGGTAACCAACCACCAAAAACTCGACCGTCAAAGTTACTTAGAGCGGCATTACGAACACCACAACGTTCGATGTTAGCGTGAAGGACTTTCACACGGCTTGCTGCGTACTCATTGGCAACCAATACACCGCGATTATTCATTAGCGCAGCGATTTGCGTTGTTTTAGACCCGGGTGCAGCCGCAGTGTCTAACACCGCTTGGTAATCAGCTTCACCTTGGAAAAGTGCCGAAGGTGGCATCATCGAGCTGGCTTCTTGGATGTAGAAAAGACCAGACATGTGTTCTGCCGTATTACCTAGTGGCGCTTCACTTTCATCAGCTGTAATCCAAAAGCCCGTTTCACACCAAGGTACAGGTTCCAGTTCCCAGCCTTTCTCTTTTGCTCGTACTAGGAAGTCTTCAACACTGATTTTCAATGTGTTGACTCGAATGCTTTTACGAAGTGGTTTTTGGCATGACGCAACGAAAGAAGCCATATCTAGATGACTAGGCATGATTGCTTCGATGTGCGTTAGGAATTCTTCAGGAATATATACGTTAGCGTGCAAAAGAGTATCTCGATTTATTGCATTAATGCGGGGAGTTTAAAGCAAAATGAGGCCGCCCTAAACCATATTTATAGCAAACAACAAAAATGCAGCCGAATGGCTGCATTTTGATGAAGAATTAATCTTCCGGAAACGTCAGGGAATTCACTCTATGGACGAGGAATTGCTGTTCTCCATGATTTCCACTCATCTTCGGCTTGAGGATAGAGGTAGAAAGACTGATCTTCGCTTGCTACTGGTTGAAGTTCATTTGTCGGTGGCGTTGAGAATGTAATACCACCTCTTAACAAGCTGTCTACCGTTCCGGCTTTGATGTTTGCGCCTGACAGGCCGATTGAGACATCGACGCCCGACACGTTCCAGAACACGGTGTTTGCACGGATTAGATACGCGTAGTCAGGTTCTATTTGAATCGTAGAGATGATGCGATCAGCAAACTCGCCCAGCTGAACATCTATAACACTGCCAATTTCTAGTTCACGGAATAGGATAGGTGTACCTTCAGATACTGAGCCGCGCGTTTCGCTTTGCAGTTGGAATATCTTGCCTTCAGGCTGCACAGGTCCTTTGCTAAGCTCAAATTTCGTGTTTCTTTCACCTTTGCCCGGGTCTACGTTGATGTGTTTAGAGAGCAGCGCAGAGACGTTTTTGATGCCATTAAGGCCAATCTCAGGTTCTGCCAACCAGAAGTGACTGTTCGTCACGGCAATCTTGTCGACGTACTCAGGTAAAATACGCGCAGTAATTTCAATGCCGCCCTTGTTGAAGTTCGGAATCACCAAAGTAACCTCACCAACAGTGACACCTTGATATTTGATCGCCATGCCCTTGCTGACTTCTTGATCGCCAGAAGAGGTGATAGTAATCGCGCGGCCAAATTTTCGAGCGGATTTCGAATCTTTGTAAAGCTTCCACACATCACCAAGTTTGTTGTCGATTCCTGGCAGAGAGTCAAAAGCAATACCGCCTTGGATAAGGGTTTTAACTGGTGCCGCTTTAATGCTGATACCCGATAGCGACGCATCAACCTCAACCCCTGATCGGTTCCAGAAAACAGTGTGCTTGTTGAGTAAGTGCGTGTAACGATTTTCGATTGTGACTTTGATTCTTACGCCACCGTCGGCAAGCTGAAAATCAGAAATACTACCCACTTGTAGGTTGCGGTAGAGGAGTGGGCTGCCTTTAGATATTGAAGGTAACTCACTGGCAAACAAAGAAAGTGTCTTTGAACCCGACTGATTAAACTTAGCAATTTCTGCTAACGACTTACTTTGGAAAAGTTGGTAGTCCGCTCGAGCTTCAGATTTACCTTCACTCACAAAGCTAATCGAGCCAGTAAGAAGCTGTTTTGCTGGTGGGACCGTAACACTTAAGCCTGATTCGGTAAGCTCTGCAGTCGCACTGCCTGTTACAAAGAAACGGTTGTGGCTTTTGATAAGGTGCGCGTATTCATTATCGATAAGTGCATCCATGAAGACTTCGTGTTTATCAGAGCCCGTACCAACACCATCAACTAATCCCACATGGATGATAGAGCCAACGGCAATGCCTTTGTAGAGCAGTTGTGTACCGACATCTAAACCGAACGAATTGTTCGACGTTAAGCGAATCGCAACGGATTTCTCTTGTTCCTGACTGAATTCATTCTTGCGAATCGCAGTAAATCGACGAGCCTTTTCACCTTCGCCCGGTACCAAGGTTAAAAAGTTACCTGTCACTAAGTTGGCAATGTTTTTCATACCAGTGAGTGACAACTCAGCTTCTTCTAGAACGAATTTACTGCCGCTGTTTAAAAAGTCACTGAATGCCGGTTGGATAGCGGCAGATGCAACGACGTTTTCACGTCCTTCACTTAGCGATAAATCAGTGATTTGACCGATTTCAATGCCGCGATACATGATCGGTGCGCCTGTTGCGCTGATTTTATTATCATCGGGAACAGCGATCTTGATAGAGATACCACGACCGGCTGTTTTTAAGTCTGGGTAGAGCTTGAACTTGGTGTTCATCTCTACGGGCTGGCCTTCTCCTGGAGAGTCAACCGCAATTGAACCGCCAAGTAATGCACTAAGGCTCTCTAAGCGAACATCAACACCGGAAAAACCAATACTTGCACCTAAACCACTGACATTCCAAAAGCGGCTTTGGTCGGTAATGATATGGCTGTATTCATCTTTAATTGACGCTTGAATCGTAACGGATTTAGCGTTGTCGTTTAATTGGTAGTTGTAAACCTCACCAATTGGGATTTTACGGTAAACGATTTGAGAACCCACAGACACACCGCCCAGATCTTTGGTCGTCAGTGAAATATTCAAACCTTCAGAAGCCAGTAAGTCAGAAGGGGAGGATTCTAACGCTTGGAAAACAGTTTCCGGGTCTTCTTTGGCTTCGCTCGGGTGGATAGCAATATAGTTACCTGAAACAAGTGCGTCTAATCCTGAGATACCCGACAAACTTGCTGTCGGCTTTACAAGCCAGAAACGAGTGCCTTTTGAGAGTAGCTTCTTCGCTTCTGGGTAGATGTCAGCATCGACATAGATACTCGATAGATCTTTGGATAAAGTGATGTCACGCACCATACCCACCTCTAAGCCTTGGTAACGAATCGTTGTTCGACCTGCGACTAAACCTGCGGCATCTGAGAAGTATATCTGCACACGTTGCCCAGCATCGTGTATCGATTTCATGACCAACCAACCGGCTAAGGCGACGGTTAATATCGGCAGAATCCACAAAGGAGAGATGCCTTTGTTTTTCCTTACTTCTGGTGAATATGACGTTTGTGATTGGTTATCGTTGTTCATTCACTGACTCATCTTTAGAGGTGTAGTTATCCCAAATTAGCCTAGGATCTAAGCTTTCCGCTGCTAGCATCGTGAGAACAACTACGACGCCAAAAGCGACTGCACCATAACCTGGTGTAAAGTTTAAAATTTGTCCGCGGTCGACCAAGGTCATCATGATCGAAATAACGAACAGATCCATTACCGACCATTTCCCCACCCATTTCACGATGAAATAGATGGTCATACGTTGCCTGTGGTAAACGGCGCGCTTCATCTTTATACAGATTAAGATGTACGCGAGGCCCAGTATTTTCGCGACTGGCACGACGATACTAGCAATGAAAATGATCGCAGCGATGCCATACATATCGCTATTAATCAGCGAAGCGACACCGGAAATGATGGTGTCTTCCAGCCTTTGACCGTTGGTAATAAGGATAGAGATAGGAATAACGTTAGCGGGAACAATAGCCACGGATGCGGCAAACAGCAGAGCCCAAGTCTTCTGTATAGAGTAGGGCTTGCGGTGATATAAGTCATGGTGACAACGCACACAAGTATGACCGTCAGGCTGAGATAGGTGACAGTTGTGGCAGTGTACGTTCTTAGTTTCAGCAAAAGAGTATTCAGATTCTTTTGCCCAAGCTTCCCAGTAGCGACGCACACTGATGCGGCTTACCAGTAATACGCTGAAAAGCTGCAGAAGAATCAAGCCAATCAAACCAGGGCCAACAAAAATATCCGAGTAATCTTGCAGTTTGAAACACGAGACCGCCAAACTTACCAGAAACACATCCAACATCATCCAATGTTTGAGAGTCTGAATAATGGCTAATGAATAACGAAAGGGGGTGAAGATCTTAAAACGCAGTGATGCATGAGTGATGAGTACCGACGTGCACACGAGCAACGGAGCGATCGAACTGCAGAACAGGATCAGCAAACCAAGTAGAGGAAAGCCTTCGCCCATTAAGGTAAAGACGCCGGATGGTAACGTCGCGGGAATCATGACACCAATCAGGCGAATACTGATGAATTCAAAAAAGTGCGATGGGATAAACAGCAATAAGCAGGTAATTGCGATTGCTAGGTTTCCTGAGAGGCTAGGGGTGCCGCCTCTATAAAGCTGAGTTCCGCATCTTGGGCAGTAAGCGGATTTCCCTAAAGGGATGTCCATTTTATCTACGGGAAGTTCGCAGCCCTGGCAAAGACGCACTGAGCTGCTATCGCATTGGTGTTTTGTTGATAAAGGGTTGGTTACGGATGGGGAGGTCACGCGACCTCCCAAGTTGAAACGTAAGTTAGGTTAGCAACCCGACTTAAAGACTGAGAGCCACAAACATCAGGCGTGCGATTGCACACTGCCGTAGAGTGTTTGATAGAGTCCTTGTTGTTCAACCAATTCACCATGTGTTCCCGTCTGTGTGACTTGTCCATCTTCTAAAACATAGATTAGATCGGCTTGTTTCACCGCTGATAATCGATGAGCCACTATCAAAGTTGTGCGATCTTTCAAAAACTCGCTCAACGCTTTATGCAGCGCTGACTCTGTTGCTGTATCGAGTGCAGATGTCGCTTCATCAAGAATAACAAACTTAGGATTGCTCAGCACCATACGAGCTATTGCTAAGCGTTGTCGTTGACCACCAGACAGTCGAACGCCGTTCCTACCAATTTGTGTATCTAAGCCATTACTCAGTTGCTTGATGACGTCTTGCATTTGAGCGACTTCAAGCGCACGCCACAACGACATTTCATCGTATTCAGCACCAAGGGTCAGATTATGCCTTAATGTATCGTTAAAGAGTATAGGTTGTTGTAAAACCACGGCAATTTGATTGCGTATTACATCAAAGCTAATGTCATCGGTTGTTTCACCGTTATAGCGAATGCAACCCGAGTCTGCTTGGTAAACCCCAATCAGCAACTGGATTAAGGTAGATTTACCACCGCCACTTGCGCCCACCAAAGCGACTTTCTTACCTGCAGGGATGTGCAGCGATAGCCTATTTAAAACAGTGTTTTCCAATGTGTAAGAGAATGTAACGTCTTCGATGTCGACTGTCACTTCTTGATCTTCAGTGAATGGGTTCACTTTACTAATAGGACGCTTCTCTTCTTCTAACTGAAGAAGATCGTTGATGCGTTGCAGTGCAGCTTTCGCGCTATACCAAGAGAATTGAATCCCTAGTAGCTCTTGAACTGGGCCTAACATGAACCACAAGTAGCCAAATACCGCGAAAATCTGACCAATGGTTAAGTCACTGAATAACACCATTAGCATAGCGACGGCACGGAAAAGCTCGAAACCTAATAAGAAGAGTAGAAACGAAACACGGCCAGCAGCTTCAGATTGCCAAGCGTATTTGTCGGCATCGATTCTTACTTGGTTTGCTTGAACCTTAAGTTCATCGAGAAAGATACGTTCTTTATTCGCCGCACGCAGTTGGTAAATGCCGTCTAAGGTTTCTACCAAACGGTTTTGAAAGCGCTCGAAAGATTGGTTTTCGTATTTCTTAAGGTGTTTGACTCTGCTGCCTAGTTTACGAGAGAAATAAATTACAACAGGATTGACCAGCAAAATGAACAATCCTAAACGCCACTCTAACCACAACAGCACGATCGCTGTCCCGAACACGGTCAGGAAGCTGATGATAAATTTAGAAAGAGTCGAGCCAATGAACTTATCTATTGTCTCTATGTCTGTTATTAGGTGGGCGTTAATACCGCCACTGCCTTTGGTTTCGTATTGTCGAATACTGATGCGGCCAAGCTTATCTATCATCTTGCTGCGCATTTGATAGGTAATTGTTTTGGACACAAGCGTAAACTGACGCCCTTGCAGAATGTTCAGCGCTTGGCTAACGGAGCGCATGATAATCACTAACAACAAAGTTAGTGCGATATAGCCAGTCGGTGTTTGTAATGAAGATGGAAGTAGGTGGTTCATCATCTCTAAGCCTGAAGCGGGCTTATCAAGTAATACTTCATCAACCATTAATGGCATGAGCAACGGGATAGGGACACTAATGAGAGTTGCAAATATGGCAATAATGTTAGCAAACAGTAATTTGGACTTGTGTTTTTTTACTTGAGTTATTAACCAAGAACGGCTAATAGTGTCTTCTGAATTGTTCATTGTAATGAGAATAAGTCCTATTTAGTTTGATGGCCGCATTCTACTGCGTTCTCTTGATAATGGAAGTCTCAATTTAATTGGAAGTTAATATGAAAATAGAACATTACCAACGCTTAACCAAACAAGCCGTTGCATTAATTGAATCAGAAACCGATCTAACTGCTAATCTTGCTAATATCAGTTCATTATTATTCATGGAATTGGATGACTTGAATTGGGCGGGTTTCTATTTAATGAAGCAGGATCAAGCTAAGGAAAAAGACGAACTTGTACTGGGTCCTTTCCAAGGTCAACCTGCTTGTGTGCGAATTCCGGTCGGGCGTGGTGTGTGTGGAACAGCGGTTGCGACGAATACAGTTCAGCGCATTCATGATGTTCATGAGTTCGAAGGTCACATCGCTTGTGACGCTGCAAGTAACTCAGAAATCGTTATTCCGTTCTCGATTGGCGGAAAAATAGCGGGCGTTCTTGATATCGATAGCCCAAATGTTGGTCGTTTTTCTCAAATTGACGAGGACGGATTAACATTTTTCATGGCAGAAGTGGAAAAGCTGCTTAATTCGCACGCGAACAAGGCATAAATTATTCTCTTACTGTGGTTTTTCCCAAGCATCTCTCTATAATACGTAAAAATATTTTCTTAATGCTCGCGGAAAACCGCAAAAACCAGGAACCCACATGGAAAACACTGAAAAGTTAAAAAACAGCAAAGAAGTTATCGCATATATTGCTGAATGTTTCCCTAAATGCTTTACTCTAGAAGGTGAAGCGAAGCCACTTAAAATTGGTATTTTTCAAGATCTTGCTGAACGTCTAAATGAAGACGAAAAAGTAAGTAAGACTCAGCTTCGTGCAGCGTTAAGACAGTACACATCATCATGGCGTTACCTGCACGGCGTAAAAGCTGGCGCAGAACGTGTTGACCTAGACGGCAACGCGTGTGGCACACTAGAAGAAGAGCACGTTGAACACGCTAAAGCTACACTTGCAGAAAGCAAAGCGAAAGTTCAGGCTCGTCGTAAAGAACAAGCACAAAAAGCTCGTGAAGAAGGCAAAGCGAAACCTAAGGCGAAGAAAGCTCAACAGCCTCGTCGTCAAGCGCCTAAAGCACCAAAAGTAGAAAAGCCTGTAGAAACACGCGCTTTGAACGCTGACGAATTCATCGCTGGCAAAGAAGTAAATGTGAACATGGGTAAAGGAAACATGGCTGCGACCATTGTTGAAATCAATAAGGAAGATGTGCGTGTTCAGTTAGCAAACGGCCTACAAATGGTTGTTAAAGCGGAGCACTTGCGCGCTTAAAGGAGATACTCCTACGCATGAAATGCCGTTCAAAATTGACACTGATTGCTGCTAGCTTTTGGCTAGCAGCTTCAGCTCAGGCTCTTGAAGCCAAATTAGATCAGGACGATTTACCTCTACTCGCTCCTGAGGTCCAACACGAAACTGCTAGTAAACGTGTTACTTCTCGATTTACTCGTTCTCACTATAAACACTTCAATCTCAACGATGATTTCTCTCAAGCTATCTTTAATCGTTACTTAGAGATGCTGGATTATAATCGTAATATCTTCACTCAAGCTGATATTGACTCTTTCGCTGCGTCATCTAAACAAATTGATGATCAGCTGAAATCGGGCAATAACCAGATTGCATTCGATGTTTATAATTTGTCTATGCAGAAGCGTTTTGAACGTTTTCAATATGCATTGTCTTTGCTAGATACAGAGATTAAGTTTGATACCGATGAAAGTATTGAGCTAAATCGTAGTGAAGCTGAATGGCCAAAAGATATCGCTGAAGTGAATGAGCTTTGGAGAAAACGCGTTAAATACGATGCGTTGAATCTAAAACTTACTGGTAAAGAGTGGCCAGAGATTCAAGACGTTTTGGAAAAGCGTTACAACAATGCGATGAAGCGTATTACGCAGTCGCATAACGAAGATGCTTTCCAAATCTACATGAACGCATTTGCGCGTGAAGTTGATCCTCACACCAGTTACCTTTCTCCAAGAAATGCAGAACAATTCCAATCTGAGATGAATCTATCTCTAGAAGGTATTGGTGCTGTACTTCAGATGACAGACGACTACACCGTTATTCGATCTTTAGTTGCTGGTGGCCCTGCGTCAAATAGCAAACAATTGAGCGATGGCGACCGTATTGTTGGCGTTGGTCAAGATGGCGAAGAGATTGTTGATGTTATCGGCTGGCGTTTAGATGATGTAGTGCAATTAATTAAAGGACCGAAAGGGACTAAAGTTAAGCTACAAATCTTGCCAGACGGTAAAGATGCAAAAAGTCACGTTGTCACAATTGTACGCGATAAGATTCGTTTAGAAGACCGCGCTGTTAAATCAGAAGTTATCGAGAAAGATGGCAAGAAGATTGGTGTACTCGAAGTACCTAGTTTCTATGTTGGTCTTTCTAAAGATACTGATAAACTGATCACCGAGCTTAAAGAGCAAGGTGTTGAAGGTATTATTGTTGATCTGCGAAACAACGGTGGTGGTGCACTAACGGAGGCAACCGAACTCTCTGGTTTGTTTATCAAAGAGGGGCCTGTTGTTCAGGTTCGTGATAGCTACGGTCGTGTCAAAGTGAACAGCGATACTGATGGTGAAATCAGTTACCAAGGTCCGTTAACGGTATTGGTGAATCGCTACAGTGCTTCGGCATCTGAGATCTTTGCGGCAGCGATGCAGGATTACGGTCGAGCAATCATCCTAGGTGAAAACTCTTTCGGTAAAGGTACGGTACAACAGCATCGTTCTTTGAATCATATTTATGATTTGTTCGACAAAGAGTTGGGCTACGTTCAATACACAATCCAGAAATTCTACCGAATCAATGGTGGCAGTACGCAAAACAAAGGTGTAGTACCTGATATTGCTTACCCAACGCCAATTGACCCGGCAGATACTGGTGAAAGTGTTGAAGACAATGCTCTACCTTGGGACAGCATTGAGAAAGCAAATTACTCAGTGTTACAGCGTAACGATGAGCAGATCGCAGCGTTGACGGCTAAACACCAAGCTCGTATCGCAACAGACATGGAATTTGGCTTTATCGCGCAAGATATTGAAAAATATAAGGCAGATAAAGACGACAACGACCTTTCTCTTAATGAAAAGGTTCGTCAACAAGAGAGTGATGATGCGGATGTGCTTCGTCTAGAGCGTATTAACCAACGTCAAAAAGCCGCTAAATTAGAGGCATTTAAAACGTTGGATGATATTCCAAAAGACTACGAAGCCCCGGATGCTTATCTTGATGAATCAGTTGCTATCATGCTGGATATGATCAAGAAATAAACAGTATGCCTGTTAAAAGGTGATTGTTTAAAGACGTACTATTTAAAAAGCGAGCCTAGGCTCGCTTTTTTTGTGTCTATGATTTGACAGGAATATCTAATTGTAACCGTTGAGATTGTCACAAAGAACACTCAATAATTAGGTGATTTAGCTCTGTTTTGCGTTGAATAATGACACTTAAGTTACTTCGCACTTAAAATTTAGTGACTTAGATCATATTTTTTCGCTTTCTAATCATTACGTGCCTAAGCTTAAAGAAAACGAGGGGGCGCGTATGAAATGGATTCTACTAATTTTATCTTGTTTAAGTTTTGTTGCTTTTGGGAGCGAGGTCGCTTCGAGCAGCCAACAATCAAAAAGTGATAGTAATCTATCTCATTTTGACCTTCCTCTGTTGCTTGGCGATTGGTATTTGATGAATCCAGATCCTGAGCAAGGTACTGAAAACTTTAGAGCAATCAAACTCACTCTCGATTCTAATTACTCATTCACTATCGATATCCAAAAGAAAGACTACAGTGTGGATCATTGGGAAGGTTTGTATAACGCCAATGAAGACACGATTATTTTGGGTTTGAATACTTCTGAGCCTCAGGTTTACGCGTACAGCAGTAATCACAATATGCTGAATCTTAACGGTGTTATGTTCACCAAAGCCTTGCCCAACGCCCTGGCTGGAATATGGTCAAGCGCCGAATTGTCAGGAAGCGACTTGCGTGCCAGCAACATTCAAAAAATGGATTTAGTGCTTCAACCTGATTTTATCTTCATGTTTCGAGTGTCCGATGAAGAAGGGGGTGAAGTCATTCGTCGCGGTGTGTATTACACCGAAGGTGACCAATTAGTACTACTTTACGAGAACGGTGAACACGGTACTCGTTACACATTGAATAGTGATGTTTTGACACTTCAAGGTGAAGAGGGAGACATGTTCGCGGTGCTTAATCGAATACGATAAGTGCGAGATTTAGCCATAAAATCGGCTCGTTGAAAATATGGCACACAGTTCATTTATTAGCCGTTTCTTTCTGATTTGATTGATAAAATAGCAAAACATGGAGGCATTTTCCTACAATGCCTCCTTTTTTTAATATTCCCCTTGTGTTCTTGGCGCTCAACCTTTAGATATATACAGTTAACAAATAATTACGTATAACGATCAAAAGGAACCCGTCATGGCACATACACCTCAAGCCAAGTATCGTAAAGATTATCAATCACCATCTCACACTATTTCTGAAATCGATCTTACTTTCGATTTGTACGATTCAGCATCCATCGTTACGGCGGTGTCTAGTGTTAAGCAAGAGAAAGATAGCTCGACCTTAGTACTTGATGGTGAAGGCTTGAAGCTGGTTTCTGTTTTGGTTGAAGGTAAAGAGTGGACTCAGTATGAGCAGTCTGAAACTCAACTGACACTGAATGATTTACCAAAAGAATTCACATTAACGATCGTGACTGAAGTCGATCCTGAAGGGAACAGTGCACTTGAAGGCCTGTACAAATCGGGTGGTGCTTTCTGTACGCAATGTGAAGCGGAAGGTTTCCGTCGTATCACTTACTACATGGACCGCCCAGATGTGTTGGCAAAATTCACCACAACGGTTATCGCCGACAAAGCAGAAAATCCATTCTTATTAAGTAATGGTAACCGTGTTGATGAAGGTGAAGCTGAAAATGGTCGTCATTGGGTGAAGTGGCAAGACCCACACCCAAAACCAGCATACCTATTTGCTTTGGTTGCGGGTGACTTTGACGTACTTCGTGATGCTTATACTACGCAATCGGGTCGTAAAGTTGACCTAGAAATCTTTGTCGACAAAGGTAATCTAGACAGAGCTAACCACGCGATGGTTTCTTTGATTAACTCAATGAAGTGGGATGAAGAGCGTTTCAACTTAGAGTACGACTTAGACATCTACATGATCGTAGCCGTTGATTTCTTCAACATGGGTGCGATGGAAAACAAAGGCCTGAACGTATTCAATTCTAAGTTTGTTCTCGCGAACGACCAAACTGCAACGGATACAGATTACCTAGGTATTGAAGCAGTAATTGGCCATGAATACTTCCACAACTGGACAGGTAACCGAGTGACTTGTCGCGATTGGTTCCAGCTTAGCTTGAAAGAAGGCTTAACCGTATTCCGTGACCAAGAGTTCTCATCTGATCTTGGCTCTCGCGCAGTAAACCGCATCAACAATGTTCGTATTATTCGCGGGCCACAATTCGCTGAAGACGCAAGTCCAATGTCTCACCCAATTCGTCCAGAAAAAGTGATAGAAATGAACAACTTCTACACATTGACTGTGTACGAAAAGGGCAGTGAAGTGATCCGAATGATCCACACATTGTTGGGTGAAGACGGATTCCAAAAAGGCATGAAGCTTTACTTTGAACGTCACGATGGTACGGCTGCAACATGTGAAGACTTCGTCGCGGCGATGGAAGATGCGTCGGGCGTTGACCTATCTCAGTTCCGCTTATGGTACAGCCAGTCTGGTACGCCGACGCTGTCTGTTGAAAGCCACTACGACGCAGAGAAGAAACAATACACGTTAACAACTCGCCAAGTAACAGCGCCAACTCATGAGCAAACGAAAAAGCAGGCTCTGCATATTCCTCTTGATATCGAGTTATACACGGCAGCGGGTGAAGTTGTTGCGTTACAATGTAACGGTAAACCAGTTCATAATGTATTAGATGTGAACGAAGCAGAGCAAACGTTCGTGTTTGAGAACGTTTCTGAGCAACCGATCCCATCATTACTTCGTGAATTTTCTGCGCCAGTGAAATTGGAATACGACTATTCAGATGAAGAACTGATCTTCTTGATGGTAAATGCCCGCAATGAATTCTCTCGTTGGGATGCGGGTCAAATGCTATTAGCGAAGTACATCCGCAGCAATGTTGAGAAGGTTCAACAAGGTCAAGCGTTTGAGCTTTCGGATTCTGTTGTTGATGCATTCCGTGGCGTACTGTTGAGTGATTCACTAGAGCCTGCGTTTATTGCAGAAATGCTTTCTCTACCAAGCCACAATGAAGTATCAGGTTGGTATGAGCGTGTTGATATTGATGCGGTCGCATCAGTTCTTAACTCAATGAAAGTCACACTAGCTGCAGAACTTGAAGACGAGTTAGCAGCGGTTTATCACAGCCACGCGCTAACGGAATACACGATCGATCACGATTCGATTGGTAAGCGTACTCTACGTAAAGTTTGCCTAAGTTACTTAGCTCATACTGAGCAGGGTAATGACTTGGTTGTTGCGATGTACCAGCAAGCAAACAACATGACAGATACCATGGCAGCAATGGGTGCGGCAAACAGTGCACAACTACCATGTCGTGAAACCTTGATGGCGGATTACAGTGACAAGTGGAAACACGATGGTCTTGTTATGGACAAATGGTTTGCATTGCAAGGTACAAACCCAAGTTCAAATGCACTTGAAGTGATCAAAGCGTCGATGTCGCACCAAGCGTTCAGTTTGAAGAACCCGAACCGTACCCGTAACTTGGTCGGTTCATTTTTAAACATGAACCCGGTTCAATTCCACGACAAGTCTGGTCAAGGCTATGCATTTGCTGGCGAGATCTTACGTGAGCTAAACAGCAGCAACCCGCAAGTGGCTTCACGTTTGATTGACCCGCTACTTAAGTTCCGTAAGTTTGATGATGAGCGCCAAGCTCTGATCAAAAAAGAACTAGAGACGTTAAAGAACATGGACAACCTAGCAAAAGACTTGTTTGAGAAAGTGACGAAAGCACTAGAAGCTTAAGTTAAACGCTCAATAAGATAAGCTGTTTGCTATAACGAAAGGTCATCAGTGGTAGAGAATATCTGCCACTGATTTTTTGTTTCTGGTTCATCGAATTTTCGATAAGCTAGAGAGGTTTTCAAGCTCAGTTTCACAGTCAGACATCGTTAAGTGCCCAAAAACACCGGCACTGTATATTTATACAGGCATCGTATGAATCACTATATTTTCCAACTTAACATCTCATATCAGCAGTTTTTGGCCAGCTATTCTGGTGCGGCCAGTAAAGTTCAAGTGATAACAACAACAGGTTTACGCTTACAGTTACCTGCAACTCGGTTCAGACCATTTCTTACACAAATAGGGGTTAGAGGGCAGTTTAGGCTGACAACTGACCAAAAAAATAAGTTTATTAAGTTAGAAGCTCTGTAAACCTTGGCGTGCCTAGTGAGTTAAAAGGAATCTTAATCACATAATCAAACATTTCACCTCTTACCACCTCCAAAACAATTAACTATTTTTCAATAATGCTTTTACAATAAATGAATGCATTACCTTTGCTTAACTCGTTAGTAGAAAAGCGCTCAACGGCACGTTTCAAACACCAGATTAAGTGATCCCCCTAATAATAAAATATAATTCTAATTGTGGAGTGTGACTATGACCGCACGTGAAACTGTGGTTCCAGTTTTACTTGAAAAAGTTTACAAGCTGATTCAAGACAAACTTGACCTTGCTCATCGACCTCTCGTAACTCAACTTGCTCAACACTTGTTTAGTAACGTTTCTCACGACGATCTAACTCAGAGAAACGAATCCGATTTATATGGTGCTGTAGTTAGCTTATGGCATCACATCAATGAAAAGAAAGCCGGCGAAATCTCTGTACGCGTATTCAACCCGACGGTAAGTCGTCAAGGTTGGCAGTCTACTCATACTATCGTTGAGATAGTCGTTCCAGACAGTCCATTCCTTGTTGATTCCGTAAAAATGGCATTGACTCGCCTAGACCTTTCTTCTCACCTTATGCTTCATAACCCAACACAAATCTCTCGCTCAGATAAGGGCAGTGTTGTCGGTGTTAGCAATAACGAAGGTGCATTCCAATCGCTTTTCCATATTGAAGTTGACCGTCTTAGCAGCAAAGCTGAAATGACAGCACTTAAAACGGAATTGCTGGATATCTTTACCGACACTAGCTTAGTCGTGAACGATTGGTTGAAGATGGTTGAAAGACTTGAAGAAGTGACCAATCAAGTTGAACAGCAAAAAGAGAGCATTCCAGTAGACGGCCAGCGCTTTGATGAAACGTTGGCGTTTCTTCGTTGGTTAGGCCAACACAACTTTACATTCATGGGTTACAAGGAATATGACCTAGTTTCAGTTAACGGCGACACTGAGCTGCAACCGACCAAGGAGCAAGGTCTTGGTTTGTTTGCGAATTCAGATCGTGTACGTAACGTTAAGTTATCTGAGTTTTCTGATTCGGCACGCCTTGAAGCGAAAAAGCCTTATGTACTTATCGTAACCAAGGGCAACACGGCTTCACGCATTCACCGCCCAGCTTACAACGATTACATTGGCATTAAGAAGTTCGATAAGAACGGTAAGGTCAT
Source organism: Vibrio sp. 1CM23M (assembly GCF_023161755.1). NCBI lineage: Bacteria > Pseudomonadati > Pseudomonadota > Gammaproteobacteria > Vibrionales > Vibrionaceae > Vibrio > Vibrio sp. 1CM23M. The sequence goes on from NZ_JALNTR010000002.1 coordinate 234,615, forward strand.
TGGTGAGCACCGCTTTACTGGTCTTTACACATCTGCCGTTTATAACCAAACCGTTGAAACGATTCCTCTTGTTCGCGAGAAAGTAGAGCGAATCTTGGATGCGAGTGGGTACCGTGAAGGTTCATACTCTTACAAAGCTCTGCACAACATTCTTGAAAACTACCCACGTGATGAACTGCTTCAAGCTCGAGAAGAAGAGTTACTAGAAGTCGGTACGGGTGTAGTGCAAATGCAAGATCGCGATCTTCTGCGTTTGTTTGTTCGCAAAGACCCGTTTGGTCGTTTCTTTAGCTGCATGGTTTACGTAACAAAAGATCGTTACAACACTGAGCTTCGTCGCCAAACACAGCGCATCTTAAAACAGTACTTTGGTTGTGAAGAAGAGGTTGAATTTACAACGTACTTCTCAGAAAGCCCGCTAGCAAGAACGCATTATATTGTTCGTGTTGAAAACAACAACATGGATGTGGACGTGAAAACAATTGAGCAAAATTTAATGGAAGTATCGTCTACGTGGGATGACCGCCTGTCTGAGTCAATCATTGCAAACTTCGGTGAGAGTAAAGGTCTGCCATTGTCGAAAGAGTACATGCGTGCATTCCCACGTTCGTACAAAGAAGACATGATGCCAGGTTCAGCTGTTGCTGACATCGAACGTTTAGAAGCATTAAGTGAAGACAACAAACTGGGTATGCTTTTCTACCGTCCTCAAGAAGAAGCGGCAGATTCAAAAGCCGTTCGTTTGAAGTTGTTCTACCACAGCGATGAGCCTATTCACCTTTCTGATGTTATGCCAATGCTTGAAAACTTTGGCCTACGCGTTATCGGTGAATCTCCATATGAAGTGCGTAAAACCAACGGTGTGACATATTGGATCCTTGATTTCTCTATGCTGCACAAGAGCGATAAGACCATTGATCTTCGTGAAGCTCGCGATCTTTTCCAACAAGCCTTTGCTGCAATTTGGGCGGGTGAGCTAGATAGCGATGGTTTCAACCGCTTAGTACTTGGCGCTGGTCTTTCTGGCCGTGAAATCTCAATCTTACGTGCTTATGCTCGTTACATGCGCCAAGTTGGTTTCCCATTCAGCCAACAATACATTGAAGACACATTGTCTCATTACCCAGAGTTAGCTAAAGGGTTAGTGAGTTTATTTGGCAAGCGTTTTGACCCGAAACTGAAGGGCAGCGCGAAAGGCCAACAAGATCTTATTAAGAAGATCACTGAACAGTTGGATCATGTAGAAAGCTTGGATGATGATCGTATCATTCGTCGCTACATGGAAATGATCACTGCAACGCTTCGTACTAACTACTACCAAGTCGATGACAACAAGCAGTCTAAACCTTGGTTAGCTCTGAAAATGAGACCAAGCGAGATTCCAGATATCCCTGCGCCGGTTCCTGCGTTTGAGATCTTCGTTTACGCACCAGACATTGAAGGTGTGCATCTACGTGGCGGTAAAGTAGCACGTGGTGGTTTACGTTGGTCAGATCGTCAAGAGGATTTCCGTACTGAGATTCTAGGCCTAGTTAAAGCGCAACAAGTTAAGAACACGGTTATCGTCCCTGTTGGCGCTAAAGGTGGTTTCGTATGTAAGCGTCAACACATGATGTCTGGCCGAGACGAGATCTTTGCTGAAGGTCAACGTTGTTACAAGCGCTTCATCCGTGCACTACTAGACGTATCAGACAACATCATTGAAGGTGAGGTTATCCCACCTAAGAGCGTTGTTCGTCACGATGAAGATGACCCGTACTTGGTTGTTGCTGCCGATAAAGGTACCGCGACATTCTCAGATCTAGCGAACTCAGTCGCTGAAGAGTACAATTTTTGGTTAGGTGATGCGTTTGCATCGGGTGGCTCTAACGGTTACGACCACAAAGCCATGGGTATCACGGCGAAAGGTGGCTGGGAATCTGTTAAACGTCACTTCCGCGAAATGGGTATCAACTGTCAGAGCACAGACTTCACTGCCATTGGTGTGGGTGATATGGCGGGTGACGTATTTGGTAACGGCATGCTGCTATCTAAGCACATTCGCTTACAAGCTGCGTTTAACCACATGCACATCTTCATTGACCCGAATCCAGAGTCGGCATCAAGCTGGGTAGAGCGTGACCGTCTGTTTAATCTGCCTCGCTCAAGCTGGGAAGATTACAATAAAGATCTTATTTCTCAAGGTGGTGGCATCTTCTCTCGTCGAGCGAAGTCTATCTCTTTAACACCTGAAATTCAGAAAATGCTGGGCACCAAGAAAGCATCAATGGCACCAAACGACTTGATCAAAGCGATCTTGTCTATGAAGGTTGATCTACTTTGGAACGGCGGTATTGGCACTTACGTTAAGTCTTCTAGCGAGACTCATACAGATGTGGGTGACCGTGCCAATGACGTGCTACGTATCGATGGCCGTGACCTGAAAGCTAAGGTTGTTGGCGAAGGCGGTAACTTGGGTATGACTCAACTGGGTCGTATCGAATACGCTCTTACGGGTGGCCGAGTGAATACCGATTTCGTTGATAACGTTGGTGGTGTAGATTGCTCGGATAACGAAGTTAACATTAAGATCTTCTTGAATGGCTTGGTGTCTAATGGCGATCTAACCGTTAAGCAACGTAACCAAGTTCTTGAATCTATGGAAGATGAAGTAGGTGAGATCGTACTAGACGACGCTTACTGTCAAGCTGAGTCTATCTCTGTTACTGAGCATCAAGGTGTTGGCTTAGTGAAAGAGCAAATCCGCTTTATCCACACAATGGAAAAAGCAGGGTACTTAGACCGTGGTTTGGAATACATCCCAGATGACGAAACGCTGCTAGAACGTGAGAAGCAGGGCCAAGCACTAACAAGACCAGAGCTATCAGTATTGATCGCTTACGGTAAAATGGTTCTAAAAGAAGATCTTGTGAGTGATGATATTGCGAATGATGAGTTCCATGCTCAACAACTGATGCAATATTTCCCAACAGAGTTACGCCGTAACTACTCTCAGCACATGGATAACCATCCACTTCGTGCAGAGATCATTGCGACTGCGCTTGCTAACCAAATGGTTAACGAGATGGGTTGTAACTTCGTGACTCGCTTGCAAGAAGAGACGGGCGCAAACATTGTTGATATTGCGAATGCTTACGCGGCATCACGTGAAATCTACGGTTTGGGTAAGGTACTGAAGAGCATCCGCGAACTGGACAACATCTCAAGTTCTGAAGCTCAATACGAATTACTTTACCATGTACGTCGTACGCTTCGTCGTCTAGCTCGTTGGTTGCTAAGAAACCGTACCGGTAAACAGTCAGTGAATGCATTGATTGAGCTTTACCAAGGTGATGTCGTCGCAATTACTGAGAAGCTGGATGAAAACCTAGTGGCTTCAGAAGTAGAAGAGCATCAAGCAATGGCTCAACTATGGATTGACCAAGGTGTAAACGCTGAGCTGGCTAATTCAGTGGCTCGTTTGTCTAGCCTGTACTCAGCACTGGATATATCCACAGTAGCCCGTGAAACAGGTAAAACAGTACAGCAAGCGTCTAAGCTTTACTTCAACCTAGGCGACCGTTTGTCACTGCACTGGTTCTTGAAGCAAATCAATGGCCAAGCGGTAGACAACAACTGGCAAGCATTGGCGCGTGCAGCATTCAGAGAAGATCTGGATTGGCAGCAACGTCAGTTAACTGGCCAAGTACTTAACTGTGGTTGTGCTTCAGATATCGATGTAATTAAAGCGCTGGATGACTGGATGGAAAGTAACTCTGTTTCTCTACATCGTTGGGAAAGCATCCTAAACGAATTCAAAGTAGGTTCTGTTCATGAGTTTGCTAAGTTCTCAGTAGCATTGCGTGAATTGATGCTGTTGAATCTAAACTGTATGTCGAAAGACTAGTCACTAGATAAGACGAAAAACTATAAGGGCAGGCCACAAGGTCTGCCTTTTTCGTTTCGGTAAAGTGGAAACAATAGGCCTAACGACTTTTGAAGAACCAATTTCGACGAATACGTTGTTTGTTGTTAAGTGAGCTGGTGGCTGTATTAAGGTTGAGATTAGAAATGGGTTAATAACCTGAACAAACGATAACGTTTGCTTAATAATGAACCTCATTCGTTAGCAAACTCGATTATCTTACCCTTACAGACAGTAATAGATTGAATAGTTGGGTAAATAAGTAAATAATATCGCCCCGTTTACACGGGGCTTTTTTCTATCGGAGGCACAATGCTTTACCGTCTAGCCAGAACTGGCTTTTTCCAACTTGATGCCGAAAAGGCACATGATCTTGCAATTCAAAATTTCAAACGCTTTACAGGCACACCTATTGATCTTTTGTATCGCCAACAATTACCTCATCGACCTGTAGAGTGCATGGGTCTTACTTTTAAAAACCCAGTTGGCTTAGCTGCCGGCCTAGATAAAAACGGCGAATGTATTGATGCATTTGGCGCAATGGGTTTTGGTTTCGTAGAAGTAGGAACAGTGACTCCACGTCCGCAAGCCGGTAACGACAAACCTCGTTTATTCCGTCTTGTTGAAGCTGAAGGTATCATCAACCGCATGGGCTTTAATAACCTAGGCGTCGACAACCTTGTTGAGAATGTTAAGAAGTCGAACTACGATGGCATCTTAGGCATTAACATTGGTAAGAATAAAGACACACCAATTGAAAAGGGCGCTGAAGATTACTTGATCTGTATGGAGAAGGTATATCAATACGCTGGTTACATTGCTGTGAACATCTCTTCACCAAACACTCCAGGACTTCGTTCTCTACAATACGGCGAAGCTCTAGACGATCTATTGTCTGAACTAAAAACGAAACAATCTGAACTGGAAGAGAAGCATGGTAAATATGTGCCTCTTGCTCTTAAGATTGCTCCGGATCTAAGCGACGACGAAATTCGCCAAATTTGTGAATCATTGATCAAAAATAAGATCGATGGTGTGATCGCAACAAACACAACATTGGATCGTTCAATCGTTGAAGGCATGAAACATTGCGATGAAGCGGGTGGCCTAAGTGGACGTCCTGTTCAATCTCGTAGTACTGAAGTAGTTCGTAAACTTCACGAAGAGCTTGGTGACAAACTGCCGATCATTGGAGTAGGTGGTGTTGACTCGTATGTTGCTGCAAAAGAGAAAATGATGGCGGGTGCTAAGCTTGTACAGGTTTACTCTGGTTTCATCTACAAAGGCCCAGGTCTAGTTGGCGACATCGTAAAAAATCTATAAGCTGTAATTGCTTTTATGTTTTAAAAGCGACAATCTGGCATCGTCTTACTAAAAGAGACACTGTAACTCACTGAGTTGTAGAGAAAAGCGATAAGAAAGAGGAATTCATTTCCTCTTTTTTTTTGCCTATTGCTCAGTAAAATTACTGTAATTGAAGGTAATTTTGCGTTTTACCTAATGGAATGGTTCAACAGTGTGAGACGAAATGATGCTTAAACCTAGCGATACATGGAGTTGGTATTATGATGAGCAGCAATGTTCATTAATGCTAAACCTCGGAGAGGATATGATTTTCAAAACGAATCTGGTCCGCAATAAGCTGGTGGACTGCGCGTTTAGAGATAATGAATTCACCGTTGATGACGCATCTTCATACCAAACCTTCAAAGAACAAATTTCTGGCTTAGAACTGTCTGAGCCTCGTCAAGCTGAACTCGCGCTTTATTGCGTGGCAGCAAAGCGCTTCCACAAGCCTGTACAGCCTAAGAGTTGGTTCTTCGACTCACAGGGTGCTGGCCATGAATACCCTCAAGAAGGGGATATCGTACAAATGAATAACGAGCATAGCTTAGGGTATTTCATTGTATTAGAAGTGGGAGAGTGTGCGAGCCTATGTGCATTTGTTGACCTAGAAGAGTTTCTGCTTACACCTTCAAAAGGGTTACGCTTTGGCGACTCGATTAAGGTCATGCACGACAGAATGATAGACGCGAACGCTATTCTTCATCAAACGCACATTGCGATGGTTGGTTAGCCTTCAATCTAGTCCATCATTTCTCACAAACATCGCAACGCATCAACCTATCAAATCTTCCCCAAAATCGGCTCATTAGCCGATTTTTTTGTGCCTAAAAAACCTCACTCTGATAAATACATCACTGCTTAACCATTTAAATAGTGAACTTACGATTGTTTTTTCGCCTTAATTTCTGCCTGTTTTTATCGCCAGAAGTGTAATTTACCCATCTTTATTCCCTGTTTTTGTCCTTTTGTAGCTAACTTTCAACCCTAAATTCCACTTGGTATATACCAATTTAAGGGTGAATATAAATTCACATTGTCGCTTTGACGGGGATTTGCTCATGAATCGTGTTGGTTTGATAAGTCTTATGTTCTAAGGGGATGTGGGTAAGCGATCGCTTCAACACTGTGCGTTTGCTAGCCAATTAGAAGAAAGATTCAATGAAAAGACGAGTTTAGTGTGATGCTCTAGTAACAAATTCAGGTATAATCGAGCTCATTTTTATCAATAAAAGAACACTATGAATCAATATCTAGCGGTTACCTCAAATGGCCTTGAGAATTTATTAGTTGAAGAACTAACCCAACTAGGGATTACAAACGCAAAACCTGTTCAAGCAGGTGTTAAATTCAAAGCCACCAATGAGCAAATTTATCGTTGTTGTTTGTGGAGCCGTTTGGCTTCTCGATTTGTACGTGTCCTTTCTGAATTTACTTGTATGGACGACATGGATTTGTACCTATCAACCACTGCGGTTAACTGGGTAAATCAATTCCATAGCTCTAAGCGTTTTGTTGTTGACTTCAATGGTACGAACAACGAAATCCGTAATAGCCAATACGGTGCAATGAAAGTAAAAGATGCCGTTGTTGATTGCTTCGAGAAGAAGTCTTTACCTCGTCCTTCTATCAGCAAAGAGAACCCCGACATTCGTATTCACGTTCGTCTACACCGTGATAAAGCGATTCTTGGTGTTGATATGGTGGGCAGCGGTCTTCACCAACGTGGTTACCGTCCAGAATCAGGTCGAGCACCTCTGCGTGAAACACTTGCTGCAGCGATTCTTCTTCGTAGTGGTTGGGATGCGACTAAGCCTTTCCTAGATCCTATGTGTGGTTCAGGTACGTTAGTGATTGAAGCGGCAATGATGGCTGCAAATATGGCTCCAGGTGTTAAACGCCAGAAGTGGTGTTTCGAATCATTAGAAGATTTTGAGCCAGAGCTTTGGGCTGAAGTGAAAGCTGAAGCGAACGTTCAAGGTCGTCGTGGCGTTAAGAAAGTAGAATGTAAGTTCTATGGCTATGACAATGACGAACGCATGATCAAAACAGCGCGTGACAATGCTCGTCGTGCTGGTGTTGAAGAGTTGATTGAATTCGAAGTAGGTGATGCTGCAAAACTTAAGCGTCCTACCGAGTTTACTGATGGTGTGATTGTTTCTAACCCACCTTATGGTGAGCGTTTAGGTACAGAGCCGGGTCTTATTGCTCTTTACACAGCATTTGGCGCGCAGCTTAAAGCTGAATTTGGCGGTTGTAACGCGTCTATCTTCTCTAGTTCAGATGAACTACTTAGCTGCCTACGAATGCGTGCAGACAAACAGTTCAAATTGAACAACGGTGCGTTACCGTGTCACCAAAAGAACTACTCAATTTCAGATCGTCCGATGTCAGAGCGTCCAACGGGCGAGCAAGAACAGCTGATTGCTCCTGACTTTGCAAACCGTCTTAAAAAGAACATCGGTAAAATCGGTAAGTGGGCTAAGAAAGAGCAATTAGATTGTTACCGTATCTACGATGCTGACTTACCAGAATACAATGTAGCGATTGACGTATACCCAGGTCACCTTGTGATTCAAGAATACGCAGCGCCTAAAGATGTACCGGAAGAGAAGGCGAAACGTCGCCTAACCGATATTATCCGTGCTTCTATTCAAGTAACGGGCGTTGAAGCAAACAACGTGGTTCTTAAGGTTCGTCAGAAGCAGAAAGGCCGTTCTCAATACCAGAAGATGGCTCAAGATTCTTCTAACCTAGAAGTGAACGAATACGGCGTTAAGCTGATTGTTAATCTTCATGATTACCTAGATACTGGCTTGTTCCTGGATCATAAGATCACTCGTCGTCGTATCGGTGAGATGGCTGCAGGTAAAGATTTCCTAAACTTGTTTGCTTACACGGGCAGTGCATCTGTTCATGCTGCTGTCGGAGGCGCACGCTCTACAACAACGGTTGATATGTCGAATACCTACCTTGAGTGGGCAAAGCAGAACATGGAGCTTAATGGCCGTGTTGGTCGTCAACATCAGTTTGTTCAAGCTGACTGCTTGCAGTGGTTGGTTAAGGAGCAGGGTTCTTACGACCTGATCTTTATTGATCCACCTACGTTCTCAAACTCTAAGCGTATGGATCAATCGTTCGATGTTCAACGTGATCACATTCAGTTGATGGAAAACCTTAAGCGTCTTCTTCGTGAAGAAGGCACGATTGTGTTCTCTAACAACAAACGTCACTTCAAAATGGACTTGGAAGCTCTAGACGAGTTAGGTCTTAAGGCTCAGAACATCTCAGCTAAAACGCTTCCATTGGACTTCTCTCGCAACAAGCACATTCATAACTGCTGGTTGATTACACATAAGTAATTAAGAGATTGTATAAGGATATAGCTTGCTGACTCTCTACAGTACAGAAGGGTGCCATCTATGTGAGATGGCATTCCAACTCACGGAACAGTTAAATATTAGCCATCACGTCAACGTTGTCGACATTGCATTTGATGATGAGCTCTTTTCCCGTTACGGGGTCACTATTCCGGTGCTCAAATTTGAAAGCTCTGATTTTTCTCAAAGCTCAGAACTTAACTGGCCATTTGGCTTGTTAGAACTTAATGATTGGTTAAAGAAGAATGGCATTACTTACAATTCATAATGGGCAATTAGCGTTTGGCGATCACCCGTTATTAGATCGTGCAGACTTTGCACTACAAGAAAACGAACGTGTGTGTTTAGTAGGGCGCAATGGCGCTGGTAAGTCTACATTGATGAAAATCCTGTCTGGGAACATCATCATGGACGACGGAAAGATGCAAATCACACAAGATGTGGTTGTATCTCGCCTTGAGCAAGATCCACCGCGTAATGAAGAAGGCACCGTTTATGATTACGTTGCTGGTGGCCTAGCGGAAATCGGCGAACAGTTGAAGATCTACCATGATCTTCTGGATCTCATCGGCACTGACCCTAGCGAAAAGAACTTAAATCGCCTTACTCGCGTTCAAGAGCAGTTGGATCATGCCAACGCATGGCGTTTTGAAGATCGAGTAAGTAACGTAATGGCTGCGCTTAAACTCACGGCTGAAACAAAACTGACTGATTTATCTGGTGGTTGGCAACGTAAAGCGGCACTTGCTCGTGCGCTTGTATGCGACCCTGACGTGCTTCTACTTGACGAACCGACTAACCACTTGGATGTTGCGACAATCGAATGGTTAGAAGGCTTCCTGAAAGACTTCCGTGGTTCAATCATCTTTATCTCGCATGACCGTGCTTTCATCAAATCGATGGCAACACGCATTGTTGATCTTGATCGTGGTAAGTTGAGCTCGTTCCCTGGCGATTACGAAAACTACCTATTAGATAAAGAAGAAGCGTTACGTGTCGAAGAGATGCAAAACGCTGAATTCGATAAGAAACTTGCTCAAGAAGAAGTATGGATTCGTCAAGGCATTAAAGCTCGTCGAACTCGTAATGAAGGCCGCGTACGTGCGCTTAAGAAGCTACGTGAAGAACGTTTGAACCGTCGTGAAGTGCAAGGCAAAGCGATTATCCAAATCGACGATGGCCAGCGTTCAGGCAAAATTGTATTTGAAGCTGAGAATCTTAACTTTGGCTTTGAAGGCAAAGAAATTGTTAAGGACTTTAGCTTTAACATTATGCGTGGCGATCGTATCGCTCTGATTGGTCCGAACGGTTGTGGTAAGAGTACAGTACTTAAACTACTTCTTGACCAGCTTAAGCCTGATTCAGGCCGTCTGCATTGTGGTACTAAACTTGAAGTCGCTTACTTCGACCAATACCGTGAAATCCTAGACCCTGAGAAGTCTGTAATTGATAACCTAGCGGATGGTAAGCAAGAAGTGACAGTAGGCGGCCGTGAGCGTCATGCACTAAGCTACTTGCAAGATTTCTTATTCTCTCCAAAACGTGCTCGTACTCCTGTTAAAGCGCTGTCTGGTGGTGAGAAAAACCGTCTGTTATTAGCTCGCATCTTCCTTAAGTCGAACAACTTATTGATTCTCGATGAGCCAACCAACGATCTAGATATCGAAACTTTGGAACTTTTAGAAGATTTGCTTGCCAACTATCAGGGTACGCTTCTTTTAGTGAGCCACGATCGTCAGTTTGTTGATAACACGGTTATGACAAGTTGGATCTTCGAAGGTGACGGTGTGATTGAAGAATTTGTTGGTGGCTATCACGATGCTCAGCAGCAAAGAAAGCAAGCATTAGAGTACCGACAGGTTGAAAAGCCATCAAAGCCTGAAAAAGTAGTTGAGGAAACTCCCAAAACTGCGCCAGTTAAGGCTAAACCTAAGAAGTTATCGTATAAGCTACAACGAGAACTAGAAGCGCTACCAATGCGTTTAGAAGAATTGGAAACTCAAATTGAAACTCTTCAGGAAGAAGTCAACGATCCAAGCTTCTTTTCAAAATCTGTAGAGCAGACACAACCAGTATTAGATAAGCTATCTGCAGCAGAGCAGGAGCTTGAAGTTGCTTTTGAGCGCTGGGAAGAGCTCGAGGCACTACAACAGGAAAGTTAAGAAGTAATAATGACTTGTACTAAATTTAAATTAACTACAGTTGCAGCATTAGTTTTTGCTGCAACTAACGCGAACGCTGCGCTTTATGAGATTGTTGAAGTGGACAGCCCTGTATCAGGTAATGAAGTGCATGGTGTTGCTATTGAGCCTGCAGCAATTCCTACGTTAGCACAAGGCCTTACAGCTACTTTAGGTTGTTTTGGTGGTGACAGTATTGATGGGAAGGCATGTTCATCTTACGTTCTAGCTGGTGAAACACGAAATACTCTAGAAGCGGTGAGTTATCGTGAAGAGGTGCCTTTCGCTATGGATGCTCCGTTTCAATACATTCAAGAGTTTGAAGACTTTGAAAACTATTGCTATCGAGAGCTAAGATATTCAACTTGTCAGAGCTGGGCAGAAAACCGTTGGAATGATACTTGGAGTAAGGAAAAAAATGACCTTACTTACGTTAATGCCAAAGCTTTTGTTGAAGATGGTGATATCTTTGAGAGCCACAATACGGTCATTAACTCATTGGATGATGACGCCCAGCCATTGGGTGTTAAGTCTGACGGCAACATCCGTAATAATGCGATGTTCACGACGGAACCAAGCGGACCAGCAGGTACTTCTGAAACTCGAGCGTGGCGCGCAATCAAAGCAAGTAACGGCACCGTTTATAACGTAGGTAGTGTATCTACGGAAGGCCCTAACACTGATACCTCGGATACAACGTTTAGTTCAAAAGCGGCAATCTGGGATGGAACGAAAACTACAGAGATCGACTGGATTAGATCTGGAAGTGCTCAACAGGGTGATTATTTTGCTCAAGGCAGTATGCGTTCAATTGTTGAGTCGAATTCTATCTTTTATGGTGTAGGCTATAACACTGCTGATGGTAACGGCGATCTTCAAGATATGAATGCAAGTGTCTTTGTAAGTAGTCAGATCGACTTTACAACTAATGTTGATTTATCTGCAGTTACTTGGGACACGAAACCTATCAGCGGCGCTGAGGTTAAATCTGGGTCATCTAATGATGATGCTAGATACAGTAACTCTGTTGCAACTGACATTAATGATAACTTGTTTGCTGTGGGTTACTCTAAACGTAATGGTTATGTACCAGAGAATGGCAGTGCAGGTAACAAGATTTTTGTTGTTACTGATGCGACAAATCCAACAGCAACATATTTAACTGATGGTATTTTCTTTGGCGGTTCGAGCGGCGAAGCTAAAGCGGTCAATAACTTCAATGAGTTTGTTGGCCAGATTGATGCGGAAACGACTCGTGAAGTTGATGGTAGTGAGCGTAGACACAGGGGCTTTATCTATCCATACAATTTACCTTCTTCAATCGATGCTCGCCGTGTTGATATTTTTGGTGGTAAAGCATGGTGGTTAGATGATTTAACTAACGATGGTGATGCATCTAGTCACAATAACCAATTTAGAATTATTGACGCAACCGACATCAATGATGCAGGTGTGATTTCTGCAACGGCTATCAAATGTACCGTCGACGGTAAAGATAAGCCTTATGACACAACATCACACAACTCATACTGTGGTGGTGCCTCATCTAACGCAGTTGAAAAGGTTGTAGCGGTTAAGCTAATCCCAATTAAGGGAGCAAGGTATGACACTGGCTCTGACGTTGATAGCATTGTAACTCGTAGCGCCGATACAGAGAAAGTAGATCGCCAAGGTGGTAGCCTAGGTTGGTTAACTTTGACTGTGCTTGGTCTGTTAGGGTTCCGCAGAAAATTTAAATAATTTTATCTCTTGAGCCCGAGTTCACAATTCTGAACTCGGGCTTTTTTTCGCCTTGAGAAAAGTGAAAATTTGATCGATTCTTAAAGTTGGAGTCACAAAAACTCCGCAAAGTTGTAATCATTGTATGTTAGTAAATGGAACACCCGTATGAGGACTGCACTATGAAGAGACAAAAGCGTGATCGACTCGAACGAGCACAATCTCAAGGTTACAAGGCTGGTTTAAATGGACGGTCGCAAGAAGCTTGCCCATATAGCCAAATGGATTCTCGGTCTTATTGGTTAGGTGGATGGCGTGACGCCAAAGATGACAAGCAATCAGGTCTCTATAAGTAGAATAGGGCGCAAAGAATTAAAGGTCAGGGCTCCATTGTCTGTTGATTACAACGGCTGGAGCCTTGTTAGTTTCAGAAGAGTGCCAAGTTTCCCAGAGCTATAAAGTACTATAATTTCACTATCATAAGAGCGTCTTGCTGGTGGATTTAACCTATTTCACGCTTAGGTCTGAACACCTTAATGCACCATAACTAAATTGATTGAAATAAAAATAAAGCAGCTATGGCTGCTTTATTAAAAATCTAACTAATAGATTAGAATGCTGACGTATCTTGGAAAAGGCCAACTTTCAGATCTTTAGCAACATAGATCTCTTTACCATCAACAAGTACGCGACCATCCGCAAGGCCCATAACTAGGCGACGGTTAACAACACGCTTCATGTGGATCTCGTAAGTTACTTTTTTCGCAGTAGGTAGAATTTGACCAGTGAATTTCACTTCACCAACACCTAGAGCGCGACCTTTACCTTCGCCGCCAACCCAACCAAGGTAGAAGCCAACAAGCTGCCACATTGCGTCAAGGCCTAAACAACCCGGCATTACAGGGTCACCTGGGAAGTGACAATCGAAGAACCATAGGTCAGGAGTAATATCCAGCTCAGCAAGAACTAAACCTTTACCGTAATCACCTTCAGTTTCAGACATTTTAGTGATGCGATCCATCATTAGCATGTTCGGTGCTGGTAGTTGAGGACCTTGTGGCCATAGTTCGCCTTGGCTTGATGCTAGAAGCTCTTCGCGAGTGTAAGAATCACGTTTGTTTTGCATTATCAATTACTCCGATTTTTGATAGGTGCATATTAGTGAACAGGTGTACGCTAAACAAGTCCGATCAGTACTAGACAAACCAGTTTTTAATGCGTCCAACGATTCCAATAGGGTGCTCATGTCTTTCAAAGTTTTCAATACGTTCCGCGATTTTGCTCAGAACGCTTTCTTGTTCATCGTCTCTAAATGGTTTGTTCATAATGAGAGGAATTGCTTCATCTACATTAGACACAGACCAAATATGGAATTCTTCATTCTTAATGCTTTCAATAAGGTCTGGCTTCAGTGCAAGGTGCCTTAAATTTGATCTTGGAAGTATCACACCTTGTTCGCCAGTTAAGCCATTGTGCTTACACACATGGTAAAAGCCTTCGATTTTTTCGTTTAGCCCACCAACCGCTTGTACACGACCAAATTGGTCCACTGCACCAGTAACCGCAATTTGTTGATTGATAGGGTATTCAGACAAAGCACTCACCAAAGAGCAAAGCTCTGCAAGAGAAGCACTATCGCCATCTACTTCGCAATACGATTGCTCAAATACCACAGAAGCGGCATAAGGTAGCGGATCTTCAAGGTTGAGTGCGCTGCTCACAAATGCTTGCATGATCATCATACCTTTAGCATGAAGATTACCACCAAGTTCGGCTTTGCGCTCAACATCGGCAATATCACCATCACCAAAGTGAATAACACAGGAAATTCGTGCAGGTTCACCATACGATATCGGGTGCCCAGGAACATCGATGACTGTTAGGCCATTAACCTGACCAACTTGTTCACCTTCAGTTTCAATAATGACTTGGCCATCTCGAATATCATCAAGAGCGCGTTCTGGTAGGTACGACTCTCGGTTGTATTTGTGTTGTTGAGCTTGTTGGATATGGTGAATATCAATCTCACCATTGTTAGCTTCAATCAAAGCTTCGTTCAATAACGCATTGTGCCAAATAGGGCATAATGGAGTATAGCTTTGATCTTCAGTCTCTCTTGCTCCGGCAGTAAGAATGCCCGTCAACGCTTGTTGCGTGATGGTTGGCAGTTCATAGCGTAGTTGAAGCCACTTAAGGTAACCAAGATATTGAGTCAAATTCTCTTCAGAGATCTTGATATCTTGCTCAATTTCGCTAAATAGGCAAAAACCGGTTTGAATATCGCTGTCTAGATAATCAAGGTCACCTAATTGAGCTCTATCACCAACCACAATCAACTTAATGTTGTAGGTAAGAGGCAAAGTTGGAGATTGGTTCAAGTGCTCTGGGTTGCTACTGATAGGCTCTACGGCTTCACCAAGCAGCGCAGATTTAAGCAGTAACCAGCTTCCTGGGTTTGCTAAGATCAAGTTTGCTGAAACGATCAGATAACCGTTGTTTGCTCTAGCCAGGAGGCCAGGTTTTGTCGCAACAACCTTACCGTCTTTCGATTGAACTTGGTCAAAAAGAGAGGCAGCATTTAAAGATTCAGTTTTTATAACCGGTAGAGTGTGATCATCTAAAGCAGTGACTAGAGATTCAACAATCATTTGACGATAGATCGAATTGTCCGGAGCGTTTACAAGTAAAACACGCGAAAGGTTAGACAAACGGACAAAGCGGGTTAGCGCATCTTTGAATCTATGTTGAATATCTGAAAACGGGAAAGGCGAGATGTCAGGGAATTGCTCTAATTGAGCGCTATATTCGTCGTACTGAGGCGTAACATGTCGCCAATCTACTTGAGTCATTTAAGTTTCTGATTATGATAATGAGGTAGGGAGTATATAGAAAAACCGATCTCGCTTGTAGCTCTATGTGGTAGTTACTAATCACTAAGCTAATATAAGTATGATCTTGGTCTATTCTTTCAAGACAATAATTGTTAAACAGCCCATTTTGGGTTACGCTGTCACTAGGATTAACTCTCGAGATTAGACATGAAATATCAGCAACTTGAAAACTTGGAATGTGGTTGGAAATGGAACTATCTGGTCAAAAAATGGAAAGAAGGTGAATCGATCACTTGCCATATTGATTCAAGTGAAGCTGATGTTGCTGTTCAAGCCTTATTGAAGCTGGAACACCAGCCTACGGGTGTTCTTGAGTGGATCTCTAACAACATGTCTCCTGAGCTCGATAACAAGCTTAAACAAGCGATCAGAGCTAAGCGAAAGCGCCACTTCAATGCTGAACAAGTTCACACCAAGAAGAAATCAATCGACCTTGATTATCGTGTATGGGAAAAACTATCTCAACGAGCGAACGAGCTAGGTTGTACGCTTTCCGACGCCATCGAGTATTTGGTTAGCGAAGCGTCTCGTAGTGAACAGGCCAGCAAGACGGTGACTAGCCTTAAAGAAGACTTAAGCAAACTCCTTTCTGACGATAAATAACCATCAACAGTAGTGGTGACATTATGATGTACGTAATCTTAATCGGTGCGGTATTAGTTTTTTGGTTAGTAGCAGTCGATCGACCGGTGTTGAAAATTAAATTTAGTGACGGGGCGATCGAACAAGTTAAAGGGCATCTTCCACCGAGCTTTAAGCATAACCTTCAAGAGATTGGTCATAACAATACCTTTAAAGGTGAGCTAAAAGTGTATGCAAAACGTTCTGGCTACAATCTCAAGTTCACTAAAGATGTGCCTAAAAACGTACAGCAACGTATTCGTAACGTGTTCCCGCATAATGGTTTTAAGTCTAAAGGCTCAAAGAAAGCGTAATCGTTGAGAGTTACGCGCTAGCTAGTCAATCTTCATACTAAGTTAATCCTTCATTTCTCTTAAATCTCCGCATACTGTTCTCACCCTCAACAAAGAGAGAGCAGTATGAGATACCTAGTATTACTATTATGTTTTTTATCCCCAGTCGCTTTTCCCGACGATGCATTGGTTAATCCTGTAGCCAAAAAGATAAAAGTCACCGTCATGAAAGGGCTCAACAAGAGTAATGTTGATTTCGAGGGTTATTGCGATCTGATGATTGAGATGAAGCACTCTAAAGGTTACGCAAGAATCAAAAAGGTGAGAACGTCTGGAGATAGTAAAGTTTGCAAGCAGGCAAAAAAAAATCTACCGACGAAGAAAAGGTTCAAATACAGCTTTCCAGAAAAGTATATCCGGCTACATATCACACACTAGCCACTCTCAACGCACTATAACTAAATATCCTTAATTTTATTGAAACAATTTCGTGAACCAATCTCTAATTTCTATTAATATTAGTTTTGTTATAAAGGCAGGATATGCCGATACAAGAGCATTTACGGCAAAGGAAAGTCACGGTTGTTGTTAGCAAATAAAAGTTATACCCCTGAAGTCGTTGAGATCTCAAGGAAGGTCTCAATCAATGTTGAAGCTCGCTTTAATCGATGGTTAATCTCACCTGAATATAAGCTCGCACAATCTACAGTAGACACGTTACTAAGTTTGGAAAATAGGTATTGTGATAGCGTCATATTTGATGAATCTGACCGCATATCTCACAACCAACGTATTTTATTGCGCTGCGAGCAGGATAGAGTCAATGCTCATCGCGAGAAAGTCGACGCGAAGCAACAAACCTTACGATACGTTATCGATGATGTCAGCAATGCCGCTTCTGCGCTAATGCTTGAGAAGCTTCAAGGTACCTTAATAAGTTCGTTGTTTTCAGACTTACCCGATTACAATCAATTCGCTAGTGTTGCGTATTCGCCATCTTTAAACTTTTCCAAACTCCATGAAATATCCGCGAAAAGTAGGCCATTGAGCTCAAGTTTAATCGAGTTTGTTTCCAATCAAGAGTTTGCAGATAAATATGGAAAGAAATCTAAGGTGATTCTCGATCCAAAAATTGCAGCACGACAGATAGGTATTGAAAATTGTCGTTTATTGTTCCCATTGTTAATGAGTCAACAGCTGATCAAGTGGAATGATGGCAATATTAAACACATCACACCTAAGGTTTGGCAGCACTTGGTCGTGACGTCAAATGCGACTCGAATTCGACTTCAAGAAACGTCGGTTAAAGATCCAAACGTAGGAATTTTACTTGGCGTGTTGCGAGTTCTGCCTTTGTTTCTAATTTGTAACCACTTTTCTTCCACGTTTGAAGACGCATTGGTAAAAACGATGCTTGGTTATCGTGAAGCAAGTGACAAACATGACGAATATTATGCTTGTACTGAGGTGATGCCAAATACACAGTTTCTCGAAGCGATGGTCGAGCAGTTAGAGCTTAAACTACTAAAAAACCTCGTTGAATTTATAGATTGGAGCCCTGGAAACCAGTTCATAAAGAGGGCACTTCTAGAGGAAGTGAATGACACTCCTGTACTTGAGCGAACGGTTTATGGGGCAGCTTTGGCTCAAGGTAGGAAGTATTCTGTTTTCGAAGCGTTAGAGAATAGTGAGTTATTTAACGTTAAGCACCGACCTTATTGGTTTTCAACTGTTCAAATGTCTATAGCGACGATTGAGCAGATGCAAGATCAAGTGCCTGGAAAACTGACGACGAACATGTAAAAAGGGAGCCACATTAAATGTGGCTCCCTTTTTTTGTTGCACTGTAACTTAATGTAAGTACCTGACTTA
Source organism: Vibrio sp. 1CM23M (assembly GCF_023161755.1). Classification (NCBI taxonomy): domain Bacteria; kingdom Pseudomonadati; phylum Pseudomonadota; class Gammaproteobacteria; order Vibrionales; family Vibrionaceae; genus Vibrio; species Vibrio sp. 1CM23M. The sequence goes on from NZ_JALNTR010000002.1 coordinate 252,819, forward strand.
TTATTATAATCTTGCTTTATACCGTTTAACAGACCACTTCGAATGTAAACGACTCCTGCTTGGCAATTGCATGCTTAACGGGTATACCAAGGCGCTGGCAAGTCATCAGAACTTTCAGCTTCCTGTCGGCAGGAGCGTGCTCTGACAGAATTACTGAGCTTAGGCATTCTCTATTAAGGTAGAGCTTATTACCGATCATTTCCTCATCAGATAGCACCCAACGGTATTCCTTTTCATAACGCCAATTAGAATGCTTAATTTTGAATATCTCAGCTCCCAGTCTTGCTGTTTGTAAACCACTTAGCGATGCCGGGAGGAACATACTAGGTTCGTCTTCATACTGGACTTCAAAACAGTTGAGATTGGCCTCGCCGTTATAGCAGTTGAGATCATACTCGATACACATGCCTTTAAAGTTGTCACCATACTGTGACCATAGTATTGGATGATCACTCGACTGAGAGAAACACATGATCTTAAAGTTTTCTTGAAGTTCTTTGTTGCATACTTGGTTAGATTCAAAAGGGTTATTAAAAGTTTTAGAGTAATCAAACCACAACGAACACTCGGAAATAGATTGTATGTTTCTGTCGTGGAGCGATCTGAACTTATAAAGTTTAGGCAACATATCAAACACCTAGTTTACAAAATTGCCTGATGTTAACACTTTAATTTATTTTTAAGGATTGAATGCATAGCATTTGATTGCTTAATCACCAAATTTATTCATATAACTGTTTGATAGATCAAAATTTAAACACGAAATAGTAGCCTGTCAAAGTGGTTTATTTTGCGTTAAGGCTAAGTTTTCAGGCTGCAGTTTTGAAGAAAGATACAACGTAACTTTATTTATGGTTGAATTATCTTGTCAAAGTAGAGGTCGAGTAGGGAAATAGGTGATCAAAATTAAAGCCGAGCTTTAAAAGGACGGCTTTAGTAGTATTGAGCCTACGAGTGAATCAAGTTTAGAAGTGGTACCTTGCACCTAGGTAAGCGGTTTGAGGTGACACATCGATGGATTCAATTTCAACGTTTGCAAAGCGGTAACCAATATGAATGTCGATATTGTCTGTCACTATTGCACCAAGCTCAGCACCAACTTGGTAGGCTGCTTCAGACTTAGAGTCTGATACTCCAAAAGCTTTCGCTTCCATATCCATAGAGCCAACACCGGCTAATAAAGATACATACAGATCTAATACGTCACCTTTAACAATAAACTTTGGTTTAATGTTTACGAAGAAAGCATGGCCTTCAATATCCATTAAGTCGTTATAGCTAACTTTTCCGATTTTTCGGTACTCGGCTTCTAGCCCCAGTTTGACGACATCATGTGTATTGAATTCGTAGCCTCCAACCAAGTTATAGCTAAAGTCTGATAGATCTGATGAATCTTCAATGGCGCTGCCACGATATTCTAATTCAGTTTCATTATAAAAGCCGATATCAACACCAGCATAAAAATGACCATGCTCTCTAGGTGAGTTTTCGTTTTCACTAGCAAGCGCCTGCGAGCTGATGCCAAAAAAAGCGGTGAATAGCGATAGGGCGATTGTACTGATTTTCATGTAAAGCCTTCTAAGATAATAAGTTATTCAGTTCCAGAATATGTTAACAAACAAAAGATACTCTAACTAATTGAGAACTAGCCTAAATATCTGATTTTAAAGACTTGTTGGTAATAGAAGTGTCATTATCGCAGTTATGAGACAAGGTAAATACAGTCCAGACAGAGGTTAATAGAATTTATGTTGCACTGTAACTTACTATTAGCCAAGTCGTTTAGAGAAGTTCGTTTTGGATGGCAACGCAATTTGGCAACAATGACTGTTGAGCATCAGACAATTCAAAGTTAGTGGTTTGAAAAACTAGTACGGATGTATAGCGTTGATAGTTGATTCAATTTGGTAAAGAACCAGCCAACATAGATAACCTCCGCAAGATGATTCGAGAGTACGCTTGGTCTTTTGGAACCGTTATATCTAGCGAACAAGAGTAACCAAGTCTTTTCAGTCTATTGGTAGTACGGACAATAGACCGAGAGTTAGTGGAAGCGTTAATCATCTAGGTTCTTTCGGGAAACAAAATCAGCGTAATAGTTTTTAATTCTCAACCAGCAGAGACTCTGGACTAACTTTGGAGAAGCATTCGTATTTAGAAGTCTAATTAAGTTTGAGCAGACATGTGATAAAGCCATCACGATTTAATTCAATCAACGCGGAGTCAAAAAAGCCATAAAGTAAATAGATAGATTCATGCGGCGCTGTACGTGAAATCTACTGGTAATAAGGCTACGAACACTCACAGATCTTAATCTCCGCCACTGCGTATTATGTATATTATGTTAAATTGATTTTGGTGTTTATAAGGCAGGTATCTTTAAGTGATGCCCTGCCTCTTGTTTATCTATCAAATCGGCGTTCTATTTAACAGTAAGGCTATTTACCATAAAATACCTAATAAACATATTTCCTAATCTTCGATTAAGAATACGTTTATTAGACTTCAAGCATTAATCGATCAATTGCTTCTGTGATCTCTTTAGTTCTTACTGGCTTGGTCACGAAATCATTCATGCCTACATCCAAGCACGAACATTTGTCTTCTACTGATGTGTGTGCTGTTAGCGCGACGATTGGTGTTTTGATGTTCGCGTCTCTCATGTATTTGGTTGTGGTTAATCCATCCATGACCGGCATCGACACATCCATTAAGATAATGTCTATCGAGTCATTGGCTCTTTCCACAAAGCCAATCGCTTCCTCACCGTTGCTTGCGATGAAAACTTCGTGGCCTTGTCGCGTTAGGATTAATTTGATCACCATTTGATTGGTTGGATTGTCTTCGACAACTAACACTGAATAACGGCTTCTTAACTCTCGAGAAGATTCATCTTCGTTGTTGGCCAGATTATTCGTAACTCTAGTAAGCACTGGTAGTTGTACTTCGAATTTGGAACCTTTTCCAGGCTTACTCTTTACCGATATGCGCCCACGCATCAGCTCAACCAGTCTTTTAGTGATGGCCAAGCCTAAACCTGTGCCACCAAATCTACGTGTGATTGTGCTATCAGCTTGCACAAATGGACTGAACAGCGACGAAAGTTGTTGTGAGCTAATGCCAATCCCTGTGTCTTCTACTGTTATATAGAAAGAGCTCTGCTGGTACTTGATAGAAACATGGACATGCCCACGCTCTGTGAACTTAATCGCGTTACCAATCAGGTTAAATAGGATCTGTGCTAATCGGCTTGGGTCTATGTAATGAAGCTCACCCTCAGGGATATCGCTGGTTACTGTTAGCGCCAAACCTTTATCGTCTGCTGTCTTCTTTTGTTCAGACAATACAAAAGTTACAGTGTCTCTTACATTGCTCCATTGAGGTGCTAGTGAGAAGCATCCAGATTCAATCTTAGAAAAATCCAGCACGTCACTGATAATTGCCAACAAAAGCTCAGATGATGTGCTCATATTAAGCAGTATAGACTGTTGCTCTTCGTCCAGTGATGTGGATTTTAGGGTGTCTATTAGGCCAATGATGGCATTTAGCGGTGTTCTTAGTTCATGGCTCATCATTGCGAGGAATTCAGACTTGGCCTTGTTCGCTCTTTCTGCGTCTTTTCTTGCTGTGACAAGCTCTGCTGTACGTTCTCGAACGGTTGCTTCAAGCTTTTCTTTGTTCTCAATATCGAAAACAGCACGCTCTATCAACGGTCGGAAACGGTTTAGTGTGGCCTTGGTTTCAATACTAAAGTGCTTGGTATTCGAGTGGATAAAGATGATGACGGATTGTGTTAGGCCGCTATCTATACCTGTAATCAGAACGGAGTTGATTTGGTCGAGAATAATGGGATGCAGAGAGTTGAATTCCCCAAGAGACTTGGGTTCGAAAAGAATGGCGCATTCACCATTAATGACTCGCGATAGCTTGCCACAATCGCTCCAATTCATCTGTTCGAAGACTTTGTTATTACTTAGCAGGGTTTTGAAACTGCCTTCGTTCCCTACCCTTGATACCACGATAAAGTCATCAAACTTAATGTATTTTTTGAGCACAAACTCAAGACTGGAGAATATCTCAGATATGTTACTTGCCTTACTGATCGCAGAGATGGTTGATAAGATCACCCTGTTCTCTTCAGCCAGTTTTCGCTCACGGGCTTTTAGTTTTTGCAGTTCAATACGAGCTTCTTGCAGCGCTTCTTGACCTTCAGAACCCATTACTTTTTCAACCTATAAAACGTTGCAGACGATACCATTAAATTCCCGTGTGCATTCTCACCACCAGAGAGCCTGCCTTGTTCACCAAACGTAAATGGACATATGTACGGAAGCCCATTAAGTGCTTGATTTATTTGCTCACAAACCTCATCCATATCTTGTTTAAGGTTCAACATTGGGCCTGCACAAAAGATATTGATCGCCCCTAGTTTCTCTTCAAGATCCATGTCGTTGTAGTATGAGGACTGAATGATATTCGCGGCGCGGCTAATCAATTGCTGCTTAGAACCTTGCATCAAGTAGATGGTGTCACCTTCACTGATGTCTGTGAATAGCTCAATCCCATTACATTCTGTCTCTCTGATCGAATGAGACAATTTGAAATATGGGTAATCGTATGAAGAGCCGACTTTCCTGCCTAGTGGGTAGACAGACGACTTTTCGAAGATATAACCATCATCACTGCCACCTAAGTGGAAATTTGTCCATTCGTTGTAAACGGTGACGGCTGGCCTGTGGTCTATCTCCAACAAAATTCGGTTTCTTACTTTGGTCACGGTGCCTGAATAGCGCGTAGGTGTATGACCGGCGCTGAAAGAGGAATAGATGGACTGAGACGCAAACACTACCGTCAAAGATACGCCATTTATAGACAGCGACTCTTCGGTGAAGATACTCCAGTTTCCTGAAACCTGATTGTCTGCAGCACTGCCACCAATAATTGGCACTTCAGTACCAAATTTCTTATCGATAGCCGCCATCACCTTTTCTTCGTTACCCGGTGTGGAATGCAACAAGATAAGATCAGGGATTTCACCTTCTCGGTTGGCGTTCTTGAGTGCTTTGTCTATCGCGTTGAAGGTACTGCGGCCGATGGAGTCGCTGAAATGTTCGATTCCCGTACCATAGGCGTTGATCCCCGAGTCATATATAATGAGGACGCCAATGACTGGACCAGAATGAAAACCAGTTTCGGTCATAATGCCATGACAAGTAGTACAGCCATGTATGGGAGTGTTCGGGAGAGCATCTACGAAATATCTCTGCACAGCGAGTGTCGAATACTCTTCTGTGCAGTAGCAAATAAGACAAGCAATATCGTCAGGGTTTTCCACCCCGCTGAGCAACTCATCTACTGCGATTTTATCGTCTAGGGAGTAAGAGACTTTTGATAGAAATTTCATAGATTCTGGCTAACTTTATTAATGCTCTCTTTATAACACTTTAATGCACTGTGTTTCACTGATTTGGTACATATTTCTATCAAAAGACCCGAGGCGTGCCCCAGTTTTATCTCTGTTACTCTTTGGACAAGTTTACAGAAAACGTGCTCACCTGTTGTGGAAATGTAACCGTTATTGAGGAGGTCTTATCATTAGTTTGTAACAGCCAATTTGATGGCCCTTTTTCTTCCAGAATTCCGCTTTCATTATAGCTAATGATAAATTTGCCAGTTTTAGATGTTTCGATCGAATACCCTAGGTTATCGCCCGAAATTAAAACATTATGATTATCAATACCAAATTCACAAGGTTTTGAAACTATACAGTTCACTGTTTCGTTATTATCGTATGTTACTGTTCTCCAAGTAAATGCAGCTATTAAAATAACCAACATGACGATAATTTGAACAAGCCTGCCTTTTGTTAGCTTTTGTGCCGCCATTATAATCTTTACTCCTTGTTACAAAGTTCAAAGTTTTTAAATAAAAATCCAATTCCAGACCAAGCGTAAGGTTACTACTCTGTCATTGATTTGTTAATTCAAGTATAGTGTCGCGTTGAAAATGCCACTTTTTTTTAAAATCAGCAAGTGGAAATAAAGCCCTGAATAGGCTGAATTTCCTTTTCTAATTTGGGTGGCATTACGACGTGAGTCGTGTTGGAAGTAAAGTGTAGTAAATAAGAAATTGGAAGCATGCAAATGAGCCAAGAAAAGCAGCTTGAACAAAACTACAACTATACGGTCGTCCGTCAATTTACCCTAGTTACAATTTTGTGGGGTATTGTCGGTATGGGCGTTGGTGTTTTGATTGCCGCTCAATTAGTTTGGCCACAGCTAAACTTTGATACGCCGTGGTTGACGTACAGTCGTTTACGTCCCCTGCATACTAATGCGGTTATTTTTGCGTTCGGTACAAGTGCGCTGTTTGCAACATCATATTATGTTGTACAACGTACCTGTCAGACGCGTCTCTTTGGTGGCCCTCTCGTAGCCTTTACCTTTTGGGGTTGGCAAGCGATTATCCTGTCCGCTGCAATTACTTTACCGTTAGGTTTAACCTCTGGTAAAGAATACGCAGAACTTGAATGGCCAATCGATATTGCTATTACTCTTGTGTGGGTAGCTTATGCGGTCGTGTTCTTCGGAACCATGATTAAACGTAAGACATCGCACATTTACGTAGCAAACTGGTTCTTCGGAGCCTTCATCATCACGGTTGCCGTGTTGCACATCGTTAACAGCCTAGCTGTTCCTGTATCTGCGTTTAAATCGTACTCGATTTATTCCGGAGCGATCGATGCAATGGTGCAATGGTGGTACGGACACAATGCGGTAGGCTTCCTATTGACAGCTGGTTTCCTAGGTATGATGTACTACTTCGTTCCTAAACAAGCTGGTCGCCCTGTTTACTCTTACCGTTTGTCGATTGTTCACTTCTGGGCTCTCGTGTCTCTGTATATCTGGGCTGGTCCTCACCACCTACACTACACTGCACTTCCTGACTGGACTCAATCTCTAGGTATGGTTATGTCTTTGGTTCTGTTTGCTCCATCTTGGGGTGGCATGATCAACGGTATTATGACTCTATCTGGTGCGTGGCATAAGCTTCGCTACGACCCAATCCTACGTTTCCTAATCGTTTCTCTATCATTCTACGGCATGTCGACCTTCGAAGGCCCAATGATGGCAATCAAAACGGTTAATGCACTATCTCACTACACGGACTGGACTATCGGTCACGTTCACTCTGGTGCGTTAGGTTGGGTTGCAATGGTTTCTATCGGTTCGGTTTACCACTTAGTTCCTAAACTATTTGGTCAAGAGCGTATGTACTCTGTATTTCTAATCAATGTTCACTTCTGGTTGGCAACGATTGGTACGGTTTTCTACATTGTTGCAATGTGGATCTCTGGCGTGATGCAAGGTCTGATGTGGCGTGCAGTTAACTCTGACGGTACATTAACTTACAGCTTCGTTGAATCTGTAGAAGCGTCTTACCCGTTCTACTTTGTACGTTTCTTAGGTGGTTTCATCTTCCTATCTGGTATGTTCTTAATGGCATACAACACGTACAAAACTGTTTCTGCACCTAAAGATAGCCTTAAAGCTATCCCTCAACCGGCTTAAGGAGATTTAGAATGAGCTCAAATTCAAATAATCGCCATGAGTTGGTAGAGAAGAACGTTGGCCTACTAGCGATTCTTATCGTTATTGCTATCAGTTTTGGTGCTTTAGTAGAAATTACCCCACTTATTTTCCAAAAGCAGACTACTGAACCTGTAGAAAATCTACGTGTTTACTCTGCTCTGGAAATGGAAGGTCGTGATATCTACATTCGCGAAGGTTGTAACGTATGTCACAGCCAAATGATTCGTCCTTTCCGCTCTGAAACTGAACGTTACGGTCACTACTCTGTAGCTGGCGAAAGTGTTTGGGAACACCCATTCCTATGGGGCTCTAAGCGTACTGGTCCTGATCTAGCGCGTGTTGGTGATCGTTACTCTGATGAGTGGCACCGTGTTCACCTTATCGACCCTCGTGAACTTGTTCCTGAATCAAACATGCCTGGTTTCCCATGGCTTGCTGAGAATGTACTTGATGGCAAATTGACTAAACAGAAGCTTGAAATCTTCCGTAATCAATTTGGTGTTCCTTACACAGACGAACAAATTGCTAACGCTAAACAAGATGTTGAAGGAAAAACAGAGATGGATGCAATCATCGCTTACCTTCAATCGCTTGGCCACGCAATGAAATAAGGAATAATTATGGACATTATTACATTTCAAAGTGTTTGGACTGTTACTGTTTTTGCTTGTTTCATCGGCATCGTTTGGTGGGCTTTCGGTAAAAATCGTAAGTCGCGCTTCGACGAAGATGCAAACCTAGTGTTCGCTGATGAAGCACCTGCGAAAGATAAAAATCAAGGAGTGACGAAGTAATGAGTACATTCTGGAGTATTTGGGTAACAGTAATCACAATCGGTACATTGATTGGCTGTGCAGCCTTGCTTCGTTGGTGTTCCAACGATAAAACAGGTGTAGAAGAAGGTCAGGATATGGGCCATGAATACGATGGTATTCGTGAGCTTAATAACCCACTACCTAAATGGTGGACATACCTTTTCGTGAGCACAATTGTGTTTGCAGCTGTTTATCTAGCTCTATACCCAGGCCTTGGTAACTTTAAAGGTCTACTAGGTTGGACGAGTTCAAACCAAACAGTTCGTAGCGTAGAAGAGTCTCGCTCTGCAATCGCTGCTGCACAAGCAAACAAACAGTTAGACGCATACGCGAAAGAGCTTGATGATGCAGACACCTACTTTGGTGAAGCATTCAGAAAGCTAGCTCACGACGAAAATGGTCTACGTTCTGTCCCTGACATTGCATCAGATGCTGATGCAATCAAAGTGGGCCAACGCTTGTTCCTACAAAACTGTTCTCAGTGTCACGGCTCTGATGCACGTGGTCAGAAAGGTTTCCCGAACCTAACTGATGACGCATGGCTATATGGTGGTGAACCACAAGCTATCGTTACTACCATCATGCATGGTCGTGTCGGTCAAATGCCAGGTTGGAAAGACGCTCTTGGCGAAGAAGGCGTAAAAGAAGTAGTTAGCTACACGCTTAGCCTTTCAGGTCGTAGCGTAAACGCACGTGAAGCAGAAGCTGGTAAAGCGCGCTTTGTAGTGTGTGCAGCGTGTCACGGTACTGATGGTAAGGGTAACCCTGCTGTTGGCGCACCTGACCTGACTGACCGCGACTGGCTATTCGGCGATTCTCGCGCTGATGTGACGGAAACAGTCATGTATGGACGTTCTGGTGTAATGCCGGCTTGGAAGGACATCCTCGGTGAGGATAAGGTTCAGCTCGTCTCTGCCTATGTCTGGAGCCTCAGCAACTCAGATAAAGAGTAACATAATAATAACAGCCCCTTCTTAAGGGGCTGTCTTTCTTTTACAGTTATAACCTTAAGTGTTTGTAAAAATTAGTTTTATTTCATTGTATATATTGAGAATAATAATATGGAACAACCTTGGTATAAACAGTTTTGGCCGTGGTTTTTGATCTTCCTAACCGTTGGCGTTTCTATGCTAACATTGGTTCGAGTCGCGATACTTACCAACCATTCAGTTAACGTTGTCACTGAAGATTACTATAAAAAAGGTAAAGGTATTAATGTAGACATTTCAAAAGTAAATGTCGCTAAAGAGCTTGGCCTATCAGCTTCAGTTAGCGAGAAAGGTAACTCCGTTATCATTACCCTAGACAAAGGCAAGCTAGACCACTTCCCTGCTATTAGCGCAATGTTCGTGCACCGAACGCTGCCTGACCGTGATTTTACTCAGCTACTGACCGCTGATGCGAGAGGCAATTACACGTTGACTCTGGACCATGAAATGCAAGGTCCATGGTTTATCGAGCTTTCTCCGCATGATTCTGAATGGTTAGTGCAAGGTCGCATGAACTTCCCTATTGATACTCCTACTCAACTAACGAACTAAAGCTTATGTGTGAATCCTGTTATCACTGCGGTGAAGATGTACCAGCGGAAACGGATTTTAAAGTAGAAATCTTAGGATCGGTGCGACCGATGTGTTGTCCGGGTTGCGAAACCGTAGCCCAGACAATCGTTGATAGCGGTTTGGTCTCTTACTACCAATATCGTACCGCTCCAGCTGAAAAAGCGGATCTCGTGCCAGAGCAACTTCTGGCACTCAGTCATTACGACAACGAAGATGTTCAATTGGAGTTCGTCCGTAACTCTGAAAACACCTCTGAAGTGACATTGTCACTAGAAGGTGTCTCTTGTGCTGCTTGTGCATGGCTTATTGAGAAGCAAGTCTCTTCAAAGTTAGGGGTTGTTAGTATTCGTGTTAATACCACGACTAACCGCGCCCTGCTCAGTTGGGACAACACTCAGACAAAACTGAGCGAGCTGTTGTCTGCAATCCATACATTAGGCTACAAAGCCGCACCTTTTGAGGCTGATCAACAAGAAGCCGCCTATCATCGTTCGATGAAGAATTATCTCTATCGTCTTGGTATTGCTGGTTTAGCAACCATGCAGGTCATGATGCTTGCTGTGGCGCTTTATCTTGAAGTCTTTGGTAACCTTGAGCCCGAATTCAAAAGCTACTTCCGTTGGGTGAGCTTAATCTTCGCAACGCCGGTTCTGCTCTACTCTGCATTGCCTTTCTATATCAACGCGTGGCGTAGCCTCAAAGGTCGAACATTGGGTATGGATGTGCCTGTGTCGATTGCTCTGTTGTTTGCCTACGTTGCAAGTTTGGTCGCTACGGTGACTGAAAAAGGTGAAGTATTCTTTGAATCCATCTCGATGTTTACCTTCTTCTTACTGCTTGGTCGTTTCCTTGAAATGCGCGCTCGTCGTAAAGCTGCGGCTGCTAGTGGTAACCTGCTTAAGCTCGTTCCTGCTATGGCAACAACGTTAGATGGCGAACAAGTTCCGGTAAAAACCTTAAAAGTTGGCGACCAAATTCGCGTTCTTCCGGGTGAACACATTCCTGCCGATGGCAAAGTATTATCTGGCAGAGTCCATATCGATGAATCGATGCTGACTGGCGAATCTATACATGTGGTCAAAAACGAAGGCGATACCGTCTTCGCTGGTACATTGAATGGTGATGAATCGTTTGAATTGGAAGTGATGACGTCAAAAGCGGATTCGGTTATTTCCAATATCGTTCGCCTGCAAGACGAAGCGCAATTGTCTAAACCTCGCATTGCAGAAATTGCTGATGTTGTAGCTCGATACTTTGTTGCAGTGATCTTAATCATCTCATTCGGTACTTGGTTTTACTGGCACCAAACACGACCAGAAGACGCTTTCTGGATCATGCTTTCGGTATTGGTAGCAACATGTCCTTGTGCTCTGTCATTGGCAACACCGACGGCGATTACCTGTTCCACTTCTCGCATGGGTAACTTCGGTATTTTGCTGCGCAAAGGCCACGTATTCGAAACCTTGTGCAAAGTGAATCACTTGATCATCGATAAAACAGGCACATTGACTGAGGGTGATATTCGTATCAGCCAAGTTGAAACCTTCGCTGAACTTGATAAAGACACTTGTCTCAAAGTAGCGGCGAGCCTGGAGCAACACGCTAACCACCCTATTGCGAAAGCGTTCAAGACTCATCTTTCTGATGAGATCGAAGTAGAGTCTGTCAATAACGTGATTGGTTCCGGCATCACTGGTGAGTGGAATGGGCAAGAAGTTGCGATTGGTAGTAGTGAATTCATTCTAGGTGAAGCTCAACCATCGGAAAGTAACGGCATTTACTTGTCGATGGCGGGTCGTCATATCGCGACATTTACTTATGAAGATCCAATCCGTAAAGAAAGCATTGAGTTTATTAAGCAATTTAAAGAAGCGGGAATCAAAACGACTCTGCTGACTGGCGACTCTTTGATCAATGCGAAGCCTGTTGCTGAAGAGATCGGTATTACTGATATTGTTGCTAACGCGAAACCTGAAGATAAACTTGCTTACCTGAACTCTCGAGATGCAAGTGATATTACCATGATGGTTGGCGATGGTATTAACGATGCCCCTATTCTTGCGGGTGCCCACCTTTCAGTCGCTATGGGCGGCGGTACGGATGTGGCGAAAGCCTCTGCAGATATGGTGTTATTAGGTGATAAGCTCGATAGATTACTTAAGTCGCGTACTTTGGCATTAAAAACGCGTAAGATAATCCGTGAAAACCTAGCTTGGTCATTAGGATATAACTTACTTATCCTTCCATTGGCTGTCGCGGGTTTGGTTGCTCCATACATTGCCGTTGTGGGCATGTCTGCCAGCTCTATTATTGTTGTGTCTAACTCGTTAAGGCTTTTAAAAGAGCAAGGTAAATAATGGAAAGTTTATACATTCTGATCCCCATTGCGATTGTTCTGGTGTGCATCGCTGTTGGTATTTTTCTATGGGCGGTGAAGAGCGAACAGTTTGAAGACCTAGAACGTCAAGGTCACAACATTCTGTTTGATGAAGACGAAAAGGCTCACAACCATTCTGATAGCAAACCTGTCAAGAATGAGAAAGCTAACAGCGAAAGCCAAACTAACGTAGACAAAAAGAACGATGACGCCTGATTGGATCGGAGCCTTTGTTGTTGGATTGATCGGCGCAGGCCACTGCATGGGAATGTGTGGTGGTATTGCGTCGCTTCTTTCGATTGGCAACAGTAAACCTTCCCCTATTATTCCCCTACTTTATAACCTAGGGCGCTTGCTGAGTTATGCCGTGATTGGTGGTGTGATTGGCGGTGCAATCTCTTCGATAGGTCAACTAAGCGATTTTAACGCTCTGCTGGGTTGGCTGCGATTAATTGCTGCTGGCTTTATGATCGTCTTAGGTTTGTATATCGGTAAGTGGTGGTTCGGCTTGTTGTTCTTTGAAAAAGTCGGACAGAAGCTATGGCGCTATATTTCTCCTTTAGGTAAATCATTTCTACCATTGAAGCACCCTAGTCACGCTTTACCGTTTGGCTTTATTTGGGGTTGGCTGCCATGTGGCTTGGTTTACTCTATGCTTACGTGGGCAGCCGTATCAGGAAGTTGGTACAACGGAGCCGGTATCATGCTTGCTTTCGGTTTAGGTACGCTTCCGGCAATGCTCACCGTTGGTATGGGCGCTAATTTCCTCAAAAAACTGCAACAAGCTGACTTATTTCGCCAATTAGGCGCAATTTTAATCCTCCTTTACGGTTTCTATACCGGATATATGGCATTGCAGCTCATTATTTATACCGTATAGGCAATCTTTAAATCCGGTTTTTTTACTACCCAACTGGATAAAGGAATGCTAAAATATTGACGTATATCAAATAGTGAAAGATTGTTATGATTTCTGAAAAGCCTGTGACGAAACGTGTTCAGTCTGGTGGCTGTGCGATCCATTGCCAGGATTGTAGTATTAGCCAGCTCTGTATTCCGTTTACTTTGAATGAATCTGAACTCGATCAACTTGATCAGATCATTGAGAGAAAAAAGCCTATTCAAAAAGGCCAAGAGTTATTTAAAGCCGGTGACGAGCTTAAATCTCTATATGCTATTCGCTCTGGAACGATCAAGAGCTACACGATTACCGAGCAAGGTGATGAGCAGATTACTGCATTCCACCTAGCGGGCGATCTTGTTGGCTTCGATGCGATTACTGGTGACCAACACCCTAGTTTTGCACAAGCGCTAGAAACTTCTATGGTATGTGAAATCCCATATGAGATTCTTGATGACCTATCAGGAAAAATGCCTAAATTGCGTCAGCAAATTATGCGCCTGATGAGTAACGAGATTAAAGGTGACCAAGAAATGATTCTGCTTCTTTCTAAGAAGAACGCGGAAGAGCGTCTTGCTGCATTCCTTTACAACCTTTCGACTCGCTTCTCTCAACGTGGCTTCAGCCCGCGTGAGTTCCGCCTAACGATGACTCGTGGCGATATTGGTAACTACCTTGGTTTGACTGTTGAAACAATCAGCCGTCTTCTAGGTCGCTTCCAAAAAGCAGACATCTTGAGCGTTAAAGGCAAATATATCACTATCGAAGATCACGATGCGTTGATGGAACTTGCTGGCGTTTCAAAAGAATAGTCTAGATATCAATGATGTAGTTCAATAATGAGCTACATCATGTTTCTCTCTTAAAACCTCTTATATTTCTCTTAATCTCTCCATAACTACGCTACATTATTTATATGTTCGGTCTGAAAAGTAGGCTTAGTTATGAGTATCTATAACAAAATTTTAGTTGTCGCAGACATTAATCACGATGAGCAACCTGCTCTAGTTCGTGCTATCCAACTTGCTAAGAAAAGCACCTCAACAAGCCACATCACTTTCTTTTTGTCGATATACGACTTCTCGTATGAAATGACATCTATGCTCTCTATCGATGAAAGAGACGCAATGCGCAAAGGCGTAATTCATCAACGCGAAATTTGGATGAATAAAGTCGCAGAACCTTACCTAGATGATTCTATTGAATTTAATGTACAAGTGGTTTGGCATAACCGCCCGTACGAAGCGATCATTGCTGAGGTTTACAGCGGCGAGCACGACATCTTAATCAAAGGCACGCGTAAGCACGATACCTTGGAATCTGTCATCTTCACTCCAACCGATTGGCACTTATTGAGAAAGTGCCCTAGCCCAGTGCTATTGGTTAAAAACGATTTCTGGCCAGATCACGCGAAGATTTTTGCTTCAGTTCATGTTGGTTCTGAAACAGAAGCTCATTTAGAGCTTAACGATACGATGGTCGACAGATTACTAGAGATCACCGGTCGTTTGGATGCTGAACCTTTCTTGGTGAATGCCTACCCAGTGACACCTGCGAATATCACCATTGAACTGCCAGAGTTTGACCCAACGTCTTATACTGACGCGGTTCGTGGTCATCACTTAACGGCAATGAAAGCATTGCGCCAGAAGCATGGTATGTGTGAAGAACAAACTGTGGTTGAGCAAGGCTTGCCTGAAGATGTTATTCCTCGCGTCGCTTCTGAAAATAACGCTGCGATGGTGATTCTGGGTACAACGGGTCGTACTGGCTTGTCTGCCGTATTTATTGGTAATACAGCGGAACATGTTATCGACAAGATTAACTGTGATGTGTTGGCTCTTAAACCGTCTGGTTACGTGAGCCCATTAGACCCTAACCTTTCGAAAGGTTAAGTCATAGAAAAGTTTAACTTATAAAAAAACGCCTCAAGCATTGCTTGAGGCGTTTTTGTTTATCTAGAGCAACGCCATTCCAAACACAGAATGGCAAACATCATCTTTATCCAATCTAATGGTTAAACATTCGTTACGTCGATGAACATTGACTCATCAATGTTAGATGATGAGATTTCAGCTTCTTCGAATTCGTATGCTTTGCGGTCTTCACTACGGTCCAGTGGAAGGTTCACGAAGTCAAACAGCTCGCGGTCAGCCAGTTGGCTTGGACTTACGTTCTGGATTGATTTGAAGATCTTCTCAACACGACCGGGCGTTTTCTTATCCCAATCAATTAGCATCGCTTTAATGTTCTGACGCTGTAGGTTCTCTTGAGAGCCACATAGGTTACAAGGAATGATTGGGAACTCTTTGTGTTCAGCGTATTTGATTAGGTCCGTTTCACGACAGTAAGTCAGTGGACGGATAACAACGTTACGACCATCATCTGAACGAAGCTTTGGTGGCATAGCCTTTAGGCGCGCACCGTGGAACATGTTTAGGAACATGGTCTCAACGATGTCGTCTAGGTGGTGACCCAGAGCGATCTTAGTTGCACCAATCTTCTCTGCGAATGAGTACAAAGTACCACGACGAAGACGAGAGCATAGGCCACACGTTGTTTTACCTTCTGGCACTTTCTCTTTAACCACTGAATACGTATCTTTATCTACGATGTAGTAAGGAATGTTCAGCGTTTCAAAGTACTCAGGAAGAATGTGTTCAGGGAACCCAGGTTGTTTTTGATCTAGGTTTACTGCCACAACATCAAATTTGATCGGTGCTGCTTCACGTAAACGTAGCAAAATGTCTAGCATCGCAAATGAATCTTTACCGCCACTAATACATGCCATTACTACGTCATTCTCTTCGATCATGTTGTAGTCGATGATGGCATTTCCAACATTTCTTCTCAGACGTTTCTGAAGTTTGTTGAATTCAAGTGTTTCTTTTCTATTATCGTTTTGGTTCATTGCGACTCTCACACCGTCGTATTACCGACTGTAGATTGCTAGTGGGACTGTTTTAGGGCGTGGATTATACGGATTTTTATTTGATGTTGAAATAGTAACGGCAGGATAAACAAGCTGAGTAATAGAAAGATTCTGCTTTTATTGTTCGATAAGCTCCCTAGCTGCTAGAGAAACGCGGCTTCACATGCTCTCGGTTGGTATCGAAGATAAAGAAAAGCAGCCTGTTCTAATTCGATAAGGCTGCTTTAAGATATGTCGTAAAAGCTTAGGGGAATGATTCCGCTAAGCTTTTACTTCACTAACAATGATTCCGTTAAAAATTATTGCGCGGGAATGTACGGCAATACGCGAACTGTTGGTTCCGGTAACGTGATGCTGTCACTTCCATTCAGTTCTTCTAAGGTGAATTTCGCTCGCCCTTCTTTGATTGGTAGTTGCTTACCATTTGAAAGCTCGATGTTACTTTCCAGTTTATTAGCGAACTCTAGCGTTAACCCTTGGATATCTGGCGTGAACCAACCAGAGAACATGCCGCTGACGTCTTCAAGCATCGCCTGCATCTGTGGCAATAGGTTTTCTATCTGTGCAACTTCTACTGTTCCAGCTAAAGGCTCTTGAGTCATCACAACTAAAGAATACGCACACTCTTGTTCTTGAGTTTGTACAAAGATAAGAGGATTTGCCGAGCGTAGATTTTGATCTACCGGTAGAAGCAGTTCATTGGCTGGAGAGACTTTTAGCTCTTCGTAGTGCTCTTCTTTTTCCATCCAAGCTTTGCTGATGTGACAGGTTTGCTGAGCTTGTTGATCAACAAAGAAGACCGCAACTTTGACATCATCATGCCCTTCTTTGGTGTTGTTTTTCAGCTGAGTATAAAGCTTAGAATACGTGAACATGTATTCTTGCGCTGAAGCAGGAAGAGAAACCCCAAGGCTTAATGAGGCTAATAAAGCGAGTGCTGTCTTTTTCATTATTATAATCTTGTCGAAGTTGAGCGTTTATAAATAGAAAGAGCAGCCAATGAGCTGCTCTTTTTGTGACATTACTTGGTATAAGCCGACTATCGAAGGCAACCAAGTTGGTATCAAAATGAGTTACTTTTTCCAGTATACCTCGTTGTGACGGATCATAGCTTGTAAATCAGTCACATAGTCGGAACCTCGCTCAGAATATTTTAGTAAGCCATTGGTGAGCTCTGTCGCCGTTGCGGTTGTTAAAAGATCATCACCTTGCGCAGCAAGTTTTGCACGAATCGCTCTTAGATCGGCGTAAGCACGATTACGATTAAGGTTCATGAAGTAACGATGTACGGATTCTTGGCTTGAAGAGAAAGTTGCGACTTCATGCGAGCTACCTTCGTTACGTTGTAGCGGAACAAGGCCACAACCTTTGGTGTAACACCAATGTCCAAAATAGTTGTTCGCTTTGGTGGCGAAACGCGATGTTCCCCAAGCCGACTCATTTGCTGCCTGTGTCAGTACAAGCGCTTCTGGCAGCACATTGACGCGGTTAAGCATCTCTGTCAGCCATGCCTGATCCAAACCTTCACTAGGTACTGGCAGGCTGTACAATTTCCCTAACCTTTTCGCATAAGACGCATCTTCAGAATCAATATTGCTTAAACCAGACTCAGAGAGCTTAGTTAAAAACGCGCGTTCTTTGGTGATACGTTTGTTTTCGATATTGATGCTTGGACGTAGGAACGAAAAGAACGTGTCCTTTTTCTCATTCACATCTTCGATGGCCGCAAAGTTTGGTGTGCTCGAAGAAACCGTCAAGTCACCAAACTGGTCAGTTGAGTTGGAGCTCTGCTCTGTCGTTCGTCGACGCTCTTCTTCTTGGTAAATATAAGGACCAATCAGTGAAATAGAGCCAACAAGAGCCAGTGCCGTCACTTTAAGCGCAAGTGATTTGCTTGTGCTTGCCTGTGTGTCTTTATGCATCGAACACCTGTGGGTTTTTGTTATTGTCGTCGTTATTGCTGTCGTTGTTATCGTCATCGCTCTTTGGACGATCCGAAGCAATCAGTTTCAATTTGATGCCAAACATTTCACGGTAAAGGATACCTTTCACGTGGAAGAAGAACGGAAGAACGAAGATTAAGCCAATGCCGTACATCATTGCAGCCACGATGAACATCAACATAACCATTAAGTAGATAGACGCGACTACGAAGATCTTCTTATTTACTGCTCTTAATGAAAGCAGCAGCGATTGCATTGGCGGCACTTTCTTATCACAAATCAGCAGAATTGAATGGCTGAACGCAAGCGAGAAGTAAATCGACAAGAACGGCAGAATCATACCTGCGATGCCTTGAAGCATTAGGCTAAACAAAGTCACTAGAATAACCGGAACCGTAAACTGCAAACCTTTACCGATGTGGCGTACTTTGGTTTGTAGGCCAGCGGCGTGGCTCATTGCCATTAAACAGATACCGGCATAGATAGGTGCGCTGATCACTTCATAGCTAAAGTTCGCAATAAAAATCGATTCAACAATTTGTGGCGTGAACGATTCTGGGTCGATAACCGCATCCAAGATAACCGCAGGATCACCAAGCTGTAGTTTTAGTGCGATATAAAAGATAGCGAGCTGCACAAACATCAAAGCAATAATCGCTGGGGAAAACGAAAGAAAGTGACTTATCGTATGTTTCCAAGCTTCTTGGAATACAGCCGTTGCTTTGAGCTCATAATCGCCAGAAAGTGCACGGTTGATACTACCGCCCAAATTAAAATCTTTTTCGATGTCGTTGTTCATATTGATACCTAGGTGTGCCGATTAAGCGAAGCCACCTAACTTATTGATAAAAAATTACCTTCATTATACTCATATGTCGGATACAAACTAAAATATGAATCTGTAACAAGGCTTGCTTTTGCGTCTTAATGGTTAATAATTAGACACTTGTTAGGGTGTAAACCCAGTAAATAACAGTATGGTAAAGGATGTTTACTTTTACCTGCGAAATTTTTTATCTTCGAAAGGTAAAAAATGCTTTGAATTCACGTTTTTGGTGATTATGATGCGCGCCTTAAAGGTGTATAGCAACAGGTCTCAAATAGAACCAAGGTGGAGAAAAACAGACGTTGAACGCTAAAAAATCAGTAGGAAAGCCAGTAGTACAGCTAACTGGCATCAGTAAAAGTTTCGATGGTAAGGAAGTCATCGGCAATCTGGATTTAAACGTAAATCATGGTGAGTTTCTCACGATTTTAGGCCCATCAGGTTGTGGTAAAACAACCGTGCTAAGAATGATTGCGGGTTTTGAAACGGCAGATAGTGGTCAAATACTATTAGCTGAACAAAACGTAACCCAAGTTCCTGCTGAACAAAGGCATGTAAACACTGTATTCCAAAGCTATGCCCTATTCCCGCATATGACCGTTTTCGACAATGTGGCATTTGGCTTACGCATGCAGAAAGTTCCAAACAGCGAGATTGAACCTCGTGTAATGGATGCTTTGAAAATGGTGCGCCTAGAACAAATGGCACAACGAAAGCCACACCAGCTATCTGGTGGCCAACAGCAACGTATCGCAATCGCTCGTGCTGTCGTTAATAAGCCTAAAGTTCTTTTGTTGGATGAATCTCTATCTGCTCTGGATTACAAACTACGTAAACAGATGCAAATCGAGCTGAAACAATTACAACGCCAACTTGGTATCACGTTCATTTTTGTAACGCATGACCAAGAAGAAGCGCTGTCTATGTCTGACCGTATTATTGTTATGCGTGATGGTGTGATTGAACAAGACGGAACACCAAGAGAGATCTACGAAGAGCCTAAGAACCTATTTGTAGCGCGTTTCATTGGTGAAATTAACGTATTCGAAGCGACAGCGAAATCTCGTCAAGATGAAAAACGCATTGTTGCGACAATCGAAGGTGAAGAGTCCATTATCTATCACGATAAAGACGTAACACCGGGTCAAAAACTGCAAGTATTGCTTCGCCCTGAAGATCTTCGTATCGAAGAAATTAAAGAGTCTGAGCAACGCGGTATTGTTGGCCACATTGTCGAGCGAACCTATAAAGGCATGACATTAGACTCAGTCGTAGAACTTGAATCTGGTATGCGTGTCATGGTTAGCGAATTCTTCAACGAAGATGACCCTGATGTTGATCACTCACTGGGCCAAAAAGTTGCAGTAACTTGGGTTGAGAGCTGGGAAGTGGTATTAGAAGATGAGCAAGAAGTTTAATTTACAAAACGCAATTGTTGCTTTTATCACAGGTTGGTTAGTGCTGTTCGTGATGATTCCAAACATCATGATCATTGGTACTAGCTTCCTTACTCGTGATGAAGCGAACTTGATCGAGATGACCTTCACTCTCGATAACTACGTGCGTTTGGCTGACCCGCTGTATTTTAAAGTGTTGATGCACTCTTTCTATATGGCAATTGTCGCAACCCTACTTTGTTTGATTATTGGTTACCCATTCGCTTACATCGTGGCAAAAATGCCGGCGAAGTGGCGTCCAATCATGTTGTTCCTAGTGATAGTGCCATTCTGGACTAACTCTTTGATTCGTACATACGGATTGAAAATTGTACTGGGTACGCAAGGTGTCTTGAACAAAAGCTTGTTAGCGCTCGATATCATTGATAAACCGCTACGTATCATGTACTCAGAAACCGCAGTAATGATCGGTTTAGTGTACATCCTACTTCCGTTTATGATTCTGCCGCTGTATTCAGCGATTGAAAAACTGGACGATACGTACTTAGAAGCGGCTAAAGATTTAGGTGCGAACAAACTGCAAACGCTATTGAAAGTTGTACTGCCACTAACAATGCCGGGCATTATTGGCGGCTGTTTATTAGTACTACTGCCAGCGTTAGGTATGTTTTACATCTCTGACCTATTAGGCGGAGCTAAGAACCTATTGATTGGTAACGTGATTAAGAGCCAAGTGCTCAACGCTCGAGACTGGCCGTTTGGCGCAGCGACGAGTATCGCACTGACCATGGCAATGGCTGTGATGCTGTATGCCTACTACCGAGCAGGTAAGCTATTGAACAAGAAAGTGGAGCTAGACTAATGGGTCGCACAGTTAAGTTCAGCTTTATGGCGCTGGTATACGCCTTTCTATACCTACCTATTATCGTATTGATCGCTAACTCGTTTAATGCCAATAAGTTTGGTATGAAATGGGGTGGCTTCACCACTAAATGGTATGACGCGCTTATTAACAACGACAGCCTAATGCAGGCTGCGTGGCACTCGATCAACGTAGCGGTGTTCTCTGCAACAGCTGCAACGATTGTCGGGAGCCTTACAGCAGTAGCCCTATTCCGTTACCAATTCAAAGGTAAAGGCATCGTAAATGGCATGCTGTTCATCGTAATGATGTCTCCAGATATCGTAATGGCGATTTCGCTTCTTGCGCTATTCTTGGTAATGGGTGTTCAACTGGGCTTCTTTACCCTACTTGCTGCTCACATTACCTTCTGTCTACCGTTCGTTGTAGTAACGGTATACAGTCGCTTGAATGGCTTTGATGTGAAGATGCTAGAAGCCGCAAAAGACTTAGGCGCAAGTGAATGGACGATTCTAAAGCAGATCATTCTACCTCTTGCTAAGCCAGCGGTTGCTGCGGGTTGGTTATTGAGCTTCACTCTGTCTTTGGACGATGTGATCATCAGCTCTTTCGTAACAGGCCCAACGTATGAAATATTACCACTGAAGATTTACTCAATGGTTAAAGTGGGTATCTCTCCTGAGGTAAATGCCCTAGCAACAGTGATGTTAGTGGTGTCGTTGATACTGGTGATCATTTCTCAGTTATTAGCGAGAGAAAAAATCAAGTAAGTCTCCTACTCTGTATAGAGACTGGCTTGATAAGAAGTTAAGAGACTTCAAGTTCAAAAAAGTGTTAATCATAAACAGAATGGTAAATTGCCATTCTGTTTTTCTATCTACTGCCTTCGGGCAACGTTTAGTTTGGAGCTAACGTCAATGAAAAAATGGGCTACTCTATTAGTTGGTAGTGCATGTGCGCTTTCAATGTTATCTGCACCATCATTTGCAAAAGATAACAAAGAATTGGTATTCATGAACTGGGGACCTTACATCAACAGTGAGATTCTAGAACAGTTCACTGATGAAACTGGTATCAAGGTTATCTACTCGACTTACGAGTCGAACGAAACCCTGTACGCAAAGCTAAAAACACACAACAAAGGCTACGACCTAGTTGTGCCGTCGACTTACTTCGTATCTAAGATGCGTGACGAAGGTATGCTACAAAAGATCGACAAAACTAAGCTGAACAACTTCAAGAATCTAGATACTAACTACCTAGATAAGCCGTACGACCCAAGCAACGACTACTCTATTCCACACGTCGTTGCGATCACAGGTCTTGCTGTTAACACTGACATGTACGACCCAGAAGATTTCCAAAGCTGGGCTGATCTATGGAAGCCTGAGCTTGAAGGTCAACTGATGATGATGGACGACACTCGTGAAGTGTTCCACATCGCACTACGTAAGTTAGGTTACTCTGGTAACACGACTAACGAAAAAGAGATCGACGAGGCTTACGCTGAGCTGCGTAAGCTAATGCCGAACGTTCTAGTATTTAACTCAGACAACCCAGGCGCGCCTTACATGTCTGGTGAAGTCGGTCTTGGTATGCTGTGGAACGGTTCTGCTGCTGCAGCGCAAAACGAAGGTCTACCAATCAAACTGGTTTTCCCTAAAGAAGGCGGCATCGGTTGGGTTGATAACTTTGCGATTAGCTCTGGTGCGGTAAACGTAGAAGCGGCTCATAAGATGATCGACTTCCTACTTCGCCCTGAAATTGCTGAGCAGATTTCTCGTGACACAGGCTACCTAACAGCCGTTAAAGCGTCTAACGAGAAGTTCAAAGACAGCCCTGCGCTATTCCCATCGCAAGAAGACCTTGATCGTGTTGAATGGCAAGCTGCGGTTGGCGATAAGACAGTGAAGTACGAAGATTACTTCATGAAACTTAAAGCAGGTCAGTAATTTAGCTTATTATCTCATGGCGACTAAGTAACTGGTTTACTTAACAAGCCGATATAGAGATTCAATAAGTTAAAAATAAGAATATCAATGAATAGGCAGCTTAGGCTGCCTATTTTATTATATCGCTGCTATAATATGGCACGATTTTTCGAAATCCTTTACCTTGGGTTCACTACCCAGCTCCAAATCAAACAAATGAACGGAACAGTAATGAAAAAAACACTGTATACCGGCGCATTGTGTGCTGCTACTTTACTTTCTACACCCTCTTTCGCAGCTGACCAAGAACTGTATTTTTACAACTGGTCTGAATATATTCCAAATGAAGTATTAGAAGACTTCACAGAAGAGACTGGCATCAAAGTCTACTACTCTACTTATGAGTCTAACGAAAGCATGTACGCTAAGTTAAAAACTCAAGGTACGGGTTACGACTTAGTGGTTCCTTCTACTTACTTCGTTTCTAAGATGCGTAAAGAAGGCATGCTTCAAGAGCTTGATAAAACCAAGCTAAGCCACTTTGCAGATTTGGATCCAAATTACTTAGATAAGCCATTTGACCCAAATAATAACTACTCAATCCCATACATCTGGGGTGCGACGGGTATTGGTATCAACTCAGACATGCTAGACAAGTCTTCAGTTAAAAACTGGGGCGATCTGTGGGATACGCAGTGGGAAGGTCAACTGATGATGATGGATGACTCTCGTGAGGTTTTCCATATCGCTCTATCTAAACTGGGCTACTCTCCTAACACGACTAACCCTGAAGAAATCAAAGAAGCCTACGAAGAACTTCGTAAGCTAATGCCAAACGTATTGGTATTTAACTCAGACTTCCCAGCGAACCCTTACCTAGCAGGCGAAGTGTCTCTTGGTATGCTTTGGAATGGCTCTGCTTACATGGCACGCCAAGAAGGCGCAACGATCGACATTATCTGGCCAGAGAAAGGCGCTATCTTCTGGATGGACAGCCTAGCAATTCCAGCAGGTGCTAAGAACACAGAAGCGGCTCATAAGATGATCGACTTCCTTCTTCGCCCTGAGAACGCTGCGAAAATTGCTCTAGAGATTGGTTACCCGACACCAGTTAAAACCGCTTACCCTCTTCTTCCTAAAGAATTTGCTGAAGACAAGAACGTTTTCCCACCACAATCAGTGATGGATAACGGCGTTTGGCAAGATGAAGTTGGTGAAGCGAGTGTCATTTATGACGAGTACTTCCAAAAACTTAAAGTGAACAACTAAGTTATTGTTAGTTAATCAGTTAAGTAAATAAAGCGGCGTAAGCCGCTTTATTTTTTTCAGATTCAGAAACTGATGCGCTTTATCAAAGACAAGGCTTAGGCCGTTAAAGAACCTTTCTCTGAACATAACAATTCCCCGACGAGTTTAGGTACCTCGATACTCGCCTTGCCGTAACGCTTCTCTTCAAATTCACTTTCAACCGCACTTGGTTCGAGGTTTATCTCGATAGTATGTGCACCATGCATTTTCGCATCGTGAACAAAGCCTGCCGCTGGATAAACAACACCTGAAGTTCCGATAGAGATAAACAGATCCGCTTCTTCCAGTGCTGAATAGATGTCGCCCATTCGTAATGGCATTTCGCCAAACCACACAATATGAGGGCGCATCTGCGCTGGAATTTGACAGCAGTGACAGAGTTCGCCGGTTCCGATGTCACCTTTATGTTCAATAACTTGATTCGATTCACTGCAACGTGCTTTTAAAAGTTCACCGTGCATGTGAATAATGTTGTTGCTGCCGCCTCTCTCGTGCAGGTTGTCGATGTTCTGAGTGATTATTGTTACTTTGCCATCAAGTTTGTCTTCGAGCTCACCTAGCGCCTTATGGGCGGAGTTTGGTTGAATGCTCTCACCTTGTAAGCCATGGCGACGCTTGTTATAGAATGCTTGAACCAAGTCGGGATCTTTCGCAAACCCCTCTGGAGTCGCGACATCTTCGATTTTATGGTTTTCCCATAGCCCGTCTTGTGCTCGGAATGTTTGTATCCCCGACTCCGCAGAGATGCCAGCGCCAGTAAGAATTACGATATTTCGATATGGGAAATGCATACAACGTCCTTTTCAATATGTCACTTTGTAACAGCTTAGCACTGTTCAAATTCCAACAATAGTTTTAGGGATTAGACCATAGTCTTAGGCAACTGAATTCATTGGCTATTTGTGACATAACTCGCTTGGTGGGTGCTGCCGTTGTTACTCAAACTCTCTGTTTTGCTTTTCACTGAAACAAAAAAAGCGACCGAAGCCGCTTAGTTCTGTTTAACAGGCGTCTACTTGATGAGCCTAAACCTATCAAAGTGAACGACGTTAGTCTTCATTGATAGACGAGATCTTATGGATTGAAAGATCCGCGCCGTTGAATTCGTCTTCTTCACTTAAACGTAGGCCTGTTAGTTTGCTTAACACACCATAAACAATCATTGCGCCAATCAAAGCCACAGCAATGCCCGCCAGTGTGCCGACAACTTGAGAAGCAAAGCTCACGCCCCCTAGCCCCCAGAATGTTTGCGAACCGAAGATACCTGCTGCAATGCCACCCCAAGCACCACATACGCCGTGCAGAGGCCACACACCCAATACATCATCAATCTGTGTTTTGTTTTGCATGTAAGTGAACAGGTAAACAAACAATGCGCCTGCCACGCCGCCAGTTACTAACGCGCCTAATGGGTGCATTAAGTCTGAACCTGCACAAATCGCTACTAAACCAGCCAAAGGGCCGTTATGGATAAAGCCTGGGTCATTCTTACCAGCAACAAGCGCCGCAAGAATACCGCCAACCATGGCCATGAGTGAGTTCATCGCCACTAGGCCGCTGATGCCGTTGATTGCTTGAGCTGACATCACGTTAAAGCCAAACCAACCGACACATAAGATCCAAGAGCCTAGTGCTAAGAATGGGATATTCGATGGCGCGAAGTTGGTGTGTTTGCCTGCACGGATTCGACCTTTACGCATCCCTAAGAAGTAAACCGCAACCAAAGCAATCCAACCACCTACGCCGTGAACCACTACAGAGCCTGCGAAGTCATGGAACCCATAACCAAACTGGCCTTCTAGCCAATCTTGGAATCCAAAGTTGCCGTTCCAAATGATGCCTTCAAAAAATGGATAGATGAAACCAACCGTAAACAGTGTCGCAATCAAAATTGGGTAGAAACGTGCGCGCTCTGCGATACCGCCTGAAACGATCGCTGGGATTGCCGCTGCGAATGTCATAAGGAAGAAGAACTTCACCAGCTCATATCCGTTGCCTTGCGACAGTGTTTCTGCGTCTGCAAAAAAGTGTGCACCGTAAGCAACCCAGTAACCGATAAAGAAGTAAGCAATGGCGGAGACACCAAAATCCGACAGGATCTTAACGAGCGCGTTTACTTGGTTCTTCTTTCGAACGGTACCGACTTCTAGAAATGCAAAGCCAGCGTGCATCAAGAAAACCATGATGGCACCGAGTAATAGGAATAAAGTATCTGAACTTTGGGTAAGGGTTTGTACTGCACTATGAACTTGAGTCACCGTTTCACTCATTAAAGCATTCTCCTTCGCTTTATCTGATTTGCACTGATATCGTGCGATTCAATGTTGTAATTAATTAAAGACTCAACAGTGAACGCAAGATGCGTTCCAAGTGTGTGGTGTAATTTTCGTGCAACAGTTTTTGCTTTTAACTTACTGATTAATAGTGCATAAATTTATCGGTGCACTTTCTTGGTTCTTAATAAGCGTGAAAATGGAAACAAGAATTGCACCAATTAAGGGAGTTGCACCATATTGAAGCGGTCAATACCATGCTTCATTAAGTTTCGTTGCTGATTAGAAAAAAAGCCCAATGACCGAAATCATTGGGCTTTCAAAAGGATTATTGTGCTAGATAATTTGCTATCTAATGAGCCAATACTCGACTACAAGTTTGGACCTGTTGTCGGGTTTTGCGGTAGGTTTTGACTTAAACGCTGCATACCTTGATACATACGAATAAACCAAACCACAATCGCAACACCACCAAACAACATGCCTACATACGGGATGTAGTAAGCGATGTCATCGATAATATGGTTTTGATACCAGTAATCGTTCACACCAATCAACACGCCATTAGAGGTCGCTACCGTCACGATAAGCACAACAAAGAACGTCAGGTTCAAGAAGAACGAGCGAATCAAGCCGTAGTAATGCGTATCCACTACTTCGCCGTCTTCGCCTTTATCTAAACGATAGCCCGCGTAGATGATGGCAACCACACCAGAGAGAAGACAAGTAAATGGTGTAAAGCAGCTTAGGATGTAAGCAACCCAAATACCTTTATGAGGTTTGTTCATTCTTATTCACCCCTTCCGTTTTCTCTGTTGCAGCGTTTGCGCTTTGTTCAACGCCGTTTTTCTCTTGTTCCATCACTTCTTTGTACCAAAGGTCATGGTGCTCTTTTGCCCAAGTTTCATCAACTTCGCCTGTTACCATGCCTTCTAGTGCACCTTCCATACCGAACAAGCCGATGTAGATGTGGAACACAAAGCCACAGATAAGGATCAAAGCAGCCAACATGTGGACTAGGTTTGAAAGCTCCATATCACGACGCGTTTGACCGAAAATTGGGAAGTCTAAAACCAAGCCACTGATCGCAGCCACACTACCCATTACAATCAATAGCCAGAACAGCGCTTTCTCACCCGCGTTCGAAAACTCTGCAGATGGATGAGAACCTTTATGTTTCCCGACCATACCGCCCAGTTTCATGAACCACTGGATATCGACCATCTTGAAGATAGACTTGCGCCACCACTTGATAAGAACAGCCATCAACAGCACATAGAAAATTGGGCCGATGTAGTTATGGTATTGCTTAGCCAGTAGAACGATGAAACCCCACAGATCCGTTGGGATATAAGGTTTCAAGAAGTGTTTACCGTAAACCAACATCAAACCACTGAACGCCAGTGTTAAGAAGGTAAACGCCATACTCCAGTGCAAGGCACGGTCAAGTCGCGACCAACGTTTGATCTTACGACCGGTTCTTGGCGCGCTTAGCATTAGCGGGCCAATCACAACGTACATCAAAGTCACGAAAGCAATACTGCCAAAGATAGCGACAGCACCGGCTGGTGACATCCACTTCTCTTTCAATATGTACCACGTTTGACCTGGAGTACTGATTAACACACCGTGCTCAGCAGATTGAGATGTGGTGTAACCTTCTTCACCGTTTCTTACTTGTCGCCAAAAATCAGCACCAGCAAGTTGTGTGATTTCTCGTTGAGCAGAGCTCGATTGAGTTTGTGATGAGTTCGTCTCAGATGCATGACTCATAGGAGACAGCATTGTTAGTGCTGCCAACATTGGCAGCACAACAAGGAAGAGACGCTTAAACATTGTAAGCATATGTCTCTCCTAACTAGCTCTTCATCGCATCGTAAGAAAGGTCATTGCCGTCTGTCCAGCCTGCACCCTTCGCACCACGTTCAACAACACGCTGACGGAATACATCAGAGACTTTCTCTGCATCACCCGCTAGTAGTGCTTTGGTCGAGCATAAAGAAGCACACATTGGTAGCTTGCCTTCAGCAATACGGTTCGCACCGTACTTCTGACGTTCTTCCACAGAACCTGGCTCTGTTTCTGGGCCGCCAGCACAGAAGGTACATTTGTCCATTTTACCGCGCTCACCAAAGGCTTCCTGTTTAGGAAATTGAGGTGCGCCAAACGGACAAGCAAACAAGCAGTAACCACAACCGATACATAGATCTTTATTGTGAAGTACGATGCCGTCTTCTGTATGTTCAAAACAGTCTGCAGGACAAACTGCCATACATGGCGCATCAGTACAGTGCATACATGCTACAGAGATAGAGTTTTCACCCGGTTCGCCATCGTTCAGTGTGACAACGCGGCGACGTTGAATACCCCATTCCAGAGCATCATCATTTTCATTCTTACATGCAGTGACACAACCGTTACATTCGATACAACGTTTGGTGTCACAAAGAAATTTCATTCTAGCCATTTTAAGACTCCTTACGCTTTACGAATATTACAAAGGGTTACTTTCGTTTCCTGCATCAACGTGACAGGGTCGTAACCATATGTGGTTGCTGTATTGGCTGCTTCGCCAATAACGTAAGGATCAGTGCCTTCAGGGTATTTAGAACGCAAATCTTCGCCTTCAAACTTACCACCGAAGTGGAACGGCAAGAACGCTAAACCCGGTTTCACACGACGAGTTACCATCGCTTTCACCTTAATTCGGCCCTTCTCAGCACCTTCAACCCAAACGTCATCGCCATCTTTAAAGCCAATGTCGTTTGCATCTTTCGGGTTCACTTCAACAAACATCTCTTGTTGTAGTTCTGCTAGCCAAGGGTTCGAACGGGTTTCTTCACCACCACCTTCGTACTCAACCAGACGACCAGAAGTAAGAATAATCGGGTATTCACCAGATTTGTCTTGCTCTTGGATTGACTTATACAACGTAGGTACACGGAAAATCGCTTCTTTGTCATCCCATGTTGGGTAGTCAGCAACTAGGTCACGACGTGGTGTGTAAAGTGGTTCACGGTGCAGTGGTACGCGGTCTGGGAATGTCCAAACGATCGCACGCGCTTTCGCGTTACCAAAAGGAATACAACCGTGCTTGATAGCCACGCGTTGAATGCCGCCAGAAACGTCAGTCTTCCAGTTTTTACCTTCAGCAGAGGCTTTCTCTTCTGCTGTTAGGTCATCCCACCAACCCAGTTGTTTCAGTAGTTTGTCACTGAACTCAGGGTAGCCATCTTTGATTTCGCTGCCTTTTGAGTAGCTGTCTTCAGCCAGTAGGCTTTGACCTTCAAACTCGACACCGAAACGAGTACGGAAGTTACCACCACCTTCAGCGACAGGTTTAGACGTATCGTAAAGGATGTGCGTACCTGGGTGTTTCATCTCTGGGTTGCCCCAACATGGCCAAGGAAGACCGTAAGTCTCGCCATTCGCTGGGCCGCCTTCTGCAGCAAGCGTGGTCTTGTGGAACGTGTGCCAGTTTTGCTGGTGCTCTTTCAAGCGCTCTGGGCTTTGACCTGTGTAACCGATCGTCCACATACCTTTGTTGAATTCACGTGTGATGTCTTCAATCAATGGTTGGTTGTTCTCAACACGGATGTTTTTGAACAGCTGATCAGAGAAACCAAGCTTCTTAGAAAGAAGGTACATGATTTCGTGGTCAGGCTTAGATTCGAACAGAGGATCAACCACCTTGTCACGCCACTGTAGCGAACGGTTTGATGCCGTTACACTGCCGTAGGTTTCAAACTGAGTAGTAGCTGGAAGCAAGTAAACGCCATCAGTACGATCGTTCATTACTGCCGCGACTGTTGGGTATGGGTCAACGATAACCATCATATCCAGCTTCTGCATCGCCTTCTTCATCTCTGGACCACGAGTCTGAGAGTTCACTGCGTGACCCCAGTAGAACATGGCACGGATGTTTTCGCGTTGACGAATCTTGTCTTTGTCTTCAAGCACGCCATCAACCCAACGAGAGACAGGAATACCTGCACTGTTCATTGGTTTTTGACCGCCGTAAGCGTTGTCGTCGAAACGACCTTTGATCCAGTCAAAGTCTACGTCCCAAACTTTCGACCAGTGGCGCCAAGAACCTTCAGATAAGCCGTAGTAACCTGGAAGCGTGTCTGACAGTACGCCAAGGTCAGTTGCGCCTTGTACGTTATCGTGACCACGGAAAATGTTTGCACCGCCACCTGACTTACCGATGTTACCTAGCGCAAGCTCAAGTACACAGTAAGCACGTGTGTTGTTGTTACCAGTCGTGTGTTGAGTACCACCCATACACCAAACGATACAACCCGGACGGTTTTCAGAAAGCAGTTTTGCTGTGTGATAAACGTCTTCTTCGCTTACGCCAGTAACGCGCTCAACTTCAGCTGGGCTCCACTTCGCGACTTCTTCACGGATCTCGTCCATGCCGAATACACGTTGGCGGATGAATTCTTGGTCTTCCCATTTGTTAGCAAAGACATGCCATAACACACCCCAGATAAACGCAACGTCTGAACCTGGACGAAGAGAAACATAGTGATCAGATTTCGCTGCAGTACGCGTACGACGAGGATCCGCAACAACGATCTTACAATTGTTCTTCTCTTTCGCGATCAAGATGTGTTGCATCGCTACTGGGTGAGCTTCTGCTGGGTTTGAACCAATGAACAGCATCGATTTACAGTTGTGCATGTCATTGAACGAGTTTGTCATCGCACCGTAACCCCAAGTGTTTGCAACACCGGCTACTGTGGTTGAGTGACAAATACGCGCTTGGTGGTCAACGTTGTTGGTACCCCAAAGCGACGCCATTTTACGGAATGCGTAAGCTTGCTCGTTGCTGTGTTTTGCACTACCTAGGAAGTAAACCGAATCAGGGCCAGACTCTTTACGAAGCTCTAGCGCTTTGTTACCGATCTCTTCAATCGCTTGTTCCCAAGAAAGCTTCTTCCACTTACCGCCTTCCAATTTCATTGGGTACTTAAGACGACGTTCACCGTGGCCGTGTTCACGCAGAGCTGCGCCTTTCGCACAGTGTCCACCAGCGTTGAATGGGTGATCGAACGCAGGCTCTTGACCTGTCCAAACACCGTTTTGAACTTCAGCGTAAATACCACAACCCACAGAACAGTGAGAACAGATAGTACGTTTCACTTCTGTTTTCGCTTCAGGGTCGACTGATTTAGCCTGCGCTTTCTTCATCATGCCCGGAGCGAATAGACTTGCGCCTACTACCGCGCCACCAGCGGCTAATGAAGTGTTTTTCATGAAGGCACGTCGAGACACACCCAGTTGATTGGTTTCTTTGCTCACACTATCGGAGCGTTTGACAAGTTTCATCCGTTATCTCCTAAAGTGTGTCGTAGTAATCGCGAATGTGTTGCGTTTCACGATAGCCCGTCTTCTTCATGTCTTCTTTCGGCATTTCAACCGTTTCTGAAGCAGTTGCCACTTTCGTTGTACCAGCGACAACGGCACCAGCAACGGCTGCAGTCGTTAAGCCTTTGAGTAAGTCCCTACGGCTTGTGTTTATTTCTTTATTATCTTTCATCATTGCTTCCTTACCTTACGGTAGATCTTTTTGGAGGCTTAATGCCCCTCTATCGATATAATCGCGTACTGCTCGATTACTCGTAATCAGTGACGTTTTTCACATCAATCTTTAATTTATGCTTACTGCTTTTGGTATTAACGCTAAAACGCACTTGCTCTAACGTTAGGAATGCTTCACACAGCTGAGCCGCTGATTTGTAGAAGTTCGCACTTTCTGCAGTTTCAAGCTGACGCGTAAAAGAGTTGAACCAAGGACCAAGGTGCTTATTGAATACCGCTTGTTGCAGTGCTTCTTCTTCAGCCGTTAGCATTGCCATTACTTCACACAATGCCGCAATATGATCTTCTGGCTCTTTCACTTGATCGTCACGCTCAATGCCTAAAAGCTCTAAATCATGACGAATCTCTGCCAATGGTTTTTCCATCATGGCGCCAGTTCTATGCCAAGAACCAAATGGAACAATCTCTCCACGGCCAATGCCAATGAACAGGTCTTGATATTCGTCTTCTAATGCTTCGCGATTTGATTCCGTTGCCGCTTGTTGAATCGCAATCCAAGCTTTTTGCATCGCGCTGTCAGACGCTTCAATGTCTAGCGTCTTAAGGAAATCAATCACCTCTTCAGAAGGTGCGCTTCGAAACAATGCAGAAAGAACCAAATAGATTTCAGTTCTTAGTGTCTGTTCTTGATCTAGCTTTTGTGCTTGATTTAAATGGGTTTCCAATGCCAACTCCTAGTATTTCAGTTGTTTCAATGGGTCTTGAGCCATCGAATCAAACATATCTATCACACGGCAGTCTTCACACATCGCAATACGGTTGATTGCTGATTCGTCTGAAAAATGAGAGTGACCGCGTAACTTATTTTGTAGCATGTCAATCATAGACTGCGGTGCGAATGGCTTATGACAACGAATACATTCCGCTGCCTTCTCTTCATGAATCACAACGGCCTTCTGACGTTCTTCTTTCACCCAGTTCATACGAGGCGTTAGAGTCAGAACATTTTCAGGACACGCTTTTTCACACAGACCACATTGAATACAGTCTTGTTCTACAAACTTAAGTGATGGAGATGCGCCATCGGTATGAAGAGCACGTGTAGGACAAACAGCCACACAACTCATACACAAAGTACAATCTTTGCTTTCACACGAAACCGTGCCATATGGCGCATTCGAAGGAAGCTCAACAATGTTCTCAACAGGAATGCGAGATGAAGACATAGCATCAAGTGCTGTGAATAGACGTTGACGTTTATTGCCTTGAAGATCGCCAAGTGCAAGATCGAATGAATCAACACAAAGTGTTGGAGGACCTTCACGTAGAGACTCTAAATACAGGATATCGATGGTTTCTTTTGGAACACCGATTTGGTCTAGTAACTCTTGAGCGATCCCTACTTCGTTATTAAGAACACGAATGATGGTTTCTGGCATAAAACGAGAAGCAGCAAACAGAACTTGAGTTGCGCCATTCACTAGCGCTGCAAACCAAGTATCAATACCAATAGAAGGCAGTTCTTCAACAACGATTGGAATCACGTTATCTGGCAATGCTTTTAGCGCCATCACATTGTAGGTTTCATGACGAGAGCTACAGATAAGTACGATTGGATCCAGACCGCCCGCTTGCTCATAATTCGCTAGCGTACGTTCAATAAACTTTTGTGTATCGTCAGGATTTGGAAGCGCATAGGTAATTGCTTCTGTAGGACAGCTAGTTGCACAAGTACCAACGCCTTGACATAGGTAAGGGTTGATCTCAATCTTGTGGCCTGTCTTATCAGAGCCTTCACTTGAAAGTGCGCCAGCGGGACAAGCATCTACACAACGCTCACAGCCTTTTACGCCACGAGAACTGTGTGCACAAAGGTCAGTGTCTAGACGGAAGAACTTAGGCTTATCAAATGTGCCCATAAGCGTTGGAATCTCTTCCAGTGCTTCAGCCAGTTTTGGATAGCCACGGCCTACAGGGTAATAACCCGGTACAGGTACTTCTTCTGTCATGCAGCTATTCAGACATAGGTCTAAAACAACATCAAAACAATCGTGATTAATCGCGACCTTCGCCAGGTTGCTTGATGTGCCTTTGTTTTCGATCACAACTTCAAACGTGCCAAGGAAACCGGATACTTGAACCGAATTCGCGAAGTACAGTTCTGGGTTTGTGCCCTTTTCGCCATCTGTTGACAATAAGGTTAGGCTCGTCAATTGAGGTAATTGAGCCGCAGCACTTTCAATGATCGCAGTTGGACCAATAACAAGAGTATTACCGCCGCTTTCGTAGCTAACGGTAGGTGGAATCAGATTTGTTAACTCAACTGTATTTTCAAATGCATACAGTCTTGCTTTAGCGTTATTTGAAGTTGCTTGTTCTAATAATTGTTTAAGCATTGCTCAGTTCCATCTTTGGACATGGATAATCTGTTCAACCTTCATTGTAGTAAGCGATAGAGAACTTGCAGAGTAATCCGTTAACAACTAACCCTTTAGCCAGTGTGTCGTTGGTTAGACCGTGAACTCGTCTATCTACAAAAAAGTTGATAATGAACGTTATTTAGCAAATGCCATGCCAATTTAATATGTCTTATATTTCAGTAATTTAATCCTTTATAACGTTTATTGTGCGTATAAAAAAACCGCTTGGGACATTTTGTCGCAAGCGGTTCATTGAGTGTTTAGTCAAAATGTACCTATTCTTTGTGTGGTATATTTTGTCCCATCTCTTTCAGGTCAGCTTCGTCTGACATTGTAGCGTCATTATCTAACACTGTGTTTTTATACAGCTCTTTTTCTTGTTCGGTTATTTCGGCACTTTCTGACGTTTCAAATTCATGATCAGATACCTCAAGATCGCTTTCAGAATTTTCTAAAACCTCATCTTCGTCTTTATTATCAATGAGTTGCTCTTGTTCTAGTGCAGTGTCTTCTTCCGTTTTGTCTTTAACCCAATCACGCAAGGTTTCCGCTACCCCTTCAGAAAGAGACTTCAAATTACTGTAATCGTCGTCGTAATCATCTAAACCATCACGAACGTTGAACTCTTCTGAGAGGAATAATTTACGCAATGCCGCTTTTTTTACGCTTTCTGAGGCTTCTGACACCAATAATTGAGCAACAGACAAGTCTTCAGTCGTTTCTGATGCTGTCTCCTGATAGTCAATAGCGTGAGCGTCTTCATTGTGTTCTGGAGACTCATTTTCTAAAGTCTCACGCTCTAATGACTCCGATGTTTCTGCGTCTATAGATGAAGCAGTAGTCGAAGCTTCAGTGGAAGTAAGCTCAGTTTCCTCAAGCGTTTGTTGCGCTTCTAATGGTTGGTCGGATGATTCATCAAGCTTTCGTTGAGACCAACGGCTAAAAAAGTTAGTTGCCATTTGATCGACCCGCGCCTTTACGTTTCTTACGTCTTGCTTCTAATAACTCGCCATGACGACCGATGAACGCTTCCATCCAAGCTTGTACAGGTAATGGAATGTCGTATGAAAGGACTTGGTTGTCACCGTCCATGTATTGCCCTGCAACGGTTTGTGATGCTGTAAGTAACTGAATGATTGGCTTAACACCAGAATCGACATTATCCATCACTAAGAAAAGCTTAGGTTGCTGAGAGCTTAGGTTGAAACGATAGTCTGTACGCTCGTCTTTATGTAATTGGAGTAAACAAACGTCTTGGGCATCGTCTTCTGGCGACAGTTCAAACCCCGTCAATTCCCATTGCGTCGTTACCCAGATACCTGTTTTGATCTCTTTCTCTATTCTTTGGACACCGATTGGCCAAGCTGCTTCTGTTTTTTCATATTGTTCTTTGAATTCTTTTATCTCAGACATACTTCACCCAATTGATTTTCTTTGGTCTGAATGCACTTAGGACATTTTGTACTGTGCGCAATCATATACACCCCATAAAGCAATAAACACGCCAATACGGATTACCTACGAGAGCGTGTCTATAGCGTTCGTTATCAAGTTGTCACTATAACGTTAGTCGATACTGGTTATTTCAGACAACTCCACCCGGTGAACTCTCATATTTTGCGCTATTTTAATCTAATGCTTCATGTTTCCATCAATCCCCGTTATTTTGGAATAAGATTTGCTTTAGCTAATTCGCTAATGTTATTCACAGAGCTATGGCATGTTCGGAACGATAATCGAAACCTAGACCATAGCGAACCAACAAACTAGCGCATTGATGAATGAGAGCCTTATTGCTCTTGTTGACTTCTTATCTCATAAAATCGCTATCTCATTAAGTAGGAAATGACTGTGGTAAAACCAAACATAATAAAAACCAGTGAGAACCCACTTCAGACAATCGAAGTTGAAGTGTTTGATGAATATGGCGAAAAGCTAACAAAACAGATCGCGTGTGAGCGCCCTCTTACCGTAATGTTGAACTGGAAAGAGATCGTAACCTTAATGACATTGGGCTCTCGTCCTGAGTCATTAGTATTAGGCTATTTGAAAAACCAAAGCTTCCTTTCTGATCCGGAAGCGGTTGAATCTATTATCATCGATTGGGAAACCAGCTCTGCTGCGGTTATCACCAAAGAAGATACGAGCCAACTTGAGCAAGCGCTTAAGAAGAAGACAGTAACCTCTGGCTGCGGTCAGGGCACCATGTATGGCAACGTGATGAAGCAGTTGGAAGATTACCAAGTGCCTCAAAACAAGATTAAGCAATCTGAAATCTATACAGCGCTTGAAGCGTTGACTCATTACAACGATACCTACAAGAAAGCAGGCGCAGTGCACGGTTGTGCGGTTTGCAAAGACGACAAGGTTCTATCGTTTGTTGAAGATGTTGGCCGACACAATGCCGTTGATACATTGGCTGGTGAGATGTGGCTTAACAAAGAGACAGGTGAAGATAAGATCTTCTATACCACAGGCCGTTTAACGTCTGAGATGGTGATTAAGGTTGCTCAGATGGGTATCCCTGTTTTGCTATCACGTTCTGGCGTAACGCAAATGGGCTTAGACTTGGCTCAGAAGTTCGGCATCACAACCATTGCTCGCGCTAAAGGTTTACGCTTCCAAGTGTTCACGGGTGCAGACAAGATCGACTTTGATGTAAAAGGCGAGCAATCAGCGTAAGTCCTTTAAAGGCAAACTTCTCTAAAGACAAATGCTATCTAACGCTAGTTTTCTGGTGAACTTATATAAGGTGTAGGCGAAGGCTTGCACCTTTTTCTTTTATTCCTTTTATCTCCTTAGCACTCCCTCTGCTTGCTCCATCATTCTATTCGCACAATTTTAACAGCCAGCTCGCTGTTACCACCCTTTCTGCACATTATTTCAGCAACAGAACGCGCTTAATCTAATCGTTTAGTTTAACTTAACGTTGATTTCAAAATTACTAGATATGCCGAACGTTAACAATTCTTTATCTTATGTTCCGTGAACAGAACGAAGCACGCACTTATCGTGCTGCTTGGCGAAAGTTTCACTTCTTTGAATGCTCACTTCGAAGAAAACACATAAGAAAAAAGAATTGGATAACAATATGAAACAGCCTTTAAAAGCTTTAGCAATAGCTCTTGGATTGACCTTGGGCGCCAACTGTCACGCAATTGAACTAAAGCCGGTCGATACCGACTTTACCTTACAAATCCTGGGTTCAGGTGGTCCTATCTCGGATGACCTACGTGCATCATCAGGTGAAATCGTATGGTGGAAAGGCAAATCACGAATCATGATTGATGCCGGTGGTGGTGTTTACCTACGTTTCGGTCAAGCGGGTGCAAAACTTGAAGACCTAGATTTCATGGGTATCACTCACTTCCATACCGATCACGTCAATGACATGCCCGCTCTTCTTAAAGGTGGCTACTTCTTTGAACGTGAAAAGGCGTTGGAGATTTCAGGTCCAGCCGCAGGTTCAGCGTTCCCAAGCCTTAACGGTTACTTTGCAGCGAACTTTGACCCAGACCATGGCGCATACGCTTACCTTGCTGGCTTATACGATGGAACCGATGGTCTATTCCCAGTCAATCTTACCGATGTTGACTATCAATCCACAGTGCCAACCGTCGTTTACGAAAAAGATGGTTTGAAAATCACGGCTCTGGGTATTCCTCATGGTGATGTGCCTTGTCTCGCTTACCGAATTGAAAGTGAAGAAGGCGTGATGGTGATTTCAGCTGACCAAAACGGTAGCAACCCTGCGTTCTTAGACTTCGCTCGTGGCGCCGACATCATGATGATGCCAATGGCGATTCATGAACAAGCCGATGGTGTCTCTACATTCATGCACGCTAAGCCTTCTGTGATTGGTGAAATTGCAAAAGAGATCAATCCAAAAATGTTGGTACTTAACCACTGGATGGGTCTAGGCCTTAAGCGCAAATCTGAATCAATCAAAATTGTACGCGAATACTACGACGGACCAATCATGTCTGGTCGTGATTTAGCGAGCTTCCCTATGTCTGCTGTAAAGGAGAAATAATATGAACAACAAAATCGCCCTATCAATCGCGATCACGTCTGTGATTAGCCTTAACTCTGCAATGGCGTTTGCTGATGCACCTGCCGAAGCCACTGTTGAAGCTAAACAATCTTCAGGACACGGTGGTAAATGTGCTGCGGGTAAATGTGGTACAGAAAAACGCTTCGAAAAAGCGGAACTGACAAGCAACCCTCAAGACCGTTTAGTGCGTGCTCGTGACGGGAAATGTGGCTTAACGGCTGAAGGTATCTCGCCAAGCAAAGAGCGCATCCTAACGGCGAATAGCAAGGTGACAGGTGGAGTATGTGGCCAGTAGAAACGCATAAAACTAAAGCTATAAAAAATAAGGCTTTAAAAACTAAGACTCTAGCATCAAATGACCAAGCCCCTAAAAGCAGCGAGTTAAACCATAAAGTGCGAACCATTCAGAATACAGACAAAGGCATTGGGCTACGCAGTGAACATATTGAACTGCTCGCTCGTTCCCCAAAGCACCCTGATATTGATTTTCTGGAATTGGCTCCCGAGAACTGGATGAGCTTAGGTGGTCTTAAGCGCGAACAACTACAGGATATAGCGAAGCAATGCCCTTTGATCGCACACGGTTTAAGCTTATCCATTGGAGATTGTCAGCCGCTTAACACGAAGTTTGTACGTCAGGTTGGTCAATTTCTCGATGAACTGAATATTCAGGTATACAGCGAGCATTTGAGCTTCTCTCGAGACAGCCAAGGGTATCTGTATGAACTGTTACCCGTGCCACGTCACGCAGAAAACATCGGTTATTTAGCGGACAGAATCAAGCAAGTCCAAGACATCATTCAACGTCCTTTGGTAATGGAGAACATCTCTTATTACCACAACTACGGAGATGAGATGCCTGAGGGTGAGTTTATCGCTGAAATAGCAAAGCGTAGTGGCTGTGAGTTGTTGGTCGACATCAATAATCTCTACGTGAATAGTCAGAACCACCACTTTGATGCCGCTGAAATGCTTAAAGCTTTACCGAGCGATGCTATTCGCTACTACCACATTGCTGGGCATTTAGTTGAAAGTGATGGCTCAGGTGGAAGCGACAAATCGCTGCTTGATACCCACGGTATGCCGGTACAGCAAGCGGTTATTGACTTGGCGCGTTACACCTTCTCTATTCATGGCAGTAAACCGTTATTGCTCGAAAGAGACAACAACGTACCGCCTTTGGTCGTGCTGACTGAAGAGTTGCGAACGATGCACAGTCAGGTTCTAGACGCTGGTGTTGCTCATCGCCCAATGAATCAGGAGTTGGTTTATGCATAACCCTCCTAGCATGATGATCACTCAAACACACGCACTAACCGCACTGATACGTTCGCCACTTGAAGACAACGCAGTGTGTCGATACAGCGAGTTCATTAGAGATAACGTATTTGGTGTATTGAACAACACATTCCCGCTGTTTTGCCAGCAAGTCGACCAACACCAACTACTGATATTGGTTGATGAGTTTGTTGTGGTGCATTACGCCTCAGAGCCAGAGTTTCATCATATAGCCACTGAGTTTGTCAGCTTTATCCAGCGTCGCACTCAACCAATGGGTATGTCGAGTCTGAGTGATTTGTCTACTTTGAGTGCGAGTCATGATCTTACAGCCGACCAGCTTGCGGTGTTGGAATACGAATGGTGTGCCTTTTGCGTTGAAATTGACGCTTCAAAGCAAGTCTTGCCGATGTCATGGACGGGTGATCTTCGTGTTGATGAACAACAGCTTCAATTGGGTTTGTTAGTCAACAGTACGATGAAGCTCGTACAGGTACCTTTCCTTGTTCATGGTGAGTCACTGACGTTTCTAACACAAAGGCGACACCCCATTTATTACGCGATTTATCGCGACCGTGACCAACGCGTCAACACGATAAAACTAAGAGAAATTGATGTTGCGATTATTCAAATAATTCAACAACAACCAAATCGTTCTTTAGCCGATATAAAACAAATAATTGCTCAACAATTGGCGAGATTCGAGTTTATTAATTGGGTCGAACATTTCAGTGAAGTTGAACTGATTGGCGTTCACTCTTTAGGAGAAAAATTATGATTAAGTCAGCCCTCAGCTGGTACGACGCTATTGTCGAAAAATGCAAACAATACGATTACTTAGTACTGCTTTCAGTACGTCTTTATTTGATTCCGGTGATTTATGTCGGTGCACGCTCTAAAGTGCTGGGCTTCTCGGGAACTGTGGCATGGTTTGGTGCTTCGGCAGCCGACGGTGGTCTTAATCTTCCCTTCCCTGAGCTACTGGCATTCCTAGCGGCAGCGACCGAAGTATTAGGTTGTATCTGTATCGCGTTAGGTCTGTTTACTCGCTTTATCTCGATTCCAATGATTTTCATGATGAGCGTCGCGAGTGCAATGGTTCACTGGAAACACGGTTGGGATGCGATTGCGACTGGTGGTATGGAAGCAACCGTTCGTCTTAACGGCTTCATCGAATGGCTCGCGGTTAACTTCCCAGGTCGTTACAACTACATCACAGAACTTGGCGACCCGGTAATGCTGAACAACGGTATGGAGTTCGCAGGAACCTACTTCGTGATGTTGTTAGTACTGCTTGTTTACGGTGGTGGCCGTTACGTGAGTGCAGATTACTGGCTACGTAAACAGTTCTCTAAAAAACAAAACAAAGCACTTCGTTGGTAATAGATTCTTTTCACACAGCTACATGTAAAACCCTTAATTAGTTCTCTCTAATTATCATCTTATTTTCCATTATCTTACCCGTCACACTCGTGGCG
Source organism: Vibrio sp. 1CM23M (assembly GCF_023161755.1). Taxonomy (NCBI): domain Bacteria; kingdom Pseudomonadati; phylum Pseudomonadota; class Gammaproteobacteria; order Vibrionales; family Vibrionaceae; genus Vibrio; species Vibrio sp. 1CM23M. Next base: position 294,315 of record NZ_JALNTR010000002.1, read on the forward strand.
GGAAGGAGTTTTTATGCTTACAGATGTCGTTGATCTGTCGCGGTTTCAATTCGCAAGTACCGCTCTTTATCACTTTATATTCGTCCCCCTAACTATAGGCCTCTCCTTCTTACTCGCAGTGATGGAATCGCTGTATGTCATGACCAACAAAACCATCTACAAGGACATGACCAAGTTCTGGGGTAAGTTGTTTGGTATTAACTTTGCTGTCGGTGTTGCTACCGGCTTAACCATGGAATTCCAGTTCGGTACTAACTGGGCTTATTACTCGCATTACGTAGGCGATATCTTTGGCGCTCCGCTGGCCATTGAAGCCTTAATTGCGTTTTTCTTGGAATCAACCTTAGTCGGTATGTTCTTCTTCGGTTGGGACAAGCTTTCTAAGCGTCAGCACTTATCGGTAACGTGGTTGACGGCGTTGGGTTCGAACTTCTCTGGTCTGTGGATTCTGATGGCCAATGGCTGGATGCAAAACCCAGTGGGCGCAGAGTTTAACTTCGAAACTATGCGTATGGAGATGACAGACTTCTTCGAAGTGATCTTCAACCCAGTGACTCAAGTGAAGTTCGTACATACCGTTGCGGCAGGTTACACAACCGGCGCGCTATTTATTATGGGTATCAGTGCTTACTACATGCTTAAAGGGCGTGATTTACCGTTCGCTCGTCGTTCATTTGCAGTGGCAAGTGCTTTTGGTATGGCTGCGATTGTGTCGACAGTGATGCTAGGCGATGAATCTGGTTATGAATTAGGTGATGTTCAACAGGTGAAGCTGGCGGCTATCGAAGCTGAATGGCACACAGAAGAAGCCCCTGCCTCATTCACACTGTTCGGCTTCCCGAATCAAGAAACCATGGAAACGGATTACGCGATTAAGATCCCTTACGTGATGGGTATTATCGCAACGCGATCTTTGGATACGCCAGTTGTCGGCATTCATGATCTATTGGCAAAGAACGAAGAACGTGTTCGCAGCGGCATCTTAGCTTATGGGCTACTAGAAAAACTGCGTTCTGGTGATAAATCTCAACAAAATATCGATGATTTTGAATCGGTTAAACATGATTTAGGTTATGGATTACTGGTTAAGAAATACAGCGATAACGTAGTGGATGCAACAGAGCAACAGATCAAACAAGCAGCCAAAGACACAATCCCAACGGTTGCCCCTCTGTTTTGGAGCTTTCGCATCATGGTGGTGTGTGGCGTCTTGATGTTTGCCATCATTGGTCTTTCATTCGTACAAATTTGTCGCCATAAGATTGGTACCAATCGTTGGTTACTGAAAGCAACAATATGCGCGATTCCACTTCCTTGGATTGCTTGTGAAGCCGGTTGGTTTGTTGCGGAATATGGTCGTCAGCCTTGGGCTATTGGTGAAATTCTGCCAGTAAACATGGCGGCTTCTAATCTACCCGCTTCAAGTCTATGGATCTCTATCGGCCTAGTTTACTTGTTCTACACCGCATTCCTAATTGTAGAAATGTTCCTGATGGTTAAGTTTGCAAAAATGGGCCCGAGCGCACTGAAAACTGGTCGCTATCACCATGAGCAATCAAACCAAGATCTAGCCCTTACAGGTGAGCAAAGCGCACCGCGTCAGCTAGATAAAACTATCGACCTTCATTAAGGAATTCAGATGTTTGATTACGAAAATCTTCGCCTGTTTACATGGGCAGTTATTGGCGTGTTGTTGATCGGTTTTATCATTACCGATGGCTTCGACATGGGCGTTGCGGCGTTGCTCCCTGTTCTAGGCAAGTCAGAAGTTGATCGACGAATCATGATTAACTCGATTGCCCCTCACTGGGATGGCAACCAAGTATGGTTGGTTACCGCGGGTGGCGCTATCTTTGCGATATGGCCTGCAATCTACGCGGCTGCGTTCTCCGGGTTCTATTTAGCCATGATTATCGTGTTGGCGACCTTGTGGTTAAGACCGCTCGGTATGGATTACCGCGCTAAAATCGACAACCCACAATGGAAGAAAGCGTGTGATATTGCACTTATCGTCAGTGGTTTCATTCCTCCGGTTATCTTTGGTGTTGGTTTCGGTAACTTGATGATTGGCGTTCCGTTTGAATTTAACGAATTGCTAATGATGTCATACCAAGGTGGTTTCTGGGATCTACTCACGCCCTTCCCACTGCTATGTGGCTTGGTGAGCTTGGCGATGGTTGTCACGCAAGGCGCGGCATTCCTACAGATGAAAACGACGGGTGATTTAAAACAACGCGCGCAGAAAGTGATCGTATGCATGGCGCTTGTCACTGTCGGACTGTTTATTGTTGGTGGGATATACGCGTATACACTTCCGGGTTACCTGATTACTAGCCCAGTTGTGACTGATGGTGTTTCAAACCCGTTATTAAAACATGTCATGAAGTTTGATGACTTACTGCTACATAACTACGAAAACTATCCGGTACTTTGGGGAGTTCCTGCGCTAGGCATCATCGGAATGCTGAGTTGTGCAGTAATGACTCGACTTAACCGCGCTGGTTTGGCCTTCGCTTCTTCGAGCTTATCGATAGCAAGCATCATAACGACAGCGGGCGTTGCCCTATTCCCAATGATCATGCCATCTAGCTTGATGCCATCGCATAGCTTAACGCTGTGGGACGGAACATCGAGTGAGTTAACACTGAGCATTATCTCGGTTGTCGCAGTTATCGTGGTGCCAATTATTTTGGGTTACACAATCTGGTGTTACTACAAAATGTTCGGTCGACTAGACAGCCAATACATTCACGATAACAGCTCGTCACTGTATTAATTAAAGATGAAATAGGAGGATAACCTATGTGGTATTTATGTTGGGTACTGGGCGTATTACTCGCCTGCGCGTTTGGAATCATTAATGCGCTGTGGTTAGAGCACACCGACTTTCTCGATGAACAAAACGAATAAAGCTGATCGGTAAAGTTACTAACAACGGTTAACTCGATAGTAAGCTAACTACTTAAAATAACTGAAAGTCCTCACTTAATACGATGCCTGCGATTTCAAAGATTGCCGACATGAGTGTTAATGAGGGCTTTTTCTTTTTGCATCTAATCTCATGTGCTTAACCTCATCTTATCCAGCAAACTAGACTCTTCAAATTACTAAGTTAATTGTCAAGTTGGTGCATATCATCGATTAAGTTGCTTTCCCCACCAACCGACCTTGCTTTAACAACTCTATAGGCTATTAGTTACATATCCATCATTTAAATGTATCTAATAACTATTAAGCATAGATGGACATGAAACGTCATCGGCTAAAGGGAGTTAACCATGAACAATCCATCAGAACCTCAGCATCGTTTGCTGTGTCTTTCTATTCGCAGTAAGTTTATTTTAATCAACCTCACCCTGTTTATTTCTGTTTTTATCTATGCCATCTACGAGCAGTTCAGCTTAGACAAATTGGAATCATTGGAGATCGCTGCAACCGAAAACCTCAGAAGCTCAGTCGATTTACTAACGCTTAGGCGACATGAGAAAGACTTCTTGTCTCGCCACGATCAAAAATACGCAGAGCGTTTCGATAAAACCGCCGAGACATTGAATCAAAGATTGGTGACGTTGAACCAAACCCTAACCTCGCATGAGCTTCACCTGACCGATCAAATGACCAAGATCTCCGATACCCTTCATCAATACCAGAAACAGTTCCACCAGATCGTCAATCAAGTGAACGACATTGAACGCACCACCCCACCTTTGGGCTTTGTCGCAACTCTCGATGGAAAAAGAACAGCGCTGAAATCAGCAATCGAATCAGAATCAAGTTTGGCACTGGAACTTGCGTTGTTAGAGCTGATCGAAAAAGACTTCCATTACCTCGCACATATTAATGGCCAAACGAATGCGGCGTTAACTAATGCTCTTGTTGAGTTTGAACCCTACTCCCAAACTTCGATTGCGACTGAACAAGCCTATTCCGAATATAAGGCTGCGGTTGAAACTCTGTTGGTTGCTAACAGCAATCTAGGTTTGTCTTCAGAGTTGGGGCTTAGAGGCGCCTTACGTAGCAATGTTCATCAAACAGAACAAGCCATTGAAGAAGTGCAGAATGAGATAAGCCAAGCGATTACAGCAGCAGTTAGAAACACACAAAACATGTTACATCTGTTTGGTGCAGCTATCGTCGCTCTGCTTTCTCTGTTATTGGTGTTCATCGGTCGCAACATCCTGGGTCGTATCAAAGCGATAAACGTGATGATGGAGTCTATTGCAAATGGAGATGGAGACTTAACCGTCAGAATGAACGCCAAAGGTAACGACGAGCTCGCTCAACTTGCCCACTCGTTCGATACCTTCATCGATAAACTGCACGGTAACATCAAAGAGCTATCCGGCGTGATGACGGTGCTGACAGACAGTTCATGCAGCTCTGAAGAAGCGGCAGTTAAAAGCATGAGCAATGCAGAGAAACAAAAGCAGCAATCTGAATCGGTAGCGACGGCAGTTAACGAGTTAGTGATGACCAGTAATGAGGTGACGGCGAACATCGAAAATGCCGCAACCAATGCCGAGAAGATCAAAGAAAATGCTCATCAAGCGCTACAAAAGACACAATCAACCAACGACAGCATTAATGTCTTGGTAGAAAACATCGCAGAGTCTCAGGATCTCATCGTTCAGCTTGAAGAACAGAGCCGTGAAATCAATCAGGTGGTGACGACCATTCAAGGTATTGCTGAGCAAACTAACCTATTGGCACTTAATGCTGCGATTGAAGCAGCGCGTGCTGGCGATCATGGACGAGGTTTCGCTGTGGTTGCCTCGGAAGTGCGAGAGCTTTCACTAATGACCAACGATTCAACTCATCAAATAGAATCTACGATTCATGGTTTAACCACTGGAATAGACAAGACCGTTGCTAAGATGACAGCGAGCTTAGAACAAACTGAGCTGGTGAAAAGCCAAACCAAAGATGTGGTGAATGCGATAGAAGGAATACACTTCCAAGTTGGCGAGATGTTTGACTTAAACAGTCAGATCTCAACAGCGTCCGAAGAGCAATCGATGGTTTCGGTTGAGATTGACCGAAACATTACGGATATCGCACACCTTGCCAGTGATACTTATACCGTGGTTTCTGGATCAGTGCGTTGCAGTGAACAAGTCTCGAGCGTGAGTGTGAAGCTAGAGAAGATTGTCGCGCAGTTTAAGTATTAGTAATTAGCGATTAGCGATTAGCGATTAGCGCAAGCTAGTTGATTTATGCGGTATGGAAAAACAAAAGGCCTCTATCTGATTGCTAAGATAGAGGCCTTTCTAATTTTGAATACGTACTAACGTGTTATTACGTATTAGCTCTTGCTACACGGTATTAGCCGCGTGCTTTCAAGAACTCAGCGTAAGTACCACGGAAATCGTTGATCTTGCCATCTTTGATCTCAAGGATACGAGTTGCAAGCGAGTCTACGAATACACGGTCGTGAGATACGAAGAACAATGTGCCTTTGTAGTTCTCAAGAGCCAAGTTAAGCGCTTCGATAGATTCCATATCCATGTGGTTTGTTGGCTCATCCATTAGCAGGATGTTTGGTTTATGCATCATGATCTTACCAAGAAGCATACGACCTTGCTCACCACCAGAGATAACCTTTACAGATTTCTTAATGTCGTCTTGACCAAATAGCATACGACCTAGGAAGCCACGAACAACTTGCTCGTCTTCGCCTTCTTGGCGCCATTGGCTCATCCAATCAAACAGGTTCATGTCTGTCTCGAAATCATGTGCGTGATCTTGAGCGTAGTAACCGATGTTTGAGTTTTCAGACCACTTGTACTCACCAGTGCGAGGCTCAAGAGCGCCAGCTAGTGTGTTAAGTAGTGTTGTTTTACCCACACCGTTCTCACCGATGATAGCAACACGCTCACCTACTTCGAAGATACCGTCGAACTTGTTGTATAGGTCCTCTTCAAAACCTTGAGATAGGTTTTCAACCACAAGTGCGTTACGGAATAGCTCTTTAGACTGTTCAAAACGGATGAATGGGTTTTGACGGCTAGAAGCTTTAACTTCGTCTAGTTGGATTTTATCGATCTGCTTAGCACGTGACGTTGCTTGCTTCGCTTTAGATGCGTTAGCAGAGAAACGAGATACGAACGTTTGAAGTTCAGCAATTTGTGCTTTCTTCTTAGCGTTGTCAGACAATAGACGCTCACGAGCTTGAGTCGCAGCCGTCATGTACTCATCGTAGTTACCTGGGAATAGACGAAGTTCGCCGTAATCAAGGTCAGCCATGTGTGTACAAACAGAGTTTAGGAAGTGACGGTCGTGCGAAATGATGATCATTGTGCAGTTACGTTGGTTTAGCGTATCTTCCAACCACTTGATGGTATCCATGTCCAGGTTGTTCGTTGGTTCATCAAGAAGCATGATATGCGGGTCTGCAAACAGTACTTGAGACAATAGAACACGAAGTTTCCAACCCGGTGCTACTTCGCTCATCAGACCGAAGTGCATTGATTCTTCAATACCTACCGCAAGAAGAAGCTCACCCGCTTTAGCTTCTGCCATGTAGCCGTCCATTTCAGCGAACTGAACTTCAAGGTCGGCCACTTTCATGCCGTCTTCTTCGCTCATTTCTGGCAAAGAGTAAATGCGGTCACGCTCTTGCTTAATAGCCCAAAGCTCTTTGTGACCCATGATAACCGTGTCGATTACCGTGAATTCTTCGTAAGCAAACTGGTCTTGGTTTAGCTTAGCAACGCGCTCGTTTGGATCGTAGCTTACGTTACCAGCACTTGGCTCAAGTTCACCAGATAGGATCTTCATGAACGTCGATTTACCACAGCCATTCGCGCCGATTAAACCGTAGCGGTTGCCTTCGCCGAACTTAACTGAAATATTTTCGAAAAGTGGCTTAGCGCCGAATTGTTGGGTGATATTTGCTGTGGAGATCAATGCCATTACCTTTTTAATGTGAAAAACGCCGCAACGTTACTTGTTCAGGGCTTTAACTGCAAGTATTGATTGCAATTACTGGCCATTAAGTGAGTGATAACCTAGCCAAATCATAGTTTGAGCTGACTCACATTTTTGATTTTCTATTTATCGCAGTAAAACCGTCGATTTTAAGGAAAAACAAAATATCGAACAGAGCCCCATAATGGGCGGTATATAACGTCCCAAATCATGCCAACCATTGAATATATCGTATGCTGATTAGTCACAGTAAAACTAACCCGATCAAAGCAACAACATACATAGGCAAGACTAGCCTAATCCCTGACAATTTTATGACAAAATCAGCCGAAACGGGAATAAAGTACTCGCCCCCGACACGGGGTTGGATTTCACAAAGTCAGATTATCTAACTATAGTAATCCTAACCTCATAATTCTAAGAGACTTTTATGCGTTCACTATCGCGCTTCTTAATCCTCACTTTGGCCATTCTCTCTTGGCCTAGTCATGCCAACTTCGAATATGACTTACAATCTCAACCGCAGGTATCCGATTCTGCTATTGACCTCGATGATCGAATTGATTCGTTACCCGATCCCCTCTTTATGGAGCCGTCGGACAGACGCCAAGTCAATATATTGCTCGCTGAAGTGCTACAAGTTCAAAAGCAGGAAATCAAAACCTTCGAGCAACAGATAAAAGCCTACAGAGCGAACAACGACGCCGAACAATGGTTTGCCGTTCAAACCAGTTACGTCACTTTGAATAGCTTGAATGTGAGCAAGCAACACCTGTTAGAGCAGACGAACTCCGCTAATAAAGAGCGCCTAACGGGTTTTGGCCCTTACGGCGTAACTCAATTTAAACAAGAGTGGGAATTAACTAAGCTCAACATTGAGTATCTTGTTTACTTCCAGATTCGTAGCTTTAAAGCGCTCGTTAAAGACATCTTTATTTCGCCAGTACCTGTGATTGGTGCATCGTTAAAAGTGTTGTTCATCTACTTTGGTTTAGCGTGGTGGCTTGCCAATAGCACTCGCTTGATCGAATTGTTCAGAATTAATTTTCTTGAAGCGAAAACGAACCCTCCATTTTTAGTACGTGTGATCTGGTACATCAGCCGCGCTGATCGTGCGATTGCTTGGTTAATCGCGATTACGCTTTCTCTAAGAGTGCTCTCCAGCATCCCTAGCCTACAACACCTGATTTTCCTTGAGATCTTCACCTGGTGGATTCTAGGTGGTTCGATTGCCATCAGCTTTATTTTGGAATTTGCGTATCGTTTGGGTCGCACATCCAATCAAGAAGTGATTGCGCTGCGCCTATCGACTATTCGCCGTTATGTATGGAGCTTCATTGTTGCGGGTGTGACCCTTCAGATATCGAGCATCACGCTAGGCAAAGGTACTATCTATAGCTGGATCTACAGCGCCCTATTTTTCTGGTTTGTACTGGTTACCATTTCAGTGCTTAGATTATGGCGCGCGAAAGTCTTCGATACGTTGCAACACATCTCCGATCGTCCTGTGTGGGTGAATTGGGCGGTAAACCGTAAGGAAACTTTCCTACTTAATATTTTAGCGACGGCAATTGGCATCGTATGGTTGAGCGTGTACAGCTTCCAACACCGCATCATAGCCTTGCTATCTAATTACACGCTGTTTAGCCAAGCTTTGGCTTATCTATTTCGAATCGAAGTGGCTAAGCAGTCTGACCTTGATAAAAACCAACAAAACTTGGTTCGAATCAAAGGCGATCAAACCTATGAGTACATCCTACCGGGTAATATCGACAGCACGCTGATTGATTACGCCGGTGATGAGGTTAAGCAACTGTCTCGCTACTTGATGTCGGACAGCCCTGCTATCTGTATTGTTTCAGGCGAGCGTGGTGTGGGCGCAACAACGCTGCTTTATACCCTGCTGCACAAAGTATCTAACGCTGAACCTGTCTACGTAAGTTGCCCTTACGCAGGTTATCAAGAGCTGTTAGCGCATCTAGCGGTGAGCATCGGCTTGGAAGAGAAAGCGACTGAGATTCAGATCTTGGCGCACCTTCGTAAAAGCAAGACCACGTACTTGATTGCGATCGACAATGCACAACGTCTAGTTAAGCCAATGGTTGGCGGCCTGTCTGATTTGATCCGCTTAACCAACCTACTGCGCCGTTCTAAAAAGAACCACCGTATCGTGATTTCGATTGCTAAATCGAGCTGGCGATTTGTCGATCGTGCGCGTGGTGAGCGTCTGCTGTTTGATTTGGTATGTTTTCTACCACGTTGGACAGAGAAACAAGTCGGTGAGCTTCTAAATAGCCGTATCAATACAGAGCTTGAGAAGCCGTTGTCGTTTGATGGTTTGGTGGTGCCTAAACAGTGGGACCAAGATGACATGAGCGAGGAAGACCGCGCACGCCAAGGTTTCTACCGAATCTTGTGGCATTACTCTGATGGTAACCCTACCGTTGCTCTGCGCTTCTTCCGACTCTCTTTGAATCGAAACAAAGATACCGATCAAGCCGTGGTGCGCTTGTTCCATGTTCCTGAAGCACAGGAGCTGGAAAACATGCCAAAACCTATGTTGGCTGTACTGCGCTCTATCGTGCAGTTAGAGATCGCTTCTCCGGAAGTATTGTCTGATTGTACGCAGCTAAGCACGGCAGAGATAACCGGTATTCTGCGTTACTTTGAAAGCCGTGGTTATATTGGTTGGCATGAAGAAAAGGCTCGAATTTCCGAGCACTGGTTCCGCCACATTACTAACGTTCTCGACCGTCAACATCTACTGGTGAAGTAAAATGAAGAAGTTATTTATCCTACTATTTGTTGGCTTGGCAAGTGCTGTCAGTTTCCCGACCTTTGCGACGGAAGAGTTAGCCAATGTAGAAAACATCTCAAAGATAGCGAGCCTAGTGCGATGGAGCGGCGTGTTCTTCTCTATGATCGTTATTGCTGCGATGTGGTTGCTGCTTAAGTTCATCAACTCGATGGTGACCAGTTTTGGTAGCCAATTCGTACAATATCGGATGCTGCTACAGAAACTGCAGTCGTTTACTCAGTTCTTTATCTACGTGAGCACCGGTCTTATCGTGTTCATGATGAGCTTTAGAATCAACGACCAAATACTGGCTTTGATTGGCGGTACCCTCGCCGTGTCAGTCGGCTTTGCGCTTAAAGACTTGGCAGCTTCATTCATCGCGGGCATCACGGTAATGATTGATAGACCCTTTCAAGTTGGTGACCGCGTCACGTTCGAAGGCAACTACGGCGATATCATTACCATTGGTTTGCGTTCAGTGCGAATGAGAACGTTGAACGATGACATCATTACCATTCCGAACAACAAGTTCTTAAATGAAGTGACCACCAGTGGTAACTATGGCGCATTGGACATGCAGGTGGTGATTCCGTTTTACGTCGGTATGGATGAAGACATCACCCTAGCCCGCGACCTGATTCAAGAAGCGGCGTCTTCTAGTCGTTATATCCACTTGCCGAAACCTGTAACGGTTTTGGTTAAACAGACGATTACCGATAACTACCTAGCGATACAGCTAACCTGTAAGGCTTATGTTGTGGATACTGCGTATGAGAAGCTGTTTGAAACCGACATTACCTTGCGTGTGATGAAAGAGTTTAAGAAGCACAACATCAACCCACCGAAGATTTCAGTGGCAGCGCATTAGGCTTGATGCTTTTGACGTAGTTTCTTATAGCAAATGACTAGCCATAAATAAAAACACCTCCGAACTTATCTCAAGTGCGGAGGTGTTTTTTTATGAGCTTTTTATCTTCAAGCTAATGTTCGTATTGATGCTAAACCTTAAAGTATTTCAATTGCTCAGTAAGGTGTTCTGTGGTGTTGGCCATTTTCTGACTGTCTTCTGCAAGCGATTGTGAGGCCTGCAGTACCTCATTTGCAGCGAGATGAATCCCAGTGACACTTTCACTCATCTCGGTGGCTACCGTGCTTTGCTGCTCTGAGGCTGCGGCGATCTGCGCGACCATGTCGTTGGCGTTATGCAGCTCATTCACAATCACATCGAGTTGCTGGCGAGTTTCGTTAGACGCGACAACGCTGTGATCAACTTTCTCGTTACTGCTTTGCATTGCCTTGAAGGTACGCTCTGCTTGTTGAGTCAGTTTCTCAATTGTGGATTGCACTTCGTTAGTTGAATTCTGAGTGCGGCTAGCAAGGTTACGGACTTCATCAGCAACAACCGCAAATCCTCTTCCTTGCTCTCCTGCACGCGCCGCTTCTATTGCTGCGTTGAGCGCTAACAAGTTCGTTTGTTCTGATACATCACGAATGACACCAACGACTTGGCTTATTTCAGTCACACCTGATTGCAGATCTCTGACTAAGTTATTCGCGGTCGAAATGTTCTCTGAAACCTGAGATATAGTATCAGACGTTACCTGCATGTTTTGGTCGTTTTGGTTTGCGTGGTCTACAACCTTATTGGTGCTTGCGGCAGTGTTTTCAGCATTAACGGCGACATCAGAAATGGTGGCACTCATTTCTGTCATTGCAGTCGATAACAACTCAAGCTGTGCATGCTGTGAGTTAACACTGGTTGCCGCTTCTTCGCTGGCTTGAGCGATGTGGCTCGCCATATTACTGGATAAATCCGCCGATTCATTGGCTGTGCGAAGCGTGCTTTGCAGTTTGTCGAGCATGGTATCTATTTGCTGACTCATATCGCCCAGTTCATCTTTACGTGTCATGTTCATGCGTACACGAAGATCGCCATCGGCAATCTTATGGGTGTTGTCGATAAGCTTATTTAGTGGCACTAAGATGTTATTTGAAATCGCGTAACCCATCGCAAACAACAGGCCCGACAATACGACCGCGACCAATCCCTCTTTGAGCGCCAATGCATAGAACGCGTCTTGAATGTCCGCAACTAGGATGCCCGAGCCAACAATCCAATTCCACTCTGGGAACAGTTGTACGTAGGAGATCTTGTCTTTGAGTTCACCTTGCGGGCTCATCCATTGGTAATCAAGAAAGCCTTTCTCTTCTGGAGTACGAGAAATGGTGACCATCTCACGCCAGTGGTGTTTCCCCGCACCATCTTTAAAGTTACCCGCGTTCTTGCCATTGAGTTCAGGCTTTAATGGATGGATAACAACGTTGAGTTGCTGGTTTAAGATCCAGAAGTAATTGGTGGTGTCATAACGAAGGGTTTCGATCGCTTGAAGTGCTTGTTTCTTTGCGACCTCTTCACCGAGCACATTACGTTGGTTGTAATAGTAGCTCGCTAAGCTGACTGCAGTTTCGACTTGAGCACTGAGCTTATCTTGACGCTCTTGCATGGAACTCGCACGCTGCTGCATTAGGTTAAAAGTGGATGCCATTACTAATAGAACAACCGATAAAATGACGATGGAGACGAGTTTTGATTTGATAGATAAGTTACTTAATTTCATAGCTGGCTGACTTTATTATTTGTTTTGATTATGGATTTTCGGCCAAGGTATCAAAATTTCGTACAGTTCAGATGATATGCATCAAGATCAAAAGATATACACTGTGTTACATAACCAAAAAGAGGTGCTCGTCAAACCGGCAGAGGTTGAGATTTGGTTTGAGATAGATTAGTAGTGCGGGATTTTCGTGCTTGGGCTAAAACGTTCGTGTAATAGCCCAAGTGCGTTAGAAATATTATAATATCAGTGAATGAGTTCTTGGAACTTATAGGTTTGATACGAGCAATTGAGGTGTCGCTTTCTGTTGAAGATAGATACTAAAGCAACTTCCCTTACCTACCTCTGATTCAACTCGGATCTCGCCGCCAGTTTGGCTCAAGATACTCTGAGACACTGACAACCCTAAGCCTGTGCCATCACGTTTGGTGGTATAAAATGGCGAGAAAATGCGTTTCAGTTGTTCTTCCTTAATACCGCAGCCTTCATCTTGAACATGAACGATAGCGCCGTGAGACACGCCATTTTCAACCCAGTCTTCACTCGAAATGGTTAACGTGCCCTGACCGTCCATTGCATGAATCGCGTTCATTTGTAGGTTAACCAGAATCTGCAGTAATTGGTTTCGGTTCACTTCGACTGAAGTTTTAGCGTTCAGCTGTGATACGTAGACAATGCCTTTCTTCTTCGCGCCTGTTTTTACGAGCGTAATACTTTCATCGACAATTGGATTGATATGTTGCCACGTAATTTCGTCTTGTACGCCGCCGTGACGGCTGTATTGAAGCAGGCTTCGTGTGATGTTTCGAATTCGGTCAATTTGCTCCATGATCGCGTGGACTTCTTCGTCTACACGGCTCACTTCATCGCCCAGTTCAAACTTCATCAGTTCAACGTTGCCAAGAATCACGGCGGTTGGGTTATTGATCTCATGAGCAATGCCTGCTGTTAATTCACCTAACGCGGCCAGCTTTTCATTGACCACCAGCTTATCTCTGGCTTGATTGAGAAGCTTGATATGCAGTTCGAGTTCTTCAGTTTTCTCTTTCAAACTCGCGGTACGAGAATGCACTTTGCACTCTAGTTCAGACGCCGCTTGTTGAATCTCTTGATTACGCTCGTGCAGTAGATCCAACATCTTATCGAACTGTTTAGCGAGCAGTGTCAGTTCGTGTTGATCATCCAAACCTAGCGTACCAATTCGCTTGTCTTGCCCCATCTGGACTAGTTTAACGACCTTATGGATGCGTTCAATTGGGTTGAAAAGATCACGCGCGCCACGGTGAACGATCAAACCGGATGCCAACAACAGCAACACAATGGTAATGCTAATTTCGCCAAGGTTGGTCAAGTAGGTTTCTATCAACGGCCAAATCAAATAACCGGTGTAAAGCATGCCGATCACATTATTAAACTGGTCATGGATTGGTTGGTAAGCCGTGATGTACCAAGCATCGTATACATACGCTCGATCTAGCCACTCTTTACCTTCGTTCAAGACTTTCGAGTGAACCTCGTGAGAAACACGCGTACCAATGGCGCGCCCAGCTTGTTCTTCACTGCTTAAAGGTACATTGGTACTGACGCGAAGGTCATCGAGAAAGACCGTGACCGTACCTATATGACGATTAAAGCCTTCTCTTTTTGGGTAGATAAGATTACTAATTTGGTCGACTAGTTGAGTACTGTTATTAAGTAAGATCCCGCCATCCAGAAAACCAATCACATGATCACGTTCATCTTTTATGGATACAACGGTTCGGCTTACCAGTCCGCGAGTCTCAACTTCTTGCCCATTGAGCATCGGAACTTCCGCTTTTTTAGCGAGGTCACTATCGAGGTAGTTGAGTTCGTTACGGCTTAACACGCTGAAAAACGAAGACTTGTGAGTTAAATTTAGATATTCGAGTTTCTTAGCCATACTCTCGACACTACGCCAACGCAGAAAATCGAGCTCATAGCGAGATTTGTTCTCAGACACCCAGCGCGTTAGCTCTTCGTGTGAAAGATCACTCGCGAGTTTGGTTCGAAAGTTATAAGACTCCGCGAACGCACGAACGTTGTATGCTTGCTGATTTTGGATCAGGTGAATACTGTTATCGGCAACATCCAAACGCTCATCAACATCAATCAGAGCGCCCTGCCACGTGTAATGTATTGACCAATACAGTGTGATAGCTACAAGTGCACACAAGGTAAGAATGATAGGAGCAGATGTCAGGAATAATAGGCGGTAGCGAACCATGGTTTTGAACCGGAACGCCCACTTTGACCACCAACGACGTCTAATCGGCATATTCAGAGCCTTCTGTGTTCCAATCTTTGTACTTACGTTCTAGTGTTTTACGTGCGACGCCAAGATCTCTCGCAGCTGCCGATTTATTGCCATCATGGAAACTAACCAGCTGTTCTATATGAGATTTTTCCACTTCTTTAAGTGTCCAAGTGTTTGGATAGCCCTCGGCAGCGTCTGCATTATTCAAGTTTGGCATTTCTGCACCATGTGACACCGTCACTGAAATGCTAGCGGGAACAGGATCACCATTAATCTCGCGCCAATAGTGTGCTGGTGGCTTGTCTAAAAGAATGCATCGTTCGACTAAGTTTTTAAGCTCACGAATATTCCCCGGCCATTCGTATTCGTTCAACGCCAAGATATCTTCATGTGCCCAGTTAGGAACAGGCAAGCCCAGTTCGCTTGATAAAAGACGAGTAAAATATGGAACAAGCTCAATTAAATCTGATGGACGCTCTCTCAATGGCACAACATCAATCTTAAGTACATTAAGTCGGTAGAATAGATCGCGACGGAAGTGCCCTTTATCGACCTCTTCCTGAAGGTTTCGGTTGGTCGCCGCTACAACGCGTACATCCACAGAGATCTCTTTCTCACTACCAACAGGACGAATGGTTCTTTGTTCTAACACACGTAGTAGCGCTGCTTGCATTGGCAGCGGCATTTCACCGATTTCATCAAGGAACAAGGTGCCACCACTTGCGACTCGGAAAAGGCCTTCACGGTTTTTCTTCGCACCGGTAAATGCGCCAGAGGTGTGTCCAAACAGTTCACTTTCTAGAAGCTCTGGAGCAATCGCGCCACAGTTAATTGGCACAAATGGACCAGTACGTTTACTTGCTTCATGTACACCACGCGCAACCAACTCTTTACCTGTACCCGACTCGCCTTCTATCAAAACGGAAGCTCGAGATGGTGCAAATTGACTGATAAGCAGTTTAAGCTGTTTGGTCTTGTCTGAATTGCCGATCAATTCGGTCTTAATATGACGACTAACATCGCGCTTCAACGCGTATTGCATTCTTTGGTCGAGTCGCTTATCCATACAACGTAGAACGGCTTGTATCATCTGTTCTAGGTTGAAGGGCTTAAGAATAAAATCTGAAGCACCAAGCTTAAGTGCAGATATGGTCATCTCTAGATCGGCATAACCCGTCATGAAAATCACATCGGCGCGTTTGTCGTTGTCGTTAAACGCCTCTTCCCACTCAATACCAGAGCGACCTGGTAAGTTGATATCAAGGACAATCAGATCAAAATGTTCACTCGAACGCAGCGTTTCAGCCTCTTCAACCGACCCTGCACTCGACACCTTGCCAAAGAACTTACCTAGTGCTTTCTTTAAGATAGCCTGCATACCCAACTCATCATCGACCACCAAAACGGAAAACGCCTGATACTGAGTCAATGTGTTCGGGTTGAGATTGGATGCAGATGAACTAGGTAAAGACATAATGATTAGCCGGTGAGGAAAGTTGGGACAGAGTGTACCAATTAACCTTTTGTCCAACAGGGACAATGTGCGACATTTTGTCCTAGCTCATGTTTTGATTCATTTTAACGGGGTAAATGGCGCAGTTTTGTCCGAAATAACAGCAATTTAATGAGATCTGATGCATGATTTATTGGCATTAAGATTGCTTGTAAGGTGTAGATTTCTAATTACAACAATTAGCGTCTTATGCACATGCCCTTCTTTGAGCCCTTTAAATCTGAAGGCATGTCATTCATTTATAACAGAATGGACATAATAATAATGAAAGCAATTCCCTTAACTATTGCAGCTCTATCGATCGTCAGTTACACGGCTAGCAGTGCGGAAGACACCACTCATATCAAGTTGGCGACAACCACAAGCACTTATCACTCTGGTCTACTGGACTACCTACTGCCTGAGTTCGAAAAAGATTCTGGCATCAAAGTAGATGTTCTGGCTGCGGGTACAGGTAAATCACTTCGCATGGGTGAAAATGGTGACGTGGATTTGGTGATGACTCACGCACCAAAGGCTGAAGCGAATTTCGTAGAAAAAGGTTACGGCGTTTTACCTCGTAAGCTGATGTATAACGACTTTGTCATCGTTGGCCCACAAAGCGACCCTGCAAAAATTGAATCTCAAAAAGCAGTGGCAGATGTGTTCAAAGCGATCGCGACTAATAACGTGACATTTGTGTCTCGCGGTGACGACTCTGGTACTCATAAGAAAGAGATGGGTATTTGGGCGCAAACTAAAATCGAACCAAACTTTGGTGGCTACCGCAGTGTTGGTCAAGGCATGGGCCCTACTCTGAACATGGCGTCAGAGATGCAAGGTTACACCATGACAGACCGTGGTACTTGGTTGGCTTACCAAAATAAACTGGATCTAAAAATCCTTTTCCAAGGTGACAAGAATCTATTCAACCCTTACCAAGTGATTCTCGTTAACCCTGAGCGCTACCCAAGCATTAACTACCAAGCAGCGAAAGTATTCAGTGATTGGTTGGTTAACCCTAAAGGTCAGAAACTGATTAACGACTTTAAACTGCATGGCAAACAACTGTTTGTTGCAAGCGCAGAATAGTTTGTTGTAAGTGAACAGTCGTTTTCTGTAAGTAAAAGTAGCGCTAAGGGTTCAACCCGAATCAATTAGCGCTACGCTTAACTAAAGAGTTAACGAAGCACCTAAGCAATGTCGCTTTAAAAACTGTCTTGTTTTTACAACAGATCGCTATAAAGCTGTCTCGCTTTAATAACGTTCACGCATAGAAACACAATCATGCTTAAGAGCAATAGCTGACCAACACACACTCAAATAGTTTGGGTCAGCTATGATTAACATCAGTCATTACCGATAAAACCAATTATCGATTTACACGAGATACTTCATGACCCTATGGCAAACAACGATTGATGCAATGAATCTACTTGTGAGTTTTGACCACGAATTGTGGAAAATCGTCGCGGTATCCTTCAGCGTATCTTTGTCCGCCATTTCATTGGTGATTGTTCCTGCAATCCTTATGGCTTTCTTATTGGCTTATACCGATTTCCCCGGGAAATGGGCTTTGCTTTCAGTGATCAACACCCTGCAAGCGATCCCTACTGTGGTGATCGGTTTGTTGATGTACATGATGCTTTCTCGCTCTGGCCCGTTAGGTGATTGGCAATTGCTGTTCACCCAAAAGGCGATGATTCTAGGTCAGATGGTGATCTGTTTCCCTATCCTAGTTGCGATGATGCACGGCGCTCTGCAGGCCAGTGACCGCCGAGCGGTAGAAACAGCGCGCACACTTGGCGTATCAACAACACGCGTGGCGTGTACCTTGATTTGGGAAACACGTTTTCCTCTATTGGCTGCAACCATTGCTGCCTTCTCTCGTATCGTGACAGAGGTAGGTTGTTCAATGATGGTTGGTGGCAACATTATGGGGATGACAAGAAACATCCCTACAGCTATCGCCATGGAAAGCCACAAAGGCGCATTTGCTCAAGGTGTCGCCCTCGGCATGGTGTTATTAGCATTGGCATTAGCCCTTAACTTTTTCCTTTCCAGTGTGAGAGGAAAAGGCTATTTAAGAACTTAGGAACGCTGTCATGAGTATAAAAATAACAACGCAGCAAATTTCAATGCGCTACAAAGAGCGTGTTTTGTTCCACATTCCCGAATTGTCGATCGGCCCCAACGATGCCATTTATCTCAAAGGAGACAATGGTGTTGGTAAAACGACCCTACTTAAAATCTTGTCTGGATTAATTCAGCCGAGCTCTGGCCGCATTCAATCTCCAACACAGAGCTGGCAACAAAGATTATTCCCTCGACTCAAGTTCAAAGACATCATCTACCTGCATCAAACCCCCTATCTTTTTGATGGCTCGGTGTACCAAAATGTCGCTTATGGCATTCGCTTTAACAAAGAGAGCCCAAAAGATAAGCGAGCTCAAATAATTAATGCATTGAGAATGGTAGGTTTAGAAACCCTGGCAGATGAGCACATTTCTGTGTTGTCTGGCGGTGAGCGTCAACGCGTAGCAATGGCTCGAGCTTGGATTCTTAAGCCTTCAATCTTGCTTATGGATGAACCAAGTGCTTCTTTAGACAAAGAATCTATTGAAAGATTGGTGATTATGGCCGAAGATCTTCTTCAGAGAGGCGCGAGTTTAGTCATCACCAGTCACCAAACTAACGCGTTAACCGATTTATGTAAGAAGCAGTGGTGGATCAAAGACAATACTTTGACCGAATCCCCGCTTCTGCAAGTTATTCAGAAAGATAAAGCACAAGAGAATATTTATGCTGCTTCCAACGCAAACTAGTTGGGTTATTTTGGCTGGCGGACAGGCCAGCCGTATGGGCGGAAAAGATAAAGGACTCGTTGAGCTCAACGGTTCTCCGCTTATTCAATACGTTATAAACAAGCTGTCACAACAAGATGTCAGCATCATTATCAATGCCAATCGTAACTTAGACAGTTATAAAGCATTTGCTCCGGTTGTTTCCGATTCTTTCCCTGACTACCCGGGTCCGTTGGGTGGCATTCATGCTGGCCTTAAAAACGCGAACACCGACTGGGTTGGCTTTGTCCCGTGCGACAGCCCACAAATCAGTGACGACCTTGTTGAGCGTTTTTGTTCTGCAGTTAAAGAAGACAGTGACATTCTTGTCGCGCATGATGGCGAATTTAAGCAACCTGTATTCACCCTATTCCACAAACGTGTTCTACCAAAGTTAGAAGCGTTTTTGGAACGTGGTGATCGTAAAATCATCTTGCTATACAAAGAGTGTGTTACCGAATACGTCGATTTCAGCGATTCTCCTAACTGCTTTGTTAATCTCAACACGCCAGAAGAACTCACCCAATTCGGAACGCTTCAATAATGAAAGATTCTAAACAACGCCCTAACCTTCCTTTATTGGGCTTTGCTGCTTATAGCGGTACAGGCAAAACGACCGTACTTGAAGCCCTGCTTCCTCTGTTGACTGATGCGGGTTTAAAAGTTGGCGTGTTAAAACATGCTCACCACGATTTTGATGTCGATAAGCCGGGTAAAGACAGTTACCGCTTACGTAAAGCGGGCGCGAACCAAATGTTGATTGCTTCTCGTAATCGTCACGTGATGATGACAGAAACACCAGAAGCCGAAGCAGATTTTGATTACCTGCTGACTCGATTTGATACCAACACGCTTGATCTGATTTTGGTTGAAGGCTGTAAGAACATCGCCTTCCCTAAAATTGAACTGCACCGAGATGAAGTGGGCAAACCTTGGTTGTACCCGAACGATAACAACATTATTGCTATCGCGGCAGACAGCCAAGTTGAATCACAGCTGCCACAAATGGCGATCAGCGATTTAGAAGCGATTCGTGATTTCATCATCGATTACGCGCAGTCCTTTGACCTTGCCTCTACAACAGGCAAAGCCGTGTCATGCTCATCTTCAAAAGACGTTGCGCCAGCTGTTTGTTGTGACTCGTTCTCTCCTGCAGGTTTAACCGTTACTCAAGGCCAACAAAAGATTGTTGATAGCATTGACGCGCTTGATCTCTCAGAGAGTGTTGAATTACTGCAAGGCTACGGCCGCGTGCTGGCTGAAGATGTTATTTCGCCAATCAACGTTCCTCAGAATACCAACTCTGCAATGGACGGTTATGCGATTCGTAGTGAAGATCTTGAATTGGACAGCTACAACATCGTTGCTGAAGTCATGGCGGGTCACAGCTACGAGCAAATCGTGCAACAAGGTGAAGCGGTTAAGATCATGACGGGCGCACCAATGCCAGAAGGCGTTGATGTTGTCGTGATGCGTGAACAAGCCGTCCAAGATGGCGATAAAGTGAGCTTCCCTGATGCTAAAATCTCGGTTGGACAAAATGTCCGTATGGCAGGTGAAGATTTAGAAATCGGCCAACCTGTCTTTACTCGTGGCACACGCATCGAAGCGCCAGAAATGGGCATGATGGCGTCGTTAGGTTTTGGTACCTGCCCTGTTCTGCGTAAAGTGAAAGTGGGTGTGTTCTCTACGGGTGACGAAGTTCAAGCGCCGGGTAGCGAGCAAAAACCAAACTCTATCTACGATTCAAACCGTTTCACTATTATTGGCATGCTTCAAAAGCTCGGCTGTGACATCGTCGATTACGGCATCATTGAAGATGACGAACAAAAGATGATGGACGTGCTCCACTCTGCGTCTCTTGAAACCGATATGGTTCTGACTTCTGGTGGTGTGTCTGTTGGTGATGCGGATTACATCAAACTTGCGTTAGATAAGCTGGGTGAAATCAACTTCTGGCGTATCAACATGCGTCCAGGTCGCCCATTGGCTTACGGTAAGATTGAAAACAAACCGTTCTTTGGTTTGCCGGGTAACCCAGTTGCAGTAATGGTGTCGTTTATTAACTTTGTTGAGCCTGCGATCCGCAAGCTTCAAGGTCAAACGAACTGGACACCAGTGAAGGCAAATGCTGTAGCGACGGAACAACTGCGCTCACGCCAAGGCCGTACTGAGTTCAGCCGTGGTGTGTTCTCGATGAATGAATTCGGCGTGCTTGAAGTGAAAACAACGGGTAAGCAAGGTTCAGGTATTCTGCGCTCAATGAGCGAAGCGAACTGCTTAATCGAGATTTCACCTGCGGTTGATACCGTGAAAGTTGGCGAGACAGTGACGATCATTCCTCTGCAAGGTCGCGTTTAACTCAAAGCAAACACTTAAATTGACTTGGCAGCTTTTTAATTGATTTAGAAGATCTTTGCCAAGACACAGACGAAGCCCCTATATAGATTTTTCGATGTTAAGGGGCTTTTTGTTCTTTTCGTTTCGTGAAAAACAACCTGTTCGTTTCCTAAAAGACAAATAGCTTAAATTACGCTAAACGTTTAGAACGATAATCTTAAGATTTCTTACCATTACCTTGAGCCACGTACGGTTTTTATGTAGAGTGCGCGCAAAGTAATAATTCTATTGGAGAGCACCATGGCTCGTACCATTCTGTACACTTACAAAGACGAAGACAAAGAGTTACTGTTTTCAAAACAAGAACACCGCACGATCCAAGAAGCTGTTGCTGCAGCGGAAGGCATCGACATCTCTGAGTATCTAAAAACTGAGCAACAGCTTGAGTTGATTTCTGATACTAAAGCGGTTCGCAACTACCAAGACAACTACTTCCGCAAGCTTGGCTTTACTAAGCTTACGTTGAAGCAAAAAGACAATCTTGGTGTTGGTAAAAAGAAGAAGTAAGCCCTCTTGGCTCTTTTCTTGATATGTCGTTTCTAGCTTTTCGTTTGTAGTTAACAGCTAACAGCTAACAGTTATCAGCTAAAGAAACGAAAGCACCGAACAATAAAAAATGCCGCAACCTCTTTCGAGATTGCGGCATTTTTATTTGTACTTTTTAACTATCTAACCATAGCTAGCTTAACTTAAGTCACGACTACTTAATGTTAAGGAATGCAGCACCACGAACGCCGCCTGAATCACCATGCTTCGCTTTGATGATCTTTGGACATTTCGCTACAGACAGTAGGTATTTAGGGATACGCTTTGGCATCTCTTCGTAGATAAGTTCGAAGTTTGAAAGACCGCCGCCCAATGCAACTACGTGAGGGTCAAGACCGGTAAACAGGTTCGCGAAACAGATAGCCAATAGCTCCATGAAACGATCAACGTGCTCAGCCGCTTTTGCTTCACCTTCGTTGTACGCTTGAATGATCTCGATTGCTTTCTTCTTCTCACCGAAGTAGTGCTCGTAAATCAATTCAAAGCCACGACCTGATAGGTAGCTGTCTAGACAACCTTTCTTGCCACAACCACAACCGAGTAACGGTGCGTTGTCGCCAAGGTGGAACCAAGCATCAATAGGAAGACGCATATGGCCCAGTTCACCTGCAACGTGGTTACGACCAGAGAACACTTTTCCTTCGTAAACTAAACCGCCACCAAAACCAGTACCTAGAATTAGGCCTGCTACTGATGGTTCGTCTTTAAGCTCGTCATCCCACGCTTCTGAAAGCGCAAAACAGTTCGCATCATTTTCAATTTTCACACTACGACCAATAAGCGCTTCTAGGTCTTTACGTAGTGGTTTCCCTGTTGAAGCTGGCACGTTAACAACCAGCATTGTGCCGTCGTCAGCATCTTCCATACCAGGAAGACCAAGACCAATTTTACCTTCGCAAGAAAATTCGTTGTCGTACTTCTTCACCAAACCGGCAATCGTATCAAGTAGCAGTTGATAATCTTCAGTAGGCGTTGGTACGCGTTCTGTTGCTACTCGCTCAAGTTTTTCATTGAACGCACCAAATTCAATTTTTGTGCCGCCAACATCGAAGCCGTAATACATGAAATCTCTCCAATTTTTCCCTAAATTCGGGCAAATAAATTTTTCAAATTAAACATCTAGGAAGCATTATCCATAACACTCCCCCTACAAACCGTGATAGATAACAAACTTATCTCGTGTTCGAATCTGTTTGAACAACAAGTCAGCACAAAGCGGTTAAAGGTTAGAGTGACGTCTCATTTTTAGTGTGCTCTATGAAAGCGTTCAGGCTTGGTTTGGTTGGATCGGACTTATAGCGCGTCTTACTTAGCATGTAGCTTTCGCGAAATGTCTCAAACCACAGCTGTAAAGTCTGAGCGCCCTGCTCTTCACCTGCCTGTTTCAAAACCAAGCTCGCCACTTCTGCAGTCGAAAGATGTTGTTCGTTGTCTGACTTACGCATCATGTATTGCGAAACCGATTCTGGTTCAATCGACAACACGGGTAAATCTTGCAGATACTCTGAACGACGGAAGATACGTCGCGCTTCTCGCCAACTGCCATCAATAAAAATCAGCAGCAACGTCTTGTTCGAATCTCGCATCTCACCAAGGTCTACAACCACGCGCGATTTGTCATCGGTATAATCTTCCGGAAAGACCACGACTGGCTGATATTTATCGTCTTTCAGCACATCAAGCATCTCTTGATTCGGTTCAGTGCGGTGCCAAAGGTAGGCATAGCTGTCTTTAACGGTATCAAGGATTAAACGGCCGGTATTACTTGGCTTAAGTATTTCATTGTCCGATAAGATCAACATGGTCGCGACGTTCGTATTTACGTCTGGTTGATGTTCACAGATACAGCTGTCTTGTTTGATTTTGCAGAACTCACATCGAACCACTTTACACCCGCGCGCGTTAAACGGCTTGGTAGAAAGAGACAAACGGTGTTGATATAAACGGTGAAAAGCGTGGATTCTCATGGACAATAACGATAAATCTAGAAAAGTGGCACGATTGTACTTACAGTGTCCCTAGAATGATAGAAGGAATTCCCATGCAAGACCCGTCACTGCTTCGCTTTGTTTGTTTTATTGTCGTTTTCGGACTATGTGCGCTTTGGGAATACCGCTTTCCACGTAAAACGCTGACTCAGAGTAAATGGTTTCGTTGGGGAAACAACTTTGCGCTGGTTGCTTTGAACAGCTTTCTATTGGCCACTTTAATTCCTATTGCAGCATTTCAAGCGGCGGTTATCGCACAAGAAAATCAATGGGGTTTGTTCAATACCCTGTCACTTCCGAAAGAACTCACCATTTTGATTTGTGTATTGCTGTTGGATTGTGCCATTTACCTACAGCACTTGGTGTTTCACCGTGTTTCTTGGCTGTGGAAACTACATCGAGTTCACCATGCGGACCTAGACATCGATGTCACAACCGGAACGCGCTTTCATCCTATTGAGATGATTCTTTCAATGCTCATTAAGGTGAGTTTGGTGATCACACTTGGTGTGCCTGTTATTGCTGTCGTGATCTTTGAAATTGTTCTTAATGCCAGTGCGATGTTTAACCATAGCAATGCACGTATTCCGCTATGGTTCGATAAGCTATTGAGAAAAGTGATTGTGACACCAGACATGCACCGTGTTCATCACTCGGTCATTGTTAAGGAAACGCACTCAAACTTTGGCTTCTTTTTATCAGTGTGGGACATCTGGTTTAAGACTTACCGCGCTCAGCCCAAGCTTGGCCATGATAAGGTACATATTGGTGTTCCCGAGATTCAAGATGGTAAAGAGCAACGGCTAGATTTAATGTTGCGTCAGCCATTTGCGCGATTCCCGACGACGAAAGACTAAGTTCGAATTCGGTTGAGTCTCAAGATTATATTGAGACCAACCTTAGCTTAATCCGAAAACAAAACGCCCTTAGATTCTTGTGAGAACTTAAGGGCGTTTCTGTATCGATAGAATTATAAGAGCAGCTAGCGCTTCAACTTTTGTGCTGTTTGGCTTAACTCAGCACGCTCGTCTATTTCAGCACGCTCGTTTATTTCAGCACGTATTTGTGAAGCATAGCTTGTTGGTGCCCTGCTATCTCTCCGACTTGCTCTGAACTCTCGATCATAGATTCAAGTTGCAGCTTAGTATTCTCGCCCTGCTCAGATACTCGGGTGATTGAATGGGTTACATCGACAGTCGCACGAGCTTGTTCTTCCGTAGCCACCATGATTTGCTCAACACGCCCTTTGATCTGGCTCACCGCGAATTCGATTTTCTCGAAGGCTTGTCTTACATCGCCACTGGTTTGCAGTGCATTGGCCATCTCACTTCTCGATTCCGTTACAGAAGCACGTGAGCGATCTGCTGCCGCGACTAGTTCGTTCATCATGCTACGAATATTGGTGGTTTGCTGGGACGTGCCGCTCGCCAATTTACGCACTTCGTCTGCAACTACCGCAAAACCTCGACCTTGTTCACCTGCTCGCGCCGCTTCTATCGCAGCGTTCAGTGCCAATAAGTTGGTGTTTTCAGCGATACCACTGATCATGTCGACCATTTCACGAATCTGCTTAACTCGACCATCCAAGTCAGCCATCGACTCTTCACTCATGCTAAGAGATTGCTCAAGCGCTTGTAATCGTTGTTGGTTAAGGCCAACCACTTGGCTTCCATTCACTGACTCATCTTCTGCTATTTGCGCATCGTCGTTCGATGCGTTAGAGATACGAGCAATCTCACCAATCGATGCTTCTAGTTCAGTAATGGTGGTGATCATATTCTGAAGTGATTCGTTCTGTTCGTTCAAGCTCGAATTGGTTTGTTCTGCAGCGTCGTGGCTTACTTCTGCGGTTTGGTAAAGCGTTTCACAGTTGCGCGTGACCAAACGAACCGAATCAGCTGTGGAATCAACGACCGTATTGAGCTTTGAAGTAATAACTTGCAGCTCTAACGGCCCAAGCAATTCGCTCTGTTTAGAGAAGTCATGATCTGCCAGTGAACTCAACTGTTGAGTAATGTTTTTAAGCCCTTTATTCATCCAACGGCGTAACATGAACCATGAAATCACAATGATTACGGCAATCACTAGCCCGCTGATAAACAACACACGATCAATATTGGTGATGGTTTGATTTACAATCAGTTCACTTTCATCAATCAGATGGGAAGCGGTAGAAGACAGCTGATTCAATGTGCTAATGACGGTGTTCGCTAAGTTAATGACTTGCGTTAAGTTCTGCTCTTGCTGCTGAACCAGTTCGAGTTTCAAGAGGATTTGTTTGATTACGCCTTCTTCGGTAAAGCCTTCTTTCACCATCTCATAAGGCGCCGTCAAGCTCGCGAACTCAGCGATGTCTGGATGCCAATCGGCAAAATCGCTGTAAGCCAAGTTAAGGCCTGCGATTCGGTTTCTCAATTGACGGTATTCGTCTTGTGCTTTATCAATGTCAGATTGCATCATCAGCATCAAGAAGGTGTTCGCCATAGCAGACGCGCTGGATGTAAATCGGTTCGCGGCATCGCTCGCTTCTGGGTTGTCTTCAACCAAGAATGAGCTGATTCTATTCATTTCTGGTCCGATAGACCCAACGCCATAACGGAACTCACCCATTTTACTGTCGATCAGATTTTGCTTACTTTGAATTTCGATCTGCGCCAGCAGTACCGTGTTGGTCATGGTTTGCAGTTGCGCCATGTCATCGACAAGGTTTTGTTGTTGCTCTAAAGAGATTGCATCAGGAAAAGATTGGGAGATAAAAAGGAGTTCCTCTAGCGTGGTATTGCTCTCTGTCGCGAGTTGGTCAATTGAGCCCCTTGTGGCATTCAGTGTATCTAAGTCGGTTGATTGGGTGCTGTAAGTGAGAAGTTTTACTTGTTCTAATACGCTTTGCGTTAATTCGGCATTATGTAGAGCAAGGGGTAATGCTTGTTCCGAGAGTGCATCAAAATGTCCCCCGACCCGTTCAACGCCCCGAATGCTAACCATTGATAAAAAACTAACAAGTAAAAGAATGGAAATAAATACAGCAGTGACGGTTTGAATGAGCGAGAATGTATAACGTGAGGGTTTTATTGATAAATTTGTGTCGGGCATGTGAAATCCAGTTTGACTACGAAAAGAGATATCCTTAAGTTAGTTCGTATACTAGAAGTCCTTGATGACGTTTTTATTTCAGTTTTTTGTCAGAAGAGTTACATATGAAAATCAGAAAAATGGCTGTAGTTACAATAACTTTAGCAACATTGGCTGCTTGTAGCTCGTCACCATCGCCTTCTCAGCTTAGTCAAACCGCACAAAAACCTTTATCAAAGTCAGAACAATTGACTACAAACGCTTATATGAGCGTCTATGAACAGTGGAAAGGTGTGCCATACCATTTCGGTGGGACATCATTTCGAGGCGTAGATTGCTCTGCTTTTGTTCAAATCGCCGTGCAAAATGCGACTCAACAAGCCCTACCAAGAACCACAAAAGACCAGAGTAAAAAGGGAAAAGAAATTGCATATGGGGAAGCAACAAGCGGTGACTTGGTATTTTTCAAGACTTCGATGACGGTGCGACACGTAGGTGTTTATTTAGGAAACAACCAATTCCTACATGCCTCGACATCAAAAGGTGTCATTATTTCTAGGTTAGACAACCCTTACTGGGCATCCAAGTTTTGGCACTTTAGGCGTTTATAGCGGTTCGAAAGATAAACCGCTGAGCGAGGTAACTCTAGAAAGATACGACTTAAACGCCCGTTGTTATTTATGCTGACCAATTACGACAATAAGTGGATAAACAAACCGTTAGTCGTATTTAGCAACAGCAGTATCAAACAGGTTCTTCACTAACGCGATGTACTCATCAAGGAATACAATTTGTTCGTTAGTTGCTTTCTTAGCCCACACGCCCGCTAATACTTCACCAAGATCCGCTACTACGGCATCGGCTTCTTTCAAAAGCTGAAAACGAACGCTCGAATGCAACTCTGGGTTTTGCTCGAAAATAGCCATGATGTTCGTTGAAATCATGTCGGTAACAATGTCTTCGACACTTTCGTTTCCAGTATCACCATTACTATTGGTAAACACATCAAGGTTGAATGATAGGTGCTCGATTAAAGCCAAATAGCCATCGGTTTCTACAACCACAATAATTCTCCGTTTTAAGCTCTAGAGCAGATTAATACGTACTTGCCTAATACTATGTAAATGAAGCTATTTGTCATCACTTTATTGCCCAAAACCGCATTAAAATGATCCTAGTTAGTATTTCAGCCTAAATTTAAATCGATATAGGGTTAAGTGGTATACCTGCCTACTTGAGCCATAAGTAATTTCACGCCTAACAAAGTGTAAGACAAACTTTGAAGCAAAGTATTGCGCCAGTTAACAATAGCCCTTTCAACTTACTCTAAAAGCTCATTTAAATTGGTTGGTAGACAATAACAAGCTCAAACCACTTTTCCAGTTTGTGGCGTTCAAAACCGTTTCGATTGTGAGACCAGTTCCAAACTATTTCATCACGTCAGGTTTTCAATTTATGTTTGTATTTCAAAGAGCTTGAATCAGTTCGAGTTCACAATTCGGCCAATTGATTCTACGTAAGATGAAGAAGAGCTAAGAACATTGACGAGTGCGTCTATAAATTGTTCAGATTTATCCTAAACTATTGCTATTAAACAAACAGTATTTCTAACCTTCAATCTTTTTAACTTTCAGTCTTTGAGGATTTCCTATGTGGCAGGCCATTTCTCAACAACTTTCAGATACTCTTCTATTTAACTTTCAGATTACTGAACGTACCAAGGTTTCTGGTGGCGACATTAACGATTGCTATATGATCAGCGATGGTAATGAACGTTACTTTGTGAAAGTGAATCAGCGAGAATTTTTACCTAAGTTTGAAATTGAAGCTGAGAACTTACGCTTGTTAAGAGAAACCTCCACCGTTTACGTTCCTGAGTTGGTGCTTATTGGCAAAACCAAAGAGTGCTCGTTCATTATTCTCAATTACTTGCCGACCAAACCGCTCGAGACGGGCAACAATAGCTTCGATTTCGGCGTTCAGCTTGCGCAGCTTCATCAATGGGGCGAGCAAAAAGAGTTTGGTTGCGACCAAGACAACTATATCGGCAGCACACTTCAACCCAACCCTTGGCATAAGAAATGGGGTCGCTTTTTCTCTGAGCAACGCATTGGTTTCCAACTGCAACTGCTCAAAGAGAAAGGCATCGAGTTTGGTGATATTGATGACATCGTTGATGTGGTGAATATGCGTCTTGCTGGCCACAACCCTCGCCCTTCTTTGCTTCATGGGGATCTTTGGAATGGCAATGTAGCAAATTCAGCCTTTGGGCCAATCTGTTATGACCCGGCTTGTTACTGGGGTGACCATGAATGCGATTTGGCATTAACGGAATTGTTTGAAGGCTTTCCAAAAGAGTTTTATGAAGGTTACCAGAGCGTCAATCCACTCGACGTTGGCTATACTGATCGGAAAGACATTTACAACTTGTACCATCTTCTTAACCACTGCAATCAATTTGGCGGCGAATATTTAGCACAAACTGAAGCATGCATTCAGAAGATACAGGCCGTTTAATACCAATCACAGCGAGCTAAGTCGTTCTATAAAGCGACTACGATCTATACAAGCTACTACGATTGGAACAAGTTACAGTGAGGAGAATTCGCGATGCATAAATACACAGAGAAACATGTCTCCTGCCCCCACTGTGGGCATGCCATCAGCATAACGCTTGATGCTTCTAATGGGAGCCAAGATTTTTATGACGATTGCCCAGCGTGTTGCAATGCCATTCACCTCGACATGCAGGTAGATGAAGTAAGAGACAGGATTAATCTCTCGATTGATGCAGACGACGAACAAGTCTTCTAACACCTACTCTCTTGTCGAGTTGGATCTACACCTCTATTTAGAGCTACCCTCGATTTAGAGGCTAGCCTAGAAAAACACAAATACACACAAATAGAAAAAGAGCACTCAATGTGCTCTTTTTTAATGTCTTCGACTTTTACTTAGTCAACGCTTTTTGGGGCGAGTGCTATTGATAAACAGCTACTACTATTTCTGGTTTGCTAGTACGCGTTCAACAGTATCAACAATCGCTTGTGTTTGAGGATCAAACTCAATGTTTACTTGGTCGCCTACTTCACGGCCGCCAAACAGAGTACGATTCAGCGTTTCTGGGATTAGGTGAACAGAGAAACGGTTCTCTTCCACTTCACCAATCGTCAATGAACAACCATCAACGCCGATATAACCCTTACTCAACACATACTTCATTGATTCTTGAGGCAGCTCAAACCAAAGCGTGCGGTTGTTTTCTGTCTTAATCACATCAACGAGATTAGCCATCAGAGTAATGTGGCCAGACATGCTATGCCCGCCAATTTCGTCACCAAACTTTGCTGCACGCTCAACATTCACTTTGTCACCAACATTCAGCTGGCCTAAGTTCGTCAATCGCAATGTCGCTTGCATTAAATCGAAAGCAATCTGGTTACCTGAAATTTCCGTTACCGTTAAGCAACAACCGTTATGCGCTACTGAAGCGCCAATTGCTAACCCTTCAACCATTTCGTCAGTTAACTCAATGGTATGAGTTTGAAACAACTCTTTTTTGTTTATAGCAACCAGTGTTGCCATACCTTGAACGATACCTGTAAACATAAGATTCCTATTTAGCATTCTAATAACAGTTTTTCATAGCAGTTATTGTGACATTTCTTTATGATTCGTCCAGTGGAAGCTTAAGATCATTGTCTCTGATTCCTTCAGAATGTCCTTTCCTACACTATTATTCTAATTTTCCCTCTTATTTGGAGTTGTTTGTGCATCGTTACAAAGAAGAATCCTCGAATCTAATCAAACTTGCGACCCCAGTATTGATCGCATCTGTTGCACAAACTGGAATGGGTTTTGTTGATACCGTAATGGCCGGTGGCGTAAGTGCTATCGATATGGCGGCGGTTTCGATTGCAGCAAGTATCTGGCTACCATCAATCTTATTTGGTGTCGGTCTATTGATGGCGTTGGTTCCTGTCGTTGCACAGCTGAATGGTTCTGGTCGACAAGTCAAAATTCCATTTGAGATTCAACAAGGTGCGTTTTTAGCGCTCGTTATCTCTCTTCCTATCATTGGCGTACTGTTCCAGACACAATTGATATTGGAGTGGATGGACATTGAACAACTCATGGCAGAAAAAACCATCGGCTATATGAATGCGGTGATGTTTGCTGTACCTGCGTTTTTGTTGTTCCAAACATTGCGAAGCTTTACGGATGGAATGTCTTTAACTAAGCCTGCAATGGTGATTGGTTTTATTGGCTTGCTATTAAACATCCCGCTGAACTGGATGTTCGTATACGGAAAACTTGGTGCTCCTGCTCTGGGTGGTGTTGGCTGTGGCGTGGCAACGGCTATTGTCTATTGGGTTATGTTTGCATTGCTGTTCGCTTACGTTTTAACATCAAAGCGTTTGGCGAAAATCAACATCTTCGGTACGTTCCACAAGCCTCAACTTAAAGCTCAAATCCGTCTGTTTAGACTTGGTTTCCCAGTAGCGGCCGCTATCTTCTTCGAGGTAACTCTGTTTGCGGTGGTTTCTCTGTTAGTTGCACCATTGGGTTCATTGATTGTTGCCGCGCACCAAGTCGCGATCAACTTCTCTTCGCTAGTCTTCATGATTCCAATGAGTATCGGTGCAGCCGTGAGTATTCGTGTTGGCCATAAGTTAGGCGAAAACAACACCGAAGGCGCTAAGATAGCGACACACGTGGGTATCATTGTTGGTTTAGTTACAGCCTTAATGACAGCGGCGTTAACGGTTCTGTTTAGAGAGCAGGTTGCATTACTTTACACAGAGAACACCGCGGTAATTACCGTTGCAATGCAGTTGCTGTTGTTCGCGGCGGTTTATCAATGTACTGACGCCATCCAAGTTATCGCTGCAGGTGCTCTGCGTGGCTACAAAGACATGCGTTCAATCTTCAACATCACCTTTGTGGCTTACTGGTTGCTTGGTCTTCCTATCGGCTACATCTTGGGTATGAAAGATTGGATTGTTGAACCTATGGGTGCGCACGGTTTCTGGATTGGTTTCATTGTCGGTCTAACATCAGCAGCGATTATGTTAGGTATGCGCCTACACTGGATGCATAAACAAGACGACGACGTACAGCTAGAGTTTAGTTCGCGCTAGATTTGCACTCACTAAGTCGGTCTATCTGATTTCGAATACAAAAAAGAGCTCTGATTTTCAGGGCTCTTTTCGTTTAATGGTCAGGTAGGTCGTATCTGCCTTAATATTCACTCTTCTCTCGAACAAAGCGCGCAAACTTGGGTTTTCCGTTTTGAGTAAAACCATTGTAGCGAAAGGTAATACGGCTGCCGATCTCTGGCGGTGCGAGTCTCATTTGGTCACTGAACCCGCTGCCGATATAAAATTCCACACCCTCTTCTGTGTGAACCAAAATTGAACCCATCATCCCTTTATACTTCCCTGTACCTCCCTTGTAGCCAATAACCGTGGCTTCGGCATCATGATGCCTTTTAAGCTTTAACAAATCATTACTTCGGCCTGCTTGATAACGACTGGTGATCTTTCTAAGCATCAAACCTTCGCCATTACGCTCATCGACATTATCAAGTTGATGAAATAAAGCCTCTTCACTGTGAATTGGTACATGTTCTATGTAGCCGACATGAGATTCTCCAATCACGCTTACCCAATGCAAAATGTTGTAATAGCGCTTTTGATAATCTCCTGCGGCGCCGGGCATATCAAACAGCATGAAATCGATTTGGCGCCATGCTGTGTCACTCGGCGTATGGTCGAGAACGGTAGATTGAACGAGATGGAACTTGCCTCTTCCTGCCCACAACTCTCCTTCGAGATGGACCTTAGGCAAGTTTTCAGTAAACCACTTAGGTGAGTAAATGCGATTGCCATTGCGTGTATAAAGGTGCTGCCCATCCCATAGAGCCCGAATCCCATCAAGTTTTTCACTCTTCCAGTATTCAGAAACATCTATGCCTTGCTGGTAGGAGTTTGCAAGCACCAAATGGTCAGGAGGCAAATAGGATGAATGAGATGAAAGCGAACACGCCCATAGAGTGGCTAAAGCCAGTTTGGTTAATCTCATCATCTGCTCCGTATTAATATCTGTAGTGGTCAACAAATGTCTTTAATCCTAAGCGCTCTAACACGCAGTTAGACAATCTTTGGCAGAAGATGCGATCCACTCATCAACCTTATCTAAGCCTTTCATTTATTCATTAAATTAATGACTTATAACTCTCATATGTTCCGCCGTTTTTAGTTCTCATATTGAGAAACGCCTTTTCTCAATATGAGATGGGAATTTGCACTAAATATAACTCATTGAAAAATAACAACATAAAAGTTGGCACATTCAGTGCAACTGTCCATACATACTAAAGAGGAGTTATCGCTATGGAACTACGTAAGATTGATTTGAATACAACGACACTGACGCTTTCTATCTTCGGTGATTTGGATGCAGCAGGCAGTCGTGATGCACAAACAGACATCGATGATGTGATTTCTAACGATGGCCACCCTGAAATCGAAGTTGATTTTAGCCAAGTTGAGTTTTTAGATTCATCTGGTGTTGGCGCGATTGTTTATATGTTCAAACGTCTGACTGAGCGTGAACGCAACATGCGACTTGAAAATGTGACTGGTCAGCCTCTTGAAATTATGAACCTACTACGTATTGGCCACGCTATCCCAGTAAATTCAAAAAATCCTACAAATTCATGAAGATCCACTAAGCTAGAAGTAACAAAAAATAATAATAAAAATTAGAAACATAGGACGTTGGCATGAAAATACTGAAAAACTACATAGCCCTTTCTCTGTCCGCTCTCGTTCTGGGTGGCTGTACTAGCTATCCTGAACAAGGCACAGGGGGGTTGGCTGAAAGTTATGATTCTATCAACTATCAAAACTCAGACTTCTCTCCTGTCATGCCAGACGAGCCACTTGGTCCAGAACATGGATTACGCTTTGATTGGCAGCTCGCTAAATTGCACCTTGATGCTTTGATCCAAGAAGGCGCTCGTTGGTGTTTCCCCGCTGCTGTTGTTCAAGCAATCGAAAAGCAAAATCGTATTGCTCGTGAACTTCAAGGTGGTCTACTACTGGATGCAGCCAACGACTTAGTGATCCAAAGAAAACGCCTAAATGAACTTGAAGTCCAACTGGATTACGTAACCTCTCAAGCCCGCTGTGAGCCACCAAAAAATGAAACCCAATTTAGAATGCAACTGTCAGTTATCGAACAGTTGTATGACCTGCTTAATGTTGATAACCAATTCGCGGAAGATTCGATTGAAGTAAACCCGAAGTACATGGGAAGACTTGCGGAAGCAACCAGCCTACTGAAAGAACACAAATCTCTAGACCTTGTTGTTACCGGCCATGCTGATGCGACAGGTACCGAAGAATACAACGATAAGTTAGCACTTGGACGAGCGAAACAAGTCGAACGCTACCTGACTATATTTGGCCTAGGCGCTCAACGAATCAAAGCCGTCTCTGTAGGCGAAACCGTCCCTCTTTTTGAAGGCGAATCTGACGGCACACGTTTAACGAACCGCCGAGTGAGTATCGAAATTATCTCGCCTAATAATGCGGAGAAAATGGGAGGTGGACTATGAAATCCTTAATCGCTTTTATCATCACCCTATCGTTATGCTTTGCGAATGTCGTCAATGCTAACGATGAGTTTTCAGACGCGGTTCAAGTCGGTGACCTTATCCAAGTTAACGTACCCGGTGAAAGTACCTTAAACACGGGGTTCCAAGTGGATAAGCGTGGCCGTATTACCCTTCCTGAAGTAGGCGCTGTGTTTGTTGCAGGTTACGACAGTGAGCAGCTTAACAAAGTGGTTCTAGAGTCTCTGGCAACCGCTTATAAAGATCTTTCGAACGCTTCAGTGTATGTAAAAGAGCAGCAAATCATCATCTACGTGCAAGGTTATGTAGAACAGCCTGGCGAATACACGCTCGCGTTAGGTTCTAGCATCCAAATGGCACTTTACGCTGCGGGTGGTTTACGTCCGGGCGCGCAATTGGATAAGCTTATTCTAAAGCGAGGCGCAGATAAGAAAGAGTTTAACTACAAACGATTCCTTGATTCAGGAGACGAGTCAACATTACCTACTCTGCAATCACTGGATTCATTGTTCGTTCCAGCTTCTCCATTAGTCGGTAATATCGAGCAAGAGTTCGATGCAGCAAAGCTTGCTAACTCAGGCGACAGTGCTGACTCTCGAAATTCAATTAAAGTGTTTGGTGAGGTAAACGCACCGGGTTCGTTCACTTACAAAGAGAACACCGACCTTGTCGACGTACTTATGCGTTCAGGCGGTGTCACTCGTTATGCCAGTGTTGAACAAATCCGAGTAATCTCAAACAACACCCCAACACTGTTCAACCTAAAACGTTACTTAGATTCTGGTGACGAAAGTCTGCTTCCAATTTTACGCCCGGGTGCGACAATTTTCGTTCCAAAGCAAGAAGAAGAGATCAAATCTGGCGCAAACATGGTTTACGTGATGGGTGAAGTCGCAGCACCTGGTGCTTTTGAAGGCAAAAGAGACGCGACCTTTATGGATATATTGGCTAATGCGGGTGGCCCGACTCGATTTGCAGAGTCACGACAAATCCGAGTCATCAAAGCCGATGGCAGAGTGATTAAATTCGATTTAGCGGCTTACACCGAAGGCTTACCTAACTCTAATCCTCCTAACATCAAGGCTGGTGACGCGATTTTCGTTCCCGAGAAAACCGACATGAACGAGAAGTCTTGGTTGAAAATTACGCCAGACCGAGCAGTTAACGTGATTGGTGAGGTAAATCGACCTGGTCGTATTGAATGGTCAGACGAAATGAACTTCATGGGATTACTGGCACACGTCGGCGGCCCTACACTACGCGCTGACACATCGAAAATTGAAGTCGTGACTGGTAGAAAGTTGGTTGTATTTAACCTTGATGATTTCATTCGAAATGGCGCGCCACGTGACCAAATGCCACAAATTCGCGCGGGTTCTATCGTGCGTGTTCACGACTTGCCACAAGATCCTTCGGACAATAAATCACAATGGGTTCGTCAAAGCTCTGATGCTTCGATCTACATCTTTGGACAAGTGAATGCGCCCGGTCGTTACCGCTTCACCAAAGACATGCACTTCCTTGATATCTTGTCTGCGGCTGACGGTCCAACAAAGGATGCTGACATCCACAACGTTCGAGTAACGCATCGTGACAAAACCTATTCGCAAGTAAGCAAACTTAACTTATCACTATACTTCGAAACCGGTGACGAATCGTTACTGCCAAACGTAACCACTGGCGACACGATTTACATCCCAGAGAAAGGCAAAAACTGGTTAGATACACCGAAAGAAGAAACTGTTCGTGTACTTGGTGCGATTAACAACCCAGGGCGTTATGTGTTCAACGACAACATGACCATTCTAGATATTCTGGCAGAAGCGGCAGGCCCTACCGACAATGCTTACGTAGAGAAAATTACCATCGTAAATATGTCTTGCTGCCAAGGTCAGGCTCGTACTTTTGACCTTGTAGAGTTCAGTAAAACGGCGAACATTTACAACCTGCCGGTGCTACGCGCTGGTGACACGATTTACATTCCAGACCGTCGCGAAAGCTTTATTGAAAAAGCACGTGTCGGACTTGATGACATACTGCGTATCACCACCACCATCGTATTAATAGGAGCTTTATAATGACTATTTCAGCGACCCATGCCGAAGTCGAGCAACTGTATTTAGCTTCTGAACTTAACGGCCAAAAATCAATATGCGTGACCGCCTGTCATTCAGGTGACGGCGTAACATCTATTGCAACCGCACTAGCTGAGCGTTTTCTTCTTGCGGGTCATTCAACACTTTATGTTGATCTCAACTTATTCAACCCTGCTTTCAAAGATTTGAATATGCTAGAAGATAATCAGCAAGGTCAATTGATTGAACATGTTGAATCTCAGCGTACGTTTATCGGTGTCCCTGCTCCACAAGTTGCTTCAACGCAATTGGCTTATAAAGATCCGACAACGTTACAAAAAGTGGTCAACAAATGGTTAGAGAAATACGACAGAGTCATCATTGATACCTCACCGCTTCTCAACATAAACAAAGGCAACATTCCGGCGCAGTCTGTGGCGAGCGCTTGTGACAGTACATTGATGGTTGTCGCCTATGGTGAAACGTCGACTCACCACCTAGAACAAGCGAAAAAGCTGCTTGATGCACAAAGCATCAACCTAATGGGCTGCGTGATGAACATGAAACAAAAGCCTAGCTTTGCACAAGAGTTGGTCAGACAAATCAATCGAATGAAATTCATCCCCGTTAAGCTTCGCGATAGCTTGGCAAACAAGCTGTATCAAAATGAGTTTTTGAACCTTCCGATGTAACTTTCTTTTGCTACTTTCTGGCTGTCATTGAAACCATGACAGCCACCTATCCTATTAGACTTCAAGCCCCGACAGCTCTGAATAAATCAAAACCAAATTGGGTATTTTTGGCGAAATTATTATTAAAAATAAGATTTTAAAAACCATTCAACGCATTTCACACACGTCAATCATGGTCTTACCACCTTTAAATTCCTTCAAAAATCAACAGCCCCACGCCTAACTTTAGCGGTAATGTGACACAGACGGTTAAAGTGCCATGTAAATCGCATCAAAGATGGAATTCGTACGATTATTCCCTAAGATTATAAATAGAGGTGGTTTTTGACGAATTTGTAATAGTTTGACAAAGTTATCCGATGGCTGTTGAAACACAGTGGATGAATTGGCAAATCACACTTCACTGACTTTGCACGTTTATCTATTCAAACTTCACCCATCCCTCCTTCTGCTCAAATGGTTCAAATACACGGAAAGGATCACCGTCGAGCAATTTAGATAATCAATTTACCTTGGTTACCTTAGTTGTATTATTAAAGAGAAAGGAAACTCAATATGAAATACAAGTTAAGCTCCGTATTTTTGTTAGTAGCAGCAGCCAGCGGTAATGCTAACGCTGGAGAATGTGGCAGCGTAACAATCGCAGATATGAACTGGAACTCTGCAACACTGATCGCCAATATCGACCAATTCATCCTTGAACATGGTTATGGGTGTGATGCTGAACTTATCCCTGGCGACACTATGCCAACAGGCACATCTATGATCGAAAAAGGCCAGCCTGATGTTGCACCTGAACTTTGGAGCAACAGCTTAAAAGACGCATTAGATAAAGGTGTTGATGAAAAACGTCTTCGCTACGCAGGTAAAGCACTTGTGAACGGCGGCGAAGAAGGCTTTTGGGTTCCAGCTTACCTAGTTAAACAATACCCTGAAATGGCAACCATCGAAGGCGTACGCAAGAACGCTAGCTTATTCAAACACCCTGAAGACCCAGATACATCTGCATTCTACAGCTGCCCTGCAGGCTGGAACTGTCAGATCAGCGCCGGAAACCTGTTTAACGCTCTTGAGCTAGAAAACAGTGGTTTCACGATTGTTGATCCAGGCTCGAGTGCCGGCTTATCTGGCTCTATCGCAAAAGCTTATGAACGTGAAGAAGCTTGGTTTGGTTACTACTGGGCACCGACCGCTGTTCTAGGTAAATACGACATGGTTAAAGTCGACTTTGGCAGTGGCGTTAATGAGCAAGAGTTCCTTAACTGTACCACCAAAGAAGATTGTGAATCGCCAAAAGCGACCATGTACCCGCCTTCACCTGTTCACACGATTACCACTGAAAGTTTTGCGTCACGCGCACCTGAAGCGTACGACTACTTTACTAAACGTGGTTTCACGAACGACAAAATGAACTCGCTACTTGCTTGGATGGAAGACAACCAAGCTGATGGCGAAGAAGCGAGTCTGCATTTCTTGAGTGAATTCCCAGAAGTATGGCACCCATGGGTTTCTGAAGAAGTGGCTAAGAAAGTTGAAGCAGAGCTGTAAGTTCCTGATTTAATAACAAGTAATTACGCTTCAACAATAAAACAGAAATAACGTCGCTATACTTGATGTTATTCATGATTCGGAGCCCTTTTCATTAGCGATTTTCTTATCGCATAGACAAGTGGCTCCGAACTATAAGGATATAAAATGGCTGACAGCAATTGGTTATCAAGCTTTCCAGAGATGGAACGCGGTGATTTACGAACCATAAAAAAGACGCTAGATGGCGCATACCGTGAATTTTCCCGTGAATACGGTGAAATGATTGAATCTCTCTTTGACCCTCTTCTTTCATTCCTTGTTTGGTTTGAAAAACTCCTTATCTCAACACCTTGGATTATTGTCCTTGCCGTGTGTACCAGTCTTGTCTACGCAGCAAGCCGTTCTTGGAAACTGGCTTTAGGTTGTGTTGTTTCTCTACTTCTCATTGGTTACTTTGGAATGTGGGAAGACACCATGCGGACGCTCAGTATCATTACTGTGTGTACCTTGGTTTCAATATTCTTGGGCATTCCGATCGGTATTGCGATGGCTCGTTCAAATCGAGCTCAGTCAATTGTTACGCCGATGCTCGATATCATGCAAACCATGCCTGCATTCGTTTACTTGATTCCAGTGGTAATGCTACTCGGCATCGGTAAGATTCCAGGGCTAATCGCCGTGGTTATCTACGCGATTCCACCTGTGATTCGTTTAACTAACCTAGGCATACGCCTAGTCGATAAAGAAGTCCTTGAAGCCGCTACCGCATTTGGTGCGAGCAAAAAGCAACGCTTATGGGGTGTCCAACTTCCTCTAGCAATGCCAACGATCATGGCGGGTATCAACCAAACCATCATGATGGCGCTGTCTATGGTTGTTATCGCTTCCATGATTGGTGTTAAAGGCCTAGGACAACCGGTTCTCAAATCGATTACTAACCAGTACTTCACATTAGGCTTGATGAATGGTTTCGCCATCGTTGCCCTCGCAATCCTTTTTGACCGCGCTTCACAAGCGTACGCAAGAAGAACTAATGCGCATTTAGGAGGATTCAAGCATGACTAAACCATTGATTGAAATTAGTGGTCTGTACAAGGTGTTTGGACCGAAACCAATGTCTGTTATGAACCGAGTTCAAAACGGCGAACACAAAGATCAGATTCTTGCGGATACGGGTCATACCGTTGGTTTGAAAGAGATCAACCTTGAGATTAACCGTGGTGAAATCTTCGTTATCATGGGGCTTTCTGGCTCGGGTAAATCGACGCTGATTCGCCACTTCAACCGTTTGATTGACCCGACTCAAGGTAAGATCATGGTTGAAGGCATTGATGTGATGAGCCTCAACACTAAACAACTAGAAGAGTTCCGCCGTCATAAAATGTCGATGGTATTCCAACGCTTTGGCTTAATGCCTCATCGCACTGTGGTTGAAAACGTTGCGTACGGGTTGGAAGTACAAGGCATCAAAAAAGAAGACCGTTTAGCGAAAGCCAACGAATGGTTAGAAACGGTGGGCTTGAAAGGTTACGGCAAGCAATACCCAGCGCAACTTTCAGGTGGTCAGCAACAACGTGTTGGCCTTTCTCGCGCTCTGTGTACTAACGCTGAAATCTTGTTAATGGATGAAGCCTTTTCGGCACTCGACCCTTTGATTCGAAGTGAAATGCAAGATCAGCTTATCGAACTTCAAGAGAAGCTTCATAAGACGATTGTTTTCATCACTCATGATCTGGACGAAGCACTCCGTCTAGGCGATCGAATCGCAATTTTGAAAGACGGCGAGTTAGTGCAACAAGGCACACCACATGAGATTCTGCTAAATCCAGCCGATGATTACGTGGAAGCGTTCGTGAAAGACGTAAACCGTGCTCGCGCATTGACCGTTGAAACCGTTATGCAGCCTCCTCTCTATCGAATCACATCAGAAACGATTGAAGGTGCTCTGGCACAAATGAAGATGCTTAAAAACGATTACGCTTATCACGTAACGGATGACGGCTATCAAGGCCTAGTCACACAAGAGAGCCTACAAGACGCCGTTGAAGATTCATCGGTACATGACTTTAGTGATGAGATATACGAAGAAGTCCCTGCCATCTTACCTGATGCGGTGATTGAAGAAGTGCTACCCGACACAATGTCTTGTGACTACTCTCTTCCGGTTGTTGATGAAGACGGTAATCTAAAAGGTGAACTAGAGAGAAGCGCTGTTGCTGATATCTTCTCAGAAAGTAGCGAGGAAGAAGTAGAAACCGACCCAAAGCCAAAGATAGCTAAAGCTTCGTAGTTCTACTTTTCGTGATTTAAAGCACGGCTGTTTAAATTACAGTTGTTTGGATTATCGCTATTTAGATTAGCCTAAACTTCATAAACAGCTCTAAGACCACTGCTGTTAATTCACCGCAGTGGTCTTTTTTATTTGTATCGGGCTCGTTTTCTTCTGAGATCTACCCGCACCTTAGGCTTTATAGGCACCTAAGTTTATATTTCACAAGAGAAAACAAAATAAAATCAGTCCGTTAGGTTTGTCACAAACCCAGTAGCAAGATGAACGAGATGCCAAATAAATGCTCTATTTGTACGGCAACCAGTTGAAATTATTCTAAAAAATGACTAGAACTTAATAGGGGCTGTTGGCCTTTCGAGCTGAGTTTTGCAGCATCTTGTGGGAAATTAATACAAGGAAGAGGCTTTGACGTGTAGCTGGCCTACATGAAAAGTCTCTAACGCAGTAGAAATGAACCACAAGGGCTGCCCGAAGGGTTCAGCTAAAATCGTTTTATGCTTTGTTGAAGAATATTTACTTAGAATGGCTACACACACTTCGCCGCGCCTAAAACGATTTTATCTCGAACAAAACTTAACCACGAAAGGTCAACAGCCCCTTTACCAACAGATATTAAGCTCAACAAAAGGACTTAGTTTGATGAATTCTACTTTAGCGTCAGACGCAGCTACAAATCTAAACTCA
Organism: Vibrio sp. 1CM23M; assembly: GCF_023161755.1. NCBI lineage: Bacteria > Pseudomonadati > Pseudomonadota > Gammaproteobacteria > Vibrionales > Vibrionaceae > Vibrio > Vibrio sp. 1CM23M. The sequence continues at coordinate 336,183 of NZ_JALNTR010000002.1, forward strand.
CAACAAGTGAGCGAGCTTGTCGATGAAAGTGTTCTGGAGCAAATGATTCGCGATACCAGTGCGGACATTATCCCTATCTTGATCGACCATTATGTCGAAGAATCACAAACACGCTTGGTAGCCATAAAAGAGGCTGTCACGCAGAAAGACGCTCAAACACTAGAGTTCGAGGTCCACACTCTCGGCAGCACGGCGCTTTCATTAGGTAATCGTCCTTTGGGTGAATTAGCTCGCGCTTTAGAAAAACAATGCTTAGAACAGAGTCATGATGCTGCATTTCGACAAGTTGATGAATTACTAGAGCTCGCAGAGCGTTCAGTAAAAGCCTTGCTTGAAAGGAAAGAGGCAGGCTTCAGCTAGCTTTGCATGCTCATTATCAGTATCAGATTAAAAACTCAAAACAGTCGTTATTAATATAGTCGCCATAAGATGTGCTCCATCATGAACAGCAATGCGAGAAGTTATACAGGCCGCATCTTAAAAGATTGCATGCGGTAGATAACAAATACACAAGACTCGTATTGATGGTTGCATATCACTATGTTATTGATTGGTTAGGATAAAGTTTCAAAAGGAATACACAATGCGCCCTAAGGTATTGTTAGTTGAAGACTCCACCTCACTCGCCGTACTCTACAAGCAGTACGTAAAAGACGAGCCCTATGATATTTTCCACGTCGAAACCGGCGCGGAAGCTAAGACCTTCATTGAAAGGCACTCTCCACAGCTTGTGATTCTCGACCTTAAACTGCCTGACATGCCAGGCGAAGAAGTCTTAGATTGGATTAGTGCGAATGAAATACCGACCGCAGTCATCATCGCGACAGCGCATGGTTCAGTAAACATTGCTGTAGACCTTATCCAGCGCGGTGCAGAAGACTTCTTAGAGAAACCCATTCAAGCCGATCGACTCAAGACTTCTGTTCGCTTACATCTAAAAAGAGCGAAACTCGAAAACCTTGTCGATAACATGCAAAGCAAGTTCGATCGTGACCGATTTCATAATTTCATCGGCTCTTGCCTACCTATGCAGGCGGTTTACAAGATCATTGATTCGGTAGCACCAACCACTGCCAGCGTGTTTATTAACGGCGAAAGCGGTACCGGTAAAGAAGTGTGTGCGGAAGCTATTCACCAAGAAAGTCAGCGTAATGGTAAACCTTTCGTGGCTATTAACTGTGGCGCTATCCCGCGAGACCTAATGGAGAGTGAAATCTTCGGCCACGTTAAAGGTGCGTTTACCGGTGCGACAACCGACCGTAAAGGTGCAGCGATGCAAGCGCATGGCGGCACCCTATTTCTCGATGAGCTTTGTGAAATGGAACTGGAGATGCAGAAGAAGCTCCTACGATTTTTGCAAACCGGTACATTTACCCCACTTGGTGGCAACCGCGAGATTAAAGTGGATGTCAGAATTATCTGTGCAACCAACCGCGATCCACTGGTTGAGGTAGAAGAAGGACGCTTCAGAGAAGACCTTTACTATCGTGTTCACGTTGTGCCTATCGAAATGCCACCGCTTCGTGAACGAGGAAGTGACATCGTCACCCTGTCTAATCACTTCTTGAAGCTGTACGCGAAGCAAGACAAGAAGAAGTTTAAATCAATAGACAAAGAAACGCAGAAACTACTTAAACGTTACGTTTGGCCAGGCAACGTGCGTCAGTTGCAAAACATCATCCGTAACATCGTGGTGTTGAACAATGAAACGAGCGTGACTAAAGACATGTTACCGCCTCCGATTAATAAAGTAGATGCGGCTCCATCATCTAAATCAGTGACACCAATTCGAGTAACTGCGCCTCAACCTACTGTTGTTGAAGCACCAGAAGCTAAGTTGCCACCGATTACTCCGGAAGAGTTGGAGCAGTCGTCAGAAGTCCCAACTAACAACGACCCGATGACACCCGCATTTACCACAAGCGACGGTGCTATTCGTCCAATGTGGCAAATAGAACGTGAAGCCATTCAACATGCCATCAATCATTGCGATGGGAATGTGTTAAACGCTGCTGTGCTGTTAGAACTTAGCCCTTCTACTGTTTATCGTAAGAAACAGGCTTGGGAATCGGAAGATGAGTACAATCAAGCCTAGCCAAGGTGTACTCAATGTAAACCTTCACGAGATTTGGCTGTTGATCGACAGCCAAACTTTTGGAGGTATAGAAACGCATGTTTTAGAATTAGCACAAGGCCTGATATCTGAAAGCGCTCAGTATTCAGAGGCTGTTCGCATTGTTCTTTTGACCAAGTTTAATCCTGAAGCGATCATCGTTGAAAAGTTGAATGCGCTGAACATCCCTTTTAGTTACCTCTCCGATTTAGCCTCATGTTCTGCAGATTCAAATGGCAATAGCGCGACACAGCTTAAACGTGCAGTTCAACATTATCAGCCAAGGCTTATCCATGCTCATGGTTACAAAGCCAGTTTGGTCAGCAAGTTAATCAAGCTTCCACCTCGTTTCAACAACACAAAGCAAATCACCACTTATCATGCAGGTGAAACCCCAACAGGCAAAGTATGGCTTTATGATTGGCTCGACCGTTACAGCAGTTTTCTTTCTGATCAGTCGCTCGTGGTCAGTGAAAAGATTAAAGCGAAAGTGCCGAGTCAAACCCATCAATTGAATAACTTTGTTAAAGTCCCAACTGGGTTAACAAACTCCCGTTCATCAAGCCCATTCCATGTTGGTTTTGTGGGGCGATTGAGCCATGAAAAAGCGCCTGATCGATTTGTTACATTAGCCAAACAGTTTCCTGATGTTCGGTTTGAGCTTTTTGGTGACGGGCCAGAAATGGACATCTTAGTTAAATCGCCGCCTGATAATGTGACCTTTCATGGGCATCAGACCAATATGGACGACGTCTGGAGCCAAATCGATCTGTTAATCATCCCTTCTCGCTTTGAAGGCTTACCTATGTCGGCATTAGAAGCCATGATTCGTGGCATTCCCGTTCTCGCCACCTCAGTTGGTAACTTGCCTCAACTCATCGAGCATCAAGTTAACGGCTACCTTGCAAATTCAGAAGCTGAGCTAGAACAGTTTTTATCTTTGTGGATGTCATTGACGAGCGAGCAACGTGACTCTCTCAAGAGTCACGCGATAGAAACCGTGAAAAACCAATACTCTCCACAAGCCGTTGTCCCGCAGTTGTTGGAAATCTATCAACTCGAGCGTTAATACTCGTCTTAGTAGACAACTGGTTATTTGGGCTTAATGATTTAAGTACTTTAGTCAGTTTTATACTGATTCTCAAAATGACAAAACTCACCTCAAGGCTACGCCCTCACTTAATAATCCAACATTAAATCAGTAAGTTAAACAAAATGCATAACTGGCACTCACTTTGCAATCTTTAACATCAGGCGTAACTACGTCTTAAAAAGATTACGAGCCGAGTCATAAAGAGTTTATTTGCCAATAGAGGTCACAATGGTCAACCCTGAAGCCAATAGATTGCCAGTCATCATCACGATCAGCACCTTGTGTGCTGGGCTTGGTGTTGTTTGGTACTTTGTGCCTCACCCTGCTGTCATTGTGGCGCTCGCTCTTGTGCCATTAGCCGGGTTATTCGTGTTAAACAAGACATTCTGGTTAGTTCTATTGTTCGTTGTCTTTTCATTTTTCCGAATTCACGAAGCCGTACCTCAGCTCTATTCGTTAAAAATACCGCTGATGCTTTCACTAGGAGCACTGTCAGCTTTGCTCTGGCATGCATTAATTAGTAAAGAGCTTAAAATCTTCTGGCACCCTTGTTTAAATTGGCTCGCCATATTTTGGATATTGGTTTTCATTGGTATTATCTTCGCGTCCAACAGGCCAATAGCACTAGCAGAATTCAAGGGCGTTTATTGGAAAATTATCGTGATGACGCTTGCGATTACTTGGCTAGTAAACACCACGGAAAATCTCGCAAAAACCGCGATGACGATTATCTACGCTGGCGCTTTAGTCAGCTCTATTGCCGTGTACAACTCAGTAAATGGCATTGGGCTTGTTGAGGGCTCACGCGTGACTATTGGCCGCGACTTTGGCTCTATGTTAGGTGACCCGAACGACCTAGCACTTGTACTGATGTTTCCACTTGCCTTTACGATAAGCCAAGCCACTACGTCTGGCATCTCACGATCCAGACGTTTAATCAGTGCCTTAGTTTGTCTGTTACTGCTCGCCGCCATTATTGCCACTCAAAGCCGTGGTGGATTACTGGGTTGTATTGCGGTGATTGGTATTTTTGCGTGGAAGCTAGTGCGCTCTAAAGCCCTGTTAATCTCGGTAGGAACTGTCGCGGCCGTGGTGCTCTACTTGGTTGCAGGGATCTCAGACAGATCTTCTGGCGGTGCTGCTGAACAAGGCATCGATGAATCTGCAATGGGGCGAATCTATGCATGGGAAGCAGCAGTAAAAATGGCAGTTGAGAATCCTCTGACTGGCGTAGGGTTGAACAACTTCTTCTCGAACTACTTCTTTTATAGTTCACACTGGGACGGACTGAATCATGCCGTTCACAGTACCTGGTTTGGTGTGTTGGCAGAAACAGGCTTTATTGGTCTTATCATTTTTGTCTGCCTTATCGTTTCTTTGATCAAAACCTCTCGATCTACGTTAGCAAGATTAAAAAACTCAACCACAGAAATCCCACCTGAACTTAACGCGGTCGCCTATGCGATCTATGCAGGTCTTATTGGAACAATCGTGTCGGGTACATTTTTGACTCAAGGCTTCAACTGGCCGATTTATATCCTCGCAGCACTCACAGTTTGCGTCTCAAATGTATCTCAAACTGCCTGTCAAAATGAGAAAACCTAAAAGCCACATTTTAACCTATTGAAAGTATTATATTTATTAGATGGCACAATATATGAAAGTACTTCTATATAACAAAAAAGAGGATTTTCATTATGACGTCAGTATCTATACATCAATTCAAACATTGGCTTAAGTTTCATCCTAATTCTCGAATTAGAAATGTGTTTTTCATTTTGAAAAACATCAGAAGCGCAGAGCTACCTACCCCTCAAATACTCAATCGTTGCCTGTATCAAGCGCACAAGTTAGTGGTGAGTTTGGTTTCTGGCTTTACTCGATTCTTCTACTGGACACCCGCTTTCAAAGGTCGTGTGGCTCAATGTGGCAAGCGCCTGTATTTGTATGGTGGACTGCCTTTCGTCAGTGGTCCCGTGCAAATTTCGATTGGAGACAACTGCCGTATCTCTGGCCACACGACATTCTCTGGTTGTACTCAGCCACTTGAAGGCTTGGAACACCCATTATTGTCGATTGGTAACAACGTCGACATCGGTTGGCAGTCGACTATCGCTGTTGGAGGTAAAGTGGTTATCTCTGACAACGTACGAATCGCAGGCGGCGCTTTTCTATTTGGATACTCTGGACACCCGCTTGATGCAAAGCGCCGAGCGTTAGGTGAAGGCGATGACCCTCAGCAAATCGGCGACATCATTCTTGAACCCGATGTTTGGTTAGGCACGAATGTGACAGTTAAAGGTGGCGTAACCATCGGCGAAGGTGCCGTAATAGCCGCAGGCAGCGTAGTAACAAAGAATATCCCGGCCTTTGCAATCGCAGGCGGTAACCCAGCTCGAGTTGTTGGTCACATTAAACCCGTTGAAGTGACAGAATCCGATATGTTCGATTCGTTAGAGACTCATGGAGGTGACCATGCGTGATTTAATCGTATTTGGTGAAGACTTTGGTGGCCTACCTTCATCGACTCAACATTTAGTTCGTCACCTTGCTAAGCAACACAAAGTCTTATGGGTCAACTCTATTGGCTTAAGACAACCGAAGCTGTCCGCTAAAGATGCAAGCCGAGCGTTCAACAAATTGTTTGGCAAAACCAAAGCCGTTACTCAAAACATGCTCGACTCTGAGGGACACGACAACATTACTATCGTTAACTTAAAGACAATCCCTGCGCCTGCTTCTAAATTTTCTAGAAAGTTGGCTCAGCAAATGATGTTGCACCAACTAAAACCAGTGATTGCAGAGCTTAATCTTAACGCACCTATCCTCTGGACTTCTCTTCCGACCGCTGTTGATTTGTGCGGACACTTAGGCGAGTCATCTGTGGTTTATTACTGCGGTGATGATTTTAGCGCGCTGGCTGGTGTTGATCATGACACCGTTGCACAGCACGAATCGGAACTGATCGATAAATCGACGCTTATATTCGCGGCTAGCAAAAAATTGATGGATAACTTTCCAAAGCATAAAGCGCACTTGCTACCACATGGTGTCGACGTAAACCTGTTTTCAACACCCGCACCAAGAGCAAAAGATTTACCAAGCAACCACCGCCCTATTGCTGGTTTTTATGGCAGCCTTTCTAAATGGCTTGATTATGAAATGATTGATCATGTTGCGAATGCGATGCCGGAATGGGACTTTGTTTTCATTGGCCCAAACGAGCTTGATACGCTCATGCTACCTAAGTTGAGTAACGTACATTACCTTGGCCCACGTCCACACCACACGCTGCCAAGCTATTCTCAACACTGGGATGTGAGCTTGCTGCCGTTTGTTGATAACGAGCAGATCCGAGCTTGTAGCCCACTCAAACTAATGGAATACCTTGCGGCTGGCACACCCATTATCACAACACCGTTCCCTGCTTTGGTTCCATATCAAGAGCACGTAACGACTGTTGGTAGTGCGAACCAAATGATTTGGGCGCTTGATCATGCACGCCAACTCAGCAATTCACCTATCTCTGTCGTCGAACAAGAGAGCTGGCAAAACCGTGGTAACTTCGTACATTGGATGTTGGAGCTATTATGAATAATCTGAAATTGCGGTTATTAGTTATCATCAATGCGATGTGGCGCCAACGCTACGTTATCGTTCTGCCAATGCTTATTTTGCCATTTGTAGGCTTTGGTGTGAGCAAGTTGGCTCCAACTAAATATGACGCGCATACCAGTATGTTGATTCAAGAAACGGCCAAGATGAATCCATTCTTGGAAGACATCGCCGTTTCGACGATGCTCAAAGATCGACTGAACGCATTGAGAACACTGCTTCACAGTCGACATGTGCTTTACTCAGTCGCTGATGAACTGCAACTAACCACGCCAGATATGCCTGAAATTAAGAAACAAGAGATCATTACAGACCTGTCTCAGCGTTTATCGGTGACTCAGCTTGGAAAAGATTTTCTAAAGATAAGTCTAACGTCGAACACACCAAATGGAATGGAAGCGACGCTGCGCTCGGTAAGTGAACATTTCATTGAACAGTTGCTCGCGCCGGAACGTTCATCAATTGAAGACTCAAGTAACTTCTTAAAAATTCATATCGACAAACGGAGTGTGGAACTTGAAGAAGCGGAAGAAGCTTTAGCCTTGTACATGAACGAAAACGTCCAGTCGACACCTGAGGTACAAAGTCAAAGTTTGAATCGCTTAGCGTCACTCAAACAAACACTGGCAGAAAAAGAGGCTGAGTTATCGGGTGTCGAAAAAAGTTTAGGGTCAATCGACCAACAACTTTCACGAACCAACCCTGTGATAGGTAAATTAGAAGACCAGATCATCGACATTCGAAGCGATCTAACCTTGTTACAAGCAAAATACACAGATAAACACAGTGCTGTGCAAGCTAAAGTGCGTGAGCTAGACAGACTAGAGAATGAACGTAAGAGTTTACTCGAGGTAACCCAGCCAACGATGAACAGCGACCAGCTTTGGGACATTGCAAGTAGCGCGACACTAAACAAACTTTCTGATACCCAACCTCTTTTGGTCACTCAACTACATAGCCTACAACTGGTTCGTGCTCGCTTTGAGTCTTTAACAGAAGAGACCAAAAGCCTTCGTACTATGATTTTCGAACTAGAGCACAAGGCCAATAACTTCGGTGAAAATGCAAAAGAGATGTACCGTCTTAAACGACAAGTTGAGATTAAGCGCCAACTTTATGATGAACTGACAGAACGTTATGAAATGGCTCAGCTAACGGGTTCGCTTGGTGTATTCGAGCAAAACAAACGTGTGAAGATTATTGATTTGCCTTTCACACCGAGTATCAAATCTAACATGCCGACTTTTGTCTTTATTCTGGCTGGATTCGTTGCAGGTATCGGATTGGGTGTTGGCTTAGCTGTGTTGTTTGAACTGTTTGACTCTTCAATCAAACGTAAAGACGAAATCGAAGAGATCTTAGGCGTCCCGGTGATTACGGTGATCCCTAAAATGAGCTAGTCAGCCTCAAAGCCATAATTTGACTTGCTAGCTTCTTAGCTTTCTAGTTTCGTGATTCCTAGAGCAAAACGCCAACACTCGCTTGGCGTTGTGTTTGTTTAAGGCCCCAATTATTAATCCCACTTTCGATTTACCCAAGCCCTATGATTCAAACTGCCATTCAATCGTATTTTGTTTTGATTCCCATTTTGAGAAATGAAAACCGCCCTAGAACAAAACGACGTAAACAGCTGAAAAATAATGACTATTTAATTGGCACAACTCCTGCAATCTCCTTGTGTAGATAAACGTTTTAAAGAAGTTACTTTAAAAGAAACGTCAGAAAGGCGAAATAAGAATTACAAAGGCAGGGTCCGAATTATGAATACGCATTTAACGAAACATGGCAAAAAGATCATACACGTTGTTCAGCACCTTGCACCGGGTGGATTAGAAACCCTAACTCTGGATTTGCTGCGCCTTGCTAAACCAACAGACCAAGTGTTGATTGTCAGTTTAGAGGGTACAAAACAAGAGTCTATAAACAACTGGCCGAAGCTAGAGCCATACAAAGAGCAAATCGTCTTTTTGGATAAAGCACCAGGCGTACAATTCAATATCATTATTAAGCTAATTAAAGCCTTCAATGCGATTCGCCCTGATGTGGTTCATACCCATCATATTGGCCCACTATTATACGCTGGTTATGCCGCTCGCGTAACAGGGGTTCCAACTCGAATCCATACCGAACATGACGCTTGGCATCTGAACAACAACAAACGTCGTCGATTACAAGCGCTTGCTTTAAAAGCTGCTCAACCAACGTTAGTTGCCGACGCGACACGTGTTTATAACCAACTACGCACTGCTTTTTCTTATGAGAACATCATTACCATCAAAAATGGCGTCGATTGTGAGAAGTTTAAGCCAATGTCGAAAGACCAAGCGAGAGCAAGCCTAAACCTGCCGACAGACAAACACATCATCGGTTGTGCAGGTCGACTAGAACATGTCAAAGGCCAAGACCAACTTATTAAAGCACTGACTCTTTTACCTGAAAACATGGTTGTCGTATTGGCTGGCGTCGGTACTAAACGCAATCAACTAGAGCAACTGACTAGCCGCTTGAATCTGAATGACCGAGTGATCTTTCTTGGCCTAGTTGAAGACATGACCACGTTTTACGGAGCGTTGGATACCTTCTGCCTACCTTCACGCCATGAAGGTCTGCCGCTTTCTACACTCGAAGCTCAAGCATGCAATATCCCAACCGTCGCAATGGACGTTGGCGCTGTCGATGAAACCTTGTGCCCAATCAGCGGAACGCTCGTTAAAAAAGGCAGCATTACAGGGTTAGCCAATGCCTTGTTAGAGACTCAAAATGAACGCTTTTTATCACCTCGACGTTACGTTCTTGAGAACTTCGACATCATCAAAATGGTTTCGTCTTACAACGATATCTCGGAAGGAGCTTACGCATGATCGATTGGTTACTTGCGGGACTTTGTTTGTTTTCAGGTGCGTTGATTGTCTATCATCACGCAGCCTACCCTTTGTTACTGCGTTGGTATGCTAAAAGCCACCCAGCACGTCAAGTTGAAGAGAGTCATCGTTGTTACAAAGAGGAGCAGCAAGATTGTACGTTGCCGACTATTACCGTTCTTGTTCCTGCATTTAACGAAGAACAGTGGATCGCAGACAAGATTCGTAACCTTGCTTCACTCGATTACCCAAAAAAGAAGCTACAAGTGATTATTGCTTGTGATGGTTGTACCGATAACACAGTCGCCATTGCACAAATGACTATACAAGAAGCGATGTGTAGTGATGTCTATTTTGAGATACATGACCATGAAGTAAACCGAGGTAAAGTCGCGGTTGTTAATGAAGAAGTGACACGTATAACTAGTGATATCACAGCGATGAGTGATGTTTCTGCCCTTATTTCATTGGATGCGTTGCTTATAGCCGCCGCTCATTTTGAAAGTGACAAGGTTGGAGTGGTAAACGCAACCTATCAACTTTGTCCAACAGGCAATGAAGGCGAAAACACGTATTGGCAGTACCAAACCGCGGTTAAAGAGTCAGAGGCTTCGTTAGGTTCTAGCTTGGGCTCTCATGGCGCTTTCTACTTGTTTAGAACAAACCTGTTTGAACTACTTCCACTCAACACTATTAATGATGATTTCATTTTACCAATGCAAATCGTTAAACAAGGTTACATCGCAGAATACGAAACCCAAATGGTGGCATTAGAGCTAGAAGAATCGAACCTAGAAACAGACTTCAAAAGAAGGCTTCGTATCTCAGCGGGCAACATGCAACAAGCGATTCGATTATTTGGCTTGTTCAGCCCGAAGTTCAAAGGCATCGCGTTTGCGTTCTTCTCAGGAAAAGGACTTCGCCTGATCACGCCCTATTTAATGATTGTGTGCTTAGTGTGCTCAATCTTACTTAGAAACTACTTGGTATTTGAAGCGCTGTTATGGGCTCAAGTTGCCGTTTATACCATTGGCGTCCTTGGCTGCATCTTGCCAAAGCGTCTAGTAAACAAACCTATTTCATTAATCTCTTATTTGATAGTTGGACACTATGCCAACTTCATTGGTGGCATTCGTTACCTAATCGGACTAGAAAACTCACCTTGGACACGAGCGAATCATTAAGGACTTATTATGATTAACATTGAACAGCTATCTACCCAAAACCTATACCAATACAAAATCTCACGTGCTAAACGTACTTTCGATTTCGTAAGCTCACTGATTGCTTTGATTTTGCTAGCGCCCGTATTTCCGTTGATTGCGATGGCGATTGCACTCACTTCTCGTGGCCCTATTTTCTACCGTCAAATGCGTGTTGGTAAATCGACACCGGAGAAAATGGAAATCTTTGAGATCATGAAATTCCGTAGCATGTACGAAGATGCAGAAACTCGCTCTGGTGCAGTTTGGGCTACCGCGAATGACCCACGAATCACGCCCGTTGGCCGCTTTTTGAGAAAGACACGTCTTGATGAGCTACCACAACTGATCAATGTATTGAAAGGTGAAATGTCTCTAATTGGCCCACGCCCTGAACGCCCTACTTTTTACACCAAACTAGAGAACGAAATCCCTTACTTCGCAGACCGTACTTACGGTGTAATGCCTGGTATTACGGGGCTTGCACAAGTGAATCAAGGTTACGACACCTGCATTGATGACGTACGTCGTAAAGTGGGTTTTGACCACAGTTATGCACTGAGCCTATGTTCTGTTAAGTCTTGGATTGCCGCTGATCTCAGCATCATTTCTAAAACCATCATCGTAATGGTAGATGGTCGAGGTCGCTAAACCAGTATGGTCTAAGGTGAAAGAACAAGCTGCTTAGTCCAAGGTGGTAAATAGAGCAGTCTTGTCCGATGTGAACACCAAGCCAGCTTTGATAATGATTTATCGGCTGGCTTTTTACTGCCTCAAAACAAGCCAACCTAAAGAACGCTTCGATTTTAAAATCCAATTGGTATACGATGCCAACATACTGTTCTAAAAACGATTAAATGCCGTTGTTATGAAAATCGAAGATCTTAAGCTGTTTACCACCGTTGTCGAACTGGGTAGTTTTACTGCCGCTGCAAATGCACTTGACCTTCCCCGCGCTAATGTTAGCCGCAGAATAAACGACCTTGAGAAGTCTCTGGGTATTCAACTGTTCTTTAGAACCACGCGCAGCCTTTCCTTAACGAAATCTGGTGAGCTTTATTATAAAGAGCTCCTCAATGCGTTAAGTGCACTCGACAAAGCGAACCATATCGCCTCCAACCTATCAGAAGTTGCACACGGGCAAGTTAAGATTGGGCTGCTGCCAGAAACCAGCGACATCATGCAATCGACGTTGTTTAAATTCCAAGATATGTACCCAAAGATCGAGCTTGATATTCGTACGGTCAGTAATGGTTTTGTCGATATGTACCGACAAGGGTTAGATCTGGCGATGCACGGTGGTACGTTGAGTGATGCTAATGTAGTGGCGCGCAAAGTTATGACTTTACAGCGTGTTTTTGTCGCCAGCCCTGAGTTTCTAGAGAAAGAAGGCACGCCTTCAAGCTTAAGAGAAATCACCAACTACCCCTTTGTGTGCTTTCGATGGCCAAGTGGTGACATCGACAAGCAATGGGACATCAAAGACCACATCATCAAGGTCGAACCTTCGGTGGTGAGTGACAGTATCGGCTTCGTGACCGGTGGTGCGACACGTCACAGAGGCATCGCACTACTGCCGGAACTCTTGGTACGACAACAACTCAAAGACGGAACCTTGATTAACCTGTTCCCTGACCAGAACCTTCAACAAGAAGAAGCATGGCTACTCTACCCGCAACGCAAAGCGCTGAGTCATTCTGCTCAACTTTTGATTGATTTTCTATTACAAGAACTTCCAAATCTTTAGTTATTGTAACGAATATCATGACAGTGTTTCGCGAATAGACTAGATTATCTAAACAAAACTGAAAGATAGAATTGCTCCATAAATTGACAGGAGTAATCCATGAAGCCTATATCTCAACATTCATCTGTTTTGCAGCGTTCGTCTATCTTTCAACAGACACCTATCTTCAAATACACAGTCATTGCACTAAGCTTAACTGCGCTGTTTGGCTGTAATGACTCTGAGGCGACGACAGCTCAAAAACAAACGCGTCCGATTCAAGTTATTCAACTTGAGCCTCTCTCTCATCAAGTTGAAAAATCGTTCACGGGCAAATTACAGTCATCAGAAACGGCTGGCGTCGCGTTTCGTGTGCCTGGCACCATTCAAAACATGATGGTCTCTGTTGGCGATACAGTTAAGAAAGGCCAACCATTGGCACAACTAGACCCGCACGATTACCAAGTGGCGTTGGAAGAGTTGCAAGCTCGTTCTCTTGAAGCAAAATCCGCACACAAGCTAGCTAAAACTGAACTTGCTCGAGTGAAACAAGCCATTGCCGACAACGCGATTGCTGATGTTAATCTGGACCGTGCAATCAGTGGCTATGAAAGAAGTGAAGCGGCGGTTAAAGTGGTTGAGCAAAACATACGCCGCGCAAAAGATTCGATTCGTTATACCCAACTGCTTGCACCATTTGACGGCGTGGTCGCGGCGTCTAACTTCGATCAGTTTGAACAAGTCCTGCCGGGCATTTCAGTTTTCACCATCCACAACCCTGATCAGCTTGAAGTTAAAATCCAAGTCCCAGAAAACTTGATTCATGAATTCCAACCAAATCAAACCGCTGGTATCAACTGGTATGGCTCAGAGGAAAAACTGATTGGGCACGCCACTGAAATTGCCACATCCCCTCACCCTATTAAGCAGACCTACGCGGTGACTTACCATGTAGAGTCAGCCGACAAATCTGTGTTACCGGGTAAAGCCGTCACACTTACAACTCAACTTGGCGAACCAACCGATAATTTCTGCTTACCGTATTCAGCGATCGTCAACCAATCGGGTATCGAGCAAGTATTCACCGTTCAAAACGAGCAAGCGCACGGCGTGACTGTGGACGTGGTTTCGATGTCTCAAAATACCGTGTGTGTTGAATCTACGCTTAGCGATGGCGACTTCGTTGTGGTGAGTGGTGCTCAGTACGTCATGGAAGGCCAACACTTCTCCGATATTCAAGTTAAGAGTCTGTAGGTAAATCATGATGAATCTAGCTGATTTTGCGATCAAACAACGCACCTTCATTTTGTTTTTCACTGCATTGAGTGTTATCGCGGGCCTGTTTTCTTACTTTGATCTTGGCAAGCTCGAAGATCCAAGTTTCACCATTAAAACGGCCGTTGTAGTGACACTCTACCCCGGCGCTTCTGCAGAAGAAGTGGAGCAACAAGTCACCGATACCGTTGAAACTAAACTGCAAGAGATGGGGTCATTGAACCGACTGCGTTCACTGTCTCGTCCGGGCATGTCGATGGTGTTTGTTGACCTTAAAGAGTCTCTTAATTCAAAAGCACTACCACAAGAGTGGGACTTGTTGCGTCGTAAAGTGTCAGACATGAAGCTGTTACTGCCTTCGACGGCGCAAATCAGTGTCGTGCAGGATGAGTTTTCTGAAGTCTACGGCATGCTTTTCTCTATCCACAGTAAGGATGCTTCGCCTGCTGAGCTAAGACGTTACGCCGAAGAACTTCAACGTAGAATTAAAACCGTCGATGGCATTAAAAAGATTGAGTTACACGGTGTTCAGCCACGTGTTGTTCATATCGATATTCCAGATGAAAGGTTGGCGCAATACGGTTTATCTATCACACAAGTTTGGTCACAGCTTAATACTCAGAACATGACCTTTGATGCGGGCAAATTTTCAGCGGGCACTGAACGTATTCGCGTTCAACAGTCGAGCGAGTTTGGTTCATTAGACGACATCAAAAACCTGATGATTAAAGGCGGCGTGAGTGAATTCGGAACCAGCTTAATCCGTTTGGGCGATATCGCAGACATCACCATGGGCTACCAAGAGCCAATGATGACCGAGAACCGTTACAACGGCGTACCTGCGGTCACGCTAGCGATGAGCCCAGTGACCGGCGTTAACGTGGTATCGCTTGGCGATGAAATCAATCAGATCGTCAGCGATTTCCAAGCAACTCTGCCGTTAGGCGTCGATATCTCTACGGTAGCAAACCAGCCTGAAGAAGTTCAGAAATCGATCGATAACTTCGTACAAAACTTGCTAGAAAGTGTCGCGATTGTGTTCATCGTCCTATCGATATTCATGGGACTAAAAAGCGCTACCATCGTCGGCTCAAGCTTACTGCTGACTATCTTGCTGACGCTTATCTACATGAACATCGCGTCAATTGATTTACACCGAGTTTCACTAGGTACGTTCATTCTTGCGCTCGGCATGTTGGTAGATAACGCGATTGTCATCACCGATATGATGATTGTGAAAATCAACAAAGGCGTCGACCGCACCAAAGCCGCAATTGATTCTGTTAAAGAGACAGCAACACCACTCTTTGGCGCTACAGTTATTGCTATCATGGGTGCAAGCCCTGTTATCTTTTCAAAAACCGATGCGGCTGAGTTCGCAAGCTCGGTATTCCTTATCATCGCCTCTTCACTGTTATTATCTTGGTTCGTCGCGATGACCTTCACAGCCTTGATGTGTTGGTTCTTTATCAAGCCAAGCAAACAAGCTGACAACACCAAAGTGAGCTTATACCGTAAGAGCGTAAACTGGACGGTAGATAACCCACTCAAAGCACTGACGGGGCTTATTCCGTTGATATTAGTGACGGCATTGGCTGTGCCGAGCATCGCGGTTAACTTCATTCCACAAGCCGACAGGCCCATCCTGTTTCTAGATTACTGGCTACCGAATGGTGCTAAGGTTGAACAAACCTCAGAGGACATGAAGCGCATCGAACAGTGGTTGTTAGAACAGCCGGAAGTCGACAGTATCTCAACATACGTTGGCGCGGGTGCTCCTCGCTTCTCAGTAACTATTGAACCAGAACCGTTTGACCCTGCTTATGGTCAGATATTGATTAACGCTACCGATTTCCCGTCACTCAGCCCGCTGATTGCGCGTGGTGACAAATGGTTAATGGAAGAGTTTCCAAACGCCGATCCTCGTTTTAGAAGCTTAAAGCTGGCGACTGCCGATAAATTCAGTGTTGAAGCACGTTTCTCCGGCCCAGATGTCGAGGTGCTTCACGGCTTATCAGAGCAAGCGAAAGCGATCTTTGCTCGTCATCCAGACACCAAATACGTGCGTGACGACTGGCGACAAAAGAGCAAGGTTCTAGAACCTGTCATCAACCAAGACAAGATGCGTCTAGCCGGTATTAACCGTGCCGACATTGCATTCGCGATGAAACGTGCGTCAGAAGGCATGCCACTGGGTCGTATGAACTTGAATGATGAGCTAATCACGATTCAACTGCGTGGCACAGAAAGCTCAATTCAGTCGCTAGAAACTCTGCCGGTTCGCTCTCTGTTAGGCATTCACAGCGTTCCACTAGGTCAAGTCATTGATGGCTTTGAGCTGACCAGTGAAGAGACCATGATTTGGCGTCGTGACCGCGTAAAAACCATCACTGCACAAGCTGGCGTTGGTCGTTACACCACTCCTGCAGCGGTAAGAAACTCGGTTAAAGAACAAATTGAATCCATCCACCTTCCCCATGGTTACCACTTGGAATGGGGCGGCGAATATTACGACGAGCACAAAGCCGTCAGCGATATTCTTAAGCAGCTACCTAAAGCAATGCTGTTGATGGTGATTATCTTAGTGGCGATGTTTAACGGCTTCAAACAGCCAGTGATCATCTTTACCACCCTACCGCTTGCGGCGACGGGTGCAACATTCAGCTTATTGCTGTTGGATAAACCATTCGGATTCATGGCATTGATTGGCGCGGTAACCTTGACCGGTATGATCATCAAAAACGGCATTGTATTGATGGACCAAATCGAGCTTGAACGTAAAAACGGTCGCTCACTGTCTGATGCAATCAAAGAAGCAACCGTGAACCGTACAATGGCGATCTCTATGGGCGCACTCACTACTGCACTTGGCATGATCCCGCTGCTTAGTGACCTGCTGTTTGACCAGATGGCGGCAACCATTATCGGTGGTTTGGCTGCGGCAACTGTGTTGTCTCTGTTTGTAATGCCTGCGCTGTACAAGCTTTTCTATCGAACTGAAGAGAAAAAGACAGTGGCTGAAGCCATTAAAGACGCAGTGATCGTGCTTGATGCAACACCTCAGTCTACAAACAGCGGCACTCCAACCTCATTCAACAAGGAGCAATAAACATGTATCCATTAACGAAGTTTAAAGTGGCTCCTATTGCTCTCGCCTTGTTGCTGACAGGTTGTGCGGTTGGCCCCGATTACGAAGAACCTCAAACCACCATGGCTGAGACCTTCTTATATAGCCAAGGTGATGTAAACCAAGACGGCGTGAGCCAAAACGAGCAGCACAATCATTGGTGGACACAGTTCAATGACCCGACGCTCAATCAGTTAGTGGCCGATGTTCAAAACCAGAACATCCCACTTAAACTGGCCGCGGAGCGAATCAACATGGCGAACTCATATAAGAGCGTTGTGGAGTCATTCAAAGTTCCGACCATCAATGTCGGTGGCGGTTATTACAACTACCAATTGAGCGAGAACGACTCCCTACTCGGCCCGGTATTTGGCGCCTCTGATGCGGTTGAATCAGCAACGGGGATGTCGCTGCTGGAAGCACAACACGATGGTGGGTTCTTAGGTGCGAGCATCGCGTGGGAAATGGACTTGTTTGGACGTATCGATAAGCAATCCAACGCAGCAACAATTCGAGTGGAACAAGCTGAGATCTTTCAATCGGGTTTGAACACCTTGATCACCGCCGATGTTATTCACAACTACCTGCAATATCGGGGCGCGCAAGAGCGAAAAGCGATCGCACTAGAGAACATTGCCGACCAAAAACAGACTTTAGAATTGGTCACTAAAGTTGTTCGCAGCGGCTACGGCTCTGAGTTAGATCTTGCTCAAGCCAAAGCCATGCTTGCCGCGACTGAATCGATTGTTCCTCAACTTGAAATCGCAGAGCAAGTACACAAACAACGCATGGCAGTGTTGTTAGGTGAATCACTTACGAACGTAAACCAACGTTTAGCGGGTGAATTTACCTTGCCGCGAATGAACGATGTGATTCCGACAGGCTTACCTTCTGACTTGTTAGAACAACGCCCAGACATCCGAATTGCAGAGCGTGAAATGGCAGCCATTAACGAAGAACTCGGTGCAAGCATTGCCAATCGCTATCCAAAATTCTTCCTAACGGGCTCACCAGGTGTGACGGCGGGAAGTTTTGATGACCTATTCAGTAGCGACTCATTCGGTTGGGCGGCATCTGCAGGCATCAGTTGGAATGTGTTCGATGGTGGCCGAGGTGAAGCCATGGTTGAAATGAACGAAGCAAGGTTCCGTTCTGCAGCACTTAACTACCAACACTCGGTAGACAGCGCCTTTGCAGAAGTCGATTCAAGCTTGTTTGCCTATGGCCGTAGCCAAGAGAACCAAAGGCGCATCGACGAAGCCACCCTCGCCGTCGATAACGCAGTGAGCAAGGCAAAGTCACTCTATAAAGCGGGCCTAGTCGATTACTTATCGGTGTTAGACGCACAAAGGCAACAGAAAGCGATGCAAGATCGTCAAGTAGCCGCCAAGCTTCAAACAGCCAACACCACGATTGCGGTATATAAAGCGTTAGGTGGCGATTGGAAAGTCGCTAATGAAACGCAGACTGTTGAATTAGCTCACGTTAACTAGACTCTTTGTTCTCTGCTGAATAATGCAATAAGCATAATAAAAATACCGCCGTTGATTACGGCGGTATTTTTATAAACTGGTTAGCTAGTAGATGAGTTTACCAACAAGATAATCCATTACTTTATATCGTTACGCTTCGCCCACTCTTGTAAGGCATCACCCATAGTCAATCCTGTCGCATTGTTCATCCACTGCATAAAATCACGGTCAAATTTAAACTCTTCGCCAAGCTTGGACTTAAAATATCGACGCACGTTCTGAGTCGTTTTGTAGCTGTCCGTTATGACGGTACTGTCATCAATCTGATTCTTGTGCCAATCAACCTTTTCCATGGTTTATTCTCTTCCTGTCATCTCAATGCACGCACTACGCGTTTCGAGGGCCAAACATAATAATCGCCATACCGAGTAGTGCAACTGAGCCACCGACCAGATCCCACGTTGTCGGCTTCTCGCCATCAACAAGCCACAGCCATATTAGGGCAACAGAAATATACACACCGCCATAGGCCGCATAAACACGCCCTGTCGCGGTAGGATGAAGCGTCAATAACCAAGCAAACAACGCGAGACTTATCGCAGCAGGAATCAATAACCAAATGCTCTTGTCTTCTCTCAACCAAAGATAAGGTAGATAACACCCTACAATCTCGGCGACCGCCGTAAGTACAAAAAGACCGATCGTTTTAAATTCAATCACAACTTACCTTTATCTGTTTAAAAGCAGAATACACTGTTAATACTTAAGCTTTGTTAGTACATTAGCTCTGTTAACGCCTAACCCCGTCACCACTTAACTCCAGCAGACCAAGCCTTCACTAAACGCATGTTCAGTATTTATTGATATTTCCTGAGCTTATCTGTTTGATAAACTTGTCTCATTCACTACAAGAGTGAGCGAAAAATGATTCATATATCTCAAGTACTAACGTTAGTCGAAAAGCAGCTTAAGTGCTTACAACCTAAAGAAGCCGTGCACTTTAAAACGTACAAAAGAGACCGTGGCTTTCTGCTTTATTGCTTCGGTGACTCACAGTTTCAGATCATTGAAACGGGTTACCACAATCATACATTTACTGGTGATGTAGCAAGCACTCGAAAACACGTTAAGAAAGTATTGAAACGAGAGTTTCCTAGAAGCAATAAGGTTTGGGTTGAATACTATCAAGCTGTCGATGACCCATCCAACGTCAACAGTTCCCACACACCACAGATGCCCCTATTTTAGTTTCAATGGAACATAACGCTGATTGGACGAACGCTATTTTGGCGCTTCTGACTCTGTAAAATTGGTTTTAAAAGTGAAAGCATACGGCGTATCACCGATTTCTCTGAGGTGTTCAAGTCGCTCTATCGCTTCTTCGAGTGTGGGAATATGGTCTTCTTCGATCCACCAAAGAACATAAGTATCTTCAGGTAAACGATGAAACCAATCCCCCTTTCGGCGCATGAAATCACGGTGATGTGTGCGGAACATAAAGTTCTTTAATGAATCCACAGAGTCCCACACCGACATGTTCACAATCATATTAGGATCCTCGAAAGCTTGGATGTTGGTGGCGTCACCAGATTCATCTTTCAGACGCCAAACAAACCCTTCACTGCTTTCTGCGATTCCATTAACCAACTCTAAGTTATCAACAAACTCTTTGATTTCTGGCGCATCTAACGGGTATTTTGCCAGAGCGATATTTAACTGAGCTAATTTCATAACGTTTCTTCCTTGATAAATTATGAGTAATAAGCGACGTTTTTCTAGGCGTTCTTACTCAAGTAAACCCTAACAAATCCAAACTCTTCGTCGGTTTCTTCCCTATCAATCGACCAACCATTTTTCAGATAAAACTGAATCGCTTGATCATTACCTTTGAATGTTTCAAGACGATAATGTTCATGACCCAATGTGCTCATCTCGTTCTCAACATACTTGAGAAGAGTCGCACCAAAACCAGAACGTTGAATGTTCGGGGAAACCATTAAGATATGTACGAAGTCATTTTCAAACGCACAATAACCTTGAATCTGATTATTTGATTCAAGCACGACACAATTTGAGAGTTGTTTCTCAACTTCTTTATCAGACTCACCACTGTTGATGAACCAATCCACGCCTTCATCGCCCAAAAACGAACGGTAACACGCATTGATTGTGTCTCTCGCTAGCTCTTGGATTGACGCTAAATCAGATGCTTGGGCTTTTCTAATATTTTCCATATAACCTTCTTGTTCTCGCGAATAACGCTTCACTCAATAGTGAGAAGTACGACTACTTTACCTAAAAGTTTGTGCTGTAAACACTAAAGTTGAATCAAACTGGTGATATTAAGAATTGGGGATGAATGTAAAACGCAGTTATGGCTTGAGTTAGGGATTAGAAATTAAGCACTGAGAGTTAAGAGTTAAGAGTTAAGACGATAAAGCTTATATTCATAGAAAACCACGGGACTTTCATCAGAGGCTTGCTCAACAAAACCTAGCTTCTTAAGTAAGTGTGCGGAGGCGATGTTTGAACGATCGACACCGCCAATCAGTGTTAACCATGACTCCGTTTTTGCGACTTCTGTGATGAAACTCTGCAATAACTCACTTGCTAAACCTTTGCCCCAGAACTCTTCTGCAAGCAAGGAGCCAATATGAGCATCACTTTCGTCTTCTACATAAGCGAACAGAAAACCAATCAATTGATTATCGTTGTATTTCACTTGAAGTAAGCGGCTCTCCGACAACATTCGATCGAGCCAAATTTCAGCCAGTTCACGTGACACAATACCGTGAAAGTATGGTGGAAGGTTTTCAACAACTGATGGGGTTAGAATGCCAGGCACTCGCTCAAGTAGAGCCGAACGTTCAGGAACAGTAAGCTCACCTGGAACTTCTTCTACTTTTAGTCTTTGAGTTTCAAACGAGATCGCCATGTATCCTGCCTAATTCGATAACATGTGGATTATACACCTGAGTTCTCGTATTGGCTTCGTTTCCAAACCAACACAGCTTGTTGTAAGTAAAACTGACACCTAGAAGTAATCTGGTATTCGTCCATCAAACTCAGAAGAGTCGTTCGAAATATACATACAATCAGAGCCTACTATGCTCACAAACCCAAGCCTATTATAAAATTCATGCTCGATGTCGCTGTGCAGGTACAAAGCCTTACAAGTATGACGAGTGAATAACTCCGTTTTTACCAAGTTGATCAATTCAGACGCATAGCCTTGGTGTCGTAATTCTTGAGGGGTAGCCACAGAGCCAATACCGAAACATCCCTTAGCAAGACCAAACATGTCACGGTAAACGATAAGAGACGACACGACTCTATCCTTCTCGACTAACACATACCAAGTACCAGATAAGTACTTTTTACTTTTGCGACAACCTGTTAAGTAATTGTCTAACGTCAATCCATCACCCCAAACATCGAAGCCCATTGTATAAATGGTATCTAGCTCATGAAGCTGTGCTTTTCTTAAGTGCATTACTCTAAATATCCTGAATTAACTAACCCATGTAATGACACATTACCTAGACAACGACGGCCACTCATAAACTTACAGATACGAGGCAAACTAAAGAACAGCCACGCCTTCAACTTCAATCACTGAGTTCACATTTGCTCGCTCGATTATCTTGAGTAACGTCGTTTGGATTAGCTCATTATCTCGGATTTCGGTTTCACAAGAAAAACGCTCTTCTTGGACACCGTCGCCCTCGCCCAACATAAATTGAACTGCGACTTCCGTTGCGAGATCTTTGGTCGTCCCGTAATACGCTAACGTGATTTTTGGGTATCCGTGGTCGCCTTTCTTAACCTGCTTTGCGATACGTTTCTTGGCTTTATCTAAATTCATACAACTTCCTTTTAAGTCTGAAAATACAAGGTGACTAGAACACCTTTTTAAACGGTAAGCAATACAATCAGCGTTGGTTACCGAGTTTCCCTAGCCTCTTGATACTAATCAAGATGGTACAGTCATAGCACTTTAAAGAGTGATAGCTAGAACACAGAAAACCTGTTTAAGAAATATAATGACAACACATAAGAATTACGCGCCAAGAAACGGAAGATGTTTTCGTTGTTGATAAGTTAAGGCCAGCTCTAAGCACTGCTTGATTGGTGCCTTGGGAAGTGGTTCTGTTAGGTTCAAGACGATTGCCCGATTGCCTTGAAATGCCAATGTACCATCGTGCAATTCTCTGAATGTGTCGATTAGCTTTGTTTGACAGTTAAAGAACAAGTAATAGTTGTTTGGCGATTTTAATTTCCAGTCAATTCGGATTGGGCTGCCCGTCTTAACGCTGTAACTCGGCTCGCCCCATTTCAGAGACTCTTCGACTTCACCTAATTCCAAATCAGATGAAAGCTCAAAGATTAATGAACGCAATTCGTCAAGCCGAGCTCGAACATCATCGGGATACTCGTCGAAATGTGTTTTGATTGCTCTGTCCATTCAATCTCCGATTCATTTGTTGTGATATTAAGGTCCAGCTCACTTAAAGCATAGAGCGTTAAACATTCGTCCAACTTAAAATGAAAAGTGCCAAGCCTCGTAATTCAATTTTCAGTTATCTGTTCGTTAGCGGTTTTCAAGGCCAGCTTTAAACCGTCTGTATCCTTACAACCAATGTAAACATGCTTTCCATTGCTTAGGCTTAACTTCAGCGCTGAACCTATCGATGCATTATACAACCAGCCATCGCTAAGCATTCGGATGCCAATACCTTGATACCACTTGCTTTGATAGAACCATGTCTCGGTAATGTCTGATACTTCTACATTCTTACGCCAAAAGCCAAAGCCGAAATACCAGCTTAGTACATTGCCTTTGACCTCAATTGTCATGGAGAAAAAGAGCAAAGCAATTAAACCATTGATGGCGTGAGCGATTAATGACCCAGGGTTATTATCCGAGGTAAAGACAATGAAAGCACTTATCGCAACAAGGATGAGCAGCAATCCCTTGTTAAATTCCTTACTATAAAACACAGTGACAACTCCTATAGACAACGAACAACCCACTAACTAGCCACAGTTATCTTACTGCAGCCTTTCTAAATAATCGTAGCAAGTAATGCAGGGATACTCCCACAACCAAACCAAGTAGCATCGCCTTGATACTACCAACCCAAAGTATCAAGCCAGAATAACCTTGTCCCGGACCTAAGCCTTGTTTATTAATCACATCGACAAACATAAAGCCGTTCCACAACACGTGTAATGAGGCTGTAAATCCATGCACACAAATTGCGATGGTTCCAAGTAACTTGTACTTGTTAACAACTGGTGCGCCACAAAAAATGACAACGAGCGCAAAGGTCAAAATCAGAGGGCCCGACAGTACTAAAGTGAGTGTGATTACTTCAACGTGGCTCTCTGTTCCATAACTGTATGTACAAAATACCATTGTCATTGAAAACAAAAGCGAAATGAGTGCGAACCATAGCGTTCTATTCATTGGGGTTCCCTGCCTTAATAGTGGGTTTAGGACAAATTCGATAATCGACAGGAAGAACTAATTACCAAAAATACGGCATTAGAAATGCCCTTGTTACACGACTATTCGATGGACGACTCAGACTTTCACAAACCCAATGTAATGTGAGACTTAGAACACAAGCTAGATAACAAAAACGCCACTCACCTTCGCGCCTGACTACATACCTTATTGAGCTTCCTGTTGAACCCAAACAACATTTTCATTTGAAGTTGGAACCTCAAACCAAGACCAAAACAGATCTAACATTTCAGGTGTCATTTCATAAGACTTTCCATTCAGTTCCGAGTTACGGCTAAATGCTCTCTGCTTACAAGTATCAAAGGGAACATCAAGGTAGTGAACTTCGCTGCCCACGCCTAGGTTTGATGCCCAGCTTGTAAAAGAATCGCGGTCTGATTTACACCAAAAACCGAAGTCAAAAATCACCGGAACACCCAAGGAAAAGAGCTGCATTGCAGAGTCCTTGAATAACCCTTGTAACGTAGCCAGCCGGCTATCAAAAACCTCACGCTCCACATGCTCGCCATACAAAGGAATCATCCACTCATCAATCGAGAAACGAAACGCGCCATGCTTTTCTGCAAGCGCTTTAGAGTAAGTCGTTTTACCCGAGCCAATAAAGCCACATACGAAATAGATTTTAGTCATGATTCCCCTTTAGCCTCCTTGTTACGCATGATTCTTTCTTTTAGAAGTGTACCAATACTGCTCACTACAAACGTAAAAGCAAACGCCACAATTGGCCGATAGAAATCAAATGCACCATCCGTCATAAAAAAGTACTGATGAATGGCGACACCAAAGCCAACCCCTAATGCCAGCTTCAGGTTCTTGAAAAGTCGTTGTTTCATGTTCATTCCCTCGTAGAAAGCAACACTATGTATAGGTGTGAGTGACGTTATGGCCGAACCCTCTGTGACATAAACGCTTTAAAGCCAAGTAAGTCGAAACTGCAAAGCGTTGGGAATTCATCTTGAGCAGTTGTTAGGCAAATTTCGTTTCGCGCGCCATTTCCTGAAAAGTTTGCCCATTGAGATCGAAATCTTTTGTATATTTAAAGCCTGCTTTATTGGTATGAGCAGCAAAAGAACGAGCATTGTCTTTATGCACGTACGTGTAAACGTAAGAAAATTTAGAACTTCTTACTTCACAACTAAACCGAAACAACTTCTCAAACACACCTTGACCACGACAAGCCTTACCCACACAGACAGGTCCCCAAAAGTATGAATTAGAAGAGCTTAGTCGGGTACTCCCAACTACCACTGAACCAAGCTTGTTCGCCACAGAAGTGAGTCCTTCTGAACATTCCCAAAACTGCCATGAAGCACAAGCAGCCATCGCTACTATCGTATTGTTGAGTTCAGCAATATATATAGCCTGCTCTTGCTCGATAACTTGAGTTAGAAGCACTTCGTCCATCACTGTATTTAAGAAACCATCGCATTTATCAGATTCGTCCAAGTTAGATACATGACAAGATTTCTGTAGTTCTACGATTTGACTGATGTCCTCAAATTTTGCAGCTCTTATTTCCATGACTTCCTCTGTTGAATATTTCTTCTTTTTGCCTAACGCGAAGTTAATCCGCCACAACGCTGATGGCACTACAATTCGCGAAGCGAGAGTGCCATGCGTTAGAGGTCGGCTTGAACGCCTTGTTATGTGACTATTAAAACATCGAGTTATTATTGGCTGACTCTTTCGGGACCACTTGAATTGAATCCCAATGCTCGACTATTTTTCCATTTGAATCGAAACGGAAAAAGTCCATCGTTACGTACTCTTCACCAGCAGGCCATGTTTGCCTTGTATGCAAAGCTACCTGATCACCTTCAGCAATAATTCTCAAAAACTCTATATCCTTTTTGGGATAGTCCCGAGACATTTCTTCAAAGTAATCTATAAAGCCCTGCTTACCATCAGCAACAACTGGGTTGTGCTGGATATAATCATCACCAACATACAACTCTACTGCTTTAGCTGGATCACCCATGTAAGCAGTTCTATAAAAAGCAATAGCATTGTCTTTGTTTTGTCTAAGTTGATTCGTCATAGCAGCCTCATGAAGGGAAGTTTCACACTAACAATATGAGATATCGAGTGCTTTCGCCAGCGATGGATTAACGCTTGTCACATAATGAATGACACGGATTCCCCCCACAGAGGACCTGCCACAGTTATGTGGTACTTAAATGCATCGGAGGCACCATGTCTGATTATTCTTATTTCGGCGGTATCGACCTAGCTAGAAACCACTTCAGTCTTCATACCGTAGACCAAAATGGTAAAGTAATACTTCATAAGTCGGTAACTCGCTCTAAATTACTGACTAAAATAGCAAATATGCCACTCATTGGTGTCGCTCCAATAACACGCGAAAGTGGGCGCTACAAAGGTAAGCGCGTGATCCAAGGCGGTCGAGCGCAAGTACGCACAGTGTTATATATGGCAATGATGTCAGCCATGCAATGTAACCCCGTATTCAAAGCAACTTATGCTCGCCTTGTAGCTGCAGGAAAGCCTAAGAAAGTCGCAATAATCGCGTGTGTTCGAAAGATGGTTGTGACTCTTAACTCTATACTGAGAGTTGGCGCCATGTGGGATGAAAATACAGCCAAAAACTAATCATTGACGCCATAGTCGTTTGTTAGCCGTGTTTTCAAATTTGGATAGCTTTAAGCAAGTGCTCTCCAATTTTTGACACTCGACACTCTGTAATCTCAGCTAAACCAGTATTAGAGTCAATATTGCTATCAAGGTATTCGCTGTCATCAGGTGCTCGTCCAAGCTTAACTAAATCCAGTCGCTCGAGTGTTAGCACGTGCATACCTAACGATACGGTCAAAAGCTCCCTTTTGGGGTCATTTAATTCTTCTAATGTTGGAGTTCCCAACTTAAACGGCTTACTCGCTTCGTAAAAACCGAAATCACGTACCGCTACTAAAAACTCAATATCTAAATCTGTCAGTTCTTGCAGCGTAAACAGCAATTTTTTCTGGATTGCATAATGCTCTAGAGGTAAATTCAATGTGTTTTTTATGAACTGAGCTAAGTATTTATTTCGCTCACTTGAAAGAGATCTAGAAGCCTGCTGCATCGCATCTTCAAATATATCACGGTAGAATTGATTATCTTTGATGAGCTTGTATTCCAACTCATCAATACGTTTATCTAATTCCTTTACAAAGCCCGAGATTCTATCAATTCTTTGATTGGGTATAGTACTTCCAATCACCTCTGCAACTAAACCACCGACACCTGGAATGATCCCCACGGTTCCTTTTGCAAGAGACACGAGAAAATCAGAGGGTGCATCATCTAAATGTTCATGTGTCATATTTTCCTCTGAACAGCTAACGAATGACATGGATTCCCCCTCCCGAGGATCTGCCACACTTATGTGGTACTTAAATACATCGGAGGCACCATGTCTGATTATTCTTATTTCTGCTGTATTGACCTAGCTAAAAACCACTTCAGTCTTCATGCCAATGACCAAAATGGTAAAGTCATACTTCATAAGTCGGTAACTCGCTCTAAACTACTGACTACAATAGCAAATATGTCACTCATTGGTGTCGTTCCAGTCACACTCGAATGTGTTCGCTACAAAGATAAGCGCATAATCCAAGACGGTCGAGCGCAAGTGTGCATATTGTTACATATTTAAATGATGTCATCCATGCAATGTAACTCCGTATTCAAAGCGACATATGCTCGACTTTTAGCTGCTGGGAAGCCCAAGAAAGTCGCAATAATCGCGTGTGTTCGAAAGATGGTTGTGACCCTTAATTCTATGCTGAGAGATGGCGCCATGTGGGATGAAAATACAGCCAAAAACTAACCATTGACGCCATAGTCGTTTGCTATAATCAAGTTAACGCATATCTTTCTCTATAAAAGATAAGTATGCATATTTGTGTAGATTTTGAGGCAACTTGTCGTAAACAGACCTTTCAGATACTGCAAAATCTAAAACACTAGCACCAAGAGCTCCGGCACCAATAAGTGTTGCAACCGCACTAGGAATACCACCTAAAACACCAGCAATAACTGCAATAGCACTTGGGCAAGCATTTATCGGATTAGTTACTATCTGGTTCATGCTTTTTGCTACTGTAGAAGAACATGATTCATTTAAAACACGGTTGTAATTGGTTAAGTCGTTTGTAAGTTTCGCTTTTACTCTATTTGCTTCTTGCTCGGTGTTTTCTGCACTAGTTACTCTTGAGACTAGTTCATCAAGTGTAAACCTTAATTCTAGTAATTCAGATTTTCTTTTTTCCCTGAATTCTAAAACATCATGGATAGGGGTTTGAGCGCTAGGAACGTTCAACAATTGGTATAACTCTAACTCAATCGTAGATACTGTAGTCGCACACTTTTCTGGTGTAACGAGGCTTTGTCCGACTTGGAACATACTCCAATCTTCGGCATTATTCTGTAGATGTTTATGCAATACGGCAAAAGGCTCTAACTGAATGATGTCTTGTACGAATAGTGGCGCTTTAGTAACGTTATCAAGGTTGACATCATTTCTATCTACAAAAGCTATACCCTCACCAACTAAAACATCGAATTCAGCATTTGGGTTTGGAAAACCCGGAGAATCACGGTAAGCAAACCGCTCATAACAAGTGACATCCAATTTATCCCAAAACAATAAGGCAAACCGAATATCTTCAAGAGGCATCTTCTCATGAATTACTGCTTGTAAATTGCCTTGGTTTCCTTGAGACACCAAAGGAGACAAAACTAAACCTTTTTCCATAAACTTACCTTTTGCTTATAACAGCGATTAGACAGAAAAATTCTGCATTTAAATACAGAATTATTCTATCTAGTTTCATATGGGCGGAACTCTACCACGATTAATCACAGCAATTCAGTGACTTAAAACATAGATAGACTCATTGAATGACAAAATGCAGAACATTTCCATATAGTATGAATTTCGCAAAAACCCCTCCTGCTGGATATAAACACAGTTCCCATGAGCATACCCAAAACACAAAAAAGCCTGCCATCTATGCGAACATAAATGGCAGGCTTTATACGTTAGTTAAGCTTGTAAGTAGCTAGCTTACGCCGCTTCGAATGCGAGGGCTTTCTTTTCTACCTGACGGAAGATCAGCGTTAGTATGCCGTTTACTGCTAAGTAGAATGCGCCAGCAATACCAAACACGGTTAGCGTGTCGTAGGTTTGGCCGTTGATACGCTGAGCGTAGCCCATCAAATCCATGATGGTAATGGTGCTTGCCAGTGACGTGCCTTTGAAGACTAGAATCACTTCGTTCGAGTATGCTGGAACGGCGCGGCGCAGAGCGTATGGCAGTAACACTTTAAGCGTTGCTACTTTGTCCATGCCAAGTGCACGACATGCTTCCCACTGCCCTGCTGGAATTGCGTTGAATGCGCCTCTGAACAGTAGCGTGCTGTATGCGGCAGTGTTCAAAGCTAATGCTAACATTGCACAGAACCAAGGTTGACTTAACCAAGTCCACATGAAGCTTTCACGAATCCAATCGAACTGACCTGGGCCGTAATACACCAAGAAGATTTGAACCAACAATGGTGTGCCAGTGAACAGCGTGATGATGCCACGAGTGAACCAGTGAATCGCCGGTATTCTTAGGATTAGCGTTACCGTCATCAGCAGTGACAAGATACAACCAACCAGCAATGAAGCGCCTGTAAGTTGCAGACTGGTCGCTAAGCCTTCAAGCATTTGAGAGAGGTATTGTTGATTCATGCCATCGCCCCTTTGTTACCCAAACCTTGAATAGAGAACTTACCATCAATCACTTTTACTAGTCTTTGTGTGATCAAAGTGATGACCAAGTAGATTGCAGCTGCTGTCGCGTACCAAGTAAATGCTTCGTGCGTTGCCGCTGATGTTAGTTGTGCTTGTTTCAGCAAATCTGTTACGCCAATCAGCGATACTAATGCGGTGTCTTTCAGTAACACTAGCCATTGGTTGGTTAAACCTGGTAGTGCGTGTCTTACCGCTTGAGGCAACACGATACGAAAGAATGCACGAGACTGAGAAATACCAAGCGCGCTTGCTGCTTCTCTCTGCCCTTTGCTTACTGCTTTTAATGCACCACGCAAGGTTTGCGAAGCGTAAGAAGCAAAGATAAGTGACAGTGCAACAACACCAGATAAGAACGGGCTCACTTCTATGAAATCGCCAGTGATCATGAACAGAACTTGTGTCGAACCAAAGTAAATAAACAGTACGACCAGAATTTCTGGTAAACCACGAACAATCGTCACAAATGCAGTCGTTGGCCATTTGATTGCAATACGACGAGACATCTCACCACTTGCAAACAAAACTGCTAGAACCAATCCAACCAATAGGCTTACGAACGCAAGCTGAACAGTCATCCAGCTTGCTTCGACGAGCCCTAAAGAGTAACCCGTTAATTCCATAAATTACTTACCGAAGTACTTGTTGAAGATCTTGTCGTATTCGCCGTTCGCTTTTACTGCTGCAAGTGCAACGTTAAGCTGGTCTACAAGTTCTTGGTTGCTCTTGTTTACTGCGATGCCAAAGCCGTTACCGAAGTACTCTTGGTTTGTTACTTGGTCGCCAACGTACGTTAGGTTGTCTTCTTTCTTAAACCATTCTGCTACAACGGCTGTGTCACCGAATACAGAATCGATACGACCGTTCTTCATGTCGATGAATGCATCTTGGTAGCTTGAGTAAGGTACCGCTGTTACGCCAGTCATTTGCTCAAGTAGGTAGCTCTGGTGAGTCGAACCGTTTTGAACACCAACACGCTTGCCTTCTAGTGCTGCTTGGTCTGCTACTTTGCCTTCGAAAGAGATGAATGCTGCAGAGTTATCGTAGTAAGCGTTAGAGAAGTTCACTTGTTTAAGACGCGCTTCTGTGATGTCCATTGCTGAGATAGCTGCATCGTAACGTTTGAATTTAAGTGCAGGGATCAAGCTATCGAATGCTTGGTTGTGGAAAGTACATGTCGCTTTCATCTCTTCACAAAGTGCGTTTGCTAGGTCTACGTCAAAACCTTGGATTTGGTTGTTCTCATCCATGTATTCGAATGGTGCGTAAGTTGCTTCCATTGCGAATTTGATTTCTTCTTGAGCTGCTGCGTTGAAAGAAGCAAGGCCGATAAGTGAAGCTAGTAGAATCTTTTTCATTTTGTTACTCCGAATACTGTGTAATTGCGGCCTGTGGCCATTCTTATAATTTGATTGTTTTAATTGATGTTGTGTTTAGCTAAATCTAGTGAGTCAACTTTCTTTTAATAAGTGACTTACTTAATGAGTCAAATATTCAGCAAACTCAGGTGTCTGCGGATTAACGAATGAATCGCTGGTGCCGTGTTCAACGATGTACCCTTTTTCTAGGTACAGAACGTGGCTAGCAATCTTCTTCGCGAAATCGACTTCGTGCGTCACGACCACTTGGGTAATGCCCGTTCCGCTCAATTCTTTAATAATGCTCACGACTTGGTTGGTGATCTCAGGATCAAGCGCCGCTGTTGGCTCATCAAACAACAACACATCCGGTTTCATCATCAGCGCACGTGCAATCGCAACACGCTGTTGTTGACCGCCAGACAGTTGAAGTGGCCAAGCGTCTGCTTTGTCGGCAAGTTGAAGTGTCTTTAGGACTTCTTGCGCTTGCTTAATCGCTTCTTGCTTATCCAAACCTGCAACTTTGGTTGGTGCTTCAATCAAGTTTTCCATCACCGTCATGTGTGGCCATAAGTTGTATTGCTGGAACACCATGCCGACTTTACGACGAAGTTTAAGCCCCTGCTTCTCTTGGATTTGGCTTGAAAAGTTGAATTGCTCGTTCGCAATGTCTAATTCGCCGTTGTCCGCGATTTCTAGCAGGTTCAATACACGCAGTAATGAACTCTTGCCCGCGCCGCTTGGGCCAAGCAATACCAAGGTTTCGCCACTCTCACAGTCGAAACTGATGTCGTGAAGAACTTGGGTATCACCGTATGATTTGTTGACGCTCTTTACTTGAATACTCATGCCACAATACTGCATTAATTGTCATTTGTTGGTTATTCTATTCAATCCGAGGTTTTATGCAAGAAAAATGTATAAAAAACTACTTTGTTGAATTTTTGTAACAAATATTGCACAAAAAACAGTCGCTATAACTGGTCTTACAACCAAAAATAGTAAGTCATTGATAAAGCTAATATCGAGATAAAAAGCAAACGTTTTGCTATCAATTTATAAATCTTCGCATGGTTGCTAACTTATGAGCGCACTCTCCTATCACCGCTAATTTACTTGCATAAAAATTAGGGTTAAATAGCTTAGTTTCCTATCGAACTGACTGGATCAGAATGCTTAGTTTTCCTTCAAGGTCGTTTCGAATTATTCACTTAGTGGTGAGGAAATATTGGAAATTGAGTTTCCTGGGGAGCGTCAAAGCGCAATAAATGCTTTAATGGGTTCTATTCTCAACAACAATGACTTCCCAGCGAACAACTCGCAGTACAGGTAATAAGTCATAAACCATAAGCAGCAAGCAACAAGCCATCTATTTTTAAAGCGACAACACATTAAGGCAGTCATATGCAAAACGATGTCTCTTCTACGCTCGACTCAACTCAGCGATCGACTCAAAAAGTGCCAGAACCCAAACCTGAGAAAAAAAGCCTCAGTATTTTGTTTGAGCTGAGTAAATTCATTCAGCCTTATAAAGGTCGTGTTATTGCTGCGTTGATCGCGTTGATCTTCACAGCGAGCTTAACCCTTTCAGTCGGACACGGTATTCGTCTTCTCATCGACCAAGGTTTTAGCCAACAATCACTCTCAGATTTGGGCAGCGCAATTCAGTTCATCATGGTCGTGGTCGTGTTGATCTCGATTGGTACTTTCTTCCGCTTCTATTTGGTTTCTTCTGTTGGGGAACGCGTGAGTGCAGACATTCGCTTATCGGTTTTCAATCATGTCGTGACACTGCACCCGAGTTACTTCGAAACCAATGGCAGTGGCGACATCATGTCGCGCATTACAACGGACACCACTCTGCTTCAAAGCATCATAGGTTCATCGTTCTCTATGGCGATGCGCAGCGCATTGATGTGTATTGGTGCGATCATCATGCTGTTTGCGACCAATATTAAGCTGACGTTGATTGTATTGGCTTCGGTGCCGTTTATCTTGATTCCTATTCTTGTCTACGGGCGTCGTGTAAGAGCCCTATCTCGCCAAAGCCAAGATTCGATGTCTGATGTCGGTTCTTATGCGGGTGAAGCGATTGAGCACATTAAAACGGTGCAAAGCTACAGCCGAGAAGAGCAAGAGAAAGCGTCATTCGCGGTAGAAGTTGAAAAGGCTTATGAGATTGGTCGCCAGCGTGTAAAACAGCGCGCGATTCTTATCTCTGGCGTTATCGTGATTGTATTCAGTGCTATCGCAGGCATGCTTTGGGTTGGCGGCAGTGATGTCATCAACGGCACCATGTCGGCGGGTGATTTAGCCGCGTTTGTGTTCTACGCAATCATGGTTGCCTCGTCATTAGGTACGATTTCAGAAGTCATGGGCGAACTGCAACGCGCGGCAGGTGCGACCGAGCGCTTAATCGAGATCCTACAAGTTGAAAGCCATATTGTTGCGCCAGTTGCGAATCCAACTTCGCTTGCTAACGTAACGCCAGAGGTCGCATTTGATGATGTGACCTTCTGTTACCCATCAAGACCAGACCAGCCCGCAACAAGTAACCTCACGCTCACAGCCCATGAAGGCAAAGTATTGGCATTGGTTGGCCCGTCTGGCGCAGGTAAAACCACCCTATTCGAACTACTGCAACGTTTCTACGACCCACAAGTGGGTAAAGTGACGTTAGGCGGCGTTGAACTGAATCAGTTTGACCCTAACGAGCTAAGAAAGCAGATGGCATTGGTGCCACAGCAACCTGCTCTGTTCAGTAACGATGTGTTCCATAACATTCGCTACGGCAACCCGCAGGCAACAGACGAGCAAGTTATCGAAGCGGCCAAGAAAGCACACGCGCACGAGTTTATTCAGAACCTACCAGATGGCTACAATAGCTTTCTTGGTGAACGCGGTGTAAGGCTTTCTGGCGGACAGAGACAACGTATTGCGATTGCACGTGCCATCTTGAAAGATCCAAATATTCTATTGTTGGATGAAGCAACCAGCGCACTAGACAGCGAAAGTGAGCACCACGTACAACAAGCGTTAGAAGAGTTAATGCGTGGCAGAACGACGATCATTATCGCCCATCGATTATCAACAATTAAACACGCCGACCAGATTGCAGTGCTCGATAAAGGACAGCTAGTAGACATCGGCGACCACCAGTCTCTCATCAATAGCTGCGAATTGTACCAACGCTTGGTTGAGCTGCAATTCAAACACCTTAGTGCGTAATCATTGAGTGGATGTGCAACTAAGTCACTGACATTGTGTGGTTTCAAGCTTCAAAAACTTAAATCACACGTGTTGCAGTTTTGTTAATTTAGCGGTAGGGTTTTTATTCCAATAACAACTTATTCCGATGAAGGATAAGTAAATAACGTTAATTACACAGATAAGAATAAGAGAGTTCGCATGGAAGCACTATTATCTGACTACCCGGTAGTAACAGAAATCCCTGTCGCTTGGGGAGAAATGGACGCACTCAATCACGTTAACAACGCCGTATATTTTCGCTATTTCGAAACCGCTCGCTTAGATTTTTTCAAGCACGTTGAGTTGATGGAAGAGATGGCGATTACCAAAGTTGGCCCTGTTCTTGGTGACACTTACTGTAAGTATTTCCGCCCAGTCACGTATCCAGATACCTTGATGGTTGGCTCACGTGTGACCGATATTCAAGATGACCGATTCACTATGGAATACGCGATTGTCAGTAAGGCTCAACAAAAACTGACCACCGTTGGCACTGCGACTATCGTGATGTTTGATTTTGCTTCGAACCAAAAAGCCCTGCTCTCGCTGCGCTTAACCAATGAAATCGAAAAGATGAACACGTTGAAAAGCCCATGCTTCAAACAAGAAGCCGTGACGGAATAACGTATTATCTGATTGATAAAGACTCAGAAAGTCTCAGACATTAAAAAGGCCACTCGATTGAGTGGCCTTTTGTATATTGGTTCAGAGTGCTTAAAAGCAGTTACGCGTTTAAGCGTTATAAACCTTGTACGTACTGAGCATTAGTTCTAACTTCAACCATCTGCTCTAGGTTCTGTTGTGAACCTTCAACGCCGTTCAGTAGCGCTTCGAAATGCTTAATAAGCTCGACTTTGTCTTTCACTTCTTTAGAACCCGCACCGATGTTGGTTAGATCGATGAAGAACTCGTCGAACAGACCAGAGAAGTCTGTTACTGCGTCATGGTTCAAGAACTGCTCGTGGTTGTAAATGCTTGGGTAGCCACCCTTCTGTTTATCAACCGCGAAAGAGATGCCTTTCACGTTGGTAATCGTGGTTGCTTTCTCACACTTCAACATACAACCCGCTTCAATGCTTGGCTTGTTACAACCCACGGTTCTTTGGAAGAAACACTGACGGCTGGTCATCATCAAGATTGGGTGGTAAATGCTGTAGAACAGTTTGAAGTTCTCTGGGCGACGAATATGACGAATCTGACCTTTGTTGATCTCGTTCGAAATGAATGCGCCTGCACAGTTCAGCTCTTCTTTCAGAGTAACCAGTGCGTGAGAGTTGGTTGTGTTCATGAACGGGCCTGCAACCCACTCAATTCCCATCTCGTAAGCTTTGTAAGCAATACCCGTGTTGTTGGTTACGATGCGAGCAGGCTTGATCTCTTCAAGAATACGAACCGCTTCGTCGTAATCTTTACCGATCAATACCGCTGGGAACCAAGGAATCAAACGTGGGTTTGCTGCCAAGATGTCGATGTACTTGTTACAACGCTTCTTGAAGCTTTCAGGCAGTTTGAAGTAAACATCCGCGTCAGTTACGTCACACAGGTGCAAGTCTTCCACATCCGCGATAAGCATCGACATAGTCGGCTTCTCGTTCACTTTAGGGTGTTGAGGCAGTGCTGGCACTTCAACGTGCTTAATCACTTGCACAGAGCCGTTCAGAATGAAGTCGATCTCGTCTTTTAGGTCTGAAACTTCTTTTAGAGGAATCAACAAACCTGCATCCACTTCACTGAAGTCGTAGCTTTCTAGCGTGTGGACTGCACTCTTCACGTTTTTGAATCGCTTCTCAAGTAGCTCTTGAGTGATCGCCTTCTCTTCAACCGCTTTCAATAGCGATTTAGATTGAAGAGTAAAGTTCTCTTTAGGCGTGTTCACTGTCACCGTAAATGGTTGACCCACTTTTGCGCTGAACGACAGGGTTACTGGTGTCTTGCGAATATCAAGGAACTCGATCTTGTCACGCATTTCGTTACCAAGAACGTCTTTCGCTTGGTGAAGTTCGTTGGTCACTTCTTGAATCTGTACGACTGAGATTTCGTTGTTCTGCTCCGTCGCTTTCTCAACAGCGTAGTTCATGCTGTTGTCGCGCGGGTTATCGATGAACATGTCTTTCGTTAGGTTGCCCTTTAGGAAAGAGTTGGTGAAATCACGGTTGAATACTTTGTGCAGGTTCGAATCGTCTTCGATCAACAAACCACTTTCTACAAAGCTATCAATCTGTTTACGCCATGTGTCTACCACAGTGTAAACGTAGTGTGCGCCTTTAATACGGCCTTCTACTTTCAGTGAGTCGACTTTCGCGTCAACCAATTCAGGTAGGTCGTAGTAAGCTGAGTTATCTTTCAGGTTGAGTGGGAACTTGTTGCCCGCGTTGGTGATTTCGTATTCATCACGACACGCTTGGCTACAACGACCACGGTTACCTGAGTTACCCACACTTACTGAGCTTGAGTAACACTGACCAGAGAATGCGATACACAGAGCGCCGTGTACAAACACTTCAGTTAGTACATCGTGATCGTGTGCCACTTCCGTCAGCATCTTGATTTCAGGCAGGTTCAACTCACGAGACAAGTTAACGCGTGTCGCGCCAATCTTAGACAAGAACTTAATCTGGCCTTCGTTGTGCGTTGTTAACTGAGTCGACGCGTGAACGTCTAATGATGGGAAATGCTTCTTAACCAGGTTGAATAAACCCAAGTCTTGAACAATGATGCCATCCACTTTGGTGTTCACAAGCTGGTTCAGCAGTTTGGTGATGCTCTTAGTCTCGTGCTCCAGTAGCACAACGTTAAGAGTCAGGAACACTTCACAGCCGTATTCATGAGCAAGGCGAATCACACCATTCAATTCGTCTAACGATAGGTTAGAGGCTCTGTTACGAGCGTTGAATGTGTCTAAACCACAATAAACTGCATTAGCACCCGCTACGATGGCGGCTTTTATCGCTTCTACATCGCCACCTGGGGCTAATAACTCAATTTTTCTGCTCATTTTTGAAGTCGCTCACTTACTTATAATTTTTAAGCCGCGTATTCTACCCACATCACGATCTCTTTACCACCGTACAACACTTTTCAAACTAAATGACCTCAATAATGCCGAACGAATCCGATCTACCTATCCTTTATTCTTTGCGCCGTTGCCCTTATGCAATGCGCGGACGAATGGGCATCGCACTATCACAGAAAAAAGTGTTACTTCGAGAAATCGTTACCAAAGACAAGCCTAGCGAACTATTGGCCAGTTCGCCAAAAGGAACAGTCCCTGTATTGGTGTTACCCAATGGACAAGTTATTGAACAGAGCTTAGATGTGATGAACTGGGCACTTAAACAAAACGATCCTCAAGATCTTCTTCGTTCAAGCAATCCAACGCTTAGCGAACAAGTTCAGCAGCTCATTAAAACCAACGATGATGAATTTATTGGTCACTTAGAAAAGTATCGTGCATCTGTTCGTTACCGAAACATCGATGTTGAACAGCGCCGACAAGCCTGCGAAACCTTCATTAGTCAGTTAGAAGCGCGACTCACCAACCAGCCCTACTTTTTTGGAGAAACCCCAAGCTTGGCCGATTTTGCGGTGATGCCTTTTGTCAGCCAGTTTGTACGAGTCGAAAAGAAGTGGTTTGTGAAATCGGAATACCAAAACGTAGGACGTTGGTTAAGAGCACACTTAGAAAGTAAGCTCTACACCCAAGTTATGAAGCAATACCCTTTGTGGAATGAAACCAAGCAAGATTGTCTTTTTGGATGACTTAAGGGAATTTGGGGTGATCTAGGGGAATTCTGGAATAGATAGGCGTGGGTATTAATGTGATTACGTGACACTGTATCTTCTTTATAATGAGCAGATATTCAAAGGCTTAGCTGTCTATTTACCGATAACTACTGTCTCTTAACTAGCGACCACAGTCTAAGCTAAGCCTTTTGTTCATTTCAAACTGATCACTGAATCGCTATCGAAATCTCGACTTCAGTTTCGCCTTTGTAGAATTCAAAATCTGTCGTGTAAGTTCTCACATGTGGGCAGTCTGCAGCGTTGAAATACGCCCATACTTCACCCCATAGATCGATCACAGCTTGTGGTAATTCACCTTCAGCAGAAAACGTTAAGTATTTACCTGCTTGTATTTCGGTTTCTACAAGCGAATCTAAATTCTGATCCGTAAGTGCATTAGTACACGCGATAACATCAAACTCACCCGTAAAGTCAGACTCGTAGTTGGTGTAGACACCATACACTTTTGAATCCGGCGTTAATTTTGGAAACGCTTGGTCAAAAAAGCCCTGCCACAATTGCCCTATCTTGGCTTTGGCTGGGTCAATCTCATCGGTATTAGTGGTTCTTACTGAAAAACCATACGCCTTGACGGCTTCAATCGTTTCTACTTTCATTCGTTTTATTCCTAAGCCAATTGACGATTTAACTGTATTGAATCCAATGTTTTGTAAGATAACAATACTAATCTTGTATCTCTTTATGGCCACAATTTTCACAGACAAGGTGACGAGAAAACTCATCCATTGACGCGATAAACGGGCCAAGGAACCAACCTTTTATCATGCCTGCCCAAAACTCGCTTCGCTTTTGGTTAGGTTTGTCTGCAAACGCACTCGTCTTTCTAACCAACACAACAACGTGTTGTGTGTCTTCTCGGCACGCGGTGCAATAGCATTGTTCTATGGTGTTATTCATTTGAAAGCCTATGACGTTTTGAATGAAATCTGCTGAAAATGAGGATTGTCGACACAGACTTCTAATGTGGAAAGATCAGTGAGTACGACAAGTTGTTCTAAACCTTGAATACTGACCTTAATGCACTCTTCACGGCTATCATTGCGTTGAGTATCTAATCCGACACATTCAATCTGCTCGCCAGACTTCAGCGTTAATTTGATTGGGTATCGGTGCATACACACAATCTCAATATAATCGTAATCGTTGCAACTAATCATAATACCCCTCCAATTCATCCACCACGCTAATGCGACACGCCATACTATGCAATATGCATATAATCAATCATTTAACTAAGTCACATTGATGTTCGTCCGCAACTAAACTTGCTTCTAATCCTATTTCTAAACGTGCTTCTAAACCTACTTCTAAACTTAGCTTAATCTCGCTTTATCCATTCACGTTTCTTCTACTCACATCTGCTTATTCTTTCATTGTTAAATAATAATCGAGAACAAAACAATGAAAACCATGAACCATTTACACGTGTTGGCTTTCTTGGGTTTAGTCGCTTCAATGATGGCGTTTAATGCGAGTGCTGCCTCAGAAGTCGATGCGAGCCAATTCGCCAATGGCAAAACCAAATATCGACAGCTTTGTCAGGTGTGTCATGGCGACAAAGGTCACGGAGACGGGCCTACTGCCGCTTCATTACCACACAAGCCAGCTAACATCGCGAATAAACTGAGCGGCTTTTTTGCCAGTCCAAGTTCTTTGGCAGATGACATTTTAGAAGGTAACGCAGAACAAGGTATGCCAGCGTGGCAAGGTGTGATCACCAAGCAAGATGCTCTGGATATTCTGACGTACGTAGAGCTAATCCAATAGTAAACGCTGTTCCAATCGCCTTTTGAACAGATATCTCGGTTAATACTCCCCGTTCTATTGCGCTATCTATTTGATTGATTACACTCAATTTAATGGATAGTGAATAATACGGAATGTTATGACCTTTAAACCCCTAGCACTAAGTAGCCTGATACTTATTTCTACGACGACACACGCCGTCAGCTTTATCGATGAAATTGATGGCCAACTCGATATGGGAGAATACCTCGCAGAAAATGCCTACGGTTTTCTTCCTGTTCCCATTCTCATTACTGAGCCTGCGGTAGGATACGGTGGCGGCTTCACCGGTATCTTCATGCACGAATCTAAAGAGCAAAAAAACACGCGTAAACAACTCGCCGAAAAATCCATCGATGGCGGTGCGCAACTTCTCACCCCTGCAATCACTGCGGTTGGCGGCTTTGCGACAGAGAATGGCACTTGGATGGCGTTTGTTGGTCACAAGCGTAGCTGGAAGGAAGATTCTATACGCTACCTTGGTGGCTTGGGTTATGGCGATATCAACATGACCTTCTATCGACAAAGCTCTCCGAACGCCTTGTCTCCACTCG
Organism: Vibrio sp. 1CM23M; assembly: GCF_023161755.1. Taxonomy (NCBI): domain Bacteria; kingdom Pseudomonadati; phylum Pseudomonadota; class Gammaproteobacteria; order Vibrionales; family Vibrionaceae; genus Vibrio; species Vibrio sp. 1CM23M. Next base: position 376,744 of record NZ_JALNTR010000002.1, read on the forward strand.
AACCAAACGAAGGTGTTGAGCTAGGGCTAAAAGGCATGGGCGGGATACAGAAACTCCAATTTAGAGTGCCCGACACCCAATGGTTACTTGGGTTTTCTCAACAATTCTTCGCGCCCACTCTTTCACTCAATAATCACCCTAAAGCGCAAGAGATCTTAAACAACATTGGTAACACGTCACCGACCTCTTCCGGTTTGGGTCTCATTGCGGAATACGACAGCAAGAACAGCTTCTTGAATCCGACGCAAGGCTACAACTATGTCGCGGAATACCTTTGGTTTGGTGATGCGATTGGCAGTGACTACACCTATCAAACGTTCAATTTAGAAGGGCTGAATTATTGGGAGTTAAACAAGGAGTGGAACTTAGCATTGCGAGGACAATACAAATCATTGTCGACCAATGAACGCGTGCTTTCCCCTCAATATTACCCAGACATTGAACTTAGAGGTATCGCCCGTAATCGCTATCAAGGTGAGCACACGGTCGCGGCAGAAGTTCAAGTAAGCAAACAGTGGACACCACGTTGGTCAACCGCGGTGTTTACGGGAATTGGCTATGCGGGTGACAGCGATAAAGACATGTTTGATCAAAGCTCTCACGCGGCTTACGGTGTCGGTTTCCGTTACCTTATCGCAAGACGATATGGTTTGATTTCAGGGATTGATATTGCGTTCAGTGAAGAAGATACCGCCCTCTACTTCCAAGTCGGTGCGGGTATCTAATTCATTACGCTGTGCTTACGCGATGAGACAAAGCGCTCAAGTAATTACTTGAGCGCTTTCCAGTATTGGTAAAGCCCATCGATATCTGAAGAACACATCAACGACATTGCGCCTTTGATCTGTTCTTCGCTCCACTCCCACCATTTCATTTCTAGCAACTGAGCGATTTCAGTTTCATTGAAACGATAACGGATGTGACGCGCAGGGTTTGAACCCACAATCGAGTATGGCGCAACGTCTTTAGTCACAACCGCTCGACTTGCGATGATGGCTCCATCACCGACCTTAACACCACTCATGATCATGGCTTCTGTGCCAATCCACACATCGTTACCAATCACGGTATCACCAGAGCGTTCGAAGCCGTCTATCGCGCCTTCAAACTTCTCATCGTCTTGATAGAAGAACGGGAAGGTACTCACCCATTGATTTTGGTGACCTTGGTTGCCCGCCATCATAAACACGGCGCCAGAACCAATCGAGCAATAGCTACCAATGATCAGCTGATCGATATCGGTTCTATCCGGTAATAGGTAACGCGCACAGTCATCAAAGCTGTGGTTATGGTAGTAACCTGAGTAATAACTGTGCTCGCCCACGATGATGTTTGGGTTGGTCACCTGTTCTTTGAGTGACTTTCCAACAAACGGGCTTTCGAAATAGTTTTTCATGTTTGTACTCTTAGTTTCGTTCTTTTAGTTAGGTACTTGTGTTGCGTGTTTATGGTTTTTACTGGTCTATCTTAGTGTAAAAGCTAACGAGCCCTATCGACCGCCCGCAATATCAATAAACGAGCCGGTGACATACGAAGCTTCGTCCGATAATAACCACGCGATAGAGTTCGCGACTTCTTCTGGTGTGCCGCCTCGTTGTAACGGTAACTGCGAAGCTAGTCTGTCTACGCGATCAGGCTCTCCGCCGTCTGCGTGCATTTCAGTATAAATACAACCTGGCCTTACGCCATTCACTCGGATATTGCGTGAAGCAAGTTCAAGCGATAAGCCTTTAGTAAGAGAATCCATCGCACCTTTCGATGCTGCGTAGTCCACATACTCAAATGGTGCGCCTGTGCGAGAAGCGGCGGACGATACATTCACAATCGAACCCGCGCCATCAGCTTGTTTAATGAAGGCTTTACTGCACAGAAAGCAGCTTGATACGTTGGACTTCATCACCTTTTCAAAGCGATCCAATTCAATATCAACCAATGGTGACTGGGTAAACAAGATCCCGGCATTATTGACCAAGTGAGTCACTGGGCCCAGCTTGTTACGTGCAATCTCAAATAAGGATTTCACGTCCGATTCAACAGACACATCCGCACGCACACTAATCGCGGTTCCGCCTTGTTCGCGAATCTCATTCACTAAATCTTCAGCTCGCGACTCATTATGTATGAAGTTAACGCATACAGCATAGCCTTTACTGGCCAACAATTTAGACGTCGCTGCGCCAATGCCTCGGCTTCCGCCGGTTACAATCACTACCTTGTTCAATGAAACCTCCTAATGTTTACTTATTCTGTGCAACTTGATTATTCGATACGACCTAGTTGTCCGTGACAGACTGATCGTATCGATACCAACTAATTGTTCGATACGATCTGAACCCACTGCGATCGCCACGCCGGCGCTTCGAATGGGTCTGGCCAAAACTCAGTTTGCTTTTGAATTAAACCGTCAACGACCGTGTGAAAGGTGATCACTCGGCCTTTCAACACACTGTCTGTAACCGAAACGTCCGTTACTACGGTATCACCTTCACAGACAATTGAATTGAGCGTGAACTCCCATACACCATTGGCTGGGTATTCAGCATTGACTGCCGTGAAGTTATCACGCCCTACCGTCAATTCAGACGACTGAGGCCAATAGCCTTCAAAATCTGCGGCTAGCCATTCACTCGCCTTTGCAAAATCATTACTGCGCATTGCATCCCAAAATCCTAATACCACTTGTTTTGGTGTCATTATTCTTCCTTAAAGTCATTTACGTGTAGTGATTTTTAAACGTCGGCTTCGTTATGTGTACGTTAGCTTTCTATGCGAACTTAACTTTCTATGCGTACTTGCTAATGATCGTTAAAAGATCATCGACACTGTTAGCAATGTAGTCCGGCTTGGTTTGCCAATTTTCAGGCTCCGATCGGCTATAACCTGCGGCTACGGCAATCACTTTTGCATTGTTACCCAGCGCGGCTTCAATATTGCGAGCAAACTGTGTGTCCGCTTCATGGTCACCGATGTACATCAAACAAAGCTCGTTGTTAGTCGGATCAACGCCAAATATGTTCTCGACACATTTCACACCACCAAATGGATGGGGTTTTTGGTTGCCGTTCGAGACATCGTCATAGCCCACGACCGATTTAAACAAATCGCCAATGCCATAACTGTCGAGCACACCACGAATATTCAATTGAGAGTTTTGAGAGCAGATCCCATGTGGAAGATGAGCGAACTGGTTAACCACGGTTTCCATTCCTTCAAACAAGGCAACGGCTGTTTGGTTTTTCTCTTGATGCTCTGCCCACATTCCACCAGCGATCAACATTTCATCGTGTGATAAACCGTAATAGTCGACATATAAGGCCTGCCAGTTTTTAGCCCCGTGGTTGGCTTCATGATAAAGCGCTTCGCTAAGCAAATATTTAGGTGAGTTGTCACCTAACAAGTGTGGCGCGACTAAAGAGATAATGTCTTTTGTGATTGCGATATTCTTTGGAACGGAATTGACTAAGGTTCCATCGTAATCCCACAGAATGGCATCTAACTTCATGGTGTATCTCGTTGTTTAAATTGACGATTTCAATTTATCACTTGAAGCCCTGTTTAGGGAAACCTTATTGTCTTGAATTTGAAAATTAGTCCAATCCGAACAAAGCTAGAGAGCAAACTGTAACTAGCAAACAAAAACCAAACTGCGTTTGCTCACATCACTGCTTTATCAATTGCAATATATGCGTATAATCCCCGCTCCATTGCGCTATCGCCATTAAAAATAGCGCCATTCAACATTTTTAATGAGTACCCAATGTCGAAACTATTTTTCAAAGGCCGTATCGAAACAAGACAGAACCACGTTCTTGCTGGCTACAACGTAAACCGCGATGTAAAAGCGGGTACTGAAGAATCTCCAATCGCTGTAATGGTTCAAACTGAAGCGCGCAAAGCAGAAGTTGAAGCACTAGCCGCTGAAAATACTATCTTCGTTACCGTTACAGTCGACGCAGACAAAGAAGAGAACACCATCGAGCTTGATACTCTACTGAACAAGCCAAAAACGATGACATTTGAAAAGACCCCTAACCGTAACGACCCATGTTCTTGCGGCAGCGGTAAGAAATACAAGAAGTGCTGTGCATAAGCGCTTTGACTTGAACAATTTAAAAACGGACCGGTAGCAATATCGGTCCGTTTTTTTATACGCTAAGGAAGCTTATTCAGCGTAAGACAAACGATTAAACGTCAGACAAACTAAAGCCACTAAACTTGGCGAAATTAGGCGTCGCCTTACTGCCACTGAACGTATAAAGCATCACACCCTGTTCACTGCCTACTAACGAATCAAACGTGATCAATTCCTGCCATTGTTGTTTTTCTAACGGACGGAAATGAGCGCTGACTTTACCGCCTTGCTTGACGAGCTTTACCGACACACTCGATTCACTAAACAACAGGCGTTCCTTGATCTGTGGCTGACCATTTTGTTCTACAACGAACACCAATGAACGCTCGCCCATGAACATCTCTTTGCTCACTTTAATGTAGTTGTCGTTATCCCAGTAAATACCTAAGCCAGCTTGTTCAAATGCTCGGTTTGGATCTAATTGAACCGTCACTTCTGTGCTGTAATCCGAGCTAGATACTGGATGAACGAAGATATTATCAACATCAGCTGAACCCGCACCAAAGATATTGCCCTCTTGCACTTGCATCGTCAGCACACCGTTTTCCAAAGACCAATGTTCAGGATTTTCATTTATGATTTGCCAGTTAACGAGGTTATTCATGTTATTAGTCCTTGCTGCTAGATCATACGTTGACGGAGTTGGTAAAACACATTGTCGAGTTCATCGGCATTTTGCTTTTGAATGCGATTAAGCTCTCTTTGTACAGAATCGTACATAAGTTGGTTATCCATGTCTTTCAATGCCGCGTAGTAATGAATGCGACGTCCCAAGATAAAGTTATTCTGGTCATTCTCACTCATCATATTGAAACGGTCTATTGTCGCTAAGAACTTCGCTTTATCCTGTGGCAACTGTCCGTTCAGTTCCATCAACAAATTAATACCGTGATAGTTGCCATAGTTGCCCGTCACGCTGTTTAGTTTACTGATCAGTTGATATTGTTCTTCAAGCATTTCACGTTCGCTAAGTGGCGTGAACTCTCCATTCTGCACCAGTTCATCTAATTCGGTTCCAGGCTTCACAGCAAGCGACAGAATGCGTATTTCATCTGGGTTAATTTGGTTAAGTAAGGCCGCCGTTTCTTCAACATGCTGGGCCGAATATTCTTTACCACCCAAGCCAAGGATAATGAAGGTCATCATCTTCATACCCGCTTGCTTCGCGTATTCGGTCGATTTCAAAATAGACTTCGGTGTAATGCCTTTTTTCATCAATTTGAGAACATCAATAGACCCAGATTCCATACCGCAATAAAGCATGTTGAGCCCTGCATCACAGATGGCTTTCATTTCTTCAGGCGACTTCTTAGTCATGCTTTGCGCTCGTCCATAAGAGCTGATCTGCTTTAACTCTGGGAAGGCTTGTTTGAGTGTATTCAACACATCCAGCAAGTCTTCGGTATCCATAGTGAATGAATCACCGTCTTGCAGAAAACACGTCTCAAACTTACGGTTCTTATAGAACGCTTTCGCAGCCCAAATGTCTTTCTTAATCTCTTCAACGGGACGAATTGCAAACTCCATCCCCTCAAACAGTGTACAGAATTTACATTTGTTCCAAGGACAACCTTGGGTGGTGCGAATCAATAAGCTATCCGCTTCTGAAGGTGGACGAATAGGCCCTTGTTGGAATTGATACTGTGTCATTTGAATGCCCAATAATTAACTATTCGCATAGGCTACTGGAAGTTCATTCAATGAAAAACACGGTACAATTTGAATTATTATCAAATAAAAGCGGATAATTGAAACAGAAGAATGTTGAAGTATTAAGTAGATTAAAGGCTAATCAAGGTTGTCCGGTGTACGTAAATTGGTTCCACACTTTGTACATTTATAGTCACCGTTTCCGCCACTTGAAGCTAGCGACGATAAAATCATTCCAAGCAACCCTGGCTTCTTTTCATGTTGTGGCGCTTTTTCGACTTGGTTACTGAACATAGTGTACTTGTGCAGTGTCAGTTCCTTACAGTTACTGCAGAACGCTCTCGTCTTCTTACTTCCATACATAATATCTATCACCTTAACTCAAAGCACAAACTAAACATATGGCAAATATGCCACACGTAGAGTTAAATCTAAATATTTTCATGAAGTTATGAGTAAGTAAGATCGCTTAAAGCAACGTGTTAGAGCGATTTCCCGACTAGCTTTTCGTATAAGAAATCAATCAGCACACGAACACGACGGGCTTTTTGTGTATTGCGATGGAAATACAAATAGAGCCCTACATTATCACTCCAACAATGTTCAAGAATCGGTACTAGCTCACCAGACTCAAACTCTTTCTCCACCATAGGCGTTAGTAAGCGACCTATCCCAAGCCCTTTTTTTGCCGCATCCACCATGATGTCCGTATCGTTCACCGTCATCGCCGTTTCTACGTTAACATGAACCGTATTTCCGTTATCCACCAGTGGCAATAAAGCGAGTTTGTTAGACGTGATGAATCGATATTGAATCAACTTGTGTTGTGACAGCTCTTCGATGCTTTGGGGCGCACCATGCATCTCTACATAACTCGGTGACGCAAACAACGCTTCTTTTAGCCTCGGAGTGATTGGCTTAGCTATCATGCCCTCTTCGACTTTGTCTCCAAAACGGATACCCAAATCAATGCCGTTTTTCAATATATCAACGGTTGCATCAGAGATAGAGATCTCGAGTTGAATATCAGGGTAGCGTAAACAGAATTCCGCATAGATAGGCTCTATCCACTGTTTATAAGCAAAGCGCGGTACCGTGATCGATACATGACCAGATGGGTTGCGGCTTAGATCGGCAACACTCTCCATTGCGGTACTCAAATCACTGATCGCATCCACCGTTCTTGTGTACAACGTTCTACCAGCTTCTGTCAGTTCAACTCTTCTTGTTGTGCGAATAAACAAAGGCAATCCAAGTTCGCTTTCAAGCGCCTTCAGAGACTGACTCACCGACGGTGGTGCGACCCCAAGCTGCCTTGCTGCGCCAGAGATTGAGCCTTCACTCACAATCGCATGGAACATCGTCAGTTGATTGTACGTTGCACCTTTCATTGCTTCTTACCCATCATTTCAATCGCTACTTTCACTTGCCACAGTATTATTAGCTTCAGCCTAATAGTTATTTAAGTATTAGTCATCTAAAACTAACAAAAGAATGAGCTTATGATTACTCCATCAATTAAGCGAACGAGACAGTCATCATGAGTAAAACCCTTGTTATTTCAGGTCACCCTAACCTTGCCGAGTCATACACGAATACGCTAATCATCGACACTTTAGAAACACAGATGGAAGACGTTTCGATTCGACGCTTGGATACACTTTACCCAGACTACAAGATTGATGTTGAAGCAGAACAAGCAGCATTGATTGAAGCGGATGTGATTGTGTTGCAGTTCCCGTTCTACTGGTACTCTGCGCCAGCGCTATTAAAGAAATGGTTAGACGATGTGATGACCTTTAACTTTGCGTACGGGCCAGAAGGTAACAAACTCAAAGGGAAAGATCTGTTCCTCTCTTTCACCATCGGTGGACCTAAAGAGTCCTACGATCCACTGAGCTTTAACCACTTTACGATTGAACAGCTTATGTTTCCTCTACAGCAGACGGCGTATCTTGCGGGCATGAACTACCGCCCACCGGTATACACGCACGGTATGGTTTACATCCCTAACGTATACAACAAGTTAGAAGACGTACAAGCCAGAGCGAAACAACATGCTTCGCGTATAATGGATGAGGTTCGTAAGGTCACTCATTCCGACGAGGAACTTGTTCGTAAGTTCGTCACTAATTGGTTCCAGCAATTAGACACGCTATCAACACAAGAATCGATGTTTACTCAATCGTTGTCATCTGGCGTTGTATTCAATATGCCTGAAGGACAATTTGTTGGTCACGCTGGGTTTAAAGATTGGTATGCAATCGCTCGATCCACCTTCAAACCAAACTGTTCTCACGGTATCGAACAACTGGAGATCAAACCTATTGGTTCTCAGTATCAAGTTAGCCTGCATGTTCGACTAAAAGCAGACACCTTCCCTGATTCTTCAATGAAAGGAGAGTCAATTGAGTTGGTAGTAAACGAAACCTGGTTGGTCTCTTTGGACGATGCTAACAATGTCAAAATTCATGAATATAAAGTGGTTTCATTGTCGTAGCTTTAAGAAGCCAAAAGCCTAATAAAGCAATGAGGAGAGCAAGTTCGTTTCAACTGCTCTCCTCACCTTTGGATCTTTGCGTATTAGGCTAACAACCTAGCTATTTAGCTTTCGCTTTCTTTTTCGCCACTGTCGCTTCTGATAGCTTGCTTAGTACACCCGATACTTTCTTAACGACCTCGTCACAGCCATTGATCGCGTGACGCTCTACCAAGTAATTAGGATCGTTGTAAGACAACCATACTTTCTTATTAGAATCCTCAGTGACTAACACCTTCTGCGGTAAATCTATCGCGACTTCTTGAGCGCATTGCATTAATGGTGTCCCTACTTTCGGGTTACCAAAGATGATGACTTCCGTTGGTCTCAATTCAAGATCGACCTTACTCGCGTTTTTCTGATGGTCGATTCTCGCAAACAAGGTCAAACCTTTGCTCTTGGCGATTTCTTCAAAGCGGTCAGCGGTCTCTTTCACTGAATAATTACTTTGGTATTTAATCAAACCATCAGAAGCCGCAGCTGAAAATGATGCCGAGAGTAAAATGGCGCATAGTGGTAGTAATTTTTTCATCGTCACCTCTGAGATTTAGCCTAATCAAACTTACATTCATAGCGCCACTTCTTAAATCAGTGACGTAACCCATGTCAGTATAGACGCGTTTCCATTCTCAGTTTGCAGAGAGGATCACTTTTCTAATGCGTCTTATTATCATCAGTTTACCTAGGGTTTATTCACATCGTTAGCTCATGGAGTAACTTCAAACAAGAGAGCTAATACATATAGCCAAGCCAATCAATATCCCCTAAAGGCCATTGCTTTCCGTTCAATGGCTTTACATATAGGTCATCAATCTCTTCAACAGCTACGCCATGACTAAGGTGCTCATGAAGCCTTAACCAAGAGTTAGTGCTTGGAGTTTGGACATAGCCTTGTGAGGAATAGAAATCATGAAGATCTGATATCAAAATAATGAATTCGACATCCCTATCCTTCGCATACTCATCCAACTCAGACAGCATAGATGTACCAATACCTTTGCCTCGGACATTCTCAGCAACACAAAAATCAATAACACCTAATACTTTGTACGCACTGTCACCAACACTGACCATACGGTAATCAAGACCAAGGTAACCGACGAGTCGTCCTTCACGGTATTGCAGAGCTCGCATATGAGGGAGTTGTTTATAATAAGAACGCTCTACCTGATGATCGGGGAAAGCGCTATTTCTCAGAGCGGTAATAGCTTGATGTTGCTCTTTAGACACTTCAATTTCGGATATGATTTCCATACAGTCCCTTGTAATTTCTAACTCATATTTATGACGACTCAACTAACTCGACGCTAACCATTGGCTTTGAAGCTTGAATGTCTGGTCATCAAAATCAATAGTACCTTGCACACCTAGTGGAGTGACTAGCATGGGATGGGTGTGGCAACTGTCGAAGCCATACAGGATCGGGACATTTTTACTGTTCAGCACTTCAAGAAGTACATCGAGTGGTGTTCGCCCTGTCCCTTTGTCATCAAACAGTTCATGTTTGCCAAGCACAAGCGCACCTACTTTATCAAATACTCCGCAAGCCAATAAGTGTGCGAATGAACGCTCGACCGCTTCAATGCCTTTTAGCGAATCTTCAATAAGCAGAATATCGCCAGACTGAATTTCTGACATGTATTCGCTGCCCCAAATCCCCGCCATCGTACTCAGATTGCCACCAATCACGCGACCGCTTACTTGACCTCTTCCCATGAAGTGCCATTCGTTATTGTAAACTGGCTTTGCCGAATCTTGAGTTTCCCAATCGTGTTTAATGTCCGTCCAACTCTCAGGCATCGTGTACTGATGTTGGCTTGAATCCGAACATAAGATGTCAGTAAACGATTGGAAGGTTTCGTCGACTAACGGAGGGAACTCACCAAATGACGCAACAAGTGCAGGGCCATAAAAAGTCACCAATCCAGTTTTGGCGTAGATGCCTAACAGTAATGCTGTGGCATCTGAATAGCCGACGATGATCTTAGGGTCGTTTCTAAGGGCGTCATAATCGATGTATGGCAACAGTGAGTTGCTGTTGTTACCACCAATGGTCGACATAATGCAGCGCACGTCAGGATCTCGAATGAGCTGATTGAGTTCTTCGGTTCGCGCTTGAATGGAACCAGAACGATACCCTTCTGATTCTCCAGTTAACGAACCTTCAACCAGAATGAAGCCCTGCTTTTCCAAATAACGTTTAGCACGAGCAAATCGATTAGGTGCAAAGACAGTTGCGGGCGATGACGGTGAGAAAAATCCGATTTTGTCACCGATATTTAAAGCTTTTGGGTATATCACTCGTTTGTCCTCCATAACAAAGTTGGAATAATACGCCTGATTGAAACTCACTAATTCTTAAAGCGAGTTGATTTCGGGATTAGCGCTCAAAAATTAAGGTTGAATCAAATTTTCATACCCAATTAATGCCACGATTTAGTCCCACATTTCTCACACTGGTATTCGTAATCACTGTCGACATAAAAACCGGGAACATTATGGTCACCTTTAAACAATAACGTCATCAGGTACTCCATCAACACGCCTAGTTTCCATTGTTTCTTTTCAGATTCAGCGTCCGCTTTAGATTCAGCATCGGAAGCGTTAACAGCAAGGTGCGGGGTAAGTGCGTTGCACTGCTCACAGTGATAAGGGTGTTTAATATACTTATTATCAAGCATTTGTATAAGCCAACTAACATTTATAAAGTTGATGCATACTAACAACTTATCACTCGGTTCTCGAACTTATTGTTGTCCATTAGAGTTTTATTAGAAAGAAATGAGACACAAGATAATGCCATGTGTCATGCATCTACTTTAATAGGCATTGCGGTGTTCGATAGCAGAACAAAAGAGTAACTGTGTATCGTTTGAAATTTAGTTAAGCGCTTTAATTAGAACCGTGTATTTCCACAGGTTTGCTTCATCTTCTCCAAGCTCGATACTTGCTTCTCCACCCTCTTGATCAAGAATAAAAACCGGCATCTCACTACTAGACTCACCATTTTCATAATCGCATGACATTTTGGCTTCCAGTAGAATAGCGTTAGCTTCATGCTTAGAAAGAACACCCGAATAAATGCATTCTTCAGTTTGAGATGTGACTTCCTGTCCGAAAGAGTCGAACTTAAAGGTTGGGAAGTTGAGTTTTGATTCAGAATCCTCGACAGTAACCGACACTTGGTAATCGATCGCTTCAATATTGGTTGCAAATGCACTACCAGAAGCACTAAGCAACAATAAAGCTAAAGCAGTGGTTTTCATGTGGTTCTTATTCCTTTAACAATAGGCTTGCTACGCTGAAGTAACACTATGAATTCCCGAGTTTAATTTAAACGTTGTTAGGTTGAAACTTCTTTGTCATTCCTTGGCAAGATAGTTAATTTTTACTTCAATAACCCTTTGTCCACAGCCCCTTCAAGTTGCACTTCTAGCTCTTTCCATAGAGCACGACTGCCTTTAGAAATACGCTCGCCATTAAAGGTCAGTACTTTATCTTTGGATATGTTGTGCGTCTTCCAGCTGTGACCACCACCATGGATGTTATGAAGTAAAGGCGGCACTCTATCGATCGCCTTACCAAATCTAGCTTCCGGTGACTCTCCCGCTTCGAACTCAAGCCATAGATCCAAATACTCGGTTCTTAAATGGCTCGGCAATGATTTCAGCAAGCGCTCGACACAATTTCTCTCTTTGAGCTTGTTTTCTTCGGTTTCACTGGCATAAATGATGGTGTCTCCGGCATCGATCTCCCCAAGGTCATGAATCAGCAACATCTTCATCACTCGCGTAATATCGATCTCTTCATTGGCATAGTCTTTTAACATAAGAGCGCTCAAGCAGACGTGCCAACTGTGCTCCGCCGAGTTTTCATATCGGTCCAATCCAACAGGTTTTGTTTGTCGATGAACATCCTTTAGTTGTTCAATTTCAACCATGAATTGCAGAATGCCTTTGATTTCTTCCACGATGAGCTTCCTTAACTTAAGTTGATGATTTAGCGGTGCGGGGGGTTAACCTAGCGACAGAGAAGTGTTACTCCCAATGAACCGACATTTTGTAATACGCAACGCCCGATTTTTCAAATTCAGAGCCTTCGACAGCCATCCCAAATTTTTGATAAAAACCTAAAGCCGTTGTACGCGCATCGCACCAAAAATATTGGATGTTTAAATCTTTGAGGTTCGAGATTGCATGTTCAATCACGTTTGAACCGATTCCCTGCCCTTGGAATTCAGGCAGCGTCGCAAACTTTCTCAGCCTCGCTTCATTGCCTTTGATATAGATAGACGCGACACAAACCAACTGCTCACCAATAAACGCACCGTAATGCGTTGCGTGTTCGTCATCTGGCACCATACAAAACGACATCGGTTTATCAGGCCAAAGCACTTGATGCCTAACCGGAAGTACCTGCGTCGCTGAAAGCTGTTTTATTTCCATATTCTCGGTTTAAACTCCCGACTTGATGACCCTTGTTGTAATTGCATCGCTTGTGATTGCCATGGTTGTTATTACTTAGCTTATTATTACTAAACTTGGTAAGTCATTAAGTGATAACGCTCTAGTCCCTCTCCTTTTGTGGATGAGATAACAAAGCCTTGCGACTGATAAAAGCCAATGGCGTTTTCATTAGCAGTCAAACACTTCAATGTCAGATCAGGGTAATGTTGTTTGCAAGTCTTGAGTAAAGCAGAACCAGCCCCAGAACGTAGCGTTCGCGGGCAAACATAGAGGTGATGGATGAAGCTTTCAGGTTCCCAAACAGAGGCAAAACCTAACACCTTGTCGCCAGAAACAGCCACCCATATTTCTTCACCTTTTGTATCTAAATCGAAATCGGATAACTTGAAAGCGTCGGCATCAGCCCAATGAAAGGTGTCCTGTCTTGATTCTAGATAGAGCGCCTGTAAAGCGGTTAAATACTTGGGTTGATACCTTGTGACTTCCATGTCGCTCCTGCCAATCCGTATGACTAGAATTAGGGTTGTTGACTAAGCTTATCTACCTGTTAGCCATAGGGTGTTCAGGGTTTAACTGAAGCAGATCCCACAAGTTACCGTAAAGATCTTCAAACACAGCAACGGTACCGTAACCTTGCTCTTTAGGCTCTCGGACAAAGTTAATGCCCAAAGACGTCATGCGTTCGTAATCACGCCAGAAGTCATCGGTGTTTAAGAATAGGAATACGCGTCCACCAGCTTGGTTGCCGATGAAATCAAGTTGCTCTGGCTTGGAAGCTCTAGCAAGTAACAGGCTCACACCGGTTGAATTTGGTGGAGCAACAACAACCCAACGCTTATCTTCTTCTGGTAGATACGTGTCTTCGACAAGATCAAACTTAAGCTTGTTTACATAGAAATCAAGCGCTTCATCGTAGTCTTTTACCACGAGTGCAATGTGGACAATATTCTGTTTCATAACATACCTTGTTGGGGTTTTAGCTGCGTGGAATGATGCCATGAAGCAAGCAAAGACACTAGGTGTCGCATCATAAATCGTAGTATCTCGTCCTTCAAAATCTAAAAGCTATGCGCCACCTATAACTCCCAGAATCCGAGCTCGACGCCACCTTGAATAACAATGGCACACATCCCGTGACGTGGTAACTCCATTGGCGGCACCGCAACTTCGGCGCCTAGTTTCTCGGCAGCAGTTACTGCAGACTGAATATCCTCAACCAGCGTGTAATGACGAACAGTTGGTTCTTCAGTTTCACGAAGCGGTGCTCGAATGCCAATTACCCCGCCATTAGATAGCTTTGCAGTGCGCGCCCCACCAAGGTTCACATCTGCACCACTGAATTTCACGTTGTAGAGCTGAGCGTATGTTGCACAAACAACATCGACTTCTGGGGTAACCACTTCAAGATATTGAACCTTCATCAAATTTCCTTCTCGTGTTCTTTAAGACTCTCAATCTGCATACAGTTGTGCAGGTGATTCTCATCAACAATTAATCGGTTTCATATTACTAGGCGATTTGACCGCGCATGATAAATTGCGGGCCTGCTACACCACCTAGATACTGTTCATTGGTGTCTTCGAAGCCGCCTTTCTTATAACAGTTGAATGCTGCTGGATTTTTGCAATTCACAGTTAAGTAAATCGACTCATACGCTGAGTAATTCGCTTTTAAATATGGAGACAAAGCTTTGACCGTGCCAGTTCCTAAACCTTTACCTTGCTGGTTTTTATCAAGCACAAAAGCTCTTAACCCAATACTTCCTTCAGGGCAGAATGCGTAGTGATCTGCGTAAGCGATATCCAGCTTAAAGAAACCCACAACTTCGTTATCAGACTTAATCACGTGCAAGTGCGTCGTTTCACTGCCGTCTAATAAAAACTCCGCAGCTGTGCCAGCGAACTTAACCTGTTCATCGGCGAGTTGGATGGCCTGAACTGACGCCACATGCGATTCTTCAAGCCTTTCGATAGTTATCATTGTTGTTCCTTCTGTATAACACGCACGAAAAACCGACTAGAGCTCATCGCTAGTGTCTCGAGAACCGTAGTTTGGGAAGTTGATATTAAGAACGTTATCGTCCTCAAGAGTGAATAGAACACTTCCATTCTCTACACCAGTTTCGTTCCTATCTGAACAACCTAGAAACAGCTCCCAATCAAACGAATATTGAAGTCGATATTGATTCGCATTGATGTGTAGAACGTCTTTGATTTTGATACCGTTCACCACATGTGCCATATCATCGATGTATGACAGTTCAGGGATTAACTTTCCTTCGAAATCACTCTTATGCTCGGTTAAGAAATTGAGCAGTTCAGAACATAACTCGGAGCCATGAACCGATGGTTTAGACAGACTAGAAAACAACATTTCTAAATACTCCAAGGATTGTTTTGATATTGGGAAGATGCGCGCGAGTCTATTACAAATTCAAGCTCAACCAGCGCGAACTTATAAGGCTAAACGTTACTATTATCCGAGCTATTAAACGAGTACATTCGAACTTCATCTCGAGGAAACCAGCCCAACTTTTCGTAAAACTGTTGAGCGTTGATGTTGTCGTTATAGACAAACAAGTGGGTCTTCGGGATACCTAACCCTGCAAGGGCGTTGACCGCCTCTACGACAAG
The DNA here is from genome assembly GCF_023161755.1 of Vibrio sp. 1CM23M. Taxonomy (NCBI): domain Bacteria; kingdom Pseudomonadati; phylum Pseudomonadota; class Gammaproteobacteria; order Vibrionales; family Vibrionaceae; genus Vibrio; species Vibrio sp. 1CM23M. The sequence goes on from NZ_JALNTR010000002.1 coordinate 392,164, forward strand.
CTTACAACCTAACTTTTGCCCTCTGAAGTTGGCCGAGACAGCTAAATGTTGTAAATACCCACGACGTCCATCCGTTCCGACCAACACAGCGCCAATGATCTCGTTGTTATTTTCAGCCACAAAACTCAGATCGGGGTTACGATCTAAATAGCTCCCAATACTTTGTTTCGAATCGGCATCGCGAATACTCATGCCTTCTGTCCGGCACCACAACGCGATCACTGAGTCGTAGTCTGAAATTGCCATTTCCCGAATGTTGACCACTCTACTCTCCTTGTATAAACGGGCGCTTAATACGCTACTTTTTGACGAGCGACTTGGTGAGAAACGATAGCGAGGAATCTACAGGGTAATTTTCTAACACCATCTGGCATTCATACCCTCGTTTCTCATAGAAAGGTTTGGCTTGGAAACTTAATGTATCGACCAATGACGACGTACAGCCTTGAGACTGTGCATACTCTTCAATACGCTTAAGTAGTTTACTGCCGACTTGCTTTCCTCTCATCGAATCATCGACCCAGAGAAACTTAATCAGTAACCAGTTCCCCCAAAGGTCAGCGATAATGCCACCGACTTTGTTGCTTTCCTCCATCGCGTAGTACGCAACTTGAGACTTGGGGAACCCTTCCAGAAACGGTGTGTTGTGTTTGATTAACCCGCCTCTGACTTCATTAATGTCGTCATCAGAGGGCTCGATATCTAATTGGTATTCCATTGACTTCCTATCTCTGGATTAACGGCTTATGTAACATGTTCGATGCACTTACTAGCAGATAGCTAAACCACTAAAGTGAGTTACTTATACAAGCTAAACTTCTTTGTAAACTCACGTAGAATCTCCGTGTCACCAAACAGGCATACACCAAGATACTCAAGGTCTTCTTCTTTGATTTCTTTGGTTCGTTGCTGCTGCTCAGCAGAACCACCTTCGATCATTGAGCTCGTAAAATCAGTAAATTTAATACCACGACTGAACGCTTCTTCGCGCACTTTTCTAAGCTTATTTGAGTTGTCTGCTTTCAGCACGATGAAAGGATAGTGAGATAAATTAGGGTGAACATTGCCATCCAAATCTTGATAATCAACGTAGCAAGCCTCTTCACTTTCTAATCGATTAGAGAGGCCAACGCTCAAGTGCCCTAGCACGTTCAATGTTCTTCCCAAATCCATCTTTTTGCTTAAAATCGCTATGAATCGTTTTTGGCTTTCGTCTGGTAAATTGCTCACTACATACCCTCATTCATTCTTAATCGCACTATTTGTATAACGCATTACTGGGGCGTGAGCAATGCAACCTTAGTACTCAGTTAATACGTTTAGTCCATCCAATAATTTCGCGCAAAGATCAGCATTTGGTATCCAACCAAAAGGTCATGACTTAATGAATATCTTGGCAGAACCTAAACAGATAACCGTCTGGAGTTTGAACTATGAACTGCTTCTGAGTCGCAATCGAACCCCCACATTGATAAGACTTTGACTCTAACGCTAAGTAAATAGAATCAGCGGAGCTTTCGTTAACTCTCTGATATAGAGATTCGATGTCGATAACATCCCATTGAAAGTTTACGCCACGCCCTAAAGGTAACGCCAGATCACCTGAAAGCCATTTTCGACTTTTGCCCGCAATCCCTTCAAGCATCACATCAACACCATCAAGCGTTAGATAAGCAAACTCCTCATCTGGGCGCTCGTATTTCACTTCAAACCCTAACACATCGACAAAGAAGGATTTGCTCACATTAATATCGAAACAATAAAGCTCTGGAACTACTCGTAATGTCATGATTTACCTGTCTCATTATTATATTACTGATTAGTCCTCTTCTTTTAATGCTAGAGGGCTATTGCGTTACTTTCTTTATTGGCTGACACACAAACAACACGTAAAACAATGTAAAACTAAGCACCATGGCACCAAAAGTGCTAAACCCAGCATAATTCATTGAAGTCGAAACCGTAAAAGGAGCAACAAAAAAGAGTGAGTAGTAATAAATAGTAAAAGGCTTCAATACTTGAGCGCATTGTCTACATGGCATGTGCTTGGAAGGATGCAACTTTGATTTCTCTTTAATAGAAACCGACGCCCCACAATTTGGACACTTGAACATCGAACATCTCCTTAATACGACCAAACCTACCGTTTCAATACTGCAAGGCGCAGTGAGAGTACCTTGTTAGTTGACTTAGTACGTTGCGCCATTGATCTTACGAACTGGGATACTTGCAAGCACTTCATTTTCGGCCATTCTCATGTTCACGGCCAAAATATCTGCGGAGCATTTCTCTGTCGTTACGTAATGCGTTAAACATCCACATGACTTGCAGCGATGAAATTCGACTTCTTTATCGCCCCAACAATAAAACTCAGTTTTTTCGCTCAAGTTGATTTGAACTTGCTCTGGAGAAAAATACGCCCAAGCGGCAGCATAACGACGACAGATAGAACAATTACACTCCCCGACTTCGTCTGGAAGCGAGCTCAGTTCTAAGCTCACATTTCCACAGTGACACTTTAATTCCATTTGATTGTTTCCTGTACTCACATAGCAACGGCCTAACAATTTGTATTACTGCGCTAGCTTCCCAAGGATAACCGGATCGCTCAACAGATTCGTCAGAGGAAGAAACAGTGGCTCAGGTAACTCATCTAGCTTAAACCATTTCCATTGCTTACATTTATCAGGTTCTGTTATCTGTGGTTCGCCGCTAGCGTCAGAAACAACAACAAACAGCGTTATATAGTGCTTGTTCTCTTTCTCAAAAATATCATTGCTAAAAGTCAGCTTCTCAAATGTACTAACAACTAAGCCAGTCTCTTCGAGTGTTTCGCGTTTGGCACACTCTTCGATACTTTCACCCCACTCAAGGTGTCCGCCCGGCGTTGCCCACGTATGAGCCCCATGAGAACCAATTCGTTCTCCAAGTAGTACTCGTCCTTCACGTAGAATAACCGCAGCTACACCTACTCTTACTTCATGACTCACTTAAAACTCCTTAAGAAAGAAATCCAACCTTCAACGATAAGTACCATGTATAACGAATCAATCTCGATTAATTCATTGTTCTACTTCGACCAATATCTTTATGACTCTAGTATTTTGTTACCGCGTACGATCTGATAAATAGCGATATTTTTCTCAGTCAAAAGCCTCACGAGATCTGGTACACATTGGATAGGCATCGCAAGTTCATACCCAAACTCCAAATGTGAAATAGACGTTGACGGTGACTGACCAACAAACGACTCAAGTATGTTGAACGCAGTTCCTTCCCACTCTCCAACTTCAAAATAAACGTTATACATGTCTTCGCTATAATCTCTTGGCGTACCAGCTTTCATCTCTTGTACCCTGTTTTGTGTTCCATCTATGATGTTCGCTTTAAGTTAAGATACGCGTTATTCCGTCTTACATTATTGTTCACGTTTATGTGTACGTTACCCAGCTCGAGCACCATTAGGCATTTCGGTTTCAGGACAAGCTAAACACGGATTTAATTTATCTTCATAACCAATATCAAACAACATCCCTTGAGACACTTCACCCGCCATCTTTCTTTCAGGCAAGTTCACAACAAACAAAGCTTGCTTGCCTTCGATTTCTTTCGGATTTTCACGCTCTTGTTTGATGCCAGCCAAGATTGATCGCTGATGATCGCCAAAGTCGACGGTGAGTTTCATCAGCTTATCTGATTTAGCGACTTCAGAAACCTTTACGATTAAGCCGACACGAATATCTAATTTTGCGAAATCATCAAACGTAATTTCATCTTTAATTGGAGCGTATTTCATAAACCAGACCTCGTTGTTTCCAAATCACATAACGTACAACTAAGTCACTAACAATGCTGAGACTAGATTCAAATTTACCACTGACGCCAAACTGAATTAAATACCCAATGTTAAGAGCGATCCCACAAAGCTTTATAGATCAATTCCAAGGAAGCACTTTTACTTGCTGCCATCGAGCCTTATAGCCAGTGGTCATTTTGTTGTAATTTACTTCTGTCATTGCTCGCTTATTCGGCTTAATCAGCATATCAAAAGCGTCCTCTACACCGTATGGGGCAAACAACTTGATGCCGCCTGAATCATTCAAAGTAAACCCGATAGCAAATGCAGAGAGCCAAGACTCGATACCTTGTTCAACACGATCGTATGGTTGAATGAAGCAACCAAACTTCTTAGCGTAATGCTCATGAATGGTCGCTTGGTTCTTTACGTCCACGTCGACACAATGACTTAACCGCGAACGAATGCGGTTTTTGAACTCATCTTCGGTGATAGCTGAGGTACTATTGAAATAGACAACATCGAAGTCTTTGACTTGGTCTAGAAGCGGTCTGTTTTCGATATCATTCCAGATGATTTGAGTGATAGCTCCGCCTGCAATATAGAAGTTTGGCAAGCCCACCTCACGACATACTTTGGCTGTATCGATTAGCTCAGGAACTTGTTGAATGAGGTTCTTTAGTTTTTGTTTATTCATCGTTCTCTTTTTATCTGATCACGAATCGTACATTGCCCAACGGAAATAAGGTCTTTGACCATCCATTCGCTGAACCTCTGCACCCAACCTTTTGTAGAAATCATGCGCTTTCTTATTATGTGGACTTGCCGTCCATGAGATGTGAGAGGCATATGATGACTCCGCTTGTGACTTTAAAGCCAACATAAGTTCACGGCCATACCCTTTTGATCTTTGATTTCCTGTTACCAATAGGTCGTCAAGCCAGATTGATGGCTCTCCACTGAAGGATGAATATCGATAGTGATACAGTGCGAAGCCAAAAGGCTCACAATTCCGTTCCAATATTAATGCATGGGCAAATGCGTAATCACCGAATAATGTGCGTTCGATTTTCTCTATAGTTGTCGAGATTTCACCACTAAACCCTTTCATACTCCGGTCAAAGTCAGCTTTTTGTTCAATAAACTCTAACAAGACACTTGAGTCTTCTTTCGTCGCAGTCCGTACGATCACTCTCTTCTCCATAGATGAATTTATTCGTTGTCGCCTAACGCCTGTTAATTGATGATAAATGCCACGTGTTACAAATCAGCTTGCTGCACCAATTAAGTTTTTTGTTTCGCAGACGTTATTGCTTGGGCTATTTTAGCCCTATGACTCGTTTCCCACTCAGCGAGTGTTAATGAAGCTTCGTCACTTGCTTTCTTTGAAGCCATTAGAAACACTTCGTCTTTTCTTGATTTAGGAATAACGACAATACCCTCTACATCGGCAACAATGATATCTCCCGTAGAGACCATTACTCCGCCGCAAGTGATTGGAGCGCCCAGCTCAGAATAGACCTCTTTCTTTCCCGGAACTGGATGAACACCTTTCGCAAAAACTGGAAACTTCATATCTGAAATTTCACCCAAATCTCGAATGACACCATCAATAATAAAACCTTTGATACCTCGATTCTTCGCGACTGCGCATACATTACCGCCGGCTACGGCATATTCGCTATCAACTCCATCCACTACAATGATGGAACCTTCTGGTGCTTCGTATATGGCTGAATGAAGCATTAAATTATCACCAGACGTTAACTGGACAGTAAACGCTTCTCCAAAAATTCGTGGCATTCCCTGCCAAAGAGGACCAATACTAAAGTCAATAAAGTGCTCGTTACTTAGTATGTTTCCGTAATCGGTTGTCGCTAATATAGAAAAATCTCGCTTCATATTTACTCTCCACTTTCAAAGTGGGCAAATACCTCTGCACCAGTCATATTATGTGTTTCATTTTTAAATTCGTAGTATTCGGGCTTTTCATCGATGAATATCTGATGAGTTAACTTGTAGTCATCCCCAGACATCAATAAACCGACAGGAAGGTGATACTGATTATTTGGCACTAAAAAGTAAAACAAGTGAGTACCACATTTACCGCAGAACCCTCTCTCAGCCCAATCGGATGACTTATATCTCACTACATTTGATTCACCTGATATTTTGACGGAATCAGAGCAATCAATGACTAACATCGGACCGCCAGACCAATTTCTACACATACTACAATGACAAGCCCCCAATTCATTACTGGCGTACTCTACTTCCAACTCAACTGAGCCACATAGGCACTTTCCTTTACCTTTCATGAATCCTCCAATCTTTGCAGTGTGTGAAATGAATAGCAGATAACGCTTTTTATACCGATGACTTAATAAGAAAGGTTATTTTTTGTTTCCCTTCTCCGACAGATACGCGGCATACTTTTTAGAAATCCAATTATGAATATGAAGCCCTGTTTTACGAACAAGATACCAATCTATCGCAGCTAGAATCACCAAACCGATTACAGTACCCATTATAAAACCTCCATGCTCATTGAAATGTCACTCTAACAAATGGTTAAGAAAAGCACCGTGAACCTAAACAAACTATTAAGACTCGATATGGATAGTTACTTTAACTCTGGAAGAATTGGATGGAGATGATGCCCGCTTAAGTGGTCAGGAACGTAATATAATCTTAAACACTTAAACCAACGCACAGTGAAAATGCCATGCATTGTGAATCTTATTGTTATGTTCGTACTCAATGAAATTGAAGAACTAAACAAGTAATAAATGCAGGTAGACCGGCTATAAAGAAAACCAAACCTGTCTGGTAGTTCATGCGATAGTGATCGTGCTGATCTTTTTCGAAATCATGCCCTTCTACCATTTTGTAGACCTTATCTGTTCTCGGATCATCTAACCGAGTTGTCTTACTATGGATGCCTCCTTCCCACATTAGTTTCGCTATAATCCATATAACGATGACAACAAAGAACAAGAAGTCGATCAACTGAGTAGTCGCGAAGAAGGGAACAAACTGGGCTAGAGCTATAACCACAAGTGCAGCTGATAGGTTAATGAGAACCACTTTTTTGAATAAATCGAGCAAAACTCCCTCCTTGAGCATATCGCCTTGCTAAGGCATGAGTAACGCAATACAAAAGCGCCCGCATCCCGCCTTGAACACTTAGCGCAACACATATTAAAAATGCCACGCATTGGGAGTCTTTGTTAAGCGATTTGTTAGTACAAAGTATAACGATGAGTTTAGCTCCAGCCATGAGGCATGCTTTCATTATCTCTGTACTCTGAACCACAAACAGTACACTTGAAGTAACTGATGTTTGATTTAGAGCTGTTTTGGTTGAGTAATACGCTAAACACAAAATGAAGAACTTTGTGCTTTGGGCTATTCTTTACGGTTTTTTGTGCCTCAATTTCCGAACTATTTAGTCTTCGATGTATTGTCTTTTGATTACATTGACTGCAGTGTAGCTCTATTCCATTATCAGACATATAAACCTTCCTTGTATGAAAATCTTAATCTATGTGCTATCAGACAGAAAAATTCCGCATTTGAATCCAGAATAATTCTGTCTAGTTTCTAAGATAGGCAATTAATATGCAACTAAGTTATTTCATAACAATGGCTTATGTCACAGCTAATTTCAGGCGTGTGAAAAATCGCTTACTTTAGTTCATCTGGAATGCGGCGATCTTTGTGGTAATACTCTCGGTCGCGTTCGTTGATTTCGCGTACCACACGGCATGGATTGCCGACTGCGACGACATTAGCTGGGATGTCTTTGGTGACGATGCTCCCTGCGCCTATTACTGAGTTTTCACCAATGGTGACACCGGGAAGTACGACTGTGTGCGCGCCAAGCCATACGTTGTTGCCAATACGAACGGGAACATTGAACTGCGCTGCTTTTAGCCTGAGTTCTGGGCTGATGGGATGTGTGCCAGTGGCGATGGTCACGTTTGGCGCAATCATCACGTTGTCGCCGATGAATACGTCTGTATCGTCGACCAGAGTTAAATTGAAGTTCACGTATACGTTGTTACCTAGGTGCGTGTGACGCCCCCAGTTCGCATGTAATGGTGGTTCAATGTAGCAGCCCTCACCGACTTCGGCGAACAACTGCTTCATGATCTGCTGTCGTTTATCACCTTCGCTCGGGCGAGTGTGATTGAAATCATATAGCACTTCTAAGCATTTAGTTTGCTCAGCAACCAAATCCACGTCGTCACAGTAGTAAACGTCTTGGCTGTGCATTTTAGCCTTTATATCCATGTTTGAACCTATTTGATCATTGCCTTATGTCGGCATAAATAAAGAAACAGATGGATAATTTGAAGTTTTCACTGGCCTCAATACAAGTTGGATGAATTAACGCGGCCTAATGTTTTCAGCCACACGCCACAGCACACCACTTGGGTCAGTGATACAAAACTCAAGCATTCCCCATGGCTGTTCAACAACCTCGGAAACGGTAACTTCAAATTCCGACACTACATTAGAGTTTTGGATGTGTTGATACCAACTTTTTACGTCTTCAACCAGCAAGTGCATCATGTAATTGTGACAGTGCGCAGGTTCATAAAAGTTTTGCAGAAGGAACGCACAACCGCCGTGTCGTAGATAGGCGAGATCGTGAAATTCAGACATCAGCTCGAAGCCGATTGACTGGTAAAAACGCTTGGATAAATCGAAGTCTTTCGCGGGTACAAAAGACTTAATTTCTGAGACTTTGAGGTTTTCCATCCTACATCCTTATAGTGTTGATATTCTGGTGCTGACACGCTTAACGCTTTAAGTAGTTGCGGCGTTTATTCCGAGCTCTTATTGAGAGTCTTGCTGAAATGAGTCGACTTCGGCTTTAGTTAGATAACGCCACTGGCCTGCTTCAACATCTAAACGAACGTCTCCAATCTGTTCACGGTGCAGGCCAACAACTCGATTCCCTACTGCAGCAAACATTCGTTTCACTTGATGAAACTTACCTTCTGTAATGGTCAACAGCACTTCTTTACTGGTAATCACTTCGAGCTCTGCCGGACGCGTCAGTTTTTGCTCGCCTTGCAATTGAATACCCGCTTTGAATCTGTCGGCGACATCGCCTTTGATATCCCGTGACAATGTCACGCGGTACACCTTCTTACATGACTTGGTTGGCAGCGTGATGTTGAATGACCATCGCCCATCATCGGTAATCAAGACTAAGCCTGTGGTGTCAGCGTCTAAGCGTCCTGCTATGTGCAGTTCTGATGCTTTGTCTATCTCGATGTAGTTGAACAATGAAGGATAAACTTCGTCGATATTGGAGCAAATAGTACCCGCAGGCTTGTGCATTAAAAGGTATCGAAATTCACGCAACTTGAGCGGCGTGCCATTAAACAAGATGGTGTTGCTTTCATGAACCTGAGTCGATTCATCGGTCACAGCCTCACTGTTTACGTTCACCTCGCCATTATGGATGCGTTCAATCGCTTCAGGTTTGGTCAGGTCAGTGCTTTTACATAGGTATTTATCAAGGCGCATTAATCGTCGGCACCACATTTAGCACAAGGCTTGTAAGTTCGTTCACCTTGCTCGATAACCACATAGTCACCAACGCACTTGTCACATAAAGCGAGCTTTGGGTAAGCCTCTTTTTGTTTCTTTGCGTTAATGTTGCCTTCGGTGGTGTATACGGTTCTCATTTTGATGCCTTTGCTTGAATAACGTGAGAGGCGCAAATTGTATCACTGTTTACAGCTTTGATTGGAGTGGTGGTGCATAGATAAGTTGATTTTAAGTGCCGCTATTCCATGTTCCCTCCCCGTAACGGCTTAACCATGAACAACAAAGTCAACGTGCCACGCCTATCAGTGGTAAAATGATAAAAGCTCACCAACCAATGAAGTCGATAATGAAAGATTGTAATCAATGCGGAAAATGCTGTATCAAATACGGAGATGGCGACCTTGCCGCGACTCAAGAAGAGATCGATTTGTGGGAGCTGTTCAACCCAGACATCTTTGAATATGTTCGAGGAAGCGAGATATGGTTTGACCCTGAATCTGGCGAACGTTTAACTCGATGCCCTTTTCTGGAGCTGGTTCCGACGAAAGACACCAAGGCTCAAGCCAAGTACACATGCAGTATTTACTTAGACCGACCAGAAGATTGCCGACATTACCCAAGCCTAATTAATGAGATGGTACGAGATGAGTGTGAAATGATTGAGGTGGTGGATTTACAAGACACGAAGAAAGCTCAAAGGAAACTCGACCTGTTGATGAAAGACAGCCGCCCTTCAAGCTATTCGTAAGCGATGATCTTTTGAAGATCAATCTTCAGCATTTGCTAATAGCCGCTGAAACCTTAAGCCAAATACTGGTTCGCTTCTAACCAATCAAGCGCAACCAGTGCTGCCAATGAACATACCGCTCTGTCGTTGCCATCAACAAACTTAAGTTCTTCGATTTCGGCATCTGGAGACAGTTCGCCAGTATAATCAGCAAGATAGCAAGTCAATTGCACTGATACGCCTTCCGCTTTGCCATCAGCTTGGCCTGTAAACGTCTCAACGTATTTGATGGAATCAGGCACTAAATCGACTGAGATCTCTTCTTTGATTTCGCGAACCAGTGCTTGCTCATCACTTTCGCCAGTTTCACGCTTACAACCCGGTAGATAGAACAGTTCTTTGCCTTTTGATCTCACCATCAACAGCTTGCCGTCTTTGATGAATATCCAAGCCAGCTTATCAATTACCTTATGCATGTCGTTAGACCTTATTTCTGTTTTAGTTCTCGTTATTACTGAATCTAGCCACACCATTAGTCGCGACCAAACACAGCCTGGGTATGTTACACGCTGCAATGAATATACTCTATTGAATCGAATAGGAAATATCATCGCCAAAACGAAAAATGACAGCGTTCGAGACAATGCTCGTTAACTGTCATTGGCGTTGTTTACGGATTACTTTCTAGTTGTTCGTAGATAGAATCAATCGACTAGCCACTTAAGCGCAGAGTCGTGGTCTTCGAATGACTTGATCTCACCAGACACAAACCAACTCCCTACTTTTGAAGCGAATTCTTGCCAGCTTTTATCACCATAAATCGCAATTTTGTCTATCTTCGAATTGAGCTCTAATCCCAGTTTGAAATCATCCCAAGCAGCACGCAACTCCCAAACCGTTAAGGTGGAGATGTCGACCAGCATCTTGAGTTTAGATGAATCGAGTTCTTCTAGCGTGGTATTCAGAATTGGCATCATTGCTTGATAGTCATCGTGTGTGAGTTTGCCTTTCGCTTTAAACACAACAATGGTTTCACCGCTAACACGTTCAATTCCAACCGATATTCCGTGACGTTCGATACTCATAACCTAGCCCTCATAGTGGAAACTAGAGTTAGCTTAGAGGATTAGACAGCAAAGAGATGAGAGATTGGCGTCAAAACAGACAAGCGCTTTATCTGAACTTAATATCAGAGAATTAATCGCGTTTCTCCAACAGTTCGCTTAGGCTTTTAACTTGCACGATACGTGGATGCTCTGACTTAAGCTCAGCACCTTCCGTGTTCAACCACACCGCTTGCAAACCCGCTTCAAATGCTGGATAAATGTCTTTCTCTAAGGTGTCACCTACCATGGTGATATCTTGTGGTGAAACACCGAGTTTGGAAATGATGGCAGGACAGAACCCCGACTCGAACTTAGAAAAGCCAATGCTCGCCTTACAAAAGTAACCCAATATATATTGAGACAGGCCAACACGCTCAAATGCTCGAATGATGTCGTCTTTACTGGAGTCACCGGCATTGGTAGCAACATAAACTTGGTGAGTTTTCGATAGTTCAGCCAGTAATGCGCGAGCACCACTCACTTCTTGTACGGTTTCCCAGTCACACATCTTCCCTTGCACGTCTGGGAAATCGACCATCAGCGTATTGCCCCAGTCGAATAAGACTATTTCTGTTAATTCGATTAGCTTTGTCATCTTGCCTCCTGCATACGATGAATTCTCTAGTGTTTAAGCGAGCCTATAAAAACTTCTCTATCAGGATCTCGTCAAAGTACTGGTCGCCAATCTTACCGTGTTTCTTAGCCGTACCGACGATGTCAAAACCTTGCTTAAGGTATACCGCTAACGCGCGCTCGTTGTCTGCTCTTACATAGGCGAACAGCTTTTCATAACCTTTCGCTTTCGCTGCCTTAAATGTGTAATCGAACAATTGTTTAGCAACGCCCTGCCCACGGCTATTTGCATCAACATAAGTGCCAATAATACCAACATGGTCAAAGGCCTTAGTGTAAGTAGCGAATGGTTCTACATTCTGAAAACCAAGCAACTGGTTGGTCGTCTCGTTGAGTGCAACGCTAAATACACCACGTTCTGGAAACGACTCTATGAATGCCTTTTCTTCATCAACAGTAAAAGTCTGATCCAAGATCGTATAACGCGCTTCGATAATGATTGGATTCAATACATCAATAATGCCTTGTGCATCTTCCACCGCGACTTCTCTGATTGTTAAGCTCATACTTCTCTACCTTTTTATTGCTTTGGGCAGATTCTATCGCTATATGCCATCCCTTTAATAGGACAGAATGTTGTCGAAGGCGATATCGAAGTAGAGTTCGTAGCTATTTTACTCAACATAGCCCAAATGTGGAGTCGCAGTGACGTTTGGTAAGGACAATAGCGGTTCGGAGTACAATTATCTTGCTTTAGTCAAAGATACCTAAAGTGCCAAGCCTTCCGATTCAACACGACACGCGCTGAGACTTCACTATTTATAAACCACTTTGAAACGCTCCAACATAAGTAACATGTCTTCACTTGGTGAGATCTTGAGCTCTTCACATTCACGTGAGAAGAAATTCCAGTGAGCTTCTCTCCACCATTCGAGTGATTTGTCACCCTCGCCTTCTGCAGCAGCAAACTCAGCAGTCACTTCGTTGTATTTGCACAACGACACCGACGTGATCTCAACGATACAAACGGGCTTGCCATCCCAGTCAGTGACGACTTGCAAGTGACCAACTACTGGTCTCGCCTCGCCTTCATGGCTGTACCAGTATTCAAGGCTGCAAGACGCTTGTTTTTCTCCTTTGAGAATCAACTGAGCGCAGAGGTTGGCGTTGTACTCGTCGGCGCAGTAATAGTCGGCACTGAAAGAGGTGTCTTGCGAAGCAACGTCTGCTGGTAATGTGTTGAGGTAGCTATCAAGATAAGCTTTGCTTCTTTCTTCCATGATCTTTCCAAATTCAATATCAGGTTGAGCCGAAAATACTTATAGATTAAGCATCTGGCTGCATTGGGAGTAACCTATCAAGTCAGGTTATTGCTGTAAACCGAGTGAATATCAAAATGTGGGCTGAGAAAGAAGAATATAGGTAGGATTTCGAGGCCAGTACAAGGAGACCCAAAAAGTGAAAGAAGAGCCAAAAGCACCTTTAGTCTGTGCTTGTAGCTCTGAATATCTCGTTACTAATAGCTCGTAATTGGCAGGGTATTAACGGTTCAAGAAATCGACCGCTTTGTCTGGGAAGTCAGTAAACACACCATCAACTTTGACTTGGTTGTAGAAGACATCCAACATGCCATCAAAGTTATCAGCATAAGCTGGGATTCTTCCTGGGTCAGCACGGAACGTGTACGGGTGAACGTCTAAGCCCGCGTCTTTTGCTGACTTCATTAACGGTTTAATAATGATGTTATCTTTGGTCGATGCATCGTCCACCAACATTGGCTTCCAAGGGCCGATTCCTTCTGCATAAGTCGCCACTTTTTCCATGCCACCAGCTTCAAACATCCAGTCGTAACTGTACGGCGTTGCTTTGTCACCATGGTACGTCATGGTTTCTTTCCAATCTGTATAGGCCATCAACTGAACGAGCTTAAGATCCATTTCCATCGCTGGCATGAGCTCATCGTTAATACGTTGAAGTTCATTGGCGTCGAAACACTGCAAATACACTTTGTCGTCTTTTGATAGGTAACCATATTGATGCAAGGTCGCAAGTACAGCTTTGGAGATGTCTTTGCCTTCGTGACGATGGAACCAAGGTGCTTTTATCTCTGGATAGATACCCACGTCATAACCTAAGGTCTTATTCAATCCTTGGATCATTTCGATTTCTTCAGCAAACGTTGGTACGCGAAAATCAGACTGCCACATTGGGAAGCGTGTTGGGTACCCTGCCACTCTGTTGCCTTGTTCATCGAAGTTAAAGCCTTCGGTCACCTTTAATGATTTGATCTCAGCGAGCGTAAAATCAATCGCGTAGTAGCGGCCATCTGAACGAGCACGTGTTGGAAAGCGATCTGCCACATCGGTGACTCGGTCTAGATAATGATCATGCAAAACCACCAATTGGTCGTCTTTGGTCATCACTACATCTTGTTCGATGTAGTCGGGTTTCATCGCATAAGCGAGAGCTTTAGCGGGTAATGTGTGTTCAGGTAAATAACCAGAAGCGCCGCGATGCGCAATCACTAAAGGATCGGCGAACGCATTTGCAGATAAATTTAGTGCTAATAAGGTCAGAGACAGTGACGTTGTTTTCATTATTGTTTCCCCTTGATAAAACAGAAGCAGGATATACCTGCCTCTGTTGTTATTTATAGATGTTATTCAGTAAATACACTACTGAGCTAGCGCTTCTTTCTCTCGTTCGAGATCTTTTTGTTTGTGGTGCGCGCGCTCACCTAGGAAGGCGTACAGCAGACAGATTATTGAAGCCACACAAGCGCCGACCAAAATAATGAAGCCGCCATCCCAACCGTAATGGTCAACCATAAAGCCGAGTATTGCGTTCGCAGCAACCGCGCCACCTAAGTAACCAAACAAACCTGTTAGACCAGCCGCTGTACCCGCTGCTTTTTTAGGCGCAAGTTCCAGTGCATACAAGCCGATCAGCATTACAGGTCCATAGATAAGGAAACCAATTGCAACCAGTGCCAACATATCAACCGTTGGGTTACCTGCTGGGTTCAGCCAATATACCAACACAGCAACTGTCACTAGAACCATGAACAAGATACCTGCAGGTGCACGTCGGCCTTTGAATAGCTTATCTGAAATCCAACCACACAATAACGTTCCAGGAATACCTGCCCACTCATACAAGAAGTAAGCCCAAGATGATTTATCTACAGAGAAGTCTTTTGCTTCTTTTAAGTAAACCGGAGCCCAGTCGAGTACGCCATAACGGATAAGGTAAACAAACGCGTTAGCAATCGCGATTGACCACAACAGTTTGTTAGAGAAAACGTACTTAAAGAAGATCTCTTTCGCCGTCATTTCTTTCTCATGAGACGTATCGTAGTCGTCTGGGTAATCGTCTTTGTGTTCTTCAATCGGCGGTAAACCACAAGATTGAGGTGTATCTCTTACAGTAAACCAAACAAAGGCAGCAACGAGAGTGGCAAAAAATGCAGGAACATAAAAAGCGGTTCGCCAATCATCGTTAAAAGCCCACAGTCCCAATAAGAACATCGGGCCAATCAAACCGCCACCCACGTTGTGCGCAACGTTCCATACCGATACGATCTCGCCACGCTCTTTGCGTGACCACCAGTGAACCATGGTTCGTCCACAAGCCGGCCAACCCATACCTTGGAACCAACCATTCAAGAACAGCAGAATAAACATCGCAGTGATGCTACCTGTAGCCCATGGCATGAAGCCAAAGCAGAACATGACCAACGCCGACATTAACAAGCCACCACTGAGGAAGTAACGAGGGTTAGAACGGTCAGAAACACTGCCCATTAAGAACTTAGATAAGCCGTAAGCGATAGATACCGCCGCTAATGCAACCCCTAGTTCTCCGCGGCTAAAACCTTGTTCAATGAGATAAGGCATCGCCAAACTAAAGTTTTTACGGACTAAGTAGTACCCCGCATAGCCAACGAAGATGCCGAGAAACAGCTGCCATCGTAGTCGTGTGTAGGTGCTATCGATCTTATCTGATGACAAGCGATCGATATGCGCCATAGGTTTGAATATTCCAAACATAGGAACCTCATAATTATTGGGCGAAGGAAGAATTAAAATGCTCGAACGAAAAAATTAGCGCTCATTCGAAATCAAGGGAATTGTATGTGCTTCAGGATTAATTTCTGTGATAGAGGTAGTCATTAACAAAAAATAACTTTAAATACAGCACATTAGTTTCACTTAATTAGACTGCGCTTCATGTTTTTGTTTGTATCTGCTTAATTAAACATCAGAACTTTCGAGTATGGATAAATCCCAAAAGAGCGAGCGAACATGAATCAACCAACAACAACTTTGTTATTACTGCGAATGCATAGTGAATAACGACAATTTTGGTTGAATCTGTGGAGTTATGAAGGTGGTTTGGGCTATTGGTTAAAGAAGTTCCCCAAAATTAATGCAAACAAAAAGGGTCTAGATTTCTCTAGACCCTTTTAGGTAATAACGCTTGGTGGCTTTATGTTGGCTAATTAGGCAAACCTTAGCTAATTACTCGAAGTATTAGCTAGCCACACAACGTGACTATGCGTCGATGTAAAAAGCTTCTACAGTGCCTTTTAGAGTAATAAGCATTGGCTGACCAAAACGATCTAGCGCTTTTGGAGAAGGGATCTTAACCCAACCTTCGCTGATGCAGTATTCTTCAACATCAGTACGCTCTTTACCATTTAGACGAATGCCGATTGGGTATTCGAAACACTCAGCAACGTGGTGTGGGCTGCGTGGGTTACCTGCAAGATGATCTGGTAAAGCTGGTCTTGAATTAGTATCGCTCATGTTCATTACCTGTATGTACGTAAATAAAAAAAGTGCGTCATTCTAGTCAATATAGGCTTTGTGCTCAACAACTGCTGCGATAAATCGTGTTGATAGGTCTAATCAACAGCTAGTTGTTTGATTTAAAGGCGATATCGGCATGAGTTCCAACGAAAATTTAACAGGTTTATGCGTTATGGATGAAAGGGAGAGCTTCATTACTCGAACGTTAGATAACCTAATATCAGGCTTTTATTCCGAGCTTATCGATTAAGCTCAATACTCATCACTTTATGGTTCGGTTCTGATTCGATATCGACAACTGACCAACCTAGCCCTTGATAGAGTCCCATGATATTGGTGTATGCGTAGAGTTGAGATTGCACTCCAGAAGAAACCTGTCTGACACCACGATTAATCAGTTCACTCGCAATACCTTGGCCGCGCCATTGAGGGGCGACGAACACGGCGTTGATCCACACCACATCACGCACTTGGTGAGGTTCTTGAAAATAGGAATACGCCAAGCCACCAATGACCACATTATCGCGAAGTACGGTTATTACTGGAGGAAGTTGTACGTTTTCTTTATAGGTATCTTTAAACTTGAAATCAGACCATTCGCTTTGAAATAAGCCCTCTAACTCACTCCAATAAGGCGAACTTTCATCGCAATTTCTAAAGATTACTTTCTGCATTTTTTCCGTCCTTTGAAAGAGTGTAATTCGGCTATCCTAGCCTTGTTTAATCTAAGTGTAGGTAAAGGCTACTCTTCTTCGTCGTAATCGTCTGCTGGGTCTTGATTAATTTCTTCGCCGCATCCTAGGCATTCACCTTGGAGATCCGTAGGCATAACAATAATCAAACCACAATGCGGGCAAAGATCGCCTTGCTGAAACATCCTGTATTCCTTCTACTTCATGGCTATTGCTTAGGGTACTTTTGCTTACTCGCTTCTAACCAGTCGTGAATCACTTGGCGAGCGGATTCCGACGGCGGTGCATTTCGTTTTCCGCAGATTTGGTCTATTTCAAACGGAAATGCTTTGCTCGGGACGCGACGTAAACCTATGGTTAAACGCTGAGGTTTGAGCATGCGGAACACCACATAACGGTCGCTCATGATTCGATTGTGATACACACCAATACAGTGCTTCTGCTCTATACCTTCGTGTTCAAGGTCGTAATAATCAGTGAGCGGATGAATGTTGTCATTACCGAGTAAAGGAACGGGATAAGGGATGTCTTTATCCATTGGGCGATTACCCTCCAAACGACGTAATTGGCGTTGCTCCGTCCAGCGATCATGCAGTTGTTCAAACATCGCGAATGAGTTCTGGCTGGTAATCGCGCGCAGTGGATCATCCATCTCCAAATCTTGCCCTAGCAATATCGCATCTTGGAACATCGCCATCTTCGACGGTGCATTAAGTCTGCCCTCTTCCACCATTGCAATCCCTAATCGACTGCCGGTTAAAAATGGATGAACTTGGTCCAGACGCAGGGCTGTGTATCCAACTTTTGAGTAATGCTTGAATTTAAGAACTCGTCTTTGCAGCGGTTCGAGAATGCGAACAATGTGGTCGAGTTCATCACCAACATTGTAATGAAGCTCTAGCTTGTCGATGAATTTGAGTGTCGCCTTACTGCTGTCTAAACCCAACTTAGCAAGGATCTTCTTCTGTCCTAAGCGACTCAGTGCCAATGCTTTCTGATTATCGACACTGTATTTCATACAGATCAAAGCCAAAATAACTGGCCTTAATTCAAGCAATTGCGCGGCTTCATAGGTATTCGCTGCTAGCCACAGCATCTGGTATTGGTATTCTGGAAAGTCGTCGGTGATTTCACGATAACGCGCAGGCAATGAGTCTAACCAACGACCATTCACGTCAAACTGTTCAACAAGGTTGAGGCTCAGCCCAATACCCCCATCAAGCGGTCGTCTACCATCTTCAAACACATGAAAGCCGACGAGCTTTTGAGACCAGTCTCGGATCTCAATATCGTAGTCGAAACCTAATGTTCGAGTGGGAATGGTTAGTAGTGCTGTCATTGATGCCTCTTCGTTATTGGCGCATTGAACTATCAAGCCTATCTAAGAGCATAAGCTAGCGCTTCAAACACTATATCAACCTTTTGTAAATTTCTTATCAATCAAAGCGATATAAATACGATAGTGCTTAGAAGAACATTGAATGATGATTTTACGCAATATGAGATCTCTTCGATATCATTTGCGGCAACAGAAACTATGCTTGTTACATAACTCACAACAAGAGGCTTTAATTATGGATTACCGACATATTCTGGTCGCACTTGAACTGTCTGACGACACCAAGATTCTCATTGATAGAGCGACCTTCTTCGCTGATAAACTAGAAGCTGGCATTTCATTTGTTTATATCGATGGTACGCATGGAGAAATTTATCCAGAACTCGTTGATATTCAAGGAAATGACGGTGATTTACCCATCAATGAAGATGCCGTTAAGCATTTAAGAGAGTTTGAGGCGTACGCCAAGCACCCAATTCAGCACATTTTCGTGGGAACGGGTGATTTGAACGATAAGCTCAAAAATGCCATCGAAGCAAACGGTGTTGACCTATTGCTGTGTGGCCATCACCATGATTTTTGGCATAAGCTCATCTCCCATTCTAAACAGATCATCGATACTTCCCCTATCGATATTCTCGTTGTTCCTATGGAATAAATGCTGCAGTTCGACACTCAAAAATAGCCTATATTGCCAACCTCTATCGGTATTATTGGTTGGCTTAATACCCTCTTCAACACCCTCATCCTGACCAAAATCTCCTATTTCCAACTTAGAGTAGTCATTTGTGATCTTGTCAGCCTATCAACTCGTAAGCGTCTAATAATTAACAAATCGCCGAGTGAAAGTAATGAAAAAGATTGGCCTGTATCTTTTTACAAACGACTTAAGAATCAACGACAATGCGCTACTTTACCAAGCAAGCCAAATCGTCGATCAGCTCGTTTGTGTCTTCGTCGAACCGAATCTGTCTCACTACTCTTCACAGTTCGCCCAAGAACAACAATATGGCGCTCACCGCACAGCTTTCATTTCACAATCGATAAGCGATCTTAAAGCTAACCTGAGCGACCTAGAACAAACACTCATCGTCCTTAAACAAGACCAATCCCAAAGTGATAACGTTAAAGACTCGCTCAACGACATTATCTCTGATCTAAACGTCAACCACCTCTTTACGAATGCTCATTGTGGTTACGACGAGCAACAACTGGTGCAATCAACGTTGGCTGACTGCCCGAACTTAACTGCGATTCAATCTCATAACTCGACTCTGTTTGAGTTCGATGACTGCCCTTTTACGTTAGACAAATTACCCCGCTCGTTTACCAAATTCAGAAAACTCATCGAACACTTGTCTGTCGATACACAAAGTTTGACCATAACGACGTTACCACCAGCACCAGACCTAACAAAAACGTCACACTGTCACTCAACAGCCTCCCTTTTTATGACGGATGATTTGGCGAGCGAGCTGAACTTCAAAGGCGGTGAAACATCGGGGTTAGTACATCTCGACCACTACTTCTCTCACGATTACGCGAGCCGCTATAAACAGACAAGAAATGCATTGGACGGCATCGAGAACTCGACTAAGTTTTCACCGTGGCTCGCATCAGGTTGTGTCTCACCAAAAACAATCTGCAGACACCTCACGCGATTTGAGTCGCATCATGGTTCCAATGATTCAACCTACTGGATCTATTTCGAGCTGTTATGGCGAGAGTATTTTTATTGGAAGAGCATGTCGTTGAAGGCATCGTTATTTACAGGCTCATACACGAACCCCGTTGTAGCAGAGAATAGCAATCAATCGGCAAGCCTTAATTTAGCAAAGTGGAAGAGCGGTAACACCAACTACCCGATTGTCGATGCATGCATGCGCCAGCTTAATGCGACTGGCTACATGTCCAATCGTGGAAGGCAGTTAGCCGCAAGTTGTTTGATTTACGAGCTGGGCGTCGACTGGCGACACGGTGCAGCCTATTTCGAAAGCCAGCTTGTCGACTATGACGTGGCATCTAACTGGGGGAATTGGGCGTATATCGCTGGGGCTCTCAATCAACCAGCCCGCAACAGCGAAACTAAAAACCAATCACAACCTAAATCACGCCATTTTGATTTAACTAAGCAGACTGAAATGTACGACCCAGACCATGCCTTCATCAATCAATGGACAGGTGGTAACGCTGTCACAACAAGCCTCACAAACCAGGACGCATTATGAACTTTAAAACGGTACGACTTATATTAGGTGACCAATTAAACATTGAGCATTCATGGTTTCAACAAGTTGATGATGACGTTATTTACATCATTGCTGAGCTCAAACAAGAAACAGATTATGTTGCCTCTCACATTCAAAAAGTGGCCGCGTTTTTCTGTGCGATGGGTTACTTCGCTGACGAACTCAAAGAACAAGGTCATCAGGTACTTCACCTCACCTTGGACGATACCACGCAATTTGAAAACCTAGATACACTTCTAAAGCACTATGTACACGAATTCGGCGCAGAGAAGTTTGAATATCAAAGGCCAGATGAATATCGCCTCTTAGAGCAGATGAACAAGCTCAAGCTGACCAATGCAACCAAAGGTTGTTGTGATACGGAGCACTTCCTCTTTCCATTTGAAGAGATCGAACAACAGTTCCCGAAAGACAAACACATCATGATGGAGCACTTCTATCGCCGAATGAGAAAGCGTTTCGACATTTTGCTAGAAGACGGAAAGCCCGTTGGTGGCAAATGGAATTACGACGCGAACAATCGAAAGAAACTCAAGAAACAAGACATCGAAAACCTGCCTCAGCCTCTGATGTTTACCAATGACATAACCGACATTTTGCAGCGTATCGAACGCCACCAAGTGCAAACCATTGGTCAAGTCGGTAGCCAGTTATTATGGCCGGTGAACCGAGCACAAAGCTTGTCTCTGCTCGCTCATTTCTGCCAAGTTTGCTTACCGTTATTTGGGCAGTTTCAAGATGCGATGACTACAGAGCACGACTCTAAATGGAGCTTGTATCATAGCCGTATTTCGTTTTCGTTGAACAGTAAACTGCTGAGCCCAAAAGAAGTGATTGATGCAGCACTGTCGGCCTACCAATCATCCAGTCATCGAGACAGCTCTTCAAATAAACCAAGCATCGACATTGCACAGGTCGAAGGGTTTGTACGCCAAATACTGGGGTGGCGTGAGTACATACGCGCCGTCTATTGGGCGAATATGCCTGCTTACGCCAGCAAAAACCATTACTCAGCAAACAATAACCTGCCCCATTACTTTTGGGACGGACAGACCAAGATGAACTGCATGAAGCATGCGATTGACCAGTCTCTTGAGTTTGCTTACGCGCACCATATCCAAAGGTTAATGATCACTGGCAACTTCTGTTTAATAACAGGCATAGACCCTGACCAAGTAGACAGTTGGTACCTCGGTATTTACGTCGACGCGATTGAGTGGGTTGAAATGCCAAATACGCGAGGTATGGCACTGTTTGCGGATGGCGGGATCGTCGGAACCAAACCATACTCTGCCAGCGGTTCCTATATCAACCGCATGAGCGACTACTGCAAAGGCTGTCACTACAAGATAAAAGAACGCAGCGGTGAACAATCTTGCCCTTTCAATAGCTTGTATTGGCGCTTTATGAACCAGCACCGCGATGCGTTAAACCGCAACCCACGCATGGGCATGTTATATCGCTCTTGGGACAACATGGACGAACAATCACAACAAGCGATTCTCGATACTGCTGAACAACGAATCACAAACTTGGAGGACTTATAATGGTGGAGCAACTCAGATTACACATATTGGTGGTCGGTGGGAGCGGCGGTATTGGTTTCGCTGTGGTTAAACACCTATTATCTGAGCTCTCTCGGTTTGATTTTCTTGATGTGCATGTAGACGCGACTTACCATTCTCAACAGCCGGAACTAGAAAATAATCGCTTGAGCTGGCACAAAGTCGACGCCACCGACGAAGCTGATATCAAGCGCTTGAGTTCTGAGTTGGACCAACTTGATTGGCTGATCAACTGCGTGGGTATGCTCCACACTCCAGACCTTGGGCCGGAAAAGAACTTGTCGTCGATTGATCCTGAATTTTTTCTGAAAAACATCTCTGTAAATACCCTACCCAGCTTGTTATTGGCAAAGCACTTCACGCCGATACTTAAAGCGAGCGACAATCCAAA
This sequence comes from Vibrio sp. 1CM23M, assembly GCF_023161755.1. Lineage (NCBI taxonomy): Bacteria > Pseudomonadati > Pseudomonadota > Gammaproteobacteria > Vibrionales > Vibrionaceae > Vibrio > Vibrio sp. 1CM23M. The sequence continues at coordinate 414,981 of NZ_JALNTR010000002.1, forward strand.
ATTTGCTGTGGTATCCGCAAAAGTAGGTAGTATTTCAGACAACAGATTAGGCGGCTGGTATAGCTATCGTTCATCGAAAGCAGCCCTCAACATGTTCATCAAAACCATGTCTATTGAATGGCAACGCACCATTAAGAAAGGTACCGTGTTGGCTCTGCACCCGGGCACGACAGACACGGCTCTGTCGAAGCCTTTTCAGACCAATGTCCCTGAAGGCAAGTTGTTTGAGTCGAGTTATGTCGCCCATCACTTGGTCGATATCATTCGGACTGCCACGCCGGACAAAAGTGGACACTTCTACGCTTACGATGGCGAGCAGTTAAATTGGTAGTTAATACCAGTGGCCGTCTTTCATGAGCGCTAAAAAAGAAAACCCAACAGAGTTGAGGCTCCATTGGGTTGTTTTTTGAAAGAGCGCCTGACTTTTTAAGGCGTATGGTTGATATCTAGCTAAAGATCAAAACTGATCATCACGATTACTCAGCCCAATTGAACTTGCTATCGTCGACACCTTCTTTCTCTTCTTTCGCACGTTCACGTCGGTGTTGTTCTTCAATTCGCGCAGCGTCTATCTCTTGCATAATGGCTTCGATATCGGCCAAATCGTCCGTTTCCGTAAACTCACCCGTCAGTTTGCTGTCTGGCTTTAAGTCGCCTTTCTCGTACAGCGCCCACATTTCCTTGGCATACTCGGTTTTCGCCAATTCAGGAGCAAACTGAGCGTAATAATCACGGATGTTATTAATGTCACGAGCCAGCATCCACTCAGCGTTGTTGTTCGCAGAAGCATCAACCGCTTGTGGTAAATCGATAATCACCGGGCCATATTCATCCACCAATACGTTGAACTCAGACAAGTCACCATGGATCAAACCGACACACAACATTTTAACTACGTAAGTCATCATCACAGCGTGGTCTTCGATCGCCTGCTCTGCTGACATCACGACATCGTTCAAACGTGGTGCAACATAACCATCATCGTCAGTGACCAGTTCCATAAGCAGCACGCCATCAAAGCAACCGTAAGGGACAGGCACACGTACGCCCGCTTCTGCCAGTTTGTATAAGGCATCCACTTCGGCACTCTGCCAAACCTTTTCTTGTTGTTCACGACCAAAGCCAGAGCCTTTTTCCATCGCTCGAGCACGGCGGCTATTTCGGACTTTTCGGCCTTCACGATACGCGGTCGCTTTTTTGAAGCTGCGTTGGCTAATTTCCTTATATACCTTGGCACAACGGATCGTATCGCCGCAGCGCACAATGTACACCGATGCTTCTTTGCCACTCATGAGTTGGCTTGTCACCTCGTCGACTAAACCATCGTCAACTAAAGGCTGTATTCTTTTAGGTATCTTCATGCCGCCTTTATACATCACTTATCTTACAGATAGAAATATTAACTTAAGAAATGAATGACCAAACGATTAAAGGAACATCAAAATGATAACAAAGGAAGGAAATATCGGTTTACCGGACTTGGCTGATAGAGAATAGAGTGTATGAAGACTAAGACTTGTTGCGACGACAACGTTCAGAACAATAGATCACGTCATCCCAGCAGCGCTGCCATTTTTTACGCCATGCGAAAGGCTTGTGGCAAACGGGACATCTCTTAGTCGGTAAATGAGGCTTTTTGTGCATGGCAGTTTCCTTCCTGATGCGTCCACTTCGTGCGGTTACTAGAGATTCCCTATTACGTTAAGGAGTGACGGCGTAGTGATTGATGACAACTCCCGACTCCGTCATCCTAGAGAAGGAGGGACGACTGAGTCGGGGAGCTGCTTCATCTAGCTCTGCTTCTATTTCTGCACTTATGGAATATAGCTAGAACCTAAGCCACAACTTAAGCGACAACCTTGTACTGTTTCTCCATTTCACTCACACCTAAGCCTGAGTGTTTTGTCACTTTAAGCTGAACGGGTACTCGCTCTTTCAGTGCTTCAACGTGGCTAATGACGCCAATCATCTTGCCTGATGCATTCAAGTTATCGAGCGCGTTTAGGGCAATGTCTAATGTGTCGCTATCAAGCGTGCCGAAACCTTCATCCAAGAACAAAGAATCAATACTGGTTTTGTAACTCACAAGATCAGAAAGCGCTAATGCCAACGCCAAGCTCACTAAGAAGCTTTCGCCACCTGATAACGTCTTGGTGTCACGCATCACATCGCCCTGCCATGTGTCGAGCACTTGCAGCTCTAAACCATCGTCGGCTTTACGTTTTAGCTCGTAACGACCATGCAAACGTTGTAGTTGTTTGTTCGCTAAGTACACCAAGTTTTCCAGCGTTAGACCTTGAGCAAACTTACGGAATTTATCGCCGTTCTTAGAGCCGATAAGTGAGTTAAGACGTGAGATATCATCAAACTCGACTTGTTGCTCATCGATTTGCTTGAACAGATTTTGCTGATTGCTGCGGTTCTGGCTATCCGTTTCAAGATTGGCAGAAATCGCACCGATCTTTGTCGCATGGCTTTGTTGTGCGTTTTGGCATTCAGTAGTCGCTTCTTCAACTTGCTGTTGGTTTTGCTCTTGCCATGCTTTCGCATTTTCGTGATTTTGTAGATCTACTTGCGCCGCTTTGGCGGTATTCAACCTTGCTTGTGCACTGACAATCGCTTCGTCTAAAGACTTCTTGAGGCTTTGAAGTTGAGTTCTAACCTCTTCATCCAACAACGCCGCTTCAAAATTCACCTCATCTTCGAATGGGCTAGCTTTCAGTGCATCTAACCAAGTATTCAACGCTTGTGTGTGACTGGACTGCTTGCTGACTAACTCATCCGAGAAACCAGTGTGTTTGGTTTGCTCGGTTCGATGTTCCAGTTCGCAACGGTTAAGCACCAACTGAGCGGCATCAAATGTATTTACCGCTTCAGTGACTTTTTGCTTCATCGCATTGCTGGTGGCTTGAATGTCTTTGTCACCAAACAACTCTGTTCTTTCAGCCGTTACACGAGTCAGTTCTAGCACTAGAGACTCACTCTCTTGTGTCAGTGTCGCAAGCTCTTTCTCAGCGCTGCTTAGCTTGTCGTCTAAGGTTTTCAATTCGGCATTTTGAGTAATCAGTTGCTTCTCAATATCGGCCTGTTGCTGTTTGGTTTGCTGCCATGTGCTTGATGCTTGCGATTTCGCAGTAAACCAATCATCGATATGTTCAAGTTCAGGCGCTTCGATAGAAGTTTGAACAATGCTCTCTTTCAAAGCGTTCCATTGCTGCTCTTTCGCTTGAGTTATCTGAGTCACTTGTTCGTTTGCGACTTGGTTTTGCTTATTCAGATCCGCTAAGCGTTGCTCGGCCAACTCGAGATTCGATTGCGCCTTGTCAGCCATAACACTTACAGACAGGCGTTGTTTCTCAGCTTCAGCGTAATGCGCTTTAGCATCAGCCAACGCTTTGAGTTGCTGCGCGCTGTGACTTAGTTGAAGTTCACACTGCTGAGCAAAGGTCGCGACTGTGGCTTCATTGCCTAAATCGTTAATCGTCAGCAGCGCCAATTCAGGAGCAGTGCCAACGAAATCTGATAAACTCTGTTGAAGCTTACCGACAACGCCTTGCCAATTCAGTTGAGCCTGCTGAATATCCGCTTGCGCTCGCTGGATGTCATCGTTCAGCGCGGCAATCATAGGGGCAAGAGAATCTAACTGCTGACGATGCTCTTGGCCTTCTTTCTGAATCGCTGCTAATTCTTGTTCCTCAAGCTCACTCTGGGCATTCAAATCCTTCGAACTTTGTGATTGTTCGATCGCATGGTCTGTTGAGCCACACAATGGGCAATCCATTCCCGGCTTCAATACCGCACGATACTTCGCTAACTCGCCTTCTTGTGCAATCAGACGCGTCAATCGTTCAAGCGAAGTCTTTTTTTCTTGATATCGATCCGCCAGCACTTCACGCTCTTTCGAAAGCTTGCCACGCAGCTCCGTATTAGTTTGATGTGCCTGTGTTTTTGCGTGCAGCTGTTGCTGGGCATTTAGGAAACCACGATTGATCTCGATTAGTGAGTGGGTATTGCGGTTCCAAAACTCCAACAGATCTTTTTGCGCATTCAGCACTTGCTCACTGGTGTTGCCTCGCAACGCTTCCCACTGTTGCTTTGCACTACTCTCTAGCACAACCAATTCAGCTAAGGCCTTATCTTGCGTTGCTTTCGCGTCTTGCGCAGATTTGATGATCATTTGCTGAGCATCAACCGCAGACAAAGCTTGCTTCGCTGAGTTCAGTTGTTCTGCATGTTGACGCTCGAGGGTACGAACTTGCTCGACCTTTGCTTGCCACTGACCTAGGTATTTTTCCAGATGTTGGTCAGCTTGATGCGTATTTAGGTACTCAGTGCTGAGTTTATCTTGTTGCTTCAGTGCATCTGTTTTTTGAACTAAAACAACCTGTTGATTGCGCTGCTGCGTATGTTGCTCGTTTAGCGTATTCGCCGCATTAACGGCCGCAGTTTGCTTATCTTTGAGTACGGCAATTTGGTTATCGAGCGGACGCACCAGATCGATGATCTTCTCTTGATCTTGTTGCTCGGTTTTTACCTGTTCGACAATCGCACTGCTTTGCGTCAGTTTAGTTTGCGCGTCTTGCATTTCTGCATCACGAACGGCAAGTAACTTGGTGCTGTTATCTAGGTGAGCTTGAGTAGTGTTCACCTCTTGTTCGCAACGCTTTAAATCTTTGTGCACTGGACGCAGCTTTTCAGCCGGCTCACTGTTTGCCAAACGCTCTAATGAAGGTTGATTACGGTCTAGGTCATCTTGAGCTGTTTTAAGATCGTGCTCACTGGTCGCAATAGTTTGCTCAGCTTTGGTCACGTCTTTCCACCAGCTTAGATGCGCTTGCCACTCTTTTAATTGCTCGGCTAAACGCTTCTGCTCGGCTTCTAGCGTTTCTCGTTCTGCGGCTAGCTCTTTGATTTGCTCTTCAGACAGTAAGCTCACACCTTCTGCTTTCGCTTTAAGGTGATTAAGCGACTCTTCACTCGACTTGAAATGATCGTAGATGCGCTCTGAAATCAGGCTATAAACTTCGGTTCCCGTCAGCTCTTCAAGTAGCTCTGCACGGTCGTTAGCATTGGCATTTAAGAACGCCGCAAACTCACCCTGAGACAACATGATCGATTTAGTGAAGCGTGAGAAATCGAGACCTGTTACCTGCTCCACTAGCTTGGTCTTCTTGGTCAGCATGGTCTCTAAGACTTTGTCGGTATCCGCATCGGCAAATTCACACGTTGGCGTTTGTAATGCGCCATCGTGTTTTCCGCGCGCTCGCTTTTGGTGGAAGTTAGAGCGATACGTTTTGCCCTGCACTTCAAACTCCAGTTCAGCAAAACACTCACCCGTGCCACGCGTCATTAATTCGTTGTTGCCTTTGGCGATACTTTTCAAACGCGGTGTGCGGTGGAACAATGCCAAACAAATCGCGTCAAGAATGGTGGTTTTACCCGCCCCTGTTGGGCCAGTAATCGCGAACAGACCATTTTCCGCAAACGGTGATTGGGTAAAGTCGAGTTTCCAACGTCCTTTCAAAGAGTTCAGGTTTTCAAATTCTAAGCTTAAAATCTTCATACTGGTTACTCTTCTACTTTGTTTGGCGCTTGAGCGCTCTCGGACACTTCTACCATCACTTGTTTAAACTTCACCGTCATTCGCTCTAAACGTGCTTTTTCAGAATCGGTTTCAAATTCTTCTAAGGCAATACGCTTCGTAAACACGTCCATCGGGCTCAATTCTGACAGCGTTTCTGCTGACTCTTGCTCTAATGCTTGATTACGACGTTCTCTTGCGCGGCGCAATTGAAGCACTTCCACATTCAAACCGTCAGTCAATGAACGCATGCGTTCTTGAAGATCCGACAAGTAATCTTGCGCTTGCACTTCTATCGATAACCACACGCTTTGTTCGCTATCTAAACCTATGTATTGGTTAAGCTGAGATTCGATCTCGCTCAAGTCGCCTTTGATTTCAGCAAGCGGTTGGAACGTTGGAACTGGCAATTGAGAAATGGTGCGCACGCCCTCAACAAACTCAACCACACATACCTGCTTTTGAGATTTAAGCTCATCAAAGCTTAATGGGATTGGTGAGCCGCAGTAACGAATGTATTCACGCTTCGCCACCACTTGTGGGCGGTGGATATGGCCAAGTGCAATATAGTCTGCGTCTGGGAAGCCATCAGCGGCAAAACCATCAAGGTTGCCAACATAGATGTCGCGTACCGAATCCGATTGTTGAACACCCATCGCCGTTAAGTGACCAGTGGCAATGATCGGCATGTGCTCGCTGTTTGCAAACGTCGCGCGCTTAGCAACCGCCGCATCATAAACACTTTGATAATGCTGTTTGATTGCATCGCCGAGTTTCTTCTGACGCTCAACGCCTGTGACACCGGCTTGGCTCATCAACACATCGCGAGGACGAATAAAAGGAATGGCACAAACCAGCGCTTCTACATCGCCGTTCTTGCCTTTTAGTTCGACAACTTGAGTCGCATGATCTTCATTGGTGTTTGGAATCACGTCTGCACCCATGTATTTGAGCAGCTGTTGGGTCTCTTTAAGCACAGAGACTGAATCGTGATTTCCACCTAACAACACCAATTGACAGCCGATCTTGTTCGAATCGACCACAAACTTGTTATACATCTCACGAGCGTAACTCGGCGGTGTACTGGTATCGAAAATGTCGCCAGCAACAATGATCGCGTCGATGTCGTGCTCTATAACTTGCTCAAGTAACCATTGTAAAAACCGTTCATGTTCATTCTTACGGCTTTTATTGTAGAAGTTTTGGCCAAGGTGCCAATCGGACGTGTGAAGAATCTTCATTGCTGCTCACTGGAAGTCTGTAATACCTTTAATCTACCAAAATAGTCGAGATAATTCCCTTTTATAAGCTTGTGAAAACCAACTAATTTCAGGCTTTGGACCAACTCCGCCGATAGCGTGACCAATCGTTATTTTTGACATAAAAAAACCGCTCAACGTTAGAGCGGTTTTATGTGTCCATAGCTTTAGCTTTAAGCTATTTCACAGAGGTCGTTAAAAATTGTACGAAGCACCCAGAGTTACTGTGCTAAACGCTACATCACGGCTTTCTAATCGATTACCCGTTGTTCTATCGAAGAATTCGATGTTTACTGCGTCTGCTTGTGAGATCAAACGTAAGGTTAGGTTTTCTACTGGCGTGTATTCAACACCAATCCCGAAATGAAAGCCGGCACCAGAATCATCATCAAAAGAGCTAGCGTTGTTTGAGTTCAAATCTACGTAACTCAAGCCCGCTAGTACAAATGGACGAATTGAGTTATCGAAGGTGTAGCCTAGGTTTGCTGCAACAGAAAGCGATGTTGGTGAAAACACCTTAGTACCAAATGATTCATAGTCAGCATAATCCGTATAACCAAGTTCGATCCCTACAATACGGTTAAACTGATAACCACCATAAAGGCTGTACCCCATGCTTTCAGCATCTAGACTACCTGCGCCGTCAGTGTCTGAGTCTTGATACACACCAAGGCCTGCGCCAATGTATGGACCACCCTCAATACCAGCAGCAAATGTAGGAAGTGAAACTAAGCCAACTAGGCCCAATAGAAATGATGATTTAAGCATGAAAATACCCTTTTTTGTCTGTCCTACAGCAACGTTGACCAACAGCCAATAGTTTCCGACACTATTTCACCTGTTGCGTTACTGTTTAAAATAAATTAAATAAACAACTCCAAACGAATAATAAAACACTGTTCATTTACAGAGCGAATGAGAACGTACCACAAGATTTTTAGGTCATCAAACGAACAATCATAGATATTTAACCAAGTCTTATTTATAAGACAGTTGTATTTTCTGAGACGTAACGAGTACTAAAATACGAATAAACCTGAGAGTAAACAGGAGTATTATCAACATTAAACTTATTATAATCAGATTGTTATCGAGCCAATTGAATTTTCATCCGATCTCAAAAACAACCTGAATCTTCATGCCTAAACATAAAAACTCACCCTGTTTCTCTCTTTATTCAATTACAGATATAAAGAGAAGAATGAGTTTTATTTTTGGAGAGTGCTTATTTAGAACGGTCTGCTATTAAAATATATTTCAATTTAATTCGTGTTATTAACGAGCGTCAGCAAGACTAGCCAAGTAGTTATTCGTTAAATAGAAACCGCTGAACTTCTCAATAAAGTCTGCAGGAACGGTTTTATCGGTCAAGCCAGATTCAATCAGCGCCGCTTGCCACTTCTGTACTTTCGGGAAGCCTTCAAGCATATCAAAACCAGAGCCTTGTTTAATTACTGACGCTCGGTGCAACAGTGGTAGCCAAGCGATGTCGACATTAGAGATATAATCGCCTTTAAAGAAGTCACTGCCACCCAATTTATTCTCGGCCTTTTGGAAGGATTTTTGAAGGTTTGCTAAACGCGTCTCAAATGTTTCTTTATCTTTACTTCCCATGGTTCCACATTGCGGCATGTAATGTTTGCTTGCCTGATAAGACCAAGCACGATCTAGTACCTTTTGCTCGGCAGATACTTCTTCTATCGGCGCATATTTATCATCTAGGTATTCAACAATTGCATCTGACTCAAAAAGAACCGTTTCATTTTCTGTAATCAAGACAGGCACTTGTCCGTTTGGCGAAATATCTAGGAACCATTGAGGTTTATTATTTAGCTCAATGTATTCAATTTCAAATGGGACATTTTTCATTACCAAAGCACCCATTACACGTTGAACAAATGGGCAGTTTTTAAAGCTAACAAGTTTAATCATGGTGACTCCGAATTAGGTCATTAATTTGTATTTGTACCCCTAAGACGAACGCCAAAACTGAAAGGCGAAAAATAATTCTATTTTTTTGGAAATAACTAAATGCGGAGATAACTAAAGACAGTCACTTTAGATACGCACTTTAAGTAGGCACTTTAAGTAGTAAACTTGAATGCCTAATTACGCGCAGCTAGACGATCAAAGATATTGCAATAGATGCCATGATCACGCCAACGACAAATTCCAACACCTTCCACGCTCTCGGGTTCTTAAACATTGGAGCCAAGAAGCGAGCGCCATATCCAAGTGAAAAGAAGAACACAAACGACGCCGATACGGCACCTGCGCCAAACAACATTTGGTTAGGTTGATATTGAGTTGAGATAGAACCCAGCAATACCACAGTATCCAAATACACATGCGGGTTAAGCCAAGTGAACGCCAAACACATCGCAATCGCTTTGGTTAACGAGTCTTTGGTTTCAGCAGTGGCTTCTAAGGCGTGGTTTTCAGTAAATGCTGAACGGAAGCTTAAGAATGAATAGACACCCAAAAAGATAGCCCCACCATAACGGGCGAACTGTTCAATTTGTGGGAACTGCTTAACTATTGCGCCAAAGCCCGTCACGCCAAAGCTAATGAGTAAAGCGTCAGAAATAGCACATACAGCGCAAACTGCCAATACGTGTTGGTTCTTAAGCCCTTGCTTTAAAACAAACGCATTTTGAGAGCCAATCGCAAGAATCAGCGAAAGGCCAAGGGAGAACCCTGCGAAGTAAGTCGACATCTAAAGCTAGCCTCTTAACGCAACTCAATACGCATAAACTGGCTGTGCGGGTCCAACACATAATCAGCAAAGGGTTCGCAGTATCCAAAGCCAAACTTTTCATACAGGTTACGTGCTGGCTTGAAGTAATCTTCTGAGCCTGTCTCTAAACTGATTTGTCGATACTGGCGAGCGGTTGCTGTATCCAATACGTGCTGTAAAAGTTGGCTCGCAACACCTGACTTTCGAGCAAACTGTGAGGTTCTCATCGATTTGAGTTCAGCGTGTTGGGTATTTAGCTCTTTAATGGCAACACACCCAAGCAGTTGGCTGTCTTTCCAAGCGCTGAAAAAGGTAATTTCTGGTGACTTGAGCCCATCTAGATCCAGTGCATGGACGCTTTCGGCTGGCGAAGTTGCGTACATATCGGCAAGGTGCTCTTCAAGCAATTCAATGACTTCTCCACCCGACAAGTCATCAAGCTTGATTTCAATTGAAGTACTGCTTTCCAATGCTGTTCCATTTTCCATTGAATCCTGTGCATTTATTGCTGGTTTCATTGTCTCAACTCTCCTTGTTTGGTGCGCTTATTTAGCTTGAGTGATTTGGCTTTAATTACTGGCCTACTTTCCTGAATTGTTTCCTTTTCAAGAACTCGGTTTGAATCAGTAAAATTACTGATTAATCATAAAATAATAAATGTCACACTGGGTTCACCTAGATACCATATTTTTCCTATCTAGTCTCGTGATAAAAGCGTGCCGCAAAGCCCGTAGGTCGCCGCAGCGAGGGAGCAACACCTGTTTCAGTTAACGAATAAGTAGTCAGGCCGATATGAGTATTCAACTAGATCTAACCACCACCATGCCCTGCCAAAACTTCGACTCGGCACATGGGCGGATGACACTTCAAAACCATCGAATTATTGATGTCGACAACGAGATCGCTCAAATCTTTGGTTATCGAAACCGCGATGAGTTATTACACAATGTTGAATTTGTGTATGCCTTAGTTCCTGACAATTACCAAAACCTAGCTAAAAAACGCTACCTTGAGGCAATAAAAGGAAAGTTTAACAAAGGAAAATTGTACACGGACATTCCAGCTAATGGTCGCAATATCTCCATATTTTGTTTATCACATGTCATTGAACTGAATAACAAACCTGCGCTTGAAGTACACGTCATTGACATCACATCAATGTTAGAGGCGCAGCGTAAACGCCACGAATCAGATCTCATGTATCGAAAATTACTCAGTACATCGAAACAAGGTATTTTGATCCACCGAAACTTCAAACCTTTGATGGTTAATCAAGCTTGGGTTGAGCAACAAGGTGCCGAATCTATCGAGCAGGTACTTGCGATGGACTCAATCATTTCAATCATTCCTGAAGACCAGCATTCAAGTGCCATCAGGCGGTGCGAGAGCATTCTCAATGGCAATACACCCAACTTCAGCTCTGTAGTATCCAACCATTGCTTTGATGGCAACTATAAATACTTCAATATTTATGACAACGTGATTAACTGGGAAGGTGAAGACGCCATTCAAGTGATTCTCGAAGAAGTCACAGACAAGGTCTTGTTAGAAAAAGAGCTGCTGCACCGTGCTATGTATGATGACTTAACGCAGGTACTCAATCGTCGCGCCATTTATGATTGGATAAAGAAGCCAGTGAATCAGCAAATAGAAATGTCTTGCATGCTGATTGATATCGATGACTTTAAATTAATAAACGATCAGTTTGGTCACAGTGTTGGTGATGCTGTCATTAAATACTTAGCCGATTCCATTAAAACTCACGTTGAATTACTCAATGGCGTAGTTGGACGCTGGGGCGGAGAGGAGTTTATTGTATTCATTCCCAACGCGAAACCTGAGCATACCCAAGTCATAGGCGAACGTATCTGCCGTGCTTTTAATAGGCATACTTTTGTTGGATTCAATCGCCGTCAATTTACATCGAGCGTCAGTATTGGCATCACTAACCGATGTATGTGTCACTCACCCAACAACATTAACACGCTAATTCGGGTGACAGATGATGCACTTTATCGTTCAAAAACAAGTGGGAAAAACCAGGTCTCTATCAATGATGATGTGGTTTGCCAGAAAGCTCTTGCTTGAAGCCAGCCAACAGATAATGAAAGTACAGCGACCAAGAATTAAAGCGCCTATATTGAACGATATTTGATTGCGATTTTCCAATTTCGGTATATGATGCGCCACCCTAATTTTTCAGCTTATGCTGCAGGCAAATATGTCCGCCAACGCACTCTATACCGACCTATCCGGTTACTATGATTTAATGTGTGTAGATATTGACTACCAAGCGCAAAGTAACTGCGTACGTAGACTCCATCAAATCTTTGGAAATGAAGGAAAAACACACCTCGATTTAGCTTGTGGCACTGGCCCACACGTTCGTCATTTTATTGATTTTGGTTACCAAAGCGGTGGCCTAGATCTTAACAAGCCGATGTTAGATATCGCTGAAATTCGCTGCCCAGAAGCCAAGTTCTCAGTACAAAACATGAGTAACTTTGAGGTCACTGAACCACTCGATCTTATCACTTGCTTCCTGTATTCCATCCATTACAACGATGGCCTTGAGAAGCTTAAAGAGTGTATTGAAAGTGTGCATCGCGCATTAAAGCCAGAAGGTATTTTCTGTTTTAACGTGGTGGATAAAGACAAGATCAGTAATGATCTTTTTGTTCGACACACCACCAATCTTGAACAAGACGATTTTACGTTCCGTTCTGGTTGGTATTACTCTGGTCAGGGTGATAAGCAAGCGCTAAAGCTTAGTATCGAAAAGACGACTGCTGGTGAAACTCAAGTGTGGAATGATGAACACCCAATGGTGGCATTCTCGTTTAAAGAGTTAATCGAGATATTGAAGCCCTACTTCGAGGTTAATATCTTCGAGCACGATTACGACAAGCTGATTCCTTGGGATACTCAGTCCGGTAATGCGCTGATCACATGTGTCAAAATCTAGATTAATAGATAAACGGCAAATTAAACCAAATCTATAGATCAAAAAAGAACCCACACTCGCCGCTCTCCTTTTAGAGCATCAGCCAGTGTGGGTTCTTTTGTATCAAGCTATCAGTTACTGAACTCTAAATTAGAAGTCCGCTGTCATACCTACGTAGTAAGTACGTGGCTCTTCAACATAGCCCATGCTCTCTAGCTCTTGTGATACAGCTTCGTCAGTTAAGTTCGTGATACCTGCACGTAGTCGTACTGAAGCATTCACGTTGTAGACAGCACCTAGGTTCAGCGTTGTGTAAGCGTCTTGAGTTAGGTCGCTTTCGATCTGACGTTCACCACGGTAACGCGCACTAACAAAGGTGTTCAGGTCGTAAGTTGGGCTCCAGTTCAGTTTAACTAAACCCGAATGCTTATAACGCTCAAGTAGCTGTTCGCCTGTCGACTTATCTTCAGTATCTAGGTAAGTGTAGTTACCAGAAAACGCCCACTTATCAGAGATTTGATACATACCACCTAGCTCAACACCTTGAATGATTGCTTCAGAGACGTTTTGGTAAGTTTTTGCGCCTAAATTACCCGTTGGTGTGCCGTCAGGGTTTTCACATTGACGAGCACTTTCGTTCCAATCACCGCCTTCTGGACAGTAACCTTCCGTTCTTTCAATCAGGTCATTAATCTCATTTCGGAACAATGCCGCTTCGATATTCCAACGAGGTTGAGTGTAAACTGCCGCCAACTCGTAGTTTAAGCTAGTTTCTGGGCTTAGATCTTCATTACCGACTAACGCACAGCCACCTTTACAGCTTGGTACCTGATAGTCAGATTGGTTTTGAGTCAATGTTGGTGCTTTAAATGCTTTACCCACACCACCCTTGATGATCAGGTCATTCGTTGTTTGGTGTACCAAGTACACACGTGGGCTGAACTCTTCACCGTACAGTTCATGTTTATCTAAACGACCACCAATGGTTGCCGTTAGTTGATCCGTCATTAACCATTGGTCTTGTACAAACAGTGCACCTTGGTAAGCTTCAGATGAACCACTCACTAGGTTCTCTTTGTTGGTCAGCTCGCTCAGTTGGTAATCCATACCAAACGTTAGCGTATGGCTTTCACCAAGATAAGTGGTCGCAGACGCTTCAACAATCTGAGTCAACTCTTCGATATCGCTGCTGAAGTTATTACCCAGATCAGCCGCATCATTGTCAGTCACATTTTCGCGTGAGTAACGTACTTGCGTGTCACCCCAGCTCCAAAAACCGCTGTGTGTAATCGCTTGACTGTTACGTACAACACGCGTGTCAGACTCAATAACTGAGCTTGAGCTCTCAGCCGCTGAATTACGTTCGTCGTCGCTGTAACCAAAATCGAAATCGATGGTTTGGTTATCCGTTGCATGCCATGTCAGGCTTGCAAGCATGCTTAGCGTGTCACGGTCTTCTAAAGCTGTAATATCTTCACGATCGTAGCCAGAGCTGTGTGTACCAGAATATGGTTGCCATGCGTTACGGCTTGTTTGGTTAACAGAAAGGCGAGCAAACAGCTCATCTTCAATCAACGCACCAGAAGTAGTAAAACCAACAGACTGCTCTTGGCCACCGTTGCCATCCATTGGAGATGACGAGTCCATGCTCAGTGTAGAGCTCCAATCATTTTCTGGAGCCTTAGTGATGATGTTGATCGTGCCGCCCATACCATCTGAACCGTAAAGTGCAGACATTGGGCCACGGATAATCTCAACACGTTCGATTGAATCAGCAGGGATAGTAGAAAGGTCGAAGTCGTTACCACGGATGATGGCACTTGCAGAACTTAAACGACGGCCATTCACCATGATAAGTGTGTAGTCTGAATCCATACCACGAATAGAGATCATCTGACGGCCAGCACGTGTGCTATCAAAATCAGACTCAACACTCGTTGATTCAGCAACGATGTCAGCCAAGGTAATACCAGGGCTGTCTTCAATGTCTTGCGCGGTGATAACCGACATTGAAGCTGGCGCTTGTTTTAATGCCATCTCGGTACGAGTTGCCGTAACAACCATTTGTTCATCTGTTGCTTGCGCTTCTTCTTGCGCTAACACGTTAGCTGATAGTGAAGTACAAATAACAGCGACTGCGATCGATAAAGGTTTGCGAATCAAAAGAGATCTCTCAGACATGATATTCATTCTTATATGTGATTAGTAATGATAATGGTTTGCATTAAACAACCGACTACCATTCTTATCAACGAAAGTTTCATACCAAAAATCGATTCTCGTTATTCACCATTCAAATAACGAAAGAGATCCATATTCAACTCGATAGGTGTTCATAACTTTCATTCACCCTGTAGATGGATTATGTATAAAGCTCTTTGAATATATTGCGAACCCAGCGACACATCGGGTCGTTATGAAAGCGCTTATGCCAGTATAAGTAGACGTCTTCTGATGGGTGGCGTAACGCTTTAGGCACGCGTTTACAAACAAGATCTCTTTGCTTAGCGGCTTGTTGAGCAAAAGGTGTCGGTAAATGAAAGATGATGTCGGTTGCTTCTGCCATATCCGGCGCGACGTTAAAATTGGAAAGCTGAATTGGAATGGACAGCTGGCGTTGCTTATCAATCAAGCCAAGATCTTTAAATCGACTTTCGATCGAGAGCTTCTTATCCCCTTGCAGTGAGATTTGACCAAGTTGGCTATTCAACAAGTCATCAACCGTGATCTCTTTGTCCGCCAAAGGATGATTTTTACTCATCAACAAACGGTAATCGCGACTAATCACGAACATTCGATACAAATTTTGCTCTGAACTTAACGGCTCGTGGGTCGACAACACAAAGTGCGCATCACCGGATAACAGAGGCTCAAAGTGGCGTTTAGGGATCGAATCGATATCAACAATCATGTTTGGCGCTTGCTTGCGGATCTCCGTCACTACCTTTGGCAATAAATGCGAAACCTGAGGAACCAAACCGAAGAAGCGAACCGTACTGTCACTCGTTTGTGGTTCGAACACATCGCCATGAACCAACTTTTCTAAGCGTGTAAGGACAGAATTGAGATCTTGCTTAATGGCTTCTGCTTTTGGCGTCAACTCATAGCCATAAGCCGCTCGCACCAATAGGTCATCATTGAAAACAGTACGCAGTTTTTGCAAAGATCGGCTCACCGTAGGTTGGCTCATATCCAGCGCCAATGCCGTGTTGGAAACGTGCTTCTCTTCAAGAAGGTGTTTAAGAATAACGAGTAGATTGAGGTCGACTTGAGCAAGATTCATTATGCAAATATTAACAATATAGAAAATTCAATGAACGCATAGTGCTATTTCTTAACAAGTAATACAATTGATAATCACTCCTATTTTGATCTGGAGCAATACAACCTAAGACATAAGATAAATAGTCCTTTTATCCATTAGTAAAATGAACTAACGCAACACAGTTTTGACTAATATTGAGCTCTGGTTCTATAACGATAGTATTCTCAAACGGTCGTAACAGTGGAACGAAAATACCCTAGAGTCAGAAGAAAGGTGATAGAAAAGGCAAAACAAATGCAAGGTTTGAAACACAAAAACTAAACATCAATCAGCAAAGTAAACATATGGACTCAGCCTCTTATATTGCTACTATACGTACCATCGGAAAAGTTTAAACCGTACAAGACGCTCCCCTCTAAAGGAACCGAAGCACTACGATGAAAACTGTTACAACACACTCAACATAAAGAACATTATGGCCAACATAAGAGACGTCGCGAAAGAAGCTAAAGTATCCGTTGCTACCGTATCGAGAGTAATAAATAAACTCCCACATACGAGCGAAACAGCAACGAAAGCTGTGCACGAAGCGATGGAAAGATTGAATTATCGCCCAAATGCGAATGCAAGAGCTCTTGCGAATAAAACTTCGTCTTCCATTGGTGTGTTAGTGGCAGACGTATCAAATCCATTTTATGGTGCTATGGTTCAAGCCATTGACGAAATCGCACGTGAACACAAAAAGCATATCTTGATTACGCACGGTTACCACAATGAAACCTATGAAAGAGAAGCCATCGAACTGTTGATAAATAATCAGTGCGAACATCTCGTTATTCATAGCAAAGGCCTATCGGACCAAGAACTAATTGATTTTTCGAAGCAGATCCCTGGGCTTATCATTATTAACCGTTATATTCCAGAGATAGCGGAACGCTGTATCGCTTTAGATAACATTCGAGGCAGCAGCCTAGCATTAAGCCACCTAATTCGCTTTGGCCATAAGAGAATTGGTTACTTAGCTTCCTCTCATAATATCGATGACTCAATAGATAGGAAACTGGGCTATCGTTCTGAACTGGAGAAGAACCAACTGCCCTACTCGGAGGCTCTGGTGGTGTCCGGTGAACCGAATGAGATTGGCGGCGCAGATGCGATGCGAAATTTATTAGCGAAGAATGAGCCGTTTACCGCTATCGCGACATACAACGATTTAATGGCTGCAGGTGCCATTTCAGTGCTTAAAGAAAACAACCTACGTGTACCAGAAGATGTCTCTGTCATCGGGTTTGATGATGCCATGATAGCCAGCTATTTACAGCCAACTCTGACCACCGTTCGTTACCCAGTACAAATCATGGCGAGCCAAGCGGCAAAGCTGTCTATCCAGTTGGTAGAAAAGTCTCCTCACGAGCATAAAGGAAACCTTTACCTTCCTACACTGGTGAGCCGCAATTCCATTGCTTCACCTAACAATTAACCTATGATTTGTTAGAGAATCAACACTGAATACAAGCTTGTCTTTAGGCTCTTATTCTCGCATTCTGTTTATAAAAGAAACCCCAGCCTTATTCAGACTGGGGTTTCTTTATTATTACTAGCTAAATTTTACGTTATAGTGAGCCAACAAATGTCACCGTTGAGCGCGGAGGTACAAGGTAATCGTCTTGTTCTTTTTCTAATTCAACCAACGCCAAATCATGCTGCGCATTGGTAATGTGTGTTGTATAAGTGGCAGAATTAACAACGCCTTCTAAGTTAATAGAAACATTCTCTACCTTATCACTCGTATTAACGGCAACAATCACCACTTTATCTTGTGTTGGACTGACATAAGCCGATGCCATCAAGCCATCAAGGTTGTCTACCCCACTCAGTTCTACACGCTGATAACCCGGGCGAACAAAGCGACTGAAGTTACCGACAGTCCACATCATTTTCGAATCTTCTACCGTATTGGCTTCTAAAGATGGGGCAATTTTCACCATACCATCTTTGTAATCATATGGCGTCAAACCTAACCACCAATGCCATGCTGAAGCGTTCAAACGAGTCAGGTCTCGATGCATGATGCGTCCCACATGTAACGCATAATCCATATCATCTGCCTCAAAGCCATGACCATCAAAGTCACGAGAATAACCGCCACCGCCCAAGATGCTCATTTCACTCATCCAAATTTCTGCACCCGGAGACACATCCTGTAGGTTTCCATATGTCATATCACGCAGCTTGCCTAAACGGTCTGGCCAAGCGTCAGAAAAGTAGCCATGTACTGAGATTTGGTTACCAATAATGTCTCTAATTTCAGGATCCCCTAACAGTTCATCAATGTAGTTTCGGTACAAGCCAACACCACGAGAATTCATGCCATTAGTTTGAGATGAACCGTCAAAGTTACGCTTATAAGCATCACGAAGTGCTGCTGTGAATTCGACCACTTCACCGCCATCAATATGAATGTCGCTACGAATACCCGCTTCGTTCAGCTTTTTATCTAAACTACGGTATACCGCTTTGACTTCTCGCATATTGTAGCGATTGCCTTCTTGAGTCTGTCCTTCCCATTCCCACGTTGGCTCGTTAATTGGACTGATGTAATTAACCGGGATCCCTACTTCTTCACTACGTAAGTAGGTCAACACTTCAACCAAAAAGTCGGAAAATGCATCCACATTTTCAGGTTTAAGGTTAGTAGAGCCTAGGTCATCCGCTGCCGTTGGGTGAGTTAAGCCGTTTTTTGTTAGGTAATGCGGTGGGCTATTAGAAAACGCGATAAAGTTATCGACACCACGTTGATGAGCCTCTTGCATGAAACGAATTTGTCCTTGCTGCTTAGTCGTGTCTATTGCGCCACCCGGCTCAGGTACCAATAATTCCGCACGGCGTAATGGATCACGAATAAAGCTACCATCACCTTGCTCGGTACTGCCTGCACCTATATTAAATCGCCACGCTGTTAAGCCAATACCATTGTCAGTAGAGAACAATAAATCAGCGAGGTGGTCGATAGCCGCATCGTCCCCTTTTTTCTGCCACTTGTTAATTGTTGGGTTAATAGACCAAGCATCCGAAGCACCAAAGCTGTGTATTGTTTGTTTGGTATTTTCAATTTCCACATCTAGTGTTTGGGCATAACTCGGCACTGACAGTATTGATGCGACTGCCATTGATAATAATATTTTTCTCATTTCACATCTCGATATTATTAATTTAATAATCGTATATATTTAGGATATATTCAGAATTAATTAGAAAGAACGGCGATATCCAAGTTTCACAAAGAAGTAATCATCTTCCCACTGATTTTGGTTCCAATCCTGTTCAAAGTTCTCTTTATCTTCAGTTTGGTAATAAGTTTCGAATACAAACTTAGACTTATCATCTATTTTGTAATCACCCCAGAAGCCCGCTCGAATTCGCAGTTCGTCCTTATCACCGTAATCAACACTCTCTGCATTTCGGTAGAAGGTATAGCGTACAAATGGCGTTACAGTGAGGTCATTGAATGTCTGTGTATAGTTCATACGAACTTGCCATTCTACGCGCTTCTCTTCTTCCCAGGCCCGGTTATCGCCTTCAAACTCACTTTGCTTACTTACTTCGCTGTATAACGTTACCTGCAATGTTTTGTCATAAGCTAGACGAGAGCGAACACCAAAATCTATCTCGTGATAATAGTCTGTATAGCTGGTTCTTAGGTCGTTGTTTGCTTCATCCTGACAGCCATTTTCGCCGACACAATCTTCACCACGAGGGCGATTTCTAACACCAACGGGGGCGATAAAACCATCAAGGATTAAGTCATGGTCTTCTGCTAGGTAATACGCCATATTGTTGTAAAATCGATATTCCGTGCGGCGAGTATCATTCGCGTACATTTCATTTCGAATTTGGAATTTAGGTCCCCACCAAAAGTCTTTGTATCCCTCGGACCAACCAATCGCGACATCCTGTCGAGAACGGTCATTCCAAGTTCGCTCTTCACTCTCAATCATGTGGCGGTAGCTGAAGTTAGCGTACAAAAACATGGATGAATCTTCGATTGGATTAAATTCCATTGCTATGTATGGCATGGTATTCGATCGTTGCTCTTGGTCACCCCAGTTCTCATATTCATTACCTAGCTCGATATAACCAGCCATAGTCGATGAAGAAAAAGCAAGCGCAGAGCACATCAAATAAGATGCCTTATTATTTAATTTCATTGTTAACCTTTATTATTGGATATAATTATGTAGAAGAAATTTCTTTCAAAACCATATTTTGATATTCACCATTCAGGCGATATGTTTTTTGGTATATATAAGCGCTAAGTAATACTAACAATGTAGGAATACCAACCATTAACGCTCTTAAACCTAATATAGTTTCTTCACTCTGCTCAATATTAGGAACATAACCCACTGCGGTTAATCCAATGCCGACAAAGAAGCCTGAAAGCGCACCTGCAAATTTAACTAGCATGGTTTGAATAGAGAAAATAATACTTTCACTGCGGTGCCCTGTTTTGTATTCTCCATAATCGACTACGTCAGCTAACATCACTGTCGATAGGCCGTTTGATAAACCACCACCAAATTTGAGCGCTGCACCAGCAATACCGACTAAGATGCCGTTTTCAGGAGCGAAAATACCCGTTAGAACAAGAATTAAGCTACATAACAGCGGGAACAGACATGCTACCAGCCACATAAACTTTCGGTTGATTAAGTTACAAAGCTTAGGGAACAAAAACACGCCAGCAATTTCAGCCATACCAGATACTAAAGCGAACATTGGGAACAAATCTTCACGCCCAATTGCGTAACTGAAGTAATAGATAGCAAAGCCGCCAACCAACTGAATAGCGATATTGAACGTTAGCACTACGCCAATTAGTGACTTCAATTGATCATTTTTGCCAATAATGTCTTTTACATCCTTGAACGTGAATTTGTCTGTAGATACACGCTTATCTTTAATGCGTTCCTTGACGTTAAAGAACGTAATCAACGCGCTCGCTATGAATGCCGCGATAATTGCCAAGCTCAGATATACAAACCCAGAACCCTTGTCTTCACCACCAAAGAAACCAACTAAGTACAGTCCGTACGTCCCCATTAGTGTCCATGCACAACTAGCAAACAGACGGGGCCAAACCACTAATTTTTCACGCTCAACGCGCTTTGAAGACATCGAAGGAATCATCGACCAGTAAGGAATGTCCATGATTGTGTAAGTTACACCCCATAGAATATACGTGACCGTTGCGTACACATACACCATATTCCCTTCAATATTATGGGTGTTAAATACCAACAATAAGAATACCGAATTGACGAGCGTACCTATCACAATCCAAGGTCGAAACTTACCGAAACGAGTTCGAGTGTTATCAACAATCATGCCCATAACAGGGTCTGTCACTGCATCAACAAATCGCGCGACAAGAAATAGCGTACCAACGAAAGCGGCAGAAATACCAACCACATCGGTGTAATAGAACATAAGAAAAATGTAAATAATGGAACAAGCGAAGTCTTTTCCCAGCGCACCAAGGCCGTAAGAAAATTTTGTTTTTATCGATATACTACCTTCAGACATATAAGGCTCCTTAGCCTTTGTAGTTAAAATAATTCAGAGTTCAGAGGGTGGCTCACCCCTCAATGGAGGTGAGCTCAAGTTGTTATTTTAAAACGAATTTCCATTGATATTGGTTGCGTAGCAAGCGATATTCAGGTCGAACACTTGGTGTCCAAGAATCATCCCCGCCTACTCCCATATGGAAGCCATCGAAGTAAACAAATAACCCCGGTTGCCTTTCCAGTTCATAAGTATGTTTAGCTCGAGCGAGTTGTTGCTGCCCGTACTGACTAACACTGAAATAGAAGTGACCTAATAGCTCAATGTCACCGATTTGAAGTTGTTGGGTATCGCAACGTAATCCGTTATCAGACGGGAATATGTATGGCGTATGCATACTCACAATTGGTTGAATCCAACGGCCAAAGTCAGCACTTGCCTTACGGTCAGGATAGTTTTCATGTGGACCTCGCCCTAGCCAGGCCACACTTTGAGGACACTCGCTCAAATGCATTTCAGCGCCAATTCTTGGCATTGGTGGCATTGAGTCATCAACATCGACAGATACCGATACTTGAGCCTCACCCTGCTGCGTAAAGCTGTAATCCCAAACAGATGTTAAAACCAACTTATCGGCTGAAAAATACGCATGTCGCACACGTACTTCTCCAATCGCGACATTAACCTCAACACCCTTACAGCGGTGCTCTAAGTCAAACAATCCAGCATTTTGCCAACGAACCATCCAAGCATTTGGGTCTTGGCGGTCGACTTCACTCACACCAATATCGTTATCAAGTGGTGCTCGGAAGAAGTTATCGCGAATTGGAGAAAGCAGCTGTTCACGGTCCGCTTTTTTCCAACTTTCCACTTCACCGGTGGTCGCATTGATATACCATTGATTATCCGCTGCCGTGACACGCAGCCCGCCATCAACCTGTTCGAATTTAGCGGGTACAAATATTTTGCTCTCAACGACTTCAAGCTGAAGTTTTTTGCCTAATGTAGCCTGATGTTCCGCAACAATATGTCCAGCATTAGCCCAGTTAGTATCTTGCTGCAATCGAATAGCGACATTAAGATGAGCCTCAGCATTAAGCAGTCCAAACTCAGAATCTAATTCAATCAGCTGCGTCTGTTGAGCTGGTAGATTTAGGCTCAATTCACCACTTCTAATGACAGCCCCCTTATCATCAATGACTGTCCAATCTAAGCTGTGGTGAGCCGTATCAACAAACAAATGTTCACTGGTCACTTTAATTGCAAGCGGTTGTGAAGATACAAGTTCAAAACTAAATGGTTGCTGAGCCCGTTTTGCTTCGAATAATGTAGGGTGTGGTGTTCTGTCAGGAAAGACTAAGCCATTAATACAGAACTGACGGTCGTTAATTTCGTCGCCGAAATCGCCACCATATGCCCAGTAATGAACACCATCTTCGCTGATTTTATCTAGCCCTTGGTCGACCCAATCCCAAATAAAGCCACCTTGTAGACGTGGGTGAGCTCTAAATGCATCCCAATACTCTGCGAAGCCACCAAGGCTATTACCCATAGCATGCGCGTATTCACACAAGATGATTGGACGGTTTTCATCACCAATACCAACCCATTTCTTTAATGAAAGTTTAGGTTCATTGGTATGCCCTTGCTCTTGATCAGCGTCGGTTCTAGCATACATAGGACAGATAATATCGGTGACGCTTGTGTTAGAACCGCCTCCCTCATACTGAATAACACGAGAAGGATCGACTCGTTTGGTCCACTGATACATCGCGTTATGGTTTGAGCCATAACCAGACTCATTGCCAAGTGACCAAATAATGATACTAGGGTGATTAAAGTCTCGCTCCACCATGCGGGTCATTCGCTCTAAGAAAGCACTCGCCCATTGAGGATCATCGGCAATTCGTCCCATTGGTGTCATGCCGTGAGTTTCAATGTTCGCTTCATCGACAACGTATAAACCTAAGCGATCACACAGGCTGTAAAAGCCAGGCTGGTTAGGGTAATGAGAGCAGCGGACAGCATTAAAATTATGCTGTTTCATCAGTTTTAAATCTTGCTCTACACGTTCAAGGCTTTCTGCATGACCTGTTGTTGGATCGTGCTCGTGCTTGTTTACACCACGAATCATCAGTGCTTGACCATTGATGCACAACTGACCCCCTATGACTTCGATTTTTCGAAAACCGACATCGTAGCCTTCACACTCAATCACATCACCTTCACTTGTCACTAAGCTCACAACCAGGCGGTAAAGGTTTGGAGCTTCAGCACTCCACTTCTTTGGATTGTTTGTCTTTAACGTGGCGAAACAACGTTCGCTGTATCCGCCTTTTTCATCGACTGGCGCCGTACCGACTTCCGTAACATTTGACGCAATTTCTTTCTCACCATCATACAGTGAGGTTTTAACCGACAAGCCGTCACCATTCATGGTATCGACATTGATTTTCAGCTCACCATCTCTATAAGCTGCATCAAGGTCTGGCGTCACTTTTACGTCTTTAATGTGGCGAACTGGTTTATTGAGTAGACTAACAGAGCGGAAAATACCACTCATCCACCACATGTCCTGACCTTCCATGTAACTGCCATCACACCAACGAAGAACTTTGACGGATAATGTGTTATTGCTTTCGGTTAGATATGGAGTAAGGTCAAACTCAGCAGCAAGGCGACTATCTTGTGAGTAACCTACAAACTCACCATTACACCAAACGTAAAATGCACTATTTACCCCATCGAAAATGACTCGCGTTTGCGACTCTTGCTCCCAATTCTCAGGTAGTTCAAAAGTCGTCTGATAACAACCTGTTGGATTCTCTTTTGGAACAAATGGAGGGTTGCATGGAAATGGGTATTTCACATTGGTATAAATTGGGAAATCATGCCCCTGTAACTGCCAGTTACCTGGAACTGTAATTTTCTGATTCGGAAGTTGTTCATCTGCCATCCAGTTTTCAGGAACAGAATCAGGAGACGGAAATAATGAAAAATCCCATTCTCCATCTAGGCTCATTACCGATGAGCTTATACCTCCAACCTGAGCACAAAATTCACTACGCCAACTAGATAGTGGCGTGTGTGCTCGTAGTCGATTGAAAGAAATAATTTCTGGACTTTCCCAGACACGTGTATTCGTAACGTACATTTCAGGACCTAACGTTTAAATGATCTTGGAATCATGTTAACGAAGACATTTAAATCACACCGTGATTAAAGCCACAGTAATTGTAACCGGTTACAATTGAAACTCAAAAGATCCACCTTATCTAAATTTTACACACTAAGTAGCATCTTTATAATGACACGGGTTAAAAATAGACACAAAAACAGCACACATCACCAATTTAGTCCATAAATAAGCGTTAAGCTCGAAATTGAATCATTTAGAAAAGTCATATATCGACTAACAACCATACAAACCCGTTAAGAAATCTTTGCCATTACATATATAAATCCCATTGTTACACATATAGTTACAGCCACTGTTACAGTAACACTTCATAGTATTTGCACCGCACATTACTTTAATCGTTCATAGGTCATTTACCGTGAGAGTAACGTTTAACTTCGGTAAAGTTGGTTAAATCTATAGCGAAGATCACACCTTTTTAGGTTGCTTTATAGGTTTGAAATTACCCAAATAAAAAAGAGAGGCACAATGGCCTCTCTTTGATCGTCTACTTTATATTGCTAACGTTGAGCTATCAGACTACAACTTAGTCCAAGCATCTTGCCAGTATTGGCTATCTGCTGGAGCGTAAGACGCGCTTGCACACCATGCCGTGTATGGCCAAGGCTTACATTCGTACAAGCCATTATCGCTGCCGACCACAATGTCACCCGCTGCGTAGTTTGTGCCCGCTTCATATGGAGGGTAATCACCTGGAGGAGGTGTTGTTCCGCCACCGTCTTTAACAGCGAACGAATCGTTTACCATCACCATTTCACCGTCAGATGCTTTACCGACCACTTCAAGTGCGTATTGCCCTTCCGCTACATCGTATAAGTCGATGGTAATAGCACGGCTGTCCGTTACGTTAACCTTAGTTTGCTCAACTACAGTACCTGCACTGTTGATCACCATAGCGGTAACATCTAATGCTTCATTTGATGTCAGTGTCAGATCTAAACGGACGTTGCCGTTATCTGGCGCATATTGTGATTGAAGTCCTGAAACCGAAAGCTCTAAGTCATCGCCCGGATCTGGGTTACCACCACATGAAGAGTCTGAAACTTTTCTCCAAACGCCCCACTCACCTGTCGTTCCAGGTTCTTCACCGCGAGTGTACCACCCTGCTCCCCACGTTGAACCGTCATGAGATACTTGGTCGCCTTCCACATAAACGGTGTTGGCATCCCATGCCGCAGCACAGTTAGAGCCATCAGCCACAGACACCTTACGGTCAGCGGTTACAGTTTGGTTCGCGCTGTCTGTTACGCTATACACAAGCGTGTAGTTGCCGATTTCATTTACATCGACACTGCCAGTGTGTGTGATAGTACTTGTTAGGTCGCCATCTTCAGCATCATTTGCTGTCACGCCGGCCATAGCATCAAACGCAGTTCCCAACACAACAGTTGTGTCAGACACACCATTAAATACTGGCTTCTGGCTGTAAACCTCTACCGTTCTCGCTTTAGTGGTTTCGTTGTTATCGCTGTCTTTCACTCGGTAAGTTAAAACGTAAGTGCCAATAACACTGGTTTCAACGTAACCTTCAACATCGATTGATGACGTTAGATCGCCGTCTTCTTTGTCTGTTGCCGTTACGCCATCCATAGGATCAAATGTTGTTCCGTGGAGAACACGGGTATTTTCGACACCTTTAAGAACGGGCTCACCCTCGACTGGTGGTGGCGTTACTTGACCGTGTACAAACGGGCCGTAGTCTTTAATAAACTGCTCGTTGTATTGTTGACCGTTTTTGTTAGTGCCCATGTCCCAGTTGATAGACCAAGTCATCACACCACGTAGCGGTTGGCCTTGCGCCGTTAGGCTATCAAATGCGTCGTATAAATCTTGTGGCTCTTGCACAAAACCTGTCGCTGCGGCATCGATACTTGAAGGAATACCAAACACGAGCTTGTCATGTGGGATTTTGTGGAAGCCACGCGTTCCGTTGATAAGAGAATCAGAAATGTAGTAGATGAATTCTTCTTTTAACGCATCGTTGTTTTGAGCAATCCAACCCACGCCTTCAACCCAAATACCGTCGCCACCTTGGTTGTAGAACTGTGGGTTAATCCAGTCGTAGTAGCCTTCTAGATTGTCGATATAAGGAACGTACTTACCGCCTGTCGTTAGATACGGGAACTCAGGCGCCATAGTAATAAGGAAGTTTTTACCTTCAGTACGGTAGTGATCTTTCACTAGCTTAAGTGCATCTGGAATCACGGTCTGGTTGTTTGCTGCGGTTACGGCTGCTTGTTCAAGGTCGATATCTAGGCCATCGAAACCGTAACGCTCGGTAAGACGGATAATCTCATCAGCAAAGGCTCTTTCATCACCGGTTTCTAGCTCTACGTGTGCATCAGCACCACCCAAAGCCAACAGTACAGAGCGACCTTGCTTATTGAGCTCCGAGATTTGGTCAATAAATTGTTCTTCTGAAAGCCCAATGGTAGGGTCCAGTTTAAAAGTTGGGATTCGACCATCAGCCACATCGTAAACCTTCATGAATGACACATTCACGATGTTGTACATTGGGTTCACTTCATCCAGCGTCACACATGGCGCATTACCACCTTGGTAGCCGCCACCGTCACACCAGTTATGCCAATAGCCAACCACGACGCCAGAGTCTGGATTCGTCATATCTGAACCATTCGCATAAACAGCGCCAGACATAGCCGCCATGCCGACCAATACTGCTAGTTGTAGAGCTTTACGTTTCAACATTAGTCCCACTTCCTTACTTAACAGCTGTGCCAATCACAACCGAACCAATTCATTGTAATCATGAATATTTATAGAGAAGTAATGGAATTTATAGGAAAAGATGACCTTTGATTTAACTTGTGATTTTAAGTCATAGATTGAATATCAGAATCAATATGATTTTGACTTTTCATTCAAACTGAAATGCTAAAACATTGACCATTATAACTTTTTAATTGGTGTTAACTCTAATGAATTCACCTGCAAAATAAATTGATACTCGTTTCAAGTTCTTTACCAATATTGAGACGCAGATCATAAATCTTATATGGTACGAATGGATATCACCTTAAATATAAACAATAGAAGCAAATTACACTGATTTTTTGACAGAAGATCACAAAAATATCGAACTTCACCCGCAACTCGAATGAATATGCACAGTGTGGCATTTGACAGTTTTGTTATTCATCAAGTATCATTTTCTCGCTAGGTAAGGCTTTGAATCAAGGTCACCAACGTCGCACTGACACACTAAATAACTAACAATAATGCTACAAAAAATATGACATACTATTTCAATAAGGTACCAGGTACGATATGATTGCACTCATAGAAAATTCAAACATTGAGGTTGCTTTGAGTCGTATCACCAAACAGCAAAAAGAAGAAAATTACCAAAAACTAAATTCTGTTATTTTGGACATCTTCTTGACCGAAGGCTGGGGCAAAGTTACATACGATCGTATCTCAAAAATTACTGGGCTTCGTAAAAGTACATTACAAGGCTACTACCCTAGTAATAATGATTTTTTAGTCGCCCTCAAAGGAAATTTAAAAAGTTTAATGCTTGAGGAACTTGACCTAACGAGCAAAGAGAGTTTGTTGGATTCGTGGGATAGAGCTCTTGAAAAGATGGAGTTCAGTTTCATTGTTCAAATGCTTATATCGCATTGTATTTCAAGTGAGCCCACGCCAATTGCTAATCAAGCAATGGAAAGCTTCCATAAAACAATTACTCACGCCCTTCCCGATGATGACACCAACGAAATAATGGTTCATGTTTTCGGGTTAGCTGTTATAGCCCCAATAAAAGAGACTCTTACAAAAACTGTTTGTTAAAAATAAACAGTTTTACTGTCAGCCACTTAAATTTATCGAGTTAGCTAGGACGTGTTCGTTGTGCTAAGAACGTAGCCTTTTAATACACACTTTTCGGCATAGACGATAACCTAATGGTTATGTTCTCGTCAGTTAACTCGACATATCTCAACTCTCATATTAGTAGTATCTCCACTCCTCTTTAGTCGGTAAATTATCAGTTAATAACTTTCTACTTATTTCACCAAAAAGTATGATTTACCACTTATCTATGTCAACAGCATGTAAAATACTGTTATCCTCTGTCAAGATACTATACGTACCTATTACTTTTTAAAAATTTTGTGCTAATGTTTCATTTATCAACATTATGGAGACAACTATGGCACGTATTAGTAAAGCGCAATGGGAAGAAAATTTCGCCTCTTACAATGCGATCATTCTTGAAATTTTTCTTAACGAAGGCTGGGACAACGTAACTTACGACCGCCTAAGTAAAGAAACAGGATTGAGGAAAAGTACATTACAAGGCTACTACCCTAGTAATGCTGATTTTGAAACCGCGATTCAGGGCAAAGTATTCCCTATTATCCTCAGACATCTCGATTTTTCATCGCGAACTCAACTCATTGATTCTTGGAAACAAGCAATGAGCTCGAATCAATTTAGAATGATCATGCGAATGTTTATCATGCATGCTCATAAGAAAGGCGCCGATGGTAATGGTCGAAATGGTGTGATCACTCTAACGAAGCTCATTTCAGAAAAGCTTCCCGAAGAAGATTCGTTTGCACTAATTCAACTATTATTCGGCTTAACGGTTACCGAGCTAATGGAAATTAACTTTTAATTAACCTCTTATCTTGATGACACTAACAGCTGATATGTAATTGGTGTCTATCAAAAATAAGATGGAGCTCTAACCGATCAAATTTCATAAAAAAAGCAGTGCGACGAATGTCCCACTGCTTTTTTATTTAGCCAACACTAATTTCGTAAACACGGCGACGAGCATCGCTTCATAGTGAGCTCTGCTTAAGCTATCAGTTGAGCGCAACATGCTACAACACTTCTAAGCCGCACAGTTACACGTAACTCTTTAACTGATTTGCTGAAATCAGTCGTATTATTTACCTTCAATTACCAGCTAACAGTCGCACCTAGCGCATAGTTAGTGGCTTGCTGATCAACGACTTTAGTACCGTCATCAACAAGGTTCACTTCAGCATAAACACTTGCCCACTCAACGATTTCGTAACGTGAACCTAGATAAAAGTTATTGATTTCGCCGTCTAAAGTACGTGTATTTGAATCTTGAGAGATGAACTCATAACCAGTGTAACCAAATAGCTTTTCAATGATTTCCATTTGACCGGCGATAGCGAAAGCGTTTTTCTTAACGTCAAGTTGGCTGTTTGAACGGTCTTCAATATCAGTATTGTAGTACGTTGCACCTAGCTTGTAGTCACCCATGTTGAGCTCACCGCTCAGCATAGAGTACAGCTCATCTTTACTGTTTTGAGTCACGTTTGTTGAAGAAGAACCCACACCAGCCGTTAACGTTAGATCAGCAAGGAAATACTGACCGTAAGCTTCCATAATTTCACGGTCTAAGTCACCGGCTTCAGGCCCGTAGTTAACACTTAGAGCAAACACTTCAGTTTCGAATTTGTACTTAAGGCCAAGGTCATGTTGGCTTACCGCATTAAGATTAGCTAAACCACCAAACGCTTCAGAGTAATCAACGCCATTTAGGTCATCAGAAGTTGTTGCATGTTTACCAAACGTTAGCGTACCTAACACTTCGTGTTGTGCGCCTGCATAGTATTTTGATAGGTAAAGATCATCTTCATCTTTATCTTCTTCTGCGTCAAAGTTGATTTCAGCTTCAATCAGTGAAAGTACGCTAGTTGTGTCCGTCACTGAGTAACGCGCATCTACACCAATCTTAGATTCGCCGAACGTATAATCGTTGCTCTCATTGTCGTAGAAAAACGCCCGAGCTTTCACTTCACCATATACATCTAGGTAAGCCGTTTCGTTATTAATAATTTCGTAAGCGTAAGCGGGTGACAGAACAGCCGACGTCGCTAAAGCGAGAATAGTCTTCTTCATTGTTATTTCCAAACTAATAGCTACGCACCATTGCGTACCTAGACCGTAAAATGAATACAAGTGCTGTATTCCTTAAAAAATTTAAAGGGGTGTAGTTGATACCCCATTAAACTCAACTTCTTAAATTGATGAATTCCTGACTTATCTATCAGGACTCATTTAGTCCACTGCGTAATTCATGTCGCACCTAGCTGATATTGCACCTAGTTAATATCTTGCGTAGCTCATATCGCAGTAGTTAATATTTTCACTAATGCCGTAAATTAGGCGATCTTTTGCGCCCATTGGCGACTTGCTTGTAACACCTGTTGCAGAGCAAATTCAAAAGCCTGTTGGTCTTTTTGGTAAGGGTCTGCAATAGTCCCTACGCTCCACTGCCCTAGCAATAACGTCTTATGCCTCGCGTTAGGTGCAATGGACGCCACCAAATCGATATGGGCAGGCTCCATAACCAAAATAAGATCACTAAGATCACACAATTCTTGAGTTAGCTGTTGTGCTTTGTGTTTATTAAGTTCTAAGCCATGATTCGCCGAAACGTCTTGCATCATAGAGTCTGCGGGTTGACCAATTAAGCCACTTGGCTCAGTCGCAATCCCAGCAGAAGAAACCACTTTGTTCGGCATTATCGCTTTCAATGACGCTTCACCTAGTGGAGAACGACAGATGTTACCCATGCAAACCACTAAAATTCGATTAAACATTGTGACTCTCTTGTGTAGACGTACGGCGTTTGCCTGATGGCAATACAGATGACACCCCGACTAGAACCAAGACCATTAAAAACGTCATGGCATTAGCAGAAGGTTGGAGGTTAAAATCCACGGAAATGTGAATCAGCATGCCAACAATGGCCATGTAGCAACCAAGCGCTGTCCCTTTCATGGTTTTACTACGGCGTTTACGCATGGTTTGAATCGTTTTATATAAAGCGACAAAAAGCATTGTTCCCAACATTAACGTCATCGGTAAACCTGACTCGACTGCAAATTGCAAATACTCGTTATGCGCATGATCGTAATAACCAATGTTCCAAAAACTGAACCTAGGAAATGTGGAATGAAAGCTCCCCGCTCCATAACCAGTAAGTGGGGCTTGCTCAACCATTAACGTTCCCCAATCGACCACTTCTACTCGTGTTTCTTTCTCCATAGCGGTTTGCTCTAAGCGATCTTTTACTTTGGATAAACCAAATAAAGACCCGACAACGACGGTATCAATCAAGACCAAGCTGATGACTAGTGCAACTAATGCGCGCGGCTTTTGGTTATAAAACAATAATGCTGTGAATCCGCCAATCAAGGTAGCAGCGAAAAATGCCGTGTTGCCCATTCTAGAACGCGTCATTACAAGCGCGATAACCATCATGATCAAGCCGCAACGTACAACCATCTTGTTAGAAATTAACCCTGATACCCAACGTTGAATTCGGATATGCCAAGAACCAGAGGAAGACACATGAAGCTGTGAAACCAACAATCCCGCGCCTAAACACAGGCACATCATCATGTAGTTGGCTAAGTGATTTTTATAGATGAATGAACCCGTTGCGACATCGGGCAAGCGAATGCCAAAAATCGGTGAAAACTCGAACCCAAACAACAACACTAACGCGCCGTAAACGGCTTGGAAGCAGCCACTCAACAACAAAGCGCTAAGCACCCATTTGATGCGTTTCTCCGTGTTGATAAGCACGATCGCTAACACGATAAACAACAGGTAAACCAAGCCTTTAATTAGGCTGCTATATGTACTGAAAGCGTCAACACTAATTCGACCAAAACCTTGTTTATTCGTTACTAAATGTACCTGTTCATAAGCCAAAGAAGCCATTGGCGACATAAACGTCAATGGAAGCTCAGACATTGGCAGTAGTTGCAATGCCGTCCACAATTGAAAAATAGCAACGGGAAAAAGCAACCATTTGAACTGATTCAGACGTTGAAAAGGGAATGCTTGCCAATGAGAACGAAAGCTCAAAACTGTTGTGATTAACGTAGTGCCAACCCAAACTCCAGCAATGGACCATGCCCATATGCGGTTAGAGCCTAGTGGAATAGGCAACCAAACTAACAATGTAAGTAAGCTATAGAAGCTAAAAGTATTCAAACGCATTAATCGTAACATTCTCATTGGAAAACAAATGGTGCCATTAAAGCCCGCTCCCTTCTTGATATACAAAAGTTTGGTAATGAACACATAACCATTCAGGTCATTTCGCGACTACCCAACGCTATACACCAACAAAGATTGTGTGCGGGCTTTATACTGTGTTAGTTGCTTGAAACAGGCGAATCTTTCACAGGTTTTGTCGGCTCTGCACCAGGGAATTTCTTATCTGATTCAGGCGCTTTTGGTGTTTCATCTTTAACTGGAGATTCATCTTTAACCGGAGACTCTTCATTTACTGGAGAATCTTCGTTTGCTGGCGTTTCTTCATTTACAGGAGCTTGCTCATCCGCAGCTGGAGCTTCTTCGGCTACAGGAGTCTCTTCAGCTACCGGAGCTTCCGCTTCTTCAACAACAGGAGCAGTAGCTACAGGTGCTTGCTCTACTGCTTCAACAGCTTCTTGAACCTGGGTAGGATCAATGCCAGCTTCAATCGCTGCTTCTGTAACTGCTTGGCTAGAAACGCCCGCTTCAGCAGCGACTGTTGCTATAGCAGCAGCTTGTTCTGGTGCCGCGGCGATCGCCACAACCGATACGGCTTCAGCCGATTCTGGTTCAGCTGCTACTGCCGCTTCAACAATCGAAGCCGCTTGTTCTGGTTGCGCCGTTACAGCAGCAGTTACTACCGACTCAGCAGCTTCAGGGTTAGCCGTTACAACCGTTTCAACGATTGCTGCAGCCATTTCTGGGTACTGAGCGATCAACTGTGCAACTAGCTCTTCTGGTGTCAGCTCACTTTGTTCTACGATACCCACTAAATCGACAGATTCAGATGTAGCAGCATAAGTGACCGAAGTTGACATCGTCATACCAAGCAATGCGCTTAGCATAAATTTGTTTAACTTCATGTATATACCTCTTTTAGGAATTAAACAGTGTGAATTCAGCATCCACACCATGGTTTACCAAAGCAAGCTAAGCTGATAGCTGTTGCTTAATCCGATAAATTGAGAAAAGTTGATAGATACCTATTCCGATAAACAAACCAACCATGTTCGCGAGCCAGTCATTAACTGAAAATGTTCGCGTAGAAATAAAATACTGTGTCGCTTCGTCTAAACTGACTAACGTGACACTTAAAACCATGAGCGCGGCTTGCCGTCCACTAAAGTAAAAGAAGTGGCGTTTTGGCTTATCCGTCATACCAGCCCAGCAGGCACTAGCACCTAAGCAAACAGAAACCGCCAGATGCAAAACAACATCGCCACCCACTTTGTTTTCTAGCTGGACGATTAACCCCGCTAGAAGATCTAAAGATTTGGCCAACGAAGCCATTCC
Organism: Vibrio sp. 1CM23M; assembly: GCF_023161755.1. Classification (NCBI taxonomy): domain Bacteria; kingdom Pseudomonadati; phylum Pseudomonadota; class Gammaproteobacteria; order Vibrionales; family Vibrionaceae; genus Vibrio; species Vibrio sp. 1CM23M. The sequence continues at coordinate 448,882 of NZ_JALNTR010000002.1, forward strand.
ACCTAGCGCTAGCACGATCAAAAAGACTCCTACCCGCTTCCAGCTTGTTTGTCTTTGTTCAGAAATCACTTTGTTACTCTCAACAACTGTACTTTTTAAAACTGTTGCCTTGCTATACACAAAGAAACTTGTTCAACTCAACCATTTCAGATTCCTTTACATGCACGCGTAGTTTTGTCATTGAACGCAAGCAACCGACATGCACGTAGCTTCTCTGGAGAACGCGCAATAGTCGTGTTGATTTGCCAGTGATTAATACGATACTTGTTAGGCTCTAGCAGGTAACTCGACACCAATACACGCTGTTCGACATTTAGCCTCGTCCAATAAGCGAGATAAAACTCCAGACCAAACAAGGCAACAGGTCTTTCAAAGCGACCATTTTGCAAAGCAATTTCAAACGGAGCGTTAACTTGTTCAAATGACGCGCCATTCCGCCATTGGTATTCAGCCTCAGCAACAAACGCTTTAGCGTTCATGGGCCTGAGCAACTGTGCTTGTTTTGCTGTTGCTATCGCATCTTCAAACTTGTATTCGACACTGTAAGAATCATTTTCTGACCCAAGTTCATGAACTTGCGATGCAATCACTGCTTGGTATGCCGCCAACAATAAAAGACTATCCGGGTTATTAGTGTCCCACTCAGCAACCTTTTCCATCGCAGATTCTAGTTTGGCCAAATCAAAAACCGGCTGACTTTTTGTACTCTGACTTTCTTTATTCTCTAGGAAAGCGCCTAACTGCTTTTCTGCATCTAACACGTAAAAATTGGCCAATAGCATTTGGCCACTTGCACCAACAACAAAAGCCGACAGTAAAAAAATCAGGCTGATTCCCAAGTAAACTTTCACTTTGTTTACTCGTTCTTTTCTTTGTGCAATGCCAGTTTCAATTACTACTGGGTTTTCTTTATCTTGAATTATGGTTGTCAAAAGCAATGCCTTGTTTAATGCAATTGGTATAACTAAAAAGTAAGCAAGTGTTTAGTCTGTCCGGGCATCAGTTATCTAAACACTGGCTTACTAAACTCTCGACATAACCGGAGCGATTTTGAGCACAACTTTGTATCCAGTCGCTCTATTCCACACGCTTCAAAAACATGTTCTGGTAGCAATAGTTGGTTGCATCGATATAACCTTCAACGCTTCCGCAATCAAAGCGTTTACCTTTGAACTTATATGCAATGACACATCCCTGCTTTGCCTGTTTGAGGATCGCATCGGTTACCTGAATTTCACCGCCTTTACCCGGTTCTGTGTTTTCAATATGTTCGAAAATATCAGGTGTTAAAATATAACGGCCAATAATGGCTAAGTTACTTGGTGCTGTGCCGGGGTCTGGCTTTTCAATCATGTCCGTAACACGAATTAAGTCATCACTTAGATGCTCACCTGCAATCACACCGTATTTATGTGTTTCATGCATTGGCACTTCTTCCACAGCAACAATGGTGCAACGAAACTGTTTGAACAAACCAATCATTTGTTCGAGTACACCCTTCTCTGGGTTTACACACAAATCATCGGCCAACAACACAGCAAACGGGTTGTCACCAATCAACTCTTTACCGGTTAGAATCGCATGTCCCAATCCTTTCATTTCGCGTTGGCGAATGTAGGTAAAGTGGGCAGAATCGATAAGATCACGAATTTCATCCAACAGCCCTTCTTTTGTGGTGCCGTGAATTTGGTGCTCGAGCTCGTAGTTCTTATCGAAATGGTCCATCAACGAATTTTTTCCGCGACCCGTTACAATCGCCATACTCTGCATCCCTGCTTGTATCGCTTCATCAACCCCATACTCAATCAATGGTTTATTCACGATTGGCATCATTTCCTTAGGCATTGACTTTGTTGCTGGTAAAAAGCGAGTTCCGTAGCCAGCAGCAGGAAACAAACAGTGTTTAATCATTAAAGGACCTTTTGTGTACCTAGTACCCATTATGGATAAAGTATTTCATCAAACATACCTAGCATAGGAACATCCAATATTTGAACTTTTATATTCCTAGCAGACACCTAGGATCAATAGGTCGAGATTATACTTATCAAGTACCAAGTACGCAATGGTAAATTCATTCTATACCATTATGAATACTGATTTAATGAACGCTTTATTCATTAATCACTTACAACGGGATTAATGAATAAAGCGATCCACAATTTGAATTATTAGTCTATTCGAAAACGCTTAATAAACTAGACTCTAATTCAAACCAGTTTCTATTTAGAAACAAGAACATTGATTCAGTAGACGCTGCACACGAACTCGCTCTATCGCTTGAGTATCAAAAGAGTGGAGCATTTGGTTGGTGTTATTACATTGATGCGTCTTAACCTGGATAAATATTTGAGCATTGCGCAATGTAGACTGAAATGCGTGATACCCAGGAGTCGCTAGCCCTTTCTGTAGGGTCGAGGCCGACAAAGCTTTAGGGTAAGCATCTACCATTAAATCCAATAACTCCCTATGCTTACCTGCGGCCTTGGTAAACTGTTGAATTAATATCTGCTTCTCTTCTTCTATTGATAATGAATAAATCACAAAACACCTTCCCTGTATTCTTTAACATTGATTGATTTCTACGGCTAATGTCGTGCTATTCGGTATCCTCATCGGCTGATAAATCAACACTGTTTAATGCTTGATCATTTGCTCGTTTTTCTTCAATCATTGCCATAATCCGACTTTTCATTGGGTGTTCCGGATTCTGTTGTGCGTACTCCGCAACCAAAGTGTCAACGTAACGAGGCGTGTTGTTTCTGCCTCCCTTTTTTCTTTTTGATTCCTTCTGAGTGATTATGCGTGCAGTAATAACACGGTCATACTGTGCGGAATTTGCCTCCTCCTCCGTGTAAATCCCGTCACCGTGTTTTTTTAATGCACAAGTTTGGTCGCCATTATCCATTGCGTTGCGCTTATCAGCTGCGCAGTTATTGCCGGTTCGATTCCTGCCGCTCTTTCTTACAGCAATATCCGTTTCAACGTTGATTTTCGATTGAGACATTGCCTCAGATTTTTTACTGGGACCTGATATCTCTGGTTCCTTTTCTTCACACTCTGCATAACCATTTTCAATATGACGATCATCGAGTAGATGAAGTTGATACAGATTACTTCGCTGCCTACCTCTTTTATCGAAGCGCTTTATCTTCTCTACAAACCCTAAGCTTTCTAACCGTTTGACGTGATCTTTAACTGTTCTCTCTGAAATCTCACAATACTTGGCCAGATACCGATAAGAAGGAAAGCACTGCCCGTAGTTATCCGCATTGTCGGCTAACTTAAGTAAAATCAATTTGCTGATTGGCGAATCCGTTCTCACCAGCATGAATTCTGTTATTAAAGAATGACTCATCACCCTGCTCCATTTATGAAAGTTAGTGAATATCTAAACAATATCTTTCAAATTAGGGGTAAAAATAGGCCTCATAAACCTGTAACAAAAAGTACGCTGCTGCATTTCTCACATCATTTGTCGTTAATCCATCATCGTGATCATAAAAAATGCGGCGCACTTAAAATAATTTAAGCTGGCTTTTATTTGAAAAACCCTAACGAACTATTCGCGATTATGGTTATCCGCTCATTCAGTAACATCCTTAAAACGCGAACCTACTGGCTAAACCACGAACTTACAGATTGGATGCACTGTCCATTTCACTTGTTAGGAGCTATTTATGTCACCAGCCATTCGGCGATTTATTCATACTTTCAATCACGACAGTCATTCATTTCCACTTGATCAAGCGCATTGGAATTCACATTCGCTTGGGTATTTACCACCCTCTATACATTCCCCAAAAAACCACTACTTAGAAGATGAAGCGAGTGATTTTATTTGGTTGGTCGTGAAAGCAAAGCGCCAGCACCCAGTAGGATACGCCGTCGCTTATGTGTGGTTGATAGACCACAAAGATCACCAATCATCGGTTTTGTTAAGGGAGCTGTTCTGCAAATTTGGTAAACGAAACAGGCAAAATCAGAAACTAGAAACAGACGTAAAGATTAGTGCAGGGGTTAAAGACGAAGTTGAGGATAAGCCTAGAATTGAAATAGGGAGCGAGCTAGAAAAATGGCTCAATGATCAAGCTTATGTGTTCTTTGGGTATTTAGAACATCTAATGTTGAAAGAGGTAAACCTTAATGGCTAATAGACTCAACAAACGAAACCAACCACTTCGTTTTGATTGGATCACCGTTCATTGCAGTGCAACACCACCCAACATGAATATAGGCGTAAAAGAAATTCGACGTTGGCACAAGCAACGCGGCTGGAGGGATATTGGATATCACTGGGTGATTACCCGTGACGGAGAGTTACAAGTCGGCAGGCCAATGGATCAAATGGGCGCCCATGTGAAAGGATACAACCGCCATAATATTGGAGTGTGTTTAATTGGCGGTTACAACAACCGTTTAGAGCCACAAGACAACTTCACCCTCGCGCAACGTAAAACCTTGTTTAAGTTTATTAGTGAACTGCAAGACAAGTTCGACATAACCGATGACAAAGTGTTAGGCCATAACCAATGGAACCCAACTAAAGCCTGTCCCGTCATTGAACTTCATTCGCACAGTTATCCAAACAGTATGAACGCATTTGAGTAGTTTTAAGGAAGAAAAAGAGAAAGGAATGAAAGAAGGTAGGAAATGGATTCAATACAGCAGACAAACATAGGAGCATGAATGAATTTGCTAGGACAAATCTTTGGAAGCCAATCGATGTTAGAACGAGGCTTAAAAACCATCACTCAAACAGGAGACGCAATGTTCTTTACCGATGAAGAGAAAGCCAAACACAAACTTGCCCTTCTGCGCGCCTATGAGCCATTCAAACTAGTACAACGTTACATAGTATTGCTGTTCACCGTCCCTTACGTGTTATTGCATTCGTTTGTAGTGATTGGCTGCATGCACGGTTACGAGTGGCAACCGATTGGAGTAATGATCAACGAAGCCTTTGGCTATCCTGTTCTAGCTATCATTGGATTATATCTGACCGGCGGCGTTTTACCCAAAAAGAAATAACCCGTAACTTCCCTACATTCCGACCTTCATTAACGAATGTGATAAGGAATCTCACTTTTGGTCTGAGATTCCACATACCTCGTCCCTCGGTTCTGGAATGACGACTAATTTGAGCTCCTGTGCCAGTTGTTACAATTCTCGAGGATGAAGGCGTTGTGAGTGTTTATTCTGCTCTTCATTCCTTACATCGAGGAACGAGCTCGCTCGCGTCATTCACAACTAACCTCCCCCGTCATTCCCTACAGTGAGGCACGAACGTGATAGGGAATCTGTTTTTTGCTAGCTAGTACTTATTTAATGCCATGAGTGCTTCTGCGTTTGGTAGTTTTACGAGTAACGTTGAAGAGGGAACCATGAAACAACCTGCGATCTACATACTAACTAACAGCTCCAATTCTGTTTTGTACATAGGTGTTACTGGAAACCTTTCACAAAGGGTCTGGTTACATAAGACGGGAGAAGTCGAGGGCTTCACTCAGAAGTACAATGTACACAAGTTAGTTTATTTTGAAATTTTCGAAGATTTCAAAACTGCGATTGAGAGAGAAAAGCAGTTAAAGAGATGGAATCGTTCATGGAAGGAGGAACTGATTAGCGAGCGGAACCCTAGTTGGCGAGAGCTATACGACGATATATTGTGAGATTCCAGATACCTCGGTTCTGGAATGACGATAAATTTGATGAACAACACCCCAGCCCCGTCATTCCCTAAAGTGAGGGGCGAACGTAATAGGGAATCTCAATCCGGGCAGAGATTCCACATACCTCGTGCCTCGGTTCTGGAATGACAATGGATTTAACAAACAACACCCCACCCCGTCATAACCTACAGTGAGGAACGAACGTGATAGGGAATTTCACGCCAGTCAGAGATTCCACATACCTCGTGCCTCGGTTCTGGAATGACAATGGATTTAACAAACAACACCCCACCCCGTCATTCCCTACAGTGAGGAACGAACGTGATAGGGAATTTCACGCCAGTCAGAGATTTCACATATCTCGTCCCTCGGTTCTGGAATGACGTTGGATTTAACAAACAACAGCCCTCCACGTCATTCCCTACAATGAGGGACGAACGTGATAGGGAATCTCACTTTAGATCAGAGATTCCACATACCTCGTACCTCGGTTCTGGAATGACGCTGGATTTAACGAACAACACCCAGCCCCGTCATTCCCTAAAGTGAGGGGCGAACGTAATAGGGAATCTCACTCCGGGCAGAGATTCCACATACCTCGTGCCTCGGTTCTGGAATGACGATGGACTTAACGAACAACACTCAACCACGTCATAACCTACAGTGAGGCACGAGCGTTATAGGGAATTTCACGCCAGTCAGAGATTCCACATACCTCGTGCCTCGGTTCTGGAATGACGATGGAATTAACGAACAACACTCAACCACGTCATAACCTACAGTGAGGCACGAGCGTGATAGGGAATTTCACGCCAGTCAGAGATTCCACATACCTCGTGCCTCGGTTCTGGAATGACGCTAGATTTAACGAACAACACCCAACCACGTCATAACCTACAGTGAGGCAAGAGCGTGATAGGGAATTTCACGCCAGCCAGAGATTCCACATACCTCGTGCCTCGGTTCTGGAATGACAATGGATTTAACAAACAACACCCCACCCCGTCATTCCCTACAGTGAGGAACGAACGTGATAGGGAATCTCGCCCTTCCCGACTAATTCGAATAGTAATCCGTTAGCACTTGAATAAAACGCTGCTTATCTGCTTTTGGCAAAACATTGATACCCGCAGCTGCTTTACGACCGCCGCCGGTATCAAAGCTTGAACACACCTCATCAGCTCCAGTTCGGTTCGACAAAGGCGCACGCAAACTCACCATGTAAGATTCGCCATCTTGATTCAGGGTTAACACCGCTTGAGCTCGGTTCGGGTCTTGATTGACGATCTCATTACCAAACACCCCACTAATACGCCTTGCCCAGGTTTTGCTTGGCAGTTCAAATACACGTGCCGCCTCATTCTCGTGAACAGGTGCAAGGCTTGATACTTGTTGATGATCATTTTGGTAAGCCGCACGCAAACGGTAGAATACCGAGCCTCCATCACTTAGAAGATCAAACGGATTCGGGTATTGATAAAGCGTTTGGTAAAGCTCAACAGGTGTAAAGTGCAAATCACCCAGTGATGCTCCATAACCGTTATAGTTAACCAAAGTACCCAACTCTTCCAAGAACGCGATTTGTAATTCATCAAAACCGTTTTCAATCGCAAGCTGATTAGCAACCGCTTTAAGGTTGTCACCAAAGGCCGCAGCAATCGCCCACGCCACATACTCACCATTGAGCTTTTGATTGATTAACAAACTGGTACAGCACTCTGGCGCGGTATCGATTAAGGTTTCAAGGTATGCAGAATCAGGCACTTCACCAGTACGGTGGTGGTCGCAATAGAACACATCGATCTTTTCATCCAACAGCGAACGCAACGCGCCTTGGTTCTTCTCCATCGATACATCTAATACCGTAACAGACGAAATATCCTTTTGAGCGACTACTTGAGAGAGCAACTTAATATAACGCTTCACACCTGTGATAAGCACACTCTCTTTTGGCTCACTTAAGCGCAGTTGCAACAACGCAATAATACCGTCTGCGTCTCCATTGAAAACATCGTAGTGCATGGTTTTCCTTAAACTCAATACGTTGACAAGTTAGTTCAATTTTCAAACGAGTTGGAATAAACATCAACGATAAAGATATTCACTTATAGACTTAGGTAGATTTCTTTCGTCTAACCTTTTGTTCCCACTTTGCTTTACAAAGTAACCAAGCAAATTTTGAGTTTGTTATCGCATAACGCTTCCACATGCGGCGAGGTTCTTGAACAATTCGATAAAACCACTCTAATCCGTTATCCTGCATCCACTTTGGTGCGCGGTTTACCTTACCTGCAACAACATCAAATGTGCCGCCTACACCCATTACGAAATCTACACCCAGTTCATCGCGCCATTTATTGATAAAGTTTTCTTTCTTTGGGGATGTAATTGCTACAAATAATAATTTAGCGCCAGAATCCTTAACTCGTTTTACCAAAGTCTCTTCATCATCCCAGAAGTACCCATGATGATACCCTGCAATGTTCAAGTTAGGGTGATTGCCCTGCATTACTTCTGCTGTACGATGAACAACGTCCTCTGTGGCACCAAGGAAAAATACAGGAAAACCCTCAGCCTCAGCCATACCGTTAAGTTGGTGGAAAAGATCAACACCCGCAACACGCTCTGGGACTTCGTGCCCAAGCATGCGAGCCCCCCACACAACACCCATACCATCTATATTGATGATGTCGCAATCAGTAACAGACTTTGATAGCTCAAAGTCATTTTTCATGTTTACGATCTTCGCAACATTAACAACTACATGCTGAGTAAACAGCTCATTTAAAATACGACTTTTTATTGCCCCAACCGATTCAACCATTGTAGCTGAATCGATGGGGCAGCCTAAGAATTTGATACGTTTCATTTAACCTACAATAAATATATTAATTAAAGTGCACACCGAAATTATTTGATAAATAAGAACGGTAGTTGACTAGAAATTTATCAAGCCCATAATTATCAACCACCCAAGTTTTTCTAATTTCCCTATAGTTCTCGACATCCTCATTTTTGAATACTTGAAGAGCATTTTCTACCGCTTTTTCGAATGATTTATAAGAATAACTTTTAAACCCAAAACATAATTTATCGTGTTTACATATTTCAGTCAGTGCAGGTATATCTGAATATATAACTATCTTATTTTGATATATGGCTTCAATTGCTATCAAACCGAACCCCTCTTCTAATGAGGGTATAATTATAAAAGGGGCGTCTTGTAAAACCTCAAAAGGCGACTTAGAGTAACCTAAACAATGGACATTTAAAAAACTCTCTTTATGTGACATCTGTTCCAGGTATTTTCTTTGGGGCCCCTCACCTACGATAAAATACTCAACTTCTTTTTTCTGCTTCTTTCCATATTTAGCTAAGTGTGATGATGCTTCAATAAAACCCTTCCAAGGATTTAAGCTTCCAACAGACGCAAATCGTGTTGTGATGTTTTCATTATAACTCGGCAAAAATTCATCTACTTCAAAGTTTGGATTAGAAATCACGGTGATCAATTCACTTAATACTCCTTCCTTTTTTAACGACTCTTTCACCGCATTTGAAACCGCAATATACTGATCAGATTTAAATAATTTGTAAAGCCACCTTGCCTTCCTATATTCAGCATGTGTGTACAGAATAGTTTTCACAGAAAAAATTTTAAATACTATTAAATAGGGCATAAAACATCGACTATGAATAATCACCACCTTTGGCCTTTTAACCAGTAATAGAATTATAAATAACAAAGAAAATTGATAAGTTAGAACCAAAACTTTGCTTTTAATTGAGTATTGTTCTAAATGATTGACGTGACTAGAACCACACAAAAGCTGAGACAATACCCTTTGCGCCCCCCCCCTTCTCACATCATTAGTATTTATAAAATGTGTCACCTCATCGAATTTCATTAAGGTGTTCTTCCTTTAAACTTGAGAATTCATTTACATAGTGGAGTAAATTATTCTCTATTGATTTTGTAATTACTGAATTGGAAGCCACAAAAACTTCCTCCTTTAACACAACGGGCTCTGCTATGGCCGTGTTAATCCCAATAAAAAACGACCAGATAATATAGATTGTTCGATTGAGCCGAACTATTTATGTTCAAGATTTTCACCTAAGTTCCACCTAAGGTAACAGATCGCATTAATTTAACGGTTCCTTACACCCTGACCGATAACAATACCTATTGGTAGAGCAATTAAATTAATAATATAACCTTACTCACGGATCAATTTTCATTTTAACCAAAAGTAAATTAACACACTAATTAAGCCGTGGAAACATCTGAAGTCTTATCTAATAAAACCGTTTCATACTCTGTAAATAAAACTAAAAATAAGCGAAGTTGATAGCATAACTTTTAAGAGCAAACTTTGCTTTCTTTCAAAACTTTACATTTTATTATAAATCTTAGACTCTCGTTTTGCAGTGTTAAAATAGTATTTTCCATTTATTCTAGCTCTTATATAAAAGTAATATGGCATATACATCCAAAACTTAAAGGTAGGATAGAAAAACAAACACACCAAGAACAAGATAACTGCTCCTTTGTAGTGAAAATCTTCTTTCTTACTTTTAAAGAAAAGCCTAATGCTATCAAATAGCAGAAGCGCTATACCTAGAAATCCTAATTCAAAAAATACTACCGGAACTTCGCTACCATCACGCCCCCCCGGCTTTGCTTCAAAAACCAGTGCCGAAAGCCTATTAGGAACAGCAATCGTAGCCCATGCCCCAACCCCCTGACCAAATACAAATTTTTCAAACCCTTCGTGCACTTGGTGGTCAAAAGTTCTGATTAGAGGGACTAGCCGAGAGCTATGGTTCAAAATACTACTTTCAATGTTTAAATTTCTGTTTTGTGTACTTTTAATATTACCTCTGAATTCATAAGTAAATAGAAAAAAACACACTAAGACAAGGCACATTAACCCGCCTTTTAACGGTTTTTTCCTTAAGTAAGGAAATGAGTAAGTCAACACCAGAATGCCCAGTGGCGCTAAAGAACCATTAACAAGGAATACAAATAAAGTCAGAATACAAAGTAGTTTTTGTTTTTTTATTACTTCAATAGGGTCATTGCCAAACAATAAAAATGTATTAAATGCTAAAGCTATTGCGAACCAGTTCGGTTCGAGAAAAAAGCCTCGTAATCGCTCTGATACAGAAAAACCTTTTTCATAGTGCTCTGGGTCTATAAAAGTAATTTGATATCCCAAAGTTTTATACGCTAAAAACTGTATCAGCCCGCTAAAAATCATCAGATATTGAAATTTTTTAACAAAAGAGAAATCAAAGTATTTCTCTGTATATGAACAATAGACCATTACGTTAATTGAAACCAACAAATACAAGAGTAATACGGCTCCGCCTTCAATTTTGGTAAACAAGAAACTGAATAAAAACCAAATAGAGAAGAGTAATAAAACCTTATTAACTGATAAAGTGGCAGGTATGACTTTAGGATTATTTACCAACAGAACACAGTTAAATAGTAGTATCCCTATAATGCCTAAGTGAAATTGAACCCCAGCATTAATCTTTAATGCTGAGTCAAGAGCAAATGACAAATAAATAATTAGTACTAAGCTACTTATTTTGAATTTCATTGGACAAAGAGCTCAACAGGTATGATTTGGATTCAGAAACGATTCGTTCCAACTTTACATTAACTAATTCATAGTCAATTTCCGGCAATTCAGAAATGTTACTCTCTGGATTAATCATTTGTTCAATAAGTTCTACGTTCTCTAATAAAGTCACCTGCCTACTATTCAAATTTTCAACTACATGAGGGATGAATAAAAAGTTCTTTTCAAAATTAACGGAGAATGCAGTACCATGAAAAGAGTTCGTCACAACGTAAGTTGCTTTTTTAATAAATGAAGCCCATTCAGAAGGCCCTATATCTAGGATATTCTGATCCGCGGCTTTTATAGGCTTTGCTCCTATGTGAATGATAGGAATATTAGTTAACTTCTTAAACTCTAATACTCTATCGTTAAATTTTTCCAGCATCTCACCAGAACCAACTACATATGTAACAACATAAGGTGTTTCGGGAACTCTTGTACTGTCGAACACTTCTGAGTAATCTTTAATCAACAAGCATGGATCGACTACGACTTCAGGTTTAGAACTTGGTACAATTTCTTTAACATCAGCAGCCAATACCGCCTCTCTCGTTCCGATATTATCAAATTTAGATAGTACACTTTCTACACTTTTAGCACTTTCAGAAATACGAATACTTCCAGCACTTGCTGCATATGCGATACGCTTTGTTTCTGTTGGTGCGAAGTCTAAGAAATATGTAGAGTCAAAGTTATTGCCTGTTAATTTATAGTTCCAAATCTGATCACTGCCGCAAACTGCTGCATGCGCTACAGGAAGAGTTTTCAAGCTATTCTTTGTTAAATAAGTTTTAGGAGTTAATTTCATAAACTTATTTCTAAACTCACTAAATTTTTTGTATTTCTTAATTTTATCTAGTGTTTTTTTAATACCTTTTGCAGGTCTGCAAGTTTGAATCAAAAAATAAGAAGGCGCATAATCAAGAACTTCTACGTCGTACCCTTCCTCTTGCAAAAAGCGCATTAAAGCATACGCCTGTAAAACAGCACCGTAGTTCAACACTCTTTGAAATGTAACCGTATAAACCTTTTCCATTTTACTAACCATTTACTACAACCTCTGGTTCGATCTTTACACCAAACTTTTTGTATACATCGTCTATTATTTTTTTTGCGACCCCCCATATTTCATCACCAGAGGCTCGGCCATGGTTCAAAATTATTAATGGGCGATTAACTTCAACACTCACATCACCTACTCGCTTTCCATTCCACTCACAAGAGCGTATTAAATCTCCAGCTGAGATTTTTAAGTGATTATTATATAGAGGATACGAATTTATTTTTGGATCTATTTTCAATATGCGCTCGAATTCAGTCACTTCAACTATTGGATTTTTATAGAAGCAACCAACATTACCTATTTTTTTAGGGTCGGGCATATTCCTACTTCTTATATACTTAACAATACTTCTCTTTAAAGAATTTGGAATAATGTCTAACTTCAACACATCTCTCATATAATTGAAATTCATTTTCAATTTCCAATTTGTTGAACTACCAATTCTTAACATTTTAAAACATAGTGGAATCAGTTTGAAAGTTTGAGTGTAGGCTTCCTTCAAGAAACTAAAGAAACTCAATCTATTCAAACGACCGAAACTAGACTTGTTAAGCTTAAACTCCACAGCATAAACTAATAGCTCCTTTTCTCGCTTAAAAACACTATCTCTATAAGAGAATTCGCATTGCTGGTTGCTAAGTACAACTTGACGTCGATTTTTTAAATCATAACAAAGTACTGAGTGAATAACTTCTGACACTTCTGTTCCATACGCACCTATGTTTTGGACAGGGCTCGCGCCTACATTCCCTGGAATTAGCGTCAAATTTTCAAGGCCTTGCCAGCTTTTATTAACACTATAGTTTACAAAGTCATCCCAATTCATACCAGCAGCAACACGAACAATGACTTCATCGTTATTCTCCTTCACAACTTCCACCGTTTTAGATTTGGGATGAATAACTAAGCCGTCAAAATCACTACGAAAAAGGACATTACTCCCTCCACCTAAAATGAAGAAAGGCCCGAGGCTATTCGTATCACATTTAATAAAATCATCTAGTTCTTGAATTTCAATAAAGCTGAAATATTGTGAACACATAACATTCACGCCGAAGGTATTAAAACTTTTTAGACTGAACTTATCCTGAATCATCTTTGAATACCATCTTTTAAAATACGAACTGCATTAGAGATTAGCACTTGAAGTGAACTAATCTGTAAGAAAAATAGTCTTTTATATGACAAAATAAAATAGTGAGCTATAAAATTTGCGAACAGCAAACCTAACAGCGAAGAAAACGCTGCTCCTTCCATACCATAGATGGGAATAAAGTAATAATTAGCAAACAATGTAATAGCACATCCTACTATACTTTTAATGTACACCATTGACTGCGTGTTATTTAAAATTATCACCTGCCCAGCAGATGCACCTAACGATATAAGCATGGGTGATATGGAGAGAATCGCTAATACGTCACTAGCACCTTTAAAAGCTTCCCCATATATTAAATATATGAGCGAATTACCGGTAACAAACATTAAAAATGACATTAATATGCCTATTAGCACAACTATAGACATGAATTTTCTTTCAAAAATATCACAATCCTGCCTGCCCCTAAATAATTTTGGCGCGAGCGTTTCCGAGACTACTATTGGTACTAGGCAAAAAATAACCATTATATTAGTCGCGCTCGCGTATATTCCAGCCGTTTCCGCGTTTATCAAATTTTTAACTAAAATAATATCCAAGCGCTGGAATAAAATCATAGCAGCCCCAGATAAAACAAAGGGTGCTGCGCTAATAGTTAGAGATTTTACTACTCCCCAACTACAACTAAAATTAGATATGTTATTTGAGAATAAATAAAACAACACTAAAAATATCGATAAAAACAGGAAGTCCAACCCTCGAATCGCAACCAAATACTCTAATTCTAATCCTTTCATAGCAACAGGAATAAAAATTGCGAGCGTTGCCAGTGCAGCTATAACCTCACACTTTGCAATAAATACATTCTTTTCGATTGATATAAAATAGGCTCTAAATAGCCTCGGTATTTTATATAGATAAACCATTGAATAGACCATTATCGAAATTGATAACGTTGGATCGTTTTCAAATTTGTTGAAAATGAAAACAACTAAAATACCAACAAATGCAAAAAAGACATTTATAGCTAGTGCAGAACCCAACAAAACACTTTTCTGGTGTGTTTTCGCCGACAACTCCCGGACTAGAATAGACTGCAACCTAAATTCCGCAAGAACAGCAACAATCGAAATTAAACTTGTTATATATACAAAATTTCCAAATAGTTCAGGACCATAGACCCTCGCTACTACTAAGTTAAAGAATATAACTTTTGTACCTTCAACAAATTTTGCTATAAGTGCAAATAGTTGATTAAAAGATATAAGATCCGAATATTTCATTGTGAAGTGTTTCTCGATGTTTTATAAAATACCGCGACTATCAATAACAACTTTTTTAGCAAGTTTTGTTTTATCTGCACTCTTAAACTGCTTGTGATCTACAAGTACAACAACAATATTTGCTTGTTCTAATGCATTTTCTAATGACGCAAACTCAACACCATTGGAATTGAGTTTGCTTGGCAATGATTCAACGTTAGGTTCTACAGCTACTAGCTTTCCTACATCGCGTTTAGCTAGCTCTTCAACAATTTTTACTGCTGGACTTTCTCTCAGATCATCGATATCAGCTTTAAAAGCTAAACCTAAACAAGCAATAACTGGACGCTTAAACTCATCAGCCGCTTTCACCACTTGATCGACCACATATTGTGGTTTAGCATCATTAGTTAAACGAGCTTGCTTAATGAGGCGTGCTTCTTCTGGGCAGCTATTCACAATAAACCATGGGTCTACTGCTATACAGTGACCACCAACTCCTGGACCAGGGTTAAGAATGTTCACACGAGGGTGGCGGTTGGCTAGCTTAATTAGTTCCCATACGTTGATTTTCAGTTTGTCGCAAATAATAGACAGCTCATTGGCAAACGCAATATTTACGTCACGGAACGAGTTTTCGGTTAGTTTTGCCATCTCTGCCGTACGTGAGTTTGTAATAATACATTCACCACGAACAAAAGTTCCATATAGCGCTTTTGCTCGCTCTGAACATTTTGCAGATATACCGCCAATTACTCGGTCGTTTGAGATAAGTTCTTGCATTACATAACCAGGTAGAACTCGCTCTGGACAGTGCGCGACTTGAACATCTGCGTTGTCACCGACTGATTGTGGGAAAGTAAGATCTGGTCGAACATCCGCTAACCAAGCAGCTAACTTCTCAGTAGCACCGACCGGAGAAGTTGATTCTAGGATAACAAGGTTACCTTTTTCTAAAACAGGGGCAATTGCTTTAGCTGCTGCTTCGATATAAGACAAATCTGGCTCATGGTCATCACCTTTAAATGGTGTGGGTACCGCAACCATGAATGCATCTGCTTTTTCAGGTGTAGTAGTCGCTCGCAACTTTCCAACATTAACGGTACTTCGAACAGCAATATCAAGATCCGGTTCAACAATGTGGATTTCACCTGCATTGATTGTATCGACTGCGTGTTGGTTAACATCTACGCCAATAACGTTGATTCCACGAGAAGCGATTACCGCTGCTGTTGGTAGGCCAATGTAACCCAAGCCAATTACTGAGATTGTTTCAAAAGACATGTTCATTCCTGATATTTAAATTTTTATTTAGCTAGCGTTTCTATAATTCTGAAGCACGCTTCACCATCACCATACGGGTTATGGGCAAAACTCATCGCGGTGTACGCATCTTCATTTGTTAACAGTTGAGTTAATGACGATGAAATACGTTCTACCTCTGTCCCTACCAATTTCACTGTTCCCGCCCCCACAGCTTCTGGACGTTCAGTGGTGTCTCGCATCACTAATACCGGCTTCCCTAGCGAAGGCGCCTCTTCTTGGATACCACCGGAATCTGTAAGGATGATGTGTGCTCTGTTCATCAAGTAGATGAATGGAAGGTATTGCTGAGGTTCAATCAACTGCACATTATCGATACCACTTAGAATTCGATTTACGGGTTCACGTACATTTGGATTTAAGTGCATTGGGTAAAGGATTTGAACGTCTTTGTGTTCTTTAGCCGTTTTCGCTAGCGCTTCACAGATACGTTCAAACCCACCACCAAAACTTTCACGTCTGTGTCCTGTTACAAGAATCAGTTTTTTGTTCTTATCCAAATATGGGAATTGGTTAGCTAGCTCTTCGTTTAACTGTTTATTAGTATCAATTTTGTTTTTCACCATCAAAAGCGCATCAATAACGGTGTTGCCAGTAACGAAGATATTGCTTGGTTCGAAGTTCTCTTCTAAAAGGTTACAGCGTGACGTATCTGTTGGTGCAAAATGATAGTTAGTCAGCACACCGGTAAGACGCCTGTTTGCCTCTTCTGGCCAAGGCGAGTAAATATTGCCTGTACGTAAACCTGCCTCTACGTGCCCTACTTTGATTTGTTCATAGTAGGCAGCCAAACTTGCTGCGAAAGTGGTTGCAGTGTCACCGTGTACTAGAACCACATCAGGTTTGAACTCTTGCAATACAGGTTTAAGTTCTTGAACGATACGTGCTGTTATATCGTTCAATGTTTGACCTTGCTTCATGAGGTTAAGGTCGTAATCTGGATTGATTTCGAATAGCTCTAATACTTGATCAAGCATTTCTCGGTGTTGGGCTGTCACACAGCATTTTGATTCGAAACGTTCGTCATTTGATAATGCGTGAACCAATGGCGCCATTTTGATCGCTTCTGGTCGAGTACCAAATACTGTTAGAACTTTTTTTTTGTTCATTTTAATTACACCAATAGGTACTAGGTACCAATTTAAGTTAAAATTTTTGCTTTGTTACCACACTGTCCACCCTTGATGTTTTGGCTCAAGGACAGGGACTTAGAACAGATTCCCTATCACGTTCGTTCCTCACTGTAGGGAATGACGTGTATGTTGTCGTTGCTCGCTATGGGCATGACTGATTCGGGGGTCTCAAACCCAAAAGCGAGATTCCCTATCACGCTCGTTCCTCGCTGTAGGGAATGACGTGTGTGTTGTCGTTCCTCACTATCGAGAGTGACGTATGTTGTCATTGCTCGTTGTGGGCAGACTGATTCGGGGATCTCAAACCCGAAGCGAGATTCCCTATCACGCTCGTTCCTCGCTGTAGGGAATGACGTGTATGTTGTCGTTCCTCACTATCGAAAGTGACGTATGTTGTCACTGCTCGCTGCAGGCATGACTGATTCGGGGGTCTCAAACCCAAAGCGAGATTCCCTATCACGTTCGTCCCTCACTGTAGGGAATGACGTGTTTGTCGTTCCTCGCTATCGGGCGTGACTAAATCGGGGATCTCCGACCCAAAAGCGAGATTCCTTATCACGCTCGTTCCTCGCTGTAGGGAATGACGTGTGTGCTGTCTTTCCTCGCTAAGGGGAATGACGATTCCTGCATAATAAGGCTACTTTTGATACGCTACCGCCCTTAGGTTTCAGCCCCTAATCTGCTATCAATTTTCTAATTTTTCGTTGTTTGGCTTTGTGCTTTTAGCTAACTTGGTCGTCATAACGATTGAAGCTAATGGGCTTCATTCAGACCAGTTTTTTAGCCATCACGTTATGGTGTGTGATTTTATTGCGTATTTAGTACGCTGTAAAGGGTTTATTGCGTATCTGGTACTTTTTGCTGTTATGATTGTGTCCTTGATTGTAAATATCAAGACAACATGCTGAATTCATTACTAAATGAATTCAGTTGTACAGATCTAAAAAGGCCAAGCTGTTTCCAACTTGACCTTTCACTGCGGTGTTACTTGAACTGTATTGCTTAGTTAAACGGGTTGTTTCGCTAGGTGGTTGTCACCATAGCTTCCGTAGTAACCGCCATAGCCAGACTCGTTCTTTAACGCTTTTTCAGTGACTTGGTTAATCACGATGCCATCTATCTTTATGTTGTGTGTCATAAAGCGGCCTAGCGTGTTTCTTACACTTGCAAGGCGTGTGCTGTTAGCTTTTACTACAACGGTAATTGAGCCCACCAAACGGCTTATTACTAGGCTGTCGGCAACAGGTAACGTTGGTGGTGTATCGATGATTACACGGTCGAACTGCCCGTCTAGCTGGTCCAACATTTTAGCGAATGCTTCTGATGTTAAAAGCTCTTGTGGGTTTGGCGTTAACATACCTGCAGGTAAAATCGTTAGGCCTGACTTCTCGTCTTTGTATAAGCAGTTTTCTAATGCGTCGCCCATTAGCAAGTGGTTAGTAATGCCCTGCTGGAACTTCTTCAAACCAAAACGTTCTGCTACTGCGGGTTTACGTAAATCCGCATCGATAAGTAATGTACGTTCTACTTGTGCATACGCCATCGCTAAATTGATAGACGTTGTGGTTTTACCTTCGCCCGGTAATGAAGAGGTAATTGCTAGTCGCTTACTGTTTGATTGCATTTTCGATAACGTCAATGCAGTACGAATTGAACGAACTGATTCGCTGAAGGAATTAGCTTCTTTCTCAAAATACAGTGCTTTGTCTAACGCTTTCTTTTTGTATTTCTTCATCGATACTTTTGGTAAGCCGCCCAATGGGATTAAACCAAAGCGATCTTCGAACGTTTTTACTGATTCAACGGTATTACGGAGTGCGTCTAGCAGGAACACCATCACAACCGCAAAGCCAAAGCTTGCGACGAATGAAAGCGCAATGATTAACCCTTTCTTCGGTGCCGCAGCTTTTTGTGGGATCATCGCGTAGTCAGTAAAGCGTGCGCTTTCTGCTGCAAAGTCGCTGGTTGCTGAAGTCTCTTTTTGACGCGACAGGAACAAATTGAAAACGTCACGGTTGGTTTTTACTTCACGCTTTAACGCTTCAAATTGACGCTTTTTAACTGAAATAATCTGGTAAGCATCTTTATTTGATTTCAGCTCTGCTTTTAGTAAGCGCTCTTGTTGCACTACCGATTTAAGCTCTTGGTCAATGCCATTAACCAGCTCTTTTACCACTGCTCTTATTTGGTTATCTAAAGAACGTACCTTTGCGGTCGCAGCCTTCATGTCTTCGTGAGCAGGACCATAGCGCTTAGCTAGTTTGCTGAGCTCTTTATCCGCTAAGATCTTTTGCTCTTTTAGAGCCAGAACTTGAGGGTGCTTAGATACAAGTGGAATAGTAATAAACGCTTCTTGAGTTTTACCTTGTGCCGCTCTTAACGTACTGTAAGAAGATTCAATTTCGATTCTTCTATCTGTAATCTCTGTTAAACGTGTGGTTAAGCTACTGATTGTCGATCGAGCTTGTGCATCAATACCGCCCTCTACACCACTGTCATCAACCAGTTTTTCTTTAGCAAGAAAGTCCGTTAGAGCCGTTTCAGAGCTCGACAGTTGTTCTTTTAGTTCTGTTAGTCGGCTGGTGATCCAGTGTGATGCTTGTTGTGTCGCACCTAAGCTCGCCTCTAGGTTTAGGTTGACGTATTCCTCACCTATTGCATTTGCAATTACCGCTGCTAGTTTTGGATCTTCTGATTCAAAGCTGATGTTAACCAACTGAGTTTTTCGGATCGGAGAAATCGTTAAGCGCTCTTTAAACGCATCCAGTACCGACTGGCGAATTGCTTCTTGAGCATCTTCTTCGGTTATTGGCGTATTGTCACGATACGCGTCAAACACAGGTAGAGATTTCACTGAATATACAAGTTGTTCCTTCAGCGACAACTCTGGGTCCAATGACGAGTTGAATTCTAGCTTATTAGTTAAACCTAGCTTGTCGATCACACGCTCAGCGATTTGGTTCGACTTTAAGATCTCAAATTGAGTTAGATAATACTCTTTTTGATTTGAATCGATGCCAACCACTTCTTCAATTGAAACGGCTTTCTTTTGCTTCGATTCAATCAATAGCGTTGCGGTCGCTACGTATTTTGGCGTTAGTGCGAACACCACTAGCGTGGTTAAAATAGTGATAACCAAGGTGAACATGGTTATCTTCAACCAGCTTTGTTTGATAAGCTGGAAATACTTTCCGAGATCGATGATCTCTTCACTATTCGTATTATTTTCTTTAGAGAGCAATTGCATAGCGAGTTGTATTCTCAATAGATTTAAATGGGTAATTGTTAGACTCTGGCTAAAGGTCTAAGGCCTTCGGTTTCACTGCTTGAGCTATTAACTCACAGCTAAAAAATATTCACGTTTACCAGAACGAACCAATAACATGCAGTGTGTCACCCGGCTGTATCTTTTGATAAAGCGCAACTTCATTTTCAGTATCGCTTTCAAACGCTTTTGTTAACTGTTCAGAAGTGTAACCTTCGTATTCACCTGCTGACGTTAGGTAAACCTTTGCGCTACGGCGGTATTTCGTTAATACGCCACCAGCCAACGAGATTGCTTCTTGTACAGTTAGTGCTGGTTCATATTCGTAACCGCCCGGTTTATTCACTAAGCCGTTTACGTAAATATTGCGATATTGGACGATCGAAACATTAACTTTAGGATTGATTAGCACGTTACCTTTCAATCCATCAGTGATTTCTAATTGAAGTTGCTCTAGTGTTTTACCACCTAGCTTAATTCTCCCTAGGTACGGGTAATCAACTGTTTCGCGGTTATCGATTTTTAGCTCTTCAATTGAAAGGTTTTCTTCGCCATATACGGTGATACTGATGGTATCGCCCGCGGTTAATGTGTAAAGAATTGGTGCTGGCTTTGCATTGCTAACTGCTGATGTGAACAGGGTTAACATCACAATCAATGAACCAAGTAGCTTTTTAAACATGTGTTTGCTCTTATTGTTTGTCATTGGTAATCGTTTTTCATTCGTGAATCAGTAATTGAGTAAGCAAGTCGACCTGATGTTGAAAGGTCAGTGACTCTTTGTTCCGTGACTCGCGTTTACGCTTGTCGCATTTTGTTAGGGCGATCAGTAAGCCGCTTTGCCTACAAAGCCTTTGAATACCGTCATCACGATGATTTTAATATCTAACCAAAGCGACCAAGTTCGAATGTATTTCAAATCGTATTCCACACGTTTTTCCATTTTGTCTAACGTATCGGTTTCACCTCGATAACCACTGACTTGCGCTAAGCCAGTTATCCCCGGTTTCACGTTATGACGAAGCATGTATCTACCTACAATTTGACGGTATTCCTCATTGTGTGCGACCGCATGGGGACGAGGGCCAACGATCGACATTCGCCCTTGCAACACATTGATAAATTGGGGTAATTCATCAAGCGATGTTCTACGGATGAATGCACCAAATTTAGTGACTCGAGGGTCATCCTTCGTTGCTTGTTTCACCACGGCACCGTTATCTTGTGTGCTCATTGAACGGAATTTCCAAATCAGAATTTCTTCTCCATCTAGGCCATAGCGTTTTTGCTTAAAGATCACTGGGCCTGGCGAACTTAACTTCACGCCGATAGCAACGGCTAACAATACCGGCGATATCATCGCCAAAATAAGCGTCGAAAAAACAATATCTTCCATACGCTTGATGCTGCTTCTTACGCTGTTAAACGGCGTATCGTGCACACTTACAGTCGCGACACCGTTAATGGTTCTCCAACGAGATTGCACGAGATTAAACGTTTGTAAGTTTGGCACCACGTATACACGGGCGTTTGAATCAGAAAAACGATCTACCAAAGCTTTTGTTTTTTGGCTTCCTAACGGGTGTAACGCAATGAACACATGTTTTAACTGTCTCGATTTTGCTAAAACCAGTGCTTGTTCAATATTGCCTTTGACTGGATAAGCCACAGCTCCATTAGACGAAGTCGTTGTTGGTTGGTTAATGTTCTTTTCTGCGTCATCGTAAATACCTTCAAATGTTAAAATTGAACCTTTTTGATCTAGCGCTCCGGCCATGTGATAACCCGTTTGCGTCGCTCCGATGACGATGGCTTTGTTCCTATACTGACCTTGAGCAAACATGCCTGTTTTAGTAAATCGTTCCAGTGCCCTTGCCGATATCATGAAATAAGGTACGGCCATAGACCAAATCGCGATAACTACACGTGAATGGTCTTCCGAACGCTTCGCAAAAAAAGCGATCATTAGAATGACAAGAATCGTCATTCCCCAACACAAGGTCAGTCTCTGAATTTTTTGAAACGTTGTTGTGAAGTCTTGGTTTCGATAAAGCTCAAAAACTTGTGCGAACAACAAGTGAAGTACACAACCTAAGCTTGCAAGGGTGACGTAATCCTTTGATACGTTACCAATATAAAGCCAACTTGCGCCCGTTAATGTCGCGACGATAATGAGCAAATCCAGCATCTTATGAGCGACTACACTTTCGTACTCACCATTCTGTACTTGGTATTCTTTTGAAATCATTGTTTCAAAGCCAGTTTGTTATAAGCCATTAATTTTGAAAGTGATTAGTCGAACAACTGTTGCTTTTAGTAGCACCTGATTCACTGATGATTCAGGCTGTGATTACTGCTCTACTACTTGTTTATAATGACTAATACAGAAGCGCAGTTGCCGTTGCTTACTTTCTTCCTTTCGGTCACTGGGAGTAAACTTAATTTCACTCCTACTTAGACACTTTATAATTGGCTGAAATATTAATGCGTATTTGGTACGCTGTAAAGATATTATTTGTACTTGGTACGTAATAATATTGAAAGTGTAGAAAAGACCGCGATCTCAGGGTCTGCTTTGAAAGCAGTATTAGGCTTCCCTCAAAACATTAATAATATTGTATGACTTATATCACAGTAAAAGAATACGAAAAGATTATAAAATAAGCGCCTCCCACTTAATGATAAAGAGACGAATGAACACTACCACCACTCTTGTTTATGACACTTTGAAAAGCCTTGCTGCTCACGCTCCTGAGCAACATGCCGAGATTCGCCAGCGTTTATATGAGCAGTTGAGCCTGCCATTTAACAAGCAGCTCTCGTTATACGCTAATGTGCTTGGTCCTATCAGCTCAGGTAAGTTAGCGGGATGCGACAATATTGATAAAGCGGTTGAACTGGCACTGGATGTGCTGGAAGGCCGAAATAAGTAACTCCCCTTTAATGCGTAACATAACGGCCCAGATCTTCCCCCAGATCGGGCCGTTTTTTATTCTAGTCATTTATCTAGTTGAATTTCAGACACAAAAAAGGCGCAGATGATCCACGCCTTTTGTTTTAGTAAGTTCTATGTTGTTTACGAAGTCTTGAACTGCGCGACCGCTTGGTCCATATCGTTCGCTTGCTCTGCTACCTTGTCCACTTCAACTAAGCAATGCTGCGCCGAAGCGTTATTGTCGTTCGAGATAGTGTTCAGCTCAGTGATTGAGTCGCTTACTTGCGCCATTACTGCGCCCTGCTCTTCAATCGCTGAGGCAATACGCTCTGAATTACCTTGGATGCTTTCCATATCGCTCAAGATAAGTTGCAAGCTTGCATCCAGCTCTTCTGAATCTTTAAGTGTTAGTTGGCCTTGTTGATTACACTCGCCAATCTCTGTCATCGACGCCTGCATCTGGCTTTGAATTGCACTAACCACTGAAGTTATCTCTGTGGTCGATTGGTGTGTTCTGCTTGCTAGTGCGCGTACTTCATCGGCAACTACCGCAAAGCCACGACCTTGTTCACCCGCACGTGCTGCCTCAATGGCTGCGTTCAATGCCAATAGGTTAGTTTGTTCTGCAATGCCTTGGATGATGTTTACTGCATCGCCGATTTGGTCAACATGGTGGTTCAGTGAGCTGATCGAATCTTGGCTGCTTGAAAGACGTTCAGACAACTGGGTGATGTTGCTGATGGTTTCAACCACCACTTCACGTCCTTTATCCGCATTCACTTTCGCTTGATGTACACCTTCAGCCGCAACCGATGTGCTTTCTGAGATCTCTCCAATGGTGAGTACCATCTCTTGCACTGACGTTGTCATGGTTGAGGTGTGATTTGCTTGAACTTCAAACTGTTTGATTACTGACTCTAGCTCATCATGCATGTTTGATGTGCTTTGTGTCAGTTGCAGTGACTTAGATTGAGATGCCGCGATTAAGCCCTCCAACTGATCAAGCAATTGGTTGAAGTATTGGCCTAGCGTGCTGAGTTCGTCTTTACCATCTAGGTGCGAACGAATAGACACATCGTTTGAATTAACGATATTACGGATAACCGAAAGCAGTGACTCAATTTTGCCAATGATAGAACGGACGATTAACCAGCTGAACAGAATGATCGACACAAGTAGTGTGACGCAAAGGATGTTGTTGATCAGCGATAGTTTGTCCATCTCTTGCTGCGTTTGTTGGTCTAACACCGCCGAGAACTCTTTAAACTGAGTCTCAATAACGTGTGAACCAGAACGCGCTTCGCCTAGCAGGCCTTCGTTATGCTTCAAACCGATCACGCGCTTTTGCTCAACCACTTGGCGAGCAGCGTCAATCAAAGCCGCTGAGCTACTCATATTCGAAGTTATAGAAAGAACACTCGGGTCAAACTCCCCCTTCTCAATTAAGTCATTGAACAGGTAAAGCTCAATTTTTTGTTCAGCACTGGCTGTCGCGCTGATGTTATCGAGCAAAACATGAAACTCGCCTAGCAGGCCTTTGTCACGTGCTAGCCCATAGACTTCGCTCGCTTTTACTAGGTTAACAAAGCTGGTGTGGTAAGTTTCGATGTCTTCACGTAGGTGTGTGCTGTTGGCTAAACCTAAATCACTGAGCACTGTATCTAGTTCGGATTCAGACGCTAAGAATTTGTTGTAATTTACGTCGAACTTGTCGAGGTATTTCATATCACTACGCAGTAAGAAATCTTTCT
Source organism: Vibrio sp. 1CM23M (assembly GCF_023161755.1). Taxonomy (NCBI): domain Bacteria; kingdom Pseudomonadati; phylum Pseudomonadota; class Gammaproteobacteria; order Vibrionales; family Vibrionaceae; genus Vibrio; species Vibrio sp. 1CM23M. Next base: position 474,021 of record NZ_JALNTR010000002.1, read on the forward strand.
CGTTACGGCGAAGGTTGAGCAAACGCACTTCAAGTTCCTTGGTTATTTGTTTGGCTTCGCTCATTTGAGCGGTGGTGTCTGCAAATTGTGATGTGGTAAACAGCAGTGAAATCATGCCGAAGATGGAGAACATCCCCAACGAATAGAGCTTTTTCTTTATGTTCATATACGTGGCTCGTCTTTACTAAATTAACTATGAATATCTAAATAAATCGCATCAAAGAATGGATAACCAACTTGCGCGACCTGATTATTGTTATGGTTTTTATATCGATAATGAGCGTCTAAAACTGTGGCTTCTAAGTCCACTAGCTATGACGTTCTTAATTGCATTTAAACAGCAAATGAAACAGCCAACTAAAGTTAAATTTATCAATAACACAAATTTATTACATGTACATTAGTTGAATGATAAAAGTGAGAGACAGCTATTTGACGGAGCGTAAAGGCTTGAACACCTTGCTATGTAAGGCTTTGAATTAAAACACTTTGGGCGATTATTGACCTTAGGGTTAGAAATGACACTTTTTTGGCTCATCAGAGGAGCAAAAACGAAGCGCAATATTGGAGGTTTTGACTTGATTTTTAAACGGTGAATCCATCGATTGGTCATTGTACAGTCGATCGTAAATGGTAAAAAAAATGGACCTACTCAATTCGAGTCAGGTCCATTTTTGGATTTCTTAATCAATCGCTTTGCAGCTAATAATTAGAGTGCGAACTTAACTCTGACTAAAACGCTTTCACCATCTTGGTTAGGCACTTCAATAACACCGCTTTCTCGTCTTCTTCGATGTCTTGCGTCAGCTCATTAACCAAATTCAAGTGAAGCTGGTTATGGTGGACGTGGATCTTCTGACCTTCATCAGTTAATGCCACCACAATTGCACGACGGTCCGTTGGGTGTTCATGGCGTTCAATTAATTCGGCTTTAACCAGCTTTTCGATTTGAACGGTAAGTGTGCCCGTGGTGATGCCCAACTTTTCAGCGAGCTCTTTCATTCTTAACGCGCCATGCATACCAAGTACTTCAATGGTGTGTACTTGAGCCAGGGAGTAACCCGTCTCTTTGACAACAGACTGCTCCCACGAAGACATTTTATCGTAGAACTCAGTCAGTATTTGGTTAAGCTGTTCTATATTTCGCATGGTCGTTTGAATGCACTTCAAGAGTAAGATGATTAATCTTATCAAACTTGGCGAGCATTTGTTTATATTCAGAGACGGTTTTATCACTGTTTGATTCAAGAGTAATCGCTGCTGAATAGTGATGCCCACTCACCTTCCACATATGGAAATCGGTGACCGATGCATAGGGCGTTAAGGTTTCTGTCACTGAGTCACGATAATTTTGGTCGATATTCTCATCAAGTAGGATTGGACTGGTTTGTTTCATAAGGTTCATCGTCCACTTGGCAATCACGAATGCGCCAACCATTCCCATTGCTGCATCTAACCAGTTCCAACCGTAAAACTTACCAAATAGCAGCGCGACAATCGCAAGAAGCGAAGTTAGAGTATCCGCCAACACATGCATGTAGGCTGCGCGTAGATTGTGATCATGATGGTGTCCGTGATGCTCGCCATGTTTATGACCATGGTCGCTATCATGATCATGGCTATGTGAATGACCGTGATTCTTACTATGATTGTGGCCATGTTCGTGTCCGTGATCATGATGGTGATCACCAAGTAAAAACATACTCACCAGATTCACAGTTAAACCGATACAGGCAACGATGATCGCTTCATTGAACTGAATCGCTTGTGGGTTAAACAAACGATGCACCGATTCCACCAGCATCAACAATGCCACAATCCCCAATGCAATCGCGCTGGTGTAGCCCCCTAGCACACTGACTTTACCAGTACCGAAAGAGAAACGTTCGCTCTCGGCATTTTTCTTCGCATATCGGTATGCAAATAAGGTGATGCCAAACGCCGCTGCATGCGTCCCCATGTGCCAACCATCGGCAAGTAACGCCATTGAGCCGTAAATAGTACCTGCAACGATTTCGACAACCATGGTAACGACGGTCAATAACAGGACATAGAACGTGCGTTTCTCACCTTGACTGTTATGTGAAGAAAAGTTGTGTTGGTGGCGTGTTGGAAAACTCAAAATGGCGTCCTTAGCTGATGTTTGTGGTTAGATTATCGTTGTTAATAAAAGCCCTTTGATTGACAAGTAATTTGACAATCAAAGTAATTAGTTCAAATTTAGTTTGATTATCAAAGTTTGTCAACGATGAATTTTGAAGCTCTGATTTGCGGGACGAATAGTTAATGGTGAGCGCTAGTTTCTTCCAAAGATTATTGATTCAGTAAAAACTGGGCTTTTCAGGGACAAAAAAGCCCACGCGAGGTGGGCTAATTCAATCAAACTCAATGATTGTATTTATTTGTTTTGCAATGAAATAATCTCATCATTCACCCACCCTAACAACTGCTTAGTCGCTTTCGACAAGACTTGGTTCTGCCTAACAATATAACCGAGGCTGGTGCTCGAGAAGTTGGTCAATGGTGTCACTTTTGAATTCAGATGATGTTTGGTTGATACCGCGAACTCCGGGACAATAGCCACACCAAAGCCGGCTTCTGCCCAGTCGATTTGAGCGTCGACACTCCCTACTTCCATTACCCTGTAATTGGGGAGATTAAGACTCGGTAATCCTTCATCAATGAAGTCACGCGTTCTCGTATCATGACCCAGTAGAATCAATGTGAGCTCTGCATCAGAGTCTTGGATATCAAACCCATCGCCAAGCGCACACCAAGAAAGCTCTTGCAGCTTAGTGAAATACAATGACTCGTTGTGCTGCTCTTTGGCGATAACAAAACCAATATCCGCTTGAGCATTTTTAACTAAACTCGATGCCTGATATGAGGTGGTATTCAAGAGCGTAAGGTCAATACCGGGATACTGCGCTTTAAACTTCTGGAACGGGCGAATTAGCAAGAATCGAGAAATAATATCGCTCACGGCAATGGTTAACGTCCCTATTTTAAGGTCGTTAATGGCATTGAGATCAGCCTGACAAATCTGCAGTTCGAGCAGCGTTCTTTGGCTTGTTTCCAATAGCCGTTCACCCGCTTGAGTCAATTGAAATGGGCTTCGCTCTATCAACTTAATGCGTGTTTGTTGTTCTAACTGTTTCAGATGCAAACTCACATTAGGCTGCGTCATGTGCAATGCATTGGCCGCTTTCCCGAAATGCTTATATTCCGCTAGCGTCACAAACGTCTTCAACAAATTAATATCGAGCATCATGTCCTCTCTCTCGTGTCACTTATATCATTCCCTAAAAATGAAGAATGCCCTTCCGTCACTCCCTTCTGTGCGGAATATCCTCACATCGTCATTCCCTAAAGTGAGGAACGAACGCGATAGGGAATCTCGTTTGTGGTTTGAGATTCCAGATACCTCGTTCCTCGGTTCTGGAATGACGCCAAGAAACCGAGTCGACTTTAGGTTCGTCACTTCCAGTTGTAAGGTACTGCAATCGCGTCACTCTCTACGACGAATTACACCCCACCCCGTCATTCCCTACAGCGAGGAACGAACGCGATAGGAAATCTCGCTTGTGGTTTGAGATTCCAGATTCTTCGTTCCTCGGTTCTGGAATGACGGTTGTTTTTAAGTTTTTGTACCAATTATCGTCATTCCCTGCAGTGAGGGACGAACGTGATAGGGAATCTCGCTTGTGGTTTGAGATTCCTGATACCTCGTTCCTCGGTTCTGGAATGACGGTTATTTTGAAGTTTATCTACTAATTATCGTCATTCCCTACAGTGAGGAACGAACGCGATAGGGAATCTTGTTTGTAGATTAAGACTTTAAGGATATATGGAATCCTTATCAAGATAATAAAGATAATTAATTTCTCTTATCCACCTTGTAGGCCTAACATGATTTCTCAATCAGTTAGGAGAAAAATTATGCCATCTATCGTTGTTGTGGGCGCAAACTGGGGTGATGAAGGCAAAGGCCGCATCGTCGATTTTTTAGCAGACCAAGCTTCTGCTAGCATTCGTTTTCAAGGCGGAAACAATGCGGGTCATACTGTGGTAAATGACTTCGGTACATTCAAACTGCACCAACTACCTAGTGGTATTTTTAATCCTGATTGTACAGCGGTTCTTGGCCCTGGCATGGTGATCAGCCCAGCTGCGCTAACTCAAGAGATTGCAGAAGTACAAGCGGCTGGCATCAAAGTGAAAATGGCGATCTCCGATCGTGCAACACTGTGTCTCCCTTTACACGCTCTTGAAGATACGCTTGAAGAAGAGCGTTTGGGCGATGGTGCTTACGGTTCAACACGTCAAGGTATTGCACCTGCTTACGGCGATCGTGTAATGAAGAAAGGCATTCTTGTTGGTTGGCTAAATCAACCTGAGATTTTGGAGCAGCGTATTCAATTCCTACTTGATTGGAAGATGCCTCAACTTAAAGCTCTATACCCTCAGTGTGACTTCTCTCAGACTGCTTCTGAAATGACAGAATGGCTACTTGAGGTGACTAAAGCTTGGCGCCCGTTCATCTGCAACGTAACTGAGCCGCTTAAAGCACTGCAATCACAAGACGCAAACCTACTGTTTGAAGCTCAGTTAGGCGCAGGTCGCGACCTTGTTTACGGTGAATACCCTTGGACAACGTCTTCGAATGTAACCGCAGCTTATGCAGGCATTGGTAGCGGTTTACCTGCCCTTCGCCCTGAACGCGTTATTGCTGTTGCTAAATCATTCAGCTCGTCTGTTGGTACTGGCACGCTTGTTACGGCAATGGAAGAGCAAGACAGCTTCCGCGAAAGCTCTAACGAATACGGTGCAACAACAGGCCGCCCACGTGATATGGGTTACTTCGACGCGGTAGCAACTCGCAACGGCGTTGACCTACAAGCCGCGACTGAAATCGCACTGACTAAGATTGATTGCCTGTCTGGTTTGTCTGAACTTAAGATCTGTACTGCTTACTCAGGTGAGCATACTGAGAACCCAATTTGGCCACAAACGGCTGAGCTAAAACCTGTATATGAAGATATGGCTGGCTGGGATGAAGACATCACGGGTTGCCGCACGTTTGAGAGCCTTCCTCAAGCAGCACAAGATTACGTTACTCGTATCGAAGAGCTAATGGGCGTGCCAATCGTGATGGTATCGGTAGGTCCAGAGCGCGAACAAATGATCATTCGCGCATAGTTTAGAAAGATATTACACATACATCTACATCTAAGCCCACGCTCGTGGGCTTTTTTACGCCTGTCACGAACATCTAAATCTTGTTTTTCTTATTGAGGTACATGTTTTCATCGGAGGACTTTATTAGATTAATGATATTGAAACTTCGGGAATCTGCCGTACCACAACCATATGAAAAGCCGAGTGAAACCTCATCATCACAACGAAAGCCTTCAATGAAATCATGGAATTCAGCGTGAATTTTATTGACCAACTCACGAGCAAAACCCGGTTCTTCTGAGTGTATGACGACAATGAATTCATCACCGCCGACTCTCGCCGATATAGTGTTGTACTTTGAATTGTTTTTAATGCATGACGCAAAGCCAGATATGTAATCATCACCTTTGAAGTGACCATACGTATCATTGATGTATTTCAAATTATCCAAATCAAAATACAAACAAACAACCTCTCCATCGCTGATGTTTGCTTTGTTGAATTCGTGGAAGAATCCCCTTCGATTAAGCAGCGTTGTCATGATATCAAAATGACTATTCTTGTATAAAATCCGGCTCTCTTCTTTTAATAGAATTTCAGAACGCAATAGAGTCGATATGTTTTCAATCAAGCTAACTTGGCTCTCGGTATACGCTGTTGGGCTTAAATCAAACACCAAGAGCACCGCAAACACTTCGCCATCGATATCTCTTACCGGGACGCCACAAAACGACTTATAAGCATCCGCCCCATTCGCAGAAACGGAATCACCCCCAGCATGACCACTCAAATAGACCGTGCGATTTTCGTTATGCACATACTCACAAAAGAGGCTAATTTTGCTCTTATGTTGGTTACACGATATGTTTGAGGAGCTCCACACACTCTCAGAACCAGAGCAACTCAAATCAGAGATCATGATGATGCCCGCATTCGATGCGTCCATTATGTCTCGTATGTTATCCAATATAGATACCCAAGTATCGACATCGATATTTCTTTGCATCCCTTCAGAAGAGAACTTATCAAAAAGCATTAATATTTCTTTAGTATCAGATAGTTAAACTTAATCGAATATTCATTAGTATACGTTGTAACAAAAATCCCAAGAGCGACAATCTAGGACGGTTATTACCTAGTACTAAGCAACAACCAAACCCTACATCTTAATTTTCTAATTCAGTGGCATCGTTCGCAGAGACCCAAATCTCTGAGCGTCTATTCTTGGCTCTACCCTCTAACGTTGCGTTGGACGCAATAGGTTTACTTTCACCAAATGAGCGTATAACAAGGCGATTCTTTTCTACACCATCCGCGATTAAACCATCCGATGTCGTCAGTGCTCTTTGAAGACCCAATGCTTGGTTATAACCTTCTGCGCCGGTGCTGTCAGTGTGTCCATCCACCGTAATCGCACTGCCGTTAGCCTTTAACTCGCCTGCAAGTTGGCTCAGTGCTTTGCTACCCATCGGCGATAAGTTGTGTTGGTCAAAACCAAAATGAAGACGGGCCAACAATCCTTGACGCTCTTGGTTACTGATCCAAGTCTTACAACCGGATTGATTGGTACTTAGATTAGATTGACCTGCCAAGGCTTGTTTTAACTCACTGCTATCAGACTGCTGCTCAATTTGTAAAAAGCCCTGTCTGTGCTGCGCGATACCCACGACATCATCAACCCTAACACTATGTTGATATTCACTGAACGCAGTGTCGCAATAGACATTGATGCCTTCTTCCGCATGGGCGATAAGGCTAAATTGCAATGTCGATAAGACGATTGAGCTGACCATAAACTTTTTCATATTTTCCTCTAGTACAACTTAGTGATTCCGCTTGTTTTTGAGCCTTTACGGATGAGTTCTTCTATTTTTTCAATCAATTCATCGAGGTTAGATACATCGATGATGTCTTCATTGGAATCCACAACACAGTCTTGAAAACCACTTTGTTGAGACGCTCGAAAATCGATACCAATAACACCTATGTATAAGCCGGGTATCTCCTCTCTTGCTTTGTCACACATGCCTCTATCGACAAGTCCTTTGAGGATGCCGTTATTAGGGCTCTCTTGCCCGTCGCTCAAAATCAGTAGCATCTTGATTTTCTTGTTGTAAGCTTGTTGTTCTTCTTGAACGGAACTGTTCGGGTCACCATCATGGAGAACTTGAGAGCCCCTCAAAATGCCCTGAAACGCCGCTGTACCTCCATCTGCCCACATCGAGTTAATCGGGTCTAAATCTGAGAGCTTGTTCGATAGGCGAATGTTCGAAAACTGCGATGAATTGGAAGAACCATGCGCGTTAAATAGCTTTGTTCCACTCACACCATAGAAATCAGGCTGCAGCCCCGACTTGTCAGTAAACATCGTCGATACCGAACTAGGGAAATCAACGTAGTTGTAGACATCTGCAACCAAGTAATTATCTTGATAGATCACATCCTGAATGCGTTTTGCGTACCGTCGATTGTCCGCTTTTGGATTGGGACAATATGATTGCCAATTCGCACAGTTGATCACCTGATTCTGCGAATACGTACGCCAGTAATCCCAGTCAACATCGTTGTAGGAATATGGTGATACATTCGTTTTATAGTTGTCTTTGTAGCTCAACTGGCTTGTAGCCCGCGCTTGATTTCCCGAGACGATTTCCCTCGTTCGAACGTTAAAAGGCACAAAGCCAACTCGGTTAAGCAGCTTGTCTCCGGTTGTGTCTTCTCCCGGCTCGTCACAAACGTATTTCCACTCGCCATCGACATAGTCTTGGTCAATCGACGTACAAAGGATCTTGTTTGATATTTCGTAGATGGCCGTTTTCAAATCGTCGATTTTTTTATGTCGATTTGAACCCCATCGCTCATCCATAGAACCAGAAAAATCCGACACAAAAACAATGTCGATGTTGTTATCACCTAAGTAAACCGGGTACTTTCGAGCTAACGAACGCCCCGCCAAATCTTGCTGCTGATCAAATGAAGGAATAAAGCTGCTCGCGAACCAAGAGTCGTGCGTGGTCTTGGCATTCACTGTGTATTGAATGTATTCAAGAACCCCAGCGCCCTCATCTTCCGCTTGATGGAACCGGTCTGCAGAGAGGTTGGTTGATTTAATGTCTCGCACGTAGTTTTCGACATATTTTGTTGCTAGCCTACCAGCCTGATCTTGTTGATCTTCAATGGTCACCGCTATCGCCGCCGCCTCTGCTGAATCCCTTAATCGGCTGGTCTCTTGAACATAACGTGTGCCTTCAACCGCCCAAAAAGTCATACCCATGATTGGCACGAGCAATAAGCCCATCCAAACCGCAGCTACCCCTTGCTGTCTTTGAAGACTGAGATGATGGCGACTGATATGGCGGTCATGCTGCATTTTCATTTCACTACCTCCCAGGCATTATTGAAGATGAGCCAATCTTAACCGTGGTACTGGTGCCACCGTTGAAGAAGGGTTTGAACCAAGAACTTTGCTCTTCACAAAGGCTGATTCGATACAGTGGATAAACAACTCCCTTCTCTACCGGAGCTAGATCTGCATGCGCGAGAATCGAATCCGTTTGGCAATTTAAACTTCTATATTTGCTCGATGTGAACTCAGCAACATTCGTTTTATTGGTCAACGACTCAATCTTGATCGCCACACTGTCTACTGGTGTATTGAGCATTCGGCTTGCCACTTTCGTCATATCTAATAGCTCAGTGTTAGTCACGGCTAAGTTCTTTCCTGCCAACACATCGGCTTCAAAATAACGAGTACGCTCTTTGATAACATTGACTAGGGCAAAGCTGGATCGATCAAGCTTGGCGCGGGCGAGTAATTGATAGCTCAAGTCCGCTCCAAACAAATAAACGCCCCATAAGGCCACAAGAATGAAAACTAGCTCAATGGTGTACGAACCTTGCTGGCGCCTCTTAGAAAGCACACGTTGTTTACGGAACATCATCTTCCCACCCTTCGTGTTCTAAGTTCAAAACCATGGTGCGTGAAATATCTCTGTCAGCGGCACCGGTGAGTTTAATCACAGGTGTATAACGATAAGTCACCGTCATTTCGGCTAAGTCGTAATTGAAGTTCAAGCCTTGATCAGAATGTCCTCTGTTCGCGATAAAATCGTCATAGGTTTTGAAGTACTGACCGGCGATGGAGAACCGTGAGCTATCAATTAGAAAACTCCATAGATTGTCATCGTCTTCAATTAACGATCTGAACTTGTTCTCGTACTGTTCGTTGATCCCTTTGCCTTCATAGATTTTGGTATTCCTGATGGTTTCTCTGAGCGAATACTCGGTCATGTTCACGACATAGATCTGGTAACTCGATTCGAAAATCGCAAAGGTAGCGAAAAACAGAACAAGCGCACCCAACACAAACTCAATCGCCGTGACTCCTTTCTGCTTGTTAAGACGCTTCATCGTTAACTCCTAGTTGAGTTAATTCAGCGGCAATGCTCTGGACCTCTTCTGCTGAGAAATCGCTTTTAAGTAACTTTTTGGCCGAATCGATTTGCTGAGTTTTCATCAGCGCGATAGCCAGGTTTGCTTTTACGATTTTATTTGCCGGGTCTTCTTTTAAGACTGGGGCTAACGTTTCGATCGCCTGTTGATACTCGCCATTGGCCATTTGAATCATCGCAATGTTGTTCTTAATAACGACATCGTCGTAACCACGTAAACGTGCTCGGTTGAGCTCTTGGTACGCTTCGTTGAATCTTCCAACTTTGGTGTATGACACGCCGAGTAACACGTGAATTTGACCCGTAGTATTCCCCGCATCTACTGACGCCATATAAGCAGCAATGGCACTTGCAACGTCATTTTTTGCATCAAACACTTGTCCTTCTAACTGATACAAGTTGGGATTTTCAACCCCCTCTTTTTGCAAGTGTTGAACATAGAAGTCAGCCGACTCGATATCCCCTTTATGGAAATATGCCCAAGCCAGTTTCTCTTTTACCTCTGGGTCTTCGGAGCCTTGCGCTAACTCAGCCTTGTAATAGCTAATGAGGCCGTCATAGTTGTTCACTTTTTCCATGCTAGCGACGTCGGCAAGCTGCAAGTCTTGTTGTGACGGTGCTGATTGACAGCCCGCCAACACACTAAACGCTAACCCAATGAGACAGATACGTTTTCCAATCACTGGTAACTCCCTATATGTTCAATGTCATTTGCATGATGCTCGGTGCGAGAATCAAGATAACGATCGGAAACATAATGAAGAGGATCAAAGGCACACTCATCTTCGCAGAGAGCTTACCCACCTTCTCCTCAACGGTAAGAATTTGAACTTTTCGCATGTCTTCAGCGAGATCACTTAACACACTCGCCACGGATGTTCCGTATTGCAGGTTTTGGATGATGGTCAGCACAAAGCTTCGTACTGGTGGCGTCGGGATGCGTTCACTCAAATCATTAAGCGCCTTTTCCAGTCCGTGGATCTTCGCCGAGTCCGATGTGCGTTTAATTTGGTAACAAAGGTCTGAATCAAATTCAGCCAACTCTTTTCCCAGATAGACCAGCGCGGCTTCAATCGTCATACCGGTTTGCACACATACCGACATCATGTCGAGCAGATACGGCAGTTGCGCTGAGGTTCTGCTGATCAACATCTTACGTCGCATTTGCAACAAGGTATCTGGAACGACAATGACGCCAATCAGCGCGAAAATAACCACGACCAGTTTGTTGGTCGATGTCATATCCCCCAACAGCACCAACCCAGAAACCAACGCCAATACCAGTAACTTGGCAGGAAAATAAAATTTCGCCCACTCAGTGTTGTAGTACCCCGCCTCAATCATTTTTTGCTCGAGTTCATGGCGATGTTCTTTACCAAAACGAACGAAAAAACGGTTAACGCGAGAAGGTGCGCGAGCCGAGCTATCTCCAATATAGAGCGCAACTTTCTTATGTCGTTGATCTTTACGAATAGAGTCGATAATCAAAAAGAGTAGCGAAAAAAACAACACAATAAGGGAGGCCAGTAACATCATGCGCGTACCCCTCTGACTAATAGCCAAACAATGAACAAACCGAAAAGCTCACTACCCAGCACGTAAAACAGAACGATCCTTCCTTCTGGATCGTAGAGAACAAAATCCACATTCGCCGGATTAACGTAGTTAAGAATAATCATAAAAATCAGAGGAATAGCCGCAACGATTTTGGCGGAGATTCGAGCTTCCGAAGTCATCGCCATTTTCTTTTTCTCTAGTGTTCTAGAATCGACCAGTACTCTAATTAACCGCGCTAACACCCCCTTGAGTTGCCCACCTCGAGCAATATTCGCCCTGATCGTCACGGTAAAGAACAGAAACTCTGGATACGGATAGTTTTTACACGATCGTTGAAGCACAACTTCGGGAGATTCGCCTAACTTCAGTCGCTCTCCCATTAGCTTAAACTCACGGCCAATCGGGTTGTGCATGACATCACCTACATAACTGATGGCTTGCATTAAGCTATCACCCGCCGTGACGGCACTCATTAGGATATTCAGCGCATCAGGAAACGTATTCTCAAAGTCTCGACGCCTTCTTGTGACCAGAAAACGATAGCCGAAAAAGGTAAACATCAAAGATGAACCCAGTACCAACCAAGAGTTGGTGATTGATAGTAGATCAGTAACGATGTACCAAGACGCGATGAGGCTACCCGTTATATATAAGGCGATGTACAACGACGATCTCGGGCCCAACACCATTAATGTTGGCGAGATGGAATCTTTGAACTTTTGCCAACCCTGCTTGCGCACTAATGACTTAACGTTAATCGCATTAAAGTTTTCCGCTTCCGCTTCTTCGATATTGAAAAATTGGTAGACCTTTTTGACCTTTGAATCTCGGATCAAAAGCAGCACAAACGCGAACAGGATTAATGAAACCCAAAGCATGTTATGCCCCCTTAAACGATGCGATAAGCTCGTCATAGAGCCCAAAGAATTGTGCTTTTTTGACTAGCTCAGAACGTTGCATGATGCCGTCAGTAACAAATTCGCCTTTAACGTTTTCTCCGTAATGCGCGTCGTCATAACGAAAGCGATAGATCTCTTCCATCACTACGCTCTCACCTTCCAAACCAACGATTTCAGAGATGCTCGTGATCTTACGAGACCCATCACGGAGTCTGTTAACCTGAACAATCATCTGAACGGCACTGACGATCGTTCTTCGAATCGCATCAAGCGGTTGATTCAAGTTCGCCATCATCACCATTGATTCAACACGAGCAATCGCATCGCGCGGCGTATTGGCGTGCAATGTAGACATCGAGCCATCGTGACCCGTATTCATGGCTTGCAGCATTTCAAACGCTTCAGATCCACGACACTCGCCCAGAATAATTCGATCTGGACGCATACGAAGCGCATTGATAACCAACTCACGCTGAGTTACTGCTCCAGTTTGCTCAACACTTGAGGTACGTGTTTCTAGTCGTACCAAGTTGGGTTGTTGCAGGCGCAGCTCGGCCGCATCTTCAATGGTAACGATGCGTTCATCTTCAGCAATATACTGAGACAACGCATTGAGCAACGTGGTTTTACCTGAGCCTGTACCGCCAGAAATCAACACATTGATGCGACAGCGAGAAGCGATCATCAGCACTCGAGCCATCTCTGGAGACATCGACCCAAAGCCAATCAAATCTTCAAAGCCGATCTTCTGCTCTCTAAACTTACGAATAGAGATCGATGTGCCATCCAATGAAATCGGCGGAATCACAATATTCACACGGCTACCATCTTCAAGCCTGGCATCGACCGTTGGCGAAAGCTCATCCACACGTCTTCCGACACGTGAAGCAATACGCTTGGCTATAGCTAACAACTGCTCTTCATTCACGAATGAGACTTCGGATTTTTTGACCTTACCGTGTCGTTCGAAAAAGATGTTGTTAGGCCCATTGACCATGATGTCGGAAATGGACTGATCTTCGACCAAAGGCTGTAAAGGCCCCAGACCAAACAGTTCATCGATTAAGCTTTTCACCAAGCCTGACTTCATCATCGAAGTGATTGGTCTTTGGTAGCTATTCGCCAACAGGTCAACGGCCGCTTGTATTTGGGATTCAAGGTCTCGGCGGCTCATTTTCTGAACCGCTTCTGCATCTAGGGCTTCAAAGATTTGGCCACGAAATGCGAGGTATAAGTCTTTGTTAGAACTCATTTAGCACGCACCTTTTTCAACCAAGAATTCATACTCTTGTGATCTAAAGGCTGACCATTAATCAACTTCACTAGCTGTTCCATAGAACGGCTAATGTGGCGGTCATGCTTATGACCTCTTTTGCCATCGATAATGATGTGTGCCAACGCTTTGCAGTAGTCGACTTCTAGATCAACCTCTGCGCCTAAATACTTAGTCAGATCGGGCTTTTGTAGAACGTAAGCATTTTCCGGACGATGGTAGTTCACCACGGTAATCACACGAGTACGCGACGATAACGAAAGCTGTAAGTTGGAGACTTTCTCAAACAATCGCTTCGCACTTCTTACTGAAGACACCGACGCATCTAAAACCAGCACCACCACATCAAAGTTTTCTACCAAGAGTTGAGGTTCAACTTTGAAATCCACACCACCCGAAAAGTCTTCAATAATGAAGTTGGCGTTGCGCGCTAACAACTCGCACAAGGTTTGGTTGTAATTAAGAACATCGGTTTGGCTCATGTCGCCATCAATCGCTAACAGACGTAAATTCTTGCGAGCGTTGATTAAGTAACTCAACGCCCCTTCTTCATCCATTTCATGCAATGGCGCTGTAAACTCATCAATGGTTCGCGGCTTGAAGTCTTTGAGACCCAGCAAGACATCAATGTTGGTATCGGCATATTGATGATCGACAAGAATCGTGTCCGAGCCTTGAGTCGATAACAGTGAGCCCAACTCCGTGGTGATAAACGACGCGCCAACGCCGCCCTTGGCACCAACAATCGCGACTCGCTTGGCTTTGCGTTTCTGGCTTACACCAGAGAAAGTCTTAAGGTTCTTGCTAACATGATTTAAGAAGTCCGCGAATTCTTGTTTATTCACCGGCCAAAAAACGTAATAGAAACCCATCTCTTTAAGAGAACGAAGCGTAGAAATGGCATCCTCTTTACCAATCACGACCACACCTTTATGGGTGGGCAGTTTGCTTGCAAAAGATTTAGCGTCTTCAACAACATTGGTCGATTCATTGAGTTCCAGAATAACGATATGGCTACTCTGTTGTTCTGTTAGTTTGGTCAAGCCCGCTTTGGCTTTGACGCATGCAGGATCACTCCACCCTTCAAAGCGGAAGACCTCTTGAACAAGGTCTAAACACTCTTGAGATTGATAGAACAAAGTACACCCGGCAACGCCTGTTGTTGCGGTCGGAGTTGGCTTGGCCTTTGTTGTTAATGCTTTCGTCAAGTCAAACATTATTGTTCTCCTACCAATCTTGATTTGTAGGCCACTTGCTTCAAACGCATCGATTCAGCAAAGCAGTCTGGCTGCCTCAAACGAACATGAATCTGTGCTGGCGTGCATTCTTGAGTCTTCAAACGTGTTAGCGTCACCTGAATATTTAAGTCGTTAGGCAACAACTGAGCACTTCGGTACACCACTCTTTGTGGCGCAATGACATGCGATGGATATTGCTTGAAAATCTCTTGCAACATCGCTTTGCTACGAATTGATTTGTAATCCACAACATAGGTTGCTTCTTTGTCCATGGATTCAATATCCTGAATCAATCCTTTGAGCTGCTTGGCCGCTTCAGTACGGTTTTTCATCGCAAACTCAAAGTTATGATGCTCTTTGTACACCAAGGCTTCAGAGCCATGCCCGACAAAATATTGCTCAGAGGCGCAGCCCAAAAGTGAAGAGGTAAATAACGCCATCAATAATAGTTTCTTCATTGGATAAACCCTCCTTGCGACAACAAGCGAATCGTTGCATCAGAAGAAGTCACCGACTTGCCATCCCACTTAACGTTGAGCCAACGCGCTAATGTAGAGGTCTTCTTGATGTAAGGCAGTTGAATGTCTTTCGGTTTCATCGGTTCCACAAGATTCACGGTCGCAACGATGATCAATTCAGTGCGCTTTCTTTCTGTGGTTGCTTTGCGGAATGCAGCGCCAAGTACTGGAATATCGCCAACAAAAGGGATTTTTTGCATTTTTTCCAAGTCAGCACTGCTCATCAAGCCACCAAGAACGAAACTGTCGCCATCGGCCAGTTCAACGGTTGTCATCGCACGTCGTGAAGCCAATTGTGGGACTTTGATTCCTGCCGCTTCGACATAGCCCTCTACTTCGCTCACTTCCGGCGCTAACTGCATACGGATCTTGTCTTGGCTAAGCACTTTGGCAGTCAGGTCGAGTTTGATGCCGAACTCTTTGAATGAAATGTTGACGTTACTGCTGGTAGAAACAATAACAGGGACTTCACCACCCACAAGGAAACTTGCAGATTCACCAGATAACACGGTTAAGTTAGGCTCAGCCAACACTTCTGCAATCTGATCGTTACCTAACGCAGTGATTAATGTACTTAGGTTAGCCGCATCAAACTGGTCGAAAACAAACTCGCCAACACTCGAGCCCACTGAGCTCCAATCGACACCAACGGTTTGGCCAAACGATTCGGTGACTTGAGCCACCGATATTTTGACGTTCACCTGCTGGGTAGTCGCGACTTCAATACGTTCGATGATCCCTTCCCACGTCATGTTGCGCGCAAAGACCATACTTTCCGGCTCTTCATAATCAGAGTTGTCGGATTTAAACTCTAGCTTCTGAGTTTTGTCCCACTTCTCGGTTTTTTCTCGTCCTAGCAGAGTGGCAACCAAACGATAGATGTCGTCACGAGTCGCTTCTGAATCAACAAGACCACTAACGGCAACTTGCTCTCCCACTGATTGAACCTTGACCTTGGCATCTGGGAAATGAAATTTGAGTTGACGCCTAATATCCGTCAGATTCAAATCAACAATAATGCGATCGGAAAGCAATACCTCATCGTCAATTCCGTAAACGATCAGACGTGACTGCCCAATACTATTGGCGAACACGACTAGGGTGTTGTCATTGATTACCTTGTAGTCAACGATATCAGGTTTATTAATGAACACTTGGCCAATCGGGCTTTTGAATTTGATGTGCTGACCATCGTTGAGCGTAATGGAGCGATCGGCAGCAAAACTGTGTGTTATAAAAAGTAAGCCAATCAGCGGTGCCAACATGGAAACACGCAGTGCTTGCTTGATTCGATGATGAATCATAATTACAAAGCCTCTCTAGGATTATTCTCATTACCGCGTAACTCAGCAATCCCGGTATAGTTATCAATAATGTTGCGCACCTCCGCGAACTCAGGCTGCGTATAGGTTTGGCTTCGATAAATTTCGACGTGCATTGTGCGCTGGGCTAGTGCGAGCTTTGGTAACTCATCGGGGCTAACTTCAATGACTACCGTAGTCAGTCCGTCCTCTTTGCTCGGAGATCGAGCAGTGACAGAACTGTCTCCTGTTTCGTCATTTCCGATGTTGAGGACTTTGACGTTTTTAAGAAACATTGAGGCTTTCACTCCTCTAAAGCGCTTTGGCTTATCGATATTGCCAGCCAAGTTGGCATTAGGAGAACTCACCGTCAGAACATCGATAAACGAACCCGGTCGGATGTAGTCGTTAATTAGGTTTTTGTCGCTGACTTTTAATGGGTATAGCGTCATACCGTCCGTAACAAGAAGATCAATGTATCCAGGCTGGCCAGGCGTCACCTGATATTCAGGCAGTACAACCTCGCCGGCGTTAAGGTTTCGATTTAACAAAATAGAGGGTGAAAAGCTGATTTGGGCGTCTTCTCTGACACCAAACGTTAATGCTTTACTAAGAGGGAGTTGTTGTTTGACGACACCTTGAGCATCGAGCGGAAGCCCTTTTTCATAAGGTTCCGTGGTCATCCAAACAGAAACATACTCTTCACTTTTTTCTTCCACCACTTCAGCGGTCGTTGTCGGTTGAGGTTCACTCTTCAACAAATCGACAACGCCTAGCGCGCCAACTATTAAGGCAGCAATGGCAACAAGTAATACCAGTCGAGATCTCATAATGTTCTCATTCTTGGAGGTTTATATATGTGGCGTAGATTGAGTTAAAATGACTAAGTAAAATCCAATGCTAATGGCTATCCCATATGGAATACCCTCTTGGTAATGGGCATTTTCTCTTATTAATTTTTTACTCATTAGATAAGTAACTGCTAAAATACCACCAGAAAAAGCCGTCAAAATATACGCCAACAATAAGTCATCAAAAGGGATGGTAAGTGACAAAATAACGGCGTATTTAATATCACCCGCTCCAATCCATATCAGCTTATAAAGAATAAGCCCTCCACCTAACATCAGTAAAAAGCTCATTATTTGAATATCTAACGGGGATATGAAACACTGCAAGAAGAGTAATACGTATAGGGCGTAATTTTGTATCTTGCGATAGAGAAAATCAGTAACCGACACATATATACTCAGCATTGCCAAAGCCACTAAATACAATTCATGACTAAAAATTGGAAATACCACCTAATTTTGGTTAGAATAAATCTTATTTCACGATGTAAATTAACCAAGCCAGACCAATGTAAACATGGGTCTGGCACGAATATCTTTCGATATCTTCTACATTAGCTAATAAGGCTTGATGTTAGCTGCTAGCAGTTTCAATAGCCGTAGCTACTTGTTCAAAAGCACCTTCTAGCTTACCAATGAAGCCATCAGCGCCTACTGCTGTAGTTACTAATACAGCCATTGCAACAGCAATAAGACCATATTCAATCGCAGTTACGCCGCGCTCATCGTTCTTGAATTGTGATAAAAACATGTTTGTTTTTACGTAAAGCTTAGTAATCATTATTTCTTCCTATAAGGGCTGTTGAAAATTCGTCGCTATTATAATTACCGCCCCTACTCAGTGGAAAATACCCCCTATCGATTTAATCAATAGGGCGAGCAAAAAATGATCAGAATAAGCACAGTAAAAACAGAAGAATTAAAAACAAACCTCTAAATAACAACACCTTAGATACAAACCTAACTCCCAAAAAAAATATTAATTTAAATTTATAAACTTGAAATAGTAAGACACGGGTCAATATTCTTACTTATCTAAAGTTTATATAAGGTTTGGAAGCAACCTAAGAATTAATTGACCAAGCTTTATTACTCCTTATAAAACTTGTTGAAATACAATTATCATCACGCTATTGTTCTTCGAATCAACAAACAATAATAAATATAATTTCTTTGTGTCAAAAGGTTAGTCGAATCATGAAACTACATTTCGAAAATATTGTTTCGTTCATTGCAGTAGTTGAAGAAGGTTCATTTAGCTCTGCTGCTCGCATGCTTGGAAAATCACAGTCAACCGTTAGTACAGCGGTTCAGAATCTGGAGTCAGATTTAGGTTTCAATGTATTTAATAGAGAACACTCTAAAGTTTGGCTAACGGAGAAAGGAGAACGCCTATTCCAACTATCTTTACCTGTGGTATCGAAATATCGAGAATTGGTCACCATTGCTCAACAAATGAATATATCTGACCAGATAGTTTACCGAGTAGGTATAGATCCGTTGGTGTTCAATCAAAACGTAAAGAAGACACTATTGGCATTTTCAGAGGCATTCCCAAATGTGGATTTACTTGTCGTCACTAAACCGAGTTTCGTTTTAGGGAACTACATAAATGAAGGGAAGATAGACTTAGCGTTAGGTAACCCCTATCACAAGACAAATTACGACTTCAATATAGAGGAGTTATTTCACGTCAACTGTTGGTGGGTAGCCCATGAAGACTTGGTAACTTTTGAGTCTCACGCACCATCACAGCGAGTTCTATTAATGGATGGTTGTGAAGAGCTTCTTAACTTATCAAACATTGCTGCATATAACCTATGGCGACTGGATGATTTAGGGACCATCATCGACTTATGTAAGGCTCAAAAAGGCATCGCATTTTTACCCGGGTTTCTTATCGATGGTAACGTAAAAGAGAATAAGCTTAAGGTAATTACAGACCACCCTGACTTTTTTGGTAAACGAGTTATTGCATCCCTCTTCTGGCACATACATTCTGACTTTAGCTTGTTTAACCAATGGATAAAAAAAGAACTACAAACCACAACTAATTATAAACAAACATTTGTTGCTGATTTAGCTCAATAACGTTCTCTTACAATCTGGCAATCACGCTCTGGCACATTCACTAGCTTAGGGTGTGATACTAATAAATCCATACATCTTGATATATCTCCGAAATAAATCATAGATAATAAATATAATTAACGTCGTTATAAATTTGTTTATTCTATAGCTCACCAATCAAAACTTAACTGCACATATAACCTTCCATAGCTTAGATTTAATTAACAGAAAGAACTTAGATCTATTTATCGCCATACTCATAATTCAGCTTGTCACAAGCTCTAGAGTTATGTGTTTGGCAGTATTTCGAAGCGATCAGTTGGGGTTGTCGATTAGTCGTCTACAAGTCCACTATGGAGCTATTTAGGTAATACGTTTACTCGGAGATATAGAGCGAGTTAGCTTTCGCTTAATCCTCTCACAAGCGACGATATAGAGGATTAGAAGGTAGGTTGATATAGACGACTCTCATGCCCCTCCTTGGTGCTGACGACCTTTCAAGCTCCGGAATACAATATTGGACAGGCAAGCCTTAAAGAGCTTCATAAGAGATGAGAAGACTAGAACATTCATAATGCGGGGAATTACAGACACAAAAAAGCCCACGCTAGGTGGGCTTTTTTGCTTGTTCATAAAGAACGAATCTGGTGCCCGCTACTGGACTCGAACCAGTGACACCTTGCATGTCATGCAAGTACTCTAACCAACTGAGCTAAGCGGGCAAATGCTGTGAAACTTGTCTAACCGCTTTACTAAGTGGCTAACGCTTTAGAACGAGATGGATAATAACGAGTGAATGGGTAGCGTGCAAGGATAAATTTGCACAAAACAGTTCGTTTGCTTTTAAAAACAACAATCAGAATAAATTTTAAACACAAAGCAGATCAATGGCTTGAAGTAGATCACATTTCACCTCAACTTCAATGGTGACACACATCGATATGCTTTGTGCTATTTACGGCTGCCTTGAGTATTTTGACTCAAGATATTAGTTCGTTTCCTCATCTACATCGAATACAACGTTGTAGTTTTCGGTGTAGGTACAGTTTGGCTGACGACTACAAGTGAAGAAGCGTCGGCCTTTGTAATCGCCTTGGCTTGCCAGTTTGATGATCATCGGGCTACCACACTTCTTACAGAATCGAACTTCTTTGGATGGTTCGATTAAATCGATGTGGGCTGCCAGCAACCTCTTCAAACGGCTTACTTGGTAGCTGTGTTTAATTGAAGCACCAATCAAGGGTAAACCTGCCGATTTACACACGTGAATCAGTAGCTTTTCGCGGTCGACTTTCCCTTTATTGAGTTCTTTGCCGTTATCAAGTTCAATGATCACGCGGGGCTCTAACGTTCGCGGATCGCAAACCACAAAATCGAAATAGCTACGTGAGATCTTGTTGTTGGCGATAAACCAATTCTTCTTGTTGTTCGTCTTGGCAGGAACAAGTACGTTCGACATGCTGACTTTCGCAAACACTTCCCCATGGTTGCCCACAGCGGATTTAAGCGCGTTATAAAATGTCGCCTGTTGCGCCGACATCAACGCACCTTTCTTCTGATAAGCGTGGTCTTTGGTGTCATCGTGTTTCACCACATACTTTTGAATAAAGTAAAAGAACACAACCAGAACAATTACAACGATAAAGATATTAGTCATTTTCCAACACAATCGAGTCTGTATAGGGATTAAGAGAGTGGCTAGCGTATGTAGAAAAGCATCACCTGGCAAGCAAAAGAGCGAGAGTTGCCAACCATAATCACGACCTTTGAGCTCAGTGCTCAGCGAGAGGTCGCCCCTTCGCTAGACACAGCTCTCCTATTTTGATAATCAAATCATCAATTACACTCTAGATTGATTTAGATCAATTTACTTAGATTTGTGATCAACTAGTCTGAAAAACGTTAGGCAAATGTTAATAAGGAAATTGATATGGAACTTAAACAAGACCCAAGATGTTATACCGACGTATGTGTAGATGGTAAATGGTTCCACTATGACCACTGCGGAACCCAAGCCTACATGTTAAAAGGCGGCGCTTCGGCAGTGATTGAACTCGCTAGCGAACCAGCGACAGAAGGCGAATTGGTTGAAATGCTTCAAGGTGTCGCTAAGTAATCCAGCAAGCCAAATCAAAGTATGAATTAAGCGAATAAGAGTAGATAGCCGTATTAGTTCAGATAAGCACTCTTATTCGCTTAATTATTGAAGTTCAGGTTTCTTGATTGCAGGGGATTAACCAAGTTTAGGAACTCAAATGATAACGACTTTATTGCGCCCTGACTGCTTAGCTTGATACAAAGCATCGTCTGCCGATTTCAAGTGTTTCTTATAGGTACGGCTATTCAACTGTTGCT
The DNA here is from genome assembly GCF_023161755.1 of Vibrio sp. 1CM23M. Classification (NCBI taxonomy): domain Bacteria; kingdom Pseudomonadati; phylum Pseudomonadota; class Gammaproteobacteria; order Vibrionales; family Vibrionaceae; genus Vibrio; species Vibrio sp. 1CM23M. The sequence continues at coordinate 495,712 of NZ_JALNTR010000002.1, forward strand.
CCGTTAGATGAGTCGTCGCACCAATCGATGTGGTTAATTCTAATGGGCCAGAATGCGTCTCAATCGGTCGGCTAGCGATCGCTTGTCTTATCAGCTCAAGCTCTTTATTAGGATCTTGATTCCCAGCCAACAACAAAACAAACTCTTCCCCACCCCATCTTGCCACTACATCGTTTGTTGATAAGATTTGCTCTAAACGCTGAGCGACTTCCACCAACACTTGGTCACCGATATCATGCCCATAAGTATCATTTACTTGTTTGAAGCGGTCTAAATCTAGAATAGCGAGCGTATACCCAAACGACGACAAATAATGTGGCATTGGCTGAGTTAACCGTTGTTCCAAGTAACGCCTATTGTATAAACCTGTCAGTTCGCATCTTGTAGATTGCTTGAGTAACTCTTTGTTGGTCTTCTGGATCGAGCGTAACCTTATCAAAAGTAACGTGGCACTGATCATCACCATGATACCCAAGGCGACAACAATTCGATTTCGTAGCTGCTGCTTATCTAATGTCAGCTCACCTAACTCTTTTTCTGCGTTAAGCAGTTCGTTTTCTTGAGCTAATGATGCTGTAGCGAAATCTTGCTCTAGTAAAAAGATATCACTCTGGCGCTTATCAAATAGCAGCGCTTTGTTGCCCTTGTAATAGAGTTTGAAGTAACGAAGTGCGTTCTCGCTGTCGCCTCGCGAATCATAGTATTCAGCAAGTGTTCTTAAGCCGAGGACCTTCCAGCTGCGAGTCCCCACAACATCGAACATTGCAGACGATCGCTTTAGATCAGCAAAAACAAAATTATCTCGGTTCAAACCAATGTTCGCTAAGGCTCTGTTTAAATAACACTGCCCCAATTGAAGTGTGTATTTGTCCACGCCCGGGTAACTAAGACACAAGTTTGCGACTTGTCGTGCTGACTCAAAGTTCTTTTCCGCCAACAACACATCACTCTCTGCTTTTAATAGGATGATTTTGTATCGTTCACTCACGTTATCGCCATTTAGCTTAGCCGCACTTTGATATGCTTCTCGGCCTTTGACCAAATCACCACTGCGCAGATAAGCAAAAGACTCATTCACATGCAGCACGCCGATAGTAGACGCTTCGAGTAGTCCACTCTTGTAATAGAGTTTTTTAGCTCTTTTAATCAGCTTGAGCGCTTTAGGCCAGTCTTCCAAATAGATATAAAGCAGTGCCATGTTTGACACTAACTTGCTGTTGTAGATGTGTTGAGGGTACTTCTTACCAAGATCTAAACCTTTATGGAAAAAGTATTGAGCTTCAGGAAAGTCATTGCGGATGTTGTTGATGACACCGGCCGTGTTATAGGCCTTAATCAACAACTCTTCATAGTGGAGCGATTCTGCGATATCTATAGCAGCTCTGATTTGGATTTCAGATTCCGCTAGCTCACCCGTACTGATGTATTCGATCGCCAATTCAACGAGAGATTGGGCCTTTAACCAACCCATATGTTCGTGTTGTGCGAGTGCTTTAATCTGCCTGACGTATTCGGAAACCGCTTCGGTATCCAACTTATGTTGCGCGAGGTTCGACAAAATCATCAATTCGTAAGCACGATAGATGGCTTTATCTTGGTCTGGGAACTTGGCTTGGAGAGCCTCAAGTTGTTGGGAAGCTAAATTAGGGTCACCGCGAGATACATCGAGAATATCGATCAACGCAGATCCATATTGAGAGAGTGATAACTCTTTCTCTGGACTATAAACACTCGGGTTTTCAGGGCGAATATGCTTTAAATCGTCGTCATAAGTTGGATAGAGCAAATACAGCCCCAGCACAATACTCATCAGCACCACGAAAAGGAATGAACCTAACACATTGTTTCTATTCATTTATCAGGGCCATTATTGATTGAATTCCAATTTTATTGACGTTTTTCTAAGAGCGGTCAAACATTATACCCGACAGATATACAGATTAAAATCCTGCACACCGGTCGATCTGGGTTAGGTTTTTCTCACTAATTAGAATAATCAGGCAACTTTCTTGATTTAACTCAGACAATCATCTACCTCATTGGCGTTATAGTGATTTTCCTGTTCCTACCTCCGCGGCTTCTTTTTGAACAAGCGGAGCATAATGAGAATTAACAATGACCCAAATTAATGAACAACGTCTTGTAGAACATTTCTGCGATCTAGTGAAAATTGATAGTGAATCTCGTAACGAAAAAGCGATTGCTGAAGCTTTGGCTGAGCAACTCGGTGAACTAGGTTTTGAAGTTCACAAACTGGCGGTTCCTGAAGAAGTGTCTAACGGTTTCAACATCTACGCTCGTCTAGATGGCACTCTTCCAGGTAGCACGGTGTTCAGCTGCCACATGGACACAGTAACGCCAGGCATCGGCATTGAGCCAATCATCGAAGGTGGCATTATCCGTTCAAAAGGCAACACAATTCTAGGTGGCGACGACAAGTCTGGTATCGCAGCTATCATGGAAGCGGTTCGTTGCATCAAAGCTGAAGGCCAAGAGCACAAAACTATTGAGATTGCGTTTACTGTATTCGAAGAAGGCGGTCTGTTCGGTTCTTTGAACTTCGATATGTCTTACATTCAATCTGAGCACGCAATCGTACTTGATACAGGCGGTCCAATTGGCACTATCGTAAACGCAGCGCCTGGTCAGCAGAAGATTGTAGCTAAGATCAAAGGTCGCCCTGCTCACGCTGGCTTAGCACCAGAAGAAGGCATCAGCGCAATTCAGGTTGCTGCAGACGCAATCACTAAGATGAACCTACTTCGTATCGATGAAGAAACGACAGCAAACGTGGGTATTGTTGAAGGTGGTCAAGCGACTAACATCGTAATGCCAGAGCTTAAAGTCGTGGCTGAAGCACGTTCTCTAAACGGCGAAAAGCTAACAGCTCAAGTTGAGCATATGATCTCGACATTCCAAGAGAGTGCAAAACAGTTCGACGCTGAAGTAGAAATCGAATCAACTCGTGCTTACGATGCATTCGTTATTGCAGACGATCACCCGCACATTCTTTCTATCAAATCAGCGTTTGAGAAGCTTGGCGTAACAGCGAACACTAAACGCACTGGCGGCGGTAGCGATGCAAACAACTTCAACGCGAAAGGCCTAACAACAGTTAACCTTTCGACTGGTATGGCGAAAGTTCACACCACAGAAGAGTACATTGCAGTGAAAGACATGGTCGCTATCACTGAGTTTGTTGTGGCTTATGTGACTCATTAATCTTACTGGTTAACTAGCCAGTCTTATTTGTTAACTAGACAACCTTACTCGTTAATGAAATAGAAAATGCCATCTAGTTAATGTCAAAAAGCCGAGTTCACGTATGATCCGTGACTCGGCTTTTTTGTAGTCTGAGTTTAGCTAGAAGATTAAGCTTAAAAACCCCTACGCTTCCAGAATTGGCCTTCGTCTTTTGCAACAAGGTCGAATGTCTTATCGGCAATGATGTTGCCTTTTAACTCCACGGTCATGCGCCACTTGCCTAGCTTGTTCGAGACTGGCGCCCAGATGGTGTCGCCTAAGTAGAAATCCCAGTCGTTGTTACCGACATGCTCTTCACCATCGAACGGTTCGAGCACTTCGCCCTTGTCTGTGGTGATATCCGGGTGATAGATGCAGTAGCGGATCTTTTCACCTTTGGCTTTCTTGATATTCAAGATATAGCCAAATTCCACATCGATTTCGGCATCAACGGTAGTGGTGAACTCTTGGATTTTTGGTAGATCTTTAGATTTGGAATCCCACGTGGAATAGATACCATAAGAAGTCATGTCGACCACAACAGAGCGCTTTGCCATTTCAATCGTTACCTTGGAGTTGTTCGTTAATTTAATTCTATTTGCCATTCAGCCAAGCTGGATAAGCACGAGGCTATTCTTGCCAATCTTTTGCCATGCGCTTAATCACAGACGGTTCGATGTCGTGAATACTGCCATATTGCTCTCGGCATACCTCGATGATCAATTCTGCTTTATATTTGCGTGCAAGTTGGCGGTAAGCCTTCATTTCCCAATGCTTAATAAAGGTATTCGAAACAACAACATCCAACCCTTGCTTCAAGCCATTTTCCGCCGCGTTCTGACACCACTCATGAGCTTGCTGTAACTGCCTAGGATCAAAATGGTAGTCACCTTGCTCATTCACGTAATACATATCGGCTTCAACATGCAATGCATCGTAGGTTTTTGCTTTTGTTGACTTGCCAGAACCGGGCAGCCCTCGAATGAGTATTAACTTCATCTGTCACTTTACAGGCTAATTCGAAAACATGAGTTTATCGTAAATGCTAACCGCTTGCTCTGATAACTGCCTAGTTCTACATAAGAGAACCAAGTACTTATGCCTTACTCGGGTAGTCGTCAAACATTATAAGACTTCCTCGAAGCCGGTAGATGGCTTCTGTTAGAAAACACAAATAATTTACATCTATCCATTTTGGATATCGACAATCGTATCAAACTACTATAGATTTAGATGTATAGACGTCTACATATCTAGCTTAGGGAGAAAGCTTTGCCTATTCGCATTCCAGACCAATTGCCAGCATCTGATGTTCTTCGTGAAGAAAACATCTTCGTGATGCCGTTATCAAGAGCATCGACACAGGAAATTCGTCCACTTCGAGTCTTGATCCTCAACCTAATGCCGAAGAAGATTGAAACTGAAACTCAATTCTTACGCCTACTATCAAACAGTCCATTGCAAGTGGATGTAGAGCTACTGCGCATTGATGACCGACCAAGCAAAAACACACCGACTGAACACCTTGATAACTTCTACCGCCAATTTGAAATGGTCAAAGGCAGAAACTTTGATGGATTGATCATTACTGGTGCACCGCTTGGCTTGGTTCAATTTGAAGATGTGATTTACTGGGACCACCTAAAAACCATCATGGAATGGGCAAACAAGCACGTGACCTCAACCTTGTATGTGTGTTGGGCCGCTCAGGCGGGTTTGAAATTACTGTATGATTTGCCAAAGCGCACTCGCAAAGAGAAGCTTTCTGGTGTTTATAATCACGAGATTCATCACCCTTACCACCCGCTTCTGCGTGGCTTTGACGATACCTTCTTAGCACCGCACTCTCGCTACGCAGATTTCTCTCAGGAATACTTAGCCGAGCATACCGACCTTGATGTTCTTGCGACTTCTGATGTGGCTGGCGTATATCTGGCGGCGACCAAAGATAAGCGAAACGTGTTTGTAACGGGTCACCCTGAATACGATGCGCATACATTACACGGTGAGTACGTTCGTGATTTAGGCGAAGGTATGGAACCCGTGATTCCAATCAACTACTACCCGAACAACAATCCAGATAATAAGCCTGTCGCAAGCTGGCGTAGTCATGGGCACTTGTTATTCTCAAACTGGTTGAACTACTGCGTTTACCAACAAACGCCTTACGATTTGGATCACTTCAGCGAAGACAACTTTACCAAAGACGATTAAGTTCTTTCTTCCGATTTACAAACACATAAAGCCGTGTTCAGTAGGTTGTTGATAAAACGCCAAATTGGACGCGGTTTTTTTATGGTGTTTGAGTCGCATTCCATAATAGATTTACCACTTCAATGGGTTTGATTTCATATGATGGCTTGGTGTTCATAAGGAGCTTCACATGCCTGCCAAGCCGTCATTCTCAAATCCGATTTCGTTATCCCGCCGCCTTTCGTTATCAAGTGTAGTACTACTCGCCTCGCTTTCGTTGGTCGGTTGCGTCTCTGTCACTGAAGGACCACCAAAGATTGAAAGTGATCCTATCGCGATGTCTGAATCTCGAATCGAATTAGGTTTGGGCTATATGGGACAAGGCAATATGGTAAGAGCGCGTGAAAACCTTGAGCTCGCGATTAAACACGCACCTAGCTACTACCGTGCTCGGCTTTCAATGGCGCATTACTACGAACAAGTGGGTGAAGTAGATGAAGCGAGAAACACTTACCGCAAAGCACTCAGTCTTGATTCAAGAAACGGCAATGTATTGAACAACTACGGTACCTTCTTGTGTAAACAGGGCGAATACGAGCAAGCCGATAAATACTTTAATCGCGCTATCGATCAACCTTACTACTACTTGGTGTCTGCAAGTTATGAAAATGCCGCGTTTTGCGCATTTAAGGCTGGCAATACAGACCAAGCGAAGTACTACTTTAGCAGAGCGATTGACCACGATCCCAACCGGGTGAAATCGATACTACAGTTATCAAAGATTGAAGTGAGTGACGCCGATTACAATGACGCTCGACTTCGTTTATTCAAATTCCACCAACGTTATGGCTATCAAATTCCATCGCTTAAAATCTTGGTCGATCTCGAGAATAAAGCAGGCAACAAAGCTCTAGAGCAGAAATATCAGAGTAAGTTAGATGAGTTGCTTTCTGCTTAGCAAATATACAAAACACAAAAGACGGGCTTGTCGCGTTAACAACAAGCCCGTCCGTATTTCAGTTTAACGCCTTAACTAAGAGCAGCGACTATTTAAGCGCAATCCACTCTTGTCTTTGCTCGTCATCCATAAAGGTCCATGCGATAAAGCGACTTACCTTCTGGCCTTGTGACATCTCGACGACTTTTACTTGTTTCGCTCGCAACTTGCCCAGTTCTGAACGAACCATATCGACGTTGTCTTTCTTAGAAATCAACGTCGTAAACCACAAAACTTGAGTAGCAAAAAGCTGGCTCTCTCTCGCCATCTTCATAATGAAAGCGGCTTCACCACCTGGGCACCAAAGCTCGGCTTTTTGACCACCAAAGTTTAAGGTTGGTTTAGCTTGCTTAGTTGATTTATCTAACTTAGCTGGCTTCTTGTTCGTTTCAGGCTTGAACGACTGACCGGCTTTCTTAGCACGATTCGCCGCTAGATTATCCAGTTTACGTTGTGACCCCTTTTCAGCCTCTTCAAGAGAGCTGTGGAATGGAGGGTTACAAATAGTGACATCGTAACGTTCATTATTCTTAATCACGCCCTTAAAAATAGATTCAGAGTCCGCTTGCAGGCGAGCGCGAATCTTACCTTTTAGATTAGGGTTACTTTCCGCAATGAAGTTCGCTGTTTTAATGGAGACTGAATCGACATCAGTTCCCGTGCAGCGCCACTTATACTCTGTCGCACCAATGATTGGGTAAATACAGTTTGCACCAACACCAATATCTAGTGCTTTCACAGACGCGTGGTTATAGGGTTCACCTTGGCCATCGCTATTAAGGATGTCGGCTACTCTGTGAATGTAGTCTGCACGGCCAGGAATTGGCGGACACAAGTAACCAGCAGGAATATCCCAATGTTTAACGCCATAGTGATGCGCCAACAAAGCTTTGTTGAGTAGCTTAACGGCCAATGGATCAGAGAAATTAATGGTGTCTTCACCCACTGGGTTCTTGATCAGATGCTCTTTTAGCTCAGGCAAGGCTGCAACCAATAACTCGAAGTCATAGCGGCCAGTGTGCTGGTTTCTTGGGTGTAATCCACCTTGAGGTTTTTCAGCCGAACGTCTTTTCTGGGCTGCGTTTTTGTTAAAAGCCGTTTTATTGAAAGAACCCTTATTCGATGATCCTTTATTTGCACCCTGTTTGCCTTTGCTGTCTTTTGCAAAAGGTCGCTTTGCTTTGTTACTGCCCGCGCCTTTCGGTGCACTATTCTTGCGACTTTTATCAGATATTTTCTTGGTAGAAATACGCTTGTCGCTGCCTTCTTTAGCTTGGTTATCTTTTGTTTTTGCTGATGAAGTACTGTTTTTCGACAGGCTTAGCGTCGTTCTATTTTGTGATTGGCTCATTGGGCTACTTCTTTAAATCTAAATACATCATGAATAAACGGGCATCCAACTCAAGTTGATGATATTCCGGTTCCATGTGACAGCATAGTTGGTAAAAGGCTTTGTCGTGCTCTTTCTCTTTGATATGCGCCAGTTCGTGTACCACCAGCATTCTTAGCAAAGGTTCTGGTGCATTTTTAAAAACACTGGCGATACGAATTTCATTCTTTGATTTGATCTTTCCACCGTGATTCTTAGCAACGTAAGAATGCAGACCTAACGCATTATTGATTAGATGTATCTTGCCGTCGTAAATCACTTTGCTGATCGGTGGTGTTTTTTTCATGTAGCGATTTTTTATCTCAATCGCATACTCAAACAGGGCTTTCTCACTTTTGATTTCATGATTCTTTGGGTAGCGAGCTTCAAACCAAGGCACCAATTTACCCGACTCTACAAGTTGAGTAACAGGATCAAGAATGTGCTTAGGATAGCCTTGAATATAGCGTAAAGAAGGATGCATGCTGAAAGACCGTACAAGTTACACCACGACAATACGTTGTGGTCTTGAAAATTGAGCCGCATAGTGTAACTGATCACACTTTTCTAATCACCTAGGATTCGTTACACTTTAGCGAGATTCACCAAGAGCTAGACTCAAAAAGAGATTGTAAAAATGAAACGTGTTGTATTGTACGTCGCAGACAAATGCCCGCACTGTAAAGATGCCCAAAGGTATTTAGACTCTAAGAAAATTGTTTACCGCTTGACGAATGCAAAGATGCAGCGTGGTCGTAAAGAATTGCAAGCGATGGGTGCTCGTTCTATCCCCGTGCTTAAGATCGGCGATCAAGTGATGGTCGGCTGGAATCAGAAGAACTTCGATAAGATGTATAACTCAAAGAACACTTAACGTGATCTAAGAGACTTATATTTCTACAAACAAAGTCCGAATGTCCAACCTAGGATGTTCGGGCTTTGTTTTGTCTATTGCATTCTAAATCACACATACAGTTTAACGAAGTCGATAAAGGTTCGGTCTGCTTTTGACAGATACCCTTCCTTTCTCCACGCCAAAGATAGGTTCAGCTTCACACGGTCTTTGAATGGCACGCCTACTACGTCTTTCTCGTATTCTGTAACCAAGCTAAGCAGCGCAGTAATGGCAAACTCTCGCTTCACGATAGAAAGAATCATCGGTAACAAATTGGTTTCGAAGGCGATGGTCATGTCTAGGTTGTACTTCTTGCAAGTCGCATCAATAAAATCACGGTGGAAGTAGCCTGATTTGAACATGATCAGCTCTTGAGCAAAAAATTCTTCAAAGGTGATGGATGGTTGCGTTGCCAGTGGGTGATCTTTGCCAACGACAGCTAGCATTTCTGAACTTAACAGGTGGTCAGTTTCAAGATCATCAGGCACGTTTTCATGGTTGATTACGCCAATATCAAGTTCGCCGTTTAACAACATTTCACGAATAGAAGCGGTGCCTGCATCAATCAAGGTCAACTTTAGGTTTGGGTACTGGCTTTTAAAGGCCATCACGACTTGGGGAAAAAAATAACTCCCCATCATGCTTGGAGCGCCTAACCGCACTTCTCCTTTCTCTAACCCCTTTAACTCATTCATCGCAAGCTGAGCATCATCAAACTGCTGTGCAATTCTCTTGGCATGTTCAAACAACACCTTTCCCTCTTCCGTTAAGGTGACGGATTTATCTCCTCGACGTAAGAGAATCAACTCAAGCGTCTGTTCGAGTTTTTTAATGGAGATACTCAATGCAGGCTGCGCGATATGCAGCGCTTTGGCGGCCTGAGTGAAGTTACCAAACTGCGCAACAGCCAGAAAATGTCGAAGAGGTTTTGATTCAAGCATGACGATATATAAAATATATAGAGGTGATATTTTTAATATATTTCTTTAATTACACTTGTGCTGATAACTTGTTCACAAATAGCTTACTAACTCGTGCAGGCACAACGTAAATGTTTGATAAAGGCAGTCTTCAATACAAACGCATCACCCAATCATTGGCGATTGGCTCGTTTATCATTTTCTGTAACCTTTACCTCTTTCAGCCAATCTTGCCGCACATGGCGGAACACTTCCAAGTATCGGAAACTCAAATCAACTGGCTGTTTGCCGCGACAACACTTGGGCTTTCCATCAGCTTGGTGCCTTGGGCGATCGCTTCTGAAACCTTCGGTCGAAAACCCATCATTCTGTTCAGTCTGTTCGCTATTCCTTTGATTGGATTGAGCATGGTGTTCACAACCACCCTACTACAGCTTGTTATTGCCCGAGCATTCATGGGAATAGCGGTCGCTGCTTTTGCAGGTGTGGCAGTTGCCTATATGGTCGAAGAGTTATCACCGAAAGCATTCGCTGTCGCGATAGGCGGTTATATTGCGGCTAACTCATTAGGTGGCATTTTCGGGCGTGTATTGGGTGGCTTGATTACGGATTATTTCGACTGGCATGCGACAGTTTTGTTTTTCGTTGTCGGCTCTTTGCTTGGCGCACTCTATATTGCGTATAGCCTGCCTGACCAACAAAACTTCAAACCACAGAAAGGGTTGTTCTTTCACCATAACCGATCTGTAATGATGCACTTGAGAAACCGTACACTGTGGTTAGCTATGCTGATTGGTGGCGCTAACTTTGCCCTGTTCGTTAACTTGTATTCGGTAATGGGCTTTAGGCTAGTATCCGCACCTCATTCAGTGCCTGTGGGTTTAGCTTCACTGATATTTTTGTGTTATTTAGCCGGAACGGTAAGCTCTAAGCTCTCCAACAAATGGACACTTCGTTTTGATCCGCTAAACGGTATATTGATGGGCGTGTGCATTAGCTTAATCGGAATGTTAGTTTCAGCCGTCGATAAAGTCCCGTTCATGTTAGCAGGCTTGTTATTGATTAGCGGCGGCGCGTTCTTCGCTCATACCCTTGCTTACTCTTGGGTGAGTCAAAAAGCGCCGAGCGCGAAAGCGACAGCAACGGCACTTTACTTAGTCCACTACTACATAGGTGGCAGTTTAGGTGGCTTCTTACTATTGTATTGCTGGCAACTGTTCGGTTGGAATGGCGTGATCGCGGGCGGTTCAATCTTCTATGTAGCGATATTTGCTTGGGTCTACCAGTTGAAACAGCTACAAGTATCGACTTCCAAACTCGCACAAGCATAACTAAGACTGAATTTGTAACTCAATTATTGCTTTTGATTAACGTCCGTTCTGATATCCTACGCAAAATTTCATTTCGGAACCTGTTATGTCGAACACTCAAAGCACAGATCTTCAAACCATCCACGACCAAGTAAAACAGTGGTTAGACGATGTCGTTATTGGCCTAAACCTGTGTCCATTCGCAGCCAAGCCACAACGTAATAAACAGATTAAGATCTTTGTGAGTGAAGCGAATACGGAAGAAGCGTTGTTGGAAGACATCATGACGCATTTCGTAGAGTTAGATAACACGCCAGTCGCGGAATTAGAGACGACTTTGGTGGTTGTACCTAACATGCTGCAAGATTTCTTCGACTACAACATGTTCATTGATTGGATTGAAGCGTTGATCAAGCAAGAAGATTGGGAAGGCGTTTACCAAGTGGCAACCTTCCATCCAGACTATTGCTTTGGTGGTGCGGATCCAGAAGACGATGAGAACCTAACGAACCGTTCTCCGTACCCGGTTTACCATTTGATTCGTGAAGCAAGTATGGAAAAGGTGTTAAAGCACTACCCTAACCCTGAAGCGATTCCTGATACCAACATCGCGAGAGTTGAGTCTTTAACGCCAGAAGAACGCCGTAAACTGTTCCCTTACTTGTTTAGCTAATCGTTCAGTTAATCGCTAACATACTGGCTCATATTCCTGAGCGCTCTTGATGATATGGGCGAGAAACAAACTGATCTCGTCCATTTTGTTTCGCAATGTACAGACACTCATCGGCAACCTTGATTAGCTTATCTAACGCCGACATCCTTTCCCCTTTGGTATCCCCTGTACTCAACTCAAAATGACACGCACCAATTGATATAGTGACAGGCTTTCTATCCAGTGTGATTTTCTTCATCTCTTGCAAAAGAGTCATGAACTTATCTTCTACACAACTTGGTGTTTTATTTGGATACCAAAGAATGAACTCTTCACCACCAAAACGCGCGACAAATTCACCCTCTTGAGTGTTATTGCTCAGCACGTTCGCCACTTTCTTTAAGACAACATCACCCATTTGGTGGCCATAGGTGTCGTTGACCTGTTTAAAGAAATCGATATCGACAACGGCCAAGGTTCCCTTTCCTAAAGAGCCTTTTAACTGCTCCACTTCTGCATTCAATGTTTTGAACAAACAACGTCTATTTGGCAAGTGTGTCAGAGGATCATACAGAGCTTGATACTCCAATTTCTCATTCAGCTCTTTTAGCTTTCTTTCTTGCTGTCTTCTAACCAGCTCCACTTCGATCCATGACGCCATTAGTCTCATCACGTCGACATCGAACTCTTTAAACTCACGATGATAGGGGGCTGGGCTTGAAAAATTTAAGGTGCCATAAAGCTCATCATTAACGAAAATGGGAACCCCAATATAAGACTCCAAGCCAAAAGACTGGTAAGCAGGGTGCTTCGCATACTTATCATGTTTGCCACAATGCTCAATACAGATAGGACCAATCGATTTACAGGTAATTTCGCAATAGGTTGAACGATAATCAAAAGTGTCACCGGTATTGAGTTCTACCCCTTCAGGCGTAACACAATGTTCAACAACATAAGTATTGCCATCGACTTTCGATAAGATACCAATATCAAGGTTGAAGCGTTCAAGCCCCATAATAAGCAGCTGAGCGATTTGAATATCGAAGCCCTTTCGATAATCATTGGTGATTTGATACAAGCGGCGTATAACAATTTCGCTTTCACTGGCTTGGTTCATAAATGGGATTCCACTACTGCTGACATTACTGGCAACATTAATATTTCGTATATTAAGAAGAGTAAAGTGTAAAAAAACATAATAATCAATTAGTTTGTATGCAAAATACCTCATTGGTCCAATGAATAAAAGTCGACTTCTTCGACTTTGCGTTAGCACCCTATTCCTAGCTTTGGTAAAATAATCCACTAACGAAACAGAATGGATAGGAAAATGAACCTTTCTCAACTAAGCCAAGAAATCTACGATCACCTTTACCGCGACATTGAAGAGTTCCGCAGTACTTTTGATCTGCCTGTTGCTGCTCCTGAAACAATGGACGAAAAAGGCGATACGCTACATACCTCTCTAGCGATCGAAGAACTAACAGAACTTGCAGAAGCTGATTCTAAAATAGAACAAGCGGACGCTATTGTAGACAGCGTTTATGTTTTGATGGGACGCTTGGTTCACCTTGGTCAAGCTAAGGTTGAAGACAATCTAGCAATCAGCTACCTGATCGACCTACTGTTGAATGTTTCTAAAAACCGCTCAATTGACTTCTTACCATGCTGGGACGAAGTACACTCAAGCAACATGAGCAAAGTCTGTCGCAACGAAACTGAATACGCTGAAACAGAGGCTTTCTATTCTGAGCAGAACATCAAGCTGATGGCGGTTCAAAAAGGCGAATACATCATCGCTAAGTGTGCGGAAGATTTCGTATCTGAGGGCAAGACGGTTCGCCAAGGTAAGGTACTAAAATCTGTACACTACCGTCCTGCGAACCTTGAGCCACTAACGGCTTAAATAAGGTTAAGACTGAGGCGGTTAAAAGCTTCAGCTAACTTGAATAGCAAACGCCACGCTTAAATAACGTGGCGTTTTATTATCTGTCAGTCAATTCTAACTGTGTTAATTTTAGCTGTGTGCTAATTGTAGCTAACTAAGCGCTATACCAGTCGCGCCATATGATAAGCCGCTACATATTCGCCATTTCTGAAAGCGAACCCTGCGGACTCTCCTTCAATCACGAAACCGAACTTCTTATACAGGCTGATCGCTCTTTCATTATCGGTGTACACCGTTAACTCCATTCGCTTGATGTTAATCCAGTTATCACACAGATCGATTGCTGTTGCGAGCAGTTGACTACCCACACCTTTGCCTAACACATCGTCTTTAACACCCATACCGAATGAAGCGACATGTCGTCTTCTTGGGTTCACACACACTTCCATTCCCAAGTTACCAACAATCTCATCGTCGATCATCGCGACATACGAGTACACGTTGTCAGGCATATTAGAGATTCGTTTTTGCCAGCTTTCCAGAGATGGATTTGGGAGTTGCAGCGTACCGGTATAAGCATTAGTGCATTCGTAAACTTCTTTTATTCCCTTTGCATCTGACGGTTCAGACCGTCTCACTATAATACTCATCGCAACTCCTACTATTTTCATCGCTAAATATGAAACACATCCTTAATGTGCACCTAGACACACTATCAAATAGTAAATATTTAACAATAGGTTAGATGGACTTATTTTATTGGGCTTAGTTGATACTGAGTAAACGCCCTCTCTCAATATCTTGCTCAAGCACCTCTGGCGCTAAATCGCCAACTTCATGGTGGTCATGATTATGGTGATGCCCATGATCGTGGCCGTGGGAATGACCTTGATGTTCATTTGCTCTTTGAGCTAACTTGTCTGAATCCAAATAGGTATCAGTCAAATCAGCACAATAATCTTCAGTCCATAAACGTCGAGCCTCATCATCACTCATGATTTGCTCGGCTTTAGGGCCCAACTTGTCCATGTAGAACATCCCTAACTCCTCTCCTTCCACATTGGCGTGGTTGATCAGGTTCATGAAAGCAGGTTCTTGGTTTTCATCAGAGAGATGACCATTTTTGTAACACACAGTTAGACCAATAATGTCATCACCAAGTTGTTCTAGTGCAGGGTTGAAATGATTGTGACTGTGATTATGTTCAGCAGCGGCTACAAGCATTGGAGTTAGTAAAACACATGCGATAGCCAGTAGTTTAATAGTGTTATTCATGGATAGACCTTCTAAATTTGAGAGAACAATTTGATTAGTTGCTTGGCTTAACTTCTGGTGAGATGAGCGGATGGGAACGTCAGGACTATTTCAGCCTGAGCCCCTCTCTCATCTCACTACAAATAATCAATATGATTGGATAACGAGGCTCGATATAACGAGCGTTCTGAAAACAAAAATCACTTATCAACCACGATTCTTGCTGGCGCGATGGTGTAAGCCATCTGCTTCATCTCCCATTGCCCTTTTGCTTCCAAGGCAACCGCTAATGCTTGCGCCTCTTCACATACCTTCGCTGGTTTTCCATCAGCCCAGAATGAAGGACCCGAGGTATATCCACACATAACAGAAAAAGCGTGTTGGCCATCCTTTATTGTGTATTCCGTCATAATGCCTCCACCTTCACCGTGCGTTATTTTTAGCGAGCCTTCATCGGCAACATGCATTGCATCGGAAGGGTTCGGTTTGACATACGTTGTGTAGGTGCCGCCATCTGACATGTATTGGTTGTCATACATGGTGTAGCCTTCTTTTTCTGAAGGTAAGGTCAGTTCGTAGTTAGGATCAATATCCGCTAAACGTTCTGAGTTATTCGTCGCACCAGGTTGATAGTTGTGAGCATTTGATTGTCCGTTAGCGAAAACAGACCCTGCCACTAAAGAAAGGATAACGACCGCTAAAATTGATTTTTTCATAATGAACTCCAGATATTCTAAGCAAAGAGGTTGCTAGCAATGATTTTTATGGTTGAGTAATAGAATGGGTTTATTCACCTAAGTTTTTAGGATGTGAGGGCACATCAGCCCTCACAACAAATACCCTATTTGTTGTCGGTTCCTGCTCCTTCACCAGGTTCAGTAGGACGACTTACCGACTTTCGCTCAAGGTTGTGGTGAGCACGCACTCTATCCATGTATTCTTGCTTGGTGTTCATACCTTGCTTCATTGCTTCTGGTACTTGTTCAGCTGGGATCACGATGTCACGGTCGACTGGCCACTCAGTTAACAGCTCTGGATGGTAGCCTTCTGGGTAGTACAGTTTTGGGTCCAACTCTAAATCACGAATCTCTTGTTCTTGTATGTCTTCACGGCTGTTTTTCGGCAACGGAATTCTAAAGTCAGACCCATCAGCCATATCGAATTGTGGCGCTCGCGCATTCGGAAAATCAGGTAAAATACCTTCACGAACCCACGCGTTATCTTTAGTCATGTTAACGACAATGCCATCTGGCGCACCGAAGTGGTAAGGCCCTTGCCAATGGTGGCGAACCTCTGCAACGGTTTCCTCATTGAGATATGGGTCGAATGTCATGTGTGTTGTCATGAACAAGCGCGGTTGTACTTCATTTGCCACATAACCCGCCGCGTACGCTGGCGTGTGGTGAGTATCAACGGTGTAACGTGCTAAGAATGGCGGTACACCTTGAATAATTGAAGACACACCAAACGTTTCAGTTTGCAGTTCAGTAATGAACAAGTCTGCACCTTTTGCGTATTTCAAATCCAACTCTGTTGGACGACCGTCTCCTGTCCAAACAAATGAAAGCACTCGACCGTCATCTTGAGTCCAATTCAAGCGGTAACCAGACGCGCCATCTTTTGCGTGACTGCGTCGCCAGTGAATCACTTCCACATTGTCTTGGTCATAGATAACACCACCGTCATCGCGGAAATCAAACTCGTGAACCACAATGTCGTTGCCTGATGGGAACACATCAAATGCGTCGGTGTGCCAGTTCAACATTTGCTGCATGCCTTCAATCATATGACGAGTGCCATATTCAGGAGTCGCACCACTCGGGCCATAAATGTTAAGCGGTTTTTCCCAGCGACCATTCCAGCCGCCAAATTGATACAGGTAAGGTAACGAGCCGTAATGGTCTACGTGTAAGTGAGTAATGAAGATATGGTCGAGCTCATTCATCGCGACACCCGCTGCTACGTAGTTCGCAATCGATCCTTCACCTAAATCAAAGACAAAGTTAGAGCCGTTACCCAGTTCTACGTATATCGAGGTGTTTGCCTGTCCTGGGCGAATCATTGGTGATGTCCCCATAAACGTGACACGCATTTCATCCGGTTGAACTTCTTCAGTGCGTGGGAACCAGTTTGCGCCCGACACCATGTGATCCCCATAAGGTGCAATGCCCTCAAACATCAGGCCTTCTTTCCAACCTGAATTGGTTTCTTTGCGATAGTCACCATTATTTACACCGCCCATTAACACAGAAAGCACTTCTTCTTCTGAAGAGTACAAGTTCCCCTTAGGTTGGTTGCTCAGATACTCTTCAAGGGTTTCACCCTCGTGATATTCAAATTTCTCGAGTTTTTGAATATCAGAGTTAGTCTGCTTGGTGTTGTATTGCATCATTGGATCAGCAGCAAAAGCGGTGGTCGTGATGATCATTGCTGTAGAGATGATTGATAATTTTGCGAAAGTTCTCATAGTTTCACCTATCGGTCTGAGTATTTAGTAAATGAATGAAGTTCCTTCCTCACTCCGATGCAAACAAGTTTATTAATAAACAGAACCTTGATATATAGTGTAAACTTTACTTAAAACCTCCATTTCATTTATGAGTTAATAATAGCTCCACCATGATTTGGATGAGTGGCAATAAGAATAGAGAGACCTGAATTTGGACTTGAATCTACTGACGACATTTTTGGCCGTTTACAAACACAGCTCTATCACAGTGGCATCAGAGCAGCTCGATATTTCTCAACCTGCGGTAAGCGCGGCGATTAAGAGACTCGAAGGTGTCGTGGGAAAAGCTTTATTTGTGAGAGAAGGACGAGGTATCGCGCCTACTGGAGCAGCGGTATCACTCGCTAATAAGATAGAAGACCCATTGAACATCATTGGAACAGTTGAGCAGCAAAAGAATGACCTTAAAGTCTACTGCACAGAGAGCTTGCTTCATTTCGTTAGTCAAGTTGAAGGCGTAAACTTTACGGAAGCGCCGCTCGAAGAAGAAGAATTGTTTGATGCGCTTACTGCACAAAAAGTGGATATCGTCATTGATGTACTTTCGAGTAAGAAACACTCATTGATTGAAGAAACCATCGTCGATGAGGAACCCGTGTGTCTGACTCGGATCAATCATCCTCGAATTGGTGAGACACTGAGTAAAGAAGAGTATTTCCAAGAGGAACATATTGCACTCAAGATCAAACGTGCCAACATGAACACGGTCGAGTTTTTATCCGAGAGCGATATCGAGCCGCGAAAAGTCAGAATTGAAACCAGCTCAATTTCAAGCATGCTGATTTTGGCAAGCACGACGGATTACATCGCCGCTTCTACCCGTTCTTTTGCAGAAATGCTCGCACCAGCGCTTGGCTTACGCGTTCACCCTATCCCCATCAAATTAAAACCGCTCACGTTTCGAATGCTCTATCACCGCCGTTACGCTAACGACGAACAACACATCAAAACCCGCGAAGCAATCAAATCGGCATTAAGAAAACATAAATGAAACTGAGGTTTTAACTAAAGTTAACCCTATTAATATAAATTTGGTTTCATCACATACTCTCCAGCAAGTTAATTCAATAGAACGACACTGGAGAATCCATGAAAAAGCTTAACCTTATTGCTCTACCACTTACATTACTCAGCAGCGCAGCGTTTGCGACCTCAACTCAAGTTTACATCGAACAAAACGTTGCCTCTAATGCTGCAGATAACGGTGTCTACACCACAGAAGCTGGCGCATTAATCGATACCTCAGAAAATGGACAAGTCTATATAGGTTTTGATGACCAGGGTTGGCTGGCAGCGGGTTACGGGCACGATTTTCACATCAGCGAGTCTTTCACGTTCAACCTATACGGTGAGCTTGGTAAATGGGACAACGGTGAAGAGTTATTAATCGAAGGTATTATTGATTATCAAGTGAACGACAACTTCAATGTATTCAGTGGATTGGGATATAACCAGTCAGGGCAAGTACTCGAAAATATAAGCGACACCACGATCAACACCAATAAGTTCATCGCGGGTGCGGGGTACTCACTCGCAGGTTGGGATTTAGCTTACCAATACACTCACGAAAACAGTGATGGATCCAATGGCGGGTTTACCCATGACGGTAACAATGTCTATTTTCATCAAGGCGATTACCGTACCAATGAACACGAAGTTATTCTCTCTAAGAGCATCGACGACTGGACACCCTACGTGAAATACACCTACTTCAATACCAACGAAGGTGACCTTTACTTGAACGGCCAATCGATGGGCCCGATCGACAACGACAATATCATTACGCTTGGTTTGTCTTACGACTTCTAAACATCTCAGATTCAATTCTCATAGGCAGATGGATTTGCCCACCTTTCGAGGGCACTACTATGAAAATGACTCATCAACGCAACAAAGTCATTAACATCGCAGCAGCGATCAGTATCATTTTGTTTTCCGCAATTCCCACCTACGCAAGTGCTGATCACTTAGATTTCCATTATCTAGAGCCGCGTTATCTCGAAACCAGCTATCTAGACTCCTCCTCCGTCGAATTCATGACACCAGATTTTGATCAGGGGTATCTTAACGATGAGATTAAACAAAACCTTATTCTGGAATAAATCACCAACACATTACAAAATGTAAAAGACCAGAAACTCACGCTTCTGGTCTTCTTATATTGCTCTTGTTTTCTATATAACTCTTATCCGATTACAGAGCTTTGCTCAGCGATTAAGACTCAGTTTCTGAGTCACTTTTCTCTAGGCTAATCACATTCAAAACTGCAAATGCAGAGGCTAGAAATAAGCCCAATATCCAGACAAAATACCACATGAAAAACTCCTTAATACAGTGAATGGCCATTACGTTCGACATACTCGCTATCAAGTCGCCCAAACATGGTTCGATAACTGAACGCGGTATAACACAGAATGATTGGCACCATCACGAATGCTACGCCTGTCATGATGTTCAAGGTCAGTTCACTCGATGTCGAATCCCACAGCGTTAGGCTATTACTCGGGTTAACGCTAGACGGGATAATGAACGGGAACATTGAGAAACCAGCCGTTAAGATGATGCAAGCGTTAGTCAGGCTTGAACTAATAAAAGCTATTACATCCCATTTCAACCTTGCGCCAATCAAAGCCAGTAATGGAATGGTCACGCTGCCGATTGGTGCAAACCACATCCAAGGGTACGTAACGAAGTTGGTTAACCAAGCGCCTACTTGTGTAACGACTTCTTTGTTCAAAGGATTCGAAGCCGAGCTATGATCCATCGCACTGACTATCAGATACCCGTCAATATGGTTTATCGCCATACAGCCAATCACCATAAGGAAAGCGACAAATACAGCACTCGCCTGCGTCACCGTTCTTGCCTTTTTGTACACTACGTCTGTGGTTTTCATCATCAACCACGCACCACCTTGTAACAGCGCCATCAATAACCCGACTAGACCACACAAAAGCGCGAATGGGTTGATCAAATCGATAAACGAACCATGGTACTCAACCATCAAGAAGCTATTGAGCGTAAAAGGTAAGCCTTGCATCAAATTGCCAAACGCCACCCCAAACAAGATTGGAGGGAAGAAGCCTGAGAACGAGATTGCCAAGTCACATACTTGTCGCCACTGATCGCTGTCGATCTTTGCTCGATACTCAAGCGCCAAAGGACGCAACCACAATGAAATAAGCACCAAATACATCGCCACATAAAGGCTTGAAAACGATGTCGCATAAACCAAAGGCCAAGCTGCAAACAACGCACCACCTGCGGTAATTAACCATACTTGGTTGCCGTCCCAATGAGGCGCGATGGAGTTGATCATGACTCGTCTCTCAGCGTTCGTTTTACCAATAAACGGTAACAACGCCCCCACTCCCATATCAAAACCATCGGTGATCATAAAACCAATCAGCAGTACACCAATCAGAACCCACCAAATTAAACGCAATGTGTCATATTCGAACATAAGTCAATCACCTTATTGTTGAACTTGTTGTGCCAATTTGGCTTCAAGTGAAGTTGTATTTTGTTCATAGTAATAGCGACCCGTTTTTAAACTGCTTGGGCCTTTTTTAGCAACGGTAATCATCAAGTAACTTTCAACAATGATGAATACGGTATACAGGCTGATAATGAGAGCAAGAGACGTAAGCAGGTTTTCAACGGTTTGAGAAGAAGCCGCGACCGTCACAGGAAGGATTTCACCTACTGCCCAAGGCTGACGGCCATATTCCGCAACAAACCAGCCAGCTTCAATGGCAATCCAAGGTAATGGAATTGACCATAGTGCCGCTTTCAGTAGCCAAGGCTTTTGAGTAATGTTTTTACGGTAGGTTTGCAGGAAGGCCGCACCAAAGACAAACAACATAATGAAGCCACAGCCCACCATGATTCGGAATGACCAGAAAAGTGGCCAGACAGTTGGGATTGAATCATCAGCCGCTTGTTGGATTTGCTGTTCAGTCGCATCGGTTACGGTATGGGTATAACGCTTGAGCAATAAGCCATAGCCGAGATCGTGCTTGGTTTGATCAAACGCTTGTTCCGTCTCATAAGAGGTATCACCTGCTCGTAAACGCTCCAGCAATTCATAAGCGATGATTCCGTTCCGAATGCGGACGAGGTGTTGGTCGCGTAGGTCATGAAGGCCCGTTACTTGCTCATCCAAAGATCGCGTCGCAATAATTCCCATCACATAAGGGATTTTTACCGCGAAGTCGGTTTTGCCTTCCTCTTGGTTTGGTAATCCGAACAAGGTAAATGCCGCAGGTGCGGGTTCTGTGTGCCATTCCGCTTCAATCGCCGCGAGTTTCACTTTTTGAACGTCACCCAGTTCATAGCCCGACTCATCACCTAATACGATCACCGAGATAATAGAAGCAATGCCGAACGAAGCTGCGACAGCAAAAGAACGTTTTGCAAAAGCAACGTCACGACCTTTAAGCAAATAGTAAGAACTCACGCCAAGGATAAACATCGAGCCACAGGTATACGCCGAGGCCACTGTATGCAGAAATTTAACTTGTGCGACAGGGTTAAGCACCACTTCTGCAAAACTGGTCATCTCCATACGCATGGTTTGGTAATTGAACTCTGAGCCGATTGGGTTTTGCATCCAACCATTGGCAACCAAAATCCACAGTGCAGAGAAGCTCGAACCCAGAGCCACCAGCCAAGTCACCACAAGGTGTTGGCGTTTCGATAGCCTTTCCCAACCAAAGAAGAACAATCCGACAAAAGTAGATTCTAGGAAGAACGCGACAAGCGCTTCGATGGCTAAAGGTGCACCGAAAATATCGCCGACATAGTGAGAATAATAAGACCAGTTGGTGCCAAACTGGAATTCCATGGTTAAACCGGTCGTGACACCCAAGGCAAAGTTAATGCCGAACAGTTTGCCCCAGAAGCGGGTCATGTCCTGATAGATTTTTTTACCGGTGAGTACATAGATCGACTCCATGATCGCCAGCAAGCACGACATACCGATAGTCAGAGGGACGAAAAGAAAGTGGAACATAGCGGTTAGCGCAAACTGTAAACGCGACAATTCAACTACATCAAACATTTAAGCTCCAAACATCATAATGATGGCTTTCATATTAAGAATTGGAGCGTATTTCAGCACAGTTTTTACGAACTAAACTAGAACAGATTGATTATTAAAAAACAGAACAGATTTACTTATTAGACGAACGACTGGTCAGAGTTTAACTGCAACTATTGGCTTGCAATTCCATTGTCTGAATCAAGCCGCCTAATGTTTGAATGGCTTCTGCTATTTTGTCGTCACAAGCGTACGAACAGTTAAGACGAATGTGATGAGAGAACTTTTTGTCACTGCTGAATATGATTCCCGGCGCGACAGAGATGTTTTGTTCAAGGGCTAGTTCATACAACTTCTCAACACAAACAGAGTGAGGCAGTTCAATCCAAATGAAGTAGCCACCTTGGCTTTTATGCACCATCGCACTTGAAGGTAAGCTAGATTCTAACAATGCAATATGTGCCTTCTTCCTTTCATTCAAAAGTTTACGAAGCTTTTTAAGATGGTTGTCATAGCTATAAAACGTAAGGTAGTGAGACAAACCGAGCTGAATAGGAATACTGCTGGAAAGTGTTGATAAGTGCTGTAACCGCTGAATCTTTAACGCTTGTTTACGTGCCACTACCCAACCGATTCGAAAGCCCGGTGACAATGATTTGGAAAACGAACCACAAAGCATGATCTGCTCGTCAGTGTCATACGCTTTAGCAGGCAATGAGCTTTGATTACCGAAGTGAAGCTCTCGATACACATCGTCTTCAATCATCGAGATCTTATGTTGGTTCACCAACTCGGCCAATCGCTGCTTGTTTCCATCACTCATCGAATAGCCTACTGGGTTTTGCGACTCTGTCATAAACCAGCACGCTTTGATGTCCATTGAAGCGAACACCGACTCCAACACATCTAAATCAATCCCTCTTCTCGGGTCTGTTGGAATCTCAACAGCAGTGAGGTTTAGCCTTTCTATGGTCTGTAACACACCGTAAAACGCTGGGTACTCTATCGCGACTAAGTCACCCGGTTCGGTACAGGATTGCAGGCATAAGTTAAGTGCCTCCATCGCCCCAGAAGTAATCACAATGTCGTCTGGCAGTACGTTTAAACCTTGAACTTGATAGCGTTGGGCAATTTGCCTGCGAAGTGTTTCACTGCCTGGAGGTAAATTGGTGAGCATGCTGTTGTCGGGCATTTGGCGGCTGGCATTAGCTAAGCTGCGTGACAGTGCTTGATGGGGAAACAAGGCGGGATCAGGGAATGCCGAGCTAAGTGGAATGATGCTAGGGTCTTTGGCTCGTTGAAGTACATCGTATAGCAGGTCACTGATTTTAACAGGATACGGCTTGATGGCTTTTTGTTGCGTGTGTTCTGAGGTGAATACATTTCTACGCGGTAACACGAAATAGCCAGACTTAGGCTTTGAGCGCACATAGCCTTGGTCTTCAAGTTGCTGATAGGCTTGTAATACCGTCTCGATACTGAGTTTATAGCGCTTACACGCATCTCTAATTGATGGGATCTTCTCACCACTCAACCAGATGTTTTGCTCTATCTGATTCTTGATTGTATTGGCGAGTATCTGTGATTTTTTCATCAAAAAGTCTTTTCTATCTAATGCGCAAAATATTACTAAACCGTGAATATTCGAAGTTCTCGGACATTCAGGTATAACAAAGCTCTACCCTAAACCCAATTACCTTCACGGTCGACTTGTTTATCTTTCCCATAAGAAAAGACACCACACTCGTCAAAAAGTGTGGTGCCTTGGTTATTCCTTTAAAGCTATTGAACTAACGATAGTTAAGATTAGTTGGCTGGACGCCAAACGCCCCATTTGTCATTTTCGTAGGTCGCTTTAGGGTTTGTACCACCTTGAACCCACCATTGTGCTTTCCATGACTGGTTCGAGTAAGTCACGACTTCGCCACCAAGGTAAGTCGCTGATGAGTCCCACGTGCCAATGTCTGGGTCAGGAGTCGGATCAGGATCCGGCGTTGGATCTGGGTCTGGTGTTACACCACCGTCATCGGCAATTACTTCGAACGTGAAGGTTTCAACACTGTCGCTTTCAATCGAGCTAGCCATAAACGATAGAGTTTCGTTTGCAGTGATGCCAGTGGTATCCACTACGATAGAAGCCGTGCCGTTATTTTGAATGCTTACAGAAGAACCTTGAGTTTGAGTTAGATTTGCCGCTTCGCTTGTTGCAATCACAACCTTATCGCCAGCATTCACTACATTGTCACTCTTCACTAGCTCGTAGATGTCACCTTTCAGTGGTTCGACACCACCGTCACCACCATCAATCAGCGTTAACTGACCAGAAGCACGGCTATCTTTTGAGTTGAAGAAGTTACGTGAAGGATCGTTTTGGAAGTACATGTAGTGCTGCATTTCAACGTGCCAGTCACCAATGAAGATCGCGCCATCTTTAAACTCTTCGTGCCAACCATTAATTTCTGAAGCCAACAAACGAGCCCAATCGTTAACGTTTGAAGCATCGATAACGATGTCGAAGCTGCGCGCTACTTCACCATACTTGTTGATGATGTCGTACTTAACTGTATCACCAATTTCTGGCGTTCCAAATTGGTCTGAAACAAACAGATCACCACGCACTAGATCGGGTTCTGGACCCGGCTCTGGTGGAGGAGTTGTGCCACCCGCAATAGTGATGTCTGAACAGTTGTAGAAGCCTTCGCCCGCAGCATCATCACGTTGCCAGCGAACGAATAGAATCGCATCGCCAGAACGGTCTGAAGGAATAGTGACATTAATGCGGTACTTGCCGCCATTAACCGGAACGTTACCCTCTTCTTGGATAAGATCTAAGTCTCCCCACGCTAGGCCTTTGCTTAGGTCCGCGTTTGGTTTCGTTAGGTAGAACTCCCAGAAAGAAGGGTTGTGTGGTGCTGTCGCATTGAATACATATTCAAACGTACCAGTATTTAGCTCGGTACGAGTCCAACCAGTATGAGGCGCACCCATACCGCGTTTTTGCGAATCGTTGGCATAACATAACGTGCCGTCAGGAATCGCCGCTTTTACAGCATTGATATTATTGAAATCTTGGACATTTTTAGCGTATTCGTTACGTTGAACAAATGGGTATGAACCCGAAATGTCTTTTGCTTGAGCACACGCAGCATTAGGTGGTGTACCCGACCAAATCCCGCCTTGCTCGTAACACGTGTTCTGACGCGCACTTGGAAATTCAGACCAACCATGAGCATTTGCCACCGAAGGCACACTCGATAGCATAGCCATACCTACTGCTAATTTTAGAATATTATTATTTATTGTTGTCACTTTCCCACTCTCTATTATTTTACCCTACACACAACATTAACTGGTCACTTACCAATCAAAATTGCACTTCGAGGGTTTATAGTTTTTGTTTGAAGAACAACGAAAAATATATACGTCAATTTTATCAATGACAGCGGGTTTTATATTGATAGGAATCAGAGTCACACAACTCAAAGAAATGCGTTGTCGATAGATGATGTTGCTTCGAATTATTGGATCTCAGTATTCCGTCTTGATTGACGTAACATTATTCAAAGTGAATAAAAAAGCGGCTCGATGATTAAGCCGCCTTTGCATCTGGAGATTTAATATACAGCTAAGTGAGTTCGATTAACTCGTAATTAATCTAACTTTTTCCATTGTTGCTCAACCCAATTTGGATCTGCTGCCACACCTGGAAGATACGCTTCATTGTTACATTCTGCTGCCCATGGGCCGTAACATTGATAAACACCTTCGCCTTCAAATAAAACGACGTCGCCATCAACATAGTTACCAAAGCCTTCTGGGTAGACATAATCATGTACAGGTGGTGGCGCATCGGCATCAACTAAATGGAAATCCATCATTTGTTGGCCTACCAATTTTCCTTCGCTGTTTTTGACACTCACTACCAACATATGATGACCAACCTCTGATTTAGACAAAGGTAATGCTACCGATTCTGACGAGTTATCTTCAACCTCCCCACTCCAGTATGCCAAAGATTCTCGAGCATGGTTATACACGGTGAGTTCAGCTTGGGCATCGCCCTCAGCTACCAATGATAGATCGAGTACGGTTGGCTCTTCTCCGATCACGTATTCTGGATCCAGACCTTCAACTGTAAGTGACGTATCGGGTTCTGGCACTTCAACATCGTAACCTATTTCCACACGCTGGATACCGCTGTCAGAATTCACATATATTGGGTTCACACCGTAAATAGGTGCAAAACCATTTTCACTCAACACGCCAGACTTAATGTTATTGCGATCTTCATTAACTTTGGTTGCTAATACCTTAGACCAGTTCTTTGGTTGGCCATCCTCACTATTCGCAATTTTGATACGAGTACTGAGCGCTGAGTTTTCACCAGATCCATCAAACACGCGTGTATATACCGCGTCGCCTTCTTTCAAATTGATCGTAGGAATTATCTGGCCTGCTTTTTCCCAACCCGGAAGTTGAGAATCATCGCCATCAAACACCACATCAATCGCGTTATAGAAAGCCTTGTCGGTGTCGCCCACATCCCACACAGCCAGAATCACGTGATAGCCTTCTCTCTCTGGCACGTTACAGGTGTGAGTCGCCGTGTTCTGTGTCATCTCTCCATGGGCATCAACTTCACAAAAGGGATTTAAGTCAAACTCTGAGCGAGCTAATGGTGAATTTTGGTCCCAACCTTCTTTCGTAATGTAATATTTAAAACCAGCTGCAATATGGTTGGCTCTAAATGTCCATTCAAACTCTTGAGAGCCCGCTTCGATTGGGCGTTTCTGCCAGCGCTCTGAAGTTTGTTCATCTAGGTTTCTTGCCATTAATATTTCAGCACTGGCAATGTAACCATCAGCAGGGCCATCTTCAGGGAAGCCGTCAAAGCCTTCCACACTTTGTGGCTCATACTGTATGTCGCCACAGTCCATGTTCTTCGCCTGACCTTCAGAATCTTCTAAGTGACACAAAGCGACACGACTTATGATGTTGCCATCATCGTTCAGCGATATAAATCCATGTGCCATAGCGCCACCACAAGCCGCAGACAAAGCGATGGCTAAAGCCGTTTTCTCTATTCCGATTCTCATAACATTTCCACTTAAAGACGTCATATTTCCCATTAACAAGACAAAATGATCTTCGCTTGTTTACCTATCCACTTGTTTGATTGAGTAAGCACCTCAATTTGCTATTAACCGTTACTTGGCTCGAACATTAATAAAGCAAATGCATATCAATCAATTTGAGCATGGTCGAGGAAGGTAGGATTATTTAGTCAATAAGGCTGATTGATATTCATCAAAGGTAATACGAAGGGGAAATTATCTTATACATCTGAAGACTATGAAGTTTATTCAATAAATAGAGCAAGGGAATAGGCTAAGAACCTGAGAGACTAGAGGTGAGAAACGTATGAACGGGCTGTTCAGGATATCGCATTGACGCGAAAGTAGAGGGTTTGTTGTCAAAATAACGGTTTTGACGAGTCACATTAGATAAAGGTGCTTTGATGCAAAGTTGATTTAAATAGAGGGAGCTTGGTAGAGCTTTAATAACGGCTATGCATGCCCATGCGATGTGACATGTCGTCGTCCATACGACCGCCCTTCCAACCGCCGCCACCCAATAGATTAAGTACATCTCGCGCTGTGTAGTCTTCTCCGCCGAAGAAGTCATTAGACACATCATTACGCAGCAACTGAATAGTTGGAGCTAATTCAACAGCAAGGTCTTGTGGATCCGCAAACAAGGCTAAAGCAATCTGTTGTTGGCGGTTACTCAACTCACGAGAACTTGTTTCAACCTGTCCAATCGAGAAGAAATCACGGCTTCCGTAGCTCTTCACCATCTTTGCAGACAATGACTTAATCACCTTTTTGATTCTTCTTCTTTGGATGTATCTAAACATATTTGCTTCCTTTACTAACTCGCCTTAAACCCAATGTTCAGCTTAACCAATTAGTCTTTTAACCAAACAAAAGATAGGATTGATTATCGACTGAGATACTTTTGACTTCAGTGTTGAACACGGACTCTAGCTGCTCAGGGGTAAGCACTTGATCAGCTGTGCCTGATGCTTGAAGTACACCTTTATCAAGCAGCAACACTTGGTCTGCATGTCTTAGGGTTCTGTTCAAATCATGGTTTGCCATGATCACGGCAATCCCCTTTTCTGCTACTCGTTCGATGAGCTTGTACAACAAGGCTTCTTGAGCAATATCCAGTGGAGCTGCAGGTTCGTCGAGGATCAGCAGCTTCGCGTATGGGTTAAGTGTCGGCCAAATTTGCAGACACATTCCCGCCAAACGAACACGTTGCCATTCACCACCAGAGAGTGTCTGAATGGAACGATGAAGTTTGTCTGCAATGTCTAGCATCTGGCTGATTTCTTCCAAAGCTGCGTTGATTTCAGCATCAAGGCCGTGTGAGGAGCTTGGCAATGACAACGCAAGGTACTGGAACACTTCCAAGTTGAAAGCCGGTCTCGCGCTTTGGCACAAGTAAGCACGATGCAATGATAAATCTTGTAAAGACAGTTCAGACAAATCCTGCCCGTCGATCTTTATATCGCCTTTGTAACCATCACCAATACCAGATATCGCTTCGAGTAAGGTACTTTTTCCGCTGCCATTAGGGCCGATAACGTGAGTCACCTGCCCTTGGTTGAGCTCGAATGAGAGTGGTAATAAACGAGCGCCGACGCTCAGGCTCTTAATTTGAATCATGATTTTTAATTAACATCCAAATGAAGATAGGCGCACCGATACTGGTGGTCATCACACCCAAAGGTAATTCTGCAGAATCGAGTAATGTACGCGCGCAAATATCAGCAAACACCAACAACGCAGCGCCAGCAACGGCAGACAAAGGAAGAAGGTATTTGTTATCAGTACCAATCGCTAAACGCAATAAGTGTGGCACAACCAAGCCAACAAAGCTGATCACGCCACCTAAAGCTACCGCGCAGCCGACTAAAATAGACACAGCGAAAATTAGACGCCAACGTAATCTAGGAACGTTCACACCCAGTTGCGCGGCATGCGTTTCGCCAATCATCAGTTTGTCTAGCTTGCTACCTTGTAGACACAGCCAAATAATCACGGGGATCATCACTAACGTAAGCGAGTGTTGATACCAAGTTACGCCACCTAAGCTGCCCATCAGCCAATACATCAATAAGCGTAGGCTCAGGTCATCACTAAAATAGAACGCCCATGTCACCATCGCACCAGAAAGAATACCTAACGCGACACCCACCAGCAGTAATTTAGCCGTGGTGAGTCGCATCGTTTTTACCATGCTCACTAGAATCACGGTAAAACAGAGTGAGCCTAAAACGGCGGCAATCATGAACAGTTCTGGTGTAGGAGCAAACGGTAAGAAGAACAGTACGATAACCATCGCCAAACTTGCGCCACCAGAAATGCCGAGCACACCTGGCTCTGCTAATACGTTACCCAATAAGACTTGTAAGCTTGCGCCAGATACGGCTAACCCTGCCCCGATCGCAATCGCTGCTAATAATCGAGGTAAGCGTAAATCAATCAGTAGTTTTTGTTCTAGCGTGGACAATGTGCCCAGAGGGGAAATGAAAAGATCGCCAACCATTAGGTAAATCGCACTCAGCGCGACAAGCAGTGCTGCCATCAGATAAATGGCTCGGGTCCATTTGCGCTGTTTTTGGTGAAGAAGTTGTTGGAAATCCATATCAAGCTACTTTGAAATTGTTCGCGTAACCTTACCTGTATCCCTAAATAAACTCAAGGCTCACACCGTAATGTGAACCTTGATATTTCAACCAGTTGAGCGGTTGTTTTGGTCGTTCTAGTTCGACTAGGTATTAATCGTACACAAGCTGACCGTGGTCGAATCGTGTTTCAACTTCGCACACCATTAAGGCCGCTCGTTGACCGATAGCCACGTTACGATTTGGGAATACCACCGCTTCGTTTTCATTCTTCGCCATCAATGGCTTATCACCATCATGACCAAACACTTCACCGTGCTTGAATGCCGTAAAGTTCTCAACGTCATCAGAGAACATGAAATCAAAGTCATCGTGCAAACGAACAATGGTTCGGCTTACGCGATACGTAATGGTTTTCTTCGGCAAATGCTCTGGTTCTATTTCAGCAATCAGATTACGTATTGCCAAATCGAAAGCCGTTAGCTTATCAAGTTGGTTCTCACCAATTCTTGCAACCTGCCCTAGCTCCATTGTCAGTGCTTGCGCTTCAAAGTTTTCAGCGCTGTACCAACTGAAGGTGCTGGTTGGTGCATTAGACAGCAACACAGCTTCAACGTGAGCACTGTTGATGAAATCGAAAAGCTCCTTATTGCGTACTTCGTGGCGAACCTTAGGGCTCACAGCGAACGAGTAATGCTTAGACAAACGGATCGCACAGTGCAGATCTAAGTGCCAACGAGTAGCAGGTACCGTTTCCTTGTAAAACTCAGTAACCAAGTACTTAAGGTTCTTCGCGATATCCACTTCTCGATTACTTTCGTGCTGTTTTTCATCAAACAGACGGTTCATATTCACATCAAGAAAACGAGTATGCGCGTTGGTTGCTTCCGGGTGAGCAATGATGAATAAACATCTTGCTGTCACTACTTGGAAGCCTGTTTCAATATCCTCAATGAGCTTATCAATCAGCTCCATTGGTGAAGTTTCATCGCCATGAACACCTGTTGAAAAGATGATGTTCTTGGTTTCAGAATTGTACTCTGCGGGAACCACTTCCAATACACCGCGTTGATGAAGCTTAATTTGAACACCGTTACTCAGTACGGTCTGTCCTGCAACCACTTCTTGCTCAAGATCTAGGCTGTCAAAAAGAAATGATTGGCGAAAGAGGGTCTTCGTCATGCGCTACTCCTTAATTGCACGGCCGTATGTTAATAAATTGTACATAGAAATTGTGTTGCTAGGATCGCACTTATCAATAGAAACTCCGTTATCACTCACAAATACTACCCATATATTTTTGTATTACCTGCTGATTTTACTAACCGACATCTGTTCCAAATAACTTTCTCTATTTAGAGCAGTTTTTGGTTGCCTCAGGTTATCTCAGCAAGATAAGAGCCACGTAAGCTAACACAGCTCTTACCTGCCATGAACAGATTGAGATCAATTAATCTTCCTGATCGAGCAATCTTTCAAATTCATCGATTTGAACTTTGACCATGTCGATGCTTTGTTGCCAAAAATCCGCTTGAGTAAGGTCCATTCCTAAGTGCTTTTGAACGACTTCTTCCGCCATCATGCTGCCCGTATCACGAAGCAACGAAACGTAATCGCCGTAGAATTGCTCACCTTTCGCATCGCGCTGAGCGTAAACACCTTTACTGAACAGGTAACCGAACAAGTATGGGTAGTTGTAGAAGCTTACTTGAGAGATGCTGAAGTGCAGTTTGCTCGCCCAGAAGTAAGGGTCGGCTTCTGTCATTGCATCGCCGTACCACTCTTTCCAAGTCGTTTCCATCAAGTCACACAGCTGCTGAGCCGTTAGCTCACCTTGTTCACGCTGCTCGTAGAAGGCTTTCTCAAACTCAAAACGGACAGGAATGTTCACCATTAATGCCAAAGAAGAAGAAAGCTCTTCCCACAGCATTTCAAGTTTCTCATTACGTGTTTGTGCTTGCTTCAATAGATGGTCACGAACGATGTTTTCAGCAAAGATCGAAGCGGTTTCTGCTAGCGTCATTGGGTAGCGTGTTTGACACAACGGCATGTCTTTCATCACCCAATTGTGGAACGCGTGGCCTAGCTCGTGCGCCAATGTCATTAAATCTGAGCGGCTACCACTCCATGTCATGAACACAAGCGGTGTGCGTGTCGCAGCAAATTTAGTGCAGTACGCACCTAGACGTTTATTGGCTGCTGGAGCGGCATCAATCCAACCGTTCTCAACCATTAATGCGACGAAATCAGCCATCTCTGGATTTACTTCAGCGAAGGCGGTTTTAATCACTTCGATCGCTTCATCAAATGGGTAAACCTTAGATTCGCTGTCACCCAACGGTGGCATTGCTGCTAAATGATTCCAAGGCTTCATTTCATCGAGACCGTGAACTCTTGCCATCAACAAACCCGCTTTCTGACCAACAGCTCGATTTGCTTTTGCTACCGACATCATGGTGTCTAGCGTTTCTGGCACAATGCGGCTGCCGTGTAGGCTTGGATCTAAGAAATGTACATCGCTAATCTTCGAGCGCTTTTTGTTTTCAGTCAGTCGCCAACCCGCCAATGCATTTAGGATCGAAGCAAAAGACTCTTGATGCGTTTCCATCGCACCTTGAACCGCGCGCCATGCCGGTTCTTGTTTGTCGAATTCGCTGCCGTACAACAGGCTCGCGGCTTGTGAAAAACCTAGAGCTTCATCTTCACCGTCCAGCTTTAGCGATAGTTTTAAAGAACCGGTTAGGTTGTCGTATAAACGACCCCATCCGTCACGGCCATCAACCTTCATCGCAGCTAACAACTGCTCTTCAGCAACACTGAGTCGGCTGCTTGATAACTTACGTGAGCTTTCAATCGCAAAGCGTTGCCCTGCTACATCTGCGCTCTCATGCTCTAATACTGCATCGATAAATTCTGGTTCTGCGTGAATTAGCGTGTCTTCATATGGGCTAAACGCTTGAGACATTTCAGAGTTCAGCTTCGCTACACGACCAAGCAGAGCTTTGGCTTCTGTGTGCGTCGCGTCTACCGATGCGTGGCAATTAGCGAAGGTGTTGATCGTGCTCAGTAACGTGCCTGCCGCTTCAGAAGTTTGAATGGCGTTTTGCATCGCTAGAATGATATGACGCTTTTCAACGTGTAGGTACAACAGCTCAATACATTGTTGAATGAGTTCAATGTCTTGTTCGATTTTCGCATCATTAAGATCGCGATAAGCAATGCTTAGATCCCAACTCGGTGTTGTCATGACTAAATTCCTTTCACGTAGGTAGTAATACCAATCTGGTATAGCGACTGTTCACGCCGCTTTATACTTCTAATTACTTTTAATACTTCTAATATTTTTAGTAGATTGTTAATTCTTAAACTGTGTTTTTTGAACATTCAGAGAACAGGTAGCCCTATCGATTTAACGCTGATAAAGCTCTGCGCAAACTGAGTGATTTGAATATGAGTTATCGACGCGTTTTCTATCGATAGCTTCGAGTACAAACTCGGATTTTTCCAATCAATATCAAGACAATGCGCTAACAGAATGCGAATCACACCACCATGGGTAACCAACAATATATTGTCACTTGGATCATTCAAAAGTTGCGACCAAGCTTGAGTTACTCTGTCGTGGAAGCTCTGTAAACTTTCTGCACCAGTTAATTGATGATTAGCAGGATCTTGCCAAAAGGTTTCTAACATTCCCCACTTGTCTTCAAGTTCATCAAATGGGACACCATCTACTTCACCGAAGTTCATTTCCTGAAAGTCTGGTGCAACTGATAAAGGCACTGACATACGCTCTGCAAACAAGCTCGCAAGATCACCACATCGTCTGAGTGGCGAGGAAACCACACTATCAAAGATAATGTCTTGTTTAGCGAGAGCTCCACAGATCTGATATTGAAGATTAGAGTTGACCAACACGTCTGACAATCCGTTAAGTGCTGCTTCGCCTTCGACCTTGCCATGTCTTAATAAATAGATGTTTTTAGTTGTTCCATTAACCATGTGTGCGACCTAGCCTTGAGTATCAAGCAAGTGATTAGATGGTTTTAAGTGCAGCGGCAATCCGGCAGCAACCAGCGTGACGCGCTCAACGACACGAGCTAGCGCTTGGTTCATTCGTCCTGCATTGTCCACAAACAAGCGCGACACTTTCCCCAAAGGCACTACACCTAAACCGACTTCATTAGAGACCATGATAATTTGCGCCGGACTTTGCTCGACGCTTTTAACCAAGACTTCAACCACGGCTTCAACCTGTTCATTGGTTACATCATCACCCAGTTCAAAGATGATGTTGTTCAACCACAATGTTAGGCAGTCAATCAGCACCACATCTTCTTTCGCAAAAGACTGCAGTTTTTCGGCTAACTCGACGGGTACTTCATGCTCAATCCACTGCTCACCACGACGTTGTTGATGGTGCGCGATTCGTTCTCGCATTTCGTCGTCCAAATAAGTGGCCGTTGCAATATAGTTAAGGCGTCCATTTGAACATGCTTCAAACGCACATAATGCTTGTTGCTCTGCAAAACTCGACTTGCCAGAACGAGCTCCACCCAATACCAGATGGCTGTTTCGCTGTCTTGCTTGATTAGTTTGATTGGTGTTCGTCATAGGGAACCGTTATAGAAAGCCATTGTAAAATGCAGTAATGAATACAAGGTAAGTCAGCAACTCCATCAACTGTTGAGCAGCCCCCAAGCAGTCGCCAGTAAAGCCACCAATTCGAGCCGTTAACCACTTTTTGAAACCTGTTCTGAACAGATAGGCGACGACAGATAAAACCAAAGCGAATTCAAGACCAAACCACAGGCTAGGCAGCACGCCTACCAGCAATAAGAAGACAAGTTCGCCTTTGGTTTGCTTGTTGGCCAATGGTTTACTTTTACTGGTATCTAAATCGCTGACATAAGGCATGTCGTAGATAAGTGACGCAGCAATCGCGCGGCTAAAGGCATAGCTGGTCACGATAACCATAAACAGAGCCGTCATGTTGACCAGCTCATTCAACAACACCCACTTGCCAAGCAGAGCCATAACCAGTGCAGACGCGCCATAAGTGCCAATTCGACTGTCTTTCATGATGGTCAAACGACGTTCTAGAGTCATGCCGCCACCAATGCCATCCGCCATATCAGTCAAACCATCTTCATGGAATGCACCTGTGAGCATCAGGCTAAAACTCATCATCAAGAAAATCGCTACTGCACTCGGCAGTACCGCATCAAGTAGCAAAAACACACCGCCACATAGAGCACCTAGCAACAAACCAACCGTTGAAAAGTAACGACCCGAACGATTCATTCGCTCTGATGAATAGGGCATATTCTTCGGCATTGGCAAGCGAGAAAAGAAGCCCATCGCCAGTGCAAACAACTCCCACTGATAAGTGACTCGATCTTTCAACGATCCTTCTGGTACATCACTCATTAAACCGTGACTCCAGCACTTTCGAAGCTCGCCATGTTGTTATAAAACTCGGCTGCCGCACGAATAATTGGCATAGCTAGCGCAGCACCTGTGCCCTCGCCTAATCTCAATCCAAGATCGAGCAGTGGCTCAGCGTCGAGCAGCTCTAACAGAATTTTGTGTCCTGACTCTTCAGAGCGATGTGCGAAGATCATATAGTCTCGGCAGTTTGGTTCAATTAAAGTCGCGACATACGCCGCAACCGATACGATAAAGCCATCGACCAACACTGGTGTTCTGTTTTGGTAAGCGCCAAGGAAGCCCCCCACCATTTGAACGATTTCATAGCCACCGACTTGTGCGAGTACCTGTTTAATATCTTTAACTTCATTCGCATCTAAACCTTTGCAACGCGCAACACCTTGCTCAACCACAACCACTTTACGTGCAAGCTGTTCATTGTTGATGCCAGTGCCTAGGCCAACACACTCCGCTGCAGCACGATTCGCTAATGCACTTAAGATCGCTGATGCGCTGCTGGTATTTCCGATACCCATTTCACCAAACATTATGATATTCGTGCCATTCGAAATGGTTCTAGATACAAGCTCTGTACCCAGTTCAATCCCGCGTTCCACCGTTTCTAAACTCATTGCCGCTTCATTGGCAAAGTTATTGGTTCGCGTACCCAAACGCTGAGAGATCAACATGTCACTGTCTGATTCCACAGGCAACAATATCCCCGTGTCGACTACCGTGATATCGATATTATTCACCGCACAGAAGCAATTGATCGCCGCGCCACCGCTTAAGAAGTTCAACACCATCTGTTGTGTTACCGCGCTTGGAGCAATACTCACGCCTTCGTCAGCAATGCCATGGTCGCCAGCAAAAATGATGATACTTGGCTTGTTCAATTCAATGTGTTCGACCGCAGCTTCTTTGCCTTGGCTCTGAATCAATGCCAGTTGATGTGCGACTTTTTCGAGTAAACCAAGGGCACCGAGTGGCTTGGTTTTTTGGTCAATTCGGTGTTGGATGTACTGCGAGTATTGGGTATCTAACATAGTTTTTAAAAACGCTTATTCTGGGTACGTTGATTTAGGGACTGCTACTTAAGGATTGTTACTTAGGGCGTGCGACAGAGAACACATTGGAAAGCGTCGCGTATTCACCGCCACCAAGTCGAGACAGTGGGTCCAAGGCCAACGCATCAACCTTAAGACGTTCACTCTCTTTGTCGATCACGTCTTCGGAAATGTACACGGTTTCGACTTGAGCAAAGATAAGGCTTTGTGGCACTTCTCCAACCTCTTTTACTTCGTACAAGGTGCATCCAAAAGCGACCGCGCACTCTTTCAATCTCGGTAAAGAGAAGCCTTCAAACTCAACCAGGTCAATGTTATTCGCGGTGACTTCCGAATCACCATGTTCAAGGGTAGCTGCTGTCGCCGTCATGGTTTCGGCAGAACTTGAAGAAGCAATGTGAATCACTAGCTTACCCGTTTCTAGGGCATTACGAGTGGTATCTTTGATTTCGCCGGACGGCTTCTTCCCAACCGATAACATCAGTAACGGCGGATTACTAGAAACAGGCGTGAAATAAGAGAAAGGCGCGAGGTTGTACTCTTGGTCAGAAGATTCCGTCAATGCCCACGCAATCGGGCGAGGAACAACGGTTTGTGTCATCAGGTGATAAATCTGAGTGGGAGCAAGAGTATCAAGCTTGAGGTTCATAGCACGTCCTTGGTCTATGTGAATTACGACTCAGTTTACGTGTTAAGCAAGGCTGTATCTATGGCTATGTGGCAGAAACCGCAGAGAGTGTTCTTAATTTAAACAGATCACACTGGTTTTTTCTCAAATTGACAGTCAAATTGACGAACCCTAAAACACAAATAATACTGATAATAGATTTATCAATAACTTACATTTTGGCATCGTTTATGCTTTATCTAAAGTACTTGTTAATCTCTCCATTGATAAGTACCCATACAGTGAATGCCCACAACACTAACGCTACACAAAGAAAGACAATCGATTGAAAGACAAAACAGAACAACGATTTAGGAGGTGTAATGATTCCAAACTCAAGTAAAAGAAAACCAAATAAATCAAGTAAGAAAACCAGCAAAAAGGTAAGGAAAATCCCACTATCCTTCACCTAGAAAGCAGTAAAGTAAGTAACAAAGCCCGTCGCCCAGCGGGCTTTGTTATTTTTAACGCCGTACTTATGCTTCAGACCGTACTTATGCGTCGAGCCAAACTAAATCATCTCTTTTTCCATTAACAGGCGACTCCCCACATACTACTGACCACTCGTTTAACAAACTTTTATTCGCTTAAAATTCAAACACTGTTTATATTAAACAAGCACTTGTGGAGTGAATAAGGGATTAAAATGAGCATTGCTGGAGACAAAACATCGGTTGTTGTGGCTGGTGCAACAGGGTTAATTGGTCATCATGTGATGAAGTTGCTCATCAATGAACCCGCCGTTGATCATATCTATGCCCTATCTCGCCGAGCGTTAGATTCACAGTTTGATTCCAACAAGCTCCACACACTCATTCACAGCGACCTGCAAGTTACCAGTTGGGATGACACGAATGCGACGCCTAAACTTGGCGTTATCTGCTTAGGTACGACTAAGAAAAAGGCAGGATCAAAAGAAGCGCTTCGCAAAATCGATGTGGAACTGGTTAGCCAAGTCGCACAGTCGATGAAGTTTCTTGGGGTTCAACGCGTAGCGGTCGTTTCTAGCTATGGCGCTTCACCAGATTCCTATTCGCACTACCTTCGCTGTAAAGGACAAATGGAACAAAATTTAAAACGTATTGGCTTCAAGCAGCTTTTCATCGCACGCCCTGGGCCTCTGGTGGGTGAGCGTGATGAACCTAGAGCTGATGAAAAACTCCTGCAAAGTGTCTTTCCTCTGCTGTCTCCATTTTTGCTTGGTAAGTTCAAAAACCTACGCCCTATTCAGTCGGAAGACGTAGCCAAAGCAATGTTGTTCCGGTTATTCGAAAATAATTTCCAAAATATCGAAATTTACTCGTCAAGTGACATGCTCAATTTATTGGCAAAATATCGCTAAAAAGCTCACCTATTCATCACAATGTTGAATATCCACCCATCCTATTGAGTGGATATTACTAATCGTTCTAATAAATTACTTTTCCTTATTTTACGTTTTGTTACAGGTCGCTACTGTAGCTAACAGTATTCGCGCCCATATATCTAAGCGCCCTATCGATTTAAAGAAATTCATAAGGAAAACAAATGTCATTTTCAGCTATCGCTGCCTTAGCGGTATTCACTGGTATCCTCTTTTTTCTCTACGGACAGCAGAAAAAAGAAAACACACTTTCTCGCCTCGTTTTACTCGGTTTAGTATTTGGTAGCGCATTTGGTCTTGGTCTACAGCTGTTATTTGGTGAAGGCAATCCGGTCATCAACGAAACACTTGATTGGGTAAACATTGTTGGCCGTGGCTATGTTGGCCTACTGAAAATGGTGATCATGCCATTAGTATTGGTTTCAATGATTGCTGCGGTAGTGAAGCTTGAAAAAGGCGGTTCACTAGGCAAGATTTCTGGCATCACCATTTCTGTACTGCTAGCAACAACCGCGATTTCTGCGATTGTTGGTATCGTTGTGACTCAAGCATTCGGCTTATCTGCTGAAGGTTTAACAGAAGGTGCTCGCGAAACAGCACGTATCGCAACACTTGAAAGCCGCATCGGCAGCGTTTCAGATCTAACAATTCCACAAATGCTGATTAGTTTTATTCCGACTAACCCATTTGCAGACCTAACGGGTGCTCGCTCTACCTCTATCATCGCAGTGGTTATCTTTGGCGTGCTAACGGGTATCGCTGCTCGTAAAGTGATGGCAGAGAAAGAAGAACTAGAATCTCCAATCCGTACGTTCGTTGAAGCGGCACAATCTATCGTTATGCGCTTAGTTAAGATGATCATGGCACTAACGCCATACGGCATCGCAGCGTTAATGGCGAAGGTAGTTGCAACATCAAGTGCTTCTGACATCCTGAGCTTATTGGGTTTCATCGTTGCATCTTACGTTGCGATTCTACTGATGTTCGTTGTACATGGTGTGTTGGTTTCTTTTGTTGGTGTAAACCCGAAAGAGTACTTCCAAAAGATCTGGCCTGTACTGACGTTCGCTTTCACGTCTCGTAGTTCTGCAGCAACGATTCCACTGAACGTTGAAGCTCAAATCA
This sequence comes from Vibrio sp. 1CM23M, assembly GCF_023161755.1. Classification (NCBI taxonomy): domain Bacteria; kingdom Pseudomonadati; phylum Pseudomonadota; class Gammaproteobacteria; order Vibrionales; family Vibrionaceae; genus Vibrio; species Vibrio sp. 1CM23M. The sequence goes on from NZ_JALNTR010000002.1 coordinate 535,334, forward strand.
CTAAGCTAAACGTGCCACCAGCGATTGCTAACCTGTCTGCCTCTTTCGGTGCGACGATTGGTCAAAACGGTTGTGCGGGTATCTACCCTGCAATGCTAGCGGTAATGGTTGCGCCTACGGTTGGCATCGACCCAATGGACATTAACTTCATTCTGTCTCTGATTGCTATTATCACAGTGAGCTCATTCGGTATTGCTGGCGTAGGTGGCGGTGCAACGTTCGCGGCACTTATCGTACTTCCAGCTATGGGTCTTCCTGTAACGATTGCAGCACTGCTTATCTCTATCGAGCCACTTATCGATATGGCACGTACGGCGCTCAACGTATCTGGTGCAATGACAGCCGGTACGATCACAAGCCGCCTATTGGGTAAAAAAGACAAGCAACAAGATCTGGAACAAGCGAACGCTTAATGGGTTCGATTGATTCAAGCACTTGAATCTCGTTAAACAAAAAAACCGATGCCCATGCATCGGTTTTTTATTATCTGTTACTTCTAATTTCAATTACTTCACAAGCAACGGCACTTAGAACACAAGTTGAATGACTTTTTCGGCAAGTGCTTCATCGTCATCTTCACTTAATCCGCTGATACCAATAGCGCCAATCATCTGCCCCTTTAATTCAATGGGAACACCGCCTTTAAAACCAGTGATCTTAGCGTCGGTCCAGTAACTTAAGTCTTTACCGGTTTCTCTCGCCCAAGCCCCTAAGTTACCACTTGGCTGTCTGTCTCTTGCAGACGTATAAGCTTTGTTCTGTGCTAACAATCCGGCTTGAACACTCACATTATCCATGCGAATAAACGCCAGTAATTCACCGTGCGTATCACACACGCTCACTGCGATTGCTTGTTGATTATGCTCAGCAATGTCGAGAGCGTTAGACACCAATTGTTGTGCGATCTTTTGATTCAACATACTCATTCCTTACGGCAGTGCTTGACCACGTGAGTACACGTATAGGTTGTACCACTCTTCACGCGACAGGTTTATCTGAGTCGCGATTGCCGAAGCTTTGATTCGCTCTAGATTTGTGGTGCCAATTACAGGTTGGATACGAGCAGGGTGACGAAGCAAAAATGCTAACACAATCGCTTCACTTTCTACGTCATATTGGTTCGCTAACTGAGCCACATAGTGCGCTGTCTTTTTCACGTTCTCGTGTTCTGAATACAAACCTTGCTCAGCAAATCGGCCTTGTGCCAAACAACCCCAAGCTTGCAGTTGGATGTTATTCATTTGGCAATGCTCTAGCGTGCCTGCGGCGAAGTCTGATTGATGGTGCCCTTGCGAGTTAATCATCACCCCATCGTTCAACCAATCCAGTTTGGCCAAGCTCATCTCAACTTGATTCGCGACGATAGGTTGCCCTAGCGCAGATTGCAGATACTGAATTTGATGGCTGTTCATGTTCGACACACCAAAGAAATCGACCTTACCTTGCGTTTTTATGTTCTCTAACGTTCTTGCTAGCTCATCGAGTTCCATCAAAGGGTCAGGGCGATGCAATAACAACACATCAAGCTTCTCAGTGTTCAAACGGTCGAGAATACCGTCTACCGATTGGCCTACCCAATCAGCCGAGAAATCATAACGACCAACATTGCCCTCGCCTTCAAAACGAATCCCACACTTAGATTGAATGAACATCTGCTCTCGCAGTTCAGGCGCTTGTTGTAATGCTTGACCAAAGGCTTGCTCAGCTTTGCTGAAGGTATAGATATCCGCATGGTCGAATAAGTTAATGCCCGATTCTAGTGCGGTGTCGATTACGCTTCGTGTTTGAGCAACATCCGCACTCGTCACTGGACTATCATTCCAGCCACCACCTAATCCCATGCAGCCATAGGCAACTTGCCCAACATTCGGCAGATAATTTGATAATGGAATACTCTTTTGGGCATTCGTTTTATTTGTAGATCCAATGCTGTTCGTCATATCGATTCTCACTTAGAAGATTTGCTGACCAGAAATATGCCTCTATCATATTGTTCTTTTTAAAAAACAGAATATGCTAGTTACGAAATGATTGTTTGATATGACGAACAATAGATTGGTAGGAATGCGCGAATGAACGAACACAAAAGAATAGAACGACTGATCCTGTTTGTAGAACTTGCTCAGCAACTCAACTTTACCAAGGCAGCCGAAAAGCTCGGTATCTCTAAGAGCTACCTTTCTGAGCAGATCAAACGTTTAGAGAACGATTTACAGTGCCCGCTTTTGGTCAGAACCACGCGCAGTGTTCGTTTAACCCAAGAAGGCGAACGTGCGTTACAACAAGGCTTAACGATTCGCTCTCAAGTCTTACAGCTTGAACGCAGCGTTTCAGAGCAACATGACATCGTAAAAGGTCTATTACGCCTCACCGCGCCAAAGATGTTTACTGAGGTATATCTATTCGATATCTGCCAACAGTTTAGGCAACACTATCCAGAAATCCGCTTCGAGATAAACAGTAGCTACACCAACTTTAATCTCAACCAAGATGATATCGATATTGCGTTTCGTGCCACTAATACGCCACCTGACAACATGGTGGCGAAACACTTGATTAGCTATCAGCATGATTTAGTCGCGACTCCCGGCTATCTTGATCAGTTTGGCCGCCCCAACAATGCCAACGACTTAAATGACCATCAATGCTTAGCAACGCTGCACCAAACCGAGTGGCCTTTAAAATCGGCAAATATTGATGTGTCCGGTTGGCTTTCAAGCAATGACAACCACTTGCTCAAACAACAAGCTATGGCAGGCAGTGGCATCATCCGTATTGCAAGTTATTACGTCGCAAAAGAGGTCGAGCTTGGAGAATTAGAGCGAGTGCTGCCTGATGAATGTCTGCAACAAGGCAACAGTATTTACCTTTTCTATCCGCAAGTTATTTATCCGGCAAAGAAACACCAAGTGTTCGTTAAATTTGTTCAAGCTTACTTTGATAATTTAAGAGGTTGAAAACTTAAGAGCTTGATCATTTAAGAGCTTGAAGATTTGTTAGTTTAAGAATATGAGAGCTGATCTAACGATTTGAAAAAATGAGAAGCCGAGGAACAGATAAACTAAATAACACGAAATAAGGTATATATACCGCTCTTGGCTTATAGACCTATATTTAGAATGGGATTATCGAACAATAATAAAGCTATTTTGCGAATGCTCTCATCGATGATTGTGTTTAATAGAAAGAAATCGTGCATTTGTTCAATAATACAATGAGTTACCTATGAATGATTAACATAACTGATATATGATGCACCGCTTCAGTATGTCACATCATCTTGGCACCAGTTCGATAACAGGATCCTCATGAGCTTTATTATATTATTACTTCTTCTGCTATTCGTAGGCTTTACACGTTTACTTCAGTGGCGAAAAACCTCTCTGTTTTTATCTCTTGTTCTTATATCGTCATTTGTGTTGATTGGTTCAGGCTTAATTCCTCGTTATTTACTGAACGACCTACAAGCCGATTACGAAAGTAAGCCTGACATCCAATGGTCTGACAATAACGCTATTGTTCTTCTGGGTGCGGGAACGCAGTTAATTAAAAGCACGCAAGAGTTCGAGCCAGCCTTTTTCTCTTTTGGCCGAATCAGTGAAACAGCCAGCCAATATAAAGATTGCGCCAAAGCCCAAACCACATGCAAAGTGATCATCAGTGGTGGCGATGCACAAAATAACGGTGTTACCGAAGCAGAAGTTTATCAACAACAATTGCTCAGACTTGGCGTTCCGATGGGTGACACCATTCAAGAGCCAAATAGCGTCAACACTTGGAAGAATGCACAGCTCACTAGTGACCTAATGAAGCATCATAAATTCGACAACATTGTGTTGGTTTCATCTGGCCTGCATATTCGTCGTAGTGAACTCTACTTCAACCACTTCGGCTTGAATGTTATTCCAGTAAGAGCCGACTATATGGCTGCTCAAATTTCATGGTTGCCATTGTGGTACAACTTTGCGGTCACAGATTTTGCTCTGCATGAGCAGATTGGCTTTGCTCGTTACAACATTTACAACTTTATGGGGTGGAACAGCAAACGCGAAAAGCCAGGTGATGCTTAATCTCTACCAATTAAGTTAACTCGAACAATTCAAAATGCAGCAGCAATCGAACGGTTGTTGGCTGCATTTTTTGATCTTGCTTATCACAACATCCCTCCTTATTTGGCTTACTCAGTACTTCCCCCTCCTTTAAGCAATAAACCTCTCTAGTCCATCTTGCTGGCCTAAATTTTCCAAGCCAACATACCAAATAGCGAGGATTCAAAAACAGAAACGTTCAACAATTAATCACTATAGATTGGATTGTTGAAACTAATTGAAGTCATCAAGATAAGTCTTTATCAAACAACAAGTTGATCAGTACAACCTCCTGATATCTATAAGTATTTATTTTCAATTCATTTCAGTATTTTTGGCATTGTTTTATATGACAAAGTACACACCGCTAGAGTCCCTCGGCTTTAAATCAATACCCATAAAACTAATAAATCGAATTAAATAAAATTTGCCAAATAATGGCACTTAGGAACTTATTCATGCTTAACGTCAGTAAAACTATTCTATTTAGCACTGCCCTATCGTTAATACCTTTGACGGCTCATTCAAAAATATACTCAGACCAAATTGTCTTAGACAAGCTTGGGGAAGATGTTTGCCGTTCCGACTATCGCCCACTTACACATACCGAAGCACAAGAGCACAACACAGCACTTATCTCTCGTATGAATGTGTGGGACATTGCTGGCCTTAAAAATGACTGGGTGATCATGGGGTCTGGCTACCATGGGCTCATCAAACAAGGACAACCCAGCGACAATACTTGGTGCTACCCCAATAACCCAGACGCCGGTCTCCCTTACTACGAACCGCAAGCCATCGAAACGAACAATAACCTTGATGTTCAACGCGCCTTAGTCAGCGACAACACAAACTTTATTAGACCACTGAGTTACTTGGCCCATAACCTGGGGTACGCTTGGGTTGGAGGCGATAACGCGCGTTATGTCGGCCAAGATATGGCAATAAAACCGCTAAACAATGGTTGGGAGATTAAGGGCAATAACGATGGAAGCTGTGCCGGTGATCGATGTAATGAGAAGACAATCATCACTGTTGATAACTTCGCTTACACGCTCAATAACACATCGTTTTTACACGGCTCTATAACAGAGACCGACCAAGAGCTGATTGAAACCGTCTCGGCTTATGCAATCAATGATAGCGCTCAACCTAAACAAATCGTCGTCGACCTTCATTTTGAGCAATCCACACAATGGAGTAAAACACAACACTTCGACCTTGCTGATTCAGTCGTCATTGATGAGACCTTTCACTGGCCACAAGTTGGAAAAACAGAGGTAAGAGTCGCGCTAGAAGAAGGCCAGCGCTTCTCTGATACCAATAATGGCTCTCGCTTTGAGCCGACTGACCTACAAGCCATCATCACAGTACCAGCGAACTCAGTACTTCCCTTTCAGGTTGAGTTCTTGCGCTCTACCATTTCATACCCATACCGTATCAAAACGAGCATGAGTTACGACGTGAACTTCACAGGTTTCCTCCGTTATAGTGGCAATGCGCTAAACTCACATCCAACAAACCGCCCGACTGTCTCACACACCTTTACTATGGGAACCACCAGCGAAGATCAAGCCAATATTCGTTACCAATGGGATCACCGCTATATTCCTGGAGAGATGAAATGGTGGGATTGGAGCTGGGCAATCAACACCAATGGACTGAGTAGCATGCAGTACGCCGCAGGTGCCAGTGTGCGTCCTTTCTACACCTATGTTTCAGGCCAATTTAGTGCGGAGTCACAATATTCAGGAATGATCGATATTGGTAGCGAGCACTCTATTGATTCATTTAACGCCATGACACCTTCAGGCGATTACACAATCTACTATGCGGGTGACATCAAGGTTCTGACTGACTTCGATCGTGCGGCTCTAGCAAAGCTGGGTTATAACAGCGCTCAGCTAACGATTACCCCAATACAGCAATAACGTCATAGAAAGTGTCATCTGTCATACCAAGCCCTTTGCGTCTGCTCTGGGCTTGATTCATCTTACATTCTCTCAGTCATTCATCTGCATTAGTCTCTAAGCATTCACTTTCTGAATCGTTTTTCATTGACTTAAAAATGAAATCATAACGACACACTAATTTGCGTAACTTAGGGTGCAAATAGGCAATCAGATTACAGTGCCTATCAGGAGGATGTATGAAACCAAATCGATCTACGGTACTCACTGGACATGTAAAACACTGCCCATGTTGTTCTACCGAACTGGTCATCAAAGACCACATTCACGTTTGCCCGCGCAATGAAATTGGCGACTGTTACTTCGATGGCTACGACCAACACGAACAGCGCGCGAATACCGATTTTATCGATCATGCAAGTGCCAATGACAGCCTTGTTTACGGCATGTCAGAACATTAGCTAGCGAACGAACGAACGTCAATCAGTCTCAATTCCTGTTCAAATGTAAACAAGCCCTGATGCTCTTTCTAGTTAAAAGCGCATCAGGGCTCTTCATTTATTACGCCCTTTTATTCTTCAATGAGCCCTTTTCCTCCCTATCAGAATGCCCATCCACTCTTGGCGCAAAGTGACCTATCTGTATTTTCAGTGGTTGCTATTATTCACAGTACGAATTACGGAGAGCAAATCAATAGGATTTGACCAAGCTTCGATACTTACTATTCGTTTAAGTTGATAGCGAATAGCTGAGACATCGCGAACGACCTTACGACAACGCTGGAGAATCCATCAGATGCTATTTCGATTTAGTTCACTCTTTACGACTCTGTTACCAGGTTTACTGCTTAGCTTTAGTGCTATGTCGTCAACCATGGTGATGTGGGAAGACCTGATTCCGCCGCCAACAAAAGAAGTCGCGCTACCCGCGTTGAATCAAGATCAAGTCTCTAACCTATTTGCCGTTTTGAACTATCAGAAAACAAGCCTTAAGCGCGAGATGAACTCTGAAGAGACAGAGCAATACGAAGCAAGCAAGCTCGCATTAAGTGAATCTGGTTATGACGCTGATGAATTACTGGTACTGAGAGAAGAAGCACTGGCGGTAGAACACATTCGTTTAACAACGGTCAACACCGACCTCGAACTGAACGATGTGACTATTCCGGGCTTTGTTGTTCCGCTTGAAATGGACGGCATGTTAACGACGAAGTTTCTTTTGGTACCCATAGCAGGCGCGTGTATCCATACCCCGCCTCCGCCGGCAAATCAGACCATTATTGTCGATATTGATGAAGGGTTCCCACTTCAGGATCTTTACAGAGTCGTTATGGTGTCGGGAGATATCGCCACCTTTGAACAAGATCTACCTATCTCATTCATTGATGGAACCGAAGTGATCAGTACGGGTTACTCAATGGCGGCGCATAAAGTCAATTACCCTTAGTAATTCGCCAACTTTCAATAACGTATTTATTTTCAATAGGAAAGCAGTCATGAAATCATCCATTCGCTCTGTTGCGTTACCCATAGTCTTAATTGCGTCAGCAGCTAATGTTTACGCAGAAAGCTACGACGTTGTCATTCAAGGTGGCCATGTTATCGACCCAGAGACAGGTTTGAGCGATGTACGAAATATTGGTATCAACAAAGGTACCATTGAAGCGATCACTAAAGATTCAATCACGGGTAAAACCATCATTGATGCGAACGATCACATTGTCTCTCCAGGTTTCATCGACCTCCATCACCATGGTCAAAACATTGCTGGCTATCGTATGCAGGCACAACAAGGTGTGACCACTGCCCTTGAATTAGAATCGGGGATTTTGCCTATCGGTGACTGGTACAAAGGACAGGCAGAAAAGAACCTGCCGATTAACTATGGTGCATCAGCAGCGTGGACATTTGCTCGTATCGCAACGTTCACCGACAGTGAGCCACAAGCCAATTTGCAGTACTTTCAAAGCATGCAAGGGCTCGATAACTGGAAGCAGAAAATCGCGACACCAGAGCAGCTAGAAAAGATCATGGCATACGTTGAACAAGGCTTAGACGAAGGTGCAATCGGGATTGGTATCAATGCGGGTTATGCGCCTGGCTATGGTCAAAAAGAGTATTATGCCCTTTCTAAACTTGCAGCAGAGCGCGACGTTGCGACTTACACGCACGTTCGTTACGCCAGCATGATGGAACCAGGAAGCAGCTTTGAGGCTATTCAAGAGCTGATTGCGAACTCTGCACTGACTGGCGCAAAGATGCACATCAACCACATCAACAGTACCTCACTGCGCGATATTGACGCCACATTAGAACTGTTCGATGAAGCAACAGAGAACGGTTTCCATGTTACAGCCGGCGCTTACCCATGGGGAGCAGCAAGTACGGTGGTTGGCGCGGCGATGTTTAGCGGGCCAGAATGGAAAGAACGTTTAGGCTATCAAGAAGAAAGTATCCAAATGGGTACCGAACGCCTAAATAACGAAGAGCTTCTCAAAGCACAGAAAGAACAACCGGGCTCAATCATTAACTGGCACTTCTTAGATGAAGCGGTACCAAGTGAGTTGTCTGCACTGGATAAGTCGATCATCCATCCCAATGTGTTGATTGAATCAGACTCTATGCCTTGGATGTTGATCGAAGATGGCAAGGTAAGCTATTACGATGGTGATGAGTGGCCAATTCCAAGCGAGGCATTTGCACACCCTAGATCGAGCGGTACGTTCACTAAGATCTTAGGTACGTACGTAAGAGAGCGTGGTTTGCTTTCTATGGAAGAAGCGATTCGCAAAATGAGTTACATGCCTGCAACTGTGCTTGATGGCTTCGTTCCTCAAATGGAGAAAAAAGGCCGTATCCAAGTGGGTATGGACGCAGACATCGTTATCTTTGACCCAAAAACAGTAGCGAACAAAGCGACATACCAAGTACCGGCTGCGATTTCTACAGGCATTGATACCGTGTTAGTTAACGGTCAGTTTGTGGTTCAAGATGGTGAACTTGTAACAAGTGCAGCCCCAGGACAAGCTATACGTCGCGACACTAAGAAGTAAGGTCAATCGAACGTTAGAGATTAGATAACAACTCAAAGTTAGATTAAGTCAAAAGTAGATTAAATCAAACTAAAGCCAGCCCCGTCCAAACTACATTTAGACCGGGCTGGCTTTTTGTTTATCCGTTAAAACATATCTAAACTAGCTGGTTTGCTTTTGATATTGCGCCGGCGTTTTTCCCAACCACCCTTTAAATGCTCGGTTAAAGTTAGATAAGTCGGTATAGCCACATCGCCATGCTGTCTCGAAAGGTGATGTGTTGGCTTTAAGCAACCGCTTCGCCACCTGACAACGAGCCTCATCTCGCAACCCCCTAAATGTACAACCATGATCAGTGAACTGCCTTTGTAGAGAACGCGACGAAGTTCCAATCAATGAGGCAAGCCATTGAATGTTAAACCACGGTAGAACCGCGTAGGTTTGTACCAGTGCATTAATTACCGTCAACCAATCACTGTCTATTAGTTTATCTACTGGGACAAAATCCGCTGACAACGGCACTTCAATGGCACCAAACGCATGATCGAAACGGAACGCTTCTAGATTCTCAGCATCGGTAACATCTCTCGCCAAGTGGTCAGGAAAACTCATAAACACCGAGTTAGGCTCCCAATGATTACCCAAGAACATGCGACACAGCGAAATATAAGCAAAGGTTCGAAACCATTCTGCTTGGTCATAGCCGGGTAACGAAGGATGGTATGAGCCTCGGTGACACAAGTACCACTTGCCATCAATTTTATCGACCCAAACCATCATGTAGTTGTTTAACGTCGGCATCATTTCAAGCAAATGATGAAGTGCATGTTCTAAGTTTTCACATCCCGAGAACTCAGAAACTAACTCAGGCGAGATTTGGTCAAGCGTGATTAACCGCCCCACGTCAAACCCAACATTCTTATTGGTTTGTTTGACCATTGCACCAAGAAAAGCCATCGCTTGATGAGAAGACAACCAATACTCTTGGTCTTCAATATCTTCAGGGAAGTCGTATTCAGCCGCAATTTTTCGCCACTCAATCCCCTTTTGTTCAAAGTAAGCTAAGAAGGGAGCAAGGTTGTTTGAATTACTGATATTAATAGGATTCTGCATTAAGCGATTAAAACCTTAGAGACTATCTATTAACGACTATAGCGTTAATTGTTTTTCGATGTGAACTGTTACCGAAACATTGAGGAGTACGCTGCGAAAAAGTACGCTGCGAAAATACACTGCAAGTGATAAGAGCCACGTAGACGTGCGGGCATAGATCTTTGATTGAATGGTTTTGGGTGAGTAGATGGAAGAAGCGTACAAGGGGTGATATTAAAACAGGTTGCGGAAAGTGAAGGAGTAAGATGAGAAACTGAAATTGAATGAAGCCTCCATGCTTCGGGATTTTTAATCGTTAAATAGGTGTAGGTTCTAGAAGTAAACCTTATAGAAAACCCACGCTACCGTGTCATCAATATCGATTTTTTTCGATGTAGATTTCATGCTGCCATTGGTGTTTTCAATCTTAAATTGCCCCCAACGAGTACCATCGCTCGACAAAGGCGTACCCGCAGTTATTGAGCTTTTCAGTAATGAGGTTTCAATGTCACCATCCATGTAGGTGTACTCAGGTGAAAGCATAAAGTACGTGCCATCAGCACCCGGCTTCCATGAGATATACGCCGCAGCCATACCACCGAGTATGTCGGTCTTTTTTTCACCCATCGAAGATGCAAAATCACTGTCATAATCGCCCGCTAGTACGCCCACTCGACCGAACAGAGTTAGGTTTTCTACGTCCGGTTTGATCATCACAACTCCGCCCAACGCTGCAGTCGTGAACTGAGTATTGTCGATGATATCAATCGAGCCCGCCGCTGACGGCATAACAGGGTTAGCGAAATTCATAACATGGAAATATTGCAGTCGGCTGTCTTTGTATTTTCCGTCTTGGTCCATGGTTCCTTCGATGGTACCCATCGCCATTTGACCGTTTTGTAAACCATAGCCAATAGAGCCCGACAGTTTCACGTCGCCTTGGTTACTAAAGCCTAAATAAGCGGATGTGTTAACAGCGGTCAGGTTCGAAGGATCAATCACTTCTTCATTAGAATCTTGTGCGTGAGCTAAAGTGATGCCAGCGCAAAACAGAGTGGTTGCGAAAGCAATTTTGGTGCGTTTTTTCATGTGTGTTCTCCCGTATTAAGGGGACGCACTATAGAGGTTTGCTTAGGTTTATTAAGGTCATTTTGCGCCAAAAAAAATGCAGCGCCAATCGAGTGATTGTTCGCTGCATTCTTAGATCCTGTAAACTTAGCTAGCCATTAGAATGGAGCTAGGTAAAACGGATTACCACATCAGATCATCTGGGATCACGAAGTCTTTGTACGGGTCATCTTCGTCTACTTCGTCTGTGCTACCTGCCTGCGTATCAACGATAGATTCTTCGTCGCGCATAGCAATCTTGTTCGCTACTGCTGTTGGAATAACAACATAGCTCTCGCCTTGACGAGCAATACTTAGAATGCCTTTACTTAGTTGCTTTTGAGTCAGCTCTTCTACGTAAAGATATTTAACTAGCGTACCGTCGGTGAAGTTGTATTTGATCTCACCGTTCTTCTGTTCGATCTTATTCATCTCAATCAGTTGCTTCACTTGAGCTTTAATTTCTTTGCTCAACTGCTGTTCTTTCAACTGTTGGTTTAGCTCTTTGTCTTTCGCTTGCTGCGCCAGTTTAGTTTCTTCAGCTGCCGCTTTTGCTTCACGAGACTGAACGCGAGACTTTTTAGAGCCTTTCTTCGCCTTCTTTAATTTTTTCTCATTTACCAAGCCAGCTTTAAGCATCTGCTCTTGGAGTGTTAACTTTGCCATGACTTTCCCAGTTCAGGATTAAAAACGGTACTATCATACCTGTTTTTAAGGTTTCTGTTTACTGAACAAGAGTAAATTACAGAACAATCGCAAAATTTGTGCTGATAGATCTAAGCTGTCGCCATAATCCCTTCTAGTTGCTCACAACCTCTGCTCTCCCCCAACAAACAGTTTTCGTTTAAGCACGCCAACATTGGCTGATCCACAGACTCGAAAGCATTAACTGACTCTATTATTCGCGCGCGTACCATTTATCATTCCAACAAGACAATATGTTAATTTTCAATGGTTAATCAATTTTATAAAACCTTGGCATATATCTCATATTTGAATAAATGCCATAGAGTTATAACTCCAATGTCATAACTCTTGACTACGTTATTCTAGACATCAATCAATAAGGATAACGTAAACGATGAAAACTCAATGGACTTGGTTAGCTGCACTTGTGGCATCCACATCAATCGCTTCAACCTCTGCCATAGCAGACACCGACGTGTATCTCACCAATAACACCAATCAAGTGATGACGATTCAAGCCAACCACACCGGTACCGACCTGCTTCAACTCGGTGATGAGTGGCAACAGCATGTTGAACAGATTGGCCCTTGGGAGACGAAGAAGCTGATCAGTTTCAATCGCTGGACTGGAGTAAAGTCTGGGGAGACCTATGAGTTTGACACTGTGATATCGAACGCTGTGGGCGAGAGTGTCACGCTCAACCAAACCATGAAGGGACATTGGTATAACTCGACACTGCAACATGGTTTGAGTGCCGCAGACGTCAACCTAACGTTGCATGACGATCGTAATATTCATCGCAGCACAACCGATGCCTTCGGGATCAACGCAGAGCTAGCCCTCAAAGCCGATTCTACAGCGCGCTACGATGATATTTATTACACCATCACCCCTCCAAAAGTGGATGAGCAACCAGAGCCGGATGCCAATACACTCAAGGTCATGACCTACAACATCTGGGCGTTGCCTGCCATCGCTTCACATATTGGTGACCGCTATGACCTGCTCCCTCAATACGTAAAGGGCTACGACGTGCTGGCGCTTCAAGAGGTGTTTGCCAACGGCCGAGATGAGTTCTTGCGTGAGCTTGCGAAAGAGTATCCTTATCAAACCAAAATGCTCGATAAAGATGGGATTAACATCTATGACGGCGGCGTAATCATTGTCAGCCGCTATCCTATCGTTAACGAAGCTCAGTATGTTTTCCCGGATTGCACGGGCACAGATTGCTTTGCTGATAAAGGCGTTAACTACGCCGAAGTGATCAAGAATGGTCAGGCTTACCATGTATTCGGCACCCACACGGCATCATTCGATACGGACACTGCACGTGACTACCGACAACGTCAATTCAAGCAGATGCGTGCACTGTCTCAATCTCTGAATATCCCGGCATCAGAGACTGTGATTTACAGCGGTGACTTCAACGTGAACAAGCTCAAGTTCCCAGACGACTACCAACAGATGTTCGCTAACCTGCAGGCTGATGAACCAACATACTCTGGTTACACCGCTTCTACCTTTGACCCACGCATCAACAACTTTGCGGGTGAACCTATGTCGGGTGGTGAGAACGTTGAGTATCTCGATTATGTGGTAGTGAGCTCGGAATATGCCGCTAAAGCGCATAACGACAATCGTGTGGATGTCCCAAGATCAACAAGCAGTGAGTTATGGAAGCACTACAACCTTTCAGACCACTTCCCTGTTAGCGCCGTCATTAAGTAACTCGGTGAACCAAGAATGCATCGAGTTATCTTAATCCTCATGCTCGTCTTAACGGCGAGCATTATTGGCTATTCGTGGTCATCAAAAACGAACGAAACAGCGCTATCTTCTGCTCAACACACAGAACCTAAGCCGCGTGTTTCTACGACAACTGCTGACGATAATTTCACACCAACTACAACCGCCAGTTCAGAAAATGCAGCATCACAGAGCAATCAATCCCAAGCTGAGTCATCGGGCGGGGAAACGAATGCTGAAAACTTGACTGAGCTTGAAGGCAAGGCTTTGCTCGATAAACTCGATGGGTTCTGGAAACTTTGCCAACAACGTGATGACTGTGCAGAGCAACTCGCGCGATTGAAATCGGAGTTGCCGAGTATATGGTTTGAGTTATTGAGCGACTATCCGCAGCTATCAGTCGACTGGCAATTAACCCAAAGCACTATCCCTCTTGAATCCATAGAGACACTTGAAGAGCGTGTTGCCCTATTCAAACAATCTGCACAGCAAGTATGGGGCGAGTTGGCCCACCAGCTATTCGCTGACCAGTTTGCTCATCTGGATTTTACGCTCGACGCAAACACCCTTGAAGAGAACGAAGCGAGCCAGTTTTTGGCCAACTATCAAGATTTGCTTAGTGAATGGCAAAACAATACGGGCACGTTAAACGCCGAAACACAGCTTCAAAAATATGAACTGGCAGTCTCTTTGATACCCAGCAGCTATAGCCCTACTGAAGTAGCATCAGTCAAAGCCGACCTCCAAGATGCCTACTTAGATGAAGCGCAGGCCAGCAACATTGCCGCGCGAGAACAACAAGTCGCACAACAGCAACAAACCGTGATGAGTTATCACGAGCAACTGGATCAGCTCATAGCGACCTTAGACTCTCAGCGCTCCTCAAGTTATGCCACTTGGACTCAACAAGATTGGGACAGTTACTATCAGCAGCAAGTCACCGATTTCAGGGAGCAGTTCTTTAGAAAGTAACGCCTTAACTTAAACCATCACGAAACTGCGCGGGCGTTTTATTGAGCCACCCTTTAAACGCCCTTCTGAAATTTGCAGGGTCGCTATAACCGAGCCTTTCACCGATGTCATCAATGCTCATGGTTGTGCCGAGTAACAGCTCTTTGGCCAGTTCCACTCGAACTTCGGTAAGCAATATTTGATAGCTGGATTCATGAGTAACCAGTTCTCGCCTGAGTGTACGAGAGCTACAACCAAACTCATCCGCGAGTTGTTCTATAGTCGGAAAGCTGCCTGCAGTTTGATAAAAGATCGTTTTGATCTGGTTAGTCAGTAGATGCTCAGAGTCCAACGTTTCGACTATCGACTGGCAAGACGCAAGATAGCGCTTCAGTGTCGCTGCATCATGAGTCAATAAGGTTTGCGACAAAACCGATACATCAAAACGCAGTTCACAATGGCTCTGCTCAAAAACTACAGGGCACTGGAAACGGTCGTCATAGAGCTTGGCGTAATTAGTGCGAGCATAAGGCAAACCCAAAGTGTGAATATCCAATTCATGACCATTCAGCTCTTTGAACAAAGAGACGATTGAACTTAAGAAATACTCACTGCAGAAAGGGAGCAGATTGCCCACTTCCAAGGTGTTCTCAATCTGAATCACTGCTTGCTCGGAATCTAGAAACAATTTAACCGAGAAGATAGGTCCATTCAGGCGTAAATACTTGAAGCCCGACTTGATGGCCTCCCCGACATTTTGGCTGGTTGATAGTGCATAACCCAACACACCAAAGTGGCTCAAGCTAGCGTGTTCTCCCAACCAAAGCCCCAAGCCATCGTGAGGAAAGCTCTGATTAGCCGCGCTAAACAACGAAAGCTTGTCAGCGTAAGTCAGTTTTCCATTCGGATCTCGCCAATCCATGTTTGGCAAACCCACATCATTGAGTAGCCTTTCAATCACAACGCCTCGCTGCTCTAGCGTATTCAACAGCAGCGCGATATCTAGTGTACCCAACTGATGCCGATGCTCGGTTGGCTTATACTCCGCGATAATCTCCAATCGTCTCTCCTTATATCGAGCCCATTCCCATCAACATGACTACTCACCTTCAACAGCACATGCTGACAAAATCGTGATTGGTAAAGTGCTCTTGTCCGAATATGACCTCCCAATTCTACGCTACTCATTGCACAATGGCTTTAGTTGTTAAATTTATGTGAACTATCGCAATGATAAAAACGAATCTTGCTCCACACAGTTTGATTGATTCTAATGGTCAGCCGATCATTGGACATTTCGATGGCATCCCAAAGCACCTGAACATCGAGAACTTTGACTACCGAAACTCGATGGATGCAAAAGCAAACCTTTGGCAGAAGCACTTCCACTACAAGCAATTTCAATTTGTCAGCATCGTCACCGACACGCACATTATCGGCGTGGCAATCGCGGATATTCGCTACTTAGGCTCGGCATTTTGTTATCTGTACGATATTGAAAACAACCATCTAGAAGAGTCATCTTGGTTGAGGCCATTAGGGTTTGATAAACAAGTTACCGCTTCGCCATTTGACGGCACGACAAACATTGCAGGCCAAAGCATCATCTTTAATATTGAAGGCGGGCAATGGCAAGTTCGATTGAATACCAAACTCATCAAGGCCGATATCGCTTTAGAGCCTGAAACCGACAGCTTGCCCATGGCGATGTGCAGCCCAACGGGGTATTCAGGTTGGACTTACACCCAAAAGCACAATGCTTTGCGCATCAGCGGCGACATCCAAATCAAAGGAAAATCACTCGATCTCACTCAAGCTAGTGCCGGTTATGACTTTTCTGCGGGTTACATGAGGCGCGAGACCAGTTGGCGCTGGGCAAGTATAAACACGCAATCCAATGGCAGTGATATTGGCTTGAACCTCGCAGCAGGCGTCAATGAAACGGGAGGCTGCGAGAACGTATTATGGATCAATGGAACTCGGCACTTACTTAACCCGGTACAATTTGCGTTTAGTCGCCAAAACACGAATTTACCTTGGCACATAACATCACAAGATGGACGTATAAACCTGACCTTTACGCCCTTAAATAATCGCAGCGAAAAGCTCAATTTATGGCTGTTAAAAAGTAACTTTCGCCAGTTCGTTGGTTACTTTTCTGGCTCGGTTGAAGACAATAATGGAGTGACACATCAACTCGATGGTGTTCTTGGCCTAACTGAAGATCACTTTGCTCGCTGGTAGCGAAATTTTGCTGACTGAATCTCAGGCGACCAAATCTAAGTAAACTTGATACTAAGAACGCGCATGGCGTCACAACAAGGATAAAACATGAATATCGACGCATTAATCAATCACCCAGAATGGCTACTGCTGGTATTAGCGCCCTTGTTCGTGGTGTGCATGTTGGCTGAGTATTTTATCGGTCAGAAGCAAGGTCGATTGCCAGATAATTCCAGCTATAAACTTTCAGAAGTGATGTGCAATTTCACCCTGGCAGGAATGCATCAACTCTCCGATTTGCTCACCGGGTTATTGGTCGTGCAGCTGTATCTTTGGATGTTTGGTTGGCGCTTAATGGACATTGAAATGGGCGTGCTGAGCTTTGTTGTATTGATGGTGTTACAAGACTTTTTCTATTATTGGTTCCATAGAGCAAGTCATCGTGTTCGCTGGATGTGGGCAGCACACGTCGCGCACCATAGTTCAGAAAGCATGAACTTCAGTACGGCTTTCCGTCAAAGCTTAATGTACCCATTCGCAGGCATGTGGCTATTTTGGGTACCGCTCGTCATCATAGGCTTTGAACCTAAGTGGGTCATCTTTGTGGTGCTTCTCAATCTAGGTTTGCAGTTCTTCGTCCATACACAATGGATACGAAGCTTGGGGCCACTTGAATACATCTTTAATACCCCTTCGCATCATCGAGTACATCACGGCAAAAACCCGCAATACATCGATAAGAACTACGCCGGCGTTTTGATCATTTGGGATAAATTGTTTGGTACGTTCGAGCCTGAAATTGAAACCGTGCGTTACGGCGTCACCAAGCCTGTAAACAGTTTTAACCCGATAGTGGTCACCTTTCAAGAATGGAAGGCCATATTCAAAGATTTGAAGAACCGAGAGCTAACCATGAAGCAGAAAGTCCAGTTGATACTCTCACCTCCCTCGGATTAAACAGGAGGGAGTACCAGCTAACGAATCAAAAATATAACAATACCTTAAACACTTTGAATCGAACGTAGGTAACAAGGTCAAACATAATAGTCTCATTGCCTACGAAACATTGTAGCGAGTTAAACGTGGCTAAAAAGCAAACGAAACACCGAATTGCACTACGTTTTCTTCAAAATGGTCTGAGTCAAACGCCTTATTATTATGACGATATTCAACGTATGGTTGAAGATCAGTATCGGTATAAGTTAGTCGAGCCTCGTAATGAAGATTCGTATCATTGTCTTGAACTAAGCTCGATTCCAACTGTTTTTGAACAACATAATTATACGAAAATACGGCAACATGCCCTAACTCATAATTAAAGCCAGCATCTAATCGGGCAACTTGGCTATTTGCAGACGAGTGGTCGTATTCATGGTGATGGTCATTGTACATATAACCATCATGTCCAGAGATTGAAGTTTTACTGTTGCCGTAATCGTATCCAATACGACCATTCAATGTTAGCTCATGGTTGACTTGATAATCCGCACCGAAACGAGCACGAATCTCATTGCTGTCGTTGTAACCACCTTGAGCGTATGCACCGTATGCAAACAACCCTAATTCGTCAGTAGGCTTAAAATAATGACCAGCACCTATTTGGTAGAAATCATGAGCACCTGTTTCACCTTCCGCATAGAGAAATAAACCGGTTTCATCCATCCATACCGCTTCAATACCGTAAGATTGTTCTGTGTCTGAGCTACCATGACCATGATGCTCTTCATTAGCGACATACACATCAATCTGCGCTCCATTTGATATATCGACGTTGCCGTGAGCATGCACAGTAATCGGCGTAATCAGAGATGCAGCTAAAATAGCTAATGAGATTTTTGGTAGCCCATGTCTAACGATTGCAGTTTTCGAAGGGATGATTGTTTGATTGTTTCTATGGCTTAATACAGACATTGCATAACTCTTTTGTATGGGTAATGTGCGTATTATAGGGTTACTGTACTTATGAAAAAGAGCGTCAACTTAAGTTAAAACCTCAGTTTCATTTATGTATTAGCTCATTAATTCTATTTGCAGAGTCAGAATAGATAAGGAAATACTGTAGTTTAATTCGCGTGTGCTCAACCGAAGCTAACAGCAAAGATCAATACACCTTATGAAAATCGATGAGGTTGAATGTGAGGTCGCTTACCCAGAAATCTCCGTCCAAGTCGGCACCTTGCACGTATCGCTTGTCTCCCATTTCTAAAGTCACAATGTATTTGCCCGCTATCAACCCCTCTACCATGTAAAAGCCATCGCTCTCAATCTCGCTCGAATACTCGGTGCCTTTCTGGATATGTTTAAAGTGCAGATAAGCACTGTTTTCTAGGTCACCTTCTACCGTGCCATCGACGCCAAATGACACCACCATTTCGATATGAGCATGAGTTAGCCCGACTTGCTTAGTATTTACAAACACAGGGTTTTGAATCGGTGTCAGGTTAAGGTCGAGCGCCCCTTCATCAATATAGATAGGTAGATTATCTCGAGCTGGAACACTTGAGAATTCAAATCGGCCTTTTGCATCACTGACCGCTCGTTGGTCCAAGATTTGAAGGCTTACACCTGGTATGGGCTGTTTGTGGTGATCGTAAACAATGCCCGTCAGCTTAGAATGGTTGTATCGATTCCACTCAACAAACTCACCAATGCTTTCATCAAAGTAAGTCTTCGCG
Organism: Vibrio sp. 1CM23M; assembly: GCF_023161755.1. Taxonomy (NCBI): domain Bacteria; kingdom Pseudomonadati; phylum Pseudomonadota; class Gammaproteobacteria; order Vibrionales; family Vibrionaceae; genus Vibrio; species Vibrio sp. 1CM23M. Next base: position 554,845 of record NZ_JALNTR010000002.1, read on the forward strand.
CCGAATTCGGTTGTCATCTCAACACCGTATCGGTCTTCGGTTCCTTCAAACTTAAAGAGTAAGTAAGGGTTCACACGAGCTTCTAAGGAAGCCGTAAACGAAACCTCTTGTTTTTGATAGCGAGCCGATACGTTGGTCGTGAGCTCTTGAAAAACCTCCAGAGGATCGAGCAGGCACTCTTTACACGCATTCCTTAAAGACAATTCCGTTCGTTCATGATGACCCGAGCCATCAACGGTTCCTGAGATATTCCACGACGTATCCGAAAAACCGCTTTTGGCCAAGCCAATAGTGTGTAGATAATCATCTTGGTGGGAAGCTTTGGTGTATCGATAATCACCGGCGTATGAGACAAACAGATTACGAGCCACTTTCGAGTTGAGCTTGGGTTCAACGCTCAATTCGTCGTCATAATCTCTTACCGTTAAAAAGGCCGTTAGATTGGCAAGCGACAAGTTATATTTGAAAACGTCGTACTCCATCGACTCTAAGTCCAATTCATCGGTTTTATTAAGCTCTATCGATGCCGACTGATCGCCGTCGATCAAAATATCAAACTCCATTGGAAAGCGATTGAACTCTGGTAACCAACCGATATGGCCCGCAAACCAGTGCGCTGGTAAGTATCGTCCTTGAAAACCAATCAGGTCTTTGCCATGTTGCCTCATAAAGGCGCTACCCACGGTGAAGTAATCGGCAAGCCCATACTCAAGCGACACTGCGCCCGCTCGGTCTGCGCCTTCATTACCGACCACTTGCACACCCCACTCGTTGCTTGGCAGAAATGCATCTTCGAGACCTGCAACGGTGATCTCTTCTTCCTGCCAGACACCTTTCGACAAGTAGTAGCGAAACTTAATGGTGTCACCGGGGGAAATATTGTCTTCTTCAACAACGAAGCGTCCAAACTCATCAGAGCGATAAGTGGTTTGATAGATGCCATTAACCAAAACATCGATGCTGATGTTAGGTTGAGTGGTTCGTTCGAGTTGAAGGTTGCCGAACTCTGTCTGTCGCTTTCGATTGGTGTAATAGAGCCCGTCTTCGAGGGTTTGATTCACAGTAAAGACGCTGCCATCTAATAACACATGGCCGACTTCCAAAGAGCCTTCACCTTCATGAGCTTCAACCGCAATGTTGTAATAAACGATGGGGTTATCTTCTCGTGAATCAATCGACAAGCGAGACAAGGAGTGTTCAGTGCTTAATATGGTGTCTGAGATTGCGTAAACATCACCGCCAGTTTCACTGTCGTGATAAACAGAAGCCGCTAACCGAGTCGCCAAACCCACAGCGGCAACAGGTTCGAAAGCTGGCGTGTTTTCAGCTCGCTTGAGATCCTCGGCCTTCTTACGTGATTCATTTTTCATCTTAGAAATAGCCGCTTCCAACTCAGTCAATGAGCTAAATTCTGGAGAAACGGTGAGCCGGTAATCATCAATATCCCAACGCACTTTAGCCGGGATACAAGCTTGTAAGCTGTACCAATGAATGAAAGTTTCTGAGTCGATGACTTGATATTTGATCGACTGGATATTGTTGTCATCGCGGTAGCAGATGGCTTGTTCAGTATCAACAATATACGGCGGAGATTCTCTGCCCGCATCTTGTGGCAAGTACAATTCGCAATATCCGCTTTCATCACACTGACCATTCATTTCGAGCAGATAAAAAGCGGCATTGGATATCGAAATGAAGGGTTCTTCGTAGTCATCCATCATGACACGATAAAAGCTATCCCCGACTTTCCCGACTCGAACTTCAACATGGGCTGGATAGAGCTCGCTCGCCTCACTTTCTTCTTCAGATTGTGAATACGCAGCAAAAGGAAACAATGAGGCGAGCAAAAAGAATCGCCAAAGCATGTAATTGAACACTAGCCTTTAAAGAGTCTGCGACAATGAAACGAGCACTACAGAACACATTCGTACAGAGGCTGTTCGTTCTGAACCAGTGAGATCTTCGACCCTTTTGGGAAAGGTTTAGTGAGTTCAGCATTACGAAGTAGCACCACTTTTTCACTATGCTCGTCGACATTCAATTTTGCAGTAAATTGAAAGTTACCGTCGTTACGAATCTTGATGCTTTGATTGTCACACGCAAACTTAACATCTTGTACCTGCTCACCTTTCTGAACATAAACAGGAACATAACTGTTGATGTGAAAGTTCAGTTGAAAAGCTGAACCATCACTGTTGGTTTTGCTTGAAGACAACGCAATGTCTGATAACTCGGCGGCTTTTGCTATTGGGGAAAACCACAAGTAAGCACGATATTCACCATCAGCCATGTCAGCAGGCAGAGCATTCATGCGTAAGCGAACCGTGCGTCTTTGATTGGGTTTAAGTTCACGAATTATTGGTGGTGACACTTTAATCCAACTCGCGATGTCTTCCGATTCAGCAATATTAGCGTCAGTTCTAACCAAGCCACTCGCCTTTACAGGGCGATAAATCGGTTTTATCTCCAAGCGAATCGGTTGATCTGAATTGTTTTCGACGACGATTTTTTCAGTCACCGAAGTGCCGGCATCCAAAACAAAACGAGTCGGTGCGATGAGTAACTGAGCATAGGCTTGTGTTGTGAAGATTAAGCCGAGAACACATGAGATAAACAACTTCATTTATAATTAACCTCAAAAGGGATTGTACTGGTGTAAAGGCCTGCTGGGTGGTTAGCGCCGATTTTCACTTTGGCACCAATACACAATAATTTGCTTCTTCCATTCCCTTTGATTTTGGCTCTACCACGCTTTGATAAGCCACAACCAAAATAAAACTTTCTAATACGCAGACGCTTGGATTTACGAGAATGATTTAGGTATTGCTTGGAAGGGAGAGAAACCACGATTTTTTTACCCGGCTCACCTTCAACATAAAAACGAACTACATAAACCTGACTATTGGCTGGGTTTGAATCCGCATTCTGACCCGATCCAGAGATATACATGCCTGGAAATTTCACTTCCATATTCTCAGGAATAATTTCTAGCGCATGAAAAGGGCTAGAATAAAAAATAAGACTGATATAAACCGTGTATTTTAATAGAACACTCATAATAAAGACGGCTGCTTTGCAACAGCCGTAATATTATACTGGTTTCATTTAATTATTGGTAAGTGACATCTACTGCAACGTTAGCAGTATATGTACCAGCAACTAATGTCGCACTTGAAGTACGTGCAGTGCCGCCAATATTAAGATCCGCAGTACCACCCGTAAGGGTAATAGCATTATTAAAGTCAAATTCAGCTGCAATCGTATTTACGCCATTCACCAAGTTAGTATCAGAAATACTGACTGTTACTGCATCACCAGACTCTCCAGAAAGAGTAAATGCCGCCGCTCCTGCATCGCCTTGAGCGATGACAACGTCCGTTGTGTTGTCTGAAGTGATGATACCGAAGTCAAGATCACTTGTTTTTGTCATTGTAATTGCTTGTTTTACTTCTAGTGTTGCATCAAAAGTGTCACTCACAGCGAAAACGTTCGCTGAAGAGATAGAAAGTGCAGATACAGCAACAACCTTAAAGACTTTGTTCATTTCTTTAATCCTTTATATAAAATCGGCTTTATTATTAGGGTTACCTAATAGTCAATCAAAGTTAACAATTAAGTAACAACAATCCTATTTAGAAAATATATATATTGACACTTATTTATAAAGAAATGAGGCGCAGTGAGAATAAGATCACGCAAATTGATATAAATAACACTAACGAAAATAATGGTATTAGAGTATTACTACCAATTAGATATAAAACTGGTTTTACATCTAATTCCTTTGTTTCTGTGTGTTATTTATATTTATAAAAACACCTCAACTTAAATAGTCCAAAAATAAGATAGAACATTCCCCCACTATTCTATTCAGATTCATCACTATATAGATCGACGTGTTGCAATATAGTCTCAAAAGTGAAACAAACTGATATCTACACAGTATTGCAATAAAAATGAAATATTAGAGTTTTCTTTATATCCAATTCAAACACGGATTATATAAAGTATTAAAAGTGAGACAGGTACAACTATCCAGTCAAATTAACCCCAACAATCATAAATACCGAAAATCAAGTCAAATCTAAGGAGATTGTATTATGAAAAACACCATCTTTGGACAGAGCCTAGACAGGTAAATGAAGCGGTTTAAACATCTGTGCTACGGATTAGACATTTGCGCTGCGGTTTAGACACAAGCACAGCGGATTAGCCTCAGGTACTGGTACTGGTACTGGTACCAGTACAGCAGATTAACCACCAGTCAAAAAACAACGAGATGTTTCTAAAAACACAGCTTTAGAGTAAAAGACAAACAAACTCATTCGCAGTCAACCTGAAACCCGACTCATCACCTTACAAAGGCTAAGGTAAGAAAAGAGGTAACTAGGCAGAATCGCGACTATGAAAAGCCACAATTGGTTTCAAAACCTTCCCCACTGACTCGATTGAATAGTAAAGCACCGTTTTCCGGCAATTTATTTGTGATCTGGGTTGCACGCGTACCGCATACTATCAGATACTGAACAAAACTAACCTTCAGCCACAGTAAACGTTCCGCGCTTGCTGTTCAGGAAATTCAATGAGTTCAGATAATCAGCCAACCTACTTCTTTTTCGATTACGAAACTTGGGGCGTTAGCCCAGCAAAAGACCGTCCGAGTCAGTTTGCAGGTGTTCGTACCGACCAAGATTTCAATGTTATTGGAGAGCCTCTGGTTATCTATTGCCAACCTCCTGCTGATTACCTCCCTGCACCTGAAGCTGCATTGATTACCCGTATCACGCCACAGAAAGCGGCTTCACAAGGTCTTCCTGAACCTGAGTTTATCGCTAAGATCCATGCTGAGTTAGCGAAACCTAACACCACAAGCCTTGGCTATAACAGTATTCGATTCGATGATGAAGTAACGCGTTACACCTGTTACCGAAACTTCATCGACCCATATGCATGGAGCTGGCAGAATGGCAACTCTCGTTGGGATTTATTAGATGTAATGCGCGCTGTTCACGCACTGCGCCCTGAAGGCATTGTTTGGCCAGAGAACGAAGAAGGTTACCCAAGCTTCAAACTGGAACACCTATCTGTGGCAAACGGCATTGAACACGAAAACGCGCACGATGCGATGGCCGATGTTATTGCGACCATCGAGTTAGCGAAGAAGCTGAAAGCTGCACAACCTAAGATGTTTGATTACCTTTACAACATGCGTCATAAGCGTAAGCTGAATGACCTGGTTGATATCGTAAACATGACACCATTGATGCACGTTTCTGGCATGTTTGGCCGTGACTGCAACTACACAAGTTGGATTGTGCCTATGGCTTGGCACCCAACCAATCAAAATGCCGTTATCGTGGTTGATTTAGCCAAAGATCCAAGCCCACTGTTAGAACTGGACGCTGGTGAACTCAGAGACAGACTCTACACCAAACGCAGTGAACTGGGTGAAGACGAGCTACCAGTACCAATCAAATTGGTTCAACTGAACAAGTGCCCTATTCTTGCTCCAGCCAAAACGCTGACGGCTGAAAATGCCGAAACCATCGGTATTGATCGCCAACAATGCTTGAAGAACTTGGCACTGCTGCGCGAACATCCAGAGATCCGCGAAAAACTGATCGGCCTGTACTCACAAGAACGCGAGTACGAAAAGAGTGATGATGTTGATACGCACCTTTACGACGGTTTCTTTTCACCTGCTGATAAAACAGCGATGAACATCATTCGCGAAACTGACCCGAACAACTTGGCAGCTTTAGATATCACCTTCAGTGACGAACGAATTAAACCGTTACTGTTCCGTTACCGTGCACGTAACTTCCCATGGACGCTCGACGAAGCTGAGCAATTGAAATGGGCGAACCATTGTCGTGAGTTTTATGAGTGCCGTTTAGAAGAGTACATGCTCAACCTTGAAAACCTCGCGCACGAACATGAAAGCGACGAAAAGAAAATGGCTATCTTGAAGGCGGTTTATCAGTACGTAGAAAAGTTAGCTAGTTAATTCCATTATCAAGAGACGTAACACTTTGAAAGAAAGATTGATCCAACTGGTTTACTGCTTAATCTCCTTCACCTTAATCATAGGTGCACTTACAGCAGGTAACGCGTTACAGCACTTTTTGGATACCTCAATCCCAGGCAGTATTTTTGGCATGTTGATTCTGTTTGCCGCCATGGTGATTGGTATTGTTCCTTCGCACTGGGTACAACCCGGTGCAAGCTTGATTATCCGCCTAATGATCTTACTGTTTGTTCCAATCAGTGTTGGGTTGATGGATCATTTCGACATGCTCATCGCGAACGCATTGCCAATTATGGCGAGCGCCGTTGGTGGTACATTACTGGTGTTGGTGTCCTTATCATGGTTCTTAGACCGCTTGCTTTCGAGAGGTAACTGATCATGTGGATTCTACTCACCATCGTGGTATTCCTATTTGCTCGCTGGGTAAGTCAAAAAGTAAACTCGCCGCTGTGTAACCCCCTGCTTATCAGCATTGGTATCATCATTCCGATTCTCACGTTCTTTAGAGTACCGTTTGAGACTTACTATGCTGACAACACTTGGATTACCTACATGCTACAGCCTGCGGTTGTTGCACTTGCTTACCCGCTTTATGAACAGCTACCTCAAATCAGAGCGAATTGGCGCATCATTACCTTTGCTTGCACGCTAGGCAGTGTGATGTCGATGACAACAACAGCATTAATAGCAGTGGCTTTTAAAGCGGACCTAACTTTGATTGCGAGTTTATTAGGTAAATCAGTCACCACACCAATTGCGATGGAAGTATCGAGCCATTTAGGTGGTGAAGCTGCGATTGCGGCAATACTGGTATTGATTGTTGGTTTGTTTGGGGCAATTTTTGCTTATCCAATCTACAATCTCATTGGTATTAAGAGCCCGATCGCCCGTGGTTTAACCATGGGTACCGTGTCTCACGCTTTAGGCACCGCGACTTGTGCGGAAAAGAATCAGGAAGATGCAGCATTCAGTTCTTTGGCTCTTGTGCTTTGTGGCGTCATTACCTCAATCATCGCACCGAGTATATTTTCGCTCGTGGTTTGGTTCTATTCTTAACCTAAACGATCACTACGCGATCCAGCCCAACCAGAATGCTGTTTATTACAGTGTCTGTTTGGGCTTTTTATTCGCATTTATTTAGCAATAGCAGTCAAGTCACGGTCTTTTACGAGCACTAAGTGCGATATCAGCGGATAAATGGCTCTTGTAATCGATTTCAAGTGTGACCTCACTCTAATTATGCAAACCAATGTAACAACAACAATTCAATAGTGATCTTTATCACAGAAAATTCCTGAGCAATGCATAAACTTAAAGCCTAAGGTCAATTAAGGATTCAACATGAACAGTCGTATTACCCTGGCGCTGGAAAGTGCTCCATCATCAATGAAAGCGCTTTTGAGTGACATCGTATTAGCAGACAACTTTGACGCGACATTGTCTCCAGAACAATTTGCTAGCCTACTGCAAGCAAGTGGTCTAGCGGATGACGAACTACGTATTGCGCTACTTCCTTTTGCCGCAGCGTATTCTTACGCTCCGTTATCTGACTTTTATGTTGGTGCAATCGTGCGTGGTTTGTCTGGTACTCTGTATTTTGGTGCAAACCTTGAAATCGCTGGTGCTCAACTTGGTCAAACCGTTCACGCTGAGCAATCTGCAATCAGTCACGCTTGGATGAAAGGCGAACTAGGTATCTCAGATATCACCATCAACTTCAGTCCTTGTGGTCACTGTCGTCAATTCATGAACGAACTGACAACAGCAAAAGAACTTAAAGTTCAGCTGCCACAACGTGATGAAATGTCTCTGCAAGAGTACCTACCAGACTCGTTCGGCCCTGCTGATTTAGGTGTGACAACTGGCCTAATGACAAAACTTGATCATAAGTACACGACCGAAGAAACAACGCCTATTGTTGTAGAAGCGCTAGCAGCACTAAACCGCAGTCATGCTCCTTACACCAAAAACCTAAGTGGTGTTTCATTACAACTCACGTCAGGTGAGATTTTCACGGGTGCTTACGCAGAAAATGCAGCGTTCAACCCGAGCCTACCTCCTCTGCAAGTCGCGTTAATTCAACTTAAACTGGCTGGCTTCGATTTCGAACAAATTGAAAGTGCTGCTTTGGTTGAAATCGCCGAAGGTAACATCAGTCACCTAGCGGATACGCAATCTACATTAGAAGCGATTAATCCCGACATTCCAGTGACTTACTTAGCAATCTAAGTACATCTGATTAACAAAAATTTAAATAAGCAGCCCTATTTAACAGGGCTGCTTTTTTTATGCCTGTAATTAACGCAACAACTTGCGCAAACGTTTGCTTTTATCATTGAAATAAGTATGATCACCCCGTTTTCAATCAATCGTTCAAAAGATCGGAAGGAATTTCTATGTTTGGTACTGCTACTCGTGAAAATGCTACTCGTGTACTTCTATTAGGTTCAGGTGAACTCGGCAAAGAAGTTGCTATCGAGTGCCAACGTTTAGGTTTAGAAGTTATTGCTTGTGACCGTTATGCAGACGCACCAGCGATGCAAGTTGCGCATCGTAGCCATGTATTAGACATGTTAGACGGCGATGCACTTCAAGCGATCATTGAACTAGAAAAGCCAGATTATGTGGTTCCTGAAATTGAAGCTATTGCCACCAGCAAACTGGTAGAGCTAGAAGCGCAAGGCTTAAATGTCGTTCCAACTGCGAATGCGACCAAGCTAACGATGAACCGCGAAGGTATCCGTCGTCTAGCTGCAGAAGAGTTGAAACTGAGCACTTCTCCTTACCGCTTTGCAGACACCTTTGAAGATTTCTCAGCCGCTGTTGAATTCGTGGGCATGCCTTGCGTTGTTAAGCCAGTAATGAGCTCTTCAGGTAAAGGTCAAAGCGTTATCAAAACAGAAGAAGACATTCAGAAGTCTTGGGACTACGCACAAGAAGGCGGTCGTACTGGCGCGGGCCGTGTAATCGTTGAAGGCTTCATCGACTTTGATTACGAAATTACGCTACTTACCGTTCGCGCAGTCGACGGTGTTCACTTCTGTGCGCCTATCGGTCACCGCCAAGAAGACGGTGATTACCGTGAATCATGGCAGCCACAAGTGATGTCAGACAACGCACTTAAAGCCGCGCAATACACGGCTGAACAAGTGGTTAACGCACTAGGTGGTCACGGCATCTTTGGTGTCGAGCTGTTTGTTAAAGGCGATCACGTTATCTTCAATGAAGTATCCCCTCGCCCACACGATACTGGCTTAGTGACATTGATGTCTCAAGACTCATCTGAATTCGCACTGCACGTACGAGCCTTTACTGGTATGCCGATCAAATCCATCACGCAATACGGCCCTTGTGCATCAGCGGTTATCCTTGGCCAAGGCACTTCAACCAACATTCGTTTTGAAGGTCTTACAGAGGCGCTAGACGCACCACAAACACAAGTTCGCCTGTTTGGTAAGCCTGATATCGATGGCCGCCGTCGTCTAGGTGTGGCGCTTACTCGTCGCAACAGCACTGAGACAGCGATTGAAGATGCAATTGAGAGCGCGTCAAAAGTAAAAGTGATTTACTAACCTGCTATTCAATTCTGAACAATCACGATTTCAAATCTGAACAATAAAAAAGACGGGCTATCGAGCCCGTCTTTTTGTTGGTGTTATCTGTTAGCTTAACTAAGCAGACTGAACTTAAGCGTCTGACTCAATCAAATACACTTCTTCACTGAATCGAGACAAGCCTTTCTTAGCAATCTTCGGATGTTCATCGTCCGCAATATCTTGACTCAACAACGTGATTTTGTATCCTGCGAACAACTGATCGATCTCTAGTTTAGGCACGCTAAACGGAGGCCCCGCCATCTCGCTTTGGTCATAATCTAGAGTCACCAGAAGGATCTTACCACCCGGTTTCAGCAGTTGTTTCAAACGCTCTACATACTGCACTCGCATCTCTTCAGGCAATGCGACTAAAGACGCGCGATCATAAATGGTATCGACAGGCTGGATTGGCGCTGTGAAGTAATCGCCTGTGTAGATGTTCAGTTCATCGAATTGGTAGAGCTCGTGCTGACCGCTAATTTGAGTCACAGTCGGCGTATAAAGGTGCTCTGCAAAAAATGCGCGAACCGCAATCTGGCTTAACTCGACACCTTGAACATCTTCATGCTTTGAAGCTAGCCAAATCAGATCTTCACTTTTGCCACAAAGTGGAACAAACACACTCTTCTCGTAGCTAGGCTCAGTCTTTTCCCAAAATTTAATCAGAAGTGGGTTTACATCTTCGAGGTGGAAACCAATTTGGTTGGCTGCCCATTTATTGTGCCAAAATTCAGGATTATTCATCTTTCGTTCATGTTAAACAGTCATAATGCAAGGGTACAGTATAGAGAGGTAAGAGCAACCTTAGCTTGGTTTAAAGTACCAAATTGGTTTCGATAAAATCAGAAGCTGGCTAAGTTCAAAGTTCTGATAATTGCGGAACTAACGCTTGGATTATTTGTCTATATCTTCACATTTTAAAGCAATATTAAACGTTAGAGTTGGTTTCTGTCTTAGCTAGCCCCATTTAATATGTAGTGAGTTTAGTTAAGCTGTTTTTACTCTTGTGCGTTACTGGTTACCCCTTTTGACTACCCGTTTTTTGTAACCTTGTATTTTGGAGTTTGAATGAGTGTATTTCTCCGTACGACGGCCCTAATGCTTCTAGTATTGAGCCGAGCGCCTGCATTCGCAGCAGCACCTGTTTCAACAAGTTCAACTGATCAAACGCGCACTCCTGCGCAAAACCAAGTATCTTCAAACGTATTCCGTCATAGTTTGAGCGGCCTTTACGGCATCAAAGCCTTCGACTCACGCCCGACTCAGCCTTACACCGACTTCGATATTCTGTACAGCAAAGCGCATCAAGGCCAAGCTGAACTAGAAACTATCTGTAAAAGTACTGCTCTACTCACCAATTCTGAAGCACTATTTGCTGGCGTTAAATCTCAAGCTCGTGCAGAAGAAAAAATCGCCCTTGAGCTTGATGGTGATGTGACAAAAATTACCGACTTAGCCCGTGCAACTATCATCGCGAACGATGTCGAGAGCTTGGTTGAAGTTTACGAAGCGTTAAGCCGTGAAGCAGACGTTGTTAAGCTGAAAAACAAGTTTAAATCACCAGCTGACTCTGGCTACCGTGACCTTAACTTGTTGGTTCGTTTACCTAAAACCAACATCATTGCAGAGGTTCAACTCCACTTAAAAGCGATTGCTGATGTGAAAAGTGGCCCTGAGCACGAGCTGTACGAAATTATCCAAGGTATTGAGCGTCACGCAATTGCAGAACATCGCCCAATCAACGATATCGAAGCGGCACAAATTAATAGCCTAAGACGCCAATCTTTAGAGCTTTATCAACAAGCATGGCAACCATACATCACAACGCACATTAAAGCGGCTTAATCACTGATTAAGCAATTATCATAAACAAGAACGACAAAGGGCTGCATAATCGCAGCCCTTTCTTTTATCCATCGTTTTACTTATCGTTATCTACTGTTTTGCCCACCGAACCTCGTAGAGACCAACTTAGCCAGTACCCAGAGAAAGCGCACCTACTGGTGATAATACTCTTTAGTGCGATTGTATAAGTCCAATGGCTTCAACGTACCATAGAATGCGGCTACGTCTTGTAGGTCTTCATCTGAAAGGTGTTTGACCACCGACTGCATGTACAGATCTTGGCGTTCATCACTTTTAAAATCACGCAGCTGTTTAAGAATGTACCCAGCTTTCTGACCTTTGATATTCGGATAAGATTGTACGAAGGGAATAATTTTGTCGCCATGACACTGGCTACATAGATTTTGAACCAACTTCTCACCTGACACTAAGCTAGGTATGTAATCTTTGGTGATTACCTTGCTATCGACAAGCGTTTCAACCTCAGATTTAGCTTCCACTTCAAGCTTCGGCGCTGGTTTCGATTCTATTCCTAATGATTCGACTCGCGAGGCAACTTTATCTTCAGTGCTCGGCTGTTCATCAGTACACGCCGACAGCGACAAAACTATTGCTGCAGCGGCTATCGCAATAGCTCTATTTGCAACAGCTCTATTAAAAACAATTCCATTCACAAGAGCGGTCCGTTTTAATCGATTGATGATCATTGGCTCTCTCCCGGCATAGGTGGCATCAAAGCGCTATCAATAGGCTTACGACGATATTTGTTCATATCGATGCCTTTGTCTTGATAGTAGGTACTGAGGTAATCCAATACCGGATCCCAAGTATCAGACAGATCCCACAGCCCTTGAGTGTCGACCATCCACTGAATGGTTTCACGCCATTGCTCTCGATTACCGCTATTCTGAGCAACGATTAAGCTGGTATGGCAGGCGTTACATTGCCCTTTCACGGTCTCCCAACCGGGTGCCATAATCAGCCCCGACGCTTTATCTACGCCATAGTAGTCTTTTGGGTTCTCTGGAATGTCTTCAGCATGAACAAGCATCGACGTTAATAAGCTGCTCACCAATGCCGCTCTCATTATGCCTTTACGGTAACTGCGTTTGCTGACAGGAGTTGAGTCTGTATGAAATGAACGGCCATCAATAGGCTTATTGGAAATAGACAGCATCACGACACTCTTACTGCGATACGGTGGCAACCATTAAACAGATAACCTTTAGGATTCCATTGCGGTTGCACGACTGGCTGGCTATCGCCTTCGCTATCGGTCGCCTTCGCCCAGATCTCATAATAACCTGTCATAGGTAGGTCTAGATCGGCTTCCCATTGTTGCCACGCGCCCTTGTTTACCGGCTTATTCAGCTTTGCATCATGCCAAGTGGTGCCGTAGTCATAACTCACTTGCAGCTTCTCAACCGTTCTTAACCCAGCCCAAGCATGACCACTGACTTTAACCTTCTTACCGAGGGCAAACTCTATCCCACTTTTTGGAGAAGTAATCAGCGACTTCACAATCATCTCTTCAATGATTCGGAAATCTTTGTTATCCACCTTCTCACCCGGAGCGATTGGGTTCTTAGGCACTTGATAAGCAGGAGCCGCCATCTTGTGTCCATCATGAATCTTGTTTCGAATACTGATGCCTGTTGTGCATTTCTGAGAAACAGAAGCCGGTCGACCGCCAAATACCGTTCGTAGCGGATAACCATGGAGATAAGGAATTGGCTCGCCATTCATTTCCCATGCAATCAAGGCGTTATCGTTCATCGCCGCTGCAATAGGAACGCCACGTGAAATTGCCTCACCTTTACCACTCAAGTGCTTATCAAAGCCATGGTTACCGACGTAAACCGCATCATCTTTAATGCCACAGTCTTTAAGCACATCACTCAACAACACACCTGTCCACTGTGAACAATAGACACCAGCATTGTTCCATTGATTGCCTTTAGTGCTCGGATAAAAATTGTTACGGCTGTTACCGCCACACTCCAATACTAGGCTTTGCGTGTGATGTTTAAACTTAGATTTGAGCTCAGCTATCGTGTAGGTTTTACTCTGTTTTACCGATTCACCTTTCACTTCAAAGATCCAAGTATCTGGGTCCATCTCCGTAAAATCTGGCATCAAACCATTCCAACGAACAAAGGGAACATCTGCAGGAGTCACAGCAGGCGCAAGCATACTTTCTGGCGGATACGCATTCAAAGGATTGGTATTTAAAACGGTGTAGTAATCCGGTAGATCTTCTGCTTTTGCCCACGTTAATGCATTGATGTCCAGTGCAGCTAAACCTTCAGGGCGATTCGCAGCAAATACCCACGACACCGGCAATGCAGATACTGCGGTTGCTGAAAGCGCGGCTTTAAGGAACTGTCTTCTATCTAAACTCATTGTGGTGACCCTGTGTTGTTCAGTTGGTAAAAGTAATTAGCTAACTTCTTGATGTCTTCTTCTGACAATAGTTGCGCGACTTTAGACATCGTTTTGTCCTCACGCTTGCCACTTTTAAAGTCAGTCAGTTGCTCAGTAAGGTAGACTTGGTTTTGCCACTTAAGGTTAGGGATAGAGGGAAACGAGGTGTCGCTGTTACTGCCATGACAAGCAATGCACATATTGGCGAGTTGCTGGTACTCAGCTGCCGAAGCGACAGTCGATAAAAAGAGTAACATCAAAGCTAAAGCGGACTTACGCAAAGCTTCTCCTTAGATTTAGATCAACAAAATAGATTAACTGGCTGTTTATTGAGCGCATTACAGCAAATCACTCGGTCGATTTAAATTCAATTAGATTTAACCTCTGTTCAATTTCACTGAACGGATTTAAAAAACCAATAAGATAGACTTAATTCATACTCTCTAGCTGTCCATTTTAAATGTATGGGTAATAACTAAAGTGAGGCGTCGATGTATGGAAATACGTACGATATAGAATGCGCGAGATGCGAGATGCGAGATGCGAGATGCGAGATGCGAGATGCGAGATGCGAGATGCGAGATGCGAGATGCGAGATGATAAAAGACTGAAAGAGAGAAACAACAATAATTGCCAGACTAAAAACAAAAAGACCACGCTAGGCGTGGTCTATTGCTTGGCTACTTCTCGATTTTAATATTTTCAACTCGGGCCTTTAGTTTTTGTCCCGGTCTGAAAGTAACAACACGTCGAGCAGAAATTGGAATGTCTTCACCAGTTTTCGGGTTACGACCAGGTCGCTCGTTTTTCTCGCGAAGATCAAAATTACCAAAACCAGACAGTTTTACCTGTTCGCCATTTTCGAGTGCTTTACGAACTTCTTCGAAAAACACTTCAACCGTTTCCTTGGCATCCCGCTTGCTGTATCCGAGTGTCTCAAACAGGTTCTCAGCCAAATCGGCCTTAGTGAGTGCCATAAAACTTTCCTCAAAGCTATGTTAAACATTGCTACTATCGTGAGTAGCGCCAAAGCATTTACCCTATTCAATCAATGAGATAAGGTCATTTACAAGGAAAGTGTATGCCAAGCTTCTGATTTTCGCCAACTTTTTTATCTTAACTATTTAATTATTCTTTCAAATCAGAAAGATAACTCGCTTCAAAATTCACATATATAGCTAAAAACCATCTATTCAACAGCTACCAAATGGAGTTATATCCCATGCAAATAACATTTAGTAGAATTTAAAACTTTAGCGATCTAAATAATAATTTTTGAGACTTTTCTCCGATACCCAATAAAATCAGCCACTTGATTTGATATGGGACTCAACAGAGGTTACTAAATAAGCGTTATTAAATATGAGATTTGTATCATTTCAGAATTTAATTCGAATTCACTTATAACAACCCACTCTCTTTTGGGGTTTTAATCAGTAATCCAATCATTATAAGAAAGCTTCTTTGGCACAACATGCAAAATGATGGGCAATAAACGGCTATTATTCATCTACAAAGTAAGCCTGAAAAGAGAGATCCCACCTAAGAGGTTGTTTAAGTAAAAGTTCGTTTCTTATAGTCAGTTGTTATGTTATAACATATCTACATTATCACTAATTTTGTGGATTGAATGAGAGACATCGAAGCGATCATCGAGCACGTAAAACAAGGCTGTAAAACAAACGGAAAACAGTTTACCGCTAAAAGACTGTTGATACTGCGTGCACTGGTTCATGCCGACAAAGCGCTGTCTGCGTATGAAATCGTTGAATATTGTAAGGAACACTTTGATCAACACGTTCAAGCGATGTCGGTTTATCGAGTGTTGGAGTTTCTTGAAGAGCAGCACTTAGCGCACAAACTGCAAGTCTCTAATAAGTACATACTTTGCGACCATATCCTTTGCGATCATGAGCACGGCATCCCGCAGTTTTTGATTTGCTCTAAGTGCAACAAAATCAGCGAGCAAACCATCGCCCCTTCCATCATTCGCGATCTTCAATCTCACGCAAAGCAAGAAGGCTTTACTGTAACAAGCCCCCAGTTAGAGGTTAGCTGCGTATGTGATGAATGCGTCGATACATAAGCTCTAAGAAGCATAGCCGTAACGCTACTTTATTAAACACTCCCCCAGCATTAGCACTAATCAAAAAGGAAGAATGAACCGCTATGTCTGCAACACTCATCAAGAATGCCCGCTTGGTCAATGAAGGCATCATTGCCGAATCGGATCTATTGATCATTAACCAGCGAATAGAAAGAATTGCCAACAACATTGAACCAAAACCAGACGATGAGATTATTGACGCTCAAGGGTGCTATCTCCTTCCAGGGATGATTGACGACCAAGTCCATTTTCGCGAACCCGGCCTCACTCACAAAGGCTCAATCGCCACCGAATCACGAGCTGCAGTTGCTGGCGGCATTACGAGTTATATGGAAATGCCGAACGTAAACCCGGCGACCACCACCATTGAAGCATTAGAACGAAAGTTTGATATTGCAGCACAAAGCTCACTGGCAAATTATTCATTTTACCTTGGTGCGACCGAAGACAACCTTGAACAAATCAAACAACTCGACCCTAAGAATCATTGTGGGGTGAAGGTGTTTATGGGCGCTTCCACTGGCAACCTATTGGTCGAAGATCCTCAAGCGCTAGATGCTATATTCCGCGACTCTCCCGTCCTTATCGTTACCCATTGTGAAAGCGGCCCTGTCATTGCCCAAAACCAAGAGAAACTGAGACAAGAGAAAGCCGAATTCACGATTGAAGACCACCCTACTCTGCGAGACGCCAATGCTTGCTACACCTCTTCGTCATACGCAGTAGAGCTAGCCAAAAAGCACAACAGTCAACTTCATGTACTGCACATCACGACTGAGAAAGAACTCGCACTGTTCGAAGCAGGCCCAATTCAAAACAAGCACATTACGGCTGAAGCTTGTGTCCACCACCTTTGGTTTAGCAACCAAGACTACACAACGTTGGGCAATCAGATTAAGTGTAACCCTGCCATCAAATACCCGAGTGATCGTAACGCGCTATTAGCGGCTTTGAATTCGGGAAAAATCGACATTATTGCGACGGATCACGCACCTCATACATGGGAAGAAAAACAGGTTCCCTATGAACAAGCACCCGCCGGTTTACCTTTAGTCCAGCATGCCTTATTGACCCTGTTTGACCATGTGAAATCAGGAAGAATGACAATGACTCAGGTTGTAGAGAAAACGTCTCACAACCCAGCACTGCGCTATGCAATTCGTGACCGAGGCTTTATTCGCGAAGGTTACTACGCCGATTTAGTTTTGGTTGACTCGCAAGCACCAACCTTAGTCAGCGATGAAAACAGCTTATACCAATGTGTATGGTCACCATTTTCAGGGCATGAGTTCTCCGCTCAGATAAAGTACACATGGGTAAATGGAGCCCGAGTGTATAGCCATCCTGAGGCACTCGCAGATCAAAAGACTCAAGACAACGACAAACAAAGCACTCAGCCAACTCCGGCAATGAGGCTCTCTTTTGAACGTTAGAGCCTCGACTAAGAAACAGACCACCATCTAAACAACGGAATAAATCGCTGCCCACTTGTAAAGGTAGGCCTAGCGGCACTAAAAAAATAAAAGAGCTCAATATGTTAAGAAGAAACCCTAGCGGCCATATGCCGAACGTGTCGGAAACCGCCTTCATTGACCCGACCGCTATCATCTGTGGGAAAGTCATCATTGAAGATAACGTGTTTATCGGCCCCTACGCCGTCATTCGTGCCGACGAGGTTAACGAACAAGGTGACATGGAAGCAATCGTGATTAAGCGCGATACCAATATTCAAGATGGTGTCGTCATACACTCAAAAGCAGGAGCAGCGGTTACCATTGGAGAACGCTCTTCTATCGCTCACCGCTCTATCATTCATGGGCCATGTGAAGTTTGTGACGATGTCTTTATTGGCTTCAACTCGGTGGTATTCAATGCTGTGATTGGCAAAGGTTGCGTCATTCGCCACAACTGTGTGGTAGATGGCCTCGATTTACCGCAAAACTTCCATGTTCCACCAATGACCAATATAGGCTCAGGGTTTGACTTAAATAGCATCTCCAAAGTACCGCCTGAATACTCCGCATTTTCAGAGTCTGTGGTATCAGCCAACCACACCCTAGTTCAAGGCTATAGGAGAATTGCCAATGAGCTCTGATAAGTCACCGATGTTAGGCATTCCAACCAACATTATTACTGGGTTCCTTGGAGTGGGAAAAACCTCTGCGATTCTCAACCTGATGAAGAACAAACCAGAAAATGAACGCTGGGCTGTGCTAGTGAATGAGTTTGGAGAAATCGGCGTTGATGGTAGCTTAATTCAAGGTAACCAGAACACACAACAAGTGTTCATTCGTGAAGTACCCGGTGGTTGCATGTGTTGTGCGGCAGGTTTACCGATGCAAATCGCGCTCAATCAACTGCTTACCGAAGCCAAACCCGATCGCTTGTTAATCGAACCAACAGGGCTTGGTCACCCTAAAGAAGTGCTGCAAGTTTTGTCCTCTGAACATTACCGTAAAGTACTATCACTGCAGAAAAACGTTACCTTAGTCGATGCACGGAAGCTTTCTGATTCTCGCTATGCAGATCACGATACCTTCAATCAGCAAATCACCATTGCCGATACCGTAGTTGGTAACAAAGTCGACCTATACCAAGATGGCGACGCAGAGAAACTGGCTGAATACGTGACTGAAATTTGTCACCCGAATACCAAGCTAGTCTTCGCTCACCATGGAAAAATCCCTTTTGAAGAGTTCGAAGGAGATACAAACTTCTTTGGCCAACAAGCGCACCACCATCATCATCACCAGCAAAAAAAGCCGCTCGCTTCAGAATTACCGATGCCAGAAAGCGGCATGATCAAAGCGACTAACCAAGGTGAAGGTTTTGAAAGCGTTGGTTGGCGATTCTCTGCAGAGAAACTGTTTGACCACCAGCGTTTGAGACACTTTTTAGTTGGATTGAAAGCTGAGCGGATGAAAGCGGTATTCATAACTCAAAGTGGTATTTTCGGGTACAACTTAACAGAGGATGGCTTGGCGGAATCAGAACTCGATGAGTGTATCGAAACCAGAATAGAAGTGATCGGTCTAGAAATAGACGACGATCTTGAGAGCCAGTTACTTGAGTGCATGATCGCTTAAGTCATAGAAAGAAATAAGCCCACTAACCTTGTATACCAAAGCTAGTGGGCTTATTTGCTTGTTATGGATTAGCAGTCTTATCAACTCCTAGAAAAATTCTTAGCCTACAGAAACTAGACGCTTCTCTGCCAAGGCCATCGCAATGTTCGCCTTAGCGTAGGCGCTCTCATTAATGAAATGTGGATAGATATCTTGTTCGCGCTCCCAATAGATATCATAACCAAAGAAAGTCGCTAGCAACGGCTCACCTTGCTTCACGGCTTCGAAATCTCTGCCACAAATCGCTGGGTGTACCGTAGCGACTCGCATACCATCTGGACCAAGTGGCACATTCACTTCCTCAACATAGAAAAAAGCACTGTAGTCTTGTAACGCTTTAACTTGGTTAAGGTTATGGTTCTCAACGTAATCAAGAACCAAGGTCAGCATCTGCTTCATCAGTTTGAGAGTGTCGAACTTGAGTGACCCATGCGCTTGAGCCCCTACTTCAATCATGACGCCGCGATCACCTGCCGTGCACAGGTATGGCTGCTCATCCCACGGTTTTCTGTCTTCAAAGAGAATATTGGCTTCCGGCATACGTTGCTTCACATACGCGCCCATTTTTTGGTAGAAAGCATCATTTGACAGCAAGATTAATGTCGCCCCCATATTGCTGGTCGTGTTGTGTAAATCAACGATCAATTGTTGCTCTCGATTTGCATACCTTTCGGCAAACTGACGCGCGACCGCCTGTTCAGCGAAGTCAGATCCGCTTTCTTCATCACCCACAGCAAACTGACGGTTTAGGTCTGTATCTAGGTATCGCACATTCTGTTCTACCGCTTTCGGGTTTGCGATAACAGAAGTCGCAGCGAACGTCGAACGATCAGCCCCATACATGCCCTCTTTGATCAGCTTGTTTAGGTAAATACCTGAGAGCTCATTGCCGTGTGTTCCCGCAACCAGCAAGACTTGTTTAATTTTATCCATGATATCGATGTCCAAATGTCGAGTAATCTAGTCATTCACAATTGATACGATATAACATAACAATTACTGGCAAATTTCTCCAGATAACTTGACCGCCTTCCATAAGATAACTTTAATCAAATTAGATACATAGAATAAGACCTCACAAGTGCGAGGTCTTATTTGTCATTCAAAGCTGGTCATGCAATATCAGTTTTCTTCAATCACTTTTGTTCAGCAAATGTTTGTGTCGCTTTGGTATTCGTTGTATTCGCAGGTTTCACAATCAAACCAATCCCGACAAGAAACAGTATTGATGCAACAACCTGAGCGACAGACAGCACCTCGTCATACATAAAGTAACCACTGATCAATGCAAAGATAGGCACTAACAAGGTTAACGGCGCGGTCGTACTTAACGGGTATTGGATTAGCAGCTTATTCCATACCCAATAACCAAATAGCGTGGTTGGGTAAGCTTGAAACAGCACCGCAATCGTCGTGTTCCAATCCCATTGTTCGATGCCCTGCCAGATTATTTGGTCACCGTGTAACATCACTGCAAATAACACTAATGGCACCGGAGCAAACAGCATCCCCCAGACATTGAACGCAAAAGCTTGAGTGGTTTTCGATGCCTTAACAATCACGCCCATCAAGGTCCAACTGCACGCCGAAATCATAATCAAGATCACGCCATTAACGGTGACATTACCCGTAGCTGCAGATACCAATACCGCCAACGCACACATAGCTAGCATCGCACCCAATAATTTACGAATAGAAGCACTCTCCTTGAACACCCACACGCCAACCGCCATGCCGATTAATACGTTGGTTGAAAGCAAGACCGATGAAAGCCCCGAAGACAAACCCGCAGTAATCGACCATGAAGCCATACCCCAAATTCCCACACCGAACACAAAGCCATAACTGACTAAGTAGCGCCAAGCAACATTAGGTCTCGCCACGAAAAATATCACCGGAATCACCGCTAGCGAAAAACGCGCAGCAGTGGCTAATAATGGATGAACGTTGGTCACACCCATCTTGATCATCGAGAAATTGAACCCCCAAATCGCCATGACGAATACCGCTAACAACAAATCATTTCTTTTCATACTGACCCCTCCTTTGTTTCGAATGAGTATCCCTTGAACAATAAAACCAGTACAGATACAATTTTTATAATAAAAACCAGTACAGTTAATAACGGTCGTGACAATGAGTATCTACAGAAAGCTAGCCAATCAGTTTATCGATGAGATAGAAACCGGCAAAAGACCGGAAGGCGGACGCATGCCTTCGCTACGTCAATTGGCCAAGCAACAAGCCATCAGCATGTCGACCGTGGTGAGCTGTTACCAAGAGCTGGAATCACAAGGCTGGATACATTCTCGACCGCAAGCGGGGTATTTTGTCTCGCCTCACAAGCCGTCTCACTCAACGCCTGAGTGGGCACAGTTTGAGAGTAAGGTGTCGAGCGTTAAGCAAACGTCATCGACTCACAACTCAATCAACGGGCCGTTAGGGGTTTCGAGCACCACCAATGATGAGCAGTCGATCGTTGAATTGGAACGAAGTTTTCGTCGCGCTATTAAACGGATGGGCAGCAGGCTCAACCACTACCCAGATACACAAGGTGAGCCGATGTTGCGACAGGCATTATCCGCTCACTTTGCCAAGATCGATGTCCATTTTTCACCTGAAGAGATGGTTATCACCGCTGGCTGTATGTCAGCGATTAAGGCCGCTCTTGAATCGTGTACCAAAGAAGGCGACACCATTGCGATTAGCTCTCCTTGTTTCAATGGCATTCTGGAGTTGCTAGGAAAGATGTCACGCCAGATCATAGAAATCCCATCGCTCGATGATGGTGTCGACTTGCAACAACTGGAAGCGCATTTGAAGAACAAGCGAGTCGATGCCGCGATCTTTTGTACTTCTCATATGAACCCTCAGGGGATCAATATGTCGGCTGGTCAAAAACAAAGGCTTGCCGAATTAGCGAATCAATATCGAGTGCCGATCATTGAGGATGATGTGTATCTTGAACTGTCCTACTCCTCACACACACCACTCCCCGCGAAATACTATGACAAAGGCGGCTATGTCTTATGGTGTGGTTCGGTATCGAAAAGCTTGTCACCGAGTTACCGTTTGGGATGGTGCTTGCCGGGCAGGTTTATCAATGAATATAAGGCTCAGTTCTCTGCTGCAAGCTACGGCGTTGCCCTGCCCACTCAGCTTGCGGTTGCTGACTTTATTGAATCTGGCCAATACGCTAAACACGTGAGAAGAAGATGCTCTCAGATCTTGTCTTTGCGCCAACAATACCTAAGTTATTTGTCTCAGCACCTTCCTCAAGATGTGAAGATAAGTAACCCACAAGGTGGCATGGTGCTTTGGCTGCAAATCCCAAACTTGAACCAGTCAACCTTTGCTCAGGCAGTTGCCGAGCAGAACATTGATATTAGGCTTGGACACCTATTCAGCACTCTCGACCTTTACAGCAACTGCTTACGCATCAATATTGGGTATTCGTTAGAGGGTGAAACTAAGCAGCAATTGGATGCCTTAATTGAGCTTATCCACATTCACAGCTAACAGCCGTAGCCTTTCAAAATCAGCTTTTTTAAAAGCCTTTCGATCGTCGAATTTTAATAGCCTTTTGTCATAAAAAAGAAGGCTATTATTCCTATCTTGATTCGGTTAAAGCCCCGAACCGTAAGGAAATCCACTCGCCTCAAAACCCTTAAATGCTGAGTTTGCAAGCACCCACAAATTTATGCAACTTGGTTAATGACACATCACTTTTTATCGTCAATATACAGCCGTCAGCGCTGGCGTTTTCCTGTATTTGAAGAGAACTATTATGAGTGATAAAACAAAAAACAAACCACTACCTTCCTTTATCGAAGAACGCTTGAACTTCTATATTCAAGACCTGATTACCCAGAACCAAAGCCAAAAGCATTTGGTATTGGGTAAACGCCCCCAGCGCAGTGCCGTTGTGATGCAGAGCAATGATTACCTAGCGCTGTCACACAACAAACAGATCCAACAAGCCCATCAAGCGGCGATCTGTGAGCACGACGACAACGTGGTGATGTCTGCCATTTTCTTACAAGATGAGCAGTCTAAACCTGCGTTCGAAACTGAGCTTGCGAACTATGTTGGAATGGAGAGCTGTTTGCTTTCTCAATCGGGCTGGGCGGCCAATATTGGGCTATTGCAAACCATCTGCCCACCGGGGACACCTGTGTATATTGATTTCCTTGCACACATGTCGCTTTGGGAAGGAATCCGCGCTGCCGGCGCAGTTGCCCATCCGTTCATGCATAACAATATGAATCACCTACGCAAACAGTTAGAGCGCCACGGCTCAGGTGTCATTGTTGTCGACTCGGTTTACAGCACAATCGGCACCATTGCCCCACTGCGCGACATCTACGAAATGGCGCAAGAGTTTGATTGTGCGGTCGTCGTTGATGAATCCCATTCACTGGGTACACATGGAGAAAATGGTGCAGGCTTAGTCCAAGCGTTAGGCCTCACCAACCAAGTCGACTTCATCACCGTTAGCTTGGCAAAAACCTTTGCTTACCGCGCTGGGGCAATCCTTGGCCCTAAACAACTGTCTAGAACCTTGCCGTTTGTGGCGTACCCTGCGATTTTTAGCTCGACAGTGTTACCACAAGAAGTGGTTCGTTTAGAAAAAACGTTAGAGGTGATCAAAGGTGCGGAAGACAAACGAGAAGCCTTATTCAATCGGGCCAAGTCGCTGACTACGGGGCTAAAGCGAATTGGCTTTAACATCCGCAGTGAGTCTCAAATTGTAGCGCTAGAGTGCGGCAATGAAAGAAACACTGAACGTGTGCGTGACTTCCTAGAACAGCGCGATGTGTTCGGTGCGGTATTCTGCCGCCCTGCGACTGGCAAGAACAAAAACATCATCCGTTTTTCAGTGAATGCCGACATGACGCCAAGAGACATTGACCATGTGCTCACGGTTTGTCACGAGGCGTACAATCACCCCGAGTTAGAGTTCGTGTAACCTTGTTCGAACCATATTTATAACTAACACCAACGGCAGGACTGAATGGACGCTATCATGTCGCAATACAAAAAGAGCCCAGCAATTCGCTGAGCTCTTTCTTGAATCTATGTCTACCCAATTCCCGTGAACTTCAGACTATTACATCCATTAAATCCAGTGAGCAATTTTATCGAATAGTCGGTTTTTGTCGGCCGGTTTAACAATAAAGTCCGACATGCCTGACGATTCCATCTTTTCCAAGGTAACGGGAGAACTGTCACCCGTGTGAGCAATAATCGGCACCGAAGAGTATTCTTTGTCGGCACTTCGAATTCGGCGAGAAGCTTCAACACCGTCCATGATTGGCATTTCAATATCCATTAGGATCAAGTCGATGTCGTCGGTATCAAGCGCATCTAAGGCTTGTTGTCCGTCTTCTTTCTGCACAACATCAAAGCCCTGTTTTTCCAATAACATTGCCGTAAATCGGCGTAGAGATTCATTGTCATCGACCACCATAATCGTACGTTTAGTGGTGGCCTCTAGCGGTTTTACAGCAACCGATGTCATCACGTAGTTGGAGTCAAACAGTAAACGGTCAATGGTCGCTTTAGTATTCAGTAGCCAGACTTGTGTTTCCACCCAAATAGGCTCGAAAGAGATGTTACGTACATGCTTGATAGGATGACGCTCATACAAGTAAATGATTCGCGCCTCAGTAAACGAAAGTAACGATTCAATCCTATCGAGGCAATTGGCTCTTAAATCCAAGCTCTCCATATCAACAAAGATCAGATCGAATTCGAACTGATACTCCTTGTTCTTAAGCGCAGATGCGACATCTAAGACGGCAAGTTCAAAGCCCATAAAACGCGATATCTCGGTCATTTTACTGGTCAGAATCTTCTGGTCGCTCACCATTAATACGGTCTTCAGCTTAGTGAGCTCACTCTTGATCTCTTTCACTGTATTTGAAGCCAAAGATGGGAACGTCATCGTAAACTGCGTCCATTGTTCCACTTCAGACTGGCATTTAATCTCACCACCAAACGAACGCATCACCTTCTTACAAAATGGTAAACCCAGCCCGTAATTACCCGACTGGCCTGTGGTGTAAAAATCTTGGAAAATACGACGAATGATATCGCTCGAAATACCAGACCCGTTATCCGTCACCATAATTTGGTTCGTCACTTCATCACTGAACATGGTGACATGAATATGAAAATCTTCAGGGCTACGATGATGGAACGCATTCTTGAACAGATTATACATGACGTATTTCAACAAGGTGTCGCTACCCAAGAACTCAAAGTTACTCTGCACATCCAAGGAGATTGCTGACTTATCAGCAGAGCGCTTGTAATTGAAACTGTCTATCGCATCTTCAACCACCGCTTGCGCTGAATGCTTCTTAAACGTAGATCGAGAGACTCGGTTTTCATCAATTGAAGTCAGTAACAGATCTATCGTTTCGTTGCCGGAATGAATGATCTCCATCGCTTCATCGCCCACTTCACGCAACTGAATCACTTCTTCATTGCTTAACGCATATTGCCCTTTTTGATCGCCACTTTTAGGGTTAGGCAATATAGACTGCATAACATCAATAGAGGTAAGTAATCCGCTTAGAGGGTTTCGCATCTCGTGGGCAATACCCGCACCAAAAGACTTCGCCAATGACACCTTGTTTTCATGTTCCACCTGATTGCGGAAGTAGAACAAGTTGCCGAATAAGTAGATAAACAAAAAGATTGGCACATGCGTCCAATCCATTGTGAGTTCGAGGTAGAAGCCTTGTGCAATCCAAGCACACAACGTAGCAATCCCAATACCGGCAAAGGTTTGTGCAAACATCACTCTCGTCACGTGCACCAATAAAATATGGAGGAAAATAGCCGACATGAATGACATAACCCAAACGTTGGACCAATTATTCATTAGCAGCATGTAGAAGAAGAAACCTGGCAAACAGATAGTTACAGCAACTTGATAATAAGCCGGAAGGTATTTTCGCCATTCAAATGGGACGCGATTGCGAAATATAATGCCAAAGAACAATACCGAGCAAAACAGGCGGAGTGCCAAGTTTTCGTAGGGTTGCGGAAACAAAAACTCCCACACAATGTAGTAAATTGGAAAACCGACAAAGCCCATCCAACCCACGAGGGTTAGATTCGGTTCTGCGTACTGGTAAACTTTACGAATCGCGTTCATACGAAATACTTTGTTCTCTAAGCCATGACGTTTATTAATTCTATGATTTGGTTTTTATACTTATATTTTGGCGCCGATTATATTACACATCACGTCCGAGCAGTGGGGTTTCAATCAAAGAACCAACAGATTTGTTTTTATTATTAAGCTTAGATGAATAAAGTCTCAGTTTTATACTTTAATTCAGACACTAAACCTGAGTTCCTGAGACTTGTCCGCTAGCGCCTACACCAATTACCCCTCTTACTTACTGTTATGTCACTGTTACTCGATGCATTTTTCTTGGAGTATCGCCGTAATCTATCACTGCGTAATGTTGCGTTACCCTGTTATCCCAGATCGCCATTGAGCCGTTGTCCCATTTGAAACGAACTTGAAACTCAGGGCGTCTCGCAATTTCAAACAGTTGGCTGAGTAAAACATCACTCTCTTTGCGGTCGAGCTCATTGATATAACGCGTAAACTGTTCATTGATATACAGCGTTTCTTTACCCGTTTCAGGATGAACTTGAACAACAGAGTGAACCACTGGCGGATTCTCCTGTGCTGTTTTGATTAAGGATTTGTGCCAATCGAGCTCAATGTCTTCTGACTCTATACCTTCAAAGGCCACCAGCGAATGAGTCGCCGATAAGCCTCTCAACTTAGCTTTCATATCTTCATTTAGAGATTCAAAAACCGCCGTCATAGAACACCAGATCGTGTCACCACCGACGCTTGGAATGTGTTGAGCATGCAACAGGGAAGCTTTCGACGGCAAGCTGCGCCACGTTAAGTCGGTATGCCAATAACTTTCCATTGGCGCATTGCCTAGGGTTGTTTCAATCACACTCACCTGAGGCGCACTTTCCACGCGAGGGAAGAAAGGATGTGCAGGTTCTAACGTTCCAAAGCGTTCTGCAATCATCAAGTGTTGTTCTGGAGACAAAGTCTGCCCGTCGAGAAAGATCACTTGATGGGTTAGAAGCGCCTGATACACCTTATCGAGTTCATCAGCACTGCATGTAGAAAGCTCTAATTCGTGGATGCGAGCTCCGATGTGAGGAGTAATGGGTTCTATTTTCAACATACTTTCGCTTATTGGTGATGTGACATTTCAGAGTCAATTTGGATACTGACTAGTAAACCGGACAAATACGCCATTTCTTTCAATCCTACTCGCTATAAAAGCAAAAAGCAGTTTTCCGATTAATATCAATGATCTTGTCTCGCCTAAAACATTAAAGCCTCAGTCTTCAAGCTGTTGAGAACAGCGTCAATACTGAGGCTTTGAGTTCGTTTAATTTCTATCTTTTAGCTGCTTACTTAAGATATCGACTAACGAGTCGTTGGTTTAACCATTTGCCATTGAGATAACGCTTTGTCGGCAACATTGCACTCCTGCATATACAAGCTTCTCCATCGGTGCGCCGCACTGTAGGTCACTTTAGATACATCGCCTGCAGTAATACAAAGGTTAGAACCCACCAACTGCACCTGCTTATCCTCTGTAAACTCAAACGTTTGGAACTGAGTAGCTTTCAAAAACGGTTCGTCAACATTGCAGCGTTTTAGCATCAATGCGTTGTAAGGTAGCGAATTATTATTTACACCCATAACCGTGACACATGCCTCGTAAGCGGGAAAGAACAGTGTTCCATCATCTCTATAGGTCACCGCCTCATCAGCGTACAAGCCTTCTTTACAATTGTGCGTCAATAACGGCAAATCGAATCTTACATAGTCACCACTTCCAGCAGCATCAATACAATAGCCGTCTTCCCTGTCTAACAGATCAACCAACTTTAAGTGTGAGCCCGTTTCCTTCCAATCTGCGGTTGCTGGGCCAGCAAACAACAGCGATAGCAACGATATCAGCCCCAATGGTAATACAGGGTATGGTTTTTGATACATTTTAGTGTCCTTCTAATATCGACTCTACAGGGAAGTGATAGATTTGGCGTAATCCAACATTTCGTCAAAATATGGATTGTAGGTTAGCCTCGCATGAACTTTCCCTTCTTCCTTATATCCCCAAGCGGAATACCACGGTTCATCACTATTTAAACAAGCTTCATAATCAAGAGGATCGGTGCTGTTATGGCACATTTGGAATTTACCATTAGCGCCATAATAGAAATTGTCTTCACGGTATAACAAACTCATGTGAGAGAAGTTACTGATGCGTTTTGACGGCACACGACTGTCGAAATGGACAACGCGTTTATCTAGCGTATCTGGTTTATCTCCAAACCAAATAAATCGGCTGTTTGTATTGGTAAACTGCGTTTCAAACTGTTTAAGGACTTCAGTCACATTAACGACACTGTCATCTTGAGTGACGGCTAAAAATGCGGGCCTGTCGAATGGTTTTCTTTCTAGAGATTTTTGAACCTCGTAGCTAGACCAGTAATACTGCGCAAAACCATTCAAAGGTACGCTATTGTATTTCATTAGATTGTTGTGATTTTGCGGATCGCCTTGGAACACCCAATCCACAAATAGGGCGCCAGCAGGCGCAAGGAAATCAATATCACTGTCAGATTTAAAAGCAGGAGAAAACAGATACAGAGCCTCTATGCTTGAATTGCTATTTGCATAATCCGTGACCAAATTCGCACCAGTAGAGAACCCAGCTAAAGACACATCAAATCCCTCTTCCTGCATAATCTCGACTTGATTCTTAACCGTCTTTTCCCAATCAGATATACTTATCGGCACTAAATCGGCGGGACGACTACTATGTCCAGGAAGCAATACACTGCGCACCAAGTAACCTTCATCAGCGAACTCTTGGGCAACATCAACAAAAGACCAAGGAGAGTCGCCCAAGCCATGCACAAAAATAATGCCCTTTCTGAGCGGGTTCGCTTGGTTTGGTGAGATTTGAAAAGGTGTATTATAAGAAAGCTCCGCTGCATGATCGTCTTGCAAAAACACTCGATTCTCTTCCAGCCAAGTCTGAACGGTTTGTTGATACTCTAGAAACGAGTCAAACTGTTGCACTGGAAACGCACTAGTAGACGTGTCATAGAGTGGGTGATCATACTCCTGCTCGCTGCTAATACAGCCAATCAGCAATAAAGCACACACAATTAAAATAAGAGGCTTAAACCTAAATTTCATAAAAAACGACCTTTTGTACCTAGTTTGACATGAAAGATGTTGATGAGTTGTTCTGCTTATTACTGGGGTTCCGAGACCATGCCAGCCACAATAGGCCGCTGATCACACCTATAGACAATTGGATCACACCAAGGTTTTTAATCAAAGAGTCAGACTCGACAGAAACCAACATCATCCCCATCGCGCCACAAATCATTGACGTAAATTGAATGATTGCAACGGCAGAACCAGTGTCCTTGTCTTGTTGTTCAAGCATTAGGTTAGTACCAGGCACTCGCGTTGTGATGGTGGCTAACGTAGCTAATCCGATTAATGGGGCGAACAACCAAGCCGAAGCTTCACCAAGGCTAAAAGTCAGTACTCCACACAAAATCAGAAGCATGAAGCAGAAAGAAATAATTCGTTTTGCAGGCCAATATTGAGTAATTTTGATGTAAGCCCGAGGTCCAAATGAGGCAAATAGAGCATTTAGCGCGAAGATATAACTAAACTCTTGCTCGCTAAAATTAAAGTGCTCAACATAGATGTAAGGACCCGCAGCCACAAATGCCATCATCGACATTGGAGTAAGCGAAAATACTGCCAGTAACAACAGAAACCGTGGATTCTTGAGTACTACTCCCAGCCGTCCCCAAGATCTCACTACAGATCCGCTATAACGAGATACCAACGTTTCTGTCAGACAGAGTGAAAGCACAATCGATAGAAGGCCAAAGACACCAAGCGCAACAAAAATCATCTGCCAAGTCGCAACCTTAAGTAATAATGCCCCTATTACTGGCGCCACCATAGGCGCAATAACCACCAGCGACATAATGGTCGCCATTATCTTCTCTCGTTCTCTCCCATCGTAAAGATCTTTGATAATTGCCACAGCGACAACCGTGACAGCACTACCACCAAACGCTTGAACAATTCGGAAGCCAATCAATTGTTCTATGCTGCCTGAGTTGGCACATAAGAAACTGGCAACAACGTAAATACCTGCCCCGATTAACAAAATTGGCTTGCGACCAAACTTCTCACTGAGGGGACCCCAAAATAACAGCCCGAAAGCATAAACAACGAAGTAGCTGCTCAGCGTAAAGTTAACCATTGACTGAGTCGTGCCTAACGCTGCCACCATATTAGGAAGAGCTGGTAAATAAAGGTCGGTTGTTAAAGGAGGAAACGCGCTGATCATCACCAAAAAGATCAACGTACCCGTATTGCCGAGTATGGGTTGTTTGTTTTTCATTACATCACCGAATAACGGACCT
The DNA here is from genome assembly GCF_023161755.1 of Vibrio sp. 1CM23M. Classification (NCBI taxonomy): domain Bacteria; kingdom Pseudomonadati; phylum Pseudomonadota; class Gammaproteobacteria; order Vibrionales; family Vibrionaceae; genus Vibrio; species Vibrio sp. 1CM23M. Next base: position 585,502 of record NZ_JALNTR010000002.1, read on the forward strand.
GACGCTACAGGTCAACATTATGAAATATCAAAACATCCATGTCTTTGAGGGCTCAAACACTCTATTTAGCGTTTAAAGCGATCTGAGATAAAAATTGATTTGAAATTAAAAAGGAGCTTGTGGTTAAAAAGAGCTGAGCATCTAAAAGTTAGTCGGTTGACCCACTTCAAGCGTAATAAACTCAGAAGCTGGAACTTGAGCTGCCTTCTTCGCAACGTCAAGCAACTCAACAGGCTCCAGGCGAGGCTCCGCCGTCATTTGAAATGTCCCATAATGTATACCAATCGACTGTTTTGAATTAAGATCTTGATGAGCTTGCACTGCCTCAAAAGGGTCAAGGTGCACTGGCTTGAAGATTTCTCTTGGTGCATACGCGCCAATAGGAATAAAGGCAATATCGACAGGTCCAAACTTCTCATAAGCGTATTTGTAGTGATTGGCATAACCGCTATCGCCACCAAAATAGATTTTTTGGTCGCCAATATGCATTAAAAACCCTCCCCATAGCGTTGAGTTTCTATCGAAGGGAGTACGACCTGAATTATGTTGAACTTCTAAAAACCAAAGCTTAAAGATGTCATTAACCTGAACACTCTCTCCCCAATCTAGCTCGGTGGTGTTAGCGCTTAAAGGGAGACGTTTTGCTACTCCAAGCCCCACATAGATTTTCGGGTTATCTCGTTTAATGAGGAACGCCAAAGAGTCCAAATCCAAATGGTCATAATGATCATGGCTTATCACCACCACATCAATTGATGGTAAGTTGGCTAACGCAATCCCTGGTTGGTGCACCCTTTTGGGACCAGCGAAAGAAATCGGACTCGCTCTTTCTGAAAACACAGGATCGGTCAGTACATTCACTCCTTGGGTTTGAATTAAAAAGGTCGCATGATTTACCAACGTAATACGAACTTTATCTCCTAGCTCACTAGCAGCAGGCATTTTATCCTCATTCGTTTCAACAGTGTCTGACCAATTCGCTTGTTCAACTTCAGAAGTTAAGCCAGCCCAGACAATCTGCCAAAACGTCAGTGTTTTGATATCGGTATTATTTTCAAACTGACCGTTTTTGAAATTAGGTGACGCTTTTCTGGTATCCATCTTGCTCTCTGCACAGGCGTTAATTAAAAGGGTGAGGCTCACTATCCAAAGAAATTTCATTTCTATTTTCCTGTTGGCTTAACTTCGCACGCTTGCAGGTAAGGAGTGGTAATCGATTCAAGTTGGTCCCACAACTTACTAGAACCAGATGTATCGCAACCAGGATCACTCTCCGGTAAATCAACCAAACCAAATACATTGTGCCAATAGCTTCCTCTTGGAAGATTTTGTGTCGCACCAATCAAAGAGGAGTGGGAGCCTTGCTCTTCCGACACCAGTTGTTTAGTACGAAGCCATGCTAGAAACCCTTTTTTACTTCCAGCAAAGCCACTGGCAACCACACCGGGATGAACCGCAATTGGGTGGATATTTGGGTAACGCTCTGATAACTCCCGCACTTGCCATAAATTCCCCAGCTTGCTTCGTGAATAAGTACTGGATGTGCCATCAAAAGGAATATCAGCCGAACACTCATTTTCCATAATGTAAATATCTCCACTAGTCATAACCAGACGAGCATCGTCAACCAACATTTTTTTCTGCATAAGAAGCCGATAAAGAATGTGATGACCTAACACATTAACTGAAAATGTTTTTTCATAACCGGAAGGCGATATTTCAGCCTTTTTAGACACAAGCCCCGCGTTGCAAATGACAATGTCGAATGGCGTCTCCTCTAGTTGTTTTACAGCAGTGACAATACTCTCAGGATCCGCAAGATCCATATAGATTGATTCGACATTAAGAATGTCATCCGTTGCATCCGATAAGCCTCTGGCCAACGACGTCACCCTCGCACCTTGAGCAAGCAAAGAACGAGTAATGAACTCACCAATACCTGCAGTTCCGCCCGTTACAAGTACCCTTTTCCCATCAAGCCTTGGTAACTCAGGGCATGAATGATGTTTTCTTTTCTGTCCAATAATGGCCGATAACACTCGGCGATGCCTACCCTTCGGGGGAGGACTTGCAATCAAACTTAGCGACATGGTGATGCTCCTGAAGGCTCAATAATAACAAATGACAATTTACAATAAATGTCATTTGTTATATTGTCAACGCACCAATTTGATTTAAGAGCACAATAACTTTTGTGCAAAACGGCAATACTTTTGTATTAAACGACGACCTCGTTTGACTGAGTAGGCGGTAATCGATAGCATCAGACTAATACTGTCGTTATCGAAAGTTCTTATTTTCAAAGCCTTAAATAAGGGTTTAGACACAATTTATTGGTAGTGAATAATGCTTACTAAAGAAAAAATATTAGATGCATCTGAAATCGTTTTACGTAAGTTCGGTCCTAGAAAAACGACCGTTGTTGACGTAGCTCGAGCCCTTGATGTGAGTCACGGAACGGTATACCGACACTTTGCAACTAAAGCAGAACTGCATGAAGCCATAACATTAAGATGGCTGGATCGTGTCACCGCACCATTAACTGAGATCACAAATAGACCGGAAAGCGCATCACTAAGGCTTCGAGAGTGGTTTGAGGCGTTAACGGCCATTAAAAGAAGAATTTTTATTGGTGAGCCTGAGTTGTTTGAATCATATTCATCACTAGCACAACAAACACCCGAGCACGTAAAATCAAAACACATCAATCATCTGTTGCAGCAAGTTGAGTCGATTTTGAATGATGGCGTTAGAGAAGGTGTCTTTGAAATTGAGGATTGTACTATCACTGCACGCTGCTTCTTTTTTGGTACCGTGCGTTACCACCACCCACTTCATTCACCAGAATGGAAGAGCGACACCATTGAACAAGAATTTACACAGCTTTTTTCTTTGTTAGAAAAAGCCATCTATAAACACTGATTCCTAATCGTTTTTTGAAATAGCCGATTAGATGGGAGAAGATGATTATGAAGCGTACACTGTTTCTATGTGGGTTAATGGCTAGCCAATTACTATCGCTGAATCATGCATTCGCCTCTCCTCAACAAGAGATTGACCATCTGCTTACCTTTGTTGAATCAACGCAGTGCAAATATGAGCGAAATGGTACAATCCACACAGGGCTAGAAGCGGCCGCACATATAAAAAAGAAAGCTGATTATTACGCCGACGAGATTGAGTCTGCTGAAGATTTCATCGCGTATTCAGCAACAAAAAGTATGTTGAGTGGGCGCCATTACCAAGTTCACTGTGAAGGCAAAACATCGGTTAGTAGTGAAGTTTGGCTAAAATCCGAACTTGATGACTTTAGGTCTCGCTAACTTTTTAGCTTACTTACTCTCTAATGTTCAGCCCTGCTAAATAGTAAACAACAAAGTGCCAAACAAAAAAAGAGCCCCTAAGCTGGAGCTCTTTTCGTTTTTTGATACTTCCTGTATCCATAGACAAGTCCAATCTGTAGTACTTTCACTGAAAGCCAGATCATCGATATCTCCAGTTGTGTATCACCAATAAATCTAGCACACAATCTCCAGGATTTTCTAAAACACAACAGAGATAATGAGTTTAGTCCCACTGCATCTCACCACTCAGCACTTGTTCGATGCCATCAATAAAGAGGAAAACTTGCCATTAGTAAAACTGATGCTGAATTAAAATCATTAATTTTACTTAACTGCCAGTTACTTCTATCGTGACTGCATGCATCTTCAATAAACTTATTAACGCAGGGAAACTGACTATGACTGCCATTACCGATCTAGACCTTCTACTGAAATCCATGTCACCAGAATTAATCGACGGTAACTATGTTTTTTTCACTGTCGACGGAGCGCTAGCAGACTATGTTCAGCTCAATCCAATCTTGACTTTTCGTGAAAAAGAAGGTTTAACACTGGTTCTGGAAGAAGACGTTGCGACCAAAGCTCAGCTAAACTTCGACGCTGTGTTTAGCCTGATCACTTTATCGGTACATTCGAGCCTTGAAGCGGTTGGATTGACGGCTGCTTTTGCGACAAAGCTTGGCTCATACGGCATTAGCGCTAACGTTGTTGCAGGCTACTATCACGACCATATCTTCGTTCAGAAAGACAAAGCTGAAGCCGCAATGAGTGCGCTAAGAGAATTTTCAGAAGTAGATTAGTAAAGAATTCTATTGTTCACAGACGCAAAAAAAGCGACGTAATCTACGTCGCTTTGGCTTATTGCTTACTGTTCATTCACTGATCAGGCATCAGCTAATGAAACAGTTAAGCAAGCTTAAAAGTCGCCACTTTATCACTTAAACCAGCGGCTTGACTCTTAAGTTCGTTCGACTCAGTTAAGCTGTCCTGTGCGCCCACAACTAGGTGGTCGGTAACATCTTTAATGGTCGTCACGTTCTGGGTAATTTCACCCGTCACATGTGTTTGCTCTTCAGCAGCCGTCGCGATTTGAGTCGCCATATCGCTGATCAAAGCAACCGCCGTGTTGATCTCTTCAAGCGCATGCGAAGCTCTATCGGCATCTTCTACTGAATGTATCGCCAGTTTAGAACTGCTTTCCATCAACTCAACCGCTTGCGCTGTCGTGCGCTGTAGGATATCAATCGTTGATTTGATCTCTTCTGTTGAAGAGTGAGTGCGCTGCGAAAGCACACGTACTTCGTCTGCTACCACAGCAAAGCCACGACCTTGTTCACCCGCACGAGCCGCTTCAATTGCAGCATTCAAAGCAAGCAAGTTGGTTTGCTCAGCAATGCCTTGAATCGTGGCGAGTACGGTCGAGATCTCTTGAGCATGCTTGTTTAGCTCGCTGATCACATTACCTGCTTCATTTACTTCATTGGCTAGGTTATTGATAGAACCTTTAGTGTCGACGACCAGAGCGTGACCACTGTTAGTGCTTGTCGCTGAGTCTTGTGCAGCTTTTGCTGTTTGCTCGGCATGCGATGCAATCTCTTGAGTTGCACAGGCCATTTCCGTTACAGCCGTTGCCACCATTGTGATTTCTTGCTGTTGATGGTTAAGCTCATCCACAGAACGGTTCGCACGTTGAGTACTTTGCTCTGACTGGCTATTTAACTGTTCTGACTGCCCACGGATATGGCCAATTAACTGCTGTAAGCTTCCAACAAAGGTATTGAAGTTATGAGCCAACTCGCCCACTTCATCTTGGTTTTCTACATGAATGCGTTGAGTCAAATCACCGCTACCATTCGCGATTTGCGCCAATGCTTGAGATACGTGGTTCAACGGACGGAATAGAATAGTACACAAAAGGTTAAACAGTATGGTACATACAATAACGACCAGCAGTGTCGCCAAAACTTGACCAATCACTGCATCAAATAACGGTGCAACCAGAGAGTCATGATTAACAACACTCACTGTAATCAGGCTCGTTCCGTCAATAGCACGAGCGTACAGAACATAGTCGCTGCCATTCAGTTCGATAGAAGTGTCTTTACCGCTAGTCAGAGCCTTTTGTACATCGGAGAAATTTAACCCAAGTGAACTGATATTCTTATTCAGTAACTTAGTGTCAGGGTGCGTATAAACCGTGCCTTTGTTGGTCGCGATGAACATGTAACCTTCACCTGGAAGAATCACCTGCTCTAGACTGTTTAAGATGTCTGTAATTTCTACATCAGCGCCCAACACAACCTGTTGCCCATGCAGTTGCATTGCTGTTCCTAATGAAACAACGTTCGCCCCAGTTGCAGCTGCAACCGTTGGGTTGTCCATAAACACTTTACTAGGGTTTGCAACCGCATTGGTGTACCAACCCCACAAACGAGGATCATTATTGCCCGGCGGAAGGACAACTCCATTCGCGTTCTTTTGCGAACCATCAGGAAATGCCAAGAAGACATTATCAAAAGAGGCTGAATCACGAACCTGTTTTAGGTGACTCACCAAGCTTTCTTGTTTGGATTCTTTCGAAAGAGAAGTAAGCGCACGCTCTTTGGATAAGATCCAATCCGATACATATTGATTGTAAGAAGCCGATGCGCCCTCTAAGCGCTGTTCAACTTCAGTATCCAACCTTTGCAGTGAAGCACGAAAAGACAATGCCTCGACCAAAATCCCCCCCAGGATAATGGCCATACTGGCTGAAATCGCCAGTTTATTTTTAAGCGAGAGTTTCTTGAACATAGGAAACCTATAATGTGGAAGTAAAAAACCGTGGCGAACAAATTGGTTGCCAAAGAGGTTTGCAAGCGGGATATATTTTACGCTTTAAAATAAATTAAGAAACCGATGAGGAACTGAAATATTGATATATGTGAGTAAGTGCACGCATCGTAACCCATTGATTTAGAGAATGGTAAACTCTAAATTTTGAATTAATGTGCTAAACATGATCAGCTGATAAGTGTCTCTGTTTGAGAGTAATAACGGCATAGATCGCGCCATGCCGTTAGCTCATTAGGAAGGTATTTAAATGTGTTGAAGGTTTGAAAAAAATAGGTCGCGGGCTAAATAGTCAAAAGTTGATCAACCAAAGTCCAACGTTAACAGCAATCGTGTTTCGTCAGATGAAGTGACTGGTGAACGATGCACAAGGCCTGCATTTTCATTGCCACTCCAGCGCTCCCCTTTTAATAACGCAACATCACCACTGGTCATTTTCTGGATGTCAGATTCGTCGTTGTACAGGCCTGAAACAGAATCAGGCTGTCCGTTACTTCCACGACCAAGCTTAGAACGGTCGACCGATTCGTTTGGCAGCCATTGAGTCGCAACGCCGTGATAGGTTGTCACTAAGCGGCAAGGAACTTGGTCAAAATGAAAACGAGGACACATCGCTTTATTCAGAACCGCCAAACGGAGCCCTACTTCTTCAAGATCGAACAAACAACAGAACATATCCACCAGCTCTGCCATGTTTTCTAATAACGCTTTAGAAGCGGTTCCATCGGTGGCAAATTCCAATTTATCGAGAGCATTTTCAGGTGACACGCTAACAGACTTACTAAAGTTTGGATTCAATGCGATAAATTCACTGATTGCCGTCCTTAAGCCTTCATCAAACTGTCGCTGCCATACCGCTATATTAATATCGCTTTGGTAGATATCCGCTAATACCGTTGGCTGTTCAGAAGCACTAAAGCTTGGCTTGTGATTCGCCGGATCCTGAATACTCACAGCTGAACTAATGTTGAGTGGCTGGTTGCTATTGGTTGCCAACGGCTTGGTTAACACGGCATTCATTACGTCGTCTCCTTGATACATGCTCATCGCTTCCCTCCTACCAACATAATAACTATTCTAAGTAAGAGTGACCTTTTAGGTTATGTTATAACATAACTAAAAATAAACAAGTCACTTAGTCGATCATGATTCCAGTAATACAGCGACGCCCTTCTTTGCCTGCGGTAATTTTTCGAATGCTGAACTAAGCTTCTATCAACCATTCTTTCCAAAAAGCCATTTTAAAGACGCACGACTCAAAAACGTAAACTTGTGAATTCATCAATCTGGTGACAACTTATGAAAAAACTAATCTCTACATTCGGCCTCCTATGCACCGTTATCTCCGCTCAATCTTTCGCGGAATCGGGCTACACATTAGATCCGAAGTTATCGAACATCACATTCGCTACCATTAAAAAGCAGTTTGTTGTAGAGCCCGCATCCATCAAACCCATGTCTGGAGGGCTTACCGAAGAGGGGCAGTTTTCAATAGTATTGGACTTGAAAAGCGTTAGCACTGGTGTCGCTATTCGCGATAAGAGGCTAAATGAGCTCTACTTTGAATCGATGACTTTCCCTGAAGTGAAGGTCTCTGGAAAAGTCGAACCTTCAATGTTATCCGGCGACCCAAAAAGAACAACCGTAGCGGCGGAAGTTACCTTACACGGCGTAACAAAAACGATCGACTTCCCAGTTATAGTGGTTCCATCGTCAGGATTTGTCATGGTTAGCTCAGCTTCGACAATCATCGTCAACGGCGCTGATTTTGGGATATCGACAGAGAATCTAAACAAACTTTCAGCGACCGTGGGTGGATTAGCGATTTCCGACAAAATCCCTTTAAGCTTTAACCTACTTTTCGACCAATAATGGACTTATAACTCTTCCTTTCTATTCTCCTCATTTCACATTCATCAATCGTTTGAGAGCGGTGAATGTGAGTGAGAGTTACTGGGCATCAATTTTTTCTAAATAACCTAATCATTTAACTCCAACTTTAGTCTAACCATTGATCACTCAATTCTACGATGATTAAAACAATCGCTTATTGCCTTCCCCTTGGCAGAGCAACAGATCTCACTAAGTGTTTAAACATACTGGCTATTTTCCTACCTCGAAACCACCTTTAGATATGCAACTTATATGACTAACAACCTAGTGATATTGATGGTGAATGATGTCAGTATGCAAAATCAAACAAAGATTTTGTCCTATTGCCAGAGCATCTAGTCAAACCGAAAAGAGCCCCTTTTATGCTGAATACACACATCGTTAATCGAGACAGCTTGGCTGGAATGGGGGCGACTCTAATTGGCAACGGGATCGGTAGGTTTGCCTATATAGCATTAATGCCGGCTCTCATTCAAAGTGGTTGGTTTAGCGAAAGTGATGCATCTTATCTTGGTGTAGCAACCCTTCTTGGATACATATTGGGTGCACCAGCTGCCAATATACTACTGCGTTATTTCAGCGCCGGTCAGTTGATTCGTTTCGCGATGTTGGTGAGCAGCTTTAGCTACTTGGGCTGCGCACTGCAGGATGCGCCCTTGGCATGGTTCTACGCTTGGCGAACTTTAGCTGGAGTTTCGGGTGCTTTGCTAATGGTCGTCGCCCCTCCGGTAATTGTTCGAAAATTTAACCCAGATGTGAAGGCTCGTGTAAGCGGGGTTGTATTTTCAGGCATTGGGCTTGGTGCAATGTTATCTGGCACCCTAATTCCTGTGCTCATTTATTTTAGTGTGGTTTCGGCTTGGATTGGCATGGGTGTCATCGCATTGGCCACCACTATGCTCACCTGGAATACATGGCAAACCCAACCTAATACGTCAAAAGCGCCCTATATAAAATCTTCCTTCTCTCAGCTATCAAAACCTAAGTTAATCAACGTAACGCTTATTCTTGTGGCTTATACCTTCGACGCTATCGGTTACCTACCACACACCTTATTTTGGGTTGATTACATCGTGCGTGAACTGGGCATGTCGTTCACTAGCGGTGGGTTGTTCTGGGCAACCTTTGGTATTGGTGCCGCCATTGGCCCATTAATAACAGGCATATTGGGAGACAAGCTAGGGCTAAAGAAATCACTCTGCATTGCATTTAGCTTCAAGGCTCTAGGCGTCGCATTACCCCTTTTTAGCACTCACCCCATCGCGCTATTTATCTCTTCTTTATTGGTCGGTATTTTCACGCCGGGGACGGTCACTCTGGTGTCGACTTACACATTGGAGATTGTCGGTTATGAACTGCACACCAAAGCGTGGGCTGGGATGACACTTTCCTTTGCTATATCACAAGGAGTCGTCGGACTTGTGATGGCGTACTACTTAAATCATATGGCGTCATATGATTTGTTGTTCAGCATGAGTGCTGCTGCTTTGATTTTATCTGCGGTGTGCACCTTAATGACCGCGACTCGACCTAAGCGTGAACACTCAATCTAAATCTAAACGCGCTTTTTGGACTCAGTTATCGAATAAAATAAGGGATTAACATGCAACTCTACTTAAATGAAACCTCTCCGTTTTCACGCGTAGTCGCAGCAACAGCACTTCTGTCTCGTTGCTCGCCTTTGTCTTTTGTTTGGGTCGACCCTTGGAGTACGCCGACCAACCTGAAAAACGTCAATCCATTTTGCTTAATTCCGGCATTGGAACTGGAAGATGGAGCTTCACTAACAGAAAGCTTATGTATCTGCCAATACCTAATTGAAACGTATCAACCTCAAACGCTACGCCAAGTGACGTTAAGTGATGCCCATCAAATGAAGCATCTAGGAACAGCAAAGACATTAATCGAGATAGCTTTTCGAACCGCAGCACTAACACGCTATACCGATAGTGATAATGTGCTAATCAAGAGAGGACAAGACGGTATCGCTGCCGCGCTAAAGCAACTTGACCAAGAGATAAACACACAAGGGTTAGATTCCCTTCTTACTGATAACTTGGCCACGTTGTATCTCCATGTCGCTTTAGATTACGTCCAATTCCGACATACTGCGCTGTTTGATGAAGCGAACAGCCGAAACATCACCGATTTTTTACACCGTTCTCCATTCGCAGACGTACTGGCACACATAAGCATTGAGAGATTGGCAAGCAAGCCTGACTATGAAATGTTATTAAACTCGTTCGGTCATGAGTCTTAAAAATGGCATGAAACAAAGGCGTGCAAAGTTTAGAATTGAGCATTAGATAGGCTCAGAGATGTCGTTGATGTCACATGTCGTTACACAGCATGACGCCTTAAGGCTTTACATCTTGGGCGAGGTAAACAACAATCCCTGAGAATAAATCCATAACATAATGTATTTAGAAATTATGAGTAGTACAGAAAACAAAAAATCGAGTCCTCTTTTCGAAGTCGTGTTTAACGTCTTTCTTCCTTCATTCATCTTAATGAAATTCAGTGGAGAGGAGCACCTTGGAACAGGCTTAGCATTGCTCGTCGCCCTTGCCTTCCCTATTGCTTACGGTGGCATGGAGTTAATCCGCAACAAGAAGTTCAACTTCATCGCGGCGCTTGGCTTCGTCAGCGTGCTATTAACGGGCGGTATTGGTTTCTTCGAACTAGACACTCGCTGGTTAGCACTAAAAGAAGCATTAATCCCTGGTCTAATTGGTTTGGCGGTTCTTGGCTCAACCTTCACCCGCTACCCGTTTATCCAGAAAGTTATCTTCACACCGGCCCTGTTAAATATCTCTCTTATTGAAGAGCGCCTAAAGCAGTTCGGTAACCAAGCAAAGTTTGATCGTTGTCTAATGACATCGAACTACCTATTCGCAAGTACCTTCGCTTTCTCTTCTGCGATGAACTATTTCCTAGCGACTTGGATTGTGACAAGCCCTGCCGGCACTGCAGCCTTTAATGAAGAGTTGGGTAAACTCACGCTATACAGCTACCCAGCCATAGCTATCCCTAGCATGCTGATGATGTTAGGTATTTTCTATTACATTTGGCGCCAAGTTCGCGCTATGACTTCGTTAGAAACAGAACAAATCTTTATTACTAAGTAGTTCTCGTTACGTTAGCTTTAAATACAGAACCGCTTCAAATACTAGATTTTTTAAACGCCATAAAGCCCAGCCCTGTCGCTGGGCTTTATAGTTTTTAGTGTCTAATTCATGAACCCAATCGGCGTTCCTTTGATTGATACTCTCAATCAACCAAGACATTCACCGCCACTTATCCGTCGTGAACTCAACTAACTCGCTTTAAATCCATAATAATCAATGAATTCCATTGATTGAGCCGTCAGATGCTTTTATAGTCGATTCTGTTGGTTACTTTACAAAGCTCTACCCAACCACTGACAATATTTCAGTTGCCGTTGATAAGATCGCATAAGCTAGGTGCTAAAGGTAGACGCCAGCCGTACTCAATAAGGAATATAGATTATGAACAAATCTCAATTAGTTGAACACATCGCGACTTCTGCAGACATCTCAAAAGACCAAGCAGGCACGGCGCTCAATGCGCTTGTGGAAGGTATCTCTACTTCGCTTGCTAACGGTGATGATGTATCGATCCTCGGATTTGGTAGCTTTAAAGTTAACTCTCGTGCCGCTCGAACTGGTCGCAACCCGCGTACCGGAGAAGAGATTCAAATTGCAGCGTCAAAAACGCCAGCATTTAAAGCAGGCAAAGCACTGAAAGAGACGTGCAACCTGTAATACAAAAAATACAAGGAAGGTTACGATGACAACTAAGGAAAAAGCGAAAACGAGCCGAAGCAAAAAAGCAGGTAAGTCGACTAAAGCGCAAGCTGAAACGCCTAAGACTCGTCAACGCATTGAAGAGCTCCTCGAAGAGCGTGAATTGGCCAAACTGTTAGAGCTATAGTTTATATAAGAACTAAAGTTTAGGTTTGAGCAAAGTGATAGTTTGTTATCGTTCTAATGCCACTGCAGATTTGTAGTGGCATTTTTGGTTTTAGAACACCCCCATTAAATCAATTCCCTCCTCACTTCCAAAAACGGAATTTTAGCTTACTGGCTTTAAGCTGATATCGCGTTGACGGTTACGTTTGAGAAGCGCATGATTTTATTTCGAGCAGAATCGTTGTCTGGCGTGTTAACCGTGTAATCGCCCTAAAACTCGTTCTGTGCAACGTACTCAATTGAATGGCAGGTCACATGAATAAAGTAATTATGTTAGTAATGGGGCTGCTTTTTACCAGTCGATTGTTTGCCAGTATTGTGCCGCATGTTGGTCAACTTGAGCATGATGCGCCTATTCTCCTTCGCTCGGCATTGATTGTAGGGGTTGCGGCTTACGCGGTTTGGAGTGCATTTAAATACTTCAAAAAGACCAAGGCCTCAGGTTCAGATCAACTGTAACGGCGAAAGTCCAAAAGCTTTTGAATAAGCCTCTAATTTCGATTACTGATCTGCGAAATAATCGACCAAGATTTTACGCCACTTTCGTGACTCACGAATCTTCAACAGGGCGCGGTTAATCTCTTCTTCGTACACGTTATTTTCAGTGATGATAAAGCCATAATTCTGCTTTTCTAGCTGATACGGCAACACTTCCAGATCTTCAAACTGCCCGCTTATTCTACCATTACCAATCATATATTTGAGCACCACATCATCGGCAACAATCGCTTCGACTTCACCGTCCTCTAAAGCCGCCAACAGTCTTGGCATATCGACATAACTCTTGTGTCGAATACCGAAGCTTGTGAGCATCAAAGAAGACGTCGTTGCAACCTTTGCACCCACCTCCACATTCGCAAGATCATTCACACCTTTAATATGGGAAGAGCCTTGGCTGAGCGTAAGCTTGCTGGCTAATACCGCAGTAATACTGGCGATGAAAAGCATACTTAGCACACCAATGAACACCGTAGCTATTCGTCCCGTTAAGCTCTTAAACTCGAAATAATTGAATGGGCCTCGAGTGATAAAAAGCAAACCCAATATGAAACTTTCTAACCAACGGCCCGTTCGGCTTTTCATTGAATAGAGCTTTTCATTTTCACCGTGTTCCAATATGTAAAAAAAGGCACCAATCACACCAGAGATAAAGATGATAACTCCAATGATCAGCCACAATGCAGGGTTTAAGAAAATGGCGTGTAAGGTATGAAGGTAACCTTGCTTCTTCACAGCGATAGCGAGGTGAGTTTCATAAAAGGAATGGGAAAAGTCAGCAAACAACTCACGCTCTGGGGTGATTGAAATACAAGAGACACCGATGTCGATTTGCTCTGATTCAATCGCATTGAGTAATTCATCCAAACGGTGATTCTCTATCGTGTACTCAACGTCCATCTCTTTGGCAATCTGTTCCCAAAGCTCGACACTCAGGCCATTCCATTGACTTTCCATCGAACTGGTCACAAAAGGAGGACACGGGTAAACACCGACTTTAAGTGGAGAAGAAGAGGCAAAAGTACTGAAGAATAAAAAAAGAGAAACGATTGAAGTGACACCGTATCGGAGTGTCGATTTGAAGTATTTGTGCATCAGCAGCCCTCCAGAAGAAGGCAGCAATGAATTGAATCGAGTACGAAGGCTCGACTAATGAACACACATCAGCGCGATCAGAAGTGAAGAAAGATTATGATAAATTCAATACTGCCCTAGCTTTATTCGTTATTACCTTAACTATAGAAAACCTCTATTTATTGTGCAAAACAATGGGCGTAACAAACTAACGGCATAGGGAACATCAGATCGATAACTAGTGGGATGACATAAACTGGCTTTGTGCCGACGAACATAACTTTCCGCACTGCGTAATTTGGCTTTCAAGGAAGTAGATATTACGTCTGCTTTTGACCCATTGGGCACGAACTTCCAATTCTTGACCAATGGAAATAGGATGATGAAAGCGAGACGCCAAACTCACCGTCATTGCAGTGATGTGATTTTGGAACAAACAATGCAGCATCGCACTGTCGTGTAACGCGGTGACAATGCCACCCTGCATGATGCCATCGTAGCCCTCAGCTTTATCTGTTGGTACAATCTTGGCCCTGGTTTTATATTTAGCTAAAGTCTCATACTTGGATAAAGTCTCGTGCTTAACTAAAGCCTCGTGCTCACCAATAGCTTCAAATATTATTGGATTGTCTGAAAAAAAACCTTGGCTGCACACTTGGCAACGCCGATGGTTGTGTGGAATGAAAACCTTCATACTTACCTTTTAACCTTAAATACCTAGAGATTGATATGGCTCGACCAAAAAAACATCGCCAGTTATGCACCCGAGCGGCTTACTCTTGCTTTAAGCCTAATGGCGTTCCTATGGACGAGCTTCATAAAGAAGAATTGCTATTAGAAGAGTTAGAAGCCTTACGCTTGGCTGATCAAGAAGGATTGAGCCAACTTGAAGCCGCAGAACAAATGCAGGTGTCTCGCCAGACGTTCGGCAACATCATCAAGCGTGCACGAGCCAAAGTCGCCAAGTGCATCGTCAACGGTCACGCGTTGGTGATTCAAAGCGCTTAACTCGCGCACTAGCCCTACGTTAGTTAGCCCAACGTTAGCTAGCTCAACGACAGTGAATTCTCGATACTTAGCTTGATGGCTCAGAGATCTGATACAGCTTTCGACTCTGCCCTTCACACACATCTTTGCAATTGCATTCACGCTCAATATCTAACTGCGCAAGCCCCCCACAGCTGCCTTTGATTGGCTTGCGAGAAAAAATCACACCTATCGCCATCAACGCGACGATTCCGACAAACCCCAATAGCGTCAACAAAAAGGTCATTTTCGGAACCCTCGAATACCCCCTAAGTGATTCGGCTGTGCCATAAGAATCGCGGAGTCTTTCTTGCGCCCTTCCTCACCGCAGCCTTTCTTATTACTGCACTCTCTCTGACTGTGCCCTTTTTTACTGTGACAAACGTTGCGAGGCTCGCGACCGTAATCGAGATCGGTCACTTCCCGTAGATTGTCGAAATCCAAAGTCCCGATTTCTGCCTTACCTGTTGATGCCAAGACTCTAATATCGTGGTTGAACAAGTGCGCTAGCATCTTCTTCCCTATGTGACGGACGACTACAGATTTCACATCGTAAGAACGGAGGACAGAGATCCATTGCTTCTTTTTATTGCAAGCGGTGTCGGACTCAACCAAAGGAACAATCTGCTTTATTTGTCGTTGTTCATCGACAATCGCAATCTGTGGGGAACGAGCAAAATGGTTGCCTACATGAAGGTCGCGACAAGGTACTGCGTATAACATAGTAACTTCCTGTTATTGATGATCAGAAGTTCAGCATACGCCCCATTATTAGCATATGCCAACAACTATCATGTGAAAAATAAGATTTACTGGATCGATAACTAAGATCAAAAGCTACAAGCTACAAGCTACAAGCAGCCAATAGGGTTGGCGCAGGTTACTCTACCTCCCAAACCTGTTCACGGAGAGCCTCCCTTCCCCAAAAACAAGAATGCCCCACTAGTGCGGGGCATTCTTTGTACCTGCGAGCTGGAATTTCAAAGGCAGAAGTGACGATATAAATCGTTGTTACAACGAAAGAGTAAAAGTACTCCCCACACCCAATTCAGATTCAACGACTAGCGTTCCTTCTAGATTCTCGACCATGGCAAGCGCTAAAGATAACCCAAGACCATACCCCTCGATATTGCTGCGGCTGCTGTCGACTCGGTAAAGTCGTTCAAAAATCAAATCCTGATATTTCTGTTCAATGCCAACACCAGTATCTTGGATGGTTATCGCGATCTTACCCTCTGAACTTTGCTCGGCTTTGACCGTCACTCTTCCTTCGGGCTCGGTGTACTTAATCGCGTTATCAACAAGGTTAACCAACACCTGAGTCAATTTGTCAGGATCTGACTGAATAACAAGAGCATCAGCGCTCTCAACCTCAAGCTCAACTTGTTTATCTTCTGCGACATCTTCATACCAGCTCACCACATTGGCAATCACATCAGAGACCTGAGTCGGCACTTTCTGTGGTATGCGCTTTCCAGTCAGCTCGTCGTTCAGCTTCATCAAGGCGGTTAACATATTGCTTGCCTGCATGGCGTGTTCAGAACAATCTGCCAATGCGTCTTTCATCGCTTGTTGGTCGGCGTTATTGAGCAATGCCGTTTGGGAGGCTAACGTAATACGCGACAAAGGAGTTCGAATATCATGAGCGATCGCATCGACGGTCGTATTCAAGGTTGTCGTCACGTGCTGTAACTTGGCAACCGCAGTATGGACACTAGAGCTGATCACATTGAGCCCTTGCGGTAAATCAGATTCGGCTTCATTTTTAGTGCTAGCGCTAGGAAATTCTAACTGCCCTTTTTTCAGCTTATCGAGCAGGTCGCCAAAGGTCACTAACGGAGACATCGCACTCTGGATAATGTTACGAGTAAAAACTGCGGTCACAGCCACGAGAGCAAGCAACGCATATAAAGTCATTAGCCATTGATTGTACGCGATAAAGTCTCTTGCTCGGTTATCCAAAACCAACCAGAAATCATACTGCTCCCCTTCAATAGGCAACGACATATAGGGACTCAAGATGAAGCTCTCCAGCCATGAACGATTGTCATCAATTTGGTAGCTAGAAAAAGGCTGTTCTGTCGATAAATGTTGAACACCAGCGATAAACACGCCATCAGATGAAGCGCCCTTCTCAAGCTTATACGCCGCAATGTTGTTTTCGAGTAGCCGATGAGGATTCGCCTCTAAAACATGAATCAATCGCTCACTCGAATCGTAAGTCAAAATACGCTGATACTCGGTCGACATAGACGTAAGGATCTTCTTTTCCGTTTGGTAAAGGTCGAAAAAGAAGATAGCCCCAACAATCAGTTCCACCAGCAGCAAGCAGAGCAGTAAGGCCGACATAAAGCGAACCAACAAATGTCTCTGCGTTTTAGCAAGCGCCTGTTCAATACTACGACTTGAGGACATAGCCAACACCTCGAAGTGTGTGAATTAATGGCTTAGAAAAACCCTTATCAACTTTGCTGCGCAGCCTACAAACCAAAACATCGACCACGTTGGTTTGCGGATCAAACTGATGCCCCCAAACATGCTCAAGAATCGCGGTTTTCGACATCACAGCCTCTCGGTTTTCGAGCAATAATTTCATCAACATAAACTCGCGTTGATTAATGGTGATCGTTTGTTGCTCTCTTTGTAGCGTGTGTTTAAGTAGGTCTAGGCTAAGCGGGCCGTAATGCAATTCTAATGCTTGAGGCGTGGGTTGCTTTCCTCGGCGTACCAAGGTTTGGCAACGAGCCAATAACTCAGGAAACGCAAAAGGTTTTACCAAATAATCATCAGCACCTGACTGTAGCCCTTGCACTCGTTCTTCCACTGAGTGTTTGGCACTTAATATGATGACAGGCGTCGCGTAACCTTGCCCTCTGAGTTCAGCCAACACTTCAAACCCATCTTTCTTTGGCAACATGATATCGAGAATGATCACGTCATACTCTTCGGTTACGGCCTCGTGTAATCCATCAACACCATCTGTTGCGTGCGTCACCGTTATCCCTTCTTGCTGAAAACCATTCACCAAAAATCTCGCGATATGAATGTCATCCTCAATCAATAGTATTTTCATTAACGTCCGTTTATCTGTTAGCCGTGGTCTAAACACACTCTATCAATATCCTTTCTCGAATATAACCAACATTGCAACTTTGTAATGTTCGAGAAAGCTCCTCGTAATCATGTGTTCGTTAGTATGAACCTGTTAAAAAAAACACCCTTTCTAAACAAACAAAAAATAGAGTTCGGAATTTGAAAACGAATATTTTTTGAAAACAGATTCTTTTTTGAAAACAGATGATTTAACGGAGTAAACATGAAAATGACCAAACTAACTGTACTAGCAGCAACTCTTGGTTTCCTTAGCCTTTCTCACAACGCAATGGCAGCAGCAACACAAACGCTCTCTTTCACACAGATCTCATCAGAAGCGGCATTCAAGCTTGCTCATGAAGCGGTTAGCCAATGTGAGGCTGATGGTTACAAGGTGTCTGCTACGGTCGTCGGTTTATCAGGGAATGTGATTGCGCAACTTCGCTCAGATGGCGCAGGTATCCACACGCTTGATAGCTCACGCAAGAAAGCTTTTACTGTCACTAGCATGAAGCAGCCGTCAGGTAACCTGATGAAACTCATCGCCGACAAACCTATCATGCAACCCTTGCAGAATATGGACGACAACTTGTTGTTCTTGGCGGGTGGTGTTCCGGTACAACTGAACAATGCCATGATTGGCGCGATTGGTGTGGGTGGCGCTCCGGGTGGCCACTTAGATGTCGCTTGTGCTGAAAAAGCGATTAAGAAGTTCTTCTAAGCAAGTCCATTCACTCGCCTAATTTGGTTATGCCTTTGCCCACCCCAACAATAAATGCCTCGCACTTGCGGGGCATTGCTGCAAATTAAAGCAGTTGCGAATGAAAGCAGTTGCAAATAAAAGCAACTCCGAATTGAAACCGATAGTAGAAACGTAAACAGGCAAAACATGACACAAATTTGATGTGAATAACCCACTCAATTGTTATATTATAACATTACACTTAATGACCATTCTTTCTCATGAAACAGCTATTCAATCTAATCGATGTAATTAATCGCCTCTCCTCACGCTATGTAAGCCGTTTCGCGACATGCTTTCGCTCTCTTAAGGGCTTGACTGTTGGCCTAGCACTCTTGTTTTTTGCGCCAAATCTATATGCCCACCCTCACTCTTGGATAGAGATGAAAACTCATATTGAGGGAGAGAATGGCATGATCACCGGTCTCTCTATGGAGTGGTCTTTTGATGCAATGACATCCATGTACATGCTGGATGGAGAAGATGTCTCTGCCGATACAGAAGCTGAAACATTCAAAAAGCTCGCTGCGTCTGTTATTGAAAACATGAAGTATGAGCACTACTTCACGTACTTTTATGATGGTGAAGAGCCCATCAAATATCAGGTTGCTGAACACGCCAAGTTTGAGCGTGATAAAGCCAAAATGGTTCTAACATTTGACCTACCACTTTCTAAACCTAAACCAGTGACACGAGACTCGCTTCGCGTACTCATTTTTGACCCTAGTTACTTCGTCGACATGTCGTGGCTATCTAATAGAGACGTGACCTTGTCACCTGAACTAGCGAGACAATGTCAGTTGGAGTTAATCGAGCCCAACCCGACGCCAGAACAGATGAGTTATGCGATGTCTTTACCAGCCGATGCTGACCCAGATAACACGTTAGGCCAACTGTTTACACAATCGGTTGAGCTTCATTGTGCAGCAGTTCCTGCATCCTAATAAAGTGACTCTTTATCGCCATTACGTAAGCTTCTCAATTCATTTAGAGAAAAATATCTGATATAGGTTCTTGTGAAATGCAGACAAATCAACTTAAAACAAACTATTACCTTATTGGCGCCGGAGCTTTATTGCTTATTGCTGTCGGTGCATATCAAGTGTGGTCCATGTGGCCATCGTTAGTTATCTCTAGCATCCAATGGCAAAGAGAAGTCAATTCAGAGCTAGCCGACCTACTCTATGAAGCCAAATCTAATCCTTGGGGCGCAGGCAGTTACCTTATCGGATTCAGCTTTATCTACGGCATGCTCCACTCTCTGGGGCCTGGGCACGGCAAGGTTATTGTATCTACCTACTTAGCCACTCACCCAACCAAAGCAAAAGCGAGTTTAGTGCTTACTGTCGTCTCCGCTTTTTTACAAGCACTGGTCGCAATCTTACTAGTCAGCGTGTCGCTGTGGGGCTTTAGTGCTTCCATGCGAGCCGTTAATGACAAAGCGAATATGTTTGTTTCATTAAGCTTTGCCTTAATCGCGGTCGTCGGCGCGCTTATATGTTGGAAGGCTTTGAAAAACATCTACACCACTATGCGTAAGCCTAAACTAAAAGTGAAAGCCATCACCACACTCGCAACAGACACAGCTGCGCCAATGTCAACGCGTTCGCCAATGGCACTTCGTTCATCAATATCAGCCCGTTCTCCAATAATAGGCGCTACTAGCGCAATGCCAGCCGCTGACCACACTCATGCAGATCATTCTCATACCGACTGTGGATGCGGCCACCAACACGTCGCTGATCCAGAAGCCATCAATAAAGCTTCAACATTTCGAGAGTACGCGGGAATCATCGTGACGATTGGCATCAGGCCATGCACCGGAGCAATCATGGTTCTGCTTTTCGCAAACATGGTTGGCCTATATTGGATGGGTGTTGTCAGTGCTTTTGCCATGGCGATTGGTACTGCTTTCACAACCTCGACGATTGCTATAATGACACTAACAGGCAAGAGCTTGGTAAAACGCTATTTGGCAGCAGGTAACAAGAATAACAGTGCTTCACTAAAAGCCGCAGGTCATTATTTACAGCTATTCGGTGGTGTTTTACTTGTCTTAATTGGCTTGTTGCTAATGAGTGGACAAGACAGCGGTATGTCGCCTGTTTTCACTATGTAGCGAACGATGTAATAACAAACCTCAGTTTATTGCGACCTTTACCATTTTTACTAAAAAACACTAGCCCTTATCTCTCAAATCTGAATTAACAGCCACATAATTTCTACTAACCTAACTTTGCACAGCCAGTTAGGTTAGTAGTCAACCATTCAGAACAGCGCGCTCTATGTAGTTCTGTAACAAACCTACATCCAACTTTGATTTTCCTATTCTTAGCTACTCTTTCATAAACTAACTTAGATTGTTCTAACAATATTAGAGCACTACCCCCCTCCTTTTGAAAATAAGGACATAACTTCCGCAATCCAGAAACTGCGATCGCACTCTTCCTATTTTGAAAAAAAATAGAGCAGCAGTTTTATCAATTGAGTAACAAGCCGAAATTATACCCAATAAATTTCACATCAAACTCCAAGCCTTTACCTTACAACTACAGATAGAGCTTTCTTCAACCAAATTCTTGGATAACCTATACTCAAAGGTAAACAAATGAAACTATACATTCCGAGCGCCACGCTCAGTGTTTTGTTACTTTCTCCGAGTTTCGCGAGTGCCGAAGATATACCTGATTCATACGAATTGCGTAATTTTTCGATGCGCTCACAAAGCTCTGGGATAGCCCCACCGCAAGAAGAACTCGGCGTTTATGTTGTGAATTCGGGTCCTGGTCTGGATACCGGTTGTACCTATGCTTCTGGCGGACCTCTACTTATCTCTTTACCTGTTCCTATGGTCGTCAGCCCCAACGTTTTACAAAGTGACGGGAGAATTGCTCCTAGTAAACTGGGCGATATGCAGCAAAAAGGCGTTATCGGTTCTAACGCAAGGATCAGCATGCCGGTCTTCGACATAGACTCCAATGCCAACGTCAGTAATATTGCTCCAGAAATAGATATCGTATCTTTTAACGGAAAGTCTTTAGGTACGCTGCAAGGCGCTGATAACCGTTGGA
Source organism: Vibrio sp. 1CM23M (assembly GCF_023161755.1). Taxonomy (NCBI): domain Bacteria; kingdom Pseudomonadati; phylum Pseudomonadota; class Gammaproteobacteria; order Vibrionales; family Vibrionaceae; genus Vibrio; species Vibrio sp. 1CM23M. The sequence goes on from NZ_JALNTR010000002.1 coordinate 607,067, forward strand.
CGGATACTAACCTTCAGTCGATATCAGTGATATCAAGTTCGGCCAAAACAATGAGATTCGCGTCGATATTGATACTGGCAATACGGGAGACAACTGGTGTATGTCTGTCGATTGGGTCTCAATCGAGTTTGATGTTGCCATTCCTGTGATTCTTGCTCATGGCATTGCTGCACAATCAGACACTTGGGATGATGATACGGCTCCAGGCGTGCTTTCTACACTTGATGACTATGGCATTCGTTATACTCGTTTCTCTGCTGACAAAAATGGAACCACAGCGACTAACGCTAATATCTTGAACAACAAAATTCAGGGTTTTCTCGGTGAGTTGAAATCCGACAAAGTTCACGTCATTGCACACAGTAAAGGCGGGCTAGATACCCAAAACCTCAAAGCACTTAGCCCTTCCTTTGAGATAACCTCCCTTTCTACTTTCTCCACACCTCACCTTGGTAGCGTCGCAGCAGATTTGTCGGTGATAAAAATGGACCACTACGCCGATATCTACAGTAACGTCAGTACCGATCCAAATAATTACGCTGGCAAGTACATGCAACTCCCAAATATTCCGTTTGCGGGTCCTAAAATGCCTGGTATCCGTGATCTAACAACGGATACAGCATCAAACGCGATCCAAATGCGTACTCGCGGCAATATTGCAAATACATTTTCTATTGGGGCAAATGCCGATCTCAACCAAGACGGTGTTATTGAGAAAGATCCTGATATCGTTGGCCTATTCCCATGGGGATCGCGTTGGGCAGGCGTTACCGCTTGGCAGGCGCTAAGAAGCTTTAGTTCTGCGGCCTACCTCGATACTCAAACTCAATCGGTCACAATGCCAAGTGTGTATGGACCACAAGCTCATCCAATCACCATAGTCAGTTACCAAGCCATTCAAACAGTACCGCAAGAAAATGATGTTGTTGTGACCTTGGCAAGCGCTAACCCAAGTTATACCAATGCATTGGGTAACGTATTGGCTAACCACTCAACAATGAAAACGGGACAAAACGTTGAACGTTTTCTACAACAAATTATTTCAATGCGCTAAGGAGTGGCCACAATGAAATTCATCAAGCAATTAGTGATGGTGTTCAGTCTTTTCTGTACCTTCATCACACCGGCTATCGCCAGTAATGCAATACCCGTTGGGATGAGTACAAGCACGACACTATCTCAACCAGTGACTAGTAACGATAACGAAGTCACAATGCTATTTACCATCGACAAAGCGGAAGCCCTAAAAGCAGAAATCATCGTGCCGTTGGATGATGCAACCGTATATTTAGTCAAGCCTAACGGACAAGTCGCAACATCATCCAATGATGTGCAAGCGAACATACTTTCAGGTGACACACAAAGTCCGCCGCTACCGGGCAGCTATTTATTTTTGCCTGAAGTAACTAACCCTGAACCTGGCGAATGGAAGATCGTCGTTGATTTTCCAAACCCAAGTTACAACACAGTAATTATTGCTCAGGTTGCGATCCAATCCCCAATTGCGTTTGGTATGGCGATAGCTGCAAACCAATTTGTGGTCGGTGAACCAGTTCCCGTTTCTGCATTACTGACAAACAAAGGGAATCCAATCACAGGAGCCCAAACCAGCGCAGTGATCATTGATGAAGCTGGAATAAAAACACGCCTGACGCTTAAAGATGAGGGTGTCAATTTCGATGCTATTGCTAAAGATGGTGTCTACAGCAATATTTTCGTTCCACCCGCTGAAGGGGATTATCTAATTGAAGGCATAACGTCTTTTGAAGAATATGGAACAACTATCACTCGCCAGACAAGTAAAAAAATCCACGTACTACCCTCTGACATTGAATTTGTCAGCCTCTCACTCGCTCCACTGTTTTCCTCTGAAGGCTGTGTTATTGCCTTAGAGCAGCGCTTGGAACTTGATGTTAAATCCGCGGGGGATTTTGCCATTCATGGTTACCTCACCGATGGAATTGACGAGCTGAACACAAGCAAACGTCTGCAACTCAAACCTGCGAAGCAAATCGTCACTCTACAGTACTCAACTGAAGATATTTTTGGCGCGTTTGATTCAGCGTCTACTTTGACCTCCAACCCGACGATCATCTACGCAATCACTCAAGATGACATACGAATTTCAGCCCCTCGAATTCAGTTTGAAGAATTTATTGATTTAGCATCTTTTGAGCGTTGCCGCGAACCGATTGAAGTCACGGGGAGTTTAGTCACCACACCGACTATGTCGCAAGATGGAACCTACATTGATTCGCTGAGTTTTGAGTTTCCTATCCATGTTACGCGCAGTGGAACTTACACAGGTTCGGTAAATATCGTTGGTACAGCCGGAGAGTATTTAGAGCTAGTGAGTTTCCAAGAACCGCTTGAGGCTGGCGAAAACACCATCAAGTTTACCGTTCCTGGTGACACGTTTAAGCAAGCCGATGGTCCTTATGAACTGAACGCACTGCTAATCTACAGTGGCGTTGACTCCTATCGACAAGGAGTTCTCGGTCAAACTCCACCATACCAAGCCTCTGATTTCAGTCCGCCAGTGAATGTGACCCTCCCCTCTAGCCTATTCGGTTTGGAAAGAGAAAACTGGCAAGCAACCCCGGCAACACAAGTCACGCAACATCGTGTCGGTGGTTACTTAAGAGCGGGGACTTCAATCCCATACGACTACGAAACACTAGCGAGTTTTGACTTAAGTGAGGTTCGAGGGAAAATTAAACAGGCAACGCTTATTGTTGATTTCGGAGATTCAACTCTTCAATTTCCATTCAACAATGTAACTGCGCATATCGTTAATCAAACTTGGTCTCCAAACACACTGGATTACGACACGTTCTGTGAGTCTTTTACAATATGTGCAGCATGGAGTAATCCACTCACTACATTCAACAACGTAGAAGCAGGTCAAACGCTTAGGTTTACCAACTCTAAACTATTAGAAGCATTAAATGAGAAGAGAGTGTCTGGGTTGTACAAACTAGATATTGCTCTTACCTCTTCTCCCTATGAAAGAAGTTTCTTCATTAACGTCAAGCAGGTGTCATTATTCATCGAGTACTGATCCTAAAACTGAAATAGAATAAGGCCATGCCCAAGGTATCGCTTTGGGCATGGCCTCTCAGAGTGAACAGTGATGAACTTTGCAAGCTTCATATGTTTATTCTGTTAGAGCAGACTATGCCAGCCCCTCAACAGTAGTGATAAAGCACGCTAATCACTATAGACTCCATCAACCAACAAAATGAGATCGAAGTTTTATCCAAAAAGGCCAGTAGTCCCAACAACCGGGTGACTCCACAGATCTATCCATCCCATCACCAAATTTTTAGGTGACTTTAAAGATGCCCCTACACTAGTCTGATAGCTAAAGTTAGAATAGACCCGTTAAGTATCATCGATTTACAAAACAGAGCCAAAATATCTAAATAAAAACAGTGAGAAGCGATACAATAATCAAGTTGCAAAATTGCAGCGTGGGACACCTGCCCACTGACAGCCCACTGACAGCCCATTCACAGAGAACCATAAAGTAGCCTCACATGTCTAAAGAACCCGGTTTCACTACAGAATACAAACTCGACAAGACGTTTTTCGCGGAGTGTTATGATCAAACTAGCCTTCCGGCTCAATTTCCAAAAGCCTACTTAAAAGGAATACTGTTTCTTATTTTTGGTGTGGTTCTACTGGAGTTTGAACTATTACCTAACGGCTATGTTGGCTGGTTCTTTATCGTTTTGAGTGTGATTGAAGCATTCAGTGTGTACTGCAAAAGAACCTGGTGGTTATGGCGACAAAAGATCAGCTCAGGCGCAGGCAGCAAAATAGTCTTTCAAGGTGATGCTAACGGAGTGAGTTACAAAAACCACAAAGCGACCAACACCATCGCGTGGAGTGACATCGACCAACTAGAGCAGACCAATCTTGGTTTTATCCTGCATATCGGTAAACAGCGCCAATATGTGAGTAAATCTTGTTTAAGCGAAGAAGCCATTGCCTTCATGATTGAACACCACGCCGCATCAAAAGCGAAATAACACCAATAAATGCCTGCTGATTTAGCAGGCATTTTTCTATCACTTTTAATTCTACGTATCGAATTACCGGACAATAACAATGAATACCGTGTACCAAATCAGTGATTGCCACCTTTCCGATGAATCCAGCTATGAGAACCTGCGCAGAGCACTGGAATACGTCAACAAAGACACGGCATGCAAGACCATCTTTCTGACTGGTGATATTTGTTGTAACCCAAAGTCTGGCGACTACGTTCGATTAGAGGCATTCATTAGGCAACACATTAGCGACCAATCCATTTACGTGATTGCGGGTAATCATGATGACTCTCGCTTAATGCGCACAGAGCTAAAAGGCTCGACGATTTATGTCACCGACAAAGCCACCATCGGTGAACGAGAGTTTGTGTTCCTAGACTCAAGCTTCAAGCCGCTAGACAGCCGCCACCCACTTGGTTCAGGGCGTATTGATAACCGCGGCATGGCTCAGCTAAAACAACAATTGAGAAAGGCCAATGATCCTATCGTGGTTGTTCACCACCCTGTCATTCCAGTCGGTGCAGATTGGATGAAAGCGATCCGCCTAGAGAACGATACTGATGTGATGAAAGTGCTTCGAAAATATCGCGTTCGTGACGTGTTCTGCGGTCATGGCCATGATGGAATAACAGCGACACAGCAAGGCATAACTCAATATATGGCCCCGTCGACAGCCTATGGCTTTGACCACTCGATCAATGAATACAATCGCAGCGAGAAGATAGGATTAAGTCGAATCTCGTTCTGTACTGATTCCATCGGCTACCAAGCTATCTACCTTTGAGGATGCTAGCTTTAAGATTGCTAGCTTTAACCTTGCTGCGCTGCTAACTTAAAACTCCGCGAACTTGGTGCTCCGCTACAAGTATTCTTTTACTTCTTTGAGTTTACCTTTCAACTTGTCTTTTTTGCTTAGCGCTTTGTCGAACTCATCTTTTGATGTATTGAGATAACTCACACCATCTTTAATTTGAGCTAAATAAGCCACGTAGATAGTGTCCATCGTGACGAATTCAATACCCGATTTAGTGATGTATTTGCGGGCAAACTTTCTGGTTTTTTCGTAAGACTTGTAAATCTTACCTGCAAGTTCACTACCTGGTGCATAGGTCGCAAACTTATCGGGCTCTTTCTTAAACTTATATTTGAGCTTTCTCATGTGCTTTTTCATGAGCGAACGTTTCTTATAAGCTGGCAGATCCAACACGCCAATGAGCACCTCTTCTTTAGAGCTGACTAAAGGATGTAAAATCCACATCATCGCGACAACTGGTATATCTTGGATGCTCTTGTTGAAAAACGTACAGCAAGCTAGGCCAGTAATAGTGCTCTTGTTCAGATACATTCTCAGGCATTCTTTTTGGAAAGCTTTGTATCGGGCAATAGTAATCTTTCTGTAAATGTAATTAACGCACCACTGACAAATTGATTTCGCCGCTCTTGCTATGGCTGTCGCAGGTGAGGCAGTACCCAAAGAAACGATATTGACCACTAACGTTGCGGAATTAAAAGAAAACTCCAATAACCCGTCCTCTAAGGCAGTCGCTTTGATTTTTCTTCTCACCACTCTCAGCGTCATCTGCCCTTGGCTATCCGCTACCGATATCACTTTGGTCGCTTTCTTATAGAGGGAAACGCCCTTCACGCCTTTATATGCGCCTTGAACTATCCCTTTGGTGTCTTTAATGAAAGGAGCAAATTCTTCCCAAACATCGCTCACTAAGTCAAAAATCAAAGGTTTCATCTCGGTAAATAGGTTTGAAGGTAATAACTCCAATCCAGGAACGCCTTGAACCGTCCTGTTTACCTGAGCGAAGATCTCATTTGATGTGTCACCTACCGCTTGCCCATTATCGCTATCATTCGACTTTGAGAGGTCCTTCACCTCATTCGTTATTTTTCTGACTTTGTTCAGCACCTTTCTATTTTTTCTGATTTGCTCAGGTGTTTTTACTGTGTCATCGATACTTACTTCACTAAAAAACCTAAGAAAGAAAAGTTGTTTGTCGTCTATCGGGTCACCTGTTATTTCCAAAGAATTGTTCAAATTATCTGGCATGATTCACTGTCCTTGTTCATCCATTTAAGATCATTTAGCTAGTTGATTGTGTCCACATAGAAGAGGCTGAAATGAAGGATTGTAAAAAGCGAAAAGAGCCTCGAAACTTATTGGCGGACTCTTTATCTTTACCTCTCGGGTGCTCAATAATTGCCCACCATATTGTTCGATATCCGTCTTTTCTGTGACTAAAAAGTTTGAGCTATAAAATCAAATGTAGCTTCTGTTTGAGCATAGAGCCAACTGACTCAGGTAGGAAAAGCTAGGAAGGTGTGGTGAGTCGAATTTCACCTAAAGGTTTGTTGTGCTTTAATTTATCAATCTGTGATTGAAGACAACGCGGAAACAGATTTGGCGTTACACTCATTAAGTTCAAACAAATAACGAGGGTCTATGACGTTTTCTCCTGCCATTTTGCGTAAAGTCTGGTACTCCCCTTCTATTAACCTTGGGCTTCGCGCCACCAGTGCCATTGTGCTGTTTCTCGGTTTAGGGGTGCTGTCGAATCAAACCACTATCGCCATGACCGCGCTGATGACTATGCCAGCCGCTCTGATTAGTGGCCTCGACGCCGCCGGGCCAAGGAGATGGACACGTTTTACGATCACCGCAACCGCTTGGGGCATGACTCTGGCCGTCAGTTACGCTCTGCTGAAAAGCGGACTGCCTTTATGGGTGACTTATGGTGCAATGGGTGCGTTGCTAGCCAGTGCGGCGGTAAACGGTCCATTCTGGGCGAGGCTTGGTATGTCTAGCCTCCTGATTGCTGTCGTCAGTCTGTCGCTTCATAACTCCAACACGGCGTTAAGCTTGTACCCGATGCTGGTACTTGGCCCCCTTACTTTTTCTCTGTTTAGCTGGCTTTGGTTTGCGTTATGGAAGCACTATGCGTTACGTGTGTGCTTAGCAGCAATTTACGAGGCATTGGCAGACTACATTCAATATCGCCAAGAGTTCTTGTTAGGTGGGGAAAATGAAGCGTCAAAAAGACGTATCAAGTATCAGCTAATCGAACTGTTCCAACAGGCTCTTCAGTCTGAGTCATTCCGCTCTAAACATGACGATGCTAACAAGCTTCGGGAAGCACTATTCCTCGCTATCGATACATTTGAAGTCGTAATAAGCAGCCACACCAGCAATCCAGATCTGTTAAAACAATTTCAATCCAATAAACACAACCGTGACTTACTGCTAGTTTGGAGCCAACATTGCCAGCAAAGGTTAAAACATAAAGCCAAGCAACTTCTGCACAACACCAATGAAGACATACAGCACTTGAGCTTGTTAGAACAAGAAGCTGATGACTTGATTGAGGCGGTGAAGCTAGAAGATCAGCCTCGCTTCCGTTATTGGGCATTCGCCGTAAAACACATCTCACGTCGTATTGAATTGAGTGAACCCGCGTATGAACGGTCATTTGAAGTACAACCGTTCGAATTATCATTTCGCCTACCCAAACGAGATAACCCTATTTGGCGCCACGTTGCCCGAGTCGGTTTGATGTTTTCCCTTGGTGCCGGCATCGCAGAATACTATGAATTAATTCGCCCTGACTGGGTGCTGATTTCAATGCTGATGGTGATACAGCCTAGCTTTTTGGCAACACGCAGTAAAACTTGGAAACGCTGCTTAGGTACTGCTGCTGGTGTGTTGTTCGCGACATCTTTGATTCAACTCGGTGTATCAGCCACCACAATGATAGTGCTGATCGCGATACTCTTACCCGTTGCCATGCTTAATATTATGCGCCACTACTCACTGGCTATTGGTTGTATTACCGCGCTATTGATTTTGGTTTACCAAACCATGGCACACCAAGGGCTCGATTTCGCCGCGCCACGTTTGATCGATAATGTCATTGGCGGCGCGATAGTTCTATTAGGCTATGGTTTGCTATGGCCTCAATGGCGAGGCAGAGAGATACATAATCAAGCGCTAAAAGCACTGAACCGTTCGAAAAGCTTGTTCCTGTATTGCTATGAACAACTTCAAATCGATGTAGAACAACATGACCACGTTGAACTAACCAAGCAACGTGCCGCCATGCTAACCGCTGAAAGCGACCTTGAGCTGATTTACAATGAGATGCAGCAAGAACCAAAACACACTCGCGCCGACCCTCACTATTATGAAGATATGCTGAGTCACTATCGATTGTTAAGCCATTACCTCTGCTTGCTGATTCCACTTGTAAGAAAAGGCACCCAATACCAAGGCTCGCAACAAGTCGAAAGTTTGATTCATGATGCGATGGATGCGTTGATCAATACCATTCGTGATAACCGCGTCCATGAGCTGCCCGCGCTCACCAATCAAACTGACGCCGACCACCCAATGTCTGCAGCTGGGCAACGTTCAGTAGAAGAAATCATCTGGTTAGCACTGATGACAGTAAAACAAATGCACGATTTAGTTCGGCGCAATCTCGAAAACGAAGAGCTCGAAAACTGAAAGTTTGAAAACGAATGATCTAGGCATCAAAACACAGACCTATGGATGATGACTCATAAAGATTTAGAAGATTCAGCCAGAATAAAAGCATTTTTTAATTTTATGAAAGGCGCAATCAAATCAGACCATAATCGGTTGGCCGGATTTGATTATTAGCGAACGAGTGCCGGCTCTTCACCATTAGGCTTACGAACAAAATGACACAAAGCCCACAGTACAAACAAAGTCACAGCCAGCTCCCAAGCGCGTAGGAAGGTACTTTCCAACCCTAAATTGCTACTGGTCATGTACAACTGAATAGGCAGCATGGTCGCTAATAACGCATCGGCATGAACGTCTCTGGCTGAACCTTTCGCTTTGGCCATTGATGCGGTGATCATAAAGGCAAAGAAACCCAACACTATGGTGTAGTAACCGAATGTAGACTGATGTCCTGCCATCAACAAAGTGAACACCACGGCTACTGCACAGCCGCCTACTTGAGTTTGAAAACGGCGGTCAACCACGTCAATAAAGCTGTTGTGCGTGGTTTGGGTTGCAGCAGCAATCACTGGCACCATGCAGAACGTTGCTGAGATGATGTCAACGATCATCAAGAATGCCAAACCGAGACCAATCAAAGCGAGTGAAATTGCTCTGCTCTCAAATGTGACTGCCTGGTCTTTAAATATAGGAGGCTTGCTTCCTTGCTCAACAGGGAACAGAGCCACCATGGTTTTTGCTACTACCATGGTAATCAACATGGATACCAAAATTTCATGAATGCGCATCGGCATATCCATGGTGGTGTGCTGAGCAAACACCACAATCAAAATCCAGTTGAAGGTTGGCATCAACATTTTACCTTTCTTCGCTGGCGTAGTGGCTCGACGACGCATAAAGTCGAAGAAGAACAGACTAATGGTCCACACCACAAACGGATGCTGTGAAAATACCTCAGTCACCACCAACGCTGTACTTGCTGCCAATAAAGTGGGTGCCAAGGTACGGATCAAGCCAAGCCAAGAGTAATCTTTGTTCTTGGTCATAATGATGGTTGGATACAACGCCAGATAAACGGGAGAGTCTAGGTTTAGTAGCTTTCCCAACACCATACAAATCGTCACAGTAAGTGCGACACGCAGCGCTTCATTACGTTGAGAATGACCCTGTGCAGTGTTTTCGAATGTCCACATCGTCATCTCCTACTAGTAGATGTAGCGAAATGTTGAAACCAAGTGAATCCAAGCAGAGCCAATAACGTGCATTATTGGATTACCGCTTTCAACAATCACACTCGCGCGTGAACCTGAGATCATCGAAGGATCCAATTCATTAACGGTAATGCGGGTACGTACTTTCTGTTGCTCACGGATCCAACGCGTATCATTGGTCACACTAGACAGTTTGCCATTGGCGTTATTGGTGTCGTAAATCGCACGCTCTTGGCTACTCACTTCACCCGTAAAGACTTTGCCCGGTAGCGCATCAAAAGAGACCAAAACTTCGCGGCCATTAGTTAGCTTATCAATGCCTTTCTCATTGAAGTCTGCACTGATCCACGCATGAGCTTCATCCACCAGCAGTAATGATGAAGTACCTTGAGTGATATAACTGCCCGATTGCAATTGTAAGTTGGTCACGACACCTTCCGTTTGCGCGACGACTTGAGTGTGGTCTAAATCCAGTTCCGCACTGGCGAGTTTTGCTTCTGCCAATTCAATGGCCGCTGTGCGGTCTTGGGTCGATAACTCAACTTCAATGCGTTTCACTTCCGCGTTCGCAGCTTCAACCGCACTACTCGCAACTTGTGTATTGGTGATTGCGTCATCAAGATCTTGTTCCGTCGCGAGCCCTTTGTTACGCAGTTTTTGGTTACGTGCGAGTTTCTGTTTCGCGTTGTGGTATTCGAATTCTCGTTGGCTTTGAGTTTGTTTCGCTGCTGCTAATTGCTGCCATTTAGCTGAATCAGAGTCACGCGCTTGATGCAGTTCAGCTTTCGCTTGTGCCACTTTCAATTGGTAGCTGCTGGCATCGATAGCAAATAATGGCTGACCTTTTTCAACCAACTCGCCATTACTAACCATGACGTCAGTAATTACACCGGACACTTCTGGCGCGATGGTCGCCACGTTGCGATACAAAGTCGCTTGAGTGGTAAAAGGGGAAACATTATCTGAGGTGACTAAAAAAGCGGAGAACAATGCTGCCGCTGAAAAAACAGTGTAAATCGCGTATCTATAAAAATTTTCGTTCATGCTTGTGCCTAGTTTTCATTCATTATGACGCGCCGCGCTCACGGCTTATTCGATTCTCTTTTCTACGAAAACTAGGTTATAACCATTCACAATTGGAAAAAAGAACCAATAAGAGAAGTGTGGATTCCATATTTGGAAAGGTTGATGATTTGTACCGATTTCGCTCAATGGTTGAGCGAAAAGGTCAGATTTGGATGTATTAAAATGTTCGCATTCAGTTCCTCCCCTTGCCTTCCCTACAATCAATAAGAGATTGAAGATGTAAACCGGACCCAGTTACATTCCATTAGATTATTGAATTTGAACTAGCTTCTTATGGTTAAAATGCCGTATGGTACAAACAATCAATTATAAAGACTTACGGCCTTTGCCACAGAGACTCTCCATTTAAACGAAAAGACTGACTATGAATTTTGATATCAATGCACTGAAACACCACCAACTGGTCGAAGATGGTCAACTTGAGGGGTGTTACATTCATCAGCCTGTACAGGGCAGTCTGCCAGACGATAAAGCCGTTTTAGAAGAGCGCCAAGCGCTGGAAAGCCAAGGATATAAGGTGGTTCAGGTTAAAGCGAAAGGCGGAACAACTACGTTTGCCGAAGCTATGCAAGAGCTTGCGAAAAAGACAGGCCACCAGCCTAAATAGTAAGTAACTTGGTAAACCAATATTGTCACTTGGTTCTATATCGAGAAAGCACCCTACCGACTACTGAGTCAGCAGGGTGCTTTTTTATTGACTGCTTTTTACTGACTAATCTTGTTAACTTTCCTTACTGAGCTAAGTTACTGACTCAGCTGACTGAACTTCGGCAAGCTCTTTACAAACCTCTGGTGTACATCCATATAAGTTTGCATATAGATTTCATCGATATTGTCACCACTCGGGAAGCTAGATGAGAAGTCGGCGTGTTTACGGTCAATCGATAACTTGGCTGCCTCGATAATATGAGCAATGAACATGCGGGGATCTTCTAAGCCGATAGAAATACGCATTGTGGTCGGTTTGATGCCTGCTTCATTGAGCGCATCGTCGCTCAGTTCTGAGTGCGTAGTCAGTGCCGGACATAACGCGACCGTGTTGGTTTGCCCAAGGCTCACTTGCATACCGATTGCTGGTTCAAGCATGTCGAAGAACTGTTTGAATCCATCTCTATTAATAGGCGCACGCTCGCCGTTACCTTCCATATCGATTGTGAAAAGAGCCGCTGGTAGCCCCAAGTACATGTTGTTCTGGCAGTGTTCATAGTTATCACTATCTGGCAGAGCTGGACACGACACATTGATGTCTGGGTGAGCATCGAAGATCTTCGCAAGAGTCAGCGTGTTGATGGTTTTCTGCACCACACGCATCTCATAGGTTTTCATGCCATTGAGCACTTCAAACGCTTTGTCTGCATCTAAGAATGCGCCTTTAATGTAATACACATTCCAAAACAGGGTTTCGTTCCATGGGATTGTGGTTTCATTGCCGTTTGGTTTGGTGAACGTTACCTCTTCTCCTTTTGGCACAAACATAGTTTCATTACGACCAATGACTACGCCAGCCGTTGTGGTGCCTGAACCCGCTAGCTCTTTGGTGTAGGAGTGAATCACATAATCTGGTCTTTCCATCACATCATCACGTTTGAGTACAGGATGAAGCAATGGTGTGCCTACTGTTGAGTCGACAATCACATCCCAACCACGAGAGTGACCAGCTTTACTGATACTGGCGACATCTAAAACATATCCATGCGGGTTACACGGTGATTCAAGGTAAACGTAGATTTTCTTACCCGCAGCGAGGCGACCAGCGTATTTGTCAGCAACTTCATCAAGGCGAGTCGCAAACTCATCTCCGGAGTAACCATCCACCCACTCTACCGCGACATTCAGATTCGAAGGTTTTCCAAACCAATCTTCCAACAGTTGGTAGGAACCGCCGTAGATATTGCGCGAGGCCAACACAATGTCTTCATGCCCAAGTAAATGGCTCAACAACCCATCAATGGCCGCCATACCCGAGTTAAAGTTCCATGCGAGGTACTCATTGGCTCTAGAGCCAGCCTCTAGGTCAACCATGTGGTTAGCCAGTGAGATTGAGGTTGGGTTTAGCAGTCGAGAGTAGATATCGTGCAGTGGCTCTTTACCGTTAAACGCATCTTCAATCCATTCTGTACAGGCAAACAAATAGGTCGCGGTTCTTGTAATGACAGGGCTGGCAGAGAAAATAGCAGCCACATTATCGAAGATTGGATACGCACCTTTGGATGCAAAATTACCATTGTTAGTCGCAATGGATTGGTAAGTGGCACGCATCGGGTTTTGTAGATTATCGAGGATCTTAGCGATCTGGAATGACAAAAAGCGTTTGGCGTTAAACCAAGCGATACGGTCACTCTTGTCGAGCTCTGAAAGCCCGTCAACGGTCAAAGCCCAAAGGTCGTGAGTCTTAGTATTGGCTTTGTACAGTGTCGTTGCCAGCTCAATCAGCGTGATGCCGTAATCACTGTTTGGGTCGATACCAAAATGCTTTGCTTGCTCAATGGCAAGGGCTTCTGCTTGTTCGTGTTTGGTGGTTTTACGTAGCGGGCTAAGTTGAGTTGAAGTATTCATAATTCCTAAGTCATTCCATGCTTGTTGTTCCTCCTTTAATTTTAGTTTTGTACCGATGTTAAAAATTGCTATTTGCGAAGTAAGACATACACTTTGAGCAATAATATTGCCAAATAAACTTCAATATTGATGGAATATGCTAATGGATGAGATCGACAAGAAAATACTGGCTGAACTGCAAAACAACGCTCGCCTGACCAATCAAGAGTTGGCCGACCGCGTAGCGTTGTCACCCTCTCCTTGCTTACGCCGAGTTCGAGCACTGGAGAAACAAGGGATCATTCGTGGCTATCACGCTAGCGTAGATCAAGAAGCGTGTGGCTTACCTGTGAATGTGTTTGTGTTGGTGAAACTTGAAAAGCCGACTGAAGAGAACATGCGCGACTTTGAACAGCACATTGAAGTGATTGATGAAGTGTTAGAGTGCTTTCTGATGACAGGCAATCACGACTACCTATTGCATGTAGTGAGCGAGTCACTCAAAAGCTACGAGCAATTTATCCGCAAACAGTTAACCCGCCTGCCCAATATCGCGTCTATAGAATCCAGCTTCGCATTTGGTCAGGTAAAAACTAAGACCAAGTTGCCAGTAAGGTAATTAGAAACGACTTAGTTTAACGGTTCAGAAGGCATTGGATAGTCATCTCCGATTATACAAACAAGCGCGCCACCAAAGGCTTTGTCGTAACGTACTTTTCCGGTCGTATTAGAACTTTCGAGACTCGTATTGCCATCGACAATCTGATTAATTTCTTGTGCCACTTTTGTTGGTACTAACCAGATACAAGCCGCAAGAGAACAAGTTGATGACGACGATTCACAACCTGTCTCGGAGCTTCCTCGTGCCCATTGACTACCCTTTTCCTTAAGCAGTAATTGCGTTGCTATGTAATCTGGGTGATCAATGTACTGATCACCTCCTATCCATGTATCCTCATAAGGTAGGTATGGTCCTTGCCATGTTGATAAGCCCGGATTTTCAATTAAGTGATTGATGTTTAAGTAGCCGAAGTTCGTATCGGTATCGGAAGTAATAGGAGGCAGAGAGCCGTTATCACGAGAATATTGCTCAGCAGCATCCAAAACAGCATTAAGTTGACCGATTAGAAATTTTGCCTCGTCGACACGGGACATACGGTTCCCGAACTGGTTGTAGATAAAAAAAGTGGCAATGAGAATGATCAAACTAAGCGACGCAAGTTTCCACTTTTTCACCTGGCGCAACAATTTCAACATGGCTTTCCTATCTCTCATCTAAAAGTTCTTATAACGTAATGGTTGCTCTAGCCTTGGGAAGTGGCTCTAGCCTTAAAATTGGTCTAGATAAAGCACTGGACTACCAACACAGAAGCCACTAGAAACTAGAAACTAGAAACTAGAAACTACTATACGACTGAGGGAGGCGTTTTTCTTCATCCCAACCCGATAGCTCAATATTGATCAATGATTTGCGCTGCTCATTACACAGTGACGCGATATTGATGATAGGAAGTTGACTGCGAAACTGCGCGGTGAGTATCACCTTTTTACCGTCATGAAGGCCGCTTCGGCATTGCGTCAAAGTCACTTCAGTATCTAGCTGGTGTGCGTTCTCGATAATCTGAATATCAGCGTTTTTTTGATAGTAACTTGTTAGCCAAGAGATAGCCTGATCTTCTATGCTTGTGAGCACGATGACATCTTTTGTGGCCACCAGATCGTTGAGTTCAAGTTGTTTGAGTTCCGTTTCCATAAATACTCTCTTCGTCGAGTCAGTGACCTATCACATTAAAGTCGGTTACCCAGTTTAGCCAGTGCCAAATGGTAGCCTCTGTCTATCATCTCTTGTGAACGATCAAACTCTAAAGTGCCACAAGCATTGCGTGGGAGTTCGAGCGTAATATCGGCGGGATAAGCGGCCAGTTTTTGGCGAGCAATGGTCGATTGCATTGCATCAAACGCTTGGTTAGCAATGTCGTAGGCCGCAAAATTGAAGCTCATTTTACTTTTTACACTGCTGCCTAGATTATCGATAAAATGAACAACCTTCTCGTGCAAGTTACTCTCTTTCGTTGGCAGGCAAACAGGTATCACTTCCTGTTGAAGCATTTCAGGTTCACCCCCTAAGTTCACCGCCAGTGTAAAGTCTGTGTTGTCTCCGAAGGTAGGCGCAATCGGTACGGGATTGAGCACTCCGCCATCAATGAGTTCTTCGCCATTGACGACATGAGGAGTAAAGAAAAGTGGCAAAGAGATAGAGGCACGAATGGCATCAAACAGAGAACCTGATTGCAGCCAAACCTCTTTTTCATCGGCAACGTTAGCGGCAACGGCGGTATAAGGGATAGGCAGATCTTCAATTGAAATTTCGCCGATAAGTCCACGCAGTGTGTCGATGATCTTGTCGCCTTTGAACATACCACTCGACTGCCATGAAAAGTCCAACAACATCGCCATGTCCCCTTGGTCGATACTGGTGACCCACTCTTCAAATTCATCCAACTTGCCCGCAGCGTAAACACCACCGATAAGTGCGCCAATTGAACAGCCAGAGATGGATTTGATCTGATAGCCATGCTCAATTAACCAACGGATCACTCCAACGTGAACCAAGCCTCTTGCGCCACCACTACCGAGTACCAATGAGATCGTTTTTGCCATCGTATCAATCCTTTAATTCATTAGCTCTTCAAAGCTTTAGGCAAAAATTATATCACCTCGTATAACTGTACGCAGTGTAATGCTTTGAAAAGGCTTAAAGTCGCTGGTGAACATCTTCATTTTGGGATAGTAAAAATTATCTTGTAGCGTATACCTTGGTCTCAGACGACTGAACAACGTTGAAGGGTGTTTCACCATCCACCCTCCAAAACGTCAGAAAGCACTCATCGGTGGACGTTATCTGGCGCTTTAGTACTAAGCATTTCTTGTTAGATATTCGTTTATTACCAAAAAAGCTCATCACCTACAAATAAACAGACACATACTATCTACCGAGTCTAATACTAGTCGGCTTGCTCTACGACTAATGTCTAACCGACTGAGTCTATTTGTTTTTTTTGGTTTGGTATAAGGTACTAACAACTAAATGTTAATGAATCTTTAATTATAAGTTGACGCATTGTTTGCACTTCTGCGTGAGTAAACAACGTTTGTTGGAATAACACACCTCAGAGTGTGAACGAAAGGAATCAAAATGAGCACTACTTTAGAGTCCGCACATATACAAACAGAGAAGCCTCAAGCCAATGAGGATGAACTCAGCTATGAACAACAACATAAGCCAAGCTCAGAGTTTGAATCCCGAGAACAGTATCTAGAGCACGAATTGCAAATCATGTCGCCTAAGCGCTGGCGTCCAAATTTGCCGTTTAAAGACTATCGATTTGAGATAGAAGACACCATCCCAGCGATGGCCGCGACCATTGGCAAAGTGGTTATGGTGGGCGCTATTGCAGCCACCTTTGCTGGAGCTCTAGGGTTAAATGAAGATTTTGTTCTAGAAAACGTCCGTTACGAACTCCTCATCGCCTCTGTTTTCATCATCCTTTTCTCTGGTTTTCTATTGCCGACTGCAAACCTCGCAGGGACACACGGCCCACTTATCCCGTTGATTCCGATTGTAGTTGCAGCAGGTGGCCATCCTATGGCGTTTGGCCTGTTGATTGGCGCTTTTGGCTTACTCTTAGCCATCAGTAAAGGTGGCAGTATGTTAGCCAACCTCACCAGTAAAGGCGTTTGTGGTGGCTTGCTACTCTACCTTGGCTTTGTAGGAACCGCTTCTCAGGTAAAAAAACTGTTCGCTTGGGCTGAAGGCATCGGCATGAGCCACATCGCTTTTGTCGTGATCTTCTGCACCATTATTCTGTACGCGCTATTGGAACACTTCCGTAAGCGTTGGTTAGCTGTGCCTCTTAGCTGCTTGCTGGGTGGTACGATTGCATTTGCCATGGGTGCGCCATTCGCTTTCCACACTGAGCCAGGCTTACCTAACATGAACCCTATGTATTGGTGGGGAGAAGATACAGGTTGGATGCTAGGTCTACCGACGATTGAACACTTCATGGTGGTATTGCCGTTTGCAATTTTGGCTGTCGCTATGTGGTCTCCAGATTTCTTAGGGCATCAAGTATTCCAAAAGATCAGCTACCCAGAACGTACCGAAAAAGTACACATGAACATTGACGACACCATGACTACAGCGTCTATTCGTCAAACGTTTGGTTCTCTGCTTGGTGGTACTAACTTCACGTCTTCATGGGGTACTTACATCGTACCAGCAGCGATTGCTAAACGTCCTATTCCTGCGGGCGCGTTACTCACGGCTTTGTTCTGTATTATCGCCGCAGTTTGGGGTTACCCGATGGATTTAGCTATCTGGCAACCTGTACTATGTGTTGCGCTAATTGTTGGGGTATTTGTGCCACTGCTAGAAGCGGGAATGGAAATGACGCGTGAAGGAAAAACCACACAGTCGGCAGCGATTGTTGTATTTTCTTCAGCGCTCGTTAACCCTGCATTTGGTTGGGCTCTCACCATGCTGTTGGACAACTTAGGCTTAGTTGGTTGTAAAGAACGTAGTAGCGAACTGAGCAAGATGAGCCGTTGGGTATTGCCAGGCATTATGTTTATTGTGCTAACAAGTGTCATGGCGTTGGTTGGCCTTCTGCCAGGGATTCCAGCGATTATCCCAAGCTTTCGTTAAGCTAGATAATCGTTAACTTCAATAGAAATACAAAGGCCTCATACATGCGAGGCCTTAGTTTTTCTATCAAGGGTTAATAGCCTTACTTCACTGGCTTTAATTTATTCGGGTAATGAAGGTTTGTTCGTCATCGACAAAAGCCACGTAGTCGCCGTGATAGATGAAAACGCGCCCACGCCCTTCAACGATACACGCAAGCTGCGGGTTCAAATCTTCTTCAAGATCTTTGCATTGGTACGTGCCAGTATCAGTGATGACGCCACGGAGTGTCGGTAAAAACCCACAGCTGCGCTTAGCTTGATCAATCAGGCTTAATTCACTGCTAATAGAGAAGTAAGACGGGATAGGACCAGCATCTTCGATAAACATCGGTTTCAGTTCTTCAAAAGCTGTAATCACCAGCCAGTCGATGCCGTTCACATGATGGATAAACATTGTTTATAAATACCTAGATTCTCGATAGTTCTGATGCGGGGATTCTATCACTATCAAGTGTAGAGCGTGGGAGAAATTGAGTTTCACTAGGAACACAAGAAGGCCCCGCAATCGCGAGGCTTTCGTTTTTCTATCGAACCGTTACCGTTATCCTTTAACAACGACAGCACCCTACTTCACTGGCTTCACCGCTTTCACCTGCGTAATGTTGAATTGCTGAGTTGTGCTAACAATGAGTAATGATCAGTGAGATAAATGAGTGTCGCTATTGTTTCTGTAGCCTATCGAATCCATTAATCCGCTGATGAAGCTGCGTGCCCATAGTCAACGACACAAGCAGGCTAATCAAAGCAATCACTGCTCCTGTAACAAACACCCATTGATAACCAGACATCCAGATTATTCCCAACAAAAATGGTAGGAACACCGCTGCAATATGGTTGATAGTGAATGACAAACTCGCCGTTGAAGCCACTTCATCTTCCCTAATTGTCTTTTTAAAGTAGGTGTTTAAAGCTAAAGCAAAGCTAAAAATGATACTGTCGATAACATACAACCCTGCTGCCGCATAATGATCATCCACAAATGCGTAAGATAGGAACACCAGCACTAACGCGGCATACTCAATGATCAAAGCGAGCCTTTCTCCTACTCGATCGATAAATCTCCCAACATACGGTAGAGCAAGCGTCGCAGCTAAGCTGGAGACCATAAACAGAGCAGCCATCATCGCAATCGTATAATGAAACTTTGTCACCATCAGTAAGCCAGCAAATGCCACAAAGATCTGTCTTCTTGCCCCACTCAAAAAAGTAAGAATGTAATAGGTCGTGTATTCACGTCGGACAATGAGTTTGGTGTGTTGCTTAACCTCTGTGTGAGTATCTTGGAACGTAACCAAATAGACCGCAAGCCAGAAACATATTGCTCCACAACTAAAGAAAATAGCCTTATCTGAAACATCAAACAGATAGCTCGCGACCATAATGCCTAGAAAAGTCACCATCGAGAAAAAAGAGGCGGCAGAGCGGATTTTCCCCATTGATTCACTAAAGTTCTCGATCTCTAACAATTGTGTTGAGAGTGATTTGTTCACCGCCTCTAAATAATGGAAACCAATAGACATGATCGTCGTGCTGAAATAGAAGCCATAAATCGAAGGCAAATACCCCGTCATTGCAACACCTAGCCCTAATGTTGCAACCGACAGTACCGCGACTCTTTGTTCTGAAGCGATAAACAACAGAAACAAAACAGTAAATGAGAGTAAGCCTGGGATCTCCCTAACACTCTGCAATACCCCCACATCAGCGCCGGTCATACCAACAGTATCGACAGCGAAGTTATTCATCACAACTCGCCATCCAGTATTCGCTATCACTGACGCGATAGCGATAATAACCAACATCGCGAATGAGCTCCGCGATGTTAAAAGTCTAAGCCAGAGAGTCATTTAAGCCGCCGATTCGAAAAGAAAGTCTTGAATATGATCGCGCATGAATGAAGCCGTTATTAGTTTTCCGTTCATATTCAGATCCTCAAAAATAATGGTATGTTCTGAGCTTGGTAACGATATGCAACTAAGAAAAAGAACACAGAGACAATACAACTCGCTAACAAATTGTTACACGATCGTTTTTAGAATGTTATTTCTTGAGATTGGTAAGTATTCAGAGAGATTTTACTTATTTGAGAGATTCATTGGAGATTGTTATTTGTCGCAAAACATACAGCTGCACTGGCAACGATCGGTATTCAGTTCCTCCCCTTTCCTGTTATCAAAAAAGAGATTGGAGATGTAAACCAAGGGGAGGTTAGGAGGGGATTGCTGGTCAAGCCTCATATGTATTTGATTCAAAAGCAATGACGTAACTTGTTACAATGCCCACAATTAAAGGGTG
Organism: Vibrio sp. 1CM23M; assembly: GCF_023161755.1. NCBI lineage: Bacteria > Pseudomonadati > Pseudomonadota > Gammaproteobacteria > Vibrionales > Vibrionaceae > Vibrio > Vibrio sp. 1CM23M. The sequence goes on from NZ_JALNTR010000002.1 coordinate 627,487, forward strand.
GTCTTATTTCGCTATACTCCGCCTCCTAATTCCAGAAACAGATCTAATACCAATGAATATCTTTAAAACCTTAGCTCTTTCCATCACGCTATTTTTAGTTGGCTGTGCATCTGGTTCAGCAATATTAGTAGGCGAAGCCAGAAACCCAATTACACCTCAAGAAGTAACACTTTATCTCGAAGCGCCTGAGAACTATGAAAAAATAGCTTTAGTTGATGCATCTAGTGATGCAGGTATGACTAAACAAGGCTCCATCGACTATGCAATCGAAGAGTTAAAAAATCAGGCGGCCAAACTAGGAGCTAATGGGGTCTTACTTCAAGCGACAGGAAGCAACAGCTCTGTAGTATTGGGAGGCGTCGGCACAGACTACCAGTACTTAATCCCTGTTTCAGAACAGACGGTTAATGGAATCGCGATCTACACAGAGTAGTTAATATTGTCCAAGTTAGTTGCCTCGTCAGCACAAACAAAAAGGCCTCGCAATCACGAGGCCTTGTTTTATCTGCGTTCCAACGAAAAAGTAGCTAGCAATTTACGATGGCAAACCAAATTAACTCGAGAGCCATTCGTCCAATACTGTGATGAATTTAGGGTTAATGAGATAACCGATGGAAGCGTGCGGATTGCTTTTTCCGTTGCGAATATTGAGGTTATAAATCGGGTGGATATCTTTCATTCCGCCGGGTATCAGATCCAGTTTGAGCATATCTTTAAAGTCATTTCTAATTTTGCTGTCATGAGAGATAAAGTCATCTTCTGCCGATATGTTTATCCATTGCTGAATGTTTAAAGGGTACTTCTTCTCATCTTTCAAGCGACTCCCTTTTAGCCTATCTTTTACGTTTTCATCGCCTAACGGTGACCCAAGCGTCAGCAATAAGTTGACCTTCTTATCCGCACCATAGTCGTGTCTATACTCTCCGTAATGAGACAGCTTCCATAACACGTCATAACTGATCATCGACCCGAGACTGTGCGACACAATCATCACATCATCCTGATTATCAAGCGCTTCCTTCAGTTCAACCAATAGCCTATGCCTGACATCGCTGCCGAAATAGGTATCTTCATACCAATAATGCGCCATATCCGGCGCGACCATCGTTATGAGTGTCTCAGCCACACCTAGCTTTCCAAACAGCGATGAAAAAGTATCTGCTAACGCCTCTTTTAGAAAACCAATTTTAGATACCTTGTTATACGTTGTTTTATTGAACTGGCTTGTCTTGTACTTTTTGAGTTCAGACAACGCTTGCTGCCGACTTGCAGGGTCTTCCGTTGGTTTGTCTAACAATGTGTTTGATAGTTCACCGTAATAGACAAACCGTTTATCGACATCTTTAAAAGCTTGTAACGAACTTGAGTCTCCACAATCTCGCTGTAAGCCATGTTCTATAGCCTCGTACCAGAGTGCTTGAAGGGAAGCTTTATCGGGCTTTTGAGCGCGACCATGAATGAATATTATTTTCTTAGCCATAGCAGGACGTCCTAAACACATAGTTAAAATTATTATCAGTAGAAAGCACCACTAGATTCGGTCAGCCCTTACTAATAACAGTGGTGCTAATTACGTATCTAAGGGTGGTTGATAGAGCATTTATATAACTATGAGGCCGTCGTTTAAGGACCATAAAAGAATGAACGATGCGAACATTACTCACAAATTGAAATGAATGTATCTAGCAAAGCCTCCAACTAACAAAAAGGCCTCGCAAACGCGAGGCCTTAGTTTTATCTATCACCGATTACATCCATATTTTAACAACTACGGCGCCTACTTCACTGACTTAACCGCATTCATCAACGTTTCGTTGAACTGCTGTGGTTGCTCAAGCATTGGGAAGTGGCCTGAGTCTTCAATGTAGTAAATGCTGTAATCCTTGATGTGTTTCTTGTTCGCTTCTGAATCTGTTGGCCATAGACGAGCGTTAACCAATATTACTGGCACGTTCACGTTCTCATACACGCGGTGTGCTTCGCCAGTCACGTATTGGCCTAGATAATGGCGGAACTGGTTTATCGCGATAGCTGGCTGTGCTGATGCCATGTCTTGTGTTACCCAGTAAAGTAAATCTGCGTCTACGTCTTTTGGTAGCGAGTCTTTTAAAAACTATGGGGAGTCATCCCGCAAACCTGACGCATCCTTAACCTAAATTAGTGGTTTAATGTTGAGTAACCTAAAAGAGATATACAACTTTGACCAATAACGTTAACATAATGTTTTAAAAGGAAATTATCCTATAATCCTAGTGAAAAACTAGCGCGTCTTCGGGAGCAGTGAGTGAAAGTATTTTTAAAACATTACAAACTTTGTAATGACGCAGATGTATGGAAAGTATTTAGGACGATAGTTGTAAATAATAATATCGCTGATCTGATTGTGTTGATATGTCAGTTCTTACTCTTTACATTCGGAGCAATTGGTCTCAAGTATTTCGCAGAGGGAATGTTTCAGTCAACGTTGTCACTGTCTTTCTCTTTGATCATGTGCTTCAAAATGATCAAAAAATATAACAGATGCCGACAAAAAGCATTTGAACGTTACTCGAACATTTTCCAGCATGAGCTCTCATTTTTTAGTAAAAATAACGAATATTTACAATTCGTTTTATTCTATGAAGGGGCGATTAAATCAAAAACAGCAAAAAATTGTGATTTTAATAGCACTCTAGAATATTGTAATACCGAAATCGAAAGTTATTCACAATCACCAATAGTTACAAACCCTTGGTTCATAATATTTGCGTCCTTTTTAGCAGCATCACTAATATCACTATTTTGGGAGTCCAATGAGACATTTATGGCTATAGGGCTATTTTCCGTCGTTTACGCTTCTTTGTTTTTTGTGCCATGGATATTAAGCAATTCTGGAAAACACCGAGCATTGACTAGGTTAAGGAAATTCTGCTTTTGGGCACAAAAACTATCTGATGAAGAAAAAAGAGTATTCCTTAAGATCAGGTAGAATACATTTTAACAAGGTCGAAAAGTTTAGAGCAAGGCCTTTTAATCGTTGCTGAACTAATCGGCATGAGCGCACCATCTAGAACAAAAAGGCCTCGCACACGCGAGGCCTTAGTTTTATCTATAGAATGATTACAACCGCCCTACTTCACTGACTTAACCGCTTTCATCAATATTGTGTTGAACTGCTGTGGTTGCTCTAGCATTGGGAAGTGGCCTGAGTCTTCAATGTAGTAAATGCTGTAGTCCTTGATGTGTTTCTTGTTCGCTTCTGAGTCCGTTGGCCATAGGCGAGCGTTAACCAATATTACTGGTACATTCACGTTCTCATACACGCGGTGGGCTTCGCCTGTCACGTATTGGCCTAGATAATGGCGGAACTGGTTTATCGCGATAGCTGGCGGTGCTGAGGCCATGTCTTGCGTTACCCAGTAAAGTAAATCTGCGTCTACGTCTTTTGGTAGCGAGTCTTTCACGAATGCAGCAATACCCGCTTGGAAGTCTGCTTCAAAGGGTTTGGTCGTCGCATCTAGGTCGCTTTGTGAAACCGCTAGCGCGACGTTTTGCGACGTGTCGACACCAATAATGCCCTTCACTCTTTTCGGCATCAGTTTAGCGGCTTCTGCAATAACACCACCAGCCATTGAATGACCAACTAAGACGACTGAATCAAGTTGTTCTTTGTCGATTACGGCTTTGATGTCTTCAGCGAACGCAACCATGGTGTACTCTTCACGGTTGAACGATGAGTTACCGTGCCCTGCTAAGTCCATAGTGATCACTTGGTACTGCTTTGAAAACTCACTCACTTGGTTCTGCCATAGCCTGCTGTCTAAACTCCAGCTGCGAATGAAGATTAGCACCGTATCCCCCGCTCCCACTTCTTCCATACGCAATTTGCTCACCATCGTGAGATATAGAAATACCGTACTTAACCATTGAATCATGAGCCATGGCATTAAAGCTGCCAGCGCCATGAATACCAAGAATGTGATGTTTAGAATTAAACGTTTCATAGTGTCTCTCTACTTACTTTGGAGAGAACACAGAAAGCGCCCCTCTCAATCAACATAGCCACTATAAAGTGTGAAATTGTAGACAGGTCAATAAGTCACCTTTAAAGGATATAATTGATATTAAACTCCGACTCTATGACTAGATGAACGCTCCTTTTTCACAGTGAACCAATAGGTTAAACCTACAATCATATTGACATAAAAATTAATAATAACAAAAGCTTACAGACAGTGACATTTCGGGGTATGATACCAATAATTTAAATGCATATTTATTTATACAAGAGAGTTTAGTAGTGATTATTACAAATCTTGCGACTTGGACTTATAAGCCAGAGCTTGAAGGATTGTTATTTTTTTCCCAGAGGTTATTGGAGTTGTCTTACGACCGTTCAGACTATGTAGAAAAAAATATTAAAGTACCTCTGAAAGATATAATAACCGAGTGTTTAGAGTACATTGAACTCCAAGAGAAGGGTTTACATATTACTTCAGATACCGAGTTGAACATGTTGTATGATGAGATTCGAGAAAACATTAGAACTGATTCAGTCGTAAAAAAACTATTAAACGAAAAAGCAGAAGTTTATCTTTCAAAATTAAACGCTTCAAATGATAATAAAGAGCTTAAAAACATACTAGAATTAATTAAGTTTAAGATCCCTTCACAGCGATATCTAAATGAAGTAGTTGAACAGTTAAAAGAAGCAATCAGTACACCTAAACAAAAAAAGAAGATACAAAATTTAACTGATAAACTATATGAGTTCCTGGTTTCTTATGGGTATCAAAAAGGTACTATATACTTTTTAACAAATAGACATTTTTTTGATAAGTCTGGTATAAATAAAGTCTCATCATTAGAGGATTTAGCTGCCTTTCTTGAATACTTCGACCTTGAATATAAGGAATTTGAAGTTATTTTCACCGCTTCTAAAATATACAACGAAATATCTGAAGCTTGTAAAAACCTGAACCTTAAAATATTCAGCACTAAAGAACATGTATATAATGAAATTTTAGAAAACAAGTTTTTTAGAAATCCTAGAGATAAGAAAGTATTTCTTAGTTGTGCTAATGTAGAAGCTGTCGACTATCAACACGCGATGCGAGTTGCTGCTTCTAGGGTTGGTATGTTATCAGATCTATTAGTTGTTTTTTCGCATCGCACCAAACCATGGTTTTCCGATTACTGCCTCGTCTACAATCATAGTAAAAATCATGTTGTGAATATAAGTAAACAAACTAATATGATGTCTTCGTTAAGCGAAGCTGACTTCGCTCACACTAAAGATATTTTCCCGGTATTTTTATCTAACTTCGGTTTAGAACAAGATTCATTCAAACGTTTTATTCGAAGTGTAGAGTTACATGCACATGCTTTAGAAAATGATGAAACTGCATCACAAATTTTAAATTTATGGATATGCTTAGAGGCTCTATTAATCACGGGAAAAACGAAATCTCACATTTCAACTGTAATTGAATCCATATCCTTAATCTATTCTTTCTATGCTGTCCGCCATAGAGTCTGTGCATTAAAAGACATTTTTTTAAAGTGGAACGAAATAGAATTTCGTGCAGTAATGGGAAATTTAGGAATAATCGATGAAGAAGAAGCTATGGCTGCCCTTTTATCAGTGAAGCAGTATGAAAAAATAGCAGTAGATTTATTGTCCAAATTAGATGAGCAACCATTAATTCGATTTAAGTTCATTAACCTTGTAAATATCCTCCAAACAAGGAAAGGAATAAGTAATTTAATTGAAGAAGAAAAAAGTAAATGTGAAAAAGATCTTCGTAGAGTTTATCGAACTCGAAATAAAATCGTCCATCAAGGTGATATTAATGGGCATAAAGATTATCTCGTGGAAATGGCTCATTTTTATTTAGACTTGGTTTTATTTTCGATAATTGAACGTAAAGTATCTTTTGATGATATTAGCTCGATTGACAACTTAATCCAAGAAATGAGGATTAATATTGAATGTCATAAAAGTTACCTTAAAGAAAAAAATAAAACTGATGAGCTAGTGCCTACAGACTTTAAAAATGTATTATTTGGACCTTCATCGTAATCAGCACTTAGAAATTTAGCTCTTGCTTGAATTTGTTCTTACAAAAAAGGCCTCGCAATGCGAGGCCTTTGGTTTTCTATCTATCAGAAAAGATTAGTCGCGAAGTGCTGCGCCGAATTTCTCTGAGATTGAAGCTACGATAGCATCTACTGAACCAGCGATGTCTGCATCTTCAAGTGTGCGCTCTACAGACTGTAGGCTAAGTGCGATTGCTAGGCTCTTCTTACCTTCTTCAACGCCTTGACCAACGTATACGTCGAACAGTTTAGCGCCTGTTAGGAATTCGCCACCAGCAGCGATACACGCTTCAACGATGTCGCCAGAAGCAACTGCTTCGTCAACAACTACTGCGATATCACGACGGTTTGCAGGGAACTTAGATACGGCTACTGCTTCTGGAAGCACGCGAGTGTTGATAGCTGCCCATTCGATTTCGAATACGATAGTGCGGCCGTTAAGACCAAACTTACGCTCTAGTTCTGGGTGAACAGTACCAATGATACCCACTTCTTTGCCGTCTACTACGATAGCCGCAGTTTGACCTGGGTGAAGTGCTGGGTGCTTCGCTGCTTTGAAGCTGTATGCGATTTCGTTTGCTGAAAGCTCAAGAACGGCTTCTAGGTCACCTTTAAGATCGAAGAAATCTACAGTGTTAGTTGCAATGTCCCAGTGCTCTTCGCCACGAGTACCAGAGATAACGCCCGCAAGCATCATTTCTTGGCGCATGCCGTTTTCAGCAGTTGCTTCAGGGATGAAACGTAGGCCTGATTCGAATAGACGAACGCGAGACTGTTGACGCTTCTGGTTGTGAACAACTGTGTTTAGTAGACCTTGGATTAGGCCAAGACGCATTGCTGACATGTCCGCAGAGATTGGGAATGGCAGGATTAGCGGCTCAACACCAGGTACAACAAGCTTTTGCTGTTCTGGTTCTACGAAGCTGTATGTGATTGCTTCGTGGTAGCCACGGTCTACAAGAAGGTCACGAACGCGCTTAAGCGGTTGGTTAGCTTCTTTGTGGTCATTCATTTTAAGTGCCGCTTTAGGCGCTTGGTTTGGAATGTTATCGTAACCGTAGATACGACCTACTTCTTCAATTAGGTCTTGCTCGATTGCGATATCAAAACGCCAAGATGGAGACGTTGCCGTCCAACCTGCGTCTGTAGTCTCTACTTCACAACCTAGGCGAGTAAGAATTTCCACTACGTCTGTAGATGGGATTTCGTGACCTAGTAGGCTGTCTAGCTTAGCGCGACGCAGAGCAACTACGTTTGCTTTTGGTAGATCAGCTTCAGATTCGCTGCCGTTTACTGGCGCAACTTCACCACCACAGATTTCAACTAGAAGCTGTGTTGCACGCTCCATTGCTGCTGCTTGAAGTGTTGAATCAACACCACGTTCGAAACGTAGAGAAGAATCAGTGTGAAGGCCGTAAGCACGTGCGCGACCACGGATGTGATCCGGTGCGAAGAATGCAGCTTCAAGAAGAACGTCAGTTGTTTCAGTAGTAACACCTGAATCTTGACCGCCAAAGATACCAGCGATTGCTAGTGCTTTGTTGTGGTCAGCGATAACAAGTGTGTTGCTGTTTAGTTCAGCTTCGTTGCCATCTAGAAGTGTTAGTTTTTCGCCCTGCTCTGCTAGACGAACCACGATACCGCCTTCGATCTTAGCTAGATCAAATGCGTGCATTGGTTGGCCTTGCTCTAGCATCACGTAGTTTGTGATGTCTACAACTGGGTCGATTGAACGGATACCACAACGACGCAGTTTTTCTTGCATCCAGATTGGCGATTCCGCTTTCACGTTTACGTTCTTAACCACACGGCCAAGGTAACGTGGACAAGCATCAGTTGCTTTGATTTCAACAGATACTGTGTCTTCAATACTTGTTGCAACAGCTTCAACTGCTGGCTCTGTAACGTCTGCGCGGTTTAGTACGCCAACTTCACGAGCAAGGCCACGGATGCTGAAGCAGTCTGCGCGGTTTGCTGTTAGGTCTACGTCGATAGTTACGTCGTTAAGCTCAAGAAGCTCACGTACGTCCATACCTAGCGTTGTGCCTTCAGGCAGCTCAAGGATGCCGTCAGACTCTACGTCGATACCTAGCTCAGAGAAAGAACAAAGCATGCCGTGCGATGGAACGCCACGTAGTTTTGCTTTCTTGATTTTGAAGTCACCAGGAAGTACTGCGCCAACTGTTGCTACTGCTACAGTTAGGCCAAGACGACAGTTAGATGCACCACAAACGATGTCTAAAAGTTCTTCTTCGCCGATATCAATTTTAGTTACTTGTAGTTTGTCTGCGTCTGGGTGCTGACCGCACTCAACCACTTTACCTACTTTAACGCCGGTGAATTCACCAGCAACAGGTTCTACATCGTCAACTTCCAAACCAGCCATAGTGATTTGGTGAGCTAGCTCTTCGCTGTTAATTGCAGGTTTAACCCACTCGCGTAGCCAAGATTCACTGAATTTCATAGTTTTGACTGCCCCGGATTACTTGAATTGTTTAAGGAAACGAAGGTCGTTCTCGAAGAACGCACGAAGGTCATTTACGCCGTAACGAAGCATCGTTAGACGCTCTACACCCATACCGAATGCAAAACCAGAGTATTTCTCAGGGTCGATGCCAACAGAGCGAAGTACGTTAGGGTGAACCATGCCACAGCCTAGAACTTCTAGCCATTTGCCATCTTTACGTTTCACGTCAACTTCAGCTGAAGGCTCTGTGAACGGGAAGAATGAAGGACGGAAACGCACTTCAACTTCTTCTTCAAAGAAGTTACAAAGGAAATCGTTAAGAATGCCTTTAAGTTGTGCGAAGTTTACGTTCTCATCAACTAACATACCTTCCACTTGGTGGAACATTGGCGTGTGAGTTTGATCGTAGTCGTTACGGTAAACACGACCCGGAGCAATGAAGCGGAATGGCGGTTTGCCGTTTTCCATCGTACGGATTTGAACACCAGAAGTGTGCGTACGTAGCATTAGATCAGGGTTGAAGAAGAAAGTATCGTGATCAGTACGAGCTGGGTGATCGTCTGCGATGTTTAGTGCATCAAAGTTGTGGAATGCATCTTCGATCTCAGGGCCAGACTCAGTGCTAAAGCCAAGCTCACCAAAGAACTGTTCGATACGCTCAACTGTGCGAGTAACTGGGTGAAGACCACCGTTCTCAATGCGACGACCTGGTAGGCTCACATCGATAGTTTCTTCAGCTAGTTTCGCTTCAAGCTCTGCACGTTGTAGTGCGTCTTTGCGAGCTGCGATCGCTTGTTGAACAGCACCTTTCGCTTTGTTGATCTCTTGACCAGCAGTGCGACGCTCTTCAGGTGGAAGTTTACCTAGGCTTTGTAGTTGAAGAGTTAGTTCACCCTTCTTACCTAAATACTGAACTCGCACTTCATCAAGTGCGACTAACGAATCTGCTGTATCAATAGCAGTCGTTGCATTAGCAATGATCTCTTCTAGATGTTGCATCATTTCCTCATCTACCAGTTGGTAGTGTCCGTATCGGATGATTAGTTTTTTTAGATAGCTACACATAGTAATCAAACACGCAACCAATGCCAAATTGAATCGTTAAAAGAGCAAGTTATTGACTAAAAACACGGCAAATTTAACAGGATATTAATGAGTAGTAAGAGGAAGTGGCACAAATACGAGTGCCACTCCTTTGTTTAGAAGTGAGCGGGGCTCAAGATTTACAGAGAGCTGAGTTCTGAATCTCTAGTGAACCGAGATCTAAAACTAAAGCGAACTTAGATCTGAACTTGAAATAAACCAGTTTTAAATCTGAATCGAACAAACACTGTTTTTACCTGCGTTTTTTGCTAAATAGACGGACTCATCGGCGGCTTTAATTAACTCGTTCATTGAGCCGAATTCTTGGGTTATTTCAGCCACACCGACACTAATACTGCCAATCCAAACTTGATGACTGGTTTCAACCTCTAATTCAGACACTTTCTGGCGAGCCGTTTCCGCGATGTGCATGCCACCTTTGAGGTCGGTGTTAGGGCAAATAACCAAGAACTCATCGCCACCTAACCGGCAAACAATATCATCATTACGGAACGTATTTTTCAGTTCACGCGAGAGGGTTTGTAGCACCAAGTCACCGGCATCATGCCCACTTGTGTCATTAATGCGCTTGAAGTTGTCGGCATCAATCATAATGCACACTAAAGGAATACCAAGTTCTTTGGAGTCTTGCCAATGTAGCGCTAACTGTTTAAAGGCACTGCGGCGGTTAGGCAAATGAGTGAGTGAGTCTGTTAACGACAGTTCTTCAAGCTTCTTACTCGCTCGTTTCAATTCTGCCGTCCGTTCCTCGACTTTGTCTTCGAGTAACTGATTGAAGCGTAACAACTGTTTGTTTCGTTCAGAGACTTGTTCAAACAGGCCGTTAAGCGCAGCCAACAGCGGGACAGTCGCAGAATCTTGCTGCTTTTCTTCTGCTTCAAAGGCTTGTAGAGGTGTTGCACCCTTTTCTATCGCGGTCATTTGTCGCGCCATGTTTTGATCGATGCCGAGGATGTGGTAAGCAAGCCAATGGATGAGGAAGTCCAATAACTGCCGTGCTGACACCTGATCTTCTTCCAAGATGAAAGCTTGCATAAACACACGATGCGCTTTGATGTGTTCTTCAATGTGTAACTGATGTACACCGCAATCTCTCATCAAAGATTCTTCTTCTTTAAAGTGAAATTCGGCATAGCGTGTGAGATCAAGTAAAGCGATGTTAATGTCGTCTATAGAGATTGTATTCTCTGACAAAAGATTTCCGTAGTGGTTGATAAAACCAACAAGGTATTGATGTTGTTCATCTACAACACCAATGCCCGTTTCAAAGTTTTGATCCCAATTAAATAAACTCATAGATCCCTTAGGGCCGATACCACCAGCACGATTTACATGCATATTCGGAGGTTATAGATATTCGAAAAATATAACCATCTTACCTGTGGGACTATTCGATTATTTGCTCTATTTTATAAAAAGATGACGTTGAACATTATAAATATAGCGCGTCTTAATTCTGAGACGCCTCCTTTAACAAGAACGCCCCACCAAACTAACACTAGAAATAATATTCCAACGCTACCTCAACAAAATCATCCTTTCGAGCGAAGAACAATAAGTCTTCTGGGGTTTCGTTCTCAAACAACCAAGCGTTTAATCGCCACTTCAGGTTGTTGTTGATTCGGCTTGATGCTTCCAACTTGGCACTGTAGACATCGCTGTTATCTAAATCTTGGGTGATGCCCGTAAGTACTTCGGTGCCGTCTTCATCATTCAAGGCAAAACGCGCGCCTAAGAACACATCGTTTTGGCCGATGGTTTGAGCATTGTTGCCTCGGCTGTCATACAGGTATTCCGCAATGAAGCCGATGTCCCAGTACGATTCAAGCGCTCCAACCCAAGTGTATTCAAAGCCTGTTGCGACGCCTGTGTGGTTGTCGTAACTATCGCGATAAATGCTTTCCAGCTTCCATAACCAGTCACCGATAATGCCCTGCACATCCAGTCCGAAGTGCTGCATTTGCGCGTAGTATGGCTTGAGTTGGTTGCCTTGCACACGGTAATAAGGGTCGCGGTTTGTGCCGCCCAAATAACTTAAACCGACATCCCAATCACCGTACATTTGGCTATAGCGCAGCGCCACATCGACGTGTTTTTCTTCTCGCGAAGATTCGTAAAGCGCATCGTTCGATACTGGCACGGTTGGTCTTAAGCGTCCGTCTTCGCCTGCAAAGGTACGTTCACGAAAATACGGCAGTAACATGGCGTCGATGGCTCCCCAGTCTTTTATCGAGGTGAAGTGCACCATTGGCTGACCTAGCTTGGATTCGCCATCGACCGATTCAATAGCGTCGGTTTGGTTTACCACATCCACTAAATGCGCCGATTCGGTCACGCCCCAAAACACTTTGCCTAAACCCGCCCGCAGTTCGTAGTCATCCCAGTAGGTGAGATACAAGGCTTCACGAATATCACCATGAGTTCGTTCATCGTCTTCACTGTCTAGGCGATAAAACGGGGTGAAGGTAAAACTGCCGTTGCCCTCTTGTTGTTCCCAATAAAACTCTGGCTGCAAAACCAGTGAGCTTTGCCCTTTATCTTGCCCTTGTAAGCCGTCGCTAAAAAACTGCCTGTGTTCAAGGTTAACCTGCCCTGCGAGCTGTGGGCTAATCTGTTCTACGAACTCAGAGCTAAATCCAGCCGCCACACATGGTAACGACACCTGCATGAGTCCAACTGTCGCTGCCAAGGTTAAAGATAACTGCGTTCCTGTTAACACAATCCTTTTCATATTCTTGCCTTACTTTGCACGTTTCAGTGTGTTTTTCTGGAAATCTTTGTCCTTAAGACCGGTCTGGAACGCTAAATCTGTCGTGGTTAAAACGGTACTTTTTCCCGTTTGATGGTTTTGCATCGACATGGTGTGCGCGCGCCAGTATTGGTTTAGGTATTGTTTGTAGTCTTGGAACGACAGGGTTTTCAGCAATGCGCCTTTACGGTCGTAAAACTCCACTTGAACGGGGCGGTAATATTGTTGGTCTAGCCATACTTTCTGCTTGGTATAGCCAGAGTTTTTGTCGGTAGGAACTTGCTCTAAAACAAAGGTATCCACACCTTCAATTTTGGCGTCTTCAATGTAGTTGAAGGTGTACTTTTCTAGCTCAAACGAGCTTAAGTCTTCGTAAGCAAATTCACTGCCCATAAACGGGCCCGACTTGTTACGTGAAGAGATGCGTTTTACACGTTTCAGAGCAGGCAGATACAACCATTGATCATCAGATTTAGAGATGTGTGAATGGTTTAAGAAAGCCGTGCCTTTTACATCACGTGGCTCATCAAAAATGGTTAAGCCTTTGTCACCATCGTCATCCACTTCTAATGACTTCAATCGCATTAGACGTGTGCTGCTTTCGCCCTGTTTGTTGCGAAGTAGCATCTCCATGGTCGCGACAGAATCGCCCCACCCCATATCCACGGCTTTGCGTTGCTCGGCTATTTCTAGGCCTTTAGCTGGGTCTGCTAATGCTGGGAAAGCTGCCAACGTGCTCAGCGTGAATAATGTAGTAACGAATGATTGTTTAACGCTTTTCATAAATATCTCCTTGAGTCAGCCCACCGCAGCAGGCTGACGATTCCTTATTTGGTTGAAGCAGACAGTTCGCCAGTCGAGCTAGGCTGGGACTTAGTGTCAGGCTTGTTTGAATAGTGAGTCTGTTTGTCGAAGATCATCAGCAAACTCGGTAGCAAGATGAAGTCGACCACCAGCGCAATGAAAATCACAATCGCGCTGAGCAAGCCCATATCGGAGTTGAGTCTGAAGCTCGACATCGCCAACACTGAGAAGCCCGCCACAAGCACGACAGTAGTGATCCACAATGCGCGTCCGACGGTGTGAAAAGCGTATCGGACCGCTTCTTCTGCTGATTTCCCTTCCATTCTGGCGCGCTGGTATTTACTCAAGAAGTGCACCGCATCATCAACCACGATACCCAACGTGAGCGTGACCACGACTGATAAACCTAGGTTGATTTCACCGGAGATGAGCGCCCATAAACCAAAGCCAATAATCGCCGGGGCAATATTTGGTACTAGGCTAATCATGCCTAAGCGAACTGAGCGCAATGCAAAAATCATCAAGCCAGAGATAAGCACTAAGGTGATAGGCAAAGTTGATAACATGCTTGCCATGTTGGTTTCGCCAATGTGAGCAAACATCAGTGATGGGCTCGACGCGACTACTTCATACTGAGGTGCATTGGCTGCAAACCATGAGTAAATGCGCTCTTCGAGTTCCACCAATTCCACACTGCCTAGGTTATCGACCGTGAGTACCATTTTGATCGATGACTTATCGACGTTGATCTGGTTGTTCAAGTCCAAGCCATACGGCAGAGACATCTCGTAAAGCAGTAGGTATTGCGCGGCTAGCTCTCGGTTAAGCGGTAGCTGGTAATAGCTGTCATCATCGCCGTGCATGTTCTTATTCAAACGCATGTAAACATCAGAAAGTGTTGCGACATGGTCGGTTTCAGGTTGGACGCGTAGCCACTCAGTAAAGTCACCAATCGCTTGCAAGAACACAGGATCAGCAATCGCTTGAGACTCGTTGGTTTTCACTGCGATGCTGAGGGTCGTCATGCCACTTACGGTCTCTTCCATGAAGTCGGCCGCTTGTCTGAATTCGCTTGAGGTATCGAAATACTTCACCGATTCATCGTTCACTTTGTTGAGTGGAATTAACGCAGCAGCACCGACAATCACAAGAGTTGAAACAGGCAGCAGTGCTTTACGGTTCGCAACGACAAAGTCACCGAGCTTATCCATAAAGGTGACTTTGTCTGCCGCCTTAGGATTGGCAGATAGACGTTTAACTGGCAGCAGTTTTAACAATGCAGGCAACATAGTTACAGATAGGAAGCACGCGATGAGTACGCCTAGTGCCGACAAGTTACCGAAGTCTCTTAATACTGGAGAATCCGACATGTTCATCATCAAGAAGCCGATCGCAGTGGTCACTGAGGTGATTAGAATCGGCATCGCATTGAGCTTGATGCTGTATTGAATGGCTTGTGCTTTCTCCATACCGCGCTGCATCGCTTGTCTCATGGTCACAATCACGTGAACACAATCGGCCACCGCCAAAGTCAAAACCAAGGTTGGAACATTCACGGTTGCGGTGCTCAAGAACATCCCTGCCCAACCGGATAAACCCATGGTGGCGACAATTGAGGAGATGATCACAATAAGCGTGGCCACCACACTAAAGAACGAGCGCAGCATAAAGGTCAGGAACACCAGCACCACCAACAGCATTAAGGGAACCAGCGTTGAGCTATCTTCTTGAGCCGAAGTCATAAACGCGTTGTTCATGGCGATGATGCCCGCTTTATGGAACTCAACATTTGGGTACTGAGCTTGGTACTTGCCAATCATGGCGTTGATGGCCGCAATCACCTCTTGCACTTCCGCGGTTTTATCCACTTCTGGCAATTGCACAGTGACGTTCACAATGGTCACATCGCCAGAGGCTGACACTAAGGCATTCTTAAGCAGTGGTTCGTTGAGGGCGATCTGTTTGACTTTGGCGATGCGCTCGGGCGTATGCTCGTATTCTTCATACAGCAGGTCTTCCACTAAGAGGTCATCTTCAACGGCTTCGGTATGCTGATAATTGGCCAGCGAATCGACACGGCTTGAGTATGGGATCTGCCACGCATCGACCGTGAGGTTTTGAATTAAGGTGAGTGTTTCTGGGGTGAAGACATTGCCGCCTTCAGGTGCGACAACAATCGCGAGGTTGTCGGTTTTCGCAAAGGTAGTTTGGATTTCATCGAACGCCATCAACTGTTTGTTGGTGCCTTCGAAGAAGATGTTGTAGTCCCCTCTAAAGTAAAGGTTCTTTGCCCCTAATGCAGAGAGAATGATGATTGAAAAAACCACCAGCAGAACGATAAACGAACGCTTGGTCGGTATTGAGTGCCAACTGTTATTTAGATCCCCGTTTACGCTATCGACGTTACGGTTATCTCGATTTTGGTGATCGAAAGCTGGCTTCTGGCTGTCATGTTCCATCACAGTCTCCATTTGTGACGATTCGTCATAGTTGTGTCTTAAAAAGCCAGCTGAAGCTGACAAAAACACAATTCTTAGTCATATACTCAAGAAAACCAAAACCACACTAGGCTAAACTTAAGTTTATGACGAATCGTCACTAATGGTTATTAATAAACCCACATGAGTGGGCTTAATGGAAGCTATCGACCTACAGATTCTAAGTAGGCAATCTCTTCACTGAACAGTTCTTGTTCTACTCGACGCCAAGTTTTGCGGTAGTCCCAATCAGTAGAAAGAGGCTGCCAGTTGAGGCCGTCTAGTAGCATGTTCGCGTTGTATAATACTGAATACGGGTCTTGTAACCGCTTAATACAATGACTGTTTGAAGCATTCTGTGACAAGGCATTTGAACCAAATGCGATTGACCAGTTTGCAAACACGATGGCGTCTGAACCCATACCAGAAGGGAATTTTAGGTCACCAGCATCGACTGCTTGGTTAACCATTAAATCGGCTTGTTCAATCACCAATTCTTCCAGTTCATTCATCTCGGCTACGCGTGCACTAGACGCTTTCTCTAGTACCCACGGGCTTTTTGCCATGATCGCACAAGTTGATAGTACCGGCTCCATGCGAACATAGATTCGGTAAGCAACGTGTAATGCAACGACCTTTTCGCGTGTGTTGCCTTCAAACTCTCCAGAACGAGCAAACATTAATGCTTCGGCCTTTAAAGAGTGAATACACAAGGCTAAAACTACGTCTTCTTTGCTGCAAAAGTGATTGTATATTGTACCTTTTGAATAAGAACTCGCGGCCGTTAGCTTATCCATCGTCAGGTTTCCGAACCCTTGCTCTCGAACCAGATCTTTTGCTAACAACATCAATTCTACTTCTCGGTCTGCGATAGACTGCTGCTTTTTAGACAACACGCCTTTGCAACCAAAGATACCTTGTTTATCGCCTTTACAACCAAAGCCAAACATAATTTCTCAGTCCGTATTTTAGCTTAGCTATCATCTAAGCTTCGCCAGTATTTAAAGCACTCCTATCCAATATATTAACACGAATAGTAAATTCATGTAGTTAACCATTTTATGACGCTTCGTCATTTCTGACTTATCGTCATAATAGCGCAAATATTGATCATATCAAGGTGTTTTATAAATTAAATACAGTTTATGAATAGATAGATAAGGGGATGGAGAGTCGATAAGACAATCATCAATAGTCGACCTTGAGAGAAGACCTTAAAAGAACGCCTGTATTTTGACCAACAGAATGCGAAAGCGAATTGGTCATTCTTAACCTAACAAAAAATGTCGGCACTTTACGCTGTTATGCGTATTCATGCCCAATGGCTCCTAGCTTAAACTACAAGAATGAATGACTGTAGGCTTACTTTATGGGGCAGACGTCTCCTTATGGTCAATATTTGGCTTACTAATGTCGTTTTCTGTTAAGTTGCTATAAATTCGGTAAGGGGTGACTTACAATAGTGACAACGACTTACCTTTTTTGAGAACACGATATTGAGCGCCAAATATTCTTATTTAGCTTGGCAAGTGAATACTTCTAGCCCTGCAGAAAAGCTGGTTTTATTGATGCTTGCAGACGGTGCTGACGAATTCGGCTACACCAATGTGTGCCTACAAACAGCAGGTCAACTTTGTGCTCTCTCTACGTTTGGTTTAGCCGACTGTCTTAAGTGTTTAGTCGACCAAGGTTTTCTCGATAAGGTGAAAGTAGATTATCGAGATAAAAAAGAGATTCACGTTTTCAAAATGCTCATTGAGCAAGAGCAAGCTGCGGTGCACGTTGAGGTTCAACCGACCAATAGTATTCCGGTCTACTCTACCGCACCTGCACCTGCACCTGCACCTGCACCTGCACCTAAGTTTCAGCCTGCTCCGGCGCCAATGCAACACATGCAACAGGCCCCTCGCCCACAAGGCCGAGGCTCAATGAACAGCAACACCGTTTCAACGCATGATTTGGATGAAGAGATCATTCCAACATGGGCGGAACGTGCGTTTAAATTCTCCGGCCTTGCTGGTGACCATAGTTTAGTATGGAAAAAATTTGTCCTCTGGTATAAAGCCAAAGCCAATGAACTAATGCCAATATCACGCATCGAATCTAAGTTGCAGTACTGGTTAGTTAACGAGAAGCAAAATGAAAGACAACAACAGCAGAAGACCTCTCAATATTCAGGAAATGCAGGACAAGCTCAAGGAAATGGGTATCGACAAAAGCTTAGCCCATCTGAACGCTTCAGGCAGCAGCTCATTCAAAAAGGCAAAAAGCCAACCTTCTGAGCCAGCTCAACCTGTTGTACCTGACGCTACAGGTCCATTAGTACCTGAAGTGATTGAAGCGCAAAGTACCGAAGTGAAAGTAGCGGCTGCACAAGCTGCGGATTCTGGTGCGTCTCAACAAGTGCCTGTTGTTGATCAAGATCCTACAGAATTAGAATTAACGGATTGGTGTATTCACGTGTTTGGCTCTTTCTTGAGCGTTTACGAAACACAGTGGGAATATCAGTACGGTAGTGAGCCAAGCGGTAAGTTCATCGAGTTTGCTAACTCTGTTGATTCAGACGGCCTTAACCGCGTGCTAATGCACTGTCACGAGCGTATTCAGCTTGGCAACAGTTGGCCGCCGCAAATGGGTGAGCTTTGGATCCTAAAAGATTCTCTAACGGAAGAAGAGTTGCTGGATAGCCGTATCCGTGTGTTGTCGCGCACTGCGGTGAACAAGATTGAAAAATGGTTAATCCAAAACAAACTGTACGACTTAAAGCGCACCGCGGAAAACAAGTTGGATGGTCTGTTTAAGAAGTACTACTTGGAAGCGAAGCGTTTAGATGAGAAAGGCATGCTAGAAACGGAGTTGCCACAATTCCTGCTTGCCGCTAACTCAGTGAAGAACCTAAACGATTTAAAACGTGAAGAGTACGAAAGCCAACACGGCAAAGCGATTAACCCAAGAATCCAGCGTATTCTAAACAGTAAAAAGTAACCGTCCGCTAGCTACCTGTTAGAAGAAAACAGAGTTGCGATTACACGGTTAACCGATACAAAAATGCCAGCTATCAAGCTGGCATTTTTTATGAATTCTTACGAACTCTTTAACGACTATCCGACCGTTATTTACGATCGTTTTACTGATTAATTACAGTAGGTGGATAGTTGCGTTTAGAGAGAAAACGCCTGCGTCGTCATCTTTCATTTTGAAGTTTTGGTAGCTAGCGCCTACAGATAGTGGACCGAAGATGAAGTATTCAGCGCCTACAGCGTACATGATATCAACATCGTCTTGCTTGAAGTTATCGCCTTTCACTTCGTAAGAGTGAAGACCACCCTTCGCGTATACGTGAAGAGGACCGAAGTCGATGCTTGGTTTGATCGCTAGGTAAGCTGTGCTTACGTCAACACCTTGTTTAGCACGGTTGCCGTAGCTAACGTTGTCGAAAGAACCTAGGTCCCAGTAACCCGCTTCAACACCAATTAGTGGAAGGATACCTGTACCTACGTGGATGCCCACCGCATTTTCATCTTCACCAGCGAATGAGTTTTGACCACCCATTACACCGCCGTACAACCAAGAATCAGCCATTGCTGTTGAAGATGCACCTAGTAGTGCTAGTGCCAATAACGTTTTTTTCATATTCGACCTTTTTCGTCCTAGTGGCAGGCCTTGAGTGGTAATAAATTGCCACCAAGTCGCCCTGTATGTAATAACTATTCAATTAGTAATGCAATAAGCAAGATTTATACCCAAACCTTGCCATTGCGTCTAGCTTTATTCCTTTAGCAAGCATCAATCGCGTTTTTAACACGCTTATCTGATACTGGGTAAGGCGTACCGAGCTGCTGTGCGAAGAAGCTTACACGAAGCTCTTCTATCATCCAACGCACCTCTTTTACATTTTCTGGAACCGCGATCCCTTTTGGAATTTTATTCAGCAGTTCTTTGTAATCATTCATTACTGACTCAACTTTGATCATGTGAAGACGATCTTTGTTCGGGTCAATTGGCAGTTTTTCCATGCGGCGTTCAATCGCTCTCATATAGCGTAGAATATCCGGCAAGCGTTTCCACCCACATTCTGTGGCAAAACCCTTAAAAATCAAACCTTCTACTTGAGCTTTTATGTCAGAAAGTGCGAATGCCATAGAAAGATCCACGCGTCCTTTCAGCTTTTTACTGATGCTGAATGCCGTGGTTAGGATGGTTTCAACCTGTTGAGCAATCTCAACTACGGTATCACCTAGCTCTGCACGCACGTGTTCTTTCAGTGCTTCAAACTGCTCTGGTTCCCAAACCAAACCGCCCTTCTCTTCAATCAGCTTATCAATACCACAAGCGATACAGTCATCGATAAGATCGAGCACCTGTCCGTATGGGTTGAAGTACAAGCCAAGTTTCGATTTGTTCGGCAAATTCGAGTGCAAGTATTTGATCGGCGATGGTACGTTCAACAGGATTAAACGACGCTGACCCGATTTCATTGCCGAGATCTGCTCTTGCTCGGTTTCGAACAGTTTGATCTCTACGCTGTCTTTGGTATCCACCAACGCAGGGAAGGCTTTAACATCGTAGCCGCCGCGCTTCTGTTGGTAGACTTTTGGCAATTCACCAAAGCTCCACGTGTGCAGGTTCTGCTGCTCGATATCGTCGTCTGCTACTTTAGAAAGCGTTTCTTGAACCTTATCTTTCAGGCTCTCTTTCAGCTCATGCAGATCTTTCTGTTCTTTCAGCTTACGCTTGCGATGATCGACAGCGCGGAATGTTACCTTTAAGTGCTCTGGAATCTGGTCTAACTTCCAGTCATCACGTACCACTTCCACACCCGTCATGCGGCGTAGCTCTTTCTCAAGAGAATCCAGTAACGGTGCTTCAAGTGGTGTCACGCGAGCCAAGAATGCATCAGCGTAGTTTGGTGCAGGTACAAAGTTACGGCGTAGCGTTTTAGGTAACGACTTAATCAAGCTAATCACTAGCTCTTGGCGTAGACCTGGGATCTGCCAATCAAAACCGTTCTGGCCGATCTGGTTCAAGATAGGCAGCGGAATGTGTACCGTTACACCATCGTTGTCGTCGCCCGGCTCAAATTGGTAGCTCAGCTTGAGCTTAATACCGTTTTGATGCCAGAAGTTCGGGTAATCCAAATCGGTAACGTGGCTAGCATCGCCTCGGAACAGCATCGACTTTTCAAAGTTCAGCAGCTCAGGGGTTTTCTGACTGGTCTTCTTCCACCATGTATCAAAGTGACGGCCAGAAACCGCCTCTTCACCCACACGTTGGTCATAGAAATCGAACAGTTCATCATCATCGATCAAGATGTCACGACGACGCGATTTATGCTCAAGCTCTTCGACTTCCTGTAGAAGCTTACGGTTCTGCTTGAAGAAAGCATGTTTGGTTTCCCACTCACCTTCTACTAATGCACTGCGTACAAACAACTCACGGCTGACGGTTGCGTCAATCGCGCCGTAGTTCACAAGGCGCTTAGGTACGATTGGGATTCCGTAAAGCATCACTTTTTCGTGTGCCATTACCGCTGCTTGTTTCTTCGACCAATGTGGTTCGCTGTAGCTACGTTTAATCAAGTGTTTCGCTAGTGGTTCAATCCATTCAGGTTGAATCTTCGCGATAACACGGCCCCAAAGTTTCGAGGTTTCCACCAGCTCAGCAGACATGATCCACTTCGGTTGTTTCTTAAATAAGCCAGACGCAGGGAAGATATGGAAGCGCGCATTACGTGCACCTTGATACTCATTCTTCTCTTGGTCTTTCATACCGATGTGCGAAAGCAGACCTGATAGCAGTGACATGTGAATGCCATCATAGCTGCCCGGTTCTGTATTCAACTTAGTATCCAGTTCACGCATTGCTTGGTGAATTTGGAAGTACACATCTTGCCATTCACGGATACGTAAATAGTTGAGGTAATCTTGCTTACACTGTTTGCGGAACTGGTTACTCGACAGCGCTTTTTGCTGCTGCTTGATGTAATCCCACAAGTTCACAAACGTGATGAAGTCAGACTCTTTATCGAAGAAGCGCTTGTGCTTGTCATCAGACGATTGTTGCTTATCTGATGGACGCTCACGCGGATCTTGAATCGACAACGCAGACGCGATCACCATCACTTCGTGTAGGCATCGGTTACGTGGTGCTTCGATAACCATACGCGCTAAACGTGGATCGATAGGCAGCTTCGCCAGCTTACGACCAATTGCGGTTAGCTTCTTCTTGTCGTCGCCGTGGTTCTTGTTTTTGTTTGCAGCTGGTTCAGCTGTTGCGATCGCACCCAACTCTTCAAGCAGTCTTACACCATCTTGAATGTTGCGCTTATCGGGCGCTTCAACAAATGGGAACGCTTGAATGTCGCCTAGGCCTAGCGCTGTCATCTGAAGGATAACCGATGCTAGGTTAGTACGAAGGATCTCTGGGTCGGTAAACTCTGGGCGTGATTCGAAATCTTCCTCTGAGTACAGACGAATACAGATACCTTCCGCAACACGACCACAACGACCTTTACGCTGGTTAGCACTCGCTTGAGACACTGGCTCAATCGGTAGGCGTTGTACTTTAGTACGGTAGCTGTAGCGGCTGATACGCGCCGTACCCGGGTCGATAACATACTTGATGCCCGGTACGGTTAACGAGGTTTCTGCTACGTTAGTTGCCAGAACGATGCGTCGACCAGTATGAGACTGGAAGATACGGTTCTGTTCACCTGCCGATAGACGCGCGTAAAGCGGAACAATTTCAGTATCGCGAAGGTTACGTTTACTTAATGCATCTGCGGTATCACGAATTTCTCGCTCACCGTTCATGAAGATCAATATATCGCCAAGGCCTTCATCACACAGCTCATCAACCGCTTCAAAGATGCCTTCGATTTGGTCGCGGTCTGAATCACTTTCATCACCACCTAATGGGCGGTAACGCGTATCTACTGGGTAAGTACGGCCAGATACTTCAATGATTGGTGCATTATTAAAGTGCTTAGAGAAACGCCCAGGGTCGATGGTTGCCGACGTGATGATCACTTTCAGATCAGGACGCTTTGGCAGCAACTCTTTCAGGTAACCCATGATGAAATCGATGTTCAGGCTACGTTCGTGCGCTTCATCGATGATGATGGTGTCGTACTGATTTAAGAATCGGTCGTGCTGAATTTCCGCCAGTAGAATACCGTCGGTCATCAATTTGATTTGGGTGTTGTCAGAAATCTGGTCGTTAAATCGAACCTTATAACCAACAAACTCACCCAGCTGCGTTTCCATCTCTTCAGCAATACGGTTCGCAACCGAACGGGCAGCAAGACGACGCGGCTGAGTGTGACCAATTAAGCCAAAGCGGCCGCGGCCAAGCTCAGAACAGATTTTTGGTAACTGAGTGGTTTTACCCGAACCCGTTTCACCCGCCACGATAACCACTTGGTTTTCGGCGATGGCTTTCGCGATGTCTTCGCGTTTTTGGCTAACCGGTAGAATTTCTGGGTATTCAATCGTTGGTTTCTGTGCCGCACGCTGAGTTGCCGTCATCATCGACTTAGCAATGTCTAACGCAATCTCATCAAAGACAGCGTGCTTAGCTTGTTCGTTCTTAATTTTGCTCGCACCAGCAATTCGCTTACTCAAACGGAAGCGATCGCGCATCATACATTCCTTGAGCGCTTTACGAAGAGAGGCTGGGCTATTCTGAGATGATTTGTTGTTTGTCGCTGATTGATCAGCTTTTTTGGTATTTGATTGTTCAGCATTTAATTGTTTAGCAGGTCGGTTCGATGCAGGCTTATTTGATTTCGCTTCGTTCTGTGAAGAACTTGGCTGTGCTGCATTCTTGTTGTTATCTGCTTTTTCCGGAGACGAAGTCAAAGCGTGTCCTATTCTTGTACTTATTAAACTCGCGCGATTATATCACAAGTCTCAAACAAAAAAGCCTGACAGCAAAGGGAAAACCTTTTGCTATCAGGCTGATTAATGTCGCTAACACTCGCAGGAGCTATGAAAGCGAGGTCAAACGTAAGTCGTACTTAGTCAACTCTGGTTTAAAGCTAACGTTAAAAACTGCGCTTAAAACTCATATTGGAAGTAAACCGTGTTGTAGTTACTGCCGCCTTTGATTCGTCCGAACTGGGATGCGTTTTCAAAGATTGCAGAACGGTGATGCAATGAGTAACCGAACCATAAGTTGTTCAAGTCATTCTTACCAATCAAGTCGCCGACGTTGACATCGAATGAGAAGTCTAAGTAGTTCAACAGATGGCTTGCGGTGTAACCTTTACGGTCCATCTCAGAGCCTTCGATGTAGGTAATCGAATCGATGTAAGACATACCTTCTGCCACACCTACACGCCACTGAGTTGGCCAATCAAAGGTGTAGTACGCCTTGATAGCGATAATGTATTCTGTGCTGCTTGATTGAACGTCTGAACTCCAGTGGTGCGCAATACCTGGAGTTAAATAGATGTCCAATGGGAAGCCAAAGATCTCATCGGTTAACGGGTGTCCATAGAAGAACGAGGTCAACTGGTTATTGTATTCGTCTTTCTCTGTATTGAACTTCATGATGTCACCAATATTGGATGGCGTTGCCCAGCCGTGTGCGACACGTAAATACGGCGCATTGCCCAGCTTAGGTTTCGGCGCTTTCTCTTTGTCGTTAAAGAAACCAAAGCCAAGGTACAATTCACCTTGATAACGGTCTTCAATAATTGAAGAATCGTAAGCGTTATCGTCCAATCGAGTCACACTGGTTGAACCCAATAAGTACAAGTTTGAAACCATATGGTAACGCGTTTCAACACCAACATTTAAGTCCACACCGGCACCGATGATTTCATTAGACGCAGAGTAATACTCGCTATTGAAGTCAGCACTTTTATAACGAAGTGTCGCGCTCGGGTAAAACTCCCAATCTCCAGTTTCATACTTAGCTTTAGCACGTAAGTTACCGTGGAAGTTGTACTCACTGTCGCTCATTAATTCCGTCTCAACAGACCAAGAATCATCAAGTTGGTAGGTCAGTTGAGCACCGAAATCCGCCGTGTCGCCTTCAATCGCGTTCTGCTCAGATGCAGGAATATCAATAAAGCGCATGCGAGAGATAGCATTGAAAGACCACTTTTCATCGTCAGTTTGATAGAGGTATGCCCCCATCTCGGTACCGTCAATGAACACATAATCGTTCTTAAAAAACAGCATCGGTACGAATGAGCTAACCGATTGGTCACCACCAGACGTGTCATAAGGGATGCTCGCAGTACGGAACATTGCAGCGATGCCCCACTCTTGCTCTTCAGCGGCCCACGCGTTGGCACTCAGGAAAACGCTACTTAGGAAAGCACTACCTAGTAAAACTACCCCAGATGAAGGGAGAGCCGGTAAATATTTGAGCTTCATTCTTATCTAATTACTCTTTGTAATAAATATTGTGTTACTGAATAGACATTTATTAACCATGACGGCTAACTATTTTTAGGTTTGCTCGGCATTGGCCGTTACAATGTAGAATATTCTCGGTTAAATGAAAGTATTGTGAAAGTCTCCGAATTACAAAACATTATAGATCACTTACCCAAAGATTCCGATCCAGATATTGTTATGGGTGAGGCGTGGTTGCCCGAGCGTTTGGTGGATACCAACCTAGACGGCGACATGCTATTTCTTGAATTCGATAATGCCCCTGAAGACAATCAAGGGGATGAAGAAGGCCGTGGTTTTGTTGAACACGAAATCGCTATGATTCGTGAAAAATTGGAGCAGGTGTTAGACGAGCCTTCCGATACCAAGACCAAAGCCGATGCCCTATTGGCAATATTTCTAATGGGCCATGAACTTTCTAGCTCGGAAGTTATCGAAATACTTGAATCAACGGAACCTGAAACGACAGAGCCTGAGATTGCAGAGCATAAAACAACAGAATCCGACTCAGTAGAACTTGAAGCATCACAGCTTCAAACCACAAAGCCAGACACGAATAAGCTCGAAACAAAAGAACACCACGACGACTAACCACTAACGATTTTAGGTACCGTATTGAAACCCTCTACGACATCATCTCTTCCCCTGTTACTCGCCGGACCCATTTTAAGAAAAACCACCGCGACTGAAGTGGTACTTTGGTTAGCCACCAGCTCACCTCTTAAAGGCAGAGCTGAACTTCACATTCAAGAAACGGGCTTTTCGAACGAAAAAGAGCATTCTGAAGCAGAACAAGATCTGCCGTTTTATACCTCATCGCTTGAAGAGCATGATTCGATTCAAATCGGTACACATGCGTGGGTAACACTAGTTCGCTTACAAGGTGAGTTTCCGACTAATACGCTGCTTGAATATGACATTCACACAGAGTCAGGTTCATTAAAAGATCTCGCCCCTCACCTTGTTTACAACGGTAAATCTCGCGTTGAGTTTAAGATCTCGACCTCGGCTGATTACATTCTTCATGGCTCTTGCCGTAATCCGCATCATCCAAGCAAAGACAGCCTAGTCTCGGCCGATAACAAGATAGCCGATCAAACCGTCGCTGAAAGACCCGATATGCTGATGATGAGCGGCGATCAGATCTACGCCGATCATGTGGCAGGCCCAACACTTGATGCTATTCAGCAAGTGATTCAACTGCTTGGCCTTGTTGGCGAGAGCTTACCGACCGACTCGCAAATTAAGAAAATCAACAGCAGTGACGCTCTGTATAACAGTGAATACCACTTATACCAGCGTCATCACTATTTGCCGCACCACACCACTTCAGAATCGATGCTCGATAAGTTTTTTCCTAATCGTGGCGTGCCGATTTTTAGCTCTACCGATTGTGAAAATCACTTGGTCACGCTGTCTGAGTTTATCGCGATGTACCTATTGGTTTGGTCTCCAACACTGTGGCAATGCGTCAATCGAGAGCGTTTAATTGAGAATAACTTCACTCAAGGTGGACGACAATTAACACCGACTGAGCAGCAACAATGGCGTGATGAAAGCATCATCA
Source organism: Vibrio sp. 1CM23M (assembly GCF_023161755.1). Classification (NCBI taxonomy): domain Bacteria; kingdom Pseudomonadati; phylum Pseudomonadota; class Gammaproteobacteria; order Vibrionales; family Vibrionaceae; genus Vibrio; species Vibrio sp. 1CM23M. The sequence continues at coordinate 654,140 of NZ_JALNTR010000002.1, forward strand.
TGGATGATTTCATTGCTGGCTTACCGCAAGTACAACGTCTGTTCGCGCATATTCCAACGTACATGATCTTTGATGATCACGATGTGACGGATGATTGGAACCTTACCGTGGGTTGGGAACATGCCGTCGACCAAAACCAGTTCGCGACTCAAGTGATAGGTAACGGCCTCGCAGCTTACTGGATGTGTCAGGGTTGGGGTAACAAACCGGAGAGCTTCGACGAAACGTTCATCGAGCAAGCAAAACAGCTTTTTGTCGCTCAACCGCTCATTGCTAAACAACCGCGCATTACTAAACAAACTCATAATGAAGCCGGCAATGCCGTGACTACTCACTCTGTTAGCAATATCGAGCCAGACAAACATCAAACCTTCATTGAGATGCTGAGTCGCTTTGAAGAGTGGCATTACACAATAGATAGCTCACCCAAAGTCATTGTGTTAGATACTCGTACGCGTCGTTGGCGTTCAGAGTCACAAATGAATAAACCTTCAGGTTTGATGGACTGGGAAGCCCTGATTGAGTTCCAACATCAGTTAATGAATCAAGATAAAGTGGTGATCGTTTCTGCTGCGCCGATGTTTGGCGTGAAGTTTATTGAAACACTGCAAAAGATGGCGACTACAATCGGCAAGCCATTAGTGATTGACGCTGAAAACTGGATGGCACATCCGGGCAGTGCGAATACGCTGATCAGTATCTTTACACATACCAAAACACCAACCAACTTTGTGGTACTTTCTGGTGACGTTCACTACTCCTTCGCTTATGACATCAAGCTTAGGTATCGTCGCAACAGCCCGAACATCTATCAAATCACCTGTAGTGGTATTAAAAATCAGTTCCCTGCTCCGCTGCTTAAATTCTGCGATGTATGGGACCGCCTGTTATACAGCCCTCGCTCAGTTTTGAACTACTTCACTAAGCGTAAACGCTTGAAGATCGAAAAGCGAAGCCCCGACAATCAAACCTTCTATCGCCTTTCAAACCGCAGTGCGATTGGGGAGTTAAGGCTAGATGTGGATGGTAAACCGCAATCGATCACGACACTCAGTGGCGACGGTAAGGTTACGCGTTTTCCGGAACCGGACTAGGAAGTGCTCCTCATCGCTCGCCTATCCGTAATGTCAGTTTTTAGTAAAGACGCTTGCGATCACACTCTGTAGACCCAATAGTTATGGTTATAGTTGATAGCTATCAGCGTTACGGAACCCGATACAAATTTTAACTGGAGCTCGTTATGTTCAATTCTCTCACATCAATGTTTAAACAATTGATTGAAGGCCAGGACCTAAGCAAAAACCAAGGCACATCACCTAATATCGCCATCGCGAGTTTGTTGTGTGAAGTGGCGGGAGCCGACCATCAGATCAATGAATCAGAAAGAGTCGCCAAGCTACAGCTTCTGCAACGCTTGCTGGATTTAGATGAAGAACAAGCAAAGGTGCTGCTCGCGCAAGCAGAACCAAAAGTAGAACAATCAGTATCGCTGTATGACTTTACATCGCAACTCAGAGACCTATCTCAGCCAGTGCGAATTGACTTAATCAAAGCGATGTGGGAAGTGGCGCATGCCGACGGGGAAATTGACCCTATCGAAGACTCTGTGATCCGTAAAACAGCGGAACTGCTCTACGTTGACCATAGTGACTTTATCAAAACTAAGCTGAACGTCCTCGGTAAAAGCTAACCAAAGGTTTTCTATTCGCGTTAAGCCTCTGTATTAACGTAATCGATCGCCATGCATGATGCCTTTAAGTTCTAATGGCGCGCCTTTTTTCGTTACATAAAGGCCGCGCTGATTCGATACCAACACACTGCGCTTACCTTGAGTTTGTTGAATATATAAGTGCTTGATATTGAATGTCTGTTTATCTTGGGCCTGCTCTTGGTCCAATTGATAAAGGTAGTAGTGATTCCCCCAGCGTAAGAACACACCAAACATTTGCTTGGTTTGAGCGACATTCCCATCCATGTCGTAACCAATGTACTGCATTTTGACTCGACCATTTTCCAATCGAAGTGAGATTTTCTCCCAGCCTATCATCGGATATTCTGCGGTGAATTTATAAGTACTTTTGGTTGCGAGCCCAGAAATTAAGCCTACATTTAGAATAACAAAAAGCGTCAACAAGATAGGCATCCAAAACTTACGATTCATATCGGCTATCCTCGCTCATCGTCATTGTCGTCATCACAAGAGAGCGATTTAAACTGATGGCTCATCTCTTTCCAGCGCCCGTTTATCAAAGCAACGGCTTGAATGTTCTGACACCCAACGCCAATGCGATGCAGGTAGAGTGACTCAACACCGAGTTCTGACACAGTATTCAACTCAGTTAAAAGCTCTTGATCAAAATTCAAACTGTCGTGATAAACATCCATGCCGTGATAACTCGTCTTATCCATAAAAAAAGCAAACTGATAAAACAGCATAAGAAGAAATCCGCTGACTAATATTCCGGCGATACGAGAGCGATGACGCGCGACAAGATGCTGCACCTGACGCTGTTTATACGAGTCTGGTTGCTTCGTTAAGGCTGGCTCACGTTCATTGTCACCACGCTCAGTACTCGAGCTCCTTACTGCTGAGGTTACATTAAGCGCTTCAACTTTAGGCGCTTCATATTGAGGTACTTCACCTTGAATAGCCGAGGTGGGTGTAGATAGGTAGCCATCAAGCTGTTGAGGTCTGCTAAAACTGTACCCTTCCTTTTGCACCGTTAAGATTTTGCAATCACACTTAAGTGAACCTAATGCTGTACGAATGTTCTTCACTGCAACATTAAGCGAACTGCCCGTCACCACCCTGCCCGGCCAACAATGCTCAAGCAAGAAGTCGCGACCCACAGCTTTGGGGCTGTTCTTCACTAAGAACTCAAGAATCAAGGCTTCTGAGGGAGACAAAGTCACCTGCTTGTCCAAGTTCGAATCAATGAGTGTGTTGTTAATCATCTCGATACCTGAAGCGTCTAAGATGATTTTTTCAGGGCTACTGGCGTTCATTTCGGCGAGGTGTTCATAAATAAAAAGGTCATCAAAAAGGTGTTCGTTTGGTTGAGCTAATGCCAAACCATACATAGAAAAGAATAGTGATAAGTTTAGCCAATAATTAAGCCAAATATAAGCTCAGCAAGTAACAAGAATAAAATAACAATAAGGTGAGTGAGTCACGCAGACTCACTCACCTTAGTACAAAGCCTAGCCATTAAAACAACGAATGAGGTCTATAGAAAGAAAGCTATATCGATTGATTTTGATAATTCTCATTTTCGATAGCTTCCATTTTCTTTAGTTCTTATTGTCTATAGATCTCATTTATTTATAGGTCTAGTTTAAAGCCCAATTCACTGACCATGACTTCAGCAAAGCCGAGCTTTACTGCATTCAGCTGACTGGCAATTTCGCGAGCTTGTTGTTCATTTTTAGCCAATATTGCCATTGAGTAGATTGGTCTGATCATCGCTTTTTGGTTTGGCTTCTCTTGGGCTATTTCTTGATGCTTTAAGTAAGCAGAAGTAATCACGCCTTGAGCGCTCCAATCGACAACCATTTGTAAATCTTGACTGATAATCTCATCGACAATGAATTGATTCTCAGGCTCTGTCCAAGCGAGTTCGACTGCGTAGTTTTTAAAAGCGACTTCGGTGTTTAACCACTTATTACCGATGTCTCTGATTTCAGTCACCTCGACAAGCTCTTTAAATTGGAATGGTAAGTTACCAATCAACTCTCGAACGTGCTGTTCACTGTCCGCTTCAATCACAAATTTGATGATCGGAAATTTCTTATCTCCGACAAAGCTTTCTGATACGAACATGTCGTGGACCAAGCCTGCATCAACTAAGTTAGCAAAGGCTTTTTGCTGATGAGGCATTGCCTCAAATACCGCTTGAGCGTCATCGGTTTTCCAAGCCACTGACACGCCGTATGCCGCAGCATGGCTATAGCTAGAAAATAGAATCGCTGAAAATAGAAAGCTAAAAATAGCTAAAAAGGTTCCTCGAATTGTTTTCATTATGTGGTTTCCTAATTAGTCGCGAATAATTTCATACAAGTTAGGGTCAGCAGAAACCCCTTCGATTTTTAAAGGTGGTAGCTCTTTTCTCATCACTTGTATTGCATCATGGAATTGCTTCTTACTCTCCCATTCAGCGACATTGATAAAGCGGTATGTCGCGTCCGAGCTTAAAGAGCGGTGCAATTTGGTAGAGATATATCCGGGTTGCTTCACCAATACATCTCGCGCATCTTCCCAATACGTTAATGTCGCGGCTTCATGGGCTGGCTCGACTGAAAAAGTGTTAATCAATACAACGGGTTGTGCCGAAACCAACGCACTTACGCTTAGTGCCCCCAGTACTAAACCAGACTTAATTATGTTCTTCATCCTAATCTCCTTGTTTGGGTGAGCTAACGCTATCATTTAGCTCTGGCCAATCAAGGCTGCAACCTGCGATTTAATATTAATTAAAAAGCTAAATTTCAAACCAATATTATTCACTCGTAAAATAAGCGATGTAGCCACTCACTATTGATAAACCACTCGCTGAAATGAGTTTTCTTTTGAACGGAATTTTCCTTGAATTACAGGCACAAAAAAACCACCTAATAAGTAGGTGGCTTTGATTTGGATAACTCACAACAATCTGGCTGGTTTCAGTTTTTAACCGAGCGCTCGTTTAATGCAAACGACTACAGCATCGTCAGCGTTAGCTTAGCCAAGTTATAAGCATCAACATAACCCGAGTGTTGACGACCTTCCCACTCAATATTTTTCGCTTCTTGAGCGGCGCGGTGACCAATGCGCTTGTCTTTCAATCGATTCTGAACTCGATAAAGCGTGGCGATATTCAAGAACTCGCTGAACGGAGGTTCGATGCCTTTTTCAATACACTCTTTGTGTAAGATGAGGTCATCACGTCCCCACGCTGCATAGATTTTTTTTGGACCGCCGAAGTTCTTAATCATCGACTTGATGACAGACTCTAATGGGCGACCCTGCTTTTCGATTTTACGAGGTGTAATGCCCGTTAACTCGGCACAGAATAGAGAGACTTCGTCTTTCTCTGGCTTAACGTAGTATTGCGCTCGCTTCACGATAGTGCCGGATGCTAGATCAATCTCAGCAAGACCAACTTCAATGATCTCCCCTGTTGTTCCCACACCGTCTTCGCTCCAACAGCACATTTCCAAATCGAAACACACAACTCGATTGTGATTCATACGTCGCCTAATTCTCTCGTCAAAAATTTCGTGAAATTGTACATGAGCCCAATACAGAACTCGACCCTAGTTGTATCAAGTGCTCATTTAGCCTGCAATTGTCACTCGATTTCGGCCATTCGACTTACTTTGATAGAGCATACTGTCTGTTTTTTGCAGAATCTCTTCCGTGTTTTCATTAGCGTAAATAGCAGCACCAATACTCAAAGTACAACCAAGCTGTCGACCTTTGTGCTCACAATGAGACTGGCTCACTGTTCTTAGAATACATTGTAAGTATCGTTCTAGGGCTTCATGGTTTGTAATACTAGAAATGATACAGAACTCATCTCCACCTATACGAAACAGGTTATCCCCCTCTTTCAGGCTAACTGAAATCAGCTTAATGACATGAATGAGTAAAGCATCCCCAGCAGGGTGACCGAATTGGTCGTTAATGCCTTTGAACTTATCAACATCAAATCCGATAAGACTAAAAGGTTCATTTCGCTGTATCGCTTTATCTAACATCTTATTGAAAGCACGTCGGTTATAAACTTCCGTAAGACTGTCATGGTTGGCTAGAAAACGAAGCTCTTCTGTTCTTTTATCAAGCATTTGATACAAACGCTCTTTCTCTCGGATTTGCATATTAACGATATACGCCAACAGCAATGAGATGGTTGTTCCGACTAACGCGATTCCGGTTAACACCAGATAACCATAGAAAGAGATGCATGAATCTATTTTGTAATCGACCTTCCAATCTCGATTGGTCAGTGTGATTGTTTTTGTTATGTGGTGGCCAGAAACGGCTTCATAACCCTCGGTTTCAAACAATATTGGGGAGTCTTCTGCTTCGAAACCCGTATCGGTAACACGAATATAGACATCCATGTCGCCGACTGCCGAAGCCAGTAGATTTTCAAAGTAATAAGTCGTGCGAACCACACCAATCACAACGCCAAGTAGATTATCGCTTTCACCTTCAAATACTGGGTGATAAACCAACATGCCGGTCTTTGGTGTATTTTGATCTAAGCCGTCTTGAAGCAAGCGAACTTTGTCTGAAATATTCGCTTTACGTGTCTGTTTAATATTATCTAAAACCAGCTTGAAGCGCTCACGAGAAGAGTAAAAACCAAGGACGTTGTCGTTTGCTTGTGTGTTGGGATACAGGTCACTAGCAATGAACGCCGGCTCACCATCTAAGATGTAACCAAAGACTTTGGCTTCGTGTTTTGGAATAGTGAACAGTTCGTAAGACGGGTATTTTTCTTTCATCTTAGCGGTATGCTCGGCAATATCGTCTGCTGCCACTTTTTGCATCCACTGCAAGCCAATTAGACTTTTTGAAACATTAATCGTTTGTTGTGCAAAACGATCAAACTTATCCCAGTTTTCAGGGTCATTTGCGTAGAAAAAATTAGCACCAGAACCAATGTAAGCTACGTCATTAGCGATAAACGCTTCCAAACTCAGTGTCTGGTGAGTAGCAAAGCTATCCAGATTCATATTTAACGCGCGGTTTTGGTTTAACGCGACTAATATAAAACACAACACAGTAATCAAAAAACTGACCAAAAATACGACCAATGGGAGAGTTCGTCTCTTCAACCCTGTTAGTGGGTCAGTAGTGTGCGGCATGTGGCTTCCAAATAGGCTCTAATGAGTTAAAAGTATATAACGGAAGGGAATGATGCTCCATTTAAGTTTGGTTTTAAAAATGACATAAAATGGGCATTGTTTACCTCGCCCTTACATCGACGACCAATATTCGAACGAATCTCGACTAAATTTCAAGCTAACACACCAAAAACCCACGTGATTAAAAACATTAAATACCACTCTTAAGCCTTGAATATGCTAGTATCCATCCATATTTATAGCTTGAAAGTGACCGTTTCGGCTTAGTGCCAATGAGTTTCTTTCCAACCTGTATATTCCTTTGAACCGACGAATATACCGTTAAATCAATTTTAAAGAGAAATCACTATGATCGTTGATTTGAACCTAATCCCACAAACGTTTGATATGCTTCACGCAGGCCTAACTGCATCAAGCGTTTTACTACTGCTAATTGCCGTTTCTCGTAAAACCAAAGTGGTTGAGAAAGTCGTAGAAAAACCAGTAGAAAAGATCGTTGAAGTTGAAAAGCCAGTTGAGAAAATTGTCGAAGTAGAGAAAGTAGTAGAAGTTGAACGTGTGATCGAAAAAGTAGTCGAAGTTGAATCTAAGCTGGCAACAGCACCGACTGATTCAGCAATGCAGCTACTGTCTATCATGCAGCAAGAAGCGCGTCTTATCGACTTCCTAAAAGAAGACCTAACGTCATTCTCTGATGAAGAAGTTGGCGCAGCAGCTCGTGTTATTCACACTGGTGGTCAAAAAGTATTAGCCGATTACGTAACGCTGTCTCACATCCGTACAGAAGATGAAGAAACACGTATCACTATCGCTGAAGGTTTCAACCCTCAAGAAATCCGCCTAACAGGCAACGTAACGGGCAATGCACCATTCAACGGCACACTGGTTCACAAAGGTTGGAAAGCAACTGACATGAACCTGCCTAAGCTTGCTGAAAACTACGATGCATCTGTAATTGCACCGGCAGAGGTGGAGCTATAATGGAACACCAAAGTCATTCAGCTCAAGAGCTATCTTCTCAAAAGCAAAATCAGGCACCTAAATTCAGTGTTGGTATCGATTTAGGTACTACACATTGCGTTTTGTCTTATATCGACACAAGCAATGAAGACGCACGTGTAGAGGTGATGCAAATCCCTCAACTGACGGCGCCAGGTACAGTAGAAACTCGCAGCCAACTTGGCTCGTTCCTATACCAACCACACGAACATGAAATGAATGCGGGCTCTCGCGTTCTTCCTTGGTCTTCAGAGCCAAAAGCGCTAGTGGGTGCAATTGCTCGTAACCTTGGTTCTAAAACCCCTATCCGTTTGGTAGCAAGTGCAAAATCTTGGTTGTGCCACGGTGGTGTTAACCGTCGCGATGCTTTCCTTCCTGCAGGCAGCCCTGAAGAAGTTGAAAAAGTATCTCCGCTTAAGACAACTGAATTGTACCTTGAGCATCTTAAAGACGCATGGAACCACGCAAACCCAGAACACAAACTGGCAGACCAAGATGTAACGATCACGGTGCCTGCTTCGTTTGATCCTGCGGCTCGTGACCTAACAGCAGAAGCTGCACGTAATGTTGGTTTCACTCACCTAACGCTTCTTGAAGAGCCACAAGCGGCTCTTTACAGCTGGATTGATAACAGCAACGACACATGGCGTGATGAAGTAAACGTTGGTGACATCGTTCTTGTTGTCGATATCGGTGGTGGTACAACCGACCTTTCGTTAGTTGAAGTAACACAAGATGACGGCAACCTAAGCCTGAACCGTATCGCAGTAGGTGAACATATCCTACTTGGCGGCGACAACATGGACTTAGCACTCGCTTACCGCCTGAAAATGAAACTGGCACAAGAAGGCAAAGAGCTAGCTCCTTGGCAGGTTCAAGCTATGACTCACGCATGTCGTGATGCGAAAGAAGCACTACTAAACGATGCTGAACTGCAATCTGTGCCTATCGTTGTTCCAAGCCGTGGTTCTAAACTACTTGGCGCAACACTGAAAACAGAACTGACTCAGCAAGAAGTACAACAAACATTGGTTGATGGCTTCTTCCCGAAAGTGGCTGTGACTGAGCACCCAGTACAAAAAACGCGTGGTGCACTGACTCAAATGGGTCTGCCTTACGCTCAAGACGCAGGTATTACTCGTCACATTGCCGCATTCCTTTCTAAGCAAGCGAACGCGCTTTCTGGAAATAGCGAAGCGGCTCAGCAAGATTTCAACCCGTTTGCAAACATGCCTGGTATGCCCGGTGCAGAAGCGCCAGCGGCTGACTTCATCAAACCAACAGCAATCCTGTTCAATGGTGGTGTTCTAAAATCGAACCTACTTGCAGATCGTCTTTCAGATACGATCAACGAATGGCTGATCAATGCTGACGAAGAGTTCGCAAAACAACTTTCAGGTTTAGATTTAGACCTAGCGGTTGCAAGCGGCGCTTCATACTACGGCGCAGTTCGTCGTGGCCAAGGCGTTCGTATCCGTGGCGGTATCGCTTCTTCTTACTACGTAGGAATTGAAAGCGCGATGCCAGCAATCCCAGGTATGGCTCCTCCAATGGAAGCACTGTGTGTTGCACCATTTGGTATGGAAGAAGGCTCAAGCGTACAAGTACCTAGTCAAGAGTTCGGTCTAGTGATTGGTCAGCCAGTACACTTCCAGTTCTTCGGTTCAACCATTCGTCGTGAAGATGAAGCGGGTACGCACCTTGATCATTGGGCGCCTGAAGAGCTTGATGAGCTTCCTGAAATCCAAGTGACACTGCCTGTATCTGAAGGCCGTCGCGAAGGTGAAGTGGTTCCAGTGACTTTGGCTTCTCGCGTTACTGAGCTAGGTACCTTATACCTAGAAGCGATTGCTACTGACAACGGTCAGAAGTGGCACGTTGAGTTCGACGTTCGTGAAGACTCGAATAACGACTCAAACGAACAAGCATAATGAATCAACGGCACCTTAGCGGGTGCCGTTACTTTATCAATGCATTTCTCAATCTAGTCCTGCCTGTTTCTCAGGAATGACGTTTACGAATAACAACAATAAGACCAAAGCTATCAAAAAACTGGTCATCACTCTGGAAGAATAAGGTTTTGTATGGCAACTCCTCGTTTTTTAGTCGGCATTGACTTAGGTACAACCAATACGGTTGTCGCTTACTGTGAAATCAACGACGACCTACAACATGCTCCCGTTTCTCTTTTCGATATTGACCAACTCATCGGCCCCGGTGAAGTGGTTCGCAAGCCCCTACTTCCATCATTTCGTTACCACCCAGCACAAGGTCAAATCTCCCCTTCTGACCTGACAATGCCATGGGAACCAAGCCCCGTTGAAGGCGATATTAAGAACGTTATCGTCGGTGAATGGGCACGTGAATTAGGCGCTAAGGTTGAAGGCCGCCAAGTATCGAGTGCTAAGAGTTGGCTATCACACCAAGCGGTTGATCGTAACTCCGATATTCTGCCTTGGGCTGGCGCAGCTGATGTCGATAAAGTCTCGCCAGTTGTGGCGAGTGCAAGCTACCTCAACCACATTCGCCAAGCATGGAACTACCGTAACCCGAGCAACAAGCTGGAAGACCAAGATGTTGTGGTTACCGTTCCTGCTTCCTTCGATGAGACAGCACGTAAGCTAACACTCGAAGCCGCAGAACTGGCGGGCTTAGGTAAGATTCTGTTACTCGAAGAGCCGCAAGCCGTTTGTTATGACTGGTATGCCCGTCACCAACAAACCGCAGCAGATGAACTTCAACAAATTCCGCTGATTCTAGTGTGTGATGTTGGCGGTGGTACCACGGACTTGAGCTTAATTGAAGCCAAATTCGATGCGAACAGCGACGGCAATAACGAGCTCGCACTCGACCGTATTGGCGTTGGTGAACACTTGATGCTCGGTGGTGACAACCTCGATTTAGCACTTGCTCACCTCGCTGAGCAACGCTTCAATCAAAACAAAAAGCTGAATGCTTCTAGCCTAACCAAACTAATTCAACAAACTCGCGCCGCAAAAGAGAGCCTACTTTCTGCCAATGCACCCGATGATGTGAAGATCACAATGCTAGGCAGCGGTTCTAAACTGCTTGGCGGTACTAAGAGTATTGGCTTAACCAAACAAGAAGTTCATCAAATCGCATTGGAAGGTTTCTTCCCGCTTTCTGAGTTTGCTGAAACACCCGACAAACGCCGCAGTGCTGTGGTTGAGTTTGGTCTGCCTTACGTGGCTGATCCTGCGGTGAGTAAGCACGTCGCAGAATTCCTAACAACACACCAACAAGTGTCTAAAGCCGCATTAGAAAACTCAGACTCTATTGAGTTCGATAACACCAAACCTGCAATTCCAGTTGGCGTGCTGCTCAATGGTGGTGTGTTTAACAGTGAATTGGTCACTGAACGAATCACACAGCTACTTGGCAACTGGAACGGTTCTCCGATCACAGTGCTTGATAACCCTCATCCAGATTGGTCTGTTGCCCTTGGCGCGGTTGCCTTTGGTAAAGCCCGCCGTGGTGCACAACTGAAAATCGGTGGTGGTGCAGCTCGTTCTTACTTCTTGCATCTACAAGAGAAGAACAAGATGGGTAAAGCGCTTTGTCTGCTTGCCAAAGGTACTGAGGAAGGACAAGAGATACGCTTAAACAGCCGTCGTTTCTCGCTGACTTTAGGTGAGCCAGTACGATTTAATCTACTGACTTCAACACACGATCAAATTGCTCACGACACCGCCATTCAAAACGGTGTGATGGTCAATGTGGATGCCGACTTGTTCTCCCCTCTCCCACCGTATATTTCTACGTTGGAAGGCTCAGGTACTGCAGAACTTCAAGCCAACCAAAAAGAGCGTGTTGAAGTCCTGCTCGCTTGTCAGTTAACCGAAGTCGGCACACTGAAAATGGAGTGTGTGAGCACAGAAGATGACTCTAAGCGTTGGTTGCTTGAGTTTGAAGTAAGAAATAAGCAAGGCGATGAATCTGATACCTCCGCGCTTCACCCAAGATTGGAAGAGTGTAAGGAATTGATTTCTCGCCTGTACAGCGGCAACAAGAAAAGTGCTGAATCGAAAGAGATCAAAACGCTATCGAAAGATCTTGAGAAGCGACTAGGTAAACGCGATGAATGGGATTTCACGACCCTTCGTCATCTGTTTGATACCTTCTCACTAGGTCGTAAACGTCGTCGCCGCTCAGAAGCACACGAGAAGAACTGGCTGCGTTTGGCGGGGTACTCGCTACGTCCTGGCTTTGGCGATCCGACTGACTCATGGCGTATCGAACAAATTTGGGGCCTTTACCAACAGAACATTCAGTTTAAGAACCACCAAGGCTGGACAGATTGGTGGGTATTCTGGCGCCGTGTCGCTGGTGGACTAAACCAAGAACAGCAAGAGAGTATCTTGGCGGACATCGCTAAATACCTTCACCCAGGTGCAATGAAGAACCCTAAGACGGCCAAAGATGCGCAAGACAATGGTTATGAAGCAATGGTTCGTTTAGCTGCGTCACTTGAGCAACTTGAGGTTGAAGACAAAGTACTGCTGGCAAGTTGGTTCTTAAGCAAAGCGATCAACCATAACCAATTTGAACAAGCGCACTGGTGGGCTCTGGGGCGATTGGCTTCAAGAACACCTTTGTATGGTAGCCAACACAGCGTGATTCCTAGAGAACAAGCTGAACAGTGGTTACCGAAACTGCTTGAGCAGAACTGGCATAAAGAGCAGATGATCGCCTTTGCAGCAGTGATGATTTGTCGAAAAACCGGTGACCGTCAGTTTGATATCTCTGACGACTATCGCAATCAAGTGATTGAGAAGCTTAAGCAAAGCAAGGTACCTGACTCATGGTTAACACTAGTGAGTGAAGTGACTGAGCTTTCTGAGAGTGAATCTAAGCGTGTGTTTGGTGATGCGTTACCAAGCGGATTAAGCCTGATAAACAACTAGGTTTGAAAACGATTAGCTTTCGTTGCTAATGGTAAAGAAGCTAGCAAGAAAAAAAAAGCCACTTTCGATTCGTTGAAAGTGGCTTTTTTATTGGTGGCTTAAGGCTGGTATGTGTAATCGACTTATAGCTTTTTGGTTAAGAGCCTTAGCCGTGTTGCAGTTCATCATTATTAATGTTTTGTTCCAGTTGGGTTGATAGGAAAATCCGTATTTTCATAAATGTCAGACAGTTTTTTCGGTTTCTTCTCTTTTGCTCCTTTGTTTGATTGATTATGAGTTTCGCTTAAAAGCCATTCCTCATGCATTTTTGCTGAATCCAAAAACTCTGGATCCTCCATTGCTTCCTTGCGAAGTTTATTTACACGTTCGAGAGTATCCCAAATCATAATACTTCACCTCCACTAAGGCAGTAATATAAAGATAGCCCAACCCCATAAAACTTCAACTAACCCAATGAGATAGCGATCTCAATTTCGTAATTTACCCGCCTTGAACGAATGAAAATGGTCACCTATAGATAGGCTCAAATAGTGGGTACTTCCCCATGATCTTCGAAGATCATTAGGCACAAAAAAAGCGAGCTCGATGCTCGCTTTTTGTTTGTCTGTTGCTCGAATCACCAACACCAGCTCGATTAAATCACACCGAGGTTAAGCACGGTTACCGATTTTCACCTTGCCATTGGTAGCAAACCAAAGGGCTTCTGAACGACGGCGACCGATTAAAATCGGGCCATCATCGTAGAACAAAAAGTTCTTCCAATGCTTCTTGAAAATCGCCCATTTGGTTTCAAGAACATTGTACTTTTCATAACAAAAATAAACAGTTACGTCATCTTGCCAATCAATAAAGTTAAGAATCTCTTCTGGCATTTCTGGCTCATCCGCTTCCCAATGCGCCATCCAGCTGATCTCTTCGTTCCAGTTCGATGCTTTGCTTGGCCAGTCTTGCGAGCTTAGTCGTTCTGCGTCTGGGCTTTGAGGGCTCACGTTCTCTTTCCAGAACTGAGATGCTCTCGCCTGTGTCATTGGCTTAATCTTTTCCAAGTCCTCTGCCGGCAGCGGCATTGACTGGTGTGTGAAAATCCATTTTCTTTGGTATTCGTCCAAAGTTGTGTATGACATCAAAATTCCTCAAATATCTTCTCAGGCTGATGGATTTACCATGCCTATCTGTTCTTTTTGATGCAGTGACGGTTTCATTTTATCTATGTCGTCACTGCCTCTAACTCTGTATTTACGCTTAATTGATACTTACGCCTAATGACTATTGGTCTCTATACAGCGCGCCTATCTTCCCAATTCGGGTTAACTAATGCCGTCAGTATATGGTCTTCCCATTTACCGTTAATCTGTAGGTAGTCTTTAGCAAAACCTTCTCGGACAAAACCAAGATGTTCTAATACACCCGCACTGCGTTCGTTGTGAGGCATGTAGCCCGCCATTAAGCGGTGCATGTTCTGCACATCAAACATGTAGTCTTTGGCCATGCTCAAACCTCTGCGCATGTAGCCGTGGCCCTGTGCACTTTGAGCCAATGAGTAACCGACATTACAAGCGTAGAACGGGAAACGCGACAAATTACTGAACGATATGGTGCCTAACATTTCATTAGAGTCAGCGTTAATCAGTAAACAGTAATAGCCTAGCCCCATTTTATGAAGCTCGTTTAACTTGATCAGTCGCTGCGCCCAACTCGCTCTATCAAAGAACGCATCTTCGCGTATCGGCTCCCAAGGTTTCAGGTACTCTCTGTTAACCTGAAAATACTCGCTGATCATGCCAGCGTCATCAATTTCAGCCGTGCGTAGAATCAGATTACCATCATGCTTATAAATGCGCTCTGGTGTACTCAAATCTTCCATAATCTTGTTCTTATTCGATCAGTTCTTTCTGATACCGTAATCACGAAGCTTATTCGCAATTGAGGTATGAGATACATTCAAACGTTTTGCTAGCTTACGGCTTGATGGGAAAGACTGATAAAGCTTCTCTAGAATCTGAGATTCATAGTCTTTCATGATTTCATCGAGCGAACCATCTAAGCTCAGGTTCGCCATTCCTGCCGTCATTGTTTCAAGCTGCGGCAAGTGGAATTGCTCAACCGTTAGTGTGTCTGAATCTAGCTCTGTTAGTGCACGTAGAACCATGTTGTCTAACTGGCGAATGTTGCCCGGCCATTGGTAATTACCAAGCTGGTCGACTAACTCTTGAGTCAATTTTGGTTTTAACATACCTAACTGCTGCGCGTACTTTGCAACGAACAGTTCCAACAGCGGTGCTACGTCGTTTGAGCGTTCACGCAATGCAGGGATAGACAGAGTCAGTACATTCAAGCGGTAAAACAAATCTTCACGGAACGAGCCCGAGTCGGCTAATTCAGAAAGACGGTGGCGCGTTGATGCAATAATACGAACATCAGCGTGCATCTCTTCTTCTTCACCAACACGACGGAATGAACCATCTTGTAGGAAACGCAGCAATTTGATTTGTAGATGCGGGCTCATCTCGCCAATTTCATCTAAAAATACGGTACCGCCATTCGCTTGTTCGAAAATACCTTTATGACCTTGCTCATGGTTGAATGAACCCGGCGCATGACCAAACAATTCCGTTTCCGCTACGTCATCAGGCATCGATGCACAGCTTAGAATCAAGAATGGGAAAGACGATCGATTTGAACGGTTATGACACGCTTTCGCCAACATCTCTTTACCTGTACCCGTATCGCCTTCAATTAATAGAGGCTGATCCAGCATAGCCAATTTCTTAGCTTGGCTGATCAAGGCTTTATGGCGATTAGAGACACCAACAAAGTGTTCGAAACCTAGGTTGTTCTGTTCTGGGATTGAATCTGGCGAGTTCATCTCTTGATTACAAGAGCGAATCGTCATTACTGCGCTTGCCAGTAGCGCTTCGTTGACATCACCACCAAGGTAAATCGGCAGGATCTCAATAGAGAAATCTAAACCATCCAACACGACAACTTCACGATGACGCGTTACATCGCCTTCGATCCAGCGAGCAAAGTTAAAGCTAGGAACAAACGTCGCTAGCGGTTCACCGATGACTTCATCTTCTTGTTTGTTGAAGAGGTTCAATGCAGCGTGGTTAGCCATATCGACTGAGCCTTTAAGGTCAATCGCAATCACAGGATCAGGTAGGTTTGCCAGCAGAGCAATCAGCTCTGTGTTATGCCTTTCGCTTGGCATAAATTGGATTTTACGTACATCCTTCACACCTGAAATTCGGCGAATTTCAGCCATAAGTTCACTAAAAGCATCAAAATCGATATCAGGGCAGTTTAGGTAAATAATGCCTTTAACATCAATTTCGATTCCTCTTAAATCAATGCTTTTTGAGGCCAAGATATCGAGCAACTCACGCGTTAAGCCGAGTCTGTCTTCACACAATACTTCAAGACGCACAAATAGTCCTATTATAGGTGTCAGGATAAGTTGACAGTAGTGTGGATTAAGCTCTGAGTTCAGTCAAGAAGAAGAGTAAACATATGTTTACTCTTCTTCTCAAACTATTGAGCTTCAAATGCTTTATTTGAGAGTGATACGCTTTATTTCAGAAAGGACGGCTTTGCGAAGATCTGATATTTTTACTTTTCGCTCATTATGCCAAGGCATAGGACGCAGCAATGTCATGGCTTTTAAACCCAGTCTCGCAGTGAGAATACCGACACCGAGCCCCTGCCCTGCTCGAGCTGAAACCTTGCCTGCAAGATCCATCGAGACGAGGTCCATACTCGCGTCTATCGCAAGTTCACTGGCACCCGCAGCTGCCATGTTGATTAACACCAGTTTAAATAGCTTAATACGAGACCAGTAGCCAAGCTCAATGCCATACACATCAGCAAGCTTGTCTATCATGGTGAAATTTCGCCAAGCCACCAGCAACATATCAGCCGCCGCCAATGGACTCACCGCGACCAAAGCCGCCGATTCGGTCGAGAACTTAGTGACGATTTGAGTCGCAACCTTATCTTGTTGACTCACGACTAACGCATCGTACATATCCAACACTTCTGCATCACTGTGTGCTGGGTTAATGCTGTTTCGCCACTTATCGTACGAAGGAGACTCAGCGATAATGCCGCCTTGCTTGGCGATGTTTTCACAGAACGCTTTGCCCTTACCGACACTTTGGCTTTGGAGTAGTTCTTCACTCTGCTCTTGCACACTAAAGTGATCTTTAAGTGAGCGCAGTTTCCACAGCTCTTTGCCTATTGCGCCTAAACCCAATGAAGCAATGGCAGCAATAAAGCCAGCCCAACCTAACGCAAGCCAGTCAGCCGTTTGAATCGCGGTAATCACCGAATCAATTGCCTGCCATCCAACTAGACCAGAGAAAGCGACCAATAAACCCGTTCCAAACCACTTCTTCTTTTTGCTCGGTCGAATCACTTGTTCCAATTGCTGCTCAGCTTCACCATCAAGTTCGGCTTCCACTTGCGGTGCGACAGGGACAAATTTCTCTTGCTCTGTGAACAGTTGTTGAGCGCCTAAATCCGGGCCAGCTTCGCTCTTGTCTTGCTCATCAAAAGAGGTCTTCAACGGTTCATTAAAGACCTGCTTTGTTTTTAATTCACTCATTTTGATTGCCTCAATTACTTCAACTTGTCGCCAATGAGATACTCTAAAACCTTGTCGACTCTTAGATGTTGGCAAGGCTCATCGGAATGTTGCTCCATCGGTCTAAAGCTCGTGAAATCAAACTGGTTGGTTTCCCAATACTGTTTATTGGGCAACTTACGCGGCACCTCTCCCGGATACATGGTTTGAGGAACATTATCCAAAGTCACACCTTGCAACGCCGGAACATTGTCTGAGCCCGACGAGATATAGCCCGCGCTGGTCGCTTGAATAGACGCGATGCTCATGCAACTCATGTCGATGTGTTCAAACGCCGCCTGTTGCCAAGCCGGATGCACCATCTGTTGTAACAGCGATACCAAGTTCGGGTGTTGATCCGGTGTCACGTGATCGGCCTTGGTTGCGGCGAATAATATCTTGTCGATCTTCGGCGCGAATAAGCGTCTTAAGATATTGCTTCGACCGTACTTAAAGCTCTTAAGTAACTGTTCTAACGCGCCACGCATGTCCATGAAAGAATCATAGCCCGCATTAAGTGGCTGTAAGCAATCCACTAACACGATTTGTCTGTCAAACGTCGCGAAGTGATTCTTATAGAACGCTTTCACGACCTTCTGTTGATACTCTTCATAACGCGCTTTCAGTACCGCATAGTTACTTGTTTTTGAGAACTTAAACTCAGGTGCGATACACGGGAAGAATTGCAGTACGGGCGCGCCTTCAAGCTCACCAGGTAATACGAATCGACCCGGCTGTACCCAATGCAACCCGTTACTTTTACAAGTATGAAGGTACTGGGTGTAGCTATCGGCAATCGCGACCAGTTTCTTTTCGTCCGCTTCTGCTAGCAAATCGATATCACCACGCATGGCGTTCCACTGTTGCGAGTAAGTTTCTCTGTCGCCTTTCAATGCGGCAAACTGAGATTGGCTCCAGGTATCGAAGTCCATATCCAGTAACGGCAAATCAAGCAGCCATTCACCTGGATAATCGACAATATCGAGATAAAGGGTGCTATTTTTACTCAGTAGCTTTTTCGCGCCCTTCGCAGGCTTATATTTGATTGCTAGACGAATCTCACTGACATCACGCGTTGGCACCGGCCATTCTGGTGGCTGTGCATTCAACGACTCCATCGCTTCATCATAAGAGAAGCGTGGAATCATCATGTTGTGTTGCGGGATACGCTTTGCGCCAATAACTCTTCCATCTCTCGCCGATGCAAGTAGTGGCAGGTTTTTATGGGTAGACGTATGAAGAAGCTGATTAACCAGCGAAGTAATGAATGCTGTCTTACCCGCACGAGAAAGCCCCGTGACCGCTACTCGAATATGAGAATCCGTTCCTCTGCTTATAAAGTCACTCATTTCTTGAGTTAGGTGTTTCATTTGAACGACTCCGTGATAGTTAGGCTAGCTGGTTATGATAATAAAGAGGCAAGCCTATGTTCTTTCCCAGTTGGGATAGTTTGTATGCTTTTGTTTGTTCTTTTGCTAATAGTGGTGAGTATGCAATACACATTCTTAATGCTAGATGAATAAAAGCCCCTGACTACATTCATAATCAGGGGCTTTAGAATTTTTGCACGATATCCGACGTTTAATCGTCTTCAATCAACTTGTAGATAACAAACAGTGCAATCTCTGCAATTAGCCAAAGCGCACATGTAATCGTCACATATTTATTATCAAAGATACTGATCCCTTTCAAGATCAGGTCGTAGCCAACAAAAGCACCAATCACCACTGCCAAGATAATCTGTAGGATCTGAATAAAACGAGGCATTCCTCTCTCCTATGTTCTTATATCAAACTATGTGTTTATCACTATATCATTGATAATATGACAAAAGTGCAGATAATGCTGCACTTTTGTCTTTAACTTTCTGTCAAAAATTGCGATTCAAACGCTGAAGTTAACGACAATTACGATTTTTTGGCTTCGGTTAATTACGCTTTCTCAGCTTCAGCAATCTTCACTTTCCACGTGTCAGGGCCGATCTGGTGTGCGTTCACGCCGTTAGAGTCAACCGCTACCGTTACAGGCATATCTTCAACTTCAAACTCGTAAATCGCTTCCATACCGAGATCTTCAAACGCAACTACACGTGCTTTTTTAATTGCTTTCGCGACTAAATAAGCTGCACCGCCAACCGCCATTAGGTAAACCGCTTTGTGCTCTTTGATTGATTCAACCGTTGCAGGGCCACGTTCCGCTTTACCGATCATGCCCATAATGCCAGTTTCGTTCAGCATCATGTCAGTGAACTTATCCATACGTGTTGAAGTTGTTGGACCTGCAGGACCTACCGCTTCATCACCTACAGCATCAACAGGACCCACGTAGTAAATGAACTTGCCTTTGAAATCAACGCCAGCTGGTAAGCCTTCGCCGCTTTCTAGCATGCCTTGAATACGTTTATGAGCAGCATCACGACCGGTTAAGATCTTACCTGACAGAAGAACCGTTTCTCCGGTCTTCCACTCTTGTACGTCTTCTTTAGTCACTTCATCAAGGTTAACACGGCGTGTATTTGCGCCCGCTTCCCAAGTGATGTCTGGCCACTCTTCTAGTTTAGGTGGCGTTAGCTCTGCTGGGCCGCTGCCATCTAGCGTGAAGTGAACGTGACGCGTTGCTGCACAGTTCGGGATCAGGCAAACTGGCTTAGATGCTGCGTGCGTTGGTGCTGTTTTGATTTTCACGTCAACCACAGTCGTTAGACCGCCAAGACCTTGTGCACCAATACCAAGCTTATTTACACGGTTGAAGATGTCTAAACGAAGCTCTTCTTCTGCGTTCTCTGGGCCTTTTTCGATAAGCTCTTGAATATCGATGTGTTCCATCAAAGATTCTTTTGCTAGTACCGCTGCTTTTTCAGCCGTACCGCCGATGCCTATACCTAGCATGCCCGGTGGACACCAGCCTGCACCCATTGTTGGCAGCGTCTTCTCTACCCATTCTGCAATATCATCAGAAGGGTTCAGCATAACCATCTTGGTTTTGTTCTCAGAACCGCCGCCCTTAGCCGCGATTTGAATTTCAACTTTGTTGCCTGGAACCATATTAATGTGGACAACCGCTGGTGTGTTGTCTTTGGTATTAATACGCTTACCTGCAGGGTCCATTAGGACAGATGCACGCAATGGGTTATCTGGGTTGTTGTAAGCTTGACGAACGCCTTCATCAACCATCTGTTGTACTGTTTGATCCGTTTCCCACCTAACATCCATACCGATGTTCACGAAACAAGTAACAATACCCGTATCCTGACAAATTGGACGATGGCCTTCCGCAGACATGCGTGAGTTGATAAGAATCTGAGCAATAGCATCTTTAGCTGCTTGGCTCTCTTCTTTCTCGTACGCTTTTTCTAGGGCTTGGACAAAGTCTAAGGGGTGATAATAAGAAATGTACTGAAGTGCGTCAGCGACACTGCTGATCACATCTTGCTTACGAATAACCGTCATTGCATGCCTCTTTATTGTTCTGGTTCCATGTGGGTTCACCGTTTGGCTATCTATGCCAAATCGAATTAGGTGGTTTAGCTTTTTATTGTGTTGAGCTGTATTTAGTTGCTTTAGCAATCGCTTGCATAGCTTTAAACTAAACCACTTGGATTACTCCGTTCTAATCAAGAACCCATTTTATTTTCAATTTATGATACTCTTGCTTCCTCTCACACGCCATGCAGTGATCGAACTCTTTGTCACAAATTAAACAAATGAATAACAACGAATTTCGCTCTATCCAAATCAAGCCGCTTGAATATCAATCAACTTTAGCTAAACAGCTGTTTTCCCATATTGAAAACCTGCCGTGGGCAATGCTATTACGCTCCGCTTCAGAAAGCCACGTTGATAGTCGATACGATATTTTAGTTGCTCAACCCATCGCCACCTTCGAAACAATCGGTGCAAAAACGACCGTTAATGTTAATGAGACGTGGGAGGTTTCAGACTCCGATCCTTTCGAACTACTCGACCAATATCAGCAACAGTTATTGCCTGCGACTAAAGAGCACACTGAGCTGCCATTCGTTGGCGGCGCTTTAGGCTATTTCAGTTATGACTTGGGGCGCAGAGTCGAGACACTTCCATCACTCGCAACGCGTGATATTGAAGCACCTGACATGGCGGTTGGCTTGTATGAATGGGCTGTTATCGTTGATCACCAACTGAAAACGGCGTGTATTGTCGGTAACAATATCGATGAACATCATGATTGGCTGATGCAGAAAATGGGTCAATCACACCTAACACATGCGCCCTTTGGATTAACCACACCATGGAAATCCAATATGAGCGAAGAGAGCTACGCCACCAAGTTCGATAGCGTTCAAGAATACCTGTTATCCGGGGACTGCTATCAGATCAACTTAGCTCAGCGCTTCAATGCTCAATACCAAGGCAGTGAATGGCTGGCTTATGACAAGTTAGAGCAGTACAACTCAGCACCCTTTTCGGGTTTCATCCGTTTGGCCGACTGCGCAATCATCAGTGTTTCGCCAGAGCGTTTCTTAGAACTCAAAGACAACGTCATTGAAACCAAGCCAATTAAAGGCACACGACCTCGTTCTGAGAACCCGATGATTGATGATGCTAACGCGCAAGATCTGGCAAGCGCCGATAAAGATCAGGCGGAAAACTTGATGATCGTCGACCTACTTCGTAATGACATTGGCCGAGTGGCAAAACCGGGCACAGTGCATGTACCAAAGTTGTTCGATATTGAGAGCTTCCCTGCCGTGCACCACTTGGTAAGCACGATACGAGCAGACCTTGATGAACAATATTCTGCGACTGACCTTCTGAGAGCGTGTTTCCCTGGAGGATCGATTACTGGCGCACCAAAAGTTCGCGCGATGCAGATCATTGAAGAGTTAGAACCGCATCGACGTTCAGCGTACTGCGGCAGTATTGGCTACATCAGCCGAAATGGCAGAATGGATACCAGTATTACCATTCGTACATTAGTCGCCGAGAACAATACGCTTCATGCATGGGCTGGCGGTGGTGTGGTATTTGATAGTGATTGTGCTTCTGAATACCAAGAAACTCTGGATAAGCTGAGTCGAATTCTACCGGTACTTGAAGATTGCTAAACCTAGCGTCATTAACTGCGAGTTCCGCGATTTAATGACGAGTTCTGCGGCTTAACGCTCAGCAAAAACTCGATATAAAAAGAAACCGAAGGATCGCAAGATCACTTCGGTTTTTTAGTCTTTGAACTAGAGTGCATTGCTCACAACGCATTATTAGCGTGTTTAAGCGACCTTCACCGCAGAGACACCCCACTTCTTAAGCATCTCTTTAAGATCATTGGCGGTGTAAGGTTTACTCAAAATGTCATCCATTCCACACTGAATACAACGTTCGCGTTCTTCAAGTGTCGTTCCGGCGGTCAGTGCCACAATAGATTTAACGTAACCGTTCTCTCTTAGTTTCTCTGTCGCTTCAAAGCCGTCCATAACGGGCATTCTGCAATCCATGAATACAATGTCGTATTCATTGTCTGACGCGAGCTCAAACCCTTCAACACCATTACTTGCGATAGCCGGTTCAATCTCATGTTTACGAAGCATTTGTTGGATGATGATCTGGTTCATTTTAATATCATCAACCACCAGCACTTTAAGTAGTGACAATTCCGCTTCAGACTCGAAGCCCTTGGCGACACTATCACTCTCAGCTGGAACATCGACAACTTGAAGAGGAATCGAGATGGTAAACGTCGTACCTGAGCCAACAACACTGGTCACCCCAATATCGCCATTCATCAGAGCCACCAGTTTGCGACAAATCGCTAACCCAAGCCCGGTGCCCTCATAGTTTCTGCTACTTGAGTTATCTGCCTGCGTAAAAGGTTCAAACAGCGTCTTATGCGCCGATTCAGCAATTCCGACTCCGGTATCTTCTACAGAGAAAACAAATTGGTTTTTGTCCCACTCAATATCAACATTCACATGCCCTTCTTCTGTAAATTTAATCGCATTACCGATTAAGTTCACAAACAGCTGAGTGATGCGCTCTAAATCGCCTTGAAAATGGGAAGGAACATTTGACGCAACACTGATATTGAATTCAAGCTGCTTCTCTATTGCTCGATTGACGAAGATGCTTTCAATCGTGTTTCTCAAATCATGCAACGCAAATTTCTTAGGAATAAGATCCAACATCCCTGCATTGATTTTGCTGTAATCCAATAGATCATTAATGATGGTTCTGAGAAACTCTCCAGACTGGCTCAGGTTGTTCACAATTTCACGCTGAGAACTGTTGAGTTCGGTATCACTGATCAATTCTGCACTACCTAACAAGCCATTAAGCGGAGTTCTTAACTCATGGTTAATCATGGCCACAAAGTCACGCGTTGCCCTTTCGGACTCTTCCGCTCGTTTACGTGATTCAATATTTCGGTTGATTGCTAATTGGTGAGTAATAGCACTACAGATAAGGTCTGTGACCAATAACAGTTGGCTCTCAATGAAGTCGACATCTTGTTCAGATAGGTTGACCTTTACGATTAGTGCTCCAACGATAACCTTCTCAACTTCAAGCGGCACTGTTAGTAAATCATCTTCCCATTTGATTTCTTCAATTTCTTGGTCGAAATCACCAACCGATGCATCACCATAATCGTAGGTCTGAAGTTGTGGGAGCAGCTTTGAAGGTAATATCAAGCGGCTAGCTTCAATGAGGTAACTGTTGGTCACGTTTGTGGTCAGTTGAGACAGCATTACATCATCTAAATCACTTCGAAGAAACGCGCGCCCGAAGTCAATCAACAGGTTGTCGATTTGTTCTTGAAATTCAATACGACGTAAATTCGCGTTGGAGCGCTTTTCTAATTGACGCAAAGCTAGCTCAAGCTGTTGGTTAGCCTCGAACAGTTCAAGGCTCTTCTGTTCCAACAATGCTTCAGCTGCTTTCCTCGCCGCGATTTGACGCTTGAGTTTCTTCTCTAGGGCAGATGCCAGATCCATATTACTTTTCTACTTTGAGATTAAACCTAACCACGCTTTGGTCATCATTTTGTGGCGTCATCTCCACCGCAATAGATTCACCGTGGTATTCAGCGCACCCTTCGATAAGCCCTAAACAAACATGAGACATACATCTTGCGCTTTTGTAGTCAAAAACAAGTTGTGCTTCGGTCGTGGTGATAAAACTGAATTCAGGTGGCTCAGCATCTGGATAAAGCTTCTTCACTTCAACGTGAATGTAGCGCTCTACGTGCTGAATAAATTGAAAGGTGGTATTGCTGTGAGCAAGGCTCGCTTTATTCGGCAATGAGGCTAATAAGTTCTTAAATACGGACTGCCCGAAAACGCGTTGCAAGCTTGCTGCATCTATATCGGTTTTTTTGCTCAGATTAATGATGAGTTTAACCAGATCTTTGTGGTCGTAACTTCCGACAGATGTGTAGATCCCTTCATCTTCTGACATCTCTAGAACTTCTTCCAAAAGCTCTAACCCAAACTTGTCTTCGACGAGTTCTAAAAATTCGGTGAATATGATTCCTTTCATCTCATACCTTTTCTTCTATTTCTTTTTAGAATGGTTCACTAAGTCATTGTTATCAAATTCTTAAACACAAAATCTACGCTTCGTAACCCAATTTTATGACATGGGTAACGCTTACTCGCAGATGCGTACATATTGAATATAGCAAAAACCGGCATTTTAAGGATGTCAGTCACAACGTGGCCCTTAATTACGCCTAGTTAATCGCTAAACTAAAGGTAAGTAAATGAAGACACACTCAAAATTGGTAATCAGCCCACGGTTATGTCTATACTTAAAATCATAATAATCAATATATTGGCTTGATATGAATAAAGAAAACTTCCTTCAACAATTCCAACTAAACCCTACCGTTGGCTATCACCCAGAGTCAGTAGAGCGTGTTTCGCATATCAGTGGCGATCAATTACGTAAAGCGGCAGTGGTGGTAGGTTTAGTTGAAAGAGAAGATGGTTTACATGTCATTTTTACTAAAAGAGCCGCTCATTTAAAGCATCATCCGGGCCAAGTCAGTTTTCCTGGCGGTAAACATGAACTCTCTGACCCTTCTATGCAATTTACTGCACTTAGAGAGCTCCATGAAGAGGTAGGAATTCGATCGGATCAAGTTAAAATTGTTGGGCAATTACCCGCTTTGAGTACTATTAGTAAATTTTCTGTGACACCGATTGTTGCCCTGGTCGATCCTGACTATGAAGCCATCATCGATGAGAATGAAGTTGCCTCTATTTTTGAGGTGCCTGCCACCTATGTTTTAGACCAAGCCAAGTTACACAGCCACACTGTTAACTTCAAACAAATCAAGCATCGTGTTTTTGCGATGCCCTTCCAAGAGCACCTAATTTGGGGCGTTACGGCGCAAATCATCCAATCGCTGCAGCAGCATGTAGTGCAACAAATCACATAGCAACTACGTTTTGTTTAATCTCTGTTAACAAATCGCAAGCTTTGTATGGAACAGAATTATTAATGCAATTTTACGCAAACGTTTACTTGCTATAGATCTATACAACCCGCCCTTTCGCATAAAAAAAACTAATACCAAGCATAAACATAAATCACCTGTGGCACGCTATTTTCGTGATCAAAAATCCGTTTTTCGCATATCATGTGACACGCCGTTTCATTACATGATTTAGATCTATTTTTTGTAGAAGAAAATTCTGCAGAATTAGCCCCGACTTATTTCCTGTTCCCAAAAAATGAGTAATTTAACATGAACACAACAACTTCTTCGGCAAATGCCGTTAAAGATTCAAGCAAGTTTAACTATAAAGATTTTACCTGGTGTTTATCACTATTCGGTACAGCAGTTGGTGCTGGCGTACTATTTCTTCCAATCAAAGCTGGTGCGGGTGGTTTTTGGCCATTAGTTATCCTAGCTCTAATCGCGGCACCGATGACTTGGTTCGCACACAAATCTCTAGCTCGTTTCGTACTGTCTGCTAAAAACCCTGAAGCAGATATTACAGACACAGTTGAAGAGCACTTCGGTAAGACTGGCGCAAACATTATTACTTTTGCTTACTTCTTCGCTATCTACCCAATCGTTCTTATCTACGGTGTTGGTATCACAAACACGGTTGATTCTTTCCTAGTAAACCAAATGGGTATGGAATCTATTCCACGTCCTCTTCTTTCTGGTGCACTTATCCTTGCTATGACAGCAGGTGTTGTATTCGGTAAAGAGCTGATGCTTAAAGCAACGTCAGCGATGGTTTACCCACTAGTATTCATCCTACTAGCACTATCTTTCTACCTAGTTCCTGATTGGAACACTTCAATGATGGACGTAAGCCCAGAATGGTCAACAATGCCTTCTATTATCTGGCTTGCTATTCCAATCATCGTGTTCTCTTTCAACCACAGCCCAATCATTTCACAGTTCTCTAAAGAGCAACGTCGTGTATACGGTGAAGACGCAGTTAAGAAAACTGACCAAATCACTGGCGGCGCAGCAATGATGCTGATGGGCTTTGTAATGTTCTTCGTATTCTCTGTAGTGCTTTCTCTATCTCCAGAGCAACTAGCAACAGCACAAGCACAGAACATCTCTGTTCTTTCTTACCTAGCTAACGTACATGAGTCTCCACTTATCTCTTACATGGGTCCTCTAGTAGCGTTCGCAGCGATTACTTCAAGCTACTTCGGTCACTTCCTAGGTGCTCACGAAGGTCTTGTTGGTCTAATCAAGTCTCGCTCTGGTTCTTCAATCTCTAAGATTGAGAAAGCTTCTCTAGCGTTCATCGTTGTTACAACTTGGATTGTTGCGGTAGTTAACCCAAGCATCCTAGGTATGATTGAAACAATGGGTGCTCCAATGATTGCAGCTATCCTGTTCCTAATGCCTGTATTCGCAATGAACAAAGTACCAGCAATGGCTAAGTACAAAACTTCAGCACCTGTACAAATCTTTACAGCTTTATGTGGTCTAGCGGCTATTAGTTCTGTAATCTACGGCGCTCTTTAATCTCTAGCCCTTTTTATAAGATGGCATCCATCTTATATCGCGAGATTAAACAAAAAATATAATGATAATAAATGAGCCTCCCTACTCCCCTTGGGAGGCTCTCTTTTTGAGGTAATCGCTATGATTAGTGTATTTGATATCTATAAAATCGGTGTTGGTCCATCGAGCTCACACACAGTTGGACCAATGAAAGCGGGTAAAGAGTTTATTGATGACCTACGTTCAATGGGAAAATTGCGCGACATCACTAAAATCACCGTGGACGTATATGGATCACTATCACTGACAGGGAAAGGTCACCACACAGATATCGCAATCATCATGGGTCTTGCTGGCAATACTCCTGAGCGTGTTGATATCGATTCTATTGCTGGCTTCATTGCTCGCGTAGAAGAAACTGAGCGCCTTCCTGTTGGCATGCACTGTCATACAGTATCGTTCCCACGCGATGGCGGTATGAACTTCCACACTAGCAACCTTTCTCTACACGAGAACGGCATGAGCATTCATGCATGGGTTGGTGACGAAGTTGCATACTCAAAAACGTACTACTCAATTGGTGGCGGTTTCATCGTTGACGAAGAGAACTTCGGCAAAGAAGAAGAAAACCCAATCAAAGCACCTTACGAATTCACAACAGCTGAAGAGCTGGTTAATCAGTGTAAAGAAAGCGGTCTTTCTATCAGTACACTGGTTATGAAAAACCAAGCAGCATTCCACTCAGACGAAGAGTCTCGCACTTACTTCGCTAACATTTGGAAAACGATGCGTGAGTGTATGGATCGCGGTATGAATACTGAAGGTATCCTGCCTGGTCCACTACGTGTTCCTCGCCGTGCAGCAGCACTTCGCCAACAGCTAATGACTTCAGAAAAAACAACCAATGATCCAATGTCGGTTGTTGACTGGGTAAACATGTTTGCTTTCGCAGTAAACGAAGAAAATGCAGCTGGCGGCCGTGTAGTAACGGCACCAACAAACGGCGCATGTGGCATCATCCCTGCTGTATTGGCTTACTACGATAAGTTCATCCAAACAGTGACAGAGAAAGACTACATCCGTTACTTCGCAGCTTCTGGCGCGATCGGTGGTCTTTACAAGCGTAACGCTTCTATCTCTGGTGCTGAAGTTGGCTGTCAGGGTGAAGTTGGTGTGGCATGCTCTATGGCTGCTGCTGGTCTTGCTGAGCTTATGGGTGGTAGCCCTGAGCAAGTATGTATGGCTGCAGAAATCGGCATGGAGCATAACCTAGGTTTAACGTGTGACCCAGTTGCTGGCCAAGTACAAGTACCATGTATCGAGCGTAACGGTATTGCTGCAGTTAAAGCAATCAACTCAACTCGCATGGCACTTCGTCGTTCTTCTGCTCCTACTGTTTCTCTAGATAAAGTTATCGAAACAATGCTAGAAACAGGTAAAGACATGAACGCTAAATACCGTGAGACATCTCAAGGTGGTTTGGCTGTTAAGGTTGTTTGTTAATTAGCATTAGTTTGCTAATAGCCTCTAACACAGCTTGCTTGGTAACGAGCAAATAATAAAAAAGGAACGCCGATGCGTTCCTTTTTTTCTATCTAAATTCCGGCCACTTATATCTAAGATGCTCGATTTGCATCTTAGATAATGGGCCAAAGAACTAGATCACTTGTGAGATAAGCAGGAAGCAACCAAACAGCAGTGAGAACAACATCATTGCGCTGCCACCTTCTGCTCGGTATCTATCATCAGCAACTTTCATGAAGCGCTGCTTGTGAACCATCACCAGAGGAACAAACACCGCTAGGAACACCAAGATGATACCTGCGTAATTCAGCACTTGTAGGAACTTGTCTGCAGCAAGCAATGAACCCGCTAACGGCAAGATAAAGCTAATGCAGTACGTTACCGCTGTATTTTGGTTGAACATATCTTTGTTCTGGTTGAACAACGCCATCGCCACACCAAAGAAAGAGGTCAACAACGCCAAGCCCGTGAAGGTAGACAGAACGTTACCCACCCAAGGAGACTGAGCCTCAAACGCCGCCATCAAATCTGATACGTTCTCAAAGCTTCTGAATTGCTCTTCACTCAAGTTACCCACTACCGCAAACAACCAACACAAGTAACACACTAATGGGATCAGAGAACCGATGATCACCATGTTACGCAGCTGTTTATCTGTCGCTTCGTGGTTGTAAGAAACCAAGGTTGGAATCACCACCATAAAGCCAAAGCTCGTAAACAGGATGGCACTGGTTTTGATTAGATCAACGTGGTCATGGCTGGTTACCTGCATCAAGTTTTCTTGAGTCATGCTCGGCGCCAAGAAAGCCATGGTTGCAAACAAACTAGCAAGCATCACGAAGAACAATGCTCGGTTGAGCTTATCAATCACACCGGTACCACTTGCGACTACAGCGCCAGCAAGCAAGGTAAACACGGTTTGGCTGGTAGTCGCGGTAATTTCGACGCCAAAGTTAGACAGTAACTTACTCAGCAAATCACCTGCGCCCAAGATGTAAGCCATTAATAGGCAGATCAACAACGCGTATAGCAAGCCGTTGGTAAGCAGCTGACCTTGTTTGCCCAAGGTTTTTCGGGCGATAGAGTTTAATCCTAGACCGCCACCCGCTTTGATGGTCGCTTCTAGAAGTAGTAATGCTGCGTAAGTCGTACCGAAGCAGATCAGTACCATAAGCAGTGTGCCGTAAAGCAATCCGAATTGAGCTAATACCATTGGGATCGCAAGCATACCAGCACCGAGAGCGGTACCAGCGATAATTAGGGAGCTACCCATCATTTTAATATTCATTGTTTTTAACTTATTTGTTTAGTTTTTATAGATGTGAGTCTTCGTTCATCGAGCGGATGACAAAGGAGTTCAGATAGAAATAAAGTTATAAAACGAATAACAATAGGAGCGATAAGCGGTAAAGAAGCGTGCAGAGACGTTGTCGAACAGGGCGTTCAAAGGAGAGCTTGTCTTAAAAGAGGTAAAACGAGAAGCGTGAGTTAGCATTAACTGATGTGGTGAACCTTCCGTAGGTTCAATAATCGGCGATGTAATCTTGAATTTCATGTATGTGTCCAATAAGTCACATTCCATAGTATTTGAAGCAGCGTATCCGTTGCTGCCCTACCTCTATCATAGAGGTCTTTTCATCTTATCGAATGAGCCTCGAAACACAACGCTATAACCACAATTTTTGCTATTAAATTGAACAAAACAGCCGTTTGGATATAAATTAACCACTAAGCCATCTAAAATAATAGTCTTTATTGATAAAAGACAAGCTGACAAATACATCGAGCTAATCAACAACCAAGGCTTTTCTAACTATCAGCAGACTCACAGCCCGTTGCTGCACTTCAATAACAGCGCTCTATTCCCAAAACAGCAGTCTGTTTCAATAGAAGCTGTATTTTTCACAACACGATGTTTTAAGAACCACACTATGTTTTGAGAACAGTGACGAGCTTGAAGCGCGTTCCATTTCAACATCAGACACAACACAAACTCGCTACATCACAGAAACATAACCACAACCGGAGTGTGGTCACACAATTCGTTATACCCCATAGGTGGTAGGAATTCTTACTAGTACAGTATTTGCGTCATTATAATTAATAAAAACAAACACCTTATGCGCTCAACAATCACCTTTAAAATCCTAGTGGCCCTCGCCATCGTGTTCACTTTTTTACTGGCAATATCGACCTATTTCCAATATTCGCAACAAAAGCAACTTGTAAACTCAGTGTTAAGTGAGCAGCTTCACGACAAAGCAAGTAACTACTTCGATAGCCTCAATATGATGATGCTCACCGGCACCATGGCACAAAAAGAGACCCTTCGTCAGAAAGCACTGGCTCAAGAAGGCATTGAAGACGTTCGTGTTTTACGCGCCGACGCTGTCAGCAAGTTATACGGCCCAGGTAATGACAACCAAACACCGGTTGACGATATTGATAAACGAGCGCTAGCGGGCGAAACCGTTATCGAACCTTTTTCTGCTGATTGGGGCAAAGGCTTAGTTATTGCTCTGCCAATGAAGTCGAGTGAAGATTATCGAGGAACCAATTGTGTCGCCTGTCATATGGCACCAGAAGGTGAAGTATTGGGTGCGATTCGCCTCGAATATAACCTCAACCATGTTAACTCGCTAATAAACACTCAAACCATGGCTGCTATTGGCATTATGGCAGTGATCTCGTTTGCCGGATTCGTGCTTACGATGGGGTTAATTCGTAAGATTATCGTCCGCCCGCTTCAACAAACCTCTCGCTTTATGACCCAAGTCAGCAGTGATAAAAACCTATCAACTCGGCTGCCAGAGCAAAGCAAGGATGAAATTGGCACGCTGGCTAACTCCATCAACTCGTTCATGGGAACCGTATCTGACAGCTTAGAAAAGGTACAAAGCACCTCGCACAAGTTAAATGCCTCGGCAAACCGACTGACTAGTGTCGCGCAAATTACCGAGCAAGCCGCCAGCGACCAGCAAAGCGAAACCGCAGAAGTGCAACACAATATCGAAGGGATACAGGCGCAACAAGTCAATGTAGAACAAGCGACGTTAACGGCTTCAGAGCTTATCAATCACACCGCTGATGTGGCGTGTAAGAGTGCCAACCAAGCACACGACGCAAGCAGCGAGATAAAAAACCTCGTTAGCAGCATAGAAGAAGTGAAACACAAAATACTGACACTCAATGAGCAAACCGGAGAGGTCTCTTCAATATTGAGTGTAATTCGTGGCATTGCAGACCAAACCAACCTTCTGGCCTTGAATGCAGCGATTGAAGCGGCGCGAGCGGGAGAACAAGGGCGTGGGTTTGCGGTAGTCGCAGATGAAGTTCGCCACCTTGCATCGCGAACCGCTGAAGCAACAGGCAGCATTGAGTCAATCATTCATCAATTCCAACAAGGCAGCGAAGAGTCGCTGAATTCTGCCGACCGCGTTTGCGAACAAGCCCATCAAAGCTCAACCGATATCGACGCACTGTCCGTTGAAATGAATGGTGTCGTTGAAGAGATGAAACAAGTACTGGCTCATGCGAAAAATATTCAACAACAGACGCAATCCACTACACACGCGACCGAAGATGTTCAACAAAAGGTTGAGACCATCACTTCTCACGCAGACAACACATCGCAGTCTGCGGCTGAGACTCGTGGAATCAGTAATGATTTAGAAGAGCTGTCTGATCACCTTGAGTCACTGATTAATCAGTTCACTTTGTCGAGTACAAAGAAGAAGTCATAGATCGCCAACAAAAAAGCGCTCAACAATGAGCGCTTTATCTTCCTAGCAATGTCTAGTGAGGCGTTCAAAGAACCTTAAACAATGATTAGTGTGTAATGGAAACCGCGGTTAAATCTTTATGCTTGTGATACATCGCGTGTTTGACTATCAGATTCGCACTCACGCTATCCATTCCTGACACTTCAACGTAAGCCCCTTTTTTACGGAACTTGAACACAACCTTATCAAGCGCCTCGACCGAGGTATTATCTAAGAATGACGCATCCGATATATCGATGGTCACTAAAGAGGTCGCGTTGTCATAATCAAATAAGTCGACAAACGCATCTGACGAAGCAAAGAAGACATGACCTTTTACTCGGTGAATGGTATGCATTTCGTTTGTCACGACTTCATCGGATATAAACACCATGGATTTGCTAGCATGCGCATAAAACAGAGCCGATAGCACCACGCCAACCGCAACACCTATTGCGAGATTGTGAGTAACCACCACCACCGCCACGGTTGCTAGCATGGTTACATTGGTTGGCAGTGTGTGATCTTTAAGCTCAACAATGGAACGCCATGAGAATGTGCCGATAGAAACCATGATCATCACAGACACTAAAGCGGCCATCGGTATCAGCTTCAACCAATCAGAAACAAACACCACCATTAGCAACAAAACCACCCCAGCGATCATGCTGGACAATCGGGTTAAGCCACCTGATTTGATGTTAATGATCGACTGACCGATCATTGCGCAGCCCGCCATGCCACCAAAAAGGGAAGCCACGATGTTCGCAACGCCCTGCCCTTTACACTCATTGTTTTTATTGCTTTCCGTATCGGTCAGGTCATCGACTATGGTCGCTGTCATCAAGGATTCCAACAAGCCAACCAGAGACAGAGCAATCGAATATGGAAGGATGGTTGCAAGTGTATCAAACGTGAATGGAATATTAGGAATCAAGAACACAGGCAGTGAGTCGGGAAGCTTGCCCATATCGCCAATTGTTCTCACGTCTAAGCCGAACAACAAACTAATGATTGTCAGGGCGACAATAGCGACCAGTGGAGAAGGTATTGCGTGACCAAATTTGGGGAAATAAGGAAGCAGATAAATGATCGCCAAACCCAAAGCGACCAACACGTAAACGCTTGAAGGGACGTTGATCAACTCAGGTAGTTGGGCCATGAAAATTAGAATGGCGAGCGCGTTAACAAATCCAGTAATCACCGATTTAGAAACGAAATTCATCAGGTTACCAAGCTTGAGATACCCAGCTGCGATTTGAATGACGCCAGCTAAAAATGAAGCAGCGAGTAGATATTCTAGTCCGTGCTCTCTCACCAAGGTGACCATTAACAGCGCCATAGCGCCTGTTGCCCCGGAAATCATTCCCGGACGACTGCCAACCAAAGCAGTGACGACACAAATACAGAACGAAGCATATAGCCCTACTTTAGGGTCAACGCCTGCAATAATTGAAAATGCGATGGCTTCAGGGATCAATGCGAGTGCAACCACAATCCCAGATAATGAATCTCCTTTAACGTTTGATAACCAGTGTTTTTTTAAATAATTAAGCATGTAATTCTCTTTTACTTGTACAGCCAGTCCTGCCTTGTTGAGACATAATCTGATCGACTGTTTTTCTTGAATGAGCGAGCGCTCGAAAAGTGCGGGTGTAGAGAGAATGCAGGGGTTAAGGCGGCGTAATTAACACGTAGATATTAAACTCCTCTTGTTGCTTTAGTGGGAAATTAAGAAGGTGATCAAGTCCAATATGACTGAATCCGCGCCAATATAGAGCGAGTTTCAACACAATCACACTCCCATTATTGAAAACAAAGGTTTCGATTACGCCTTGCTCGTTCAACAGCTCACATAGGGTGACAGGTAAGGCTGACGCTAAGATCGAACAAAAAACACACCCTCAAACCTATTTATCGTCAGTAGACACAATATTTCTTTCACCAAGCAAGAATAAAGGTTGAAGCTGTCGGTATGACAGGTAATATGTTCAATCGATTTAAAAAGTTTATACAACTTAATGTTTCGGCTAATTATTGTGCAAATGTATATTTATTTGCAGCAATGCCAGAGACTTTGAGTTGAATTTGTCCCTCAATGGAGAATGAAATCAACATGACTTACGCGCCTGTAACAGACGTACTTGGCGGCAAGCTAGCGGTAGACAGTGAAGTAACTGTTCGCGGCTGGATCCGTTCACGTCGTGATTCCAAAGCTGGAATCTCTTTCCTTGCCATTTATGACGGCTCTTGTTTCGACCCGATTCAGGCCGTGGTTCCTAATAATCTTAATAATTACGAAAACGAAGTATTAAAGCTAACGACTGGCTGCTCTGTTGAAGTAACGGGTAAGATTGTTGAGTCTCCTGCGAAAGGTCAAGACTTCGAACTAGCAGCAACTGACGTTAAAGTTGTAGGCTGGGTTGAAGACGCTGACACTTACCCAATGGCTAAGACACGTCACTCTATCGAATACCTTCGTGAAGTTGCTCACCTACGTCCACGTACAAACGTGATTGGCGCAGTAGCACGTGTACGTAACTGTCTATCTCAAGCGATTCACCGTTTCTACCACGAGCAAGGCTTCTTCTGGACTTCTGCTCCGCTTATCACTGCATCTGATGCAGAAGGCGCTGGTGAAATGTTCCGTGTTTCTACGCTAGACATGGAAAACCTACCACGCACTGAAAAAGGCGACGTAGACTTCAACGAAGATTTCTTCGGTAAAGAGACGTTCCTAACAGTATCTGGCCAACTTAATGCTGAAGCTTACGCTTGTGCACTAAGCAAGGTTTACACGTTCGGTCCTACGTTCCGTGCTGAAAACTCAAACACAAGCCGCCACCTAGCTGAGTTCTGGATGGTTGAGCCTGAAGTTGCGTTTGCAGACCTTAACGACGTAGCGAAACTGGCTGAAGACATGCTTAAGTACGTTTTCGCTGCTGTTCTTGAAGAGCGCCGCGACGACCTTGAGTTCTTCGCTTCTCGCATCGACAAGCAAGCAATTACTCGTCTTGAGCAATTCGTTGACGCTGACTTCGCACAAGTTGACTACACTGACGCAATCCAAATCCTACTAGACTCTGGTAAGAAATTTGAGTTTGACGTTGAGTGGGGCATCGACATGTCTTCTGAGCATGAGCGTTACCTAGCTGAAGAGCACTTCAAAGCACCTGTTATCGTTAAGAACTACCCGAAAGACATCAAAGCTTTCTACATGCGCTTAAACGACGACGGCAAAACAGTTGCAGCAATGGACGTACTTGCACCAGGCATCGGTGAAATCATCGGTGGTGCACAACGTGAAGAGCGTCTAGACATTCTAGACGAGCGTATGATTGCTATGGGTATCGACCCTGAGCACATGAGCTGGTACCGCGACCTACGTAAATACGGCACAGTGCCACACGCTGGTTTCGGTCTTGGTTTCGAGCGTCTAGTATCTTACGTAACAGGTATGGGCAACGTTCGTGACGTGATTCCATTCCCACGTACACCACGCTCTGCAAACTTCTAATTCGAAACCTATTCGACATTAAAAGTTAAGAACAAATAAAAACCTCCGCACTTGCGGAGGTTTTTTTATGTTCGGAATAAAACAAGACGACGGCTGTTTCTGCGTACCACTATCTGAGACTAATTATTTCAAAAGCTAATCCACATCTTGGTCGATAGCGTATTTTATTGCGAGACCGCAGATTGCCATCATAACGAATGGGATCGCGGCAGTGGTGTATTCCGCCCACGCCATATCAGCGAATGCTTTTGCCAGCAGTACGTGGCCGAGAATAAGCAGAAGCGCACACACAATCGCGACAATAATCAGCTTAACTTCATTTCCCATAGTCATTTTCAACATAACGGTATCTCCAATATTTGGTCTACCGTTATTGAATCACAACTCTTTGGTCAATTAGGCGTACAGTTACCCCACAAACAACCCGTACAGTTGGAATGATTGTCTTTTTTATGAGGGACTTAAGGTTTTACGAGTGCGTAAGTTGATGTGCCAGTTTGCCAAGCCAGATGAGCGCCTGTTCTTTCTCTTCTGTCAGTTCATAAGAGAAGTTCAATCGTATCGCGTTATCCACTCTGCCCTGCTCACTAAACAGATCGCCAGATGCGACGCTAATGCCTTGCTCGATAGCCAGTTGATGAAACTGTTGGCTGTCGAATTTTTCAGAGAAACGAATCCATACCAAGTAGCCACCAGCCGGTTCTTCAATCTCGATTGAATGCGGAAAGTACTGCTTAATGACATCGATAAATCGCTCTTTCCTGACTACAAGGTTTTTACGCAGTTTACGAAGGTGATTGTCGTAGCTTTCATGTGTTAAGAAATGGGCGACACCAAGTTGAACGGGAGCGCTGCTCGATAACGTAGAAAGAAGCTGTAACTTTTGAATCGCATCGTTAAAACGCGTGTTCACAACCCACCCTACTCGATAACCGGGACACAAGCTTTTTGAATACGACCCACAAAGCAAGACGGAATCGGTCTTATCGAAAGCCTTTAATGGCTTCGGCTTGTGCCCTTCATAATAAAGATCGCCATACACGTCATCTTCAATAATGTAGGTTCCATGCTGTTCTGCAATCTCTACCACACGGCGCTTTGCCTGTTCCGACAAACTGGTTCCCGTTGGGTTTTGAAAAGTCGTCATCAGCCAACACGCTTTAACATCTTGGTTTTGTAGCGCGTTTTCAAACTGCTCTATATTCAACCCATTGATCGGGCAAACGTCCACTTCGATAGGGTTAAGCCCGAGCCTCTCGACAGCCTGCAGAGCACCATAGAAGGCGGGAGACTCAATCACGACGTTATCACCCGACTTGGTGACCGTTTGCAGGCTCAAGTTGAGCGCTTCCATAGCACCCGACGTAATCACGATGTCTTGATGATTAACCGTAATCCCTTGCTGCAGATAACGCTGCGCGATTTGTCTTCTCAAGGACTCACTGCCCGGTGGCAAATTATTGATCACACTGGCGCCAGTCATTTTCCTGCCCGCGCTGGCAAGGTTTCGAGTCAAGGTAGGTAACGGGAACAGGTCAGGATCGGGGAATGCAGAGCCGAAAGGAATCACACCTTCGGCTGAACTCGACTTCAAGAAATCAAATAAGCGGTCATTAATGGCTTTCTTTTCACTAACGAGTGGCTGTGCGTAATCAACGCCGTCCAGCCTTGGCGCTACAAAGTAGCCCGACTGAGGTTTAGCGATGATCCACCCTTCGCTTTCTAGCAACTGGTAGGCTTGTAAGACTGTACTATTGCTGACGTTGTAATTTCGACAACTCATGCGTACCGAAGGGATCTTCTCTCCGGATCGCCACGTATTGTTGGCTATCTGAGTTCGAATATCCTTTGCAAGCTCTTCATAACGCGCCATCTAATTGTACTACCTAGAGAAATTCTGTGGGCCGGTGATTTTATCACTTACGCCAACAACTATTGCTGCTATCCATATGATCGCACCTAATTTCCACAATAGTGTGAATTAGTTCACAGATAACTTTGTAAGCTTTGCTAAGTTTGTACCCAAGGTAGGAGCTAAGTTGGCTTTCTACCTCAATAATTTGATGTACCCCAAAAACATGCGAGATAACAATGAAAAAAATAGAAGCAGACCAATTAAGTTATAAAGGAGAGTCAAACGGTGTTCACAGTTGGACAACACCGAGCGGCCAGCCATATTACTGGCACCCAGATTGGCTCCATATTGCTGAAGATGCGACAGGCTCACATCCAAAGCAAAAGATCGATGTCGAACAAGACCAAGCACCAACGGAAAAACACGCGGTGTCTGCTATTCTGAAACACATCAACCAATGGGCTGCAGACAAACTAGCGTCTCACCCAGAGATTGAAACCGGCTCAATCGAAGCTGAAATCAATCTGAAAAAGTAACGGGTTGAAGTAGATAGCGAACTCAATCACTCGCGATTCTAACCCAGTACACAGACTGAATAGCCTCGAACCTCGACCGAGGCTATTCAAGTATCTTCATAAAAATGCTGCAATAACCCCCACCTAGCTAACAAATCTCTAACACAAACCAGTTTCTTGTATCAATCCACGAAAGCTATCGATAGAATTTCCGGTCTTATTCACGTCAGTTATGCTAATCATTCGCAATTCTAAAGTCGTGAATCAATGAATGCGTGAATCTAATAAGAATGAGAACAAAGGCTTATCGATGGATACTTCAAATTACAATCAATCGCTAACGACTAAGTTATACGTCATTGCTGGCGTGCTGTTTGGCACCTATGGCAGTCGGGTGTGTCCTATGCTCGAGAGCTTAACGACGTTAGAGATTTTCACACAAGTCAGTATTGTGTTTGTCTTATTATGGCTCGCGCGTCGTTATTTATTAGCGCAACATACATTAGTTAAACAAGGCCGATTCGCGCAACTCGATACCCTGCTATTTTTTGCTGGAAGTGTGCCTTTCGCGCTCTACTACAACTTAAGCTATGAATTCACCATAGATAGCAATTTGAAGGTGCTTTTTGGCATGAGTTTATTCGGTTTCTTTACCGGAACCATTCTTCAATTGAACGCCAAGCTCAGCCAAATGGATAAAATGGAGACGACTGGGCAATTCGACTTCCAACTGGTTGGTGAAAGGAGTTCACTGGTCAAGCAAATTATAGGCTTGGTCATCGTACTTCTAGTAACACTGACGACTATGCTAACTATGATTGCCGTCAAGGACATCTTTTGGCTAGAACATAACCCAGATCGCTTATTGGATGGCACAGGGAAGATCAGCGTAATCAAAGAGTTTATTTATTTGGCGGTGGTGCTGGGTGGATATGCGATTACCATCATGACGCTTTGGAGCAAACTAATTAAGCGCATTCTCCTAAGCCAAGAGTGTGCATTAAACAAGGTGACCAATGGCGAGCAAGGCGTTCGCTTACCTATTTTCGGCTACAACGAGCTTGGTTCAATGGCCTCAATGACCAACACTATGCTTGATAGCCTCGAAACCGCGCAAAACGAAGTTAAAACCACACGTGACGTTGCGATTGTTAGCCTATCTGCGCTTGCCGAATCGAGGGACAATGAAACGGGCGCACACATACTTAGAACTCAAGAATACGTTAAGGTGCTCGCACAAGAACTCAGCAAATCAGAAATCCACTCAAGCTTGTTAACACCAAACTACATCGAGTTGCTCTACAAATCTGCGCCTTTGCACGACGTAGGCAAAGTGGGTGTGCCTGATAGCGTGTTATTGAAACCGGGTAAATTGACGGACGAAGAGTTTGAGATAATGAAAGGTCACCCCGCGATTGGTGCTGAAGCGTTATCTATTGCAGAAAAGCAGTTGGGAAGTAGCTCTTTCTTAA
Organism: Vibrio sp. 1CM23M; assembly: GCF_023161755.1. Lineage (NCBI taxonomy): Bacteria > Pseudomonadati > Pseudomonadota > Gammaproteobacteria > Vibrionales > Vibrionaceae > Vibrio > Vibrio sp. 1CM23M. The sequence continues at coordinate 694,135 of NZ_JALNTR010000002.1, forward strand.
GAGTTGCAAAGGAGATATCTCTGACTCACCACGAGAAATGGAATGGCAGTGGTTATCCCAATCAGTTGTCTGGTGAAGATATCCCGTTATCTGGCCGTTTAATGGCATTGGCCGATGTTTATGATGCTCTCATTTCGAAGCGAGTCTATAAACCAGCCTTTACTCATGAGCAAGCTAAACAGATCATTTTAGAAGACAATGGGACGCATTTTGATCCACAAGTTGTCGACGCATTTCTAGCGGTTGAACAAGCGTTTATTTCGATCGCAGCAACCTACAAAGATGGCAAAAATATCGCTAGTGAACTCGAACGCGAAAGCCTTGTTGCTCAGCCCGCATAATCTATTCAAAAACCACTAACTTCTTGCACCCTATAGGTTAATCCGTAGGGTGTTTTGTTATCAAATACCCTCTTTAGTCAATAAATCTGATTGAAATGGATTTTTTTTAGCCTTTCTGTTCACTTCGTATTGTCTTAAAAATTCCATACAGGTATAACTACCCATAGATACTATCCCCTCTCAATTGACATGGATGAAGATTATGTTTGAAAAAGTGTTAGCTGCTCCCGCCGATCCTATCCTCGGCCTTACTGAAGAGTTTAAAAAAGACTCTCGTGCAGAGAAAATCAACCTTGGTGTTGGCATCTACAAAAATGAAGATGGTCAAACGCCTGTACTTAAAACAGTAAAGAAAGCAGAAGCTGCACTTCTTGAAAACGAAAAAACCAAATCTTACCTAACGATTGAAGGTACGGCTGAATACGGTCTAGCAGTTCAGAAACTTCTTTTCGGTTCAGACGCAGAGATCGTTGCATCTCAGCGCGCTAAAACAGCACAAGCTCCAGGTGGTACAGGTGCACTTCGCGTAGCGGGTGAATTCATCAAGCGCCAACTGGGCGACGTAAAAATCTGGATCAGTAACCCGACTTGGGCGAACCACAACGGCGTTTTCGCTGCTGCGGGTATCGAAACGGCTCAATACAGCTACTACAACGCTGAAACTAAAGACAAAGACTTCGCAGGCATGGTTGCTGACCTAGAGAAAGCTTCTGCAGGCGATATCGTTCTTCTTCATGGCTGCTGTCACAACCCAACAGGTATCGACCCAACAACTGAAGAGTGGGAAGTTCTGGCTAAATTGGTTGCTGAGAAGAAACTACTTCCTCTATTCGATTTTGCTTACCAAGGTTTTGCAAAAGGCGTTGAAGAAGATGCTGCTGGCCTACGTATTTTTGCTCAATACAACAAAGAGATCCTTGTTGCTAGCTCGTTCTCTAAGAACTTCGGCTTGTACAACGAGCGTGTTGGCGCATTCACTCTGGTTGCAGAATCTGCAGACGTAGCAACAACCGCGTTCTCTCAAGTTAAGAGCATTATCCGCTCTATCTACTCTAACCCACCAGCGCACGGCAGTGCTGTAGTAACTCACATCCTTGGTGATGCTGATCTACGTGCTGAATGGGAAGCAGAAGTAGCAGAAATGCGCGACCGTATCCAAGAGATGCGCGAACTATTCGTAACGACACTGAAATCTGAAGGTGTTGATTCAGACTTCACATTCATCGAACGTCAAAACGGCATGTTCTCTTTCTCTGGTCTAAGCAAAGAGCAAGTAACTCGCCTAAAAGACGAATTCGCAATCTACATTGTTGGTTCTGGACGTATCAGCGTTGCTGGTATGACTAAGTCAAACATGGGCCCTCTATGTAAAGGGATCGCTGCGGTTCTTTAATCGTAAAGTGAAACCTGTATTTGCAGACCAGAAACCTGCACTTACAGACCGATAAGTATGCAAAAGCCAGCGATTAAGCTGGCTTTTTTGTGTCTCGACTTTCAGTTTTAGATACTTTGTAAGTTAATACTCTAAGAAAAACTCCACGCCCAGCTCATTGGTTCGTTCGCTACGAATCTTACCTTCTCCATCTCGATGTTGGTACGAGCCACCAATCGCAAACTTGTTGGTCACGAGATAACGTAAACCTAAGTGATAAATCTCTTCATCAAACAGATCACTTCGATTCACTTGTACACTACCGTTGGCAATCCAACGTTTCGCAAAACCATAGTTAAGCTCAGCTTTTACCCCTTGGATGAACTCAGTATCTGAAGATTCAGTTCGGTTGGTGTCATTATCTTCAACCTTACCTTTAGTGATACCAAGCAGGTAGTAAGCCACTATATCTAAATCTTTCTTGATGCTGTAACGGTAACCAACACCCGGCATAAGTGTATCAATTCGAGTCGTGGTGTCGTCAGGGTGAATGAAGCGTGCACTGTAGTCGCCCAGCAACAACCAATCATCCGTCATCGCGTAACTGACGCCTAATCCATACGACGAGGCATTGTTATTACTGCCTGCATCTTCATTTAAACTGCCCGAATGCGCCGTGGCATAAACGTGGTCATAATCAAGAATATCCACCGCGTTAGTGTCCGCCCACAAACTTGGAGAAAACGCTAAAACCGCAGAGACAAAACTAAGCTTCCACTTCGACATTCCTATCATCCTTAAACTGTCACTCCATTAATTGAAAGGTTAGTCTATCCATAAGACTTTAAAAAGGTTTTAGCTCACAGATTGATTTGTGACGGCAAAATATTATCAAATGTTGTACCATGAAATCATACAAACCAATGGATGATCATTATGGATGCTGAGTTATTAGAGATTCAAAACTTTCTGGCACAATACCCCCCTTTCACAGAACTCCCTGAAGAGATGTTGGCGAAAGTGACCAGTAGCGTGGAAATTTCTTATTACCGCCAAGATACCCCTATCATTCACTTTGGTGACCAAATTCATGATCTTTATATGGTTCGAAGCGGCGAAGTCGAAGTCTATCGTCGTAAAGGTGAACTATATAACCGCCTTGATGAAGGCCATCTTTTTGGTCAAATGGGCCTACTGACCAACAACAAGGTGCGTTTCCCAGTCAAAGCGACTGAAGACACCCTGCTCTACTGCATTCCAGAACCTATCTTCCAAGAGCTTTACGACAACTACGATTCATTCGCCGACTTTGTCGAAGTAGAAGATAATGCGCGACTGCGCCAAGCCAATTCAGACAGCAACGACGCTAACGACCTAACCACATCAAAGGTAAAAACGCTGCTGACCAGCGAAGCGCCAATGATCGAAAAAACGCGCACGATTCAACAAGCCGCGACCATGATGGCAGAAGACAACGTCTCGTCCCTACTGATTATCGATCCAGATATCGTTGAAGATGATGAAGATGATTCAACGCCAGTTATTGGCATCATTACCGACCGAGATTTATGTACACGTGTACTCGCCGAAGGTCTCGACCCATCGGATGAAGTGTCCAGCGTGATGACACCCGAGGTTATCTCACTCGATCACAACGCCTATGTATATGAAGCCATGATGACCATGCTGCGCTACAACGTGCACCACTTACCTGTGCTTAAAGATAAGAAACCTATCGGTATTATCGAAGCGACTGATATTGTCCGTTACGAATCTCAAAACTCGCTGTTGCTTGTAAGTAGTATCTTCCAGCAACAAAGCATTGAAGATCTAAAGGTGCTTTCTGAGCAAGTAAAAGACAGCTTTGTACGCTTAGTTAACGAAGACGCCAACGCCCACATGGTGGGTACTGCAATGTCGGTAATTGGCCGTAGCTTTAAGCAACGTATTATCGAACTGGGTGAAGAGAAATTGGGTAAGGCGCCTATTCCTTACTGTTTCCTCGCACTTGGCTCGATGGGGCGTGATGAGCAGCTGCTCGTTACTGACCAAGATAACGCCATTATTCTTGATGATACTTACGACGAGAAAAAACACGGTAAATACTTTGAAGAGCTATCGACCTTCATTTGTGATGGCTTAGACCAATGTGGCTATGTGTACTGTACTGGCGACATCATGGCGACTAACCCAACGTGGCGTATGACTCGTCGCCAGTGGGAAGAGTGCTTTGCCGATTGGATTGATGATCCAAACCCGAAAGCACTGTTGAATGCTTCAATCTTCTTCGACTTAGATGGCGTTTATGGTCGTCTGAAATGGGCTGAGCAATTGAACAGCTTTATTGTTCGACGCGCACGCAAGAACAACCGCTTCTTGGCGTGTCTTGCACGTAACGCACTCAACCGCACACCGCCGCTCGGTTTCTTCAAAGATTTCGTGATGGAGAAAGATGGCCGTCACAACAACTCAATCAACCTTAAGCGTCGTGGTACTGCGCCTCTGGCCGATTTGATTCGTGTTCACTCGTTGGCGGTTGGCTCTCGCTCTAAGAACTCATTCGAACGTTTGGATGACATTATCGACGCAGGTATTCTGCCAAAAGGCCGAGCTCAAGATTTGAAAGATGCGATGGAGTTTATCTCTCTAGTTCGTATTCGCCACCAAGCACACGATGTCGACAACAACATCGAGCCTGATAACAACATCGAGCCAGAGAACCTGTCTGACTTCGAGCGACGTAACCTAAAGGATGCATTCCAAATATTAAGTAATGCGCAAAACTTCCTTAAGTTCCGCTATCAAGCCAGCAACAAGTTTAAGTAGGGCCTATGAACAAACTATTCAGATCACCTGCGGTCGATTGGCCATTTAAGTTTGCTCAGAAGTTAGAACGTGCGAAAGACGAGCGCTTAATACACTTTTATAGCCAGCCTCTTCCTGCGCCTGATACACCACTTTCAGAAGTGATGTTCTTGGCTGTCGACTTTGAGACAACGGGATTAAACCCAAACAAAGACGGCATCATTACCATTGGTCTTGTCCCGTTTACGCTCAATCGTATCTACTTGCGACAAGCCAAACACTGGACGCTGAGACCAAAACAAAAGTTAGAAGAAGAATCTGTCGTTATTCATGGTATCACTCACAATGACATCATTGATGCGCCAGACCTTAGCGAAGTATTGGGCGAGATCTTAGAATCAATGGCGGGACATATCCCGGTGGTTCACTATCGTCGAATCGAGCGTGACTTCTTGGACAATGCATTGAAGGTGCGACTCGGAGAAGGCATTGAGTTCCCAGTTCTCGATACGCTCGAGATTGAATCCCAGATCCAGAACAAACTGGCCGGTGGCCTATGGAATAAGCTAAAAGGCAAAAAACCAGCATCAGTGAGGCTTGGGCAGAGCCGTCGTCGATACCACCTACCCGACTACACGCCGCATCATGCATTAACTGACGCGATTGCGACCGCTGAGCTTCTCCAAGCGCAGATTGCTCATCACTTTGACGCAGAGATGCCTTTGAAGAATTTCTGGCTCTAATTGAGTTTCGTAAGCTAAACATAAACACAAAGCCCACTAACTTCCATTAGTGGGCTTTGTTATTTTTTATCATCTAAGTTTATGCTGCTGTTGGCCCAACCAATCGCATTTCCCAATCTTCAACTTCACCCGTTTCTAGGCGTCGTTCAACCAACTTGCCCCAAGATTCTACGAGTGGCAGTTCAGCCATCTGGCTCAGTTCTTCTCGATCCAGGCTTCCGGTAAAGACAGCGCCCATAATGCGCGCGAGCGACCAATCAGGGTATGGTCTTTCACACAAAGTAATCTCGTCACCTGCGCCAATATCGCCCTCTTCCAGTACACGGAAGTACCAGCCAGTTCGAAGTGTGTCTTGCAGTCTTCTTGCCATATCGTTTTGCTCGAAGCGTACATTGAGCTTCCAACAAGGCATACGCCCTTGCGAAACTTCTAGCAATGTTGAACCAATCCGAATCTTATCTTTTAAGCAAATAGACGCTTCAGTCACTCCGCTTGAACTTAGGTTCTCACCAAATGCACCTGCAGGTTGGAAGATGTCTTTGTCGCCTAAGTCTTTTTCCCAAACTGGGTAGTGTTCACTCGGGTAGATATGGAGCGCTTTTTGAATGCCACCATGAAAACGGGGGTCGCCTTGTTCGTCATTGGTAAAACCAAGCTCTGTGGCGTGTTGACGTTCCGACAAAACCTTCTTGTTGATGGCACTCTGGCTACCGTGAGCAAAGGCAACGGTTTTACCTACCAATACGCTGTTGATTACACCTAACTTCTTCATATCCCTTCCTTATTAACGGAAACTTTCTTACTGAAAACATACTTGCTGAACTGTATGAGGTAAGACGGCATCACACTCGACTTCATTCACTATGCCGAGCATGATAGCCTAACAAGCCAATGTCAGAGTAGAGATGTAAGGACAATTAACAATGCCACCCCGCCAAATAGGTTCTCACTCCGATGTCATGACTTCCAACGAGATGATGGCTGCCAACCCCAACTCACCAGCGCTAGTAAAGACCATCGACATGCCTAAAGGTTTCATCGATGCAATGCACCAACATACTTGGCATCAAGTGATCTTTCCAATCAGAGGTTTATTGCAAACTAAGACCGAGCACTACCAGCATCTTGTTCCGCACACTTCTGCGCTGTTGGTACCCGCGGGTATTCAACATGAATCTATCGCTTTAAGCCATACGACGTTTGTCGGCATCTATCTCAATCCTGCCTTCGGCACAGAATATGAGCCTTTAGTTCGAACCATTACACTGACGCCATTTTTAAATGAGCTCTTGCAGGAGATCCGCAGGCAGTGCGAAGGGTTAGTGAGTGATGAAGAGGTGTCGCGTTTACTTGCGGTACTGCACGACCAAATAATGAAAGATAATGTGCAAACCTTTCAATTATTGCTACCCGAAGATAGGCGCTTGAATCTGATATTCGAAGCGCTGACAGACACACCAAGATTAGATTATTCGCTAAAAAATTGGGGAGAAAAAGTCGGCGCATCGGAGCGAACGTTATCGCGCTTGTTCTCAAAAGAGTTCAACACGTCATTTCAGTTGTGGAGACAACAAATCCGACTGATTTATTCGTTATCTTTGCTTGATGAAGAGCTCTCGATCCAACGTATTGCTGACCAAGTTGGCTATCAAAACGACTCTTCGTACATCAAAGCGTTTAAAGCTTATTTTAATCTCACACCGCAGCAGTTTCGCTCTAATGGGCGTCGAAAATCGTGATCGCTATTTGTAAGCGTGATTGGCATTACTTCCCAAACACAGACAACGTTTGGTAATAACGACGCTTTTGCTGATACATATTCTCATCAGCGACTGAGAACAATTGCTCAACGTCTGTTGAATCACTAGAAGCTGCACCAATCGAGAATCTGACAGGAATAGAGATACCCGCTTTGGTCTCGATTGCCTGTTGCTCCTGAGCAATATACAACTGCTCAGCCATCTCTGCGACATTGAGCGAATTCGACTTACCAGACGTTAAGGTAAGCACCGCAAATTCATCTCCACCCAAACGATATAGATTACTGGCAGGTGTCAATTCGTGGCTGATTACGTCTACGCAGCGCTGTATCAGCTCATCCCCGACTTCATGTCCATGAACATCATTCGTGGTTTTCAAGCCATTGATATCAATAATGATCAAAGAAATCTGATTTTGGTTGTCGTTAATGCTGCGTTTACTGAACTCGAGATCTTCATTAAAAGCTTTACGATTCAAACAGCCAGTTGGCATGTTGATGCGCGTAATATTTTCGAGCTCTAGCCAACCGGCTAACTGTTTTTGGTACATGTCAAAAATCAGAAGATCTTCTTCACTGAGTAGAGCAAATGAGCTCGAACAAAAATACCCAATTGCCGTCCCCTGCGAGTCACAGAGTATCAAGTCAGCCTCGCCAGTTCGGTTAAAATGAAATTGAATTGAATGTTGAACAAGTAATGTCTTTAACTCTTGATCGACCATTTGAGGAATCAACCGATATTCAGCCGCCTGTCTCGATGATGCAAACTGCACGATCTTCAAAATACGATGCTTCTGGGATTCTTCACGCGCAAGCGAATACGTTAACTTGCTGGTTTTCTCTTCAACTAAGTCCTCTAGCTGTACATTAAATCTTTCGAGTTTATCGTTGGTTTCGGTAAGCTCACGGACTTGGTACTGTATGCGACCCCACATGGTTTCCAATAAACGACTCAGTGTGACGAACTCAGTAAAACGATGTTCATCCACACTATGAGTCGGTGATTGGTTATGCGAATACGACTTAACAGATTCAGCCAACAAGTTTAACTGCCCTGAGAACCAGCGGCTTAGGAACAGAGCAAACACAATCGCGATGGCAAGCGTCGCCACCAATATTCTGACAAAGACCACCTGAGCTTGTTGCATCTCTAATAAGCGCGCACTGTCGGAAATATGATGTTTGACGTTCAGTACCAACTTGTCGGTAAAGAATTTACTGTCGATAGATATAATGTTCGCACTTTGTTCAGAAGACTGAGCATCCGTTGAATCAACATAGTTAAACTCAACCGACTCATTTTGATAAAGGAAAGGCGTCACTTTAGTGTTAAGTCTGTCATACCCCATAAGAACCACAAGATAACCCTGCGGCGTGTATGTAGAACCTTCAATCAAACGATAAGGTAAAATCGGCGCGACAAAAGCAATACCGGCAGTGGCATTATCCGCCACTTCCGTTTCGGTAAACTCGGTGTGGAACAATTTCCCTTGCCCATAAACCGATTGAGGACGCTTCAAGCTTTCTAATAACTGGCTCTGCTCAAAATGGTACAAGCTGCCTTTACTGTCATAAATGGGCTTCCAGTTTTGGTCCAGAATATAAGTCGCGGACACACTCTCCGCTAGCGCATTGAAGCTATCCATCTTGTCCCAAACCACACTCGAGAAAAAGATATTACCACCCGCTTTAATGAGTGATCGGTCTTGCGAATACCATTGGGTTAGGCTCGCCGTCAGCTTAATTTGCTCTTGTACAGTTTGACGAATACCGGTCGTAGAGTTGTCCAGCTTGGTTTCTTTTTGCTCTAAAGAACTTTGGTTTTGTTTATTGAGAATCAACTGTCCCGCTAGGTAAACAGGGAGCATTGAGCAAGCCAGCAACACCAAGCCCATGGTGTATTTTAATGATAGCTTCAATCTCTTACCCTCATATTCGCCGAGTAATATTGAACAAAATCATTGTAAAACTTATGCAGTTCACTCTTTGGCATCCCTGACTTGTAACGCTGATACGCCCGAGCCGAAGCCTCCCAAACGATCGCCATCTTGTAGTCACTCGACATCATTTGCGACGCTTGAAACTCATCGTACATATTTGAAAAAGTCTGGTTGCCTTCCTCAACACGGCGTTGATTGACCTCATAAAACGGCGAAACCATGGCACTCGAGTGAGCTAAATAGGTGAAACTGTTTGATTGCAGGTATTGAACGACCTCTTTCAAAGCTAATTTCTTATCTGGATTTTGCATGCCTTTTTCCGTGACAGCAAAAATCTTCGCGCCACTAAATGAAGACATACTCTCACCACGATAGGTCGGCAACGAATTGATGTATAAATCTCGACCAAAAGCGGCATCGAGTTCGCTGAAAGCCCAGTCGCCGTCAATCAAAAACTCGACTTCCCCATTGATGAATCTCTGCCTCGCGCAAATATCACTGCACGATGATTCAATGACTTTTTTCTGCTGTAACATGTCGATGAAATCAAAAATGGCAACTAACCCTTCACCGTTAACATTCTTCGACGATAATAAGTCTTCAGAAAAAAGCTGATAGAAAGCTAGATAGAAGTACATGTTTGGATTGGGAAAAAGCACACTCACTTGATCGGACTTAGCAGAGCGCTCAATGAGACTTTCCCATGTCACAACTTGCGCTTGAGGCTTGCTCGAATACAGAACGACCTGGTTTCCAATACCAACCGGTAACGCCTTAAGCTCACCGTTAATGACCACCGCATCGAGTGCCTTTTTCTCATAGCGTTGGGTATCAACCCAAGCCTCGGGAAGTGTCGCTAATTCGATATATTCAGTTAGACCTAAGAAGTCAGAAGGAACCCAAATGGCATCGGGAAAGGTATTGTCTCTAGGGTCAGCAACAAGAAGTTCAGAACGAATACTGTTGACGTCAAACGAACGAATTTCTACACGATGATCAGTCATCGCTTCGATATGTTCTTTTACATAATCGGCCGTTTCATAATTAATACCAGCCCATATTTCAAGTGTGGACGAACAAGCAACGGCTGGAAATAGCATCGCAAATAGACTCAATAACCTCACACTTGATTCCTTGTGGTAAAAATTAGACGTTGGATTTTAATTGCCCATCAATAAACCGGTCGATGCAGCTTATCGCTCGCTGTTCATGATTGGAGATTCAGCTTTGGGCGACACGTTATATAGTAAAAAGTGTCTGAAAAACAGTTGGTACTCTCGCTTTAAGAGAAAGGTCTGCTCATTCCGATACATCCGTCATATCTCTGGATGGCTGTTCTTACAATAAATCAACATACCATACCCTTTATTATTAACGACAAAAAAAATGCCGCAAAAGCGGCATTTATCTCGTTCGGTGCATTCGACACAATAAAAATCAAATCAGTAACTTATCGGTCAAAGCCCTGTCATCGATTAAGCGTATTTCTCTTCGAAATCTTTCATGAAGCTAACCAGCGCTTGAACGCCTTCCAGAGACATTGCGTTGTAAAGTGAAGCTCTCATTCCACCCACTGCTCTATGGCCTTTTAGTGACTTCAGACCTGCGGCATCAGCCAATTCTAGAAACTTGCCATCTAACTCAGGTTTCGCCAGTTGGAACGGCACGTTCATTCTAGAACGGTTTGCAGTGTGAACATCGTTTTTGTAGAAAGCTGAGCTATCAATTGCACCGTAAAGCAACGCTGCTTTCTCTTTATTCACCAACTCCATCGCTTCAACGCCACCTTGAGCTTTCAGCCACTTGAACACAAGGCCTGATAGGTACCAAGCGTACGTTGGTGGTGTGTTGAACATTGAGTCTTTTTCAGCAAGTACTTTGTAGTTCAGAATACTCGGCAACACGTCGTTTGCGAGTTCGAGTAGATCATCACGTACGATTGCAATGCAGATACCGGCTGGGCCAATATTTTTTTGTGCGCCCGCGTAGATAACACCGTACTGAGACACGTCAATCTTACGAGACAGAATGTTAGATGACATGTCCGCTACGATTGGCTTATCCGTTTGAGGAAGTTCGCTGATTTCAATACCATCGATGGTTTCGTTCGGACAGAAATGTACATACGCCGCTTCCGGGTCGATTTTCCAATCTTTAGCTGGAACAACCGCTCCTTTGCCATCAATTGACGTCTTCGCGTTGAATACATCGATTTCGCAATATTTGCTCGCTTCAGTCACTGCACTTTCTGCCCAGTAACCCGCATCAATGTAAGTCGCTTTCGTCGCGTCACCTAAAAGGTTTAGAGGAACAGCAGCGAATTGAGCACGAGCGCCCCCCTGACAGAAAAGAACTTTGTAGTTGTCTGGGATGTTCAGAAGATCACGTAGGTCCTGTTCGGACTCGTCAGCAACTTGAATAAATTCCTTGCTGCGATGGCTGATTTCCATCACGGAAGTCCCTAAACCATTCCAATCAATAAAGTCCGCTTGCGCTTGTTTCATTACCGGTTTAGGCAGTGCAGCTGGGCCAGCACTGAAGTTGAATACGTTATCTAATGTAAGTTCCATGGGGATGATTGCTCCTGCTAAATAATAACTATGCAAGTAATACCATGTTTTACCCAACATAAAAACAACAAAAGAGGTCTTAAGACCTCTTTTGTTTTGTACCGTATAAAATGTTTAAGCTTAACCTGCTAAATCACCCTATCAGTATTCAAGCCAGCTCTGTTTATTGAACAAAAACCGGCATAAGTAGAGCGATTAATGGAATTTCTTGTCCATTTTCGAACACTAGGTTTCCATTCTGTAAGTCAGCGCTGATTTCATAACCACTGTCTGTTTCCTTGATCATTTCCATCACAAGCAATTCATCGATACCTTCACGGATGAATGGATACTCTTCAACAAGTCCGTTTGAGAAACTCGAGTGAAGATTACCAGTTAGTGCAGGCATAATCATTGAAGGGTTGCTGCTGATGTTTTCTGTCCCTTCCGGTACGCTCACCAACCACTTAGATTCGAACTGTCCCTTACCTAACTCTAGCGACATGTTGTTCATTGAAAGGTCAAAGCCTTTAGCAAACAGGATATCGATAAATGGAATGATCTCTGCTACGTCTTCTTGCGTCATCACTGGATTAGATTGGTAAATCTCGAAGATTTTCTCAAACGACTCGCTATCCAACTTCGACATTTCAAAATCGACGTTTAGGTTGTTCAACTGGCCTTCATTGGTCTCGATGTTTGCGATATCCAACTTGAGGTTGCTGCGCAGACGCTTAGTCGCTTCATCTAGATGTGATTCAAAATCGTACTTAGAGTTTTCAATGGTCATGAAAGGCTGCATTGCAGAGTCTGAGACCAAGAAGCTATCGATAGTAAAATTCTGAGTACCTAACCAGTAGCCTTTCGCTTGTTGGCCTGAACCCACACCTTTCAGATTAGACAGCGTTACCTCTTCACCGGTTTCAAAATCAATTTGAACTGAAGGGATTGAAAGCTCGTAATCAACTTGGCCTAAAACAGTCGCATGGCCAGAAAGATTCGATTTAGTGATCGATACCGACGTACCATTCTCATCAGAACCTTGATGATTGAACTGGCTCAACTCGAAGTTAAAGTCAGTGTTGCCGTTTAGCTCAGTGCTAGTCGTCAGAGTTAAAGGCAGAATATCGGTATTCTCAAACGTCGACAGTGCATTTAAGCTCACCAAACCGTGGCTAACCGCACTATTGATGACAAACTCACTCGGCAGTCCATCAATCGCAAGTTGCTCTTTCAGGTTTTCATCCGTCACAGTTAAACGAGTGGTGACGTTGGAAGACAGGTAACCTCTATCGTATTCCATGATCTCAGCTTGAATGCTTGAATTGTTAAGCTTTGCAACACCGTCAGTAATAGCATTTTGTCCAATTTGGCCAACCGCTAAAGGCCAACATAGTGCCAATGAGATTGCTCCGCCAATTGCACCAATTTTTCTTAACTGTTCCATGAGTTCTCTTTCTACACGTGTCTGTTTTTTTTAGTCTAACCCATCAGTAGCAAACAAGAAACATTGAGTTAAATCAGTCTATTGCTCGATACTTCGATTGCCTCAATAAATTAACGGCTAGCTCTCATCCTTATTCGGCGGTTCTTGCTAGGCTAGAGACGTCGCTACTATTAAGGTTGAGCTGTGAATCAATACGCTGTTATCTGTTTGGACAATAATCCGGTTAGCATTGAAAGAATACGTTCGGAGCTGGCTCCGTTGGCTTCTGTATTCGATATTTATACTGCCGAGAACATAGAAGACGCACATCACGCATTAGAAGATATTCATGATCACAACCAAACCGTTGCCTTGGTGATCACTCATCATCATTCTGAATTTAATGGCGTGCAATTTCTGATTGAACTTGAACAGCTGCCCCATAGTAATACCGCAAGAACGATATTAGTCAGCGCTTCGTCAGACATTCAATCCATTCTGACCGCTGTGAATGAAGGCAGGCTCAATCATTGTTTAACCAAACCGGTTCAAGATCAGGTTCTGTTCAAGTCTGCGCAAAAAGAGCTGACCTCTTTTGTTATCCAATACGACTCAGAGAACCTGCTCTCTTACAGTGATGCATTGGATCAACAACGCTTACTCAGAGCGCACATTGAGCAAAAGATTCACTCTTTCCAATCGGGTTTCATTCACGACTACCACCAGCTTTCTGATAATGCACTTGCAGAACGTGTCGTCAGTGCCTTACAAGATGTGTTTTCAAAAGATGACAAAACTAAGGCCATTCGTGACTATTCCCGCGAGCATCTGCTCACTGTGGAAGGCGAAGACAATCGCTTTTTATGGCTGATCATTGAGGGTGAAGCGGCTCTGTATAAGAAAGATGAACTCGGGCAACAGCGGGAAGTGGTACGTCACTCCAAAGGGAACATTGTTGGCGGGATGTCATTTGTGACAGGCGAGCCTTCGTTTTCTACCGCGATCACCCTAACGCAAACACGCGTTATCAAACTGGATAAAGATAGCTTTGCTCAGGTGATGCATTCAAACAATACCCTGCTGCCTTTATTTACCAATCTATTGCTTCGTCATTTCAATCGACGTTTGCAACGCAGCATCACCAATAAGATCAAACTGCAGCAAACACTAGAATCATTAGAGTCTGCACATCAACAACTGATCGAAAAAGAGAAAATGGCGATGCTCGGGCAGCTTGTCGCGGGAGTCGCACATGAGCTGAATAACCCGATTGCAGCCATATTGAGAAGTATCGAAACTCTGTCAGAACATCTCGACCAAATATTGGCAAACCTATCCGTTCCAGAGTCCAATAAAGGAACTGATGTACTGGCACATTCAAAGTTAGCTAAGCCACTGTCGACAGCTCAAGAAAGGCAGCTCGTAAAGCATCTTACGTCGACTATTGATGACCGTGCTTTAGCAAAAAAAGCCGTGAGACTAAACCTAAGCCAAGACTCTACGGTGCTAGACACATTAAAAGCGTCCCCTGTCGCAGGCAAAGAGCTGCTCAATGACTTAGAACATTACCATTATGTGGGGAACTCTATCCGCTCAATTCAAGTGTGCAGCAAGCGTATTGCCGATATGGTCAAAAGCCTAAAAAGCTATGCCCGAGAAGATGAAGAAGTTCGCCACTACACAGATATCCACGAAGGGCTTGAAGATACTTTAGTGATCTTTGAAAACAGACTCAAACATCACCAACTCGAGAAGCATTACGACACCAACTTACCGCCTTTATTGTGCCAGTCACTCTCTCTGCAACAAGTGTGGACCAATCTTCTTTCCAATGCGCTCGATGCCCTTTCTGAACGAGGCAAAGTGTCCATTACTACCTCTCAACATACAAAAGGTGACGACACGTTTCTTGTGGTGCAAATCTCCGATACTGGCCACGGCATTGCCAAAGAAGACATCAACACCATTTTCAACCCAAATTTCACGACCAAAAAAGAAGGTAACTTTGGTTTAGGGATTGGGCTATCCATTTCTCAACAAATCGTTTCGGCTCATCAAGGATTTATTTTGGTGGAGTCAGAGGTAGGCAGTCATACAAACATGCAAGTGTGGCTTCCATTCAAACAAGAAGGAGCACCTCATGAATAAGTACCTAATTTTATGTGTCGATGATGAACCTGAAGTTCTCAATAGTGTCCTTCAGGACTTGGCGATATTTGAAGAGAACTTTCTGGTTGAAGGTGCTGAATCGGTCGATGAAGCCATGCAAGTAATCAAAGAAATGGGACAAGATGGTATTAAGCTCGCGTTAATCTTGTGCGACCACATCATGCCAGAAAAAACCGGCATCGATTTTCTGATCGAACTCAACCAACACGACGCGACCAAGCCAACGCGTAAACTGCTACTCACAGGGCAAGCTGGGCTTGAAGATACCGTCACGGCCATTAACAACGCTGCACTTGATTTCTATATTTCAAAACCTTGGCAAGGCGACCAACTGAGAGACACGATTACTCAACAATTGACTGACTATGTCATTGCCAACGACAAACAATTGCTTAACTGGACTTCCATCTTAGATACCGAGCGTATACTGACTTCCATGGCGGATAAACGCACCAGTTTTGGTGAATAGCATTAATTGGTTAATAGATACTGAGAAAAGCAGCATTCGATATAAGAACCGTCCGAATACATACAAATTTTGGATAATTCGTTCTTCTATTTTCCTCATTCGCCCTAAAACATGAGATCTCCGTTACAGACTGATCCTTAATTTGCTTGTTTTTTAACTAAATGAGTAAGGTTTTACATTTTAAAGGATTACTTTTCCGTGAGTTAGATTAAACTGTCTCAATGTTTATGGTTTGCCGATTTGTCTCAAACCAAAGGAATTAACACTAATATAGGTTTACGGTCGTTATGCGCAAAATTCTACTTACTACCGCTATGCTATTGGCTTCTGGTCAAGCACTAGCTGTTGATGAACAACCACAGGTAATGAGCAACTTTAACTATGATTACTTTGAAGCACGCATCGGTGCTAGCCCAGTAACATTTGGTGGTGCGTTCAGTAAGTCAATTCACCCGAACGCTCATGCTGTAGCACGTATCGATTCAGAATTTGAAGGCGATTACGACTCAGCTGTAGGTCTTGGTTTCCACGCTCCACTAAACAACTGGGCAGACCTAACAGGTGAAATGCTAGCTCGTATCGTTCAGCCAGAGAACTCAAGCTCTACTGATATCGGTATGGAAATCAACGTTGGTGTTCGCCAATGGCTTGGTCCACAACTAGAAGTTGGTGGTAAAGGTGGTTACGTTTCTATCGATGACAACGATGATTGGACAGGTTCTGTTTACGCGCGTTTCCACTCTACAGAGCTTTTCTCTCTAGGCGCTGAAGCTCGTATTAACGACTTCTACGGTGACCAACTTATGTTCACTGCTCGCTTCAAGTATTAATACTTAAAGCCAAGCTAGCTCTTAATAAGCACGTAGCCTTTTGATACTTAGTCTTTTAAGAAATCCGGCTAAGACAGAAACAAAAAAACCGAGGACATTCCTCGGTTTTTATTTATTAACAGTAATCTTAAGCATATAAGGCAAACTTCTTTAGTGGCAGCTCTTTAGTAATTGCTGCTTGCGTGGCTCTTGTAACAGTTTCCAGTGAATACCATCAATTGCACCCGCAAATTTCCAAAGTAGTTTTAGGTCAACATCGTTTCCGTACGCTTCGCGAACCTTATTAAACACTTCAGGCGCGCCCAACTGCATAAACATTGAAACATCATCCACACCCGCCTTTTTAACCATGCGCTCTAACGTAAGCTGCATGTTTGGTAGATCTCTTAATCTACGGCTAGCTGATGATTTCTTGAAGCTACGCTGCTGAATTGAATTATCGATTGAAGTACGAATAATACTATCCAATTCAGGATGTTCACAGGTGAACAGATCCGTAATATCGTAATAGTTTACGGTTGCTGTTGTCTGCTTCTTTACATGACGATACTTTTCACAATCAAGATCGGTCAGTTTTTTATCTAATGATTTTCCACCTCTAATGAATAAACAACCTTCACTCAATAAAGCGAACATAGCGTCATTTTGAAAGAGGCCAATACCTCCGAACATAGAACGTTTTTGATGCTCACCAAATTGATTCACGTAATTAATAAATGCTGTCTCGGTCATATCCGTTGATCCTTAATCAAATTACCCCGATTAGGTTGATCACCAGACAAGCAGCTTGTTATGCGAAAAATTATAAATCTATTTTGTTATTCTATAGGTGAATATTATGGTTTCTTTTTTCACCTTTAAATAAATCATACTTCGAAAAGAAAAATAAGTCTGGACTTAGTTCACATCAATCAATTGAGTATTCTGGTTTTTCATGATTGACGTCACAGTAAACTATCAAACCATGCTTGAATTTGGACACCTAGTGATACACCGGTTCAAATTATTAAAGGTTATGTGGACGGATGAGTATTGCCTCGCAGCATCGCGGCTTGTAAAATGGCAAGACATACATGTTTTTACTTTTTATATGAATCATTTATCGTTTTTCTGGCTACCTCAAAATAAGGCTCTTCTCTTAAAGGGTCTAGAATCAGAGTTTGCCCAACTTGTTGGACATTCTATCTCAGCGGGAAAAATAACACTTCCTCCTATCCCTAACGTTGTACTGAAGATTCAATCGCTTTGTACCCTTGAATCAACCGGGATTGCTGAAGTTGCCGAGTGCTTACTCGAAGACCCAGGCCTCGCTGCTATTGTCATTCGTGTGGCTAACTCTGTCGTCTTTAACCGACGCAATATTACTTGTGTTGATATTATGACGGCTGTGTCGCGCCTTGGCATATTAAGAGTACGTGACATCGTGACGGCTCAGGCTATTGAGCAACTCAAACACTCAGTCAACCTCAGTAAAGAGTGTAATAAGTTATTGGTTCAGAGCGCATCTGTATCAAAAGAGCTAGGCGCCACTATGGTACTGGTGACCAACGGCTTCAAAGAGCTCTCCCCTATTGAATACCGTTACCTTGAACATGAAAAATCACTGCTTGTTGGATTACTGGCTGACATTGGTTTGTTCTGTTTGGTTAGCGAATACCACCTCTACCTCGAAAATGGCAATTACCTAGATCACGACATCGCTTTACAAATCTTCCAAGGCCAATGCTCTGCTACCAGTAAATTGGTGCTTAACCGTTGGGGCTTCGACAGCGACTTTATTGATGTGTGCAGCAATACCATCAATAACCACGAACAACGTGAAGTGTCTTACTTGGATATCGCTCGAATCGCTAACCACCTGCTGATGTTCAGAAACAAGGATGAGAACATCGATGATCACGAAGTTGAACTTAACGTAACTGGTGCAGAGGTGCTTTATAAATTAAGCAACTTGAGCAAGCATGATTTTAATGCAAAGCTAAGCGACGTGATCAATACTAGCGGCTTCTAAGTCACTGTTAAATTACAAGTAAGTGTAATATGAAGTAAATGCAATGGGGAAAGCATGTTTACAGGGATGATCTTTATATTTGCGCCACTCGTCGTGGGGTATCTTTTTGCAATTTCGAACGCTCAAACGCTCGAATTTATCAACCGCTCAACATCGCGCTTAATCTACGTGATTCTAGCCTTAATGGGCCTAAGCTTAGCCGCCCTCGATAACCTAGGCAGTAATCTGCAGACAATCCTTCTATATACCGTCACTTTCTTTGTCTGCTTAAGCGTTTGTAACCTAATGGCACTGCCCGCTATTGATAAGTTATTGCCACTCAAAACCGACAGTAGCAAGAAGAAGCTTCCCCTCTCTTCTATGGCGATGGAATCTGCCAAACTCATCTTAGTGGTAGGTTCAGGGCTAATCGCTGGCTTAGTGTTGCCTATTAGCCTTGATTGGGTTGATAGTGCAAGCGAATGGATTCTGTTTGTTCTCCTGTTCTTTATCGGCATTCAGCTGCGTAATAGCGGACTCACACTTCGTCAGATCTTACTCAACAAGCACGGCATGGTTATCGCAATCACCATTATCATCACCTCAATGTTAGGTGGTGTCATCGCGGCTTACATACTAGATATCCCTCTGTTCAAAGCCTTAGCAATGTCTTCTGGGTTTGGTTGGTATTCTCTGGCTGGTATCTTAATGGGTGACGCCTTTGGCCCTGTCTATGGTGGCGCTTCTTTCATGCTTGAGCTATTAAGAGAGTTAGTTGCCTTGGTACTGATTCCAGTGCTGATTCGCAGCTACCCATGCACTTCCATTGGTTATGCTGGTGCGACTGCGATGGACTTCACCTTACCGGTCATTCAAACAACAGGCGGCGTTCGATGTGTGCCTATCGCTATCGTCAGTGGCTTTATCCTCAGTTTGCTTGTTCCGATATTGATGTTGTTCTTTGTATCTCTTGCTAACTAGATCGCAGGAATAGCGTTTGTTTTAGATTAGAATGCAACTCGAATATCAATGCCCAAGACACCGATACAGTTACCGAAATAAAAAGACACTAAGTGTCATTGCTCAACAAATAACGATCACGGTAACCTGTAACGACAAAGTTATAAAAAGAATAAACTTACAAAAGGAACCACTATGAAACGCCTTTGCGTCGCATTACTGCTAGCTTCAACTTCTACTTTCTCCTTTGCAGCAGATTCAATGTCTGAGACAAACCAGTGCCAAGCAAAAAAATATGATGCGTACATCGACGCTTCTTTGAATTGGTATGCCGACCTTGCTGCATTAACCTCTGAGCAATATCCAGAGCTAACAGAAGTGAGTGAGTGGTTCCTAGAAGGCCGTAAGCACCACTTTGAGCTTAACCGTGCTGCGGTTAACTACTACCTTGTGAACGATTCAAGCAAAGTGGCAACAGAGCAACCTGTAGAAGGTTGGTTGCAACTTGAGCAACACGACATTAAAACGCTATCAACACGTGATGATGAGCTTGGTAAAATCGCGAAAACAACGTTCGATGACCGCCAATCAACGCCTCACGCTCAAAACTACGAGCTACGTTCTGCCTTTGCAGAGCTGCTTAGCCACCCTAAGCAAATCGACTCAGCGCTGCAGCGTTACAACCAGTCGATCAGTAAACTTGAAGCGATTAAGTGTAAATAACCCCGCATTTAATATGCTTTTTTGAGAAGTTGGATTTCATAATTAAGACGGGACATTGTTCCCGTTTTCGTTTAGATTGTCCCGCTCGCGTCAATATTAGAAAAATAACTCGCTTGCTATGGTTACGGAACAAAAAACAGCAGATGTTAGCTTCGACAGTCTTCTACGTATCTTCACGGTACCTGAAGGCCCAGATTCAACACTCACTCAAATTGAAGACAAACTTTCACGAAACCTGAATCAATTCTTACGTGAACATATTGTGGCTGAAGAAAAGCCGCTGCGTGAAATTGAGAAAGATTTTTCAAATGCTCATATCCCAGAGCAGCCTGAGTTTGTTTCTGAACATACTGAGCATCTCCTCGATTCTCTTGTGTCTCATTCGGTTCACACGTCTTCGCCAAGTTTTATTGGCCACATGACCTCTGCGTTGCCGTACTTCCTGATGCCGCTTTCAAAAATCATGATTGCGTTGAATCAGAATCTAGTAAAAATCGAGACCTCAAAAGCTTTCACTCCCCTAGAACGTCAAGTTCTGGGCATGTTACATCGCCTGATTTATCAAGATAGCGACCAGTTTTATTCTCGTTGGATGCACAGCGCAAACCACTCTTTAGGTGCGTTTTGTTCTGGCGGTACCATCGCGAACATTACGGCGCTTTGGGTTGCACGTAACAACGCACTAAAAGCGCAAGGTTCGTTCAACGGTGTAGAAAAAGAAGGCCTATTTAAAGCCATGAAGCACTACGACTACGAAGGCCTTGCCATCTTAGTCTCTGAACGTGGTCATTACTCTCTGAAAAAAGCCGCGGATGTTCTTGGTATTGGTCAAGAAGGTCTAGTGTCTGTTAAAACAGATAACGACAACCGTATTTGTACTGATGATCTAAGACTCAAGATTGAGCAACTCAAGCAGAACAAGATCAAACCTTTCGCCGTCATTGGTGTGGCTGGTACAACCGAAACCGGTAATATCGACCCGCTAAGAGACATTGCCGAGGTGTGTGCCGAATCCGATTGTCATTTCCACGTTGATGCTGCTTGGGGCGGTGCGACTCTGATGTCTAACAATCATCGTCACCTGCTTGATGGTATTGAACTTGCGGATTCAGTCACGATTGATGCGCATAAACAGCTTTATATCCCTATGGGTGCGGGTATGGTTCTGTTTAAAAAGCCAGATGCGATGACAGCGATTGAGCATCACGCTCAATACATTCTTCGTAAAGGCTCAAAAGATTTAGGTAGCCATACGTTAGAAGGTTCTCGTTCAGGTATGGCAATGCTGGTTTACGCCGCAATGCACATCATTAGCCGCCCAGGTTATGAACTGCTGATCGACCAAAGCATCAACAAAGCGCGCTACTTTGCCGACCTGGTTAAAGATCAGAGCGACTTCGAACTGGTTTCAGAACCTGAGCTTTGCCTACTGACTTATCGCTACGTTCCTGAAGCTGTAAAGGCAGCATTGCTTAAAGCTGCTCCTGAACAACGCGTAGAGCTAAATGAACTTCTTAACGAACTCACTAAGTTTATTCAGAAAAAACAGCGTGAAACGGGTAAGTCGTTCGTATCTCGTACTCGCTTAAACCCTGAAGCATGGGCACATCAGCCAATCATCGTTTTCCGCGTGGTGTTAGCAAACCCACTAACGGGCAATGATATTCTCTCTTCAGTGCTTGAAGAACAGCGTGAGATCTCTAAACTAGCACCTAACTTGATGGGCAAAATCACCAAACTGGTTACGCAAATCAACGCATAGTCATTCAATTTTAGTTGCATCAAATTGAAAATTTCTTTCTTTTTGATGTAACTAAGCTGTCAGTTCATACTCATTTTGCATTCTTTTTGCTCAAACCCTCTTCCAATTCTGTAGTTTTCTAAAATTTTGTTGAGGTTTGTCATATTCTTAAGCATTCATGCCCTGTTTTTGTATTAGTAAATAGTATGTTGGGTTTATACTGACTCTATGGTGCTAGTTAGCTTGATATCTATTTGACGCAGCAGTATTTACGATACCAAATATACATTTGGCTTTGTGTTTACTGATATTTGCTTCAGCCATACCCCCTGGTAAAAGATATTAACTAGCAAGTTGTTCTCTATACCCTTGTGAACACTATGAATACATTAGAAAAAATACAAAAAAACCTGGAAAATTTCAGCAAGTCTGAGCGTAAGGTAGCCGAAGTAATTATGGCTTCCCCTCAAACTGCAATTCATTCTAGCATTGCTACCTTAGCTAAAATGGCTGACGTGAGTGAGCCTACAGTTAACCGCTTCTGTCGTCGATTAGACACAAAGGGCTTCCCTGACTTCAAACTTCACCTAGCTCAAAGCTTGGCGAACGGTACACCTTACGTGAACCGTAATGTTGAAGAAGATGATGGTCCAGATGCTTATACGCATAAGATTTTCGAATCAACTATGGCTTGTCTAGACGTTGCTAAAAACAGTCTAGACGCGATGCAAGTAAACCGTGCTGTTGACTTGCTGACTCAAGCAAAACGCATTTCATTCTTTGGACTGGGTGCCTCTTCTGCTGTCGCCAAAGATGCTCAAAACAAGTTTATTCGTTTTAATATCCCAATCACATGTTTCGAAGACATCGTGATGCAACGAATGAGCTGCATTAACTGCAGTGATAACGACGTTATTGTTCTTATCTCTCATACTGGCCGCACTAAAAGCCAAGTTGAGATTGCAAACTTAGCGCGTGAAAACGGTGCGACAGTTATTGCTATCACAGCAAAAGATTCTCCACTGGATAAAGCGAGCTCGCTGTCTATCTCATTAGATGTACCGGAAGACACTGACGTTTACATGCCAATGGCAAGTCGCGTTGTTCAGATGACGGTTATCGATGTGCTAGCGACAGGCTTTACGCTACGTCGTGGATCTGGTTTCAGAGAGAACCTAAAACGCGTCAAAGAGTCACTTCGTGATTCACGTTACGAGAAGTACTCTCAGTTCTAATCTGCTTAGTCATGAATTGAAAACACATGACCAGAGAACAAGTTAAATTAAAAAACGGAGCCTAGCGCTCCGTTTTTATTTGTCTGTATAAAATGGTTTATACAATGAGCAGATTGAAGACTATTAGATAGTCCAGCTATTGCCCTTCTCAACCACGCTATTCTCGGACGCATAAGAGTTGATAATGGTAAAACTCGACTCGACAGCAGGTTCATGGTCAATTTGATTCATTGAGGTCCCCTCATGATGCCCTCCTCCACAACTGCACTTCTCGCACACCTGCTTGAGAATATGCACGAGCCTCTCTTGGTTCAATGGTAAAGGGTTTCCTTTAATAGCCACTGACTTGAGCGCATCGGTAGACACCTCATCAAACTGTGCTTCACAGACACCAAATTCCAGCAAATTGGGTAACTTAAGCGTATCAAGCACTTCAGATAACCAAGAAATTGCGTCTTCTTCTGTTGCTTCTACGTTACCTGTCACTATCTGAGCGATTCGCTGATAACGCGCTAGGATGTCGCTTCTTTGCTGCTCTTTTGCAACGGCTATGTTCTCCAACATCACAAACGGCGCTAAACGCGCGGTAATCACACTATGAGGCGCAGAAATCTTACCTCCTAGTGCAGAGGCTAAACCGTGGGCTGCGCCAAGCTTGGCATTGGTTATCGCCATACCACCGAGCATAGAAGCGAAAGCAAGATCAGAACGCGCTTGAGGCTCATCATAAACACACGCTTTAACAACAGAACCACTCAACTTACGCAGCCCTTCTTCACAAATCATATCGGTTAACGGGTTCGGCTCACCACACACGTAGGCTTCCATTAGATGAGTAAAGGCATCCATCGCACCTCGTCCAGATAGATAAAGATTGGTTCCATGAGTTAGGGTTGGGTCGACAATCGCAACGTCAGCCAGCATGTCTGGGCTTCTAAGGCTGATTTTTACTTGGTCTTGGCCTGATTTCAGCACCGCGTTTTTAGTAACCTCGGCACCGGTGCTCGCAGTGGTTGGAATAGCGATAAACGGAAGTGGTTTAGTTTTAAGAGGAACATTACGCCCGACCACTTCGACATAGTCATACAAGTTACCTTGATTAGGTAAAACCGCGGCTAACGCTTTTCCCATATCGATGGCACTGCCACCGCCCATCGCGACGACCATGTCAGGCTTAAATCGACGAGCAGAAATAGCCGCCTCTTCAACCATTTTAATATTAGGTTCACCGGAAACGGCAATGTGCTGATAACGCATACTCTGCGCATCGAGGTAGTCAGTAACAATTGAAGTGCGCTCTAATGTATTGCCTGTAACCAATAACACGCTGTAGCCGTATTGATTAAAGAGAGACAATGAAGCGGAAAGTGCTCCATCACCAAAGATGATCTTTGTAGATGTCATAAATTGAAACATGGTGCCTCCTGCGCCTATGACCGAACAAAACTGCGAACTCTTGGTTATTGGAATTTAGCCTTTATATCGTGCATCAGTATTAAGATGCCTCGTTCTGTATGCGCTTTTTTTGACGAGGTGCAACTTGTCGCATTAAAGATGGATTAATGTCGTATTCTTAGGGGTAATTCACACTCTTAAATTAAGGATAATCAATCTAGATACCCATCAGAAATCAGCATGGATCCTTTTTGTGACCATTATTTGCTCTGATAGACAAAACCTATTGTATTAAGAGGTAATTCCATCTTTATTTCCCCATGGCATTGAGGCATAGTTGGTTTTAAGAAATTTTGAGTGGCATTCACTAAAGAATAGTTAACATAATCGAGTTAACGAGCCTCATCCCGTATTTAGGAGAAATTAAATGTTTGTAGTTATTTTTGGTCGCCCTGCTTGCCCATTCTGTGTTCGTGCAAAAGAGCATGCTGAAACTCTTAAAGCTAAACGCGATGACTTCAACTACCGTTACGTTGACATCCACGCTGAAGGCATCAGCAAAGCTGATCTAGAGAAGACTGTTGGCAAACCTGTAGACACAGTGCCACAAATCTTCATCGACCAAGACCACATCGGCGGCTGCACAGAATTTGAAGCATACGCAAAAGAAAACCTAGGTCTTTTCGACTAAGCTAGGATTTCTCAGACGAGAATCGAGGCTAAGGCCTTAAACAGCTGACCCATTTAGGCGTTAGACCGTACGATTTATAGAAAGCCCGCTCACTGTAGCGGGCTTTTTGATGACCAGTTTTCATACGGAATAAGAATAAGGTCAAAATCAAGTAAATTAGCAAAATATTGCTTATAATTTATTTATATTTAGATACAATTCACCTCTCAAACTTACCCTGTGTTCCACGCCAATTATTGAGCGACCACCGTGAATATCGACGTTGTTTTTCTGTTAGAACAAAACCCCATTCTCCTCATCTTTGTTGTTTTATCGATTGGATTAGCCATTGGTAAAATTCGTTTCGGTAGCCTCCAACTTGGTAATTCAATCGGTGTTTTGATTACTTCCCTTATCATGGGACATCTTGGCTTTTCTTTTAACGCAGATGCGCTCACCATTGGTTTCATGCTGTTCATCTACTGTGTTGGCATTGAAGCTGGACCAAACTTCTTCGGTATCTTCTTCAGAGACGGTAAGCACTACCTCATTCTGAGCCTTGTGGTACTTTCTACAGCTATTGCCCTAACCTATTTCAGTAGTCATTACCTTGGCCTAGGCTTCGGTTTATCTGCAGGCATGATGGCGGGTGCCTTAACAGCAACGCCGATATTAGTAGGTGCTCAAGATGCTCTGAATTCTGGGCTTGCAGAATTACCAAGAAATATGGATTTGAGCCTGATTATCGAAAACCTATCAGTGGGTTACGCGATGGCTTACTTGGTTGGCTTAATCAGTATGATTATGTTTGCCCGCTTGATTCCAAAACTTCAAAAAGTAAACCTGCACGACTCAGCTGAACAGATTGCTCAAGAACGCGGTTTAGGTGCTTCTGGTCAGCGTAAGGTTTACCTTCCTATCATTCGCGCTTACCGTGTGGGACCAGAGCTTATCTCTTGGACTGACGGTAAGAACCTGCGTGAATTGGGTATCTATCGCCAAACAGGCTGCTACATCGAGCGTATTCGACGTAATGGTATTCTTGCCCACCCAGATGGTGATGCGATTCTGCAAGAAGGCGATGAGATTGCATTGGTTGGTTTCCCAGACAGCCACGCTCGTCTAGACCCAAGCTTCCGTAACGGTAAAGAAGTTTTCGACCGTAACCTTCTCGATCTGCGTATCGTGGAAGAAGAGATCGTCGTTAAAAGTGACAGCATTGCAGGTAAGCGTCTTTCAGACTTAAACCTTTCTGAATATGGCTGTTTCCTTAACCGCGTAGTACGTGCTCAAATTGAAATGCCGATGGACTTAAACATCGTGCTGTCTAAGGGTGATGTACTGCAGGTGAGTGGTGAAAAGAGTCGTGTGCACGGCCTAGCAGAGAAAATTGGTTTCATCTCAATCCACAGCCAAATGGCGGATTTGATGGCCTTCTGTAGCTTCTTCATTTTGGGTATTTTGTTTGGTTTGATCACCATGACATTCGGTCAGGTGTCGTTTGGACTAGGTAACGCAGTTGGCCTGCTTCTATCGGGCATCATGTTGGGCTTCTTACGAGCAAACCACCCTACTTTCGGTTATGTACCTCAGGGTGCGTTGAATATGGTCAAAGACCTCGGTTTGATGTTCTTTATGGTCGGTATCGGCTTAAGCGCCGGTGGTAAGATATTCGAACACTTAACCCAAGTTGGCCCTCAGGTCATTGGTATCGCTCTGGTGGTCAGTGTCTTGCCAGTATTCTTCGCTTACTTGGTTGGCGCTTACGTATTGAAGATGAACCGAGCTTTGTTGTTCGGTGCAATCATTGGCGCGCGAACTTGCGCTCCAGCGATGGACATCGTAAATGACCACGCTCGCTCAACCATTCCAGCTCTGGGTTACGCAGGTACATACGCAATAGCCAATATTTTGATGACCTTAGCAGGTACTTTCATCATCATAATTAGCTAGCTTACTCAGCGTTATAGATTAGATATTTTTAAATGCACTAGTTCTTGTTTGGATTAGTGCATTTTTTATGGCTTCTTTTCTTTCACTTGTTCTTAGAGATCGTCGAACCTCGAACTCCGTATCTGCTCTTAAATCTCTTCGAGTCTCGACATCCGAATCTCTCATCCGCTCTTAGATCTTTTCGAATCTCGACACTCGAATCCGTATCTGCTTTTAAGACAAAAAAATAGGCGCTCAGTGAGCGCCTATTTCGTTTTGATTCGATTGTTTGAATTAGATGTCAGCTACATCAAATTCAACAGCTGGGTTAACATCAGCTTCGTAATCAACACCTTCAACACCGAAACCGAATAGCTTCAAGAACTCTTCTTTGTACTCTACGTAGTCAGTCAGTTCTTTTAGGTTCTCAGTTGTGATTTGAGGCCATAGGTTACGACAGTGGTCTTGGATGTCTTCGCGAAGCTCAAGGTCATCTAGACGTAGACGGTTCACTTCATCTACTTCTGGCGCGCTGCCGTCTTCTTTGTATAGACGTTGGCTGAACATACGGAAGATCTGTTCCATACAACCTTCGTGAATACCTTCTTCACGCATCTTCTTGAACACCATAGCGATGTAAAGAGGCATAACAGGGATTGCAGAACTTGCTTGAGTTACAACAGACTTAAGAACAGCAACGTTTGCAGTACCGCCAGTTTGGCCTAGTTTCTCGTTCAGCGCTGAGGCTGCACGGTCTAGATCCATCTTAGCTTTACCTAGCGCGCCATCCCAGTAGATTGGCCACGTTAGTTCAGTACCGATGTAGCTGTAAGCAACAGTCTTACAACCGTCAGCTAGAACACCGGCTTCAGATAGAGCGTTGATCCAAAGTTCCCAATCTTCACCGCCCATTACAGTAACAGTGTCTTTGATCTCTTCTTCAGATGCAGGCTCAACACTTGCTTCGATGATCATGTCTTTGTTGGTATCAACAGCCGTTGATGTGTACGTTTCACCGATAGGTTTTAGAGCTGAGCGAATCACTTCGCCAGTCTCTGGCATTTTACGCACTGGAGACGCCAGTGAGTACACAACCATATCGATTTGGCCTAGATCTTCTTTGATCAGGTCAATCGTTTTCTGTTTCGCTTCGTTAGAGAAAGCATCGCCGTTCAGGCTTTTTGAATACAGGCCTTCTTCTTTAGCTAGCTTGTCGAACGCTGCTGAGTTGTAAAAACCAGCTGTGCCCGGCTTTTTCTCAGTACCGGCTTTCTCAAAGAAAACACCGATAGTTGAAGCGCCGCCACCAAATGCAGCCGCAATACGTGAAGACAAGCCGTAGCCACTTGAAGAGCCAACAACTAGTACACGTTTAGGTGCGTTTGCGATTGGGCCTTGAGCTTTTGTGTAAGCAATTTGTTCTTTTACATTAGCTTCACAACCGACTGGATGTGTTGTAGTACAGATGAATCCGCGAATTCGAGGTTTGATGATCATATTCAACTTCCTTAAAAAATCAGGTTAAGGATAAAAGTTTCGTACGCAAATGGCATCTAATTTCTGTAAAAATGTGGTGAAAATGCAAGTGGTTGGAGCACTCAGCTGATATTTGCTGACTAAGTCACCATTTGTTAACGCATCTATTGCGACTTCTACGACAAAAACAAAAAAGGCACCTAAGTTAGGTGCCTTTTATCGTTTCTTTATCTAAGCAACGCTATTTAGCTTAGGTTTTAACTCTTTTCGCGTCAAAGTTTCACTAAAGTCATGACTGAAGTGGTCAACTTGAATCGCAGCGTAACGCAGTTTATCGGCAGCCACAATTTGGTCGACTTCATCTTGCGTTAGTACATCAGCAGCAAGTGCTTGAGCAAGTTTGTCTTGCAGTAAGCCTTTACGAGCCACTTTGCCCTCTTTCACTGCTTTAAAGATCTTACGCTCTAATGGCTTGATGCTGTACATCGCATTGAACGCGTTCTCCATTAGACCAACGCTGTCCTCTTCTTCCTTGCCGATGTAGCAAAGGTGAGTCAGACGTTCACGGTGTGCGCCCGGAGTCATCAAGCTTTCTGCTAGTTGTACTGTTAGGTTATCACTTGGTTTTTCGAAGTGGTTACCGACAGGGAAAACTAGACCTTTCAGTACTTTACCAACCATCTTGTTCGGGAAGTTTCTGTACGCTTCTTGTAGCGATTTAGCCGCGTTGTGGAAACAGTGCTGAACCGCGTAGTGTACGTAATCTAGGTCAGCTTGTTGACGACCTTCGTCTTCATACTTCTTAAGCGCTGCAGACGCCATGTAAAGGTAACTTAGGCCATCACCTAAACGTGCTGAGATAAGCTCTTTACGTTTCAGTTCACCACCTAGCGTTAGCATTGCGAAGTCCGCACTTACTGCAAGCGCACGGCTCAAACGAGTTAAGTCTTGGTAGTAAGGCTTAGTTGGACCGCTCATGTCGGCCTTAATGAACTTAGAGCCAGTTAATGCTGCGCCAAACGCGCCGAACGTGTTCTTAGTTGCGTGAGAGATATGCTTGAACAGCAAGCTATCAAAGTCTTTAGCACCTTGCTTCTCATCTGGATTTGCTGCCGCTTCCATTTCGCTTAACACGTATGGGTGACAACGTGTCGCACCTTGACCAAAGATCATCAGGTTACGAGTCAAGATGTTCGCACCTTCTACTGTGATAGCAACTGGAATACCTAGGTAAGGCGCAGCCAAGTAGTTCATTGGACCATCTTGAATTGCACGACCTGAGTGGATATCCATTGAATCATTCAGAATAGTACGCGCCATCTCTGTCATATGATATTTCGCGATAGCCGTGACGATACCCGGCTTCTCTTTCATATCAAGTGAAGTAGTTGTCAGTGTACGAGTCGCTTCTAGTAGATACGTTAAGCCACCAATACGGCCTAAACTCTCTGCAACACCTTCAAACTTACCAATCGACATACCAAACTGCTTACGAACATACGCGTATGCGCCAGTTGTTCTCGCAGTTAGGTGGCCCATTGCTGTACCCAGTGCTGGTAGTGAAATACCACGACCTGCAGACAGACATTCCACCAGCATACGCCAGCCTTTACCTGCGTAATCTGCGCCACCGATTAGCCATTCCATAGGGATAAACACATCGTGACCGCGTGTTGGACCATTCATGAATGCAAGACCAAGTGGGTCATGACGTTCACCAATCACAACACCTTCGTGATCTGCTGGGATAAGCGCACAAGTGATACCGATGTCTTCTTTATCACCCAGTAGCTTTTCTGGATCGTGCAGTTTGAAAGCCAGACCAAGTACCGTCGCTACTGGTGCTAGCGTAATATAGCGTTTGTTCCAGTTAAGCTTGATGCCTAGTGTCTCTTTACCTTCGTGCATGCCCATACAAACTGTACCGACATCAGGGATACCACCCGCATCAGAACCTGCTTCAGGGCCTGTTAGTGCGAAACATGGGATATCTGTACCGTCAGCAAGGCGAGGCAGCCAGTAGTCTTTCTGGTCTTGAGTTCCGTAGTGAGACAACAGCTCACCAGGGCCAAGAGAGTTTGGAACCATTACCGAAACCGCAGTACTGATACTGCGAGTCGCAATCTTAGTTACGATAGTTGAGTTGGCGTGTGCTGAGAATTCACGACCGCCATACTCTTTCGCAATAATGAGCGAAAAGAAACGCTCTTTACGTAAGAAGTTCCAAACCTCTTCAGGAAGGTCTCGATCTTCTTTTACAATTTGGTGGTCATCAAGCATAGCGAGCAAAATTTCAAGCTCATTATCCATGAACGATTGCTCTTCTGCTGTCAGCTGAGGTTTTGGGTATTGGTGCAGCTTAGTGAAATCTGGTTTACCAGAAAACAGCTCTCCGTCCCACCACACGCTACCCGCTTCCATCGCTTCTTTCTCAGTGCTAGATAGTGGTGGTAGTACTTTTTTAAAGAGTTTAAAAGCTGGGTCACTTACCCATTTTTGTCTTAGAGAGCTCATAGTTCAGATCCTTTTGTTCACTATATTGGTTGTGAATGTTTCGCTTTTTATTGTTTTATTCTTCTGCTGACATGCCAGCGGCTAAATATGGAATAAGAATATCGACCACTGCCTTAGCATCTATCTTTCTGTCATAGTCATTCTCTGCAATTTCTACCAGAGCCTGACTTGATGCCATGGTGAATACACAAGTCCCTAGGGTGAAGTGTAATCGCCAAAATAACTGTTCTTGAGTGAGATTCGGATTCGCCTTCATTACTGACGTTGTAAACAAAGAAAGTACTTCGCTATAACGGGTAGTAATGAACCAACGCAAGTGACCTTGCACATCCGTATAGCCTCGACCGATGAGTAACATGAATCGACTCGTACCATTTGGCCTTACATCGTTAAGTGCTCTTAGTGGTTGTCTTAAAGACTCAAACACGTCACTCATAGAATACGTTTCGTTCAAGTTTAAGTTCACTAAAGCGTCTTGCAGTGCTGGCATAAATGCTTCTAAGTATCGATTTAATACGGCACGAACCAGAGTCTTCTTATCGCCAAAGTGGTAGTTCACTGAAGCAAGATTGACATTGGCTTTACCCGTAATAGTGCGTAAAGAGGTGTCATTAAAACCGTGCTCAGCAAATAAGCCTTCAGCCACATCTAAGATTTTGTCTTTGGTTGTACTTCTTGGTGCCATTTCAATCACTCGTATTAAACAACTGTTTGAAATATACGCTTAGTACATTTATTTAACAAGCAAGCAACATCACATTTTCACAAATTGGTCGTACCAGTTAATAAAACTCAGCACTAACCGATTGAATCGCTGTGTGTTTACAAAAAAAGAAAAAAATAATGAATTTTCTTGGAACTGAAATGGAAATGGTGGGTCATAAATTATATAGAAAACAGCGTATTTAGAAGTTTAACAGGCCGTCAAACTTGTTCTTCTCACTGCTTTCTTAATTACTGCATTTTCCTTATTAACTCCTATACTTGTATCCGCCCAAACCACGTTGGTTTGGGCTTTTTTTTGTGTGTTGTTCCGATACCTTTTCTTTAGCGGGTACTCGACACAAAAAAGCCCCCGAAATCGAGGGCTTTTCTTACGTTAAACGTTAGAACCTTTCACATTATCTAATTAAGCAGCATCATTTTTTATCAGCTCTCCCAGCACGGCTAGGTCATTACCTAGGTCAACCGAACCACCCAGTTCAGTCGCAATCCCCTCAACAACGATAGTTTGGACATCATCACCTCCATTGATTGGAATGGACAACGCGATATCTTCTCCGTCGACAGAGACCTCTATCGCATCAAGTAACTCTGCCATTTGAGTCTCATCTTGAGGGTCTTCGACCAAATCATTGAGGTCAATCAGATCCCCAGAACCACCTGTATAAAGCTCGAAATCTTTAATAATATCAGTACCGTTGTCGAGCGCAGAGTCTAGCCAAGTGAAGATGTTGTCTCCGCTATCTCCAATAAGCAGATCGTTGCCTGACTCGGCATACAAAGGTTCATTACTCGCAGCACTAATAACGTTATATTGCTGCGGATCTTCGATATCTATAGTGACCGTCTCTACCGTGCTTTCTGCACCATTAGAATCGACTGCGACATAATCAAACTGCGGATCTTCGGTTACTGCCTCGTTACCTTGGACATAGCGTAACTCCCAACTGCCCCCTGTCGATGACAGCTCCATCCCAACAATCGGATTGTCTGGTGAAGAATAACTAAAATCATACAGAATTTGGCTATTCCCTGTATCTCCTGGATCTTTTTGATATTGCTCCGTCTGAGTAGTGCCATCAGCAAAGGTATAGAGCACTTCAACATAAACATTACTATCAGTGTTAAATGAACCACCCAACCCATCTAAACCAAAATCAACAACCTCTAATGGATTATTAGTAAAGTCGAGGACCAAGGTCTCCTGTTTGTTCATACCTCTACCATCAGTATCACCAATACCAAAGCCAACATGAGGTTGTTCACCTTGATACTGTTTCAACGGTTTATTATTGTTATCTTCGATCGTTAGTGTAATCGTATTACCGTTATCTAGCGTAATAAGTCTCTCTGTTGGTGAAACTTCCACACCCCAATTATAGAAACCATCAACAAGCTCTGGCATATCCTCAGGATCACCACTGAAGCCCATTTCAAACATCTCTCCAGGTCCAGCAACAAAACTGATATTGTTCGGAACAAACAACACACCGTTATCAACATCAGACTGAACGATTTCTCTCGTGACGCCATTTTCATCGGTATACAAAAGGCTGCCGTTGGTTGGCAAGCTTTCTATCCTAATATTAAGTGGAATGTCATCATGGTCATCTTCTATATCTGAGATGTAATCAGGCATACCACCATCTTCAGAATCGAAAAGGATTGGTATGACCGCGTCCTCATCATTGACGACCGTAAAGCTCGTCGCTTCAGGCGCATCGTTGACACCATTGATTGTTATCTCGATAACATGCTCAACACCATCGATAGCGGTTACGACATATCGCTCAATAACCACGTCATCATCATTCAAGTATTGAACCGCATCGTTATCAACGACATAACTCCACGCCCCCTCCGGAGTAATCGTTAACATACCCAGAGCAAGAGCATAAGTAGACCCAATCGGGGTAAACACACCATTAGGTTTAAAGGCGGGCATGTCACTCGTGTCGACATCAGTAATCGTTAAAGTACCTGACGCTGAAAGCTCGTTGGTATCAGGATCAACATCGACATCTTCCGTCACCTCACCCATGTCAGAATCACCTTCACCAACGGTTATCTCAGATGGATCATCGGCACCGTTGATGGTGATGGTCACTTCACTTGTGGTTCCGTCTATCGCAGTAACCGTGTAAACCTCGGTAACGAACTCATCGTCATCAAGATATTGCACATCATCGTTGTCTACGACATACGTCCATGCTCCATCATCGGTTATGGTCAACATACCCAATGCGGTCTCATTGGTTGAGCCTTCTGGATTAAACGTACCATTGGGTTGAAAAGCAGCGACATCGTTAGCATCTACATCGGTTATTGTCAGTGTTCCCGTCGCCATCAAGTCATTACTCTCAGGATCAACATCGACATCTTCCGTCACCTCACCCATGTCAGAATCACCTTCACCAACGGTTATCTCAGACGGATCATCGGCACCGTTGATGGTGATGGTCACTTCACTTGTGGTTCCGTCTATCGCAGTAACCGTGTAAACCTCGGTAACGAACTCATCGTCATCAAGATATTGCACATCATCGTTGTCTACGACATACGTCCATGCTCCATCATCGGTTATGGTCAACATACCCAATGCGGTCTCATTGGTCGAACCTTCCGGATTAAACATTCCGTTGGGTTCAAAAGCCGCAACATCATTGGCATCAACATCAGTGATCGTCAATGTTCCCGTCGCCATCAAGTCGTTACTCTCAGGATCAACGTCGACATCTTCCGTCACCTCACCCATATCAGAGTCACCTTCTCCTACGGTAATCTCGGACGGATCATCGGCACCGTTAATAGTAATGGTCACTTCGCTCGTGGTTCCGTCTATTGCAGTAACCGTGTAAACCTCGGTAACGAACTCATCGTCGTCAAGGTATTGCACATCATCGTTATCTACGACGTACGTCCATTCGCCATCATCGGTTATGGTCAACATACCTAACGCGGTATCATTGGTTGAGCCTTCAGGATTAAACACACCGTTTGGTTGAAAAGCAGCGACATCGTTATCGTCGACATCGGTGATGGTTAGTGTCCCAGAAGTTATTAAGTTGTTGCTCTCTAGGTCAACATCCACATCCTCAGTCACTTCACCTGTGTCTGAATCACCTTCGCCAACGGTTATATCAGATGGATCATCTGCACCGTTAATAGTAATGGTCACTTCGCTCGTGGTACCGTCACTTGCTGTCACGGTATAAACCTCGGTTACGAACTCATCGTCATCCAAGTACTGAACATCATCGTTGTTAACTACGTAAGTCCACGCACCGTCGGGGTCGATGCTCAATATGCCTAGCTGTGAGTCGTTTGTTGAACCTACGAGGTTAAACTCACCATCAGCTGAAAAGGTGGGAGTGTCGCTGTCTACATCTGTAATCACGATCTGACCAGACGTCACCAATTGATTGGTGATGTCATCTACATCGATGTCCTCGGTCACGCTGCCTGAGTCATCAGTGGCTACAGCCGCATCATCAGTACCGATTATCGTTACAGTGATGACTTGTTCGCTTCCATCGGAGGTTTGTACTGTCGTCGTGTCTTGAATTTGCTCGCCATCGGCAAGCTCATCATAAGGACTGTTGGCCACGAAAGTCCAAGTACCATCTTCGTTTACAACAAAGGTACCGAGATCATTATCTCCAGCGACCTCTTTGCCAATAAAGGTAACGTCCGGATCATCGCTGATTAAGGCGCCGCCTGTCTCAATTGGTTCATCCTGCTCAAACTCAATAACGTTAGTGTCACCTGAAATAAGCGCAAAAGCGATGATATCAAAAAGAGCAATACTTTGAGTTTCTGACAATCCTTGAGACTCAAACCCTTCAGTTTCAAAATTCGTGGCGGCTTGAGTTTCAGCTCCAGTACGTTCAATCCTACCGCTGTTGGTCAAACTCGAGCCTTCTTCACCAGCAGCAGTATCAAACTCATCTCCTAGTTCTGTTGGATCAAATCCTTCTTCAATAGCACGCTGAACTTGAGCGATCGCATCATCAGTGTCTAGCACATTTTGTTGGCCCTGGTTATCTACAAAACGTGCAGAAACACTTGGTACACTCTCTTCACTAGTATCAAAACTGATAATTACGTCGCTAGCGGCTGGTTGTTCGCCCGGAGACAAACGTCTAACTTGACCTTGAGCGTCGAGCACTACGCTCCCGCTAACAAGGCCTAGTATATTTAGGTTGATGTTTCCCATATCCATATTCCCACTTCTGCCCAGAACACGCCAAACGCGGAACCAATCCCACCCTGCGCTGTGGCTATTTCCTACAATAAATCTAGTAGTGGCACTATTGATAATCAACTCACTAAAAGTTGGTAAATCTGGTACTTTTTAAATTAGTCAATAGCAATAGCGACTTACATTCAAAAAAAAACCTACAAACTTCGCATTTTTTTGCAAATGTCCTAAGCTTCGTTT
The DNA here is from genome assembly GCF_023161755.1 of Vibrio sp. 1CM23M. Lineage (NCBI taxonomy): Bacteria > Pseudomonadati > Pseudomonadota > Gammaproteobacteria > Vibrionales > Vibrionaceae > Vibrio > Vibrio sp. 1CM23M. Next base: position 730,338 of record NZ_JALNTR010000002.1, read on the forward strand.
AATACCCTTCTCTCAATTCAGCGATAAACGTAGGTTGGGAAACGGATGAGACATTGAAAGTAGAAGGAGAGCTACTTTGAAATTGTTTAAATTATCCATCTTATGCTGCTTAGTTGCTGCAACACCACTCGCCGCTCAGACTCTGGAACAGTCTGTTGCTATTACCTTGGCAACGAATCCAGAGATAAAAAGCATCTTCAACGAATATGTGAGCGTGCGAAAACGTAACGATGCCTCAGGAGGAGCATACAAGCCAAGTATCGACCTTGACGCCGGTATTGGTTATGAAGGTATAAACCCTGCACCAAACAACGGTCCCGATACGGATCTAACACGAAAGGAAGCTACGATCTCCCTCACTCAATTGCTGTGGGATGGTTCCGCGACTCTGTACGACATTGATCGTACCGCCGCAGAAGCTGAGTCGGTTCGCTTGCAATTGATCGCAGACGCCGAAGACAAAGCCTTGGAGGTGACCCAAATATATCTAGATGCAGTGAAGGCCACTGAAGTGCTGGCACTGTCTGAAAGTAACCTTTCAATACACAAAAAAATCTATAAAGACATTAAGAAACGGGCTAACTCCGGAATAGGTTCAACTGCGGATGTGTCGCAAGTTGAAGCTAGGATAGCAAAAGCTCACGGTAACTTATTGGCCGCACAGAATAATTTGATCGATACACACACCCAATTTAGACGAGTGGTTGGTCAAGAACCTTTAGGCTTGATTTACCCAAGAGCCGATATTTCTCAAATTCCTTTGTCGTTAACGGACGCCATTGTTGATGCATTAGACCAACACCCAGTGATCAAAGTTGCAAACGCAGATGTCGATTCAGCCCACTTCCAATACAAACAGTCAAAGGGCGTGAACTACCCTACCTTCTCTATTGAAGCATCTCAGTCATGGCGTGATGATGCAGGTGGCGATGAAGGCTCTAGTCAAGAGACCCTCGCGATGCTTCGCATGAGATATAACTTGTACAACGGCGGAACAGACAGTGCTAATTCAGAAGCTGCGGCATACCAACTGAACAAAGCAAAAGATCTGAGAGATCGAGCTTATCGTCAGGTGGAAGAAGGTCTTCGCCTCTCGTGGAGTGCATTGGATCTAACGTTACAACAAAAGAACTTTCTATCCGACCATGTTGACTCAGCTTCGGAAACTGTTATCGCATATGAAAAACAATACCGAATAGGCAAACGTACTTTGCTTGACTTACTCAACACTGAGAACGAACTATTTGAAGCCCGTAAAGATTACCTAGATGCCCACTATTCAGAGCAGTACGCTAAGTACCGTGTGATGAACGCTACAGGTTCTTTATTGAACGCTCTACTGGTCGACATTCCAGAAGAGTGGACTACGCCCGTGGAGTATTAATGATGAAAATACCTTACTTATTACTTCCCGTGTTAACGATGACTTTATTTGCCTGTTCAAACCAGCAGGAAGAGGCTTATATCGAGACACCTGAAGCAGAACAGATTGCAGACCTGCAAGACGATGATAGAGATGGTGTGGTGAACGCTCGTGATATATGTCCAGGTACGCCTGAGACATCACAAGTCGACAATGATGGTTGTGGAGAAACGATTCGTGCGGAAGAAGTCAGACAGCTAAAAATACTCTTTGCTCATGACTCATTTGAAGTGAACCCGATCTTCTCAGACCAGATCAGCACCATGGCAGAGTTTCTTGAAACCTACAAAAGTGCCTCGATTGAAATACAAGGCTATGCGAGTAAAGTGGGTTCTAACGAGTACAACTTAGACCTATCAAAGAGACGAGCAAACAATGTTCAAGACGAGTTACTGTCGAATGGTATCGAACCAGAGCGAGTGCGAATTGTCGGCTATGGTGAAGAGCGCCTAGAAAGCGATGGCGACGACCCTACTTCACACGCATTGAACCGTAAGGTAACAGCGACTGTGGTAGGGTTAAGTGAACAAATCGTCGAGGAGTGGACCATATTTACCACGCTTGAAAAATAGCGTGACATTGTCACTGTGGATTTCGATGATGTAAATATAGCTATGATATAGAGCAAGAGCGAGTGTTCGAACAACAGCAGCTTAGTTATAAGATCAATAAAGCCGTGATAGGGTTGCACATCACGGCTTTTTTGTTCTTTATCGTCACATGAGTCGAGAGAGACTCTGTGACTCTTCTTGCTGCTCAGAAGTTGACTTGTTACTCAGTGAGTAGGCTCCCTATTAAGCGAGCCTACTACCGATTATAGTTTTACTTCTTGATGCTTAGTTTTCGGTAGAGAAATACTTAGCAGGAAGTAACCTAAGATAGCTGCCGTCGTTGAGCCCATCAGGATACCTAATCGAGCAAGCGTATCAAAATCTGCGTTCGTTGGACCAAATGCCAGTGACGAGATAAAGATAGACATCGTAAAGCCAATACCACACAACACAGATACCGCGAAGATGTTCATGAAGTTCACACCTTCAGGAAGCTTAGCTACGCCGGTTTTCACAGCACCCCAGCTGAATAGGAAGATACCCAGTGGCTTACCAACCAATAGACCCATAGCAATACCAAGCGGTAGCATGCCTGTAAGGTTTGAAATTGAGATGCCTTCTAGTGAGATACCTGCGTTTGCAAATGCGAAAATTGGCAAGATTGCAAAAGCGACGTATGGATGCAGAGCATGCTCTAAGTGTTTCAGCGGAGAACGCTCCCCTTTATTACCTTTCAGTGGAATAGCAAAACCGATTACTACACCTGCTAATGTTGCGTGAACACCAGACTTCAATACTGCGAACCACAGAATTGCACCAACAATGAGATAAACGCTCAGCTTAGTCACATGCTTGTTGTTTAGCATGAACAACACACCAGTCGCGATGAAGCCAACTGTAAGTGCAAGCGTTGATAGGTCGCCTGAGTAGAACAGTGCAATGATAACAACAACACCTAGGTCATCGATAATTGCCAGTGCTAGCAGGAATACCTTCAAGCTTACCGGTACACGGTTACCAAGAAGAGCCATGATACCCAATGCGAATGCGATATCAGTCGCTGCTGGGATAGCCCAACCTTGAAGCGCTTCAGGGTTACTTGAGTTAAATAGCACGTAAATAAGTGCAGGAGCAAGCATACCACCCACAGCTGCGATAGCTGGGAAGATTGCTGTCTCTTTAGACTTTAATGCGCCTTCTAAAAGTTCGCGCTTAACTTCTAAGCCGATTAGAAGGAAGAAGACAGCCATTAAGCCATCGTTAATCCAGTGAGACACAGACATACCAAGAACGTAACTATGAAGTACACCTTGGTACATTTCGTTCAGTGGTGAGTTTGCTACAAACATTGCGATCGCCGCAGCGATGACTAGTATGATGCCGCCAGCAGATTCCATTTTAAAGAAGTCACGGATGACGTCGGTCATGATTTCGCCCTTATATTTATTATTTAAATAAACGAATAACAAAGAATAACCACGAGTTTATATCCAAGTTTAATTGATAGATAATCACTTCTTCGGATGTTTAACTTCGGTTTTTCCTACAAATACTAAACAATACGTCGTATATTCCATAATGTTGTTATGCACCATAAATTAAGTATAGATGAGATCATCGAACCTGTATGCACAATTCATTGGGGTGGCTAAAAGTCACAGGCATAAAAAAAGGCTATCAAATGATAGCCTTAGGTGTTTTTTAGTAGCCAGTTAACTGCATAAAGCCTGTCGCTTCATGACTCCCGCTCGCCTTAATCGGCCCTTCCCAATATGGTATGACAAAAGGAAGCCACATATCCCTGCGTATAATACGCGTTGTGAGGTTGATATCATGCTTAGGGACGTTAATGATCCACTGCAAAGGCATCCGTCTTCCATTCATCAACGTTGTATTTTGCAACGGTTGAATGGAAATGTCGGATTCCGTTAACTGGTAAACTTTGCCTGAGCGCGTTGCCAAGGTACCGAATACGTAAGGCAGCTGTTGGTTATGACGGTAACGGTTAATGCTCAACGCTGTGCCGTCATCGAGGTTAAACACAAACCAATCCCAACCTTGTTGACCCACTCCAAGTAAGCCACTGCCCCACTCTTTATGTACCCACGCTGTTCCTTCTACTTCCTTGGTAACGCCGTCTAGGTTCAACACACCACTCAACGATAAAAACGGAGCGCTGAAGTTATAAGACGCGACAGGCAATAAGTCGTGCTTTTTCTGATAACCGTTATCGCCGTTGAGCACATAGGGCCCTTTTGCAATGGTGTCTAGCTCAAGTCCAAACGTATCAGTTTGCACTTGAAGGCGCCCTGGGAATGGGGTGTTGCCGAGTGCACGCCAGTTCCAGTTATCAATCCAAAGCCTGAATGGACGATTAGTCATTCCCGCTTGGCCAATGCCGCCACGAGCCATGCGCTGTTCTTTCCATACTTTGGATTTAGAAGAGACCACTACATTTGAGATATAGACTTGAGGGCTTTGCCACCCCGGAGTTTCACGTTCGTCCGTTGCGATACGGAAAAAGCTCCACTGGACCGAATAGTCTTTACCATCATCACCTTTCAAAGACGCGAAGTAATGCCACCACTCGTGCTGAAACTCTGGGTGGAACTTAAAATCTTGTGGTAGAGAAACATTACGGTCTGGCAAAACAGGCTCGAACACATTGAAGTGTTCATTAACCAATATTGAGTTAACTTCATTCATGCCCTTTTCACCAGGATCGATGAAATAGGAGTAATAACCCCAAACACTTAAAAAGATGCCGAAGAAACTGATTAATAGCAGAGAAGACAAGATTCGTTGTCTTAACTTAGTTGAGGTATTCCGTAAAAACATACTAAAGCGCATCCCTCAGTGACTTCATCGGAGTGTTCCGAATCATTCTCATCACTGGTAAAGCACCAGCTAGCATCAATGCTGCCATGGCCCATGCAAATGTCTGCAGATAGTCCCAAGGAATCACTTGTAATTCGAGTGACCACCCAAAAGACTGCTTGATCACGATATCAACGATTAAACTCGCTAGCGCTAATCCAAGCGGAATCGCAATTAAGGAGGAAATAAGCCCAAACACAAACAGCTGCAAACTACCTGTCAGGATCAGCTCTTTCGCCGAGACACCCAAACAGCGCTGCAAGGAAATATGCCTTTGGCGAGATACTTCACCCGCAACCGTCGCGAAGAAGATACCGAAGACGGCGATAACCAAGGTGATGTTACCTAGTGTATCTGCAATCGCGAACGTCCTATCGAACACCCGCATAGCTTGACTGTGAATATTGTTGTTATCGAACACACGCTCAGAGCCAAGCCTGAATACACTTTCTAATCGGCCGCGAAGCCCTAGTGAATTCACATCGTCTTTGAGTATTACCCCAAGGCCGACATTACCCCGCCCTGCAAACCCATACAGCCAGTTTCGATGCGACATCATGACTTGATGGTAAGGGTTGCCATAATCATAATAAACACCGACAACCTGCCAACCAGAACCGAGACTGTCATAGAGGTCGATGTAGTCGCCAGGACGAATCCCCAGCTTGAGAGACATCGATTCACTGATCAACACACCTTTAGAGTGATGTAAGTGATACCAGTAATTAGGAATACCTAATTTGATCGTCAGCGCTTCTAGCTCGCCTTCAGAAGGACCTGTACTGACCACCTGAATGCTACCAACTGGAGACGCAACATCTTTCTCCCAACGCCACCAAACCGAATCCACTTCAGGTTGATCGGATAACCAATTACTCATACGAGCAGCGGCATTGTTGGTTGGGTAGATATAAAGATCGGCTGCCAAGCGCTGCGTTAGCCATTTATCGGTGGTATCTCTAAAGCTACCAACCATGGTTTCTACACCAATATTGGCTGTTAAGGCCAACATAAAGGCCATCGTCGCCACGCCACGGTAGCTCATACTGGAAGCTGCATCAGCAAAGAACCAGCGAGCACGAACCCAGCGCAACGAATAAGAGAGGCTATTAAATAACTTCCACATCAAAAACGGGGTAAATAGCGCCACACTGATCAGCATTAGCGCAATAATCGCAAAACCCGTTTCTTGAGTCTGAGGGGCTTGATACACGGCGACAGCGGCAACTAAGAAGCCACAGCCAATCAAGGCTTGCCAAGTAAACTCAGTACCCGCAAAGCGCATCAAAGATAAGCGAGAGGTCAAACGAATCGGTTGCGATCTAAGCAAGCGCACCAATGGCCAAGCACACGCTAAGAACGCACCAAGTAATGCCATCAATAAGCTGTAGCCGCTCCATCGCCAATTCCAGTCGATCGTTAAGCCAACGTTGGCGTCGTATAAGTCGCCTAAGCTTGAAGATACCGCTGGTAATAATTGGTTGGCTAACATGACCCCAAATACATTACCGCAGATCCAGCTCAGTACGACCAATATCAGCAATTCTAAGCACAGCGCTTTAGCCAATTGCCAGCCCGATACACCTGTTTGTCTTAAGATTCCGACTAACGGTTGGCGCTGAATAAACGACAACGACATCGCCTGATAGAAAATGAATAAGCCGACCACAAACGACAGCATACCCATCGCTTTTAGATTTAAATGGAACGCACTGGTTAGCGACTCAAGTTCTGCCTTAGAGCTACGAGAGATCGTCAAACCATTGGGTAACATGTTTTTAAGACGTTCAAACTTCTCGGTGGGCATGTCTGAACAAGCAATCACTGAAAGCCCCGCACTGCGTTTAAGCATTCGGAGCAAGGAGATATCCGCAATCAACCTTGTACCATTAATCATATTATTTTGATCAACAACCACAGGACCAAGTTCAGAACCATCCATCAAAGGGATGTAATCACCGTTGTGCCATTCCATGTGTTCAGCAAGATCATCACTGACAAGGATTGGATATGGTGGCTTCATGAGGTTCAAAGCGGTGAGATCTTTTAACGCAATACCAGGTTGTAGCTGAAGCATAGAGACAGGGTCTATGCCGACAACCATGAAGTTTGCGCCATTTTCATCAGTGATACGATGGTGATCAAGAGGAGAACACTGTTGAAAGCCTTCACGGCGAAGCTGGATATAAAAGCCTTGCGGGATTTTATTGGCGTTGTGTTTTGGTCGAATACGGTAAGGAAGAGGATTCGAAAAGAGTTTTTCACCATGCGCATAGCTTTGCTTGGCGTGTTGGTTGATAGCAGTAACACCAACCAAAAGTGATACGCCGAGGGTTAAACCAAGCCATACCAAAATAATCTGCAGTGGGTAACGTCGATAGTGACCGAGTAGTGCCTTAACTACGGGCCATAACATGCAGTTGCCCTCCTTGTAGACGGATCCTACCATCCATGTGCAGAGCTACTTTTTCACTGTGTGTTACCAACAGCAACGTACATTCTAATTGACGAGCCAAAGAGGTCAGCAAACGCATTACCGCTTCTGCATTACGCTCATCTAAACTACCGGTCGGCTCATCGGCCAGTAATATTTTTGGTTCCATATACAGCGCACGCGCAATGGCCGCACGTTGTTGTTGGCCACCAGACGCTTCTTCAGGGTAACGGCCAAGTAAAGGCATAAGATCTAAAGCAGAGAGAATCTGTCTCCAGAGGCCTTTGTCTTCAGGTAAGCCTTTTAACTGGCGGCAAAAACGGATGTTATCGGCAATGTTTAACGTTGGCAGTAAGTTGAATTGCTGAAAAATATGGCCAATGTTGTTTCTGCGATAAGCGGTGCGGTCACGCTCGGTTGAGTCGTGCATATTGAAGTGAGGGAAAGTAATTTCACCTGAATCAACTAGGTCTAAACCCGCGATAAGATTCAGTAACGTACTTTTACCTGAACCGCTTTCTCCCATTAATGCCAGCTGGTCACCTTGGTTTAATGTTAATTCAGCACCTTGCAAAACAGGGTGAAACTCCCCCCCATCGACATAGCCTTTACATAGGTCTGACAGCTTTAACATTAAACAGCTCGCATTAGTTAGAATTTGGAAGGAGAATCTACACTAATTCCCTGTTAGGAGGAAGTATTTTGAAAGATAGATCACACGCCAACGATAAAGTGATGCGATTGGTGCGCCCTACTTCAACTTCCTATCAAGTTTTTAATCCATTTTCTTGTTTTCATGCGATATAGCGACCCGCCCCACTTGAGGACTTCTTCCGTTAGAAAAAGCAGATATACCCATTCCGGTGGAAACTTTAAATAAATAGCCGCAATGGCTGCCAATGGGATACCGATCACCCACTGAGCAATCAAATCTTGATAGAGGCAAAACTTCACATCACCACCCGCTCTCAACACCCCAACGATCACAGTCAATGGCACCGAGCGAATGACAATACCCACACTGAGGATCAGAATGAATTTCTCTGAGAGGGCTCTGGTTTCTTCCGTCAATGCGCTGAAGGCATTAAGTATTGGCGTTTGAACGAAGTAGAGAAAAACGGCTACAACGATACTGGTTAAGAAACACAGAATTGTTAAGCCAAGTGCTTGATAGTAAACCGCTTCATTATTTTTCGCGCCAAGCTGGTTACCCACTAGAACCGCTGCCGCATTCGATAGACCAATCAATAAACTCAATGAGATAGACTCAACCGGCGTCATTACTGACAGCGCAGCCAGACCTTGAACGCCCGATTGTCCCATGATCGCGTGGTAAGCAAACAACCCCCCCGCCCATGCTAAGAAGTTAAACGTGGTCGGCAGAGACAGCTTCAAGAAGCGAATCACCTTATCGATCGAAGCTGCCGCTTTAATATCGCAGAACTTAAAAGCTAACAAATGCTTAGAGAAATAGAGATAACCAAACAAAGTCGCGACTTCAATCGCGCCACTCAGTACCGTCGCAATCGCCGCACCTTTGATTCCAAGCGCAGGAAAGCCTAAGTTACCGAAGATCAGTACCCAGTTTAAGAACACATTAGACAGGATGCCGATACCGCTGAAGAAGGTGCTTAGCCCGGGTTTGTGCATCGCTCTCAAACCTACAGCCATACTGCTGACACACGATACCGCTAGCATGCTAAATGAGGTAATTACGATGTATTCAACGCCTAAGTTAATGACCTCTTGAGAGTCAGTCGTCACGCCCATGATTTGTGCAGGAAATGAAACGAAAAACGCAATGGTCAGTAATGCAAACAGTGTCGAAACCAGCCACGTCAACGCAGTACTTTCTCTCACACCTTGTCTGTTACCCGCGCCCCAATATTGAGCAGTAAGAAGAGCGCCGCCTGTAGTGACACCCACCAGCATAATGGTCGTCACGAACATCGCTCGGCTCGCCACACCCACAGCTGCAATGTCTGCTTCGCCAAGTTGGCCCAACATCAACACATCCACCAAGCCTCGGCTTGAAAACATAATGCTCTGCAAGGTGATAGGCAGTGCAATCGCAATAAGCCTGCGAACAAAATCACCTCGTGTGTGATGAATAATTGAAGAGAGCAACATAGAGAGACCTAAACGGAACGTATTGATGGATAAAGATAAATATCGCGCTATTATATCAATGTTCGGTTTTTAACCACAGATATAAATGGAGTAACAATGAAGAAAGTACTGGTTTTAGGCGCTTCTGGATATGTTGGTTCGCAACTCCTCCCTCTCCTGCTTGAGCAAGGCTATCAAGTCACGGCAGCAGCAAGGCATATCGACTATTTAAAGGCACGGACCGAGCCTCACGAAAACTTATCGCTTGAGTATCTTGATCTGGCCGATCAAGCCGCGACACAAGCATTAGTTCCCGACTTTGATCTTATCTTCTTTCTCGTCCATGGCATGGCAGAAGGTCACGACTTTATCGATTATGAGCTGAACTTAGCCCGTAACTTTGTTTCTGCTCTTGGCCCAAAGAATCAACACGTCATCTACCTGAGCTCTTTACAGCCTCAGACTGGCGATTCAGAACACCTTCAAGCGAGAAAGAAAACCGGCGAACTGCTTCGTAAAGGGCCAGTTCCAGTTACCGAGCTTCAAGCAGGCGTCATCATAGGCCCCGGCTCAGCGGCATTCGAGATCATGCGAGATTTCGTGTACAACTTGCCTATCATGATTGCGCCAAAGTGGGTCGACTCTAAAGCAAACCCTATCGCATTGCAGAACCTGAACCACTATCTGCTGAAGCTAGCACAAGACACGCCTATAGAAAGCCAAATCTTCGAAGTTGGTGGGCCGGATATCGTCTCTTACCGAAACCAGTTTGCTCATATTGCCAAAACTGCCGATCGTCCACTCAGGCTGTGGGCGACATCGCTACTGACACCAAAGATTGCTTCATATTGGTTAGGTGTGGTGACTTCTGTGCCGTCCAACATAGGCAGAGCGCTGCTTGCAGGCTTAAAGCACGACTTCATCGCCAATTCGACCACCATCAGAGAAAAGTACCCTCAGAAGCTTATCTCGTTCGAGAGCATGGTTGAACAAGCCATTCACGCTGAAGGAAACTTTGTCAAAAGCAATGTGTGGGGCTTTGATAAAACCGCATTCAAACGCTGGCAAGCGGGATACGGTTATTACCCGAAGAAAACAGGTGCAAGTATCACTTCAAGTGCGTCATTAGAATCGCTCTGGCACGTGGCTCAACAGATAGGCAGCCCGAAACAAGGTTACTTCTTCGCTAACGCTTTATGGCGCACACGCGAATGGTTGGATGTCCTTTTCGGTGGCGGCGTACCTGTTCGTCAAATGCCAGAAGGACCCAATCTAAAAGTCGGTGACAAGATCGACTCTTGGAAGGTTATTCGTTGTGAAGAAAACCAGTTTTTATCTCTACTATTTGGAATGAAAGGGCCCGGTTTAGGGCGACTTGAAATTACCGTCTCTGACCACGGTGATTCTCGCGAGCTAAACATCTCGGCTTGGTGGCATCCAAAGGGCTTTCTAGGATTACTGTATTGGTTCGCAATGATGCCAGCTCACCTATTTATTTTTAAAGGCATGGTGAAGGCGATAGAGAAGCAAGCTAAAGAGCAAGATTAGAAGCTGATACGGAATTCGAGTAACGAGATGCGAAAAGATTAAAAGCAGATGCAGGATTCGAGTGTCGAGATGCGAACAGATGAAAACGGATACGAGATTCGGGTAACGGGATGCGAAAAGACTTAACAGCAAATTAGCGACACGCGCTATGAGAGGCAAAAAAAGAGCGGATAATTCCGCTCTTCGTATCTTTCATCTCGTATGCCGAATCCGCTACTAGCCAATAACGCTAATTGGGATCTCAGCCAATTGGTTGCCTTGGTTAGCAGGGTAAACGATGTATTCACCGTGATACTTCACTGCAGACTTATAGTCCGTTACTTTGTGAAGCATGAAACCCGCTTCCATCGCCGCTTGGATGAACTCAGCGTGGTTGCCACGAACAAACCAGTTCATCGGCTTAACCATCAACTCACCGTCGAAAGAGTCATCGCACTGTTTGCCACATAAAGCAAAAGAGTGCTCGCCATCGGTAAAGAATTGAATCTTGCCGCCAGTCGTTAGCTCGTCTTCACTCGATACGCTCCAACCCATCTCGTACATTTTGTCCATAAATGCTTCAACATCACTGTCTTTTAGCGCTTTAGGCTCTTCGCCTTCAGGGAAAAAACGTCCGTAAAACGCAGAAATGCGTTTAAAGGTAAAAGTTAAATCAGAGTTGTTGCCTTTTGAGCGACCCTGTTTCTGCCAGCGAACTAAGTCAGGCACAATCACGCGATCATAAGCTTGAGATTTAATCGCTTTTGTTACCCAACGAACAAGATAAAGGTTGTTCGCGATAGGCGCGTCGATCGCTTTGCCAGACTTATGCAGAGCATATAGCTCGCCCAGCGCATCGTTCACTAACTTCTGAATTTCAATATAGTATTTTGACATTATGCCTTCTTTCCTAATGTCCAATATAGTAATGCTGACAGTATTGCACATGCTGCCATCATCATAGCCATTGGCCCTGCAGTGTCACTTGGTAGCATGGCAACAATTGCCCCCACCACAGAACCAGTACCAAATCTTAATGTGCCTGCAAGCGAAGAAGCTGTGCCGGCCATATTCGGGTATCCGCTTAAAAGTAGTGCCATTGAGTTACTACCAATGGTAGACAGTGTGCCGATAAACAGCATCACGAATGGCACAATACCCCACAAACCAATATCTAACATCCATCCGACTAACAGACCTAAGCCCGCAAACAGTTGAATGGTTAAACCGACTCTGAGCATAGCGTGAGAGCCCACTTTCTTAACGATTCGACCGTTGATGCTCGTCATCAAGATCATAGCAACAATATTCAAGCCAAACAGATAGCCAAACAGATCAGGGCGAACGCCATAGATATCGATGTAAACGAATGAACCTGCCGTTAAGAACGCAAACATCCCTGAAAAAGAGAATGCACCAGAGAAAATCAGGCCCATCGCCGTTGGGTTCTTACACAGTCGAGCGTAATTACGAATCGTTGTTTTAAAGCGCAATGGTTGTCGGTTTTCTGCAGGAAGCGTTTCTGGGATCTTCATCGATACCGCTAGAATCACGATCACCGCAAAGATAGCCAGTACCCAGAAAATTGAACGCCAGCCAAACCACAACGCTAAGTAACCGCCAATCATCGGAGCAACCAATGGCGCAACTGTCATCACCAAAGTAACGAAAGACATGGTTCTTGCGAAATCTTCACGATCGAACATGTCTCTTACCACCGCTTGGATGATAACGGCCGCCGCAGCACCAGCAAAACCTTGAGCGGTACGGATGTAAGTCAGCGCTTCAATACCGTGTGTTGTCGCACTCACCATAGAAGCGATAGCAAACAAGAACACACCAATAAGCAATACAGGCTTGCGACCATAGCTATCCGCCAACGGGCCATGCAGCAACTGCCCCAACGCGAAACCTGCGGTATAAGCTGTTAGCGTGATTTGTACCTCACCCGCCGTCACACCAAGATCTTTAGCAATGGTCGGCATCGCCGGCAGATACATATCAATGGCTAGCGGAGTAAGTGCACCAATCGCACCAAGAATCAAAAACAGCATTAAGCCTAATTGAGGGGTTTCTGGTTGGGAGCTTGGGCTCTGTGAGGTCGATGTTTGCATGGTTCTCCGAATGTTCAACTGATAGAGCTAGGGACTAGCGTGAGTACGCGAGTCAAAGATTGGCTGAGACTTTCCTAGTACCAGTCAACATCATCAGCCGACGCTATCCATGGTCGGCTTTACAACGAAAGGGTTATTTCCAGCAAAAGTTGTTTCTTGCTAAGAACAATTTCTTGTTAAGAGCAACTTCTAGCTAAGGACTACTTCCAGATTGAATCGACTTCTTCTTGCGTTAGGTAACGGTATTCACCTAACTCTAAAGATTCGTCCATCTCAATTTCGCCAATACGTTCACGGTGTAGTGCTTCTACCTTGTTACCAAGTGCCGCAAACATACGTTTAACTTGGTGGTATTTGCCTTCGTGAATCGTTAGCAGCACTTCACGCTCTGCACGAACTTCTAGGTGTGCAGGAAGTGTTAGGCCATCTTCGCTCTTAAGCTGGATGCCCTCTTTGAATTTTTCAACGTAATCGTCTTCAACAGGTTCAACCAACCACACACGGTACGTCTTCTCGCACTTATGCTTTGGCGAAGTGATACGGTGAGACCACTTACCATCGTCGGTAATCAACACAAGACCTGTTGTATCAATATCTAGACGGCCAGCAAAGTGCAGCTTGTCCATTTTGATTTCATCAAGTAATTCAAACGCGATACGATTTGCGCCATCTTCATGCGAACAAACAAAGCCTTCTGGCTTATAAAGCATGATGTAACGTGGGCCGTGAACATTCAGTTCATTGCCTTGCCATTCCACAACGCACTCTTCAGTTACCTTGAGTGAACCGCTTTTTTGAATGACATCATTTACTGTCACTGCCTTGGATTTTAATAAGTGTGTTGCTTCTCTTCGAGTGACGCCTAATGCATCGCACAGAAATTTATCTAAACGCATGAATACCTCAACTAATCTAAGTCGGGTATTATAGTCACCTTTGCTCAATTAGTTGAGCTATTTCACACTATTTGTTTTCTACCCTACAAGACGCGATATGTATACACTCCGCCCGTACCAAGCTGATTCTGTAAAATCAGTGATTCATTACTTCAGAAAACACCAAACTCCGGCTGTTCTCGTGCTTCCGACAGGTGCAGGAAAAAGCCTTGTGATTGCAGAATTAGCAAGGCTTGCGAAAGGTCGAGTGTTGGTACTTGCTCACGTAAAAGAGTTGGTTGAACAGAACCATGAAAAGTATGAAGGTTACGGGCTGAAAGGCTCGATTTTCTCTGCGGGTTTAGGACGCAAAGAGACCGACCAACAAGTCGTGTTTGCTTCGGTGCAATCTGTGGTTCGAAATCTCGATTCGTTTTCTAACCAATTTTCACTGTTGGTTATCGACGAATGCCACCGTGTTCCCGATGAAAAGACCAGTAGTTATCAGAAAGTCATCACTCACTTACGCGAGAATAATTCTGGCATCAAAGTGCTTGGATTAACGGCTACCCCGTATCGTCTTGGGATGGGTTGGATTTATCAATACCACACTCGCGGTCAAGTACGTTCAGATGAGCCACGCTTCTTCCGCGACTGTATTTTTGAGCTGCCGATTCGTTACCTGCTCGACGAAGGTTTCTTAACTCCTGCTCGCATGATCGATGCGCCTGTACTGAGCTATGACTTCTCCCAATTAAAGCCCGCGAGCACTGGTCGCTACAAAGAAGCTGAACTCGACATGGTTATCGAGCAATCGAAACGCGCGACTCCGCAGATTGTCGAACAGATTATTCATCTAGCCCAAGACAAGCTAGGCATCATGGTATTCGCTGCGACCGTTCGACACGCGCAAGAGATCCTCGGCTTATTGCCAGCAGGTGAAGCTTCAATTGTGATTGGTGACACACCGACGTTCGAGCGTGACCAAATAATCAGCGACTTCAAAGAACGTAAAATCAAGTTCTTGGTTAACGTGTCGGTATTAACCACAGGCTTTGATGCGCCACACGTCGATTTAATCGCGATTTTACGGCCGACAGAATCCATCAGTTTGTATCAACAAATCGTTGGCCGTGGCTTACGCCTATCTCCAGGTAAGAAAGAATGTTTGGTGCTCGACTATGCGGGCAACAGTTACGACCTTTACCAACCTGAAGTGGGCGACCCTAAACCCGATTCAGACAGTGAAATCATCACCATCCCTTGCCCGGCGTGCGGCTTCAATAATAACTTTTGGGGCAAGCTAGACAGCAATGGCTTCTTACTCGAGCACTTTGGTCGTAAATGCCAAGGCTACTTTACCGATGAAGACACTGGCGAACGCGAACACTGCAACTATCGTTTCCGAGCAAAATATTGCGGTGAATGTGGTGCGGACAACGACATTGCCGCGCGCATTTGCCATGAATGCGATGCAACCTTAGTCGACCCAGACAAAAAGCTGAAAGAAGCGCTGAATCTAAAAGATGCCTTGGTATTTGAATGTTTAGAAATGGACCTAAACGTGCTCAAAGACGAGAAGGGGAAATCGCAGCTTAAAGTCACTTACCGTGGTGAAAACCAAGCGCAAGTGCATGAGTTTTGGTCATTAACCACCAAAAAGCAGAAGCAGAACTTCAAAGACCAATTTGTTCGCCCTCACCTTGCAGACAGACATCGCCCTTTTGAAGAAGCCTCACCAACGAAAGTGGTTGCTCACCAACATAGATTCCGCCCACCTCAATTCGTGATTGCACGTAAGGTCGGACGCTTTTGGAAAATGAGAGACAAGATATTCGAAGACGAACTACAGCAGCGTTAAGGTTAAGAATAAAAGTAAGTCTTACGTTCTTAACACTCGGCAATTAATCTTATGTATTAAAGCCTGCACCATTTAAGCGTTAAGTTTTTCGGTATCAAATTCTCATTATTAATCAGGTTCACTTTCTGTTCAGAATTACTTTTTTATACTGAACGCTATCAACCTTCTCTAGGATTCGCTATGTTTAGTAAAGCTATGATTTCTTTGTTTTCTATAAGCTTAGGCTTATTTGTTTCTGCTGGTGCATGGGCTGACTCACATCATAATGGTCATGAATTAGTGCAGGACGTTCACAAAGCAGGAACCAGCATCGAATTTGAAGAAGATCAAGACGAAGTCTATGAAGCCGTACGAGAAGGCTACATTCGCCCTTTCTCAGAAATGTATGCGGCGGTTGAAAACGATCTTCATGGCAGAATCATTAAAGTAGAACTAGAAGAAGATGACGACATTTGGGTGTATGAACTAAAAATCAATTACCAAAACAACATCATCAAAGTCGAATACAACGCTGAGACGTTAGAAATGCTTATGATCAAAGGCCGTAACTTTAAAGACGCAATTAAACACGGCGACTAGTTACGTACTACGAAGAGCTAAGCACGACGAACAGTCATTACAAGAATTAAGAAGAACAATTATGAAAATTTTAGTCGTTGAAGACGAGCCTCGTTTGGGCCAACAAATTATTGAAACACTTGAGGGAGCCGACTGGGTTCCAGAGCTTTCTCAAGATGGTATCGACGCACTCTACCGTGCAACGTCAGAAGAATGGGACGCGATTGTCCTCGATTTAGGTTTACCTAAGCTTGACGGCCTAACGGTATTAAAAGGCATTCGAGACGAAAACATCAACACGCCAGTGATTATCTTAAGTGCTCGTGACACGCTAACTCAACGTGTTGAGGGCTTGAACGCCGGTGCTGATGACTACCTAACTAAGCCATTTGAGATGGTCGAGCTGATTGCCCGTATCCGAGCTCAACTGCGCCGAGCATCAGGCAGTGCTGCTCCGATACTTCAAATCGGTGATCTAAGCCTAGACACACGCAGTTCTAAAGTGTTGTGGCAAGGCCAAGCGGTTAGTCTAACCGCTCTAGAATATAAAGTTGTCGCGTACTTCATGCATAACCAAAACAAGGTTATCTCGCGTACAGAGCTGGTTGAACACATCTATAAACAAGACTTCGACCGTGATTCAAACACGGTTGAGGTGTTCATTGGTCGTATTCGCAAAAAAATCGCACCAAAGATCATCAAAACAGTTCGTGGCCTTGGCTACCAACTGAATGCTGAATAGCTCAGTCGTCAATAACGGCAGAGCAACCATCAATTAAGTGGACAGCCTGTTCTGATCATCTCAATACCATAAGTTACGATGAGCAAAGGCAGGCTGGAAATACATGAATCTAAAGAAACGAACACTTAAAAACATCAGTCTAAAAAGCCGCTTGCTCCTTGCTGCGGCTTTTTGGCTAGGTGCGATGATATTAGCGGCAGGTGTCGGGATTCCGAAGTTGGTTAACGACTACCTCGTCGATGACATGAAGCAGCAGCTTGGCTTAACTATGGATGAGTTAACCGCCAATATCGAAACCAATGACAGTGGCAACCTGATCATGGCAGAGCGTCTGTCTGATCCTAGGTTCAACCAACCCTACAGTGGTATTTATTGGCGCGCCGCTACCCAAGAGCAAATCATTCGATCTCGCTCGCTATGGGATAAAGACCTCACCATCAAGCGTTCGCCAATTCACACATCAGTCAAAGGGCCTGAGAAAGAAAAGCTGATTTACATCGCGCAAGATATCTACCTGCCTGAATTGAGCGACCCTGTCACGATCACCATTGGTATCGATGAAGATCCGCTAGAATCGACACTGACCGAACTGACTGGTCAAGTCTGGTTGATCTTAATGCTGCTTTTTGTTGGCGTGCTGATGTTGATCGGTATTCAAGTCAGTTGGTCGCTATTACCACTCAGCAAGATGCAACGCGAACTGGTGATGTTAAGAAACGGTGAGCAACAAGGCTTAAGCGATAACTACCCGAAAGAGGTTTCTCCATTAGTCTCGGATCTCAATGCCCTGCTCTTCCACTATCAAGAACTATTAGAGCGAGCTCGTAACCACGCGGGTAACTTATCTCATGCGTTGAAAACACCGCTTTCAGTTCTAAAAAATGAGATAGAGCGACTTCCAGAGGATGACAAAGCACAGCTGCAACAGCCCATTCATCAGATTCAAAGCCAAATCGATTATCACCTTGGCCGCGCTCGTATGGCGGGTGCAATGAACATTCTTTCGGTGAAGTCTTCACCTTGTGAGCGTGTCGAAGCTATCTCAATGGCGTTTGATAAAGTTTATGCCGCCAATGAAGTCACCATGATTAACGAGCTAGACTCTGAGATTGAAGTAGCGGTAGAAAAAACCGATCTTGATGAAATGGTCGGTAATCTACTCGAGAACAGTTACAAGTGGGCGGGCAGCATTATTCGTGTCCATGCAAACGAACTCGACGATGGCAACATAGAGTTGGTGATCGAAGATGATGGTCAAGGCATTCCTGAAGAGAAGCTTGAGCAAGTGACCAAACGTGGCGTTCGACTTGATGAAACCACACCAGGAACAGGCTTAGGGCTTAACATCGTGAATGAAATGGCACACAGTTACCGAGGCAGCCTAACGCTCAGTAAGAGCTCAATGGGCGGCTTAAAAGCTTCTCTGGTGCTTAAAATAAGTAAAGGCTGAACAAGCTAAGTAAAAGTGAAACCAATAAGCCCTAGCGTAATGCCAGGGCTTAGTTTTATCTCGGTTCAACGGAAAACTGCTCACTTCAACATAATTAGCCCATCGAATGTAGCCCAATCATATTGCCTTCTGTATCGCTAACTACACTAATAAAACCATGCTCACCAATGTCCATTTTTGGCACTTGTAACGTGCCGCCATTGGCCGCAGCCAAACTTGCTTCTATCGCACAGTCTTCACAAGAGAAATAAACCATGGTGCTGTTGCCTCCCGCTTTTACATCGGACATCTTACATAAAGCACCGGTGGCACCGTAACTCTCCATTTCGCAAGGGAATACCCACATCTCAACATCGATTCCCGTTTCATTGTTCAACTTTTCCAGCGTCACTTTAAATACTGACTCATAGAAAGCTTTTGCTCTCGACATATCATCAACATAAATTTCAAACCAACCAATCGGATTCATTTGCATATTGTTGTCCTTAGCTTTCGCCGCTTACTCGCCCTTAATGAGCATAGTCAAAGTAGAACAAGTTATAGCCGAGACATTGCGTAAGAGAAGGTGATGTTTGGATAAACATGGCAAGCAGATAATTCAAAGCCTTGTTTGATTGAGGGTTCAAACAAGGCTTGAGTTTGTTGATATCTAAGAAAAACCAGAGCACTACGAAGAAAGGTTTCGTTGATTCGACCTTATATATCACTCTGAATATCGTTCACCGCGACATCTAAAGTTTGTGAATTATCACTAAGGGTCGTTGCTCCAATCATTAATACCCGGCCATCAGTGTAATAGTCATGATCTTCATTGATCACTTCCACCGTTGCCAATGGGTACTTGTCTAACTCGATGTCTGGTAGTGACGTTCGTATCTGATTAGCG
Organism: Vibrio sp. 1CM23M; assembly: GCF_023161755.1. Classification (NCBI taxonomy): domain Bacteria; kingdom Pseudomonadati; phylum Pseudomonadota; class Gammaproteobacteria; order Vibrionales; family Vibrionaceae; genus Vibrio; species Vibrio sp. 1CM23M. Next base: position 749,745 of record NZ_JALNTR010000002.1, read on the forward strand.
AGCCGATCTCGCTCTTCATCAACATTAGGGTCAATGTTATGAAGGACGGTCACAATGCCTGAATAAGGAGTGACTTTAAGGCCATCATCATAGCTAATTGCGCCTAACCACTGAGGCTGGTTAGTTTTAATATCAACACCTGCGCGCCACCAGCGAATATGGCTGCGCTTCATCAAATTACCCGGCAATTGAAAAGCCATATCTTGCGGCTTGTCTCGCCAATATAAATCAGACACTGGCGGCGTTTTGTCTCTAAGCAATGCGAGATAACCAGCCCATTCAATCTCATTTCGAGAGAAGGTTTGATTCTCTATCCAGCCTAGTTGCTTCATTAAGTCTCTTGGGGTTGCTCCAACATAAATTACGTTGATCGCTTGTGCTGAATAGAACGAAGATTTACCGGGGAACGCTTTATAGGTAACCGAGTTCCAGTCTACTTTGTTTATTTGAGCCGTCTCTTGCTGAGTATGAAAATCATCCGCTTTCCAGAAAAAGTGAGCGTAATTCGCAAACAATACCCACGCTAACAACAGCGCACTCGACTTAAGACCCAAGCGTCGCCACTTCATTCGGTAACCGATAATGGTGAAGACCAATACCGCGAACACACCAACTATCAAACTATTATGCTCAGAGATAAATATCTTAAGGCTATTAAGCCACGGAAAGTTTTCAACGCCGTGCGCCAATAACATACCCCAAGCAATGAACTGCCCTCCACCAAGGGCCAAGCCGATAAACGCCAACACACTGAAATTGCGCCACGGTACACGATGCGAACCCGCTATAAATGGCACTACCCAAGCGATAGGCCCTAATAAGCGAGCAAAAAGAATGATGTATGTACCTTTACGAGCAACCAAATAGCGGCAGCGCGCGATTAACCTTTTGGTTTTGGGACGAAACTTAATAAGCCTTCGTTGCGCCTTAGCACCGTATTTATAACCAATGAAATAACTGATTTGGTCACCAAGCAAACCACCTAGCATTACCAAAACCAACGCCATCCATGCACCTGAATACAGTTGAAAGCCCGCTGCGATAAAGAAGGGCTCTCCCGGTACAAATAGGTTTGGGCCAATGAGAGCATCACCCAATGCTCCCAGAAACAGCCCTAGTCCATCAAACATAACAACCTCAATGCTTACTGTTCTTTGTAGTGACCAAACTTGTAGTTCATCTCGTTGTTACGCATTTCGCCTTTAAAGAAGCGTCTTACATTGGCTTTAAGATAAGTAGAGCCTGTCTTCACAACGCCATCTTGGTCTAAGCGACGTGGGTCAAAACCAAAAGTCATATTTAGGAATCTAAATCGCCATGTTTTGCTCGCACGTTTTACGTAGTCACAGTCTTCACACAGGACGATCTCTTCATCAAAACCGCCGATCTCATCATGCGCCCGTTTAGTCGAGAAAATACATGCGCCAATCGCCGTCGGGAAAAAGAACTGGGTAGTAAACAAGCCTGCGTTAAATAGCCCGTAACCAAACTTGTGTACAAGCGGCAAACCTTTCGAGCTCATGTACACACCCGCCACTTCAAGCTTCTTCTCTTCTAATTCATAAAGCGCTTTCGCAAGGAAGTTTCGAGGCAAGCTCACGTCAGCATCTAAGAAAAGGATTCTGTTGTATTGCGCCAATGACGCACCTGTGTTTCGGCCAAGGCTCACACCACGGTTTTCCATGTGATGCACTGTTAATTTTGGCAGCGCGTTTTCATAAGCTTGCGCCACTTCTCTGGTGTTGTCTTCACTGTTCGAGTCGACAACAATCACTTCAAACTCTTGGTGGGTTTGCACGCTCAACTCTTCCATTAAGCGGCTAATGCGTTTCTCTTCGTTTAGCGTAATTACGACAATGCTTACCGGTTCCATATTTTCACCTATTCATTCTGCTGTTTAATTAACACTAAGATTAACGAACTAAGCCTTAACCAAGTCTTAGGCAAACATTCATTTTCCGTTCATTAACTTGATGATTTAGCGGTGATATAAATAGATAAGAATGGCGATGTAAAAGGGGTTAAAATGCACTAAACAAGCGTTAGCGAACGTTTTATCTCCAAACGAACCCATTATCTAAGGAAATTCACTTTGAGATGGGCTTCTTACTTGCTCATATTGGAATGTGATGTTAGTATCCGCGCTCGCTTAAGCATGAACTTTTATGTTTAAGCATTACCACACACTCAAGGTCGCATTGAGGTGTGAAGTTAATTTTTACTAATTTGAGAGTAAAACTATGAAATTTGAAGCAGTAGTACGTACTGAACTAGGTAAAGGTGCGAGCCGCCGCCTACGTCACGCTGGTAAATTCCCAGCTGTAATCTACGGTGGCGAAGCTGAAGCTGTAGCTATCGAACTTGTTCACGCTGAAGTGATCAACCAAATGGATAAGCCTGAATTCTACGAAGCAATCACTCTACTGATTGACGGCGCAGAAGTTAAGGTTAAGCCACAAGACGTTCAACGTCACGCGTTCAAGCCAAAAGTTGAGCACATGGACTTCATCCGTATCTAATTCCCTACCAAGGAATAAGATTGGATTAATCCAGCCTTCTGCATAGAAAAGATAATCGATCTTACCAGTCGAGAAATCTAGAAATTCGAAACCCCGATGCTACCAACATCGGGGTTTCACCGTTTTTGAGCCCTCAAAAAACGTCCAAAACATCTTATCGAATCCAAACTAAAGATACCTACCCACGCGCTCTACTTCTTTCAAAGCAATACCATCGGCTGCTATACCAACAGGAGCTGAACCTAGTGAATACCACTTAACATCATCAGCCTCTTGAGCGGTGATATCTCCTTTCCAGTCACTCACGATAAAATAATGAATCAACTGAAGTTCCTTCGTAGGATGGTAAAGCGAACACAAGTATTGGTAATCAATCGGAACAACATTAAGCTCTTCGTCGATCTCACGAAAGAGTGTCTGAACCTGGTTTTCACCCTGTTCAATATGACCGCCAGGTATAGTGATTAAACCGGGATCGGTCTCCCTAGACTTACTACGCTTTTCTAGCAATACTTGTGATTCGTTCAGCAAGATAAAAGAGACACACTCGTGGACATCCATCTAATTTTCCTAAAACCGTTACAAAGGTAGTTAAGTTTGTTGTTCTAGCTTGTGTTAATGTTTAATTTACAACAAGCTTTTTGCTCAGCCTTTCATACAATTCAAAAGCTTCTGTTTTCGATATCAAGTTTCCAAGAGCGTATTGATACGCTAGCTCAATATCGTCGCTTTGATTAGGGTAATAACGTTTGGCTACTTCGGCACACTGGCTTAGGTTGGTGTACCAACTACCGTCTTGCTCGGCCACAAAGTAATACGCTGCACGCACTAACCTCTTGCCAATCACCTTAGTGACATCCCCACCAGTCATTGTTTTGAAATTCGGGGTCATTTGCTTAAGATAAGTCGATAAATCGCCATTAAGAGCTTGGGCTATTTCATTACTGGGCTTATATCGTGGAAACTTTATAGATAAATCATTCCCCCAAATACAACAGCAACAATGCTTGAGCCAAAACTGCCAATGGAATTCTTCGTTGGGCTGCAGAACCTCTGAGAGAGACCCTGGATCAATATCAAGCTTAGTCACTTGAGGATAGGTTTGGGGTATGGTGTCGGAAAGTAGGTTAAATACTTCCTTTTCTCTCTGACCAACAGGCGTCGCGAGTACGATAGAAACATCCAAATCAGAGCCACCAACAATGGCCGTTCCTCTAGGCACGCTTCCATACAAGTAGATACCATCAACTTGACCTGGAAGTTCTCTTAGCAGCGAATCAACGACTGCTGACACCACGTCTTGAAATTCAGGCGCAATGTTCTTTGGCGAATAAAGATTTTGAATAAACCCTTTTCGATCGAGCCCTCTATCTAGCTTCTGTATGCCACTTTCCATCACTAAGCCTTTTTCCAATCAGAATGTAGAGCCGCCAACACAACTGTATCCCACCATTGACCTTTGAAAAATCGATGATTCTCAAAGCGCGCTTCTTCTTTCATTCCCAATGACTGACACAATTTGATGGCTGCCAAGTTCTTACTGATGGTTTCGGCGTAGATGCGGTGTATGCCTAACTCTGAGAAACCAAAATTAGCGAGGGCTTCAGATGCTTCTATAGAAAGCCCTTTTCCCTGAGTTTCCCTTGAGAAAGCACAGCCCATCGAAGCTTGTCGATTACCCTCGAGGCGCAAACAAACGGTTCCAATAAACTTCCCCGAGTCTTTGCTTTCAACCGCTAATTGAAAAGACTGGCGCGGAACTACCAAAGACTGCTCAACAAACAACTGGGTTAGCTCTCGATATTTGTTAGGTTCGCAATCATTTTCGTCATAGAAACGCTGATACTTTACGTCTTGAGACATCGCAACAAAGGCACACTCGTCTTCGATACTCATATCTCGAAGAATCAACCTGTCAGTTTCCAGCTTAAACATCAAAATTCCTTTTTATTTTATAGCCATGAAGGGAAAAGTCTCGGAGATGTTTACTCGTATACTTTCCCGTTATGCTTCAACCAACCATGAGTGTGATGATTACGAGGATCTTTGTGCGTCCAGTGCACTACGCCACCTTTCTAATTCCATAATGAAATGTCATTGGGCTGACTAAATAAGTCCCTATCTAGCGGTGCTTGTACTGAGTCGGACAATAACCTCTCGAAACGTCCGAACTGCGCAGTTTTACGTGCTTGGTCGAGCGCCCAGAAACACGTGAACGCCACAGCTTAAAACTGCCAAGCTTGAGATGGCTACGCATAAAACGAATCACTTCCGATTCATTTAAACCAAATTGCAGTTCTATTGCTTCAAACGGCGTTCTGTCTTCCCACGCCATTTCGATAATTCTTGATTCATTCTCTTTAGATAGCATCATGCATACTCTTCCTTTATAAACTGGAAGAAATACGCCCGTCTTCGATTTAAAGATCACAAGTGACCACTTTGAACTACACGACTTATAAAGTTCAATAAAACAACAAGCTAACTCAAATTATGGCTATTTGCTTTCCAGCCACTCAGAACGCAATAGACCATACTTAATCGAGTCATAATACTCGCCTTGGTAATAACGCACTTTTCTTAGCCTAGCTTCTTGCTGGAAGCCTAATTTGAGGGCTAGTGACATCATCCGTGGATTACCCGACCAAGTGGTTAAACCGACACGCTCTATCTGCTTGTTTTTGAATAGACAGGATATCCAAAGAGGAAGAGCTAACGCAGCAATACCCTGCCCCCAATAGTCGGAGTTATAAATGACTACTCCGGCTTCAAGCCAACGTGTCTCTTCACACTCCCAATAACAACTGACAGTACCTACAGGCACATCGTCTACAACCACCAACTGTAAGTCAGATCCATTGAGTAACCGTTGAAACGAACGGCTTTCAAACTCTTCTAGTGATGGCGGTGAGTATGGAAAATAAGGGCCGTTAAACTTCGTCCACTCATCGTTTGAGATAACCAATGCATAAATGGCGGCCAATTCGCTTGGCATGGCGGACCTAATAGTTACTTGCATCTTCTCTCCTTGGTTTGGTGCTTAGGTATGGTTCTTGGTCTGAGTTCTAGAGGGATTAGTCGCAACCACAGCAGTCATTAATCTCATAATAATCATTAATAATAAAGTAACTAAATCGGATGACTACCAATCTAGCAACTAGGCAATCATAGGGTTAAATAAGCTTGTGCGAACTCTCTAAGCACTCTTACATTATTGTGGTGTTTGCTATCTCCGCATTTTATGCCATCCACTTTGATGTCTGGGCTGGAATAAGCAGGTATAACATCTCGCTCATAAGACATCACTGTGCCTCTATCAGCACAAATTGCGCCGAAGGAATATTGAGGAGCTCTTGGATACGTTCCAGAAATGTAACTTTCTATACTATCAAAATCTTTCAATAACGTTTTATAGTCATGATTAGCACCACTTAAATGGCCAATTTCATGCTCCATTAAGTAATCAGGGCAGTTTATCGCTAAAGAAAAAAAGTAGGATACCGAAGATGACATACCACAATAATCAGACTCAAAGCTAAAATTATAATTAGAAAATACTATCCCAGTAAAAATGGGGACGCCGTCTTCTGTTGTTTCTGGAATCGGTTCTTCCATCGAGAGTTTTAATAACCTCTCTGCTGCGCTCAAATCTTGAAACCAAAGGCTGTCGATTTCAGACGTATAAGTCACCTTAGTGACTTTTCTCGTCATAGGGACGCAGGAGTTTTTTAACACCAGATTCGAATAGCTTTCCCATGTCGCTATTTTAGAGGCTATAAATGCTTTGGAATATTCAGATAACAGCGATTCATCAACATAAAGGTGGATTTCTGTATTCAAAACCTCGCTCTGTGCACAAGTAGGAAACTCTATGGTTTGAGCATTGGAGAGTCGACTATTGCTCAACACTATAATCAAAACACAACCAACTAACTGGATGAGCCTTTTAAAAGAACTCTCACTGACTCGTGTATTCATTTCCACCCTCTCCCTATATTCAAAACCACAAAAAGCATCATAAATGCCGTGACTTAAGATTCATATCCTGCCCCATTACACATATAAGCGTTGGCCTCTCAAAGTAACCTGCACTATCTGTGTTTTTCAGAAAACAAAAAGCTCGCCATGCAATGACGAGCTTTATTGATTATGAGAGCTTAACGGTTATAAGACCCTGGCATTAACAAGGCCCAAATACGAAGAAATCTAAAGTATTAAGACACCTGATCGCGTAAAGCCAATTCAACGTTTTTCAACACTTTGAACTCTTCTCGAGTACAACCGCGCGCCACGGAAACCCAATGGTCGCCAGTTTCATCGGCTCCTTTAAACTCTGCACGCAACTCATATCTTCGCCATGTAACAAACGCCAAAATAAAGGTCAGTGCGAGCATCGGTAAACCGAACTGAGGCACGAATGCCCAAGTCGCAGCCGAGAGGACTAAAGCCAACGAAACAATATTGATTGCGTTCTCTTTAAGACCCAATTGACGAATTTCTAACTGTTTGATTTTACGTAAGCTATACACATCTTTCTTAACTCGGAGCTCGTTAGAGTTCACCAGAAAGTCTGATGCTTTGTATGACGTACGAAGTCGCACTAAATTCGCTAACCTGTTGCGTGTTTGGTTCTTATTCATCGCCTTTCTCCATGTTATTTAAAGGTTAGTAAAAACTAATGCAATCATGAAGTTAATGAACGAATGCTTATTTTATAAATCAAGCCAATATTAAAATCAAGCCTATGCAATTAATAACAATTATAACAACATCACTTAGCATACAAAATTTAGATAAAAGAAGGTTTATTGAGGAGTCGACTCATCGTAAATCGATGTACTTTAGTTAAGTTAGATATAGGCCGATAGTGATTCCGATAATCGACCGAACATACTAAACAGCGGGCATAATTCCTCCTGCTTTGTAACCATTTATTTCAACGCGATTTTTGCGACAAACTTCGTGTTCAAGGAATGCTGAACCACGGTCACATAACACCCCATCTTCCATAATCAGAACATTCACCCTCCCTCTTGATTATCGATTTTTTGAATACCAAAATCATTCAATTGAACATATCAACATAGCTTATTAATTAAGCAATTGATCTCATAATGTGGAGCCTGTACGCTTACAATATGCACACAGTTACTTAATGGAGATCACGATGAACGAACTACTGACATGCGCTATGGAACAGAAACAACGAACAACGGTAACGAGTTTATTCGCAAGAAATGGGTTTAAGATCGCAACGACTGACTTTGATGATGTGACTTTCGAACGTGAAAGTGTGTTGGTCAATGTTCGTTTTGATGCGTCTTCAAACGTTGAATCGATTTCAATTCTAAACAACTAACGAGATCACTAGCAGGCCGCTAAAATGATTGAATAACCAACATTCGAGTCATTTTAGCGTATCTTGCGACCAGTTCTTTTCTACGTCATCCCATCCTCTTCTCTTCCAAAAGCCACCGAGTGATAATTAAATCAATGACTCGCAATTCCATGAACTTGGCTTATATTTATTAATACCCTTTGTACAAAAATTCGAAATGATGCCTATGTTCCTAACTCGGTTAATTTATGTCAGTACACTCTGTGAAAGTTGCGACTCTCAGGCTTTGAACGACATTCTTCAGATTTCACATGACCGTAATAAGCAGAGCCACTTAACAGGCCTTCTTAGCCACAACGATAAGTATTTTCTTCAATGTATTGAAGGTTCTAGAAGTGCAGTTAATCAAACTTACAATCACATCCTGAATGATAAACGCCACAAAGATGTGATGATCTTGTATTTCAGGGAAATAGACTGTCGCCAATTTGGAGATTGGTCTATGGGTGATATCCCTCAATCAAGCCTAACCGAATTGGTGAACTTACAGTTTTCGACATCCAACCAATTCAATCCATATGAGATGTCTGGAGAAAGTGCTTATCGAATGCTTCTGGAATTGAAACAGAATTTGCCATCTGAATAAGTATTGTTTAATCACAGGTTCATGCCTCAATCACTGGTGTAAAACCATGAAACGTTGAGCTGAAATTTTTGGATTAAAGCGAGGTTACGAAAGGCTAGATCAACTTCTAGCCTTTCTTCTTTAACTTACGTCTGGTGCATCCTTCAAGTACATTTTATAATGCTTGATTCACTTCAGGTGTCGGTATTGAGGACAGTGGACCAAAAAAGCCTACGGCTTCTATCTGGCTTTCATGCATACCCAGTCGAGGATCTTCTTCAAGCCTTCTTAATATGTAGTGCCCATCGTCGTTTTTCTTAATTTTGTAAACCATCAAAGTTTGGTGTGAACGTAGGAATGCATTTAAGTTATTAGGGTCGCCTTCAACGACTTTATCAGTGCGAACAGTCAAAAGATAAATCGTATCAAAGAAGGTGCCATAATACCCTGTTCCCACTGCATGCGTGCCGTCATGATAAGCAGCCTGAGCTTTGAAGCGCCCATGCGAGCCAATCAAAGTGACCTCACGATCATCAAAGTGACTGTTGATTTCGAAGTCACTAAACATAGCATTCACCCATGGCACCAACAGCGGCAATATAAGTAAGCAAATAATGGACAGAGTCTTTGTTTTTCTCGTTAATCCCATACTTTTATCCGCCCTTGGATCACCACTTGATCAAACGTTTTCTTTATGTCGTCTTTTTGTAAAAGGCCTACCATATTTCCGTTCTTCTCAGAGACGTACACATGAGTCAAACCTCGGAAATAATTCTCTAGGTCACTTGCCACGACCTTGGCTGCAAATTCAGGGTTTAGGCCCTCTTCATAATCTCCATCTAATGAAAAAAAATAGAGAGAATCTCCCAAGGAAGCATAGATACCACGGTGGACTCGATACACTTGCCCTTCATAACTGTGAATGGTTTTGTAAAAGCCTGACTTAGCATTCAGGATAATATCGTGTTCGTCGTCTTCAAAATGGGCGTAACCAGAAAAGTATGTACCTAAAGACAAAAACCACGGCACCAAAAACAACACCGCAATAAAGAGTCCAACTCGTAGAGTGAGGGATTTAAGGCTAACCACCAACACCTCCCCCAAAACATTCAAAGCATTCGAAAGCTTCACGATAGACAAAATAGAAAGTGATCAATCCAATAAACAATGCGATGGTGATCTCCCACACCACAGGCTTCTTACTCCAACGACGAAATACGTTAGATGTTGCAGGCGGTTCTTCTTGAATGGAATTAATAGGCGTATCGGTATAGTCATCATCAGTTTGTAAAGCCGGTGCTTGAGTTAATTCTTTTTCATAATCGAACTCCTTAGCCTCCACGACATTGTCACTATTGGCGGCAGACTCATCATGAACAATCTCGATGTTCATCGCATTGATGAATACATACCCTTCTCCGGGCAAGTTGTTCACTTCAAACCCTAGCTCTAAGCTGTCTAGCTTTTTTCGTAACTTCATAATGGCAACGGCCAAAGAGTTCTCACCGACGACTCTTCCTGGCCAACCTTTCTCAATCAGAACCTGCTTATCAATCACCTCTCCGTGTGACTCACAAAAAGCCAACAGCAAATTATATTCACTTCGATTCAGTTCTAAGGGCTGATTTTCTTGCCCCGAGTCGCTGTTTATCAAAGTTATGGTTCTTCTTACTGTGTCTATAGAAAGTTTTTTAAACATTCTTTTCCCTGCATTCGCACTACCTACTAAAAGTAGACTAAAAAAACATAAAACACGAATTATCAGCCACTTAACTGTAGTAAATCTAAAAAATTAAACGTTATTAACTGCGTATAAAGCACTATTAACGGGCTTTTATTTCCAATTCATACGCCGTTGAAGTCAAATCAATCACCTCGAAAGTGTGCAGGAAATCTCGATTCCAATGCACCTTTTATTTTTATACATACATTTCTAAACAATAGGTGAGAAACATGAAACTTAATAACTTTTTCGTGATGGGCGCAACAGCATTCGCAATGACTTCTGGTTCGGTATACGCAGCAGATGAAGCACTTGCAGATGCAATTTGGAGTGGTGTGATTGGTGGTTCAGTACCTAGCTCGAACCTTATCATCACGGGTGAATCAGGGGGTGACATTCAACAAGGTAGCTTGTACGTAAATACTGATGGAACATTCACTTCTTCTAACGTGGTTCTAGAAGCTCGTGACTTCACTCCAGAAGACCAAACTATCGGTGATCGTCAGCCAGAAGCAACTTGGACTTACGTGACGTCTCAAGTACTGATTGGCAACCAAGTGACTCAAGACGCATCCGTTGAGCTTTACGACGACCAGACACAACTAACCCAAGGCCAAGTCGGATCAGTAACGGGTGGTTACGTTCAACTGAGCGTTAAAAACTCTTCGGAAATATCAGATGTGCCTGTAGAGGGTGAAGCTCAAGTTATCGTACAAATGGCAGCTAGCTACGTAGCAGCGCTTTAAGTGGTTTGGGGAAAACTGTGAATTACTTAACTCGCCCACTTCTCGCTTTGTTGAGTGCAGGCGCGATGAGTCTTTATGCCAATGCAGAAACTCATACGTTCCAGTTAACGAGTGAAATCGATAAGAAACACTTTTTCTCTTATCAGATTACAGAAGTCGCGTTTTCCCCTTCTTCTTTATCGCTAAAGGTCGATCCAAAAACCGACACTTTTCGAGATGCTACAACACAGTTATTGGTCGAGACCGATATTCCAAGTTCTGATCAGTCGACTCGATTCCAGTTGTTCATGACAGGCAATACAGCCCAGTGTTTCGATATTCATAAACAGACACTAATAACGCCTGCAGATCTTGTTGATGTGACTGTCGCTGAACAACCCTTAACGTCATCAACCCCTGTTCTGATGGATTTCAACACCACATCAAACGACCTAAAGAGTGGCGAATACGACGTCATCTTATCCTTTGGGGCTTTACCGACAGGCTCAAACCTGTGCCAAGGCCAGTTATCTGTTTTAGCGGAGCTTTCGTTATGAAAAATAGCACGTTGATTACAACAACGATCTTAGGTTCGTTGACCTTGTCACATCTGGTTTCTGCTAATGGAAACACTTCAATCCCAGCTGGATTTGAAGATTTTTATTCGCAACAAGAACGCGATGTCGAGTTAAAAAACATTGATGGTCGTTACATGACGATTCCTATGTCTGTAACTTACGATTCAGTGCAATTCAGTAAGCCTGAAGATGCAACTGCAGTTGCAAAGGAACTGATGTCATCAGGCCTAAATGAGCGCTCAGCAAAGCAAATAGTTGCTGGGTTTGCTCGCGGTCAATCGAATACTGTTGACTGCCAGGGTGACCTGAACTTATGTAGCCTTACTCCTAAAACGTACGACACTTTTTATGATTACCACTCAAATAAGCTCTACCTATACGTTAACAAAGAGCTGCTTGAGAAGAGCAAACCGAAAGCACTCAAGAAGCATTACGCGTCGACTTACAACGCAAACCCAGGCTTGATCAACAACGTGAGCTTATACACATCAAGCGACTTTTCAGACGATTTGAATGTGAATTTAAGTGATCAACTCATCTTGGGGCTGCCTTATGGCTCGGTTCATGTAGACACCTACCTGAGCAATCAAGAAGATGCGTCTGAGCTCAATTACGGCTATTACAACCTTGAGTATCAAAACCTGCGTTTAACAGCAGGTTATCACCAAGATCGCTTGGCACTTAACAGTACCTCTTTCTTGCTCAACAGTACTCAATATCATGACGTAAACGTGAATTTGTCTTCGAGCAAAAACCTAAGTCGTACCGCTAAAAACGAAGACCAATCACTGTACTTCTATGCACAGACCCAAGGTGTGTTAAAAATCTTTCGCGATGACCAAATCATCGTGCAGCAGTCTGTACAAGAAGGTCAAGGAAGCATCAGCTACTCAGAACTCCCAGATGGCGTGTATGACGTGACTATTGAGATCTCTGCGGGTACGCAAGTGGTTTCTTCTGAATCGGTACGAATTTACAACGCAAATACAGACACATTGAATACTGGTGAATTCGATTATTCGGTTGCTGCGGGCCAATTCCAAGACAACGACACTTACCAGAGTGACGAAGACCAACCATCAGGCTTGTCTTCATCCAACGTATTTGAAGGTGTTGCCTTTTTCCAAGGTGCATTGGCTTATAAATGGTCTGATACACAAACGGTCGCAATAGGTAGCACGTTGACCACCGAACATGCGATGGGTCAGTTAGGTTTTAAAGGCTACTTACCCTTCGATAGCCGCTATGAAATGTTCCTTTCTAACATCGACAATGAGGCTTGGTATGTATCTGGATACTGGAACCTTGGCAGCTTGGGCTTTACCTATGAGCGCCTGAATAACCCAGACCAAAACCAATTTGCTGAACACTTATACGGAGCCAGTGACAAAGAACAGCTCGGTATTTCCACCAGCTACACCATTGGTGACACGGTGCGTGGGTATAGCTCAGTGAATTACATCGAACAAAGTAATTTATACAACAGTTCGCTAAGTAACTGGTCACTGTCTTCTGGTTTAAGTGCACCGTTTATCGTCGATTCAACGCTCGATCTAAATGTGACTATTAATAATGAGCAACTGACATCAAATTGGGACGATGGTGAGCTCTCCATCTCTCTAAATTGGTCAGTACCTCTTTCATCGAAGCTGACTGGCAATACGGGGGTCACGATCACGGAGAATGGCTTTAGCCAATACACCAACAGCTTAGAGACACAAGATTTAGTCGAAGACCAAGACACAGATTTACGACTTACTGCCAGCAACAGTTACTACGTTAATTCGCCTAACGCAGCGGTAACTAATGTAACGGCGTATGCCGCCAAACGAGATGAGCATTACCAAGCTGACGGCTTTTTCTACGCCGCGAACAACGGCGAAAAAGCGTTAAACGCTACATTACGTAGCACCCAAATTATTGGTGGTGAGAGCGTGAGTTTCACTACCGCACAAAGCGATGCTTATGTGGTAGTCGATACCCAAAACAATATCCGTTTTGATACCGACGAGAAAAAGACAAAAGGCTTAGTGGTTGTACGTGCCGATGACCAGGTGATGAACAAACAGTACATCTACAACGACCGAGTAGTCATTACCCTAGACGACTACCAAGCTGCAACGATAGAGCTTGATGTAGAAAGCGTCGCTTTACACAACACTGGCCAACAGTCAGTAACAGGCTACACACACCCCGGGTCGGTCATTGAATTGAACTCGAACGTGAGCCGTGTGATCAGCTTTGTTAGTAAATTCAAGGACATTTTCGGCAACGATGTACACAACATTGAATGTGAAGGCCCAGCATGTTTGAACGTATCAAGCATTACGTCTGGCATTCACAAAGTCGACGTACAAGAAGGTCAACAATTCGCGCTAACCAGTAACGGCCAACAATGTTACTTGCCGTCTGTCGATGATGCGAAACAGCTGAACTTTGGGACCAACTTTTGCCAACCAAACTTGAATCCAATGGAGTCAATGATGTTGGTGAGTAACAACAAAGAAATTAACGTGATGTACATCGGTGAATTCGATGACATCAACACACTTAACGAACAATTGCATGCACTGACCGACAGCGGGATGGAGTTTATTACCACTCGTCTAGGTCGTACTTCTTTTGTTTACCTGACTGTAAATAAGGATCTTCAACTCAGTCATCAACAACGTCAACACATAGAAAATGTTGCTCGCTACGCCAATTCGGAATCGCTACGAGAGCACAACTTTGTACTTAACCGACCTGAAGGTAACTGATTATGAAAAAGCTTCCTATTTTACTGACTGCTGCACTTACAACCTCTGTTAATGCGATGAATGTCGATACCATGTTACTGATTGGAGACGAGTACGGAAACGGCGTATTCACTCTAACGAACAGCAATAAGATCACCGAATTCATTCAATCCAACATTACGCAGTTGGTGGTTGAAGACGGAGAGATCACTCGTGTGCCTTACGCTGAAGATAACTTTGAAGATTGGCGTGTAACGCTGACTCACAACAAAACCATTCTAGAGCCGCATCGCCAAAAGCAAATTGGCGTGCGCTCTCTGTGCGGCAACAAATGCGATTTCACCGAAGACCAGTACTACCTAGTGAGCTTCGAGCCCTCTCCATACGATCCGGAAGGCAAGCTTAACTCAGCAGTAACCATTAACTTTGGCTACCGTCCTTTATTTGTTATCCCAGCACAAGCTCAAGATATTGATTACTCGATGTCTTGGGACAACGGTGAGTTGCACATCAACAACACGGGCAACAGCTTTGTACGGGCTCACATTGATCAATGCACAGATGAAGTAACAGAAGATTGTGAAGTCACGATCATGTCTCTCGCTGGCCGTGAGCGTAGCTACCCTTTACCGAAAAACATTGATCCCTCGAACTTAAAAGTAACGGTCGTTAATCACGATGAAAGTTACCGTCAAGATGTCACTCTGAGTGAGAGTAAGTAATGAAACGACTCGTTTTATTGTCGCTACTGTTCGCGACTATGCCTAACTACGCTGCCACCCTCAATATCAATATTGAGGGGCAACAAGTGCGTTTTGAAAACGCCATCACTCTCGGTGGGAACCAATACACCTTGAGTGATTGGTCTATCGCAAATGGCCTCACCACAACGAGTCAGTTTTTGCCTAGTGCATTTGTTACAGACAAGCCAGACACCATGACATTAACCAGCAATGCAGGCCAAAGTGTCCAAGCAGCGATTGCGGTTAATGGATTGCAATACAACACAGCATCCAACCCATACACACGCGGTGATAATAAATTTATAACGCCTACATGTAGCCAGTCTCAATTATCGGGGAATATTGTGACGCTCGGTGACAGCGATACCCAAAACTGCAGTGCCAGTTTTTCACTTGAGTATTCGCAATCAGTTACACCGTTTTATTTTTATCGCCCGACGTTCAACATAGATACGACGTCTCTATTGAACTCGCTTCAAGGTCAGGCAAAAGGTGTGTATACGGCAACAATTCCAGCTGACATAAAATACTACTATCGCTCTTCAGGAGGGGCGTTGACCTACCGTATTCTGCCCGACGTTTTTACTGTGAATATCGATTACACACCGAATAGCTTGGAGAGTATTGACGTTAGCGGTGATGGTGTACTGCCCCCTATTTATGACACAACTAACCATACCGTCTCAGCTCAAACCACATTCAATATCACGGCAATTGGCCAGTTCAGTACTGGCTTGTCGATGACATTATTGACCAATGAGTTTGAACTTACGTCGGCGTCAGGCAATACATCCATTCCCTACTCTATTCAATGCAATGAAGCGAATTGTGAAGATAAAGACTGGGTTAAGAATGGCGTCAATCAGCTCGACAATCACCAGACCAGCTATGTGATTCAGTCACCAAGCTCAGTGATCAATTTCGATCTCAATGTTAACTACCAAAATATTCCTTCGACAGACGTGGAAACCGGTACTTATTCAGGACATTTCACCGTCATGTTTGAGGAACTTTACTAATGAAAATATTGTTTAATCATATGCTAATAGCCAAAAGCTTTATTGCGGGCGCGTTGGTACTGCCGAGCTTATGTTTAGCTGATGCATCACCATTTTATATTGGCGCTGATGTGACCAACGCAGGGAAAACTAACTCTGAAGTGTCTGATACTGCATTTGGTGGTCAAATTCTTTTAGGTTACGACCTAACAAAAACATGGTCAGTCGAGGCCAGTACTGGCTATTACGGGTACATCAAAACCATGAAAGAACCGGACCTCCCTTATTCAGAAGTTGAGGAACAAAGATTCAACAGCACGGATATTTCGTTACTTGGTACTATCCCACTATCTCGCCACTACAACCTTTATGCTGGTGTAGGCTCACTATGGGAAAGCGATACATGGTCTCCCATCAGTCAACTTGGCGTGGAATATGAGTTCAACGATCAACTCACTATGAAATTTGGCTATAAATTCATATTTAGCGACGACCCTGAAAAAGATCTGCAAGTTCTAATCTTGGGCATGCGCTATCACTTTTTGACACAAAATAAATCAGAACCTGAACCGATTGTGTACAACGATCTCAGTGTGACTTCAACGTCAAAAGTGACAACGTATGAACCTAAAGTGGAACCTCAAACCTGCCACCCGGTCCGCTACGTTGTGAAACAAGACGATTGGCTGATTAAAATTGCTCACAATCACCAGATCAGTTTCGAGAAACTTGAACAACTGAATCGCAAATTTGCTGATCTCAAAGACATCAACCTGATCTATGCCGGTGATGTTGTGTTACTTCCAAACACACGTTGTGAATAAGCTATGTTGTTGCACCTAAACTCAAAACAAGACGCACTCGAACTCTATGAGAGCAAGCCACTGATTCTTTTGAATTCAGTGTCTCTCAGTACTATTGAGTTTAATATTCTCAGTGTTCTTTATGAAAACAGTTATAAACCATGTACTCGCCAGCAATTGAAACAGGCCGGTTGGCCAGATCGTGTGGTTGGCCCAAATTCACTTAATGTGTGCATCATGCATCTCAGGAAGAAGGTTAAATCTCTGATTCCTGATTCAGAGATTCGCGTGGTGCCATCGCATGGATATAAGTTGCTGATACCGACTGCGATTCAATTAGTCGAAGAAGGTGAACTCCCCAACATCAAACCAAGTACGGTTGCTAAACGACCGAAAATGTTAGATCCAGAACCTGTAATGTCACGCACTTTGAGCGCGAGGGTGAAGCGACCGCGTATCCAGCCAAGCGTTGTCAACTTTGATAATGAACACCAACGACTTCGCTGGGAGGACCTGATATTAACAGCATGTATCTGGATATACGCTTTTGCGCTTTATTACTCGATTTACAACTGAGGTTGCCATGAATTTCAAAAGACCACTCATCATCATTCTCGCCATTTTGGCCTTACCTTATATCAACGCGACGGGGGGAGAGTTCTCTATATACGGCAGTCATACTGAGCAGCACGCTGAAACCCATTTGCAGTTTAATCATGGGCTGTACTCGTCCGTGCAGTTCCTGCCACACGAAGTAGTTCGAAAAGGATACGGTATATATGCCGTCCTCAACGATACAGTATTCATGATCTCTTTAGACAGAGATTACGAATTTCTTAACCACCGCATAGACGACAGTGAGGTGCTTAAACTTGACTCAATACAGCACCTCTCAAAGATTAATGTCGCACAGTTAAGCTCTGATAAAAAAACTATCTATATGAAAAAACGGTTAGAACATGAAAAGATCGAAGACATTCAATTTAAGGGCAACTTGGGCTTCTGGTAGGCTTTCTCTGTGGAAAGTGTCATTCATACTTTCTGCTCTACTCTTGCTCAGTCCTTGGCTCAAGCTTATGAGCTATCAATTTACGCTTGAAAGTCACCTCGCAAACCCTGAGCGTTCTCTACATGTCTACATTAACAACGGCGTATTCACGTTTGTGAACACCTTATCTGATGGCACAACAAGAAAGAGCTCGGGGATTGTTGGCTTTACTCACAACACACTTTACTTCCTAATTTGGGATTCGACATATCTGCACGTATCGGAGCATTTAACACCACAACTTAGGCGTGATCTTATCAATGCTAACAACCGCTTATTCGATATTCGATTAGAAACAAAAAGTGAAGGGGAGGTTCTTATGTCATTCGATGAAGAACTTAAGTTTGAAAGAGTACAAACTCAACTGGCGAAGATAAAAGGCAGTTACCCAGAAATACATTGATTGTTTCATCTTGACACTCAAGCAACAAAAAGCCCCAACATATGGGGCTTTTTGCGTTTTATTATAAAGGCAACTATTCGTTATTCTTCGGTGATCTCTAATCGCTCTCGCTGCTCGACGTCTCTTGTTCACTGCCAGAAAGAGCTTGCTGTTCGGCAGTAATATCAGATTCTTTGAACACAATGAACGCGCGGCGGTTTAATGCATCGGCTTTTTCAGAGCGTTCATTAATCGCAGGCTGCAACTTACCAAATGACTTCACTTCCCAGATGAACTGCTTAGGGTCGAGTTTGGTTTTGAGGTATTCAACCACCGTTTCTGCGCGGCGCTCTGCCAGTTTTTCATTGTAAGAAAGTGAACCCGCTTGGTCGGTGTGCCCTGCCACCATTATGCTACCTTGCAGGCCGCTCAATTTAGTTGTGAAGTCATCTAACTGAGTTAGATCTTCTTGCTTAAGCAGTGATTTGTCGAAATCGAAGTGTGGCGTCATTGCCATATAAACTTTACGTTCTGGTTTTGGTGGCTCACAGAAAGGCATCTCTTCGTACTTCTGAGCTTCTTCAAACACGATAAATGCACGGCGGTTCTCCGCTCGGTCTTTATCTGTCTTACCAAACAGAAGAGGTTGAGTCTCACCAAGGTGTTTCACTTCCCAGTCATATTGCGTTGGGTCTAGTTGCCCTTTCAGATAATCTGCGACCGATTTAGCACGGCGCTGTGAAAGACGTTCGTTGTATTCCAGAGAACCTTTGTAATCAGTATGGCCGACAATCGTGATGCGCCCTTTTAAGCCTCTGATCTCTTTAACAAAGGTATCTAAGTTGATCTTGTCGAGGTCGCGTAATTGATATCTATCAAACGCAAAATGCTCTGCGATGGCGATGTGCACCTCACGCTCCGGCGCCAAACACTCGCTGATTAAAAACTTAGACACGTCTATGCCAGCAAACTTGTCTCGGTTCTCCTGACTCACATAGGTGTCGGTTGCACAGCCGGACAGCAGCAAAGTACTCATCACTGCGCTAACTAGGAAAATAATTGTTTTCATCTTACTTTTAACTGTCACTTTGAATTCTCAACTCTTAACTTTCAACCCACTTTGGGGCAGGCTTAGATCTTACCGACTAAGTTAATAAACACACCCGATGCGTCGTAGTCGTCATCATTGGTTAAGTCACTATCAAACGTAGAGAAGTTATAACCAATCCCCATTTTGAAGTTCTCGCCGATGTGCTTGTTCACCGAAACTAATGCACCGTGTTCTAGCTCATCGTTGAGAGTGTCTGTTTTCCAGTGATATTCACCCGTCACATCCCACTCTTTCATCACGCGGTAAGAAGCACTTAATCCGTATAGGTCGATATCGCTTTTGACCAACTCATTCGAACCAGACGCTCGTTCAAAAGCTTGCTGTTTGTCTTTATGGGCGTACTTAGTACCGACGTCCCAGTGTTGGTCGATTGAATAGATCGCTTCAACTTCAATGATCTGACTGGTTTCGTCTTGATAATCCACATCGCGATCCAGTTGATCGAAATCTGCAATATACGTGTAGCGGCTCAGTAAATTGAGTCGATCGTTGTAGATCGGACGATACGCAAGGCCGCCAGTGGCTTCAGTAAATTGCGCCATGGTTTCGCCCGTGGTTTCGCTCTCCGTGATTGAGTAGTTATACTTACCAAATAGCGTGTACTCTTCAGTTAAGTGATGTGTGTAACGGTTGGTCGTCACGATTTGTTGCAGCTCTCGCTGAGCGATGTCAGGGTCGTCTTCACTCTTATCCACTCGATATTCAAATTTGTGGCTTAGAGTGATGTCATCTAGGTCAATTGAAGCATTGAAGCTAATAGATTCACGCTCTGTGGTGATGTTCTGGTCATCTTCAATTTCCCCAAGTTGATAACCGATCCCCATCTCGACATCTTCCGTCACGTCGTAGCCAAAGCCGTACGAGTCGATACGGCCATGACCATCGTTTTCATCAACAAACTGGTTCTCTTGGTAGAAATCGACACTGCTGGTGAGGTCTGCACGCTGACCAACAATCACGTTGTTTTGGCCTTCGTAGTTATCATCTACATAAGTTACGTAGGTTGAGTGGTCATCGGATACATCGTAAGTCACCGTCGCTTCTGCTACTTGGCCTCGGTCGCCATCGGTGTATTCGCCACCAAGAGACAAGTCTTCCAACACTTGGAATTCAGCACCAATCGATGCACTGTCATTCTCGTCGTAGTCATCCGATTGAGATACTGTGGTTTGCCCTTTGATGTAGACACTGTTGTCGCTGTCCCACATGTATTCCAAACGCACGCCCGCTAAGGTCGCATCGCTGTGCTCGTCGTTTTGGTTAAGTTCTTCGGTTTGTTGCCCAGCTGCAGATACCTTAATGTGCTGGGTGATTTTGAATTGAGTCTCAATCTCAATCGTTTCAGTATCTGTTTCTAGATTACCATCGACATCGCGCTCTTCATTGGTCGAGAAACGAGATAGCACCGCCAAGCGATCAGTTGCTTGTAAACGAAGTTCAGCACCGTAAGCTTCTTGTTCAAGGTCATCGCTGCTGCTCGCGTAGCTGTATCCCGCGTCTTTGTCTCGATACCAAAGTTTCAGGTCATTACCAACGGCACCAAAGATGGTTGGGGCAAGGTCATAAAGACTGGTAACAGCTGTGATTTGGACACTATCACCCTCGCGGTCTTCCAATGTGTCGCCAATTGGCGTAAAGGTTAAACCACCGTCGGTAGAGACGAAATTCGACTCGGTTTGTCTACCTTCACTGCGCGCAAACTCAGCCTTAATGTAGGTCCCTTCAGTAGCACGTAACGTTAAGTCCGTACCATAAGACTCGTAATCTTGATTGTCTTTCTCTTGGGTCGCGTACGTCACGCCAACGCCAATGTAATCGTTGATCCAGCCTTTGGCACGACCACCGTAAGACATCGCATCTAATGAGTCAGAACCTTGTGGGACGTACTCATAGTCAACAACCAGAAAGTTTTCGTAGTCGTCTCCGTTTTCAATCACGCTACCAAAGCTGTCGGATAGGATATTGTCCAGTGGCTTGGTCAAAATAATACGACCTTGGTACGGGTCAAAATCATAGTCGACGCCCGGCTCAAGTGGGATTTCATTCTGTACTAGGCCAGATTCATCTTTTACTTTCACATAAACCTTGTCGCTTCCTGGTACCGCTTCACCATGACGAAGGAAGTACAGAGAACCGCCAGTGCCCAAGAACTCATCGTGTGCATACAACGAATCTGCTTCTGCGGTAAAACCGACCACGTTCAAACGATCTTCACCGTATTGTGTAGTATCACGAGTACGATAATCAGCTTTGAAACCATAGAGGCTACGGTTGTAATCGTTGTTCTCGGTGCCTGTTAAACCCGTGTTGTAGTTACCCCACAAGTATTGAGACTTATCGTATTCAACATTGAGGTAAACCTTGCCTTTGGTGTTGACCACTTTTTCGATGTTTGAGCTATCGCCATAGTTGCCGTAATAAAGCTCATCGTCGTCTTCGAGGATATCGAACACATCCGAATCGTCGGAGGCGAACGGATGTTTGAACATGTCTTTGATTTCACTTTCTCGCGTATCAAAGTGAGTCGTTACACGAAGTTTGTCGCCAAATTTACCCTGACCAAAGTACGCTAAACGACCTTGGTTATAGATGTCATCTTGGTACTGGTTATCGACACTTAATGCATCGCTATTACCAGACACATTGTTCTTACCAACATAAAGATCAGCCAAGCCAGTTTGTGCGTAGTAAGTATCTGGAATACGAACGTACAGCTTATAACGACGCTCATCGCCGTTATCAAACACAACCTTGGTTGGGAAAATGTAGGAGTCTGTAGGTAAGTACTGCTCTGCGTATAAGTTGCCGTCTTCGACATCAAATTCATCTTCACCGATGATGACTTTATCTACGCCCTTTAAGCCAGTGCCGATGAATTTCGCTAAGCCCGCATTGGTCGGGATGTTGTGACGCATCAACTTAGCTTGGCCGTAACTTTTATCTTTGCTCTCTTCATCATCGTTATCGTTTCGGTCGATATCGACTTCAGAGTCCGGCTTGACTAAGTCAGTCACACCAACGGTGGTTACATCCATGTTGCCATCTTTGTCCCACGCTTTTAGGCGGAACATCAGCTGCTCCCCGACATTAAATTGGTAATCAACATCGGTTTGACCATCCCAATTGATGTCAGAGTCGTTCGCCAGTTTGTCGCCATCAAGTACAGCGATTGGCTCAGACAAGCCAAAGTCACCCACTCGGTACACTTCCAACTGGTACTTTTTGATGTAGTAACCATAGTTGGTGGTAATGGTGAAACCGACGCTGTCACGCAGTGTGCCTTGCTCCACTTCTAATTCATCGCTAACACTGACGTCGAGCACTGGGTCAAAGCGTGTGATGTCGCGGCTTGCCCAAATAGCGCCTTGTTCTAGGTAAATACGCGAACTATCTTGATCTTGGTTCGGCTTAGTGATTTCAATGCCAGTCGTCTCAGAACCGAGTTTTTCAAGCTTACCTGTGTCTTTCGCTACCGCCATCACAGGAATGGCCGTTAACACACACGTCGCTAAACGAGACTTACTAAATACTTTCATACAATTTCCAGATACGGTTCCAATGGCTTACTTCTGTTCACTTTGTTGGTCTTTACGATGAACGCTAAAGTTGAACTTGGTGAGCTTGTTCGGGGTAATTCGCAACACTTTCGGGTTTTCGCTTACTACTTCCATGGAGGTGGAGAGCGAATCAGTGTCCAACTTCACTAGGAAGTTCTTACCTTTCTTATTGAGTACCCATTGGTCGGGCACGTGGTAACGACCGTACTGGTCTGTGTAAATAACGATTCCCTCAACCGTCATCAACTTAACGCCCGGAATACCATCTTCGTAGATACCTTTGTTCTCGATAACGATTTCCCACAGGTAATCCTCGCCATCGCGATATAGGTTTCTGGTTACATTGAGGTTTTCCGCACTCAGTCCCTTTTTCTTGTCCGATTCATGCTTAAACTGAATCTGACCTTGTGCGTCGAACTCGATGCGAGAGCCCGCATCGGTCGTGACGTAGAAATCAAAGCTCTGCTGTGTGCGAGTTTTAAATTGAATAACCACTTTGCTGGTTTCTGGTAGTGTTCGGTTCACTGAATGTCCCCAAAGATCACCAAGCTCCAAACCTTGTTCAAGTGCAGTGATTATCGCACCATCTTGAATAGCAACGTCTTGTCCATCCCGAATGATATGTGTTGAGTCGGCGATATAGCCTTGCGCTGCTAGGTTCGCGGTTAACTCCACATCAAAGGCTGTAGCGTCGGCTTGGAATCCATCTTTGTTGTGATCTTCAAACACCTTGCCAATGATCGAAGAAGTATCGAATACCTTGTCCGGCTCTATGGTCACTTTGGCGGTGTCTTCATTAGAAACAGCCGTGCCATCAACCTTCGCTACTGCTGTATTGATGTAATCGCCAAAGGTGGCACCTACCGAGACACGCAATAAGTAACGAATACGCAGCTTTTCGCCCGGATCAAAGTTCAACGATGTGAACATTAACTTACCCGTGTCTGATGGTTCTTGAGAGATAACCTGATCGTCTTCAGTACCAAACTCACCATCAATACCGCTCAGCACAATTTCTGATGTGTCCACGATGTATTTCAGACCACCTGGGTAACGGTCTTCCACCGTCACGTTCTTAAAATAAGATTCATTGTTGTTCTCAACGATGATCTCGTACTCAACCGCATCACCCACTTGCGCGGTATCTTGCAGCGCAGACTTGGTTAGCTCTAACTCCCCAGAGTTATCTGGAATTTTCTTGATGTGAGTAGTTACGCTGTCGCTGGTTTCAGTACCGTCAGATTCAGTCGCCGTGAAGGTATTGGTAATGTCGTCATCCAAGCCCTTACCTAGCGTACCCACGACCTCAAACGCGTAAGCATTTCGTTTGTTGGATTTCAGGTTAACGGTGGTGTCTAAGTCTTTATTCGACGGGAAAGAATGACGCTGAATAACCACGCCCGAATCGTCGACTTCGACACCTTCAATTGTCCAATCGGTAAAGACTTTATTAGCAGTGCTGTTTTGTAGCTCACTGATCTCATCGGTTAGACGAACATTGGCCGCGTTACCTTGACCATTGTTAGTCACGGCTAAGTAATAAGTGACACTGTCGTCATCTTCGGTGTATTCAGGTTTATCTGAACGTTTTTCAACAACCAGATCAGCACCCACTGGCGGTAAATCCAAAGCCGATACTTGGTCTGCCACTGCCTGCATCGAGGTTTCAGACGCCAACATGCCCTTAGAACGAGCTCGCATCGCTGGGCTACCAGTTAAATCGAGGTAGTAACCAAGCACATCGATGTTAGTCAGCATGTCTTCGTTGACCGTCAATGTGAACGTGTAATCAATCTTGCCGCCCGGTGCGATGTCGACCAAGGTGAACAGGTCTTTGTCGTTATCAAAGGTGCCCGGTTGAGTTTCAGCCCCTTCTGATGTTGCCGTTAGTGTCCATTTATCAAACGCATTGCTAAAAGCACCATCAATATGATCACCCATTGATTCAGAGAACTGGGTGTAAAGCGCGACATCTTTGGCTATACCACGGCCTATGTTTTGCACCACTAAGTGATACTCAACTTGTTCTCCCGGCACGTAATACGGGGCGTCGGTAAACAGCTCAGCTTGAACCACAGCCGCGACTGTTTGAACTGGAGGACTAATAACATCGCCGCCATCGACTTGCGCAGTATTAATGATGTGTCCGGTCGCGGTATCGACTACGGTGCCTTTTGAGCGGAACACAACTGTGCCGTGCGGCGCGATATCTACGTTGTACTCCGTCGGGCTAACTTGCTCGGTAGTGGTGCCTATTGTGGTTGAATCGACCACTAAAGAGGTGGAACCAGCCACAAAAGCAGGTCCCGTCGAACCGTTGTAGTATGCGACCTCAATCGACTCCATATCATCAACAACACTTAAGTCACTGATATAGTTGTTCGAGGTGTTTTCTATGGTGATCAAGAACTCCAGATCACCACCCGGCTCATACTCTGTTTGGACATTAGTTTTGGTCGCAACAAACTCAGAGTCTTTCGGTGTAATCGTAACTGTAGAGTCTTGTGGGGCACCGTTGTAAGTGATGGTTGCCGTATTGCTGATATCACCAATCGCTGTCGTGCGAATTAACGCCTTAACATGGAAAGTCACAGTGCTCTGTGGCGCAACATCCATACTCACATCGATGTCTTCACTCAAGTCGAACGTCTTGGGAGTGACAACAGAGCGATCGTCGGAAGCTTCAAAGCTCACTTCCCAAAGCAGGAATGCCGACTCTTGTTTATCAGCCGTCGTGTCGACTTGAATGTCACTGATGATGTCTTGAAGTTGAACACCAGATGCAAACGCATCAGAGCTGTTGGTTACGGTGATGTCGTAGTTAATCAGCTTGGTTACTTCATACGATGGCGTATCAACTGTCTTCTTTACCGAAACCGTCGCCAACACTGGTGTACTGGTAGCACTGTCATCAAATGTTGTGCCGTCAAAGGTCGCTGATGCGATGTTAGTAATATCGCCTGTAGCCAACGGATTAGTCGTCACTTGAATAGTGAAAACAATGCTGTCTTGAGGCGCAATATCGAGCGTCTCATTAAGGTCTTCACCACGGGTTGCATCCGGTACTGGGGTTTCACCGGTTGTCGATACCGCAGATATTTGGATTGAAGCAGGGTCAAAAGCTTGTTCAGTTGTACCGCCTGCGATCGCGGTTTCAACCGACTTCAGCGCATCTTCAATAGCAACATCTTCAGCCCAACCTAAGCCGTTATTCTTAACCGTTACGGTGTACTGAAGTGCCTCTCCCGGAAGGTACTCTGCTTTATCGACGTCTTTAGTGATCTCAACTTGCGCGTCTTCTGGAATGTAGGTCGCGTCGGCAGAGTGCTCACCGTCGTCGCTATCAACTTTAACGACGTTAGTGATCTCGCCTTTGGCTTTATCATTAACAGTGTTGGTCACGACAAATGAATATCTGTCACCCGGGTGAATGCTGTAAGTCGCACTATAACCCTGTGCGTTATTAACCACATCTTTGCGAGCGTTCAGGGCTGGATTGCCACTGCCATCAAGCTGTTCGTCGCTAATAATCCAATTACCTGTCAACGCTTGCTCTTGATCTGGGCTGTTAGCCACCTCTGTCATGATGGTGTCGATACGATCGGTTAAGACTTGATCGACAAGGTAACCTTCACCCGTGTTAGCCACAGTGATCTTGTATGAGATTGGTTGACCCGGTTGGTATTTGGCATCAGGTTCTGCAATTGGCGTCGTTTCTTTGGTTAGCACCAATTGACCCGACTTCGGCGTGATAAAGCCTTCTCGTAAGCGAGCGATCTTCGAATCGTCCAAACCATGTCGCAGGTAAGCCGTATTGGTAAAGCGCCCAACAGCATCATCACGAACCTTACCTTGAACATGAATACGGACAACTGTGTACTTATCACCACCACCCGTACCTGCATCGTCACGCCCTGCCATCTTGATAGATTCGGCAGGTAAATCGATGTCTGGACTGTTTTGACCAACTAGCTTATCTAACTCTGAAAAATCATTAGCGTCAGGGTCTGACGGCGCCGAGTTATAAAGCACATCGTAATCAACCGTCCATTCTGTCAGTGCCGTTTTCATTGAGCCATCGACAGTTTCGAC
This sequence comes from Vibrio sp. 1CM23M, assembly GCF_023161755.1. NCBI lineage: Bacteria > Pseudomonadati > Pseudomonadota > Gammaproteobacteria > Vibrionales > Vibrionaceae > Vibrio > Vibrio sp. 1CM23M. Next base: position 776,725 of record NZ_JALNTR010000002.1, read on the forward strand.
TTCAAAACCACTAATGATGTCACGAATCGAAAACAGGCCAGAATCCACATCGTCGTTGGTGATGCCGATGTAGTAATTCACAGTACCGCCCGGCACGTACTCAGGCGTATCCGTCCATTTATCAATCAGGATATTCGAGCGACCCGGATCAAGTACGATGTCGTTGGTGTTATCACCGTTCACTTGCGCCGTGTTGGTAATAGTGCCTGTCGCTGAAGTCGACACGGTGCCTTTCACGTCAAACACAATACGCTCACCAGGACGAAGATCGACAGTTGCATTCAATGGGACGCTACCGTTGTAGTTACCTTGCACGTCATAAGTGCCTGCAGGTTCAACCGCAATAGCCGTTGTCCAGCTAGAGAACGCATCATCACCATCTTCGGTTTTGATGGTGTGAATCTCATCAATAACGCTCACGTCATTTGCGATGCTATCGCCTGTGTTATCTAACGTAACTTGATACTCAACATCACCACGTGGTGCGTAAGTACAACCGCTGCCATCGTTTGAAGGAACAGAACACCCTGCCGATTCACCATCGGTATAAACCAAGGTTTTGAAGTAATCGAGCTCAGCATCTTTAGGGGGGATCACTTGCGACGTTGCAGAGTCACTTCCTGCGGTCACTCGGTTCGCATCAATCGTGCCCAAAGCGTCGTCACGAACGACACCTGTTAAGTTAAAGGTCAGCACTTCTCCTGCGGCAATATCGGATTCAATATCAAGGTTGCCACTGGTGTTGTAGCTTGGTACATAAGTATCAATGTTGGCATCAATACCATTGCTGACTTCATGGGTGATATCGCCAGAAACAAAAGCGGATTCCGTTTTACCGCCAATCACTTCGACTTGAATGTCTGTGATTGTGTCTTTGATCTGAATATCATTCGCCCAACCGTTTTCAGGGTTTGTGACTACAAATTCATACTCGACTTCGTCACCCGGAAGATAGGTATCACCATCACTGAACGGGGTGCCGTTAATCGACACCACACGTTTTTCAACACTGGTATTATTTTCAAGCGGCATTAAATTCGCTGTTCGAGCACTACCGTCGTACGTCGCTTTATTCTGAATGTCACCCAATGCATCTTCACGAATTTGAGCATGAATAGTGAACGTTAGGCTTTCTTGAGGCGCGATAACAATGTCGTTATCAATATCGATGTTATTGCCCGGTACAAAGTCAATCGCGTCGGTAATAGAGCCTGTCGCCGCCGTTTTATCTAGGCTAACTTCCCAGCCAGCCAAGAACGGCTGTCCAACAGGATCATCACCTGAAGTGGTGCTGTCTTCTGCAATACGAGTTTGAATTCCCGAAATCGCATCTTCTAGGCGAGAACCATATTCAATACCATCCCCCGTATTCTTAATCTCAACGCGGTAATAAACCTCACTCTCACCAGAAGCTTGAGAATATTCAGTTTTTTGCGAAGAGAAGCCTGCATCATAAAACGCTTTTTTAGAGAACGTGACTTCAGGATCCGCCATCGTTGATGGTGGTGATACCGCGATCAGTTCATTACCATTGTCTTCATCGATGTAAGCTTTATTAGTAAAAGAACCTACCGCTTTCGGACTGATCTTGGCTTTTATGACATAGCGGACAAATGCTGACGATGCAGCTCGGCCAAAGTTGTCTGCCGAGATATCGAAGTGAGTATCAATCGGCTTATCGTCTTGGATTGAGTTATCAACATCTGGGTTGGAAATACCTGAGCTATCAGTGAATGTTTCAATCGTCCAGCTATCAAATGCAGGGCCACGCGTTCCATCAAAGTATTGAGTGTTAATTTGGTCGATGTCATCACGCAAGCTCATATCATCAACGTGGGCGCTCGCAATGTTCTCAATTAAAATTTCATACTCAACATAACCACCTGGCATGTAGTTAGTTGCGCCAACCAGTTCGTTTTCATCCGTGTCGTAATACGCCAGAATGCTCTTTTCAAAATCAACTTTTCGAGCTTCTTGACGAATATCATGAGATATCGTGTCGCCATCAACGGTTAGAACGTTAACAACATCACCATTGGCTTTGTCATTGATGGTCGCGACAACTTGGTACTCAAGCTTAGCGCCCATTGGAATATCGGCTTCAACATTTAGGTTACTGTTGGTTGATGTGTAAACATTGCCAGCACCTGCGCCCGCATCCACATACTCAGAATCAGTTCCAGTTGCTATCGATGTGATGGTCCAATCTGAATACGCTGGTCCTGTATTACCATCCACTAAGCTGACCGTAATATCTTCGAGGTTGTCGACGATTGGAATATCGTGAGCGTTACCTTTGCCGTCATTCTCAATCACTAAGTGATAGGTCACAGTTTGAGCTGGCTCGTACACCACTTCATCGGTGGTTTTATCAAAATCTAAATGGTAGTCATCGGGAATCACTACAGTATCTCGGTAATGAATATCACCGACCGCATCCGGTCTTACTGTACCTGTTACTGTGTAAGTCACGTCTTCGCCAGCATCGATATCAATTGAAGTCACAATGTCAGTGTCGTTCGCAACATCACCGTCTTTGGTACCATCGGTTGTACCCGCGTTCGCAGGATCGCTCTTAGCAACCGCCACCGTAAACTTGTTTGAACCTACCGAATCATCGAAAAATGGATTACCTGAATTGCCGTCTTGTAGCTCCACTGATATGTCATTAATCAGTTCGTTAACGTCAACGTTATTTCGATAACCGTGCCCGTCTTGAGAGTTGTACTTGATGGTATAAGTCAACTGATCGCCCGGAGAGTAGCGGTTAATGTTAGTAGTGCGAACAACGCCGCCGTTATTATGTACCTGATGGTTTTCAGCCACGGCACGTTTCGCATACTCACAATCGTCAGTACAACCGGCATTATCGTCATGAATCAGCACTGCTTCGTTGCGGATTATGCCGCCGTCTCTGTCAGCGACACCGTTAGACACCGCATTGTCTTTGACATGCGCCTTAATACGCACCGTGACAAAGTCTTTGGCCGGAATTGAAACTGGGAACTCCACATCTTCAGTCGTTTGAGGGCCGAAACCAGAGCCAGTATCAACAGACCAATAGTCAAACGGGTTTTGATTAAGAACATCTTCTACTTCACCATCTTTATCATTCGCTAGCGTAGTAGTGATCTCACTCAGGCGATCCATGAAGATAAGATCGGTCTCATCAGTGTCGCTGTTATTGCCAATAACGATGGTATAGGTGAGGTCTTCACCCGGTGTGTAACGGACAACATCGGTCGTTTTAGCTAGTGAAACGTTGATGTCATAGGTACTGTGTGAGTTATCTATTTGAGCGGAAGAGCTGTGGTCACGGTCTGTAATAGGATCGTAAACATCAACACGGTTCGATACTTGTTCTTCTTCATAATCAGACTTAACAATGCCGCTCACCTCATAGTGAACCCACCCTCCGGGAGTGATATCAACGTCGGTATCGATGTCAGTGTCGTTAGCAATGTCACCGTAACGAGAACCCGGTTTATCTGTGTTGGTCGAACCTACAATTGTCCAACTATTAAAGAAGTTAAGCGCTGAAATACTATCTTGTACCGTTGCGTCATTTGCATAGCCAACACCGCGGTTATAGATATAAATATCGAACGTAGCGCGCTCACCTACAACAAAGTCGGTATTTTGAGCGGTCTTAGCGACTACAAGATTCGGCTCGCTAGGATAGGTACGTACCGTATCCGATAGATTAGTATCTGGTCCCGTCACTGTTGCGGTATTGGTGAATGCTCCCCAAAGAATCTCACTGTCGACACTGCGATCTAGTGTCCCAACAATGATATAAGTAATCGTCGCACCTGGCGGGATCTGAGCGGTGGCATCCAGATCATTGTTATCCGAGAACGATCCAGGGTCAGTCACAGCTTTCACCCACGGAGAGTCTGCCTCTCTTTCTGCACTGATCGTCCACGATGAGAACACGGGCTTGGTTTCACCCGGCTCGTGAAGGAGCTCAGCTTCTATGGTGCTGATTTCATCTTTGACATTGATGTTAGAGGCGAAACCGTTCCCTGCTGGGTTGGTAATGCTGATCGTATAAGTGACAGTATTGGTGGTGTCGGTATACGCGTTTTGTTCGTTATGACCATCAACACGCTTATCCAATACTAAGTAGTAATCTCGTGGGTATGATCCTCTGTCGGAATAAAGCACGCTGTCGACCGTCACTTCATTACGGATTTCATCATCGGCAATGGGGTTTACGATCGCCGCAATGCTATAAACGATCTTATCGTGTGGGGCCAACTTAGCCTTCTCGTCCAAGATAAGTTTATTGCTTTGATTACCTTCAATTTGACCAGTAAAGCCGGGATCACTGTTTGTCGAAATTGAACCGTCAGAGGCATAGGATTTCGCAGTAATAACCCAGCTCAAATACGCTTTAGTCGGTGTATCATTAATAGACTGAGTCATGACAGACACTAAATCATCATAAACCGGTACATCTATCGCGTAGCCGTCACCGTTATTCTCTACCGTAATGTCGTAGTTCAGGGTACCGCCAGCTGAGTAGTAACGAGAATCCACTTCCTTTTGGACTTTTAATTTCGAGTTTGGCATTTGTACACCAGAACCCGACTCGCCTAAGTTATCCCCTAAGCACAAGCCCGCATCGGTACCATCATCAACAATCTGACCCACACTGGTGTCTGCCACTTTTGCGGTCAGCTTATAATGAACGTAGCCTTCAGGTGCGAGGTCGACTTTCAAATTGATGTCGTTTGTTGTCCAAGTATTGTAATTAAATGAACCATAGTTCGATCCGTCACCACTTCTATCGGCGACTTCAAGCTTCCACTCGGAAAATGCTGAAGCGTTAGAGCCATCCGCTTGCTCTGTCACGATACAAGCAAATTTATCGATAACTTCAATATCGTTGGCGAAAAACTCTGTGTCCTTGTTAGAAATAACAATGTCATAGACCACTTCGTTATCACCGGCTATCCCCGGAACATAAGTAGTATCTGTGGTGTTCTTATTACGTGTAATTTGACTTGATGACGTCGTCAGAACGTCTTTCGAATCGAGAATATTAGCCAAAGCATCGCCAGAATCCGCGAGGCCATCAGCATCAACCACTCGGGCAACAACTTGGGGGATTTGACCAATAGACACAGGGCTAACGTCCACCACGACGGAGTAAACAATCTGCTCACCGGGATAGATCGACACTTTGTCTTCTAGTGACTTGTTGGACTCCTTTCCAGATGCATTGAGTTCAGAAAGGCTATTAGAACCAATCGAGGTCACTTCATTGGTCCAAAAATCGTAAGGATTGCCAACCGTGTCAGTTGCGTTCTTTTCGTTGCTGACATCGTTACCTAGATCGGTTTCAAGATCCGCAAGAAACTGCTGAACCGAATAATGGTAAGCAATACCTGAGTTTGCTTGGTTGGCAACCGTGACCGTATAGGAAAACTCATCGTCGACTAGGTACTTATCCGATTGATTCAATGTATGTGTCAGGGTGATACTAGGCTCAGTGGGTGGCGTGATAACCTCATCAACTGTGACCAAGTCATCGCGTGTTTCAGCCGTTATGTCGTCATTAACAATATCGCCAACTAAATTGTCGGCAACGGTCGCTTGAATTTCGTAGGTCACAGACCCGCCTATATCAATCGACGCATCACTTACTGCTAAGTCCCCCGATTCGGCGAAGGTGCCTGGTTCGCTCTTGCTGCCTTCAACCTTGCTGACTGAGTTAACGTTGTCAGTAAAGGCTTGTTGCAAAGCCCCTTCAATATTGAGTGCTTTTATGTCTGAAAGGACATCTTGAACGTCGAGCGTCTGAATAAACGTATCGCCAGTGTTCGAAACCTTAATCTTATAGGTGAGTTTGTTATTGAGTTGATAGTTCGTCTTATCGACCGAAACAACAACATCATGTTGGTACACACCGCGCTGAATGGATTCTGTATTTGATTCAATAGCATCCAACAGTCCAGTACTCGCACTTGCGACGTTATCAATCGTACCGGCTGCGTCAGCAGAAACGGTGGCGACCATGGTGTAGGTCACCGACCCACCAGGCGCAATACGCACACCTGATGCATCTAAGTTTCCGAAGCGACTGTAATCACCTGGAGATGAAAGGAAGGAGGATTGCGCTTGAGTCGAGACTTGCGAGAACGCGTTGACATTATTCCCTTGGTCATCTGTCGTTAAGATATTTAACAGCTCATCTTTAACGTCCAACTCAGCGATAGCTTTATCCGACTCATTCGTTAAAACAAGCGTATAAGCCACCTCTTGGTCGTTGTCGTAAGACGCACTGTCAACAGACAGATCCATAACAAGACCCGTTGTGTCCGCATAGGAGGCAAATGGAAACAATAGAATGGATAAGAAAAAGGTAAGATTGTATCTGAACATTAACGCGCACTTCACAGTAGATTGACAAGCGTCTAGGCAAAAAGCCATAGATTTGACGTCACTAATTTGGCACTTAGCCTGTTAGGGACATGCGCAACATACAGTTCAAATAATCCGAACAATTAACATCCGCAAAAAACAAATTACTGAAGATGTTAAATAGAGAGTCTGATGTCTAAATTAGAATCAAGACATTGAGTTAATTATCAGAAGGTTAATGTTTTAATGAGTGAGTTTTCACAGTTGTTACGTAACTTCAGAAAGGAACTTCAATTTACACAAACAGAGTTTGCAACCTACTTAAATCAGCTGGACGATGAGTTTAATGCGGTTGACGTCGTAACGATAAATCGTTGGGAAAACAGTAAGGTAAAACCTAGTACATACAAAGCACTCAAGATATTACAGTACCTTGGCGGAGATTTGTTTGAGACAATAAAGAGCTTTAAGTCCGAACAAAAAGACACACTAATCGAACTGTTTTTAAACGAATCCTATGGCTCATTTCAAAGTAGAATTTCAGCTCTATCAGGCCTGAATCAACAACAAGGCGAACGCAACTTTAAGTCACTGCCTTTAATGTCAGAGCCGTGTGACACTGGCGTTATCGACAGAATCAAACTACTTTCTAAATTCACAAAAGTCGATATTTCGCCACTGGACCAAATTGATTTATACCTCTACTACTGTGAGAAAAAAGCACATGGTCACAAACTCATCAATGTAGATGGCGACATTGTGAGTCACAACGTAGGCTTTTTCTTTGAAGACCATCAATTTGAGACATTAAAAACTCAAGAGCTAGATCTAAGAATGGCCTGCTCTTTAAATTCAAGCAAAAGCATAAATTATTTTAATATAAGCTCACACTCAGAGACAAAAGATCATGTTATTGAGCATATAGTTTCAGATATACAGTTACTTTCTCAGAACAAAAACATTAAAAAATATTCTGTTTTAGTAAAAGACCCCAATATGATGAGACTCTTGAAGAGTGTGGGGTTTGAAGTATTTAAATTTTCAGAACCTTCTGCTAAAAAATGTAATATTACATTCAAAAATAAATATTATAGCTACTGTATACTAACGATTGATAAAATAGACTATCTGACTAATCGGAACGTAATGTCACTAATCAAAGATGAATATTCTACCATGATGAAATTTCCGCAATTACTGCGCGAAGCGCGCAAGAAATTGAAGTTAACGCAAAAGGATTTTGCGGCATACATTAATCACTTAGATGATGAATTCAGCTCTGTAGATGTCGTAACGATAAATCGATGGGAAAATAGCAAAGTAAAGCCAAGTAATTACAAAGCCCTAAAGCTATTGGACTGCCTTGGTCTGGACTTGTATACAACGTTGAAATCCTTTGATTCAGAAGATAACGAAGACAGTGCATTACTTGAAGACTTCCTTCGTGAGAGGTTCTTTTCGTTTCAAAGCCGAATATCGTCTATCACTAAAGGGGAAATAGAAGAAGGCTGCGACTGTCAGATCATGCCATTAATGGCAGATCAGAATGACAAATCAGTAATAGATAGAATAAAGCTGATTTCGCAATATACAAAGGTGGATTCTTCAGCTCTTGATACTATCGACCTGTTTCTCTATTGCAGTGAAAAAAAGGCGCATGGCAGAAAAATGGTCGATGTTAATGGCGATATTGTTAGTCATAGCCTAGGTTTTTTCTTCAACGAAGAGGTATTCGAGCAATACCAAAATAAGCATCTACATATTAAGCAAGCTTGCTCTTTAGATTCTAACCAGAACTTAAATTACATTGTGGTTAGCGGTCACTCTGAGAAGCGCGAACAATCTGTTGCGAACTTGATTTCCGATATGAAGCTTCTTGCAAGAAATACTAAGATTAAAAAGTATTCGATGATCATAAAAAATCCAAACGCATTAGAGCTAATGAAGAATCTCGGGTTTGAGATCTATAAGTTCTCAGAGCCAACAGAAGAGATGTCGAATATCACCTTTAAAAACAAGTCATACCGATACTGTATATTAACCATCGACAAGATCGAATTGCTTAGTAATAAGCATGTTATATCATTTATTAATAAATATGGTTGATTTTCAACATGCGTAAACTATAAGAAAGCCACCGCATCAACGGTGGCTTTTTATTAACTTATATAAACATTTACCTATCTTGAATCGAAAGATAGGTAATATATGCAATCACGCCATCGGCATCAGTTGAAGAAGCTCCCCCTGAGAAACCCAAGTAATAAAATTTATTCATATCAATAGGTGTTGATTCCAAAGTCACATCAACTGAGCGTACCCAATTTTCTCTATTACTATCTAATGTATAATAAATTCGAATACGGCCTTCATCATTTACGATTCTATAATGAACGACACGTTCACTATGATGAGGCTGATCACCTTCGGCGATCTTTCCATCGCTTGTTGAGACCGTAATGTTGTTATAATAATAGCCGAAAGCGAATTTTAAATAACGATTATCACCAGCAGGTACTCCAGCAGTGCCGACACTATTATTGGCCCCCCAACTGCATGAACCATATATTTCTTCATCACACCAAGAGTTAACATCTGGAGCTACGGAACTTACTTGCTGTAGCACGACATTAACAGCGCCAGCATTAGCTTTTGTAGCTTTTGTTCGGTCTACAGTAAAGACAATGTCAAACGAAGACCCCATGAAATTATTTCGAGATATAGATGTTATATATTGGTCATGCTCACCTAAACTTATCATTGTTCCTTCACTGCTAATAATCGGCTCATACATGTCTAGCTCTTTAGCACCCAGCACTTTAGAAACATTCCAATCATCAGGTTCGGTTGGATCATAGCCACCAATTTCTAGTGTAACAGGCACAAAATTAGCACTTTCACCGTGCTGAGCCATGACTTTATCTTCATAGCCGCCTGTAAACTCAAAAATCGCAGTCGCAACACCATCACTATTAGTTTCAGAAGAATATTCTGTTTGATCATTCTGAACTCCAAACCCGCCATTACCTTTAGTTCCCCAAAAAACAACGTCCTGATAAGGCGCAGGATTACCATCTGGGTCTAATAATATCGCAGAGATGAACCGAGTTGTACTGCGTCCATCCCCGGTATCATCGCTCGTCATATCAGCAACTGTAAAATCTTGAATCTTACCATCCAAGTACACACATGTTGCATAACCTGAACCAGAAGAAGTATCGCCATTATTATAAGCACCATTCACCAAACTAACCAAGGATGCCTCATTGCTTAAAGTTTTATCAACGGTCCAATAAGGAGTAGATGTAGGCCAATTGTGATTCGTATATGGCAATTCAGTAGCTAGCGCTTCCAATTCCCGCGTTAACGGCAAGCGACCACTACGGTGCTCACAATAGGATTTTGCTTGTTCCCAGTTCATTTGCACTATCTGCGCATGTTTTGGGCCTTGAGAGCCATCTTCAACATTTACATTGATATAATCTTCGTTGGCGTAATCCGCCATGGCTTTTGACATTGGCGCTGAAAATGTAGCATCACCATTAATCACATCATCGAACACCGTAATATCTTCCCAATCTTGCACAAGACTAAAGTCAGGTTCTACTTCGATATAAACTTGACCAACAGCATAGCCTCCACGCCCGTCTATCACTGTATATGCGACCTCATGTGGACCAGGTTCAGACGACTGAAACATAAAAGTGTGATCGGTTGTTGAGGTAATTTCCGCTTCAGCGTTATAGGCGCGTACAGTATCTAAGATCACACTGCCTTCAGCGTCCGACACATAATCTGTTAGGTCGATTTCAACCGACATATCTTTGGCAAGCTTACCTTCTCGAACATAATCATCCGCAACGGGTGGCGTATTTCCAATGTCAGAAACCGCCACGTCAATATTTCCTAGCTTGGTTGCCGTACCGTCAGTCATTGAGTACATAATTCGAGTAACACCAATATCTGTTGGTGTATAAATAATCGTATTGCCCAATGAGTCCACTTCAACTGAACCAGAACCTAACAACGTAATCTCGTCGGACACCGTATAAATAGAAGTATCTAGTTCGCTTTCTAGCTCTTCAGACAAATCAATTATGATTGTTGATTCAACGTTAGTCGTCTCAGACAAATTTGGTAGCGTATTGTTTTCTGCCGTTTCAGAAACAGACACCCTCGCAAGCGATGACGCTTGACCAACGTAAATATCTTGCGCAACAGGTTCAGCTTTATATTCAAATTGGCATTCGCCAATCTGATCCGACAAAGTTGTGAATGTCATACCATCAATCGAAGTTACCTCACAATCAACACCGTTACCGACTTGCTCGACGGAAGTTAAGCGAAAATCGATATCTGAACTAACATGAACAGTGGTATCAGATTCCATATTGACGAGTGCTTTTGATTGAACGACAGAGGCTTCAATCGACACAACTGATGGCGAAGTTGGCTGCATCGGTTGTGAAGCAGAGTCAGAATCACCAGACCCTCCACCGCAGCCAAATAGCATTGAAGTTCCGACCGTCAATAACATTTCTCTATATAGTTTCAACACAAACGCTCCTATAGATATGCGGCAAAATTAGCTGTCACAACATAAGCTTCAACATCTTCATAATTCGTTGAACCTCCAGCGCCCACCCAATAAGGCTTGTTCGGATCTATCGCCCCCCAATCAAAAGGAACGACAAAGTCAGGTTCTGCAGGTCTTACCGCTGTAGATGATGAATAGTGATAGAGGCGCTCTCCTTTCTTTTGAAACCACAAGTACCTATCGACATATTGAACATCGGCATTTGTAGTCCCAGTAAAATTGTTAAAACCCAAGTAAAAATTGAATTCATTCTTAAAAAAATGAGTAACAATATTGAACGTATCGTTCGTCAAAGGCGCTCCAGGCTGCGATCTAGTTACGTCATACCAACTCGTATTCGGCATGTTTCCCTGCTGTTGTATAAAAAACGAAGTAGCGCCATGAGTCACATTTCCAAGATTTCGGATGTGCAAAGACATAATGAAATCGTTGCCATCGAAGCTCTCTTTATAAACCGAACTGCTGCCCATACCATTTGGTGAGTTATATGAAAACAGTACAGGGAGGCCATTTTCTCCAATTTCAGGTAATGACAGGCCATATCGAATATCAACATGATTCCACTTAGTCGGTTCTTTGGTATCAAGAGAGGATGCACCCTCGTCCGGTAAGAATGGGTACAACTCGTTAATAGAGCTGACTTTTAGCGATATCACAGACTTATTGAAGGCGGTATCAAAGTAACTCACTTGTGCCAGACCACTTTCATTTAAAGTGAGATGATCGGAAGATAGCCCCGAATCAAAAACACCGTTTTCATCCATAGCTTCTAACTCTATGTCCTGAAAGACACCCATTCCACCATCAGGATGGGTTACAGCAATCTGGTATTTATACTCATTTCCAGAAGCTGAGATTAATTCTACGACGGATGAAAAATCACTCACACTCGGGTTACTCAAATCAACACAAGTCGTGTACATACCAACAGTCTTTGACTGGTTGCCGATTGATCCATCATTTAAGTGAACAGTGGCAGCGTTTGTTTCACTGACATTTTCCGCAGTCCAATACTTCTTACTTGTTGGCCAATTGTGATTAGTAAATGCACTAATTTCGTTAGTAACGAGCGCTTCAAGTTCTCGCTGTAGAGGCAAACGACCACCTCTCACTTTACAGTACTGACGAGCTTGGCTAAGTGTTTGAGTGACGACTTCTGAGTCTTTCAAACCTTGTGTGCCGTTTTCGATATATGTACCTGTGTAAGAGGCATTGACGTAGTCGGCATACACTTTTGTCATTGGCGCGAAAAAGCGGATGTCTGAGCTGATCACAGGATCATGAGTGACAATATCTTCCCAATCTTGAATCAAAGAGAAATCTGGTTCGACTTCTATGCGTGCCAATCCGGTAGTGTAGCCACCCATGTGATCGCTTACTGTGTACGCCACGTCGTGAGGGCCAGGTTGGGTAGACGAAAACTCAAACTTTGTATTGGTGACATTGGCAGGATCGTAAAGTGATGTTGTCGAGTTGAAGTCCTGTACACCAACGAGTTGCAATTCATCTAGGTCTAGGTCTGATATATGGTCTTTCACATCCACAACAACACTTTCCCCCACTTGCGCGAGAGCATCGTGAGCAAAATCTGTTACATCAGGCGCTGTATTATAGGTATCTTCTGAAGTTGCAATCGACAGTGAGCCTTGTTGAATCGACTCACCGTTTTGGTAGCTGTAATACACCTCGGTTTGACCTTTTTCCGTTGGCGTAAACTCAATCTGATGTTCACCAGAGACGCGAGCTGTACCTGAACCTAGGCTGATAACACTGTCCTGCAGGACAAAGTCATCACTCGGTAACGATGAGCCTAACTCACTATCTAGATCTACAACCACCACCTGTGATTCGATGGTTGATGCTGTAATACGTGGAAGAGTGGTAGACGAGTAATTCTGTCCCATAGCAACACGAGCGTAAGAGGTTGCCATTGAAGTGTGAGCTGAAGTCGTTACTTCATATTCGAACAAACAGTCGATAACGTCAGACGAATAGACATTGAAACTACCTTCACTAATACCTTGAACTTGGCAAGAATCAGCAGATAGAGAGCGAGCATTAGTTACGACAAAATCTTGGTTATTCGATGTATGAACATGCTCAGTCAGATCAATAGTGAAGCTTTGTTCTACCAGCGAGTTATCTTGAATATCTTGCGCACTAATCGAGGCTGATTCTACTGGAGGTACAACAATATCTTGCTCTCCGTCGGAGTTTGACTCACCACCACAGCCTGCTAGCAATACCGCTAAACTGACTGAAGTAAACACATTTAGTGTCGAATTCCGTTTCAACAAATCATTGCTGAATAGATACATGAAAAGCACTCTTATTAATGAAGTTGGGAGGTATTGTGAACCTTGCCTCACTTCTACTCCATTAAATTACTATGATTCATTATTAAAAATTAAACCATTGAAATTTAGGGCTATTAATTCAGAATTCATTACCTTTCAAACTTCTAAATTTTTCTAAATATCGGTATGAAATTTGATAAAGACTGTTTAATAAACATTCAATCACATTAAGTTAACTCCTCCATTCATCGTCTCCATACTGCCCGACTCATTTACATTGATATGGCAAACGTTATGAATCAAACCAAAATCGACCGCGTGTACAAATTGGCTCTGCAGCACAAACATTCACTGGATGCACTCAGGTTATTACAGCCTATGCGCCATCATTCTATGGAAACCTATGAGCACACATTGCGAGTTTGTTTACTGTCATATTCATTTGGGCAGTACCTAAAGTTTGGTCGTGAACAGTTGGAATTGATTTTCGATTCTGCTCTTGTTCACGATTTAGGAAAACTGGCAACACCGGATGCGGTGCTTCATAAAAATGGCAAATTAACACCTATTGAGCGCCAAGTTATGAATAAGCATGTTGAAGAATCTTACTCGATGACTTGGGAGGTGCCTGAGTTAGGACTTGCGTCTATTTTGGGTGCTTTACATCATGAACGATGGGATGGAAATGGATACCCGTTACGACTAAAAGGCTCTGAGACTCCATTGATTGGACAGGTTCTTGCGCTTGTAGATACATGGGATGCAATGACCTCAACAAGGGCCTATCGCACAGGAATGCCCGCACAAAAAGCACTTCGTATTCTGTTTGATGAGAGATTAAAGGGGCAATTCAACCCAATTCTGGTCGACAAATTTATCGCCTTTATTGCCAGTACATCAATCGAAGAAGTGGCTTAATCGAACGGAGTAAACGGAGATGTTAATGAGGAGCACTAACCAACAACAGAAGCAAAAAGTCCGTGTTCGAGAACACGGGCTCTTCAGGGATATACTTAACCTTAGGATCAATCTCGGTAACCAATTGACTTAATCACGTGCTAGCCTCTGTCAGTTTCTGAGTTAATTGGTTACCGAAACACCTAAGGTAATTGCGTCTGTATCTCAGATAACACCTTATCTAACCCCTCACCTAAGGCTTCAACAAGCGCTTCATAACCCGCTTCTTTCAAAGGTACTTTGGATTCGAAGTCGGCACGTGCAAGTACTGTATCTTGGTCGCTCAATACCCAACTTCCTTTCACTTCTGCGTTTCCGGTGTAAGAGCCATTAAACTGTTCAAAAATGAGTGTTAATTCTTTATCTTCCGCGCCAGCAGCATTAGAACTGTTTACCCGCTCTTCAAGCAACCCTTCAAGGTTCTCAGCCCAAACGTGTTTACGCGCAGATATCAATTCATTTTCAGACTTGCGATACGCAATCCCTATTGTGTCGAGATAGTCTGGTAGCTCCACTCTCGTTTTAACCTTAAAGATCGGTTTATCTAGCGTACTTTCCGGCAAGAGGTAGGCGTTAGTACCATCAGTAGGCGTTGAACACCCTAAAAGCCCGAGGAGCGCGATAAGTGATATAAATAGCTTTCTCATTATTCCACTCCCTTAACTGGAATCGGGTCTTCTTCCACATCGCTGCCAAACACCAACGCATTCGGTTTATCATTCAATACTTTGATCAATGGGCGAAGCTCTTTAAGCACATGTTCTAACTCTTCAGATGCACTGATCAATTGCTTGTAAGCGTCAGAATCATCGTCGTAACTTTCTAATGTCGCCTCTAGTTGCTTCATGGTTTCACTGAGGTCTTGAGGTAATGCTTTTGCGCCCTCACTATCGAGTAATTCATCCATACTCTTCAAGGTGGTGTCTAAAGAGGCAAGCGAGCCATTTAAGTTAGTAACAGTCGCATCCAGCGGAAGCTCGTTAATCTTGGTTAGGAAATCGGTGATCTGCTTCTGAATCTCGGTGAAACCACCAGGCACGACGGGGAATACAGGATAACCATCAAATTCTGTCGGCTCGTAAGGAGCTTCATCTTCATAAAAATTAATATCGACAAACAACGCGCCCGTGAGCAAGTTACCTGTTTTCAACGTCGCCCTGAGTCCCTCTCCCATTTGAAGAACGACTCGTTTGGCAAAGCTATCCGCGTTCAATCCCTTAAACACTTCGGAAACACGCTCGATTTCTAGCTTAATTAGGATTGGAATACGATTCGACACCTTGCCATCTTTATCCATACTTATCTGTAGCGGAACCGTATCAACCGTACCAATCCGGACACCACGATATTCGACTGGTGCACCTTTCCTTAAACCTCGGACCGATTCTTCAAATAGCAACACATACTCGATCGATGTCGTGTACTTACCTTGTAAAACCGCGTCGTAATTGTCGTACAGAGTGTACTCTTGAAGGTTCTCTTTTATCTGCAACCCAGGCTTAATACTCTCGGCTACATCAAAACTCACACCACCAGTCAGGATGCTTTCTATTGATGCAAAGTTAACGTCTAAACCATTCGCACCAAACTTCACATCGATTCCAGAAGATAGCCAAAACTGCGTTTTTTCAAAAATCAGGCCATCATAAGGTGCAAAGATAAACAATTGGTATTTGCCTTCTTTCTTTTGATAGTCGAAACTCGTTTTTTCAACACGGCCAACAACAAAACCATGGTGTAATACAGGCTCACCAACATTGAGTTGATTCGCCTTGCTGTGTGAAACCACCACTCTTATTCCTTTGGTATCCGGCCCTGCCACCGGAGGCGTTTCTAGCACATCAAACTTCAATTGAGACTCTCTCGATTTCCCCGGCTTCAACTCGATGTACGACCCGGATAAAATGGTCTCTAATCCACTAATACCATCGGTACCGACATGAGGTTCAACCACCCAGAATTGAGTTTCTGTATTAATCATGCGGGTGGCTTTCTTGTCTATCTGAGCTTTGGCTATGATGTATTCATAATTATCACTTAGCGCTACGTCAGTGATGATTCCCACATGAACATTTTTAGACTTAATCGCTGTTTTTCCCGCTTCAATGCCCGAGGCATCCGGTAAGATCAGCGTTATCTCCGGCCCACGATTATTGAAGTACTGAAACAACATCCAGCAACCAACCAATACCGCGATAATGGGCACAATCCAAACGGGTGAAATCTCACTTTTTTGGGCTACTTCTGCATCTGAAACGTTTTGTTTATCCATATTTCCCACACCTCTTAGGGGAGATTACTTCCATATAATTCGAGAATCGAAAATCATTGCTGACAACATGGTAAAGATGACTACCGACGCGAAAGACAACGCTGCTGGCCCCGGGTAAATGGCCATGACCCCGTCGAGTTGAACCAACGCGACCAAGATAGCGACGACGAAAATATCTATCATCGACCAACGGCCAATAAATTCGGTGATACGGTATATTTTGAGAAATCGAGTCGCTTCATCAACAGGTAAACCCTGAACCCTTTTTGCATTCCAATACAAATAAGCTAGGGCGACCATTTTGGCCATTGGAATAAACACACTCGCAAGCAAGATGATCAAAGCGACTGGGTATGACCCCATATTCCACAGAATGATGACACCTTCGATGATGGTTGAACCTTCACTCGTCCCGAATGCAGACGTATACATCATTGGGTATAGGTTTGCCGGGATATAAAAAATAATGGATGTGAGTAATAGAGCCCACGCTATCTGAAGGTTTTTGGTTGGATTAAATCGGTGTAGGTGAACATGACAACGAGAGCATTGACTAAGTTGGTCATCATACAAGTGAACCTGCCCACAAACATGACAAACCAAATGCTCATGCTTTTGGAAAAGGCTACCCGTTACCGATTCGTGCAACGGGTTCGGAGGGATCAATCGGTCCCAGATCCAATCAAAATCAACCAACGAAATGGTTTTGACCACCAGCATAGCGTAGATACCAAATGCCCAAAATGATATGCCCATAGAGACATCGGCTAGTGCTGCTATTTTAATCAAACTAACCAACACACCAATCAAAAATACATCCACCATGAGCCACGGTTTAACCCAGCTCAAGGTCTTTAAAATGAAGATCGCTAAACGGCTTAGGTTCGGCGAGTGGGTGCGCTTTTTTTCAGTCAACGAATAGAACCAGATCGCGCTAACCAGAAAATAAGCAGGTAAGAAAATAACTGCAAGAAATAAGAGTGCGGCAATCAGTGAATTATCTAACCTATTCATCATATCCACGGCTTGATAAAGGGTTATTTGTTGACTGATACCTTGGACGCTAAATGACATGTAGGGAAAAGTAAGACTCATCACGAGTGTGATCAAACTGGCCACTGCGTAGGCCATCACTCCTTGCCCCTTACTCGCGCCGATGCTGCACAAAGTATGATGACAACGAGGGCACGACGCCTCACTGCCCGAAGGTAATTCCCGGAACTGGCTGACTAACCCACATTCGATGCATGACTTGGTACAAAGATCAGACAATAATTAAACCTCTTGGCGTTTGATAAGCAACTAGACACTAAGATTAACTATAAGTAAGGGTTTGATTTTTCGCCAATATCTACACAATTAAACGAACACGATAGGGTAGAAATGAGAGATAGAAAGGAGATGACTGGTGGCCATCCCTTCAGAATAGGTGGGGTATTCAGATGAAAGCCTCACGCCAATTAAACAAAACTCTGTTTCAACTTCTCTTCCAACGCTTGAATACAAAGTTTAATGGCGATAGGTGTGTTCGAAGCAAATGGGCTCAACGCATAAACCGTGTTAGTTGGTAATTGGAAACTTGGCATCATGTCGACAACTTCATTGGATAACTGAGAGAGGTAGAAATCTGGAATCACACCGATACCAACGCCAGATTTGATCAAGGCAAGACAGCTGTGAAAAGAGTTGGTGGTGCAGCTTGCTTGTTGTTGGTAAACGAAGTCTGTTTCAGTGTGAGAGGTCAAGTAATGAGAGATCTGTTTCCCCTGCCACGAGTTAGCAATATAAGGGATAGAATCAAGCTCACGAGAGCGCATGCTTTCAACGCCACACAACACATCTTTAAATTCACCCAAGCGTTTCTGTTTGAGGTTACTGTCACGAGAACTACCCACTCGTACCGCGAGATCAATATCGTGCTCCATGAAGTCTAAATGCTGATCGTCGCTTATCAGTTCTGGCTTTAGCTTTGGATATTGCTTCATGAGATCAGCAATAACAGGCGCAACCAACAAATCCATCAACGCATTCGGAGCAGTAATACGAATCCGGCCTTGTGGCTCTTCTAGCTCGGCTTTTGCCATGTCCCAAGCCGATTCAGCGATCACATTGATGTCTTTGCAACTCAAATAAAAGCGTTCACCCATGCTTGTCAGAGTTTGTCTTCGTGTTGTGCGTTTAAGGAGAGAGGCGCCTAGCTCTTGTTCCAGAATTTTGAGGTGTTGACTGACAACAGATTTAGACAACTCTAACTTTTCAGCCGCAGCCGAGACTGAACCCTGCTCTACGATATGAGCGAAAATCGACATCTGCTTTAGCTTACTCATCTTATTGTTCTCTTTTTACAAACAGTATTTTCTATTATCTCTGTTTTTCAAATCAATTTCCAAGACTAAACTCAATTCAACTTATCGAGATACCAAATCAAAAAGACAGTGCTCGAAACAAGACTGTTATGGAGAAAGACAATGTCAGACAACCAAATTTTAGAAGCATGTAAGCAAGGCATTAACGAGTGGCAAAAAGCTTTCAACAGCCAAGATGCGAAAGGCTGTGCCGATCAATATACTGAAAGCTGTGTAATGGAAGCACGTCCGTTTGGTACTTTTGAAGGTCGTGAAGCGATTCAAGCATTTTGGCAAAATATCATCGACCAAGGCTTCAAAGACGTTGATTACACCGATGTAAAATGGGAAGAGCACCCAGAAGGCGGTTACATTCTTACCGCTAGCTGGACAATGAACAAAGCGTTTGGTGTTGTTCATCGTGAACACTGGGCACTTGAAGCCGATGGCTACGCTCGCTTAGTCAGCGACGACTTCGAAGTTCAAGGCGAACGCTAGGAGCTATAATTAGAAGCTAGAAGCTCACAGCTCAAAAATAGAAACAGAAAACAAAAAGCCAGCAATCCAAATGGACTGCTGGCTTTTTAATGTTTGACTCTGTCGCTTAATCACTTGATTTGAAGGTGATTCAGTGACTCTATACAATCACTCAACACGCTCATCATTTCAAATCAAAATGTCTAGTCAGACAGAGCAAATACAAGTCAACGTTACAGTGCTGCTTTCTTCGCTTCTGTAATCCAACCATCGAACGTGCTTTGGTTCGCTTTAATCCAACCATTTACGTGCGCTTCGATATCCGCAGAGCTGTTCTTACCTTTACTCATCATCATGTTCTGAGCACTTACATCATTGATGTTAAGTTTGATGATTTCGAAAAGCTTCGCTGCTGATGGGTTGTTCTTAGCAAACTCTTTATTCGCAATAATGCGCATTGAGTTCATTTCGAAGCCGTAGTTTTTACCGTTAGATAACGTAGTATCCACGTTCGAACGCTCGCCAGGAAGTGCTGAGAAAGGAACTTCTAACCAAACTACATCTTCGTTAGGCACCAATACGCCACTTACCCAGTAAGGTGTCCACGTGTAGTAAAGGATTGATTCACCTTTTTGGTAACGAGAAATCGTATCTGCAATGATTGCAGCGTAGTTACCTTGGTTGTGAGTTACCGTATCGTCCAGTTTGAACGCTGAAAGTTGGTGTTCAATCACCATCTCACAACCCCAACCTGGGTTACAGCCTGTTAGGTCTGCTTTGCCATCACCGTCCGCATCAAACAGCTTCGCGATTTTTGGATCAGTTAATTGACCAATGTTGGTGATGTTGTACTTTTCAGCCGTTTTCTTATCAATTAGGTAACCTTGAGCAGCGCCGCTTACATATTGTCCTTCACGGTAGAATTTCTCATCACCACCAGCCATTGTGTATTTGTCAGCATGAAGCGGGAACCAACCTACTGTTAGGAACGTTGCATCACCCTTTGCAATTGAAGTGTAACCTACGTTGTAATCCACTTCTTGAGTTGATTTCACGTCATAACCCAGTTCTTCTAGAGCACGGTTAACGATCAATGTTTGGAACGTCTCTTCCGCTACAGACGATTGAACAGGCTGAACTGATACGCCCTCACCCGGTAGGCTTGCTGCCCACACGTTAGTCGATACCGCTAATGTAGAAACGATGCTTACTGCGAGTTTACTCTTCCATGAATTATTCATTGGTGTTTTTCCTTAATTGAAGTTCTGATTTGTTACCGCGATTAAGTACATTCAGTACAAGGGAAACAGGTCCCATGCGATACCAGCGTAATTTTGTATTACCAGCGTTGACACCCAGTACTTGGGTGATTCGGTCTAATAAGATGGCTAAGATAACGATGCCTAAACCACCAACAGCGGCCAGTCCCATATCCAAACGGCCAATACCTCTCAGTACCATTTGACCTAAACCACCTACCGCAATCATTGATGCGATAACTACCATCGATAACGACAACATCAGTGTTTGGTTCACGCCTGCCATGATGGTTGGCAATGCAAGTGGCAGTTGAATTCGGTAAAGCATCTGCTTTTTACTTGCACCGAATGAGTGACCCGCTTCGATCAATTCTTCCGGTACCTGCTGAATACCCAAGATGGTCAAACGTACAACAGGAGGAAGTGCGAATATGATGGTCACCACGACACCCGGAACGTTACCGATACCAAACAACATTACGATCGGTACTAAGTAAACGAAGGCTGGTGTGGTTTGCATAGCATCCAAAATTGGGCGCACGAATTTAGCCGCCGTGTTACTTCGGGCGAGCCATATCCCCATGGGTAAGCCAATCAACAGACAGAAGAATACGGATGTCATGACCAGTGACAATGTGGTCATTGCTTCAGACCAAGCGCCAATCAAGCCGATGAAAGTCAAAGATACGGCCGTTGCAACGCCAAGCTTCAAGTTTGAAAACTGCCACGCCACAAGAAACAAGATGATCAACATGAATGGTGCTGGCGTAGACACCAACGCCGTTTCAAATGAACTTAGAATAAAATCGATAGGCACACGGATCGCTTGGAATAATGGTCGTCCGTGCTCAACTAACCAATTCAGTCCAGACTCAACCCAAGTGTCGACAGGCAGCACAGCCTCTGCAAAAGGGTTTAGTGGATCAAAAGGTGTCGTTTCAACGGTTTCGCTGCTTAACCAATCCGCTGACGGTGAGGTATCAGCGGCTTGACCCCAAGGATCACTTGCAGGTTGAGCTGCAGGAGCCGATTGAGACCATGGGTCATTATTTGTTTGTTCAGACGACATGATCTACCCCTTATCCAATGTTTGTAACAGTCGTGACTTAGTCACCACGCCAAAGTAATTACCTTGCTCATCCACAACAGGCACTGAGTAAGGAACACCACCAACTAGGCCAAGCACATCATTGATTGGTAAATCAGGGTTCAGCGTTAATCCATCATCGAGCTGCGCGCTGACGAGTGATTTGTTCTCTTTGTGAGCTTTACGAAGCGAGTCGATAGAGACAATGCCGGAGTAACGGCTGCTCTTCTCAACTACGATGCCGTACTCGCGGTCGTTATCCATCAAAATTTGCAGAGCTGACGCTGGGCCATCGTGTTCTGATTTTTTAAATACCGCAGCTGGCTTCTTACGCGCAATGTCTTTCACAGTAAGTACGCTTGCTACGTTCACACCGCGGAAGAAAGCTTCGACATAATCGTTCGCTGGGTTATTAAGAATATCGTCTGGAGTACCGACTTGAACCACTTCGCCATTTTGCATAATCGCAATTCGGTCACCGATACGCATTGCTTCATCCAAATCATGCGAGATAAAAACAATGGTTCGTTTATCGTCATTTTGAAGGCGAATAAGCTCATCTTGCATTTCTGTACGAATCAAAGGATCGAGCGCCGAGAACGCTTCATCCATCAACAAGATATCTGGGTCACATGCTAGTGCACGAGCCAAACCAACACGCTGCTTCATACCACCAGATAGTTCATCTGGGTAAGATTCTGAATATGCGCCAAGGCCAACACGTTCAAGTGCTTCAAGTGCTGACTGCTTTCGTTGCTCAACTTCAACACCCGCAAGCTCTAGACCAAATGCGGCATTCTCGATGACCGTCATATGCGGCATCAAAGCGAAATTTTGAAAAACCATGGAGATGTTGTTGCGGCGGACTTCGCGGAGTTCATCTTCTGAGATGTGGGC
This sequence comes from Vibrio sp. 1CM23M, assembly GCF_023161755.1. NCBI lineage: Bacteria > Pseudomonadati > Pseudomonadota > Gammaproteobacteria > Vibrionales > Vibrionaceae > Vibrio > Vibrio sp. 1CM23M. The sequence continues at coordinate 799,282 of NZ_JALNTR010000002.1, forward strand.
AATGTCTTTGCCTCGAAGAAGCACATTGCCTTTGGTAGGTTCGATCAAGCGGTTAAGAAGGCGTACTAGGGTCGATTTGCCAGATCCTGACAGTCCCATTATGACGAAAATCTCGCCTTCTTGAATACTAAGAGAAACATCGTTAACGCCGATCGTTAGTCCTGTTTCTTCGAATACTTTATCTTTATTTGCGCCTTCATTAATCATTGTAAAAGCACGGTCGGTGTCTTCACCAAACACCTTGTACAGTCCCTTAACTTCCAGTATGGGATCCATGTAATCTAATCCTTTCTCAGTTATTTAAACTTAAAAATGGTTATTTAAACCCGAAAAACAATTAGCACTCTAAGTAATTAGCACATGTAAATCAAGGAGCTTCGTTCGGTAAAACAAGGCGACAGACCGAAACCAGACAAGTAACAACAAGAACAAAAAACAAGCAAAAACATAACAAACTACTGATAAATAAAGGGATAAATTAGACGGATGCACGATCAATATTATGTGTTACTTAGTCGTAGATTATTGAATATTAATTTTACATTAGAGCAATTAATAGGCTGAATGAACCAACAAAAGCCGCAATTAGTTCGTGCACAAATAATTCGAAGGCGAACTATTTATTAAGCTTTCATGATGTTTCCGAGGCGAAAGTTCGCTCGGTAGAAAAGATAAGATCAGCTCTCAATCTCTACCTAAAAACCAAAGGTCAACCGGCTAAAGTCAGCGAGTTGAAATCAACCTTTTAGACCAAGAATTTTAATACATCACACCAAATGTGATACTTGCTGCAAACTCTTAATTGGTGATTATCTAAGCTGGACTTCAACTTGTAGAGTGCTCATTGCTGAGCCATTCTTTATAAAAGAAATACGCATTTTCCCGTGACGAAATAGAGAAAAAGACAAGGAATTCGAATGATAAAAATGTTGGTGTGTGACTTTGACGGTACGCTTGATGGAGGCTCATCTCACGGTGTTAACCAGCTATTTGATTACCTCACAGAACAACCTGATATTCGTTTTATCATTGCGACAGGAAGAACTCTGCCGTCAATTCGTGTTGGGTTGGCGTCTGATAACTACCCGAAACCACACAGCATTATCAGTGATGTTGGCACTAGAATTCATCACGATCACTCCCAAAAACCCGATCATGTTTGGCACAATCAATTAGAAGCGTCGTGGAACAAATCAAGGGTAGAGACGGCTCTCGCGCCCCTTGATTTTATGGGTGAACGTATAGAAAACCATCAAGGCGATTACAAGATCACCTTTGAAGGAAAGCTTTCAGAGCCTCAACACGAACTGATTGAATCTCGTTTGGAGATGCACGGTTTAGATGTTCACCTGACTTACTCTCATGATTGGTACTTAGATATCACACCAAAAGGCGTTAACAAGGCGACTGCGATTCACCACCTACTCGAACAACACGATTTGAGCGTTGCGGAAGTGTGCGTCGCAGGTGATTCAGCTAACGACACCTCAATGCTCACCATTGAAGGAGTAAACTCGATACTGGTTGCTAACCATTACCCAGAGGTTGCTCACCTATCGGATAGAGACAACGTATACACGAGTAGAGCAACACATGCTGAGGGTGTCTTAGAAGGCCTTAAATACTGGCAAGGGCGTGCGGCAGCGGGTAATTAGAAATAAGTAGAGGTGACCGACTGCTCCCTGCTTCCTATCCTTATTTCCAACCGGGAAGCCAATGATCCTTGTCGGTGAGATCCCGCCAGTTGATGTCTTCCTCACGTTTGGTCATCACCGCTTCTATCAAACAACGAATGACCTCCCCTTCTTCAAACTCGACCTCTGTGACCATAAAGTGTTTTTCTTTCTTTACAGGGCTAACGGCCGTCCATTTACTGCGAAGTAGTTTCTTTGGATTGATTCGATTCATGATCTTATTTCTCGCTTAGATGTCATTGATTATTATGGATTGTCTAGCCGACACTGAGTAATAGTCTTCATCGCAAGAAAAGGATCAAAAAAAGCCAGCGATTAGGCTGGCTTCGTTCAGTGAGCTATTTCTTGTTAAAGATTAGCCGTTTTTAGGTGGATCAAATGCCGTGAGTTCTAATACTGGACCTGTGTATTTTTCAATCTTCACAAGCGCAGAGTTTGCAGCACAGCCATTCGCCAAACGAGAAGTCGGGATATCCAACGTAAGCACGTTACAGCCACCGTTTTTACATAGACCTGTATCTTTATCTAAATCAGGCCAACCGCCTTCATGGATACATACAGCGCCTTGTTTGATGCCATCAGTCACTAATGCACCAACCAGTACTTGTCCACGATCGTTGTATGCACGAACCAAGTCACCCGTTTTGATGCCACGTGCTTTCGCGTCTTCTACGTTAATTGAGATAGGCTCACGGTTACCGATCGCATACTCTTCACGGATCTTCGCGTAGTTAAATTGACTGTGTAGACGGTGCGCAGCGTGCGCTGTCATCAACTGAAGTTCATCACTTTTCGCTTTACCGAAGAACTCAGTAGGCTCAATCCATGTTGGGTGAGCAGGGCAATCAGCAAGCTTGTAACCTTCAATGGTTTTAGAGAAGATCTCAATTTTACCACTTGGCGTACCTAGCGGGTTCATCACTGGATCCTTACGGAAGTCAGCATGACGAACAAACTGTGCCGCCTTCTTGTTGTACTTCATTTCAATAAGCTGGTTATCATCCCAGAACTTACCAAATTTAGGCATACGAACACGTGCAGATTTACCTGCTTTTTGTGCCGCATCGTAGAAGCCTTTCAACCATGCCATTTCGTCTTTGCCTTCAGTGAAGACATCACGGCCACCCGCTTTGATCATCTCAGACATGTCTGCAAATACATCGAAGTCATTACGCGCTTCACCTTGAGGTTCAACCGCTTTCTTCATTGGCACTAAGTGTTGATTACTGTAGTCACCTGTCATCGTCATATCATTACGTTCAAACGATGTAGTAATTGGCAGAACAATATCCGCGTGCTTAGCAGCGGCTGTCCAGTAGATTTCAGAGATAACCACAAGTTCAGGTTTTTGCCACGCTTTGATCAAACGGTTGGTGTCTTGGTGATGAGTGAAGTTACCACCGCCCGCCCACCAGATCATTTTCAGATCTGGGAATGTCAGTTCATGGCCGTTATGCATGTATTTTTTGCCTGGATTTTCCAATGCTTCCGTAATACGAGCAACAGGGAAGCTGTTCACCGCGCCTGAAACTGCCCAGTCATTACCAGCAGAAGAACCGCCGCCGATTGAAGCTGAAATTGCAGGTAATACACCAGCATCGCGTGTTGGGTTACCACCATTAGAATAGTGATAAGACAGACCGAAGCCACCGCCTGGCAGACCAATCTGACCAAGCATTGCTGCGAGAGTCACTACCATCCAGTGGCGTTGCTCACCGTATTGTTGACGCTGAATGCCCCAACCAGCCATAAGCATGGTGCGGTTCTGACTAAAGATATCAGCAAGTAGCTCAAGTTGTTTCGCAGGAACGCCTGTGATCTCTTCAGCCCATGCTGGCGTCTTTTCAACACCGTCTTCTTTACCCATTAGGTACGCTTCAAACTTGTCGTAACCGCTGGTGTATTTACTTAGGAATTCAACATCGTGCTTACCCTTCTTAACTAAAGAGTGTGCGATACCCATCATCATTGCGACATCGGTCATTGGGCGCGGTGCAATCCACTGAACTGCGTCACCAAAGAAATCGATCGTTTCTGAGCGCATTGGGTCGATAGCGATGATTGTCTTGCCAGACTTCTTAAGTTTATGAAAGAACTCTAGGCCTGAACAGTCGGTTGAACTCCATGCAATCTTAAGCGTGTTCATTGGGTTCATACCCCACAACACAACAACGTCTGAGCTCTCTAGTAACACAGGGTGAGTGGTTTGTTGTTCATAAACTTCGATCGATCCCATTACGTGCGGCATGATCACTTGAGCAGCTCCAGTTGAGTAGTCACCTAAGTGACCTGAGTAACCACCAGCCAAGCTCATGTAACGTTGTAGTAGCGTTTGTGCTTTGTGCAATACACCACTTGAACGCCAACCGTAAGAACCCGCGAATACAGATTCAGGGCCATTCTCTTTACGAATACGCATGTGTTGTTCGTGGATCAGCTTATAGGCTTCATCCCAAGACACTCGAACGTATTCATCTCCGCCACGAGTTCCTGTTGGATCGGATGGGTTATCTAGGAAGCCTTTACGTACCATTGGGTATTTGATACGAGCTTTGGTATGGACCTGATCAGGACCTGTCGTTTGTAAACTATTTGGCACTGTTTGTGCCAGTGCATTAGTAGTCGACACTAACTTGCCATCTTTTACTTCACACAGCATAGGTCCCATACGACCCGCTGTTAATACACCTTTACCACGCTTGTTTGCAGCCGACGCTGTCATTGGCGTTAGCGACGTAAATGCCAGCGCACCAGCAGCCATGCTTGTTCCTTTGAGGAATCCGCGACGAGTAATATCTGCCATAATTATTTCCCTTTTGTTTCTTAGTGGCCAGCCACATCTTTTGCGTGGTTCTGGAAGTATTTAGTAAGAAGTTCTAAATCTTGGTCTGAAATGTCAGTTCTTTCGCCCATGCCTTTTGCAACGGGGCCCCAAGCATTAACGGTGAAGTGGTTCGCGCCAATTTTTGCGTGGCATGTCGAGCAGTAAACGTTGTCGAGTTCTTCAGCGTAATCCCAGATTGGCTCGAGTGAATCCAGTACAGGCACATCAACGTTCGCGGTTAGCACCGCCGTTCGCCATTCATTGCCGTACGCATCCGTTTTAAAATCACCAACTTCAAGGCTCTGTTGCCCTTGGTCTGTCAACATCGCAACGATTGAGCGTTGACCTTCGCCGTAGTAAAGCACCTGTTCTGCACCCTTCATTTGGTAAGCATGCAACTCGATTTTGCGCTCAGTACCTTCAACACTTTTCACATCTAGGCGTGCCGTTGGATTGATAGTGCCAAGGTCGCCAATACTGATAGTTTGAGCTGAGTACACGACGTTAGCATTTGGGTCTGTTTTCTCAGTGAATGCCATCAAGTTGTCGAACGCTTCACTGTCCATCTCTGGCTCTGGTGCAAAGTGAGCAACACCTTTGTGGCAGTCGATACACGTCTGATTATTCTCTTGCCCGTACTCATGCATTTTCGCCGCATCTGCAGATTGCTCGTAGCTATCCATCGCATCGAAGGTATGGCAAGAGCGACAAGTAGCAGAATCACTTTCACGTAGTTGAGCCCAAACGGTTTCGGCCATCGCCATACGGTGCTCTTCGTATTTGTCTTCGGTATCAATTTTGCCAGTCACAAACTCGTGATAAATGTCTTTAGACGCACGAATCTTGGTGATTACGTAGTCAATTGGGTCGGAAGGAATATGACAGTCAGAACACTCAGCTCGAATGCCTTTTGCATTGCTGAAGTGGATTGAACCTTCATATTCTTCATAAGGGATTTGCATTGTGTGGCAAGAAGTACAGAACTCAGTGCTCGATGTGTAGTGCATAACGGCAGCAGTACCGCCCAGCGTTAACCAGCCAATACCTATACCGACAGCAGCAATAAGAGCGATATATCGTTTTTTAATAGACATATTTAGAAATCATCTTCAACAATTAGTAACAATTGCGATCAGGATAATACTTTAGGGTTAGTCACTATTGATTCACGTCATAAATTGTCTTTATTGATAATAAAGAAAGTGAGCAATGAGACTTCAATACAACTCACTTATAACCATGACTGCGCAATCAATTGGTTTAATATTCATAAAACAAATAAAGCTAATCTCATTTATAAAATTCAACTAAGAATAACTACACGCCTTCCTACTTAAATCGCACTAAAATCAAGATAAGGAGTAATTAACACGCCTATAATATTTGCAAACTTATGGCATTGAATTAGGTATGAACCAAACAGAATTCCAGCAAAAAATAGCGAGTTTCACCTCCATCGAACAAGCGCTTGATTACTTTGAAATTGGGTTTGATAGCAAGTTCATCGAGCAAAACAGAATCGAACTCGTTAAACGATTTAATGGTTATCTGATTCTTGCTAAACCCGATGATTGGTTCTCAGGAAGAAGAGCGCTGAAAAATGCTTATTGTAAGGTTCAACGCAGCAAGTTAGATCGCCACACGCGTTCTGCCTGTCGTGGGTGTACCACTTGCCAACGTCGATAGGTTGGAAGTACAGTTCAAAATAGAGAACTAAAAAGTAGATAGTTGAAATAACATCTCATTACGATTTAGTTAGTGGTTTGCTCGAAAAAAAGTGTGCTAGTCTTACGGCAACTCAACTACGAGATAAAAACTACAATGAAAATTTTCAGCAATTTCGAAAGCGGCAACATTCACGTCGTTTCAGCAGATTCACCACAAAACATTCAACTGACTATCCCAGCAGACTACCAGACTGAAATCTCTCAGTGGTTCCACTTCCGCTTAGAAAGTGAAGCTCAACAAGCTCACCACTTTGAAATCGGTCAACTGGCAACGTCTGCCTACCCTGAAGGCTGGAAAGATTACGATGTGGTTGCATCGTATGACCGTGAAGAGTGGTTCCGTATCCCATCTCAGTTCGATGGCGATACATTAAGCTTCGATATCATCCCTGAACACGATTCAATGTACTTCGCGTACTTCGCACCGTACTCATACGATCGTCACCAAGATCTTCTGCACAGTGCTCAAACGCACCCAGCTTGCAAGCTTGAAACTCTAGGTCACACACTAGACAACAACGACATCACTTTGCTAACTATCGGCGAGCCAAGTGAAGAGAAGAAAAATATCTGGGTTATTGGTCGCCAACACCCTGGCGAGACTATGGCTGAATGGTTGATCGAAGGTCTACTTCAACGCCTACTTGATGAAACGGACACGGTAGGTCGTTCACTGCTAGACAGCGTTGTGTTCCACGTTGTTCCTAACATGAACCCAGATGGCAGCATCCGCGGCCACCTACGTACTAACGCGATTGGCGTAAACCTGAACCGCGAATGGCAATCACCTTCTATGGAACGCAGCCCAGAGGTATTCCTTGTTCGCGAGCGTATGCTAGAAACGGGCGTTGACCTGTGTCTAGATATTCATGGCGACGAAGCGATTCCATATAACTTTGTCGCGGGTAGCGAAGGTACACCTTCTTACAACGAGCACATCGCGAAGCTAGAGAACCACTTCAAGCAAGCACTGCTCACTATCACGCCAGAGTTCCAAGATGAATTTGGTTACGATAAAGACGAACCGGGCAAAGCGAACATGACAGTTGGCACAAACTGGATTGGTGAGCAGTTCAAGTGTTTAGCTTACACCGTCGAGATGCCATTTAAAGATCACATCAGTCACGCTGACGAACTTTACGGCTGGTCTCCAGAGCGAAGTGTCGCGTTTGGTCACGACATGCTAGCTGCGGTTTGGGCTACAGTAGACGAGCTATAGAGTCACTAAGCTCTTTAATTTGTCCATATATCTAGCTTGATAGATAGAACAAAGCCCAGCACTTGTGAAAGTGCTGGGCTTTTTAATCTCTGCTTAGAATGAGCGATTTGCGCCTTAAGGAATCTAACGTCAGTCGCTTTTAAGCCACTCTTAAGCTTGCAAAAAATACCGGGTATCTTTGCCTAATATGCCTTTGTTCAGACACCATATCTTTGAAGCTTGGGCCTTGTGATAACTGAACGATCACTTCATCGCCCTCTTGTCTCAATACAGCACCACTAACATCGATACTGTTATTGTCATGCAACCTCAAGGTGCCAGCCATTGAAAAGCCACGATAAACCGGAATGATGTTACGCATCATCAGGCGTACACCCTTTTCAGAAACTTCACTGACATGAAAAAGCTCATCCTTAATTCGCATCACCGGGCGTGCCTTTTGAGGGTACTTTAAGCGGTAATATTTGCGTTTCTGGGTGAATGAATCTTCACGCATTAGTGACTCCCTGTCTCTGTTATTTCGGTCAAGCAATAGACTGTAGCTTCAATTGGTTCTAAATAAACACATTTACCAAATTGATGGCTAATTATTATATCGACTTTCCGAGCTAATGCTTTAGAGATTTATACAGAGAAACACGGATTGCTTAGCATTCACTTAAAAATGAGAACTGAGTCGGATATGAACTGAGCCAGTAGCTAAAGATCCAATTCTTCGCGTCGCACCCTAAAGCTGAAACAATGCCAACTGAATGCTGAAGCCCACGAATAGAATCCCGCACACAATGTTCATCATTTGCGAGGTGCGCTTTTGAACTAACAAGCGCTTAAAGGTATCCGCCATTAAGATCACAACCAAGAACCACATCGACACCACTGACGCTTGAATTGCACCGAGTATCAAACTGTCTGTCACAATCGCATCTGTTGAAACAAATTGAGGGAATATAGAAAGATAAAACAGGACAATTTTAGGATTCAGTAGATTAGTGAGAAGCCCTTTGAAAAATTGGTTATAAAGCTTACTTCCCGATGCACTGACCACAGAGAGCACGCCCTCTTGAGCACGCAGTGCCGCACGAAAATGGTTATACCCAAGCCAGACAAGATACAAAACCCCAGCCCACTTTAGCCCTTCAAAGGCCATGGGAGTGTTCGACAATAATAGGCTTATGCCGTTGGCCGAGATAAAGGCGTGAAAAAAGAAACCACATGACACGCCCAACACGTTCACAAATGCGAACAGCTTCCTTTGAGTTAAGGCTGTGCTTAATACCAACAGCGCATTTGGGCCCGGGATAATGGCAATAAAAAACACGATAACAATAAACAGCCAGATACTGTCCCAACTCATTTCGATCTCATTTCATGAACATTTTTAGGGCGGACATTGTACGTCCATTCAGTCCCATTACAATATGATAAACGCTTAATTATCGCGTATGGCTAACAGACATAATTCACGCGTATAATGAATGTGTTTATCGTCTAACATACAAAACTGATTCTCTAACATTTGTAGCCCTGTTAGACTCCACCTCCCTTTTGATACTTGGTTCATTTATGTCATTTGCTAGCCTAACCCTTAACGCAAAAACCGTTTCCGCGCTCCCATCTCAATTCAATAAGCCGACAGAGATACAGCAAGCGGTAATTCCTACCATTATTGCGGGGAAAGACGTACTTGCATTGGCTCAAACGGGCAGCGGTAAAACATTGGCATTCGGCTTACCTTTACTGAATAACATCAACCAAGATGTAAATGAACTGCAAGCACTGATCATTGTTCCAACCCGTGAACTTGCATCTCAAGTGACCAAATCTTTAGAGCCGATCGCGACAACGCTCAATATCAAATTGGTAACGCTAACGGGCGGCGTGAATACTGATGATCAACAGCAACAATTATCGACTAAACCACAATTAGCCATCGCCACACCGGGCCGCTTACTTGCTTTAATCAAAAGTGGTGAACTGGATGTAGCTCAGTGTTCATCATTGGTTCTTGATGAAGCCGATCGCCTGATCGACATGGGCTTTTGGCCAGATATTCAAGCGATTACTGCAGCACTACCGAGCAAACGTCAGTCACTGCTGTTCTCTGCGACACTTCCGCCCGAATTAGTAGGGCAAGCTGAAGAGCTTCTTTTAAACCCAGTTAAAGTCACGACACATCAAGAAAACAGCGTGGTCGCGACTATTGAAGAAGCCCTGTACTTAGTCAACAAAGGCAGTAAAGCTCAAGCGCTCATCGCCCTACTCAATCAACACACATGGCCGCAAGTATTGGTATTTATTGGCGCAAAAGACAATGCCGATGCATTAACCAAACGATTGAATAAAGCCAAAATCAGCGTGAGTGCGTTACATGGAAATAAGAGCCAAGAAGAACGAGAGCAAACATTAGAAAGTTTCAAAAATGGCGAGACTCGTGTGCTTATCGCCACCGACGTGATGGCTCGCGGCATCCATATTGATCAGCTGCCTGTCGTGATTAATTTTGATTTACCTACACACTCCGCAACTTACGTACACCGAGTTGGTCGCACAGCAAGAGCAGGAAGCACTGGTTGCGCTATCTCTCTGGTTAGCCACAGCGAAACTGACTACCTGAATGCAATTCGTACTCTGACCAATAAGCCTCTTGTGCTACAAGCATTAGAAGGTTTCCCTGTTACAGACAAACCTGCATCTGAAGCCACAGCTCGCAAACGTCCACCTAAAGACAAAATGGCTAACCGAAGAACCGCAAAGAAGAAAAGTGCTAAGCAATTTAAGAGCAAGCCAAGTTCTTCGAAATAGCCAGTTCTTCAAAATAACCATAGAAAATCGATTAGCCCAGTTTGTACTGGGCTTTTTATATGCAATCAGATGTAAAATCACAACCTATCGACTCAGACAAAATGCCAACTTAAATGACACTTTTGTGAATTATGATGCCAACGTATTGATTCTTGGTTGCTCAAAAAAAATACTCTTAAATCACGTTGACGCCCCTATGTCTGGCAACTAGATTTTTCTATTAGTGTCTACAACAGGAGGTCATTGAAATGAAACGTGCTAGCTCTACATATCGATTACAACTGATTAAGGAAGTGGCAACCCGCCGAGATCGTCAACGTTCCAATGACCCGATGGCAAACTACATACAAACCCTAATAGATAATAAAGATGATTGTGATACTTCGGTTGAACGCAACCAGAGGTTCAGTGGCAGTCATTTTGATGAGCACATAGGTGGTTGGGTAAGTGACCACTGGGGTAACAAGTAGGACAACGAGAGTAATCCAACCAGCATAACCGCTGTAGAATTCGTCTCCGCATTAACCTATCATCTGCAACAATTCCCTATCCTAGAGTAAGCAGAAAGTGTCTGAGTTAAAAAGAGAAAAAGAAGTGATGGTTGCCTTCCAAGTGATACCTCGCGTTAAAGAAGGCAACAACTTCGAAGTGGTTGATAAAGCCATTGAAGTTGTGAAAGCTGCCGATGTGCCTTTCCAAGTCGGTGCGATGGAAACCACGATGAAAGGTGAACTCAACCAATTACTCGATATTGTTAAAAAAGCTGAACAAGCTTGCTACGATGCAGGGGCAGTAGAAGTGATCACAAACATTAAGATTCACAGTAAAACCACCGAGGCCGATGATACATTTTGCACGTACCATCGCGGTGTAACGAAAGCGAATCACATGTTTGTTTAATCACATTTTTGTTTCTGAAAACTGAGCTTTAAGAAAGACTCTGAAGAAAACCAGTGGTGTTATTGGAAAGGCATGTCTGAGAGGTGAGAAAGGATTTCCATTCGTTCTTCTTCTGACATCGAATGCCAATCACGCGGAGTCTCTTCAGGGGCATCTTTCGCCCCGATCGGTTTTCGGTCCAATGCTTTGACTGGCTCTTTTTTGAGTTTTACGTTCTTTTTATTCATACCGACACCACTCCTTCAGGTACAAAGGTACCTACCTTAATATTACACCCCAACCATTATGTAAAGTAATAGTTACTTCGGAGTTAAATAAAATCTAAATACTTCCTCTTTAGCCAAAAAGATCTCTTTGGGGACTTGTATTTCCCTCTTCATCGACCTGCTTACCAACCAAGTTTTTTTGCTTCATTATTTTTCTTCTATAGCGCTGGCGACACAGCTTTATCACGTGCAATTGTTCTGACGGTGTCATCGACATCCAATTAAAGCGCTCTTCTCTTTTGCGCATACAACCATTGCAATAGCCTTTGTCATCGCTTGAACAAACCCCAACGCAAGGGCTTGGAACTTGGAAAAACTCTAACTGCTCCACCATGCCTCCTTACACATTCAAAATTACGCTTACTCTCTCAAAAATAAGCGATTAATTTGTCGCCTAGCTCATGGAATCCATACTAAACTATGACCTTATACTGACACATATAGTGTTTTGTAAACTATACTTTGAACCCATCAAGTTACACTTATTCGGTAACTTCGTTCTTTCCTTTGGAGCCTTATAATATGAAGTTTAGTTCAAAAAAATTACTAGCAGTAGCCGCTTTACCTATGATGCTAGCAGCATGCACAACAACAGGTGACAACGCGATGCAAGTAACACCAACCGATCTACAGCACCATAATTGGGAACTTGCGCAAATTGATGGCAAGGACATTGTGAAAAGCGAAGACCAAGCAGCTCCTCGTCTAGAGATCGGCGAAAAGATGACTGCAAACGGCATGGCTGGTTGTAACAACTTCTTCGGTCAAGGCGAGCTGAAAGACGGTCAATTCCGTATCAAGCAAATGGGCATGACAATGAAAATGTGTCACGGCTCTGCGATGGAAATCGAACAATCAGTTTCTGCTACTCTAAGCGAGTGGAGCGACGTAACGCTAACAAACGATACACTAGTACTGAAAAACGATGTACACACGCTAACGTACACCATTCGTGACTGGGTAAACTAATCCGTCATCGAAACCAAATATTGATTAAAGGAGCCTGATGGCTCCTTTTTTATTGCCTGCTTGCCCACACTACTTCTTCAAAATTGACGCTCATCGCCGACTTTTCGTACCAACCTCCAATAAACCTCAAAAATCTCTCATTTAGATGCAATAAATTCAACGGTTCAGCGGTCTGTTGCTAGGATGGCAAAAGCCTAGAGTCTGTCGAGTTTTCGAGATGATTACATATCGAACAAAACTCAACCGCGAACTCCCTGCTTGTTCTCAAGTAATTGATTGAATTTACTGTTGAATTAGAATTTATTTCAGAAACAGATAGAATAACTATTAGGGAGTTTGAAAATACAATGCTCTTGCCCGTTCACTACCAAATGGAAAAGTTTATGAACAAGATAGTAAGTACGTTAGGAATCATGGCAACCGTTGCATACAGCGCAACCATTTATGCTGATGAAGCAACATCCACCGACAGCTGGAACCAAATAGAACAGCAGGCAGAGGGAGAAACTGTCTACTTTCACGCTTGGGGCGGAAGCCAAGAGATCAATCGTTACCTACAGTGGGCAGGCAAGAAATTACAAAGTGACTACGGTGTCACGTTGAAGCATGTGAAAGTAACCGATATTGCGGAAACCACCACTCGACTGCTCGCTGAAAAAGCAGCAGGAAAGAACAGTGAAGGCAGCGTCGATATTGTCTGGATCAATGGCGAGAACTTTCGTTCGATGAAAGACAACGCGCTATTGTTTGGGCCATTTACAGAATCACTTCCAAATTGGCAGTATGTCGATAAGTCTCTGCCAATTGATGTTGACTTCTCAGAGCCTACGGAAGGCTTAGAAGCACCGTGGGGCGTGGGACAACTGGTGTTCATTCACGACCAAGAAACACTGCATAATCCACCACAATCGTTCTCTGAGATGTTGAGCTACGCTCAGGCTTTCCCGAACCGCTTAAGCTATCCTCGCCCACCAGAATTTCATGGCACGAGCTTCATTAAATCACTACTGATTGAACTAACAAACAATAACCCTGCGCTGGCTCAGCCGGTTTCAGAAGACAACTTCCAAGAAGTGACGGCACCACTTTGGGCTTACTTAGATAAATTCCATAAAGTGGCGTGGCGCGGTGGCAAACAATTCCCAGCAGGCACATCGGAAAGCATCCAACTTCTGGATGACGGACAGATCGATCTCGCGATTACGTTCAATCCAAACTCTGTTTATTCAGCACAAGCCAGTGGTCGCTTAGCCGAAACCACTAAGGCTTATGCTCTAGAAAGCGGCGCTCTATCTAACATTCACTTCCTTGCGATTCCTTGGAATGCCAATGCAACCGCAGGTGCTCAAGTGACCATTAACTTCTTACTGAGCCCAGAAGCACAGTCTCGCAAAGGTGACCTCAATGTTTGGGGCGATCCTTCGGTTCTGAGCAGCAAGTACCTCACTGGCAGCGCTAAAAACACCCAGCAATTTAAATCGGTTGATGAACCACACCCTAGCTGGCAAAACGCGCTCGAGAAAGAGTGGCTTAAGCGATACGGTAACTAGTCTTCATGCTACGCGCTCTATATTTTGTTGTTATAGCTGTTTGCATTATCCCAACCATTCCTGGGGTAGCGGGAGTCGTGGCTTCGTCACTGAGTTTCATCCCACCTCTAGGTTTAGAGGAACCAACACTCAACGGTTTTAGCCAAGTCTTTCAATGGGAAGGGGCTTGGCACTCTATTGGCTTAAGTCTAGGTTCAGCAATTGCAAGCAGCTATATCGCCTGCTTCCTGACCTTTTGTATTCTTCAAGCTTCTTGGGGAAACAAGTTTTGGAGAAAGATTGAGTTAACGCTATCGCCAATGCTTGCCATTCCACATGTGGCTTTCGCTATCGGCTTTGCATTTCTGTTTAGCCCAACCGGGCTTGGCGCAAGAGCCGTACATCACTTGCTCGGCGAATCGGCTACCAGCTCTGAATTGGCGTTATTGGTGAAAGACCCATACGCGTTCGGCTTAATCATTATGCTCGCACTCAAAGAAGTACCTTTCTTGTTGCTGATGAGCATTTCGATACTTCAGCAAATTGATGTAGAACGTATCACCAAGGTCAGTGCATCACTCGGTTACAGCCGCGCTCAGATCTGGTGGAAATGTATTTTCCCGCAATGGTTTACTAAGCTTCGCTTCCCTATGTTGGCGGTACTCGCTTACAGTGTCTCGGTTGTCGATATTGCTCTGATCATTGGCCCAACCAATCCTCCGACCTTTGCCGTTTTGGTATGGCAATGGTTCAACGATCCTGATCTTAACCTACTTCCGCGATCTGCTGCTGGTGCCATCGTTTTATTTGGTTTAGCTTCGTTGATCATCGCCTTGGCGCGTTTAGTTGAATGGGCGGTTCTTAAGTACTTTCGAACTTGGCAGTATTCAGGAAGAACAGGGGCTAACTTGCCGGGGAAAACGGTATTCACAATCCTTGCTAGTCTTTCACTGCTGATCATTCCATTGATGGTAATTTGGAGCGTTGCTCAGCGTTGGCGCTTCCCTGATTTACTGCCGAGCCGCTACAGCATGCGCTTCTGGGAGTTCGAGTGGAATGCCATCATGAGCACCGTTGGTCAAAGCTTATGGATTGGTCTGATTGCGGCTTCAGTCGCTTTGTTGCTTGCGCTGGTTGCTCACGAATACAGAATCAAATACAAGTGGCAAGTTCCGGGCTTCATTATCGCTATTCCAATGTTGATACCACAGCTCTCAGTGTTGTTTGGTATGCAGGTCACGACCCTCTACATCGGCAGTAGTGCCTATGAGTTCTGGGTGATTTGGGCGCATGTTTTCTTTGCTTTCCCGTTTGTGTATCTGTCTTTGGATGGCCCGTGGAAAAGCTTTAATGATGGGTTGATTAAAGCCTCGCTGAGCCTAGGTAAATCGCCATTTCAGAGTTGGTATTCAATCAAACTGCCAATCTTGCTTCCTGCTATCGCCTTTGCTTGGGCGGTCGGGATCAGCGTGAGTTTGGCTCAGTACTTGCCAACATTGATGCTCGGCGCAGGCCGCATTAGCACGATCACCACAGAAGCCGTTGCCCTAACCAGTGGTTTCGACCGCAGGGTAACAGCAATCTATGCCATTTGGCAGGCCCTATTGCCTCTGTTCTTTTTCTCTTTAGCGATATTAGTCAGCCGACTTCAACTTAGATATCGCCGTCTTACTTTTAAAGGTCTCCTAAGTAATGAGTCTGTACCTCAACGACCTCGCCATCCGTAAAACCGATGGGGATTCGCTGTTCTCAGCGCTAAACGTAACATTAGAATCTGGCCAAATACTGGCTTTGATGGGGCCGAGTGGCTGCGGAAAGTCGACCTTACTGGATGCGATTGCTGGTCACTTAAGTGAAGAGTTTTCGTATTCTGGCACCGTTGTGTTGAACGATATTCAGCTCGACGAGCTTCCATCACATCAGCGTGAAGTCGGTATTTTGTTTCAAGATGACTTGTTGTTTCCGCACCTCAAAGTATGGGAAAACTTGGCCTTTTCGTTACCGAACTCTGTTAAAGGTTCCGCTCGCCAACAGCAAGCAATGGCTGCACTAAAAGACATAGAGCTAACTCACTTAGCTGAATCTTTCCCGGATCAAATATCTGGCGGTCAACGCGCAAGAATAAGCTTAACTCGTATGTTGTTAGCCAAGCCTAAACTCGCCCTGCTTGACGAACCGTTCAGCAAACTGGACCAAGAGTTAAGAGCACAATTTCGCGATTGGGTCTTCGAACAGCTGACCAAAGCGAATATTCCCACATTAATGGTCACGCACGACGAAGCCGATGTACCTCAAGGGGCAGAAGTACTGTCTTGGCCATGGAGAAGTAACCATGCTGGATAAGTACTCCATCAAGGTCATTAAGTGGCCATTAAATCAGTCTGCTAAGTTACTGAACCAATTGGGTATCACGGCCAATCAAACCACGTTATTCGGATTTCTGGTTGGGTGTTTAGCATTTCCAGCGTTGGCATTTCAACAATATGAGTGGGCGTTAGGCTTCATTGTGTTTAATAGAGTATGTGATGGGCTTGATGGAGCCTTGGCTCGAATCCAAGGCATTAGTGATGCGGGCGGTTTCCTCGATATCAGCCTAGATTTCCTATTCTACTCGCTGATCCCTTTTGGATTTGTCATTGCCAACCCAGAACACAACGCCATCGCCGGTGCATTTTTGATCTTCTCTTTTATCGGCACAGGCAGCAGCTTTTTAGCGTTTGCGGTTATGGCCGGCAAGCGAGGCATCGAAAACCCAGTCTATAAGCATAAGTCTCTGTACTACATGTCAGGGCTAACCGAAGGCACTGAAACCATCGCTTGTTTCATTGCTTTCTGTATTTGGCCTCAACACTTTGCAGTTATCGCTTACACCTTTGGTGCAGCTTGTTGGCTAACGACTTTCATGCGTATCTATTTTGGGTTCCAGACACTCAAGAATCAAACCACCTAGTATTCGTTTCAGGTTCCTTTCAAACTAAAACGCCGCTCAACATGAGCGGCGTTTTTATATTCTAGCGGATACTTAAACCTAATTAGGCATCTGCAGAAGCGCTAATTTTAAATCTCAACACCTTCAAGCTTGAATCAAGGTCGACATCGACAAACTCAGGCGGGTTGTCCAGACGCTCAATGAATTCAACGCTTGGTGCTTCTTCTGACATCGTCTCAATCAGGAAGTTTGGTGATACTGCTGGTGAGTTCACACACGCAATCACTTCACCGCCTTCTGTTAGAAGCTCAGGCAAACGACGTAAGATCTTTTTGTAATCTTTAGTTAAAGCAAAGCTGCCTTTTTGGAACGAAGGCGGATCGATGATAACGAGCTCGTAAGGGCCGCCCTTCTTGATTTTTCCCCACGACTTAAAGATATCGTAGCCAAGGAAGTTAACCGAGCGCATATCGTGATCATTCAGACGGTGGTTATCGCGGCCTTTGTTTAGCGAGCCACGTGACATGTCCACGTTCATGCATTGACGAGCGCCACCAGCGATAGCCGCGACAGAGAAACCACAAGTGTATGCGAACAGGTTAAGAACGTTCTTATCCTTGGCATTATCTTGTACCCACTGACGACCATTGCGCATGTCTAGGAACAGACCAAAGTTCTGATTACGGCCAATGTCTAATTGGTACTTAAGACCGTGCTCAATCACAACCGGTGAGTCATTCAACTCACCCCATAGAACCTCTGAAGGCGCGCCATCGGCATAACGGTGTTGCAGAACAATGCTTGTGCCCTGCTTTGATTGCCAGATATCTTTGTTGGTGAGTTCAACCAATCCAGCTTTTAGAGATGACAAGAATTCGTCGTCTACTTCTTTAAACACGTTAACCAGTAGCTGTCCATCAACCCAGTCACATGTCAGTTGCTCTAGACCAGGCCAAAACTTACCGCGGCCGTGGAAAATACGGCGTAGTTCGTTTGGTACTTCATTAAGTTGCTGTTCAATATGACTAAAAAACAGAGGTAAAGCTGATGCTTCCATTATTTCACTCACTTAGTGTTTAGCTTTGGCCAAGTTAATGACCAAGGTTCAAGCCAACTGTCCAAACCGTTCGACACGGTTTCCTGATGCCACTTCTCACCCAAGGAGTTTAAACTTCTTGGATCGCAGACATATTCGTAGGCTTGTGATTGATAGGCAAATCGAATCGCGAAGGCATGCAGATAACCTCTGTCAGCCTCACTCGATGGATTATAAATAGGGTCACCAACAATGGCTGAGCCGATCGATTTCATCGCGACACGGATCTGGTGAGTTCGCCCCGTATAGGGTTTGCATAACAGCAGACGCTCACCGAGTTCAGCCGTTGCTGATAAAAACTGAGTAATCGCAGGGTTCTCTTTGGATGTCAGAAGTTTCCAACTTGAGCGTCGTGAGCGCTCCATGTCTCCTGAGATCAAACCTTGCTTTTTCTTTGGCTTCTTAGAACCGATCGCAAGGTAGTATTTCTCTACTTCACGCTTTGCAAATAGCTGTGAAAGCTCGCTCGCTGCCGACGCATTTTTTGCCAGCAGTAGAATGCCCGAGGTCATTTTATCAAGTCGATGAACGAGATACAGCTTAGGCTCATTAATTGCCTTAGCAACTTCTTGAAGCAACATGGTATCGCCATCGTCTTTGTGGACGCTGACTCCAGGATGCTTATTGATAAGTAAAAAATCAGAGTGGTTCAGAAGAATATCGAACATGTAAAGGCTAGCTCCATTGTAGAACGTGGAGTATACCGCGTCTGAATCCAGATTCCAGCTACGAAAAAGCCCAACTCACTCAATAAACATTGAATCGTTGGGCTTCTTTTCAGCAAGTAGCAATCAGTGCTTGGTCTTTACTCGATTACCAATAGGCAAATAGAACCAAACCACCGCTTTACACCAGTTTAAACTTACCCACTAATGCTTCTAGCTCAGCAACCTTAGCGTTCAAGCCTGATGTATTTTCAGAGCTGCGAGTTGCTAGCTGCAGAGATTGCTCAGAGATATCGCTAATCGCGGTAATATCCGCTGCAATTTCTTTGGTCACCGCTGTCTGTTCTTCTGCCGCAGTCGCGATAGAGTTAACCATGCTTTGTACATTGCCCGCACCGCTTACAATCGCCTCTAGAGCCGAAACAGCGCCTGAACTTTGCTCGACACCAATCTCAACTAAACGACAGTTGTCTTGAGTGTAAGTCACCGCTTCTTGAGTGCCCGATTGAATCGATTGAATGATGCCCGAGACTTCTTGTGTCGCTTTGGTTGTTCTTTCTGCTAACGCTCGCACTTCATCGGCTACCACAGCAAAACCACGGCCAAATTCGCCCGCACGTGCCGCTTCAATTGCAGCATTCAAAGCTAACAGGTTGGTTTGCTCAGCAATGTCTTCGATGACTTTAATAACGCTACCTATCTGTTCACCATGCGAACCCAGCGTGTTCATTTGTAGCGACATGTCACTCATTTGAGTCGACACTTGTTGAATACTTGCCACCATCTCAACAATCACGTTGCGGCCATCTTCTGCAGAAGTTTCAGAGCGACGTGCTTCTTCATAAGTCGAAGTACCTTGCTGCGCCACTTCAGAAATGGTCAAGCTTAGCTCTTCAGCAGCCGTTGCAATCAAGTTTGCTTTGTCTGCTTGAGCTGATGCGCCTGTTACGATGTCTTGGCTGATAGAAGAGAGCTCTCCTGTCACAGATTGGACTTGGTGAGTCACAGACGAGATAGAACCTAGTAGGTCTACTAGCGATTTCTGCATCTGGTTAATCGACTTAGCCAGTTCAGCCAGTTCATCACCAGAATCATCAATAATGTCGCCTGCCGTTAGGTCACCATTCGCTACACGTCGTGCTACTTGTTCAACACGAGTCAGGCGATTGGTAATAGAGCTAGACAATAGATACGCAATCACACAACCAAAGACAATCGCAATAGCAGACAACACCATGATGGTACGTTCGATGGTGGTAAACGTATCGGTTAGTGTCAGTAGTGACTGTTCTGTATCTGCACGCTCACTTGCTGATGCTTGATCCAGCAAGTTCTCAATAGGGATAAGATTGCTCTCATACAAAGATCGTAGCTGTTGAATATTGGCTAGTAGCGCAGCTTCATCATTGATATTCGGTACAAGCTTTGATTCAAACTCTTGAGTGAAACGCCCCATCAAGTCTTCAATTCGCTGAATACGGCGGTGGTCTTCCGAACCTCTACTCTCCAAACGCTTAGCCTGCTCGATAGCTTGAGCAAATTCGTTCTTATTGGTTCGATAATCGTTCAGCGCGTTATCAACCTGAATGATCGCACCCAACGCATCTCGGTAGACATCTCCAGCTTCATCTATCAGAACAAGATAGGTAACAGTGCCCGGTACATCGTCCATTCTGATCTCATCAGCACTTTTATGAGCGCCAATAACCTCTATCCATACAATACTGACTAACGTGACAAGCACCGCCAATATAGAGCCAAAACCGGCATACAGTTTCTTTCTCACTGACAATTTCACACAACACCTACCTAAATTAAATACGGACTGAACAGCCCTAACCAATAAATATATCGGCTAGCAAACGGATAACTTTAGTGAATGCATAACTTTTATTTTTCGATAAAAATTAAGTATTTAAAACAAAAAAACGGGAGCCAATGACTCCCGTTTCTTAACTTACTTTAACTCGCGATTGTATCGTCTAAGAGCTTTAGTTTCTAAGAACTATAGCTTCTTAGAGATAAGCGCAGAGCCAGCAATAATACCAATACCTAGTAGCATGATTGCACCTTTACCGCTGTCGAAGCCAGAAGAGATACCCATGAACGCTACGATAGCGATAGCTACTGGGATGATGTACTTAACTAGTGTGTACCATAGACCGAATAGAGGGAAAGATACTTCACCGTCGTTAGTGATTTCTTTCTCAAGGTCAGCACGGTTTAGTCTCCAACCAGCGAAGATACATACCAACATACCGCCAACGGCTAGGAAGATCTTATCAGTTAGTAGGTCGAAGATATCGAATGCGCCAGTACCGAACAGTGTAGGACCGAAGCCACCAAGTGATAGAGAAGCGAAGATACATAGAATCGCCATTACTACACTTGCAGACAGTACTGCAGTCACACGCTTCATGCCTTTCTCATCGATTAGGTAAGAAACCACAACTTCTAGTAGAGATACTGAAGAAGTCAGTGCCGCAACACTTAGACCAACGAAGAACATTAGAGCGAATAGAAGACCAACTACGCCGCCCATTTCAGCAAATAGCTGAGGAACAACAACGAATACTAGACCAGGACCAGCTGCAGGTTCCATACCGAATGCGAACATTGCAGGGAACATTGCAACACCAGCTAGGATAGCAACACCTGTATCCATAGCCGTAACCATAGCCGTAGTTTGAACTAGGTTCTCTTTCTTCTTAAGGTAAGAACCGTAAGTCAACATACAACCCATACCAAGAGATAGTGAGAAGAATGCTTGACCTAGTGCAGCTAGGATTACACCGCTGTCTACTTTAGAGAAATCAGGGCTGAATAGGAATTCAAGACCAGCCATCGCGCCCGGAAGCATGATGCCTTTGATTGATACCACGATAAGGATAATGAAAAGAAGTGGCATCAGGATCTTACCCGCTTTCTCAATACCACCAGAGATACCCTTCATAACAATAACAATGTTAAGTAGTAGGTATAGGCCCATCCACATAAGTGGTTGAACTGGGTTTGAGATAAAGCCACCGAAGCTGTCACCGATTGCTTCAGGTGCGTCTAGCAGACCACCAGCAATCTTACCGATGTATGCGATAGACCAGCCACCTACTACAGGGTAGAAACCCATGATAAGTAGACCACTGACTACGCCGATAACACCAGCGAACGTCCAACGACGGTCAGTTGTTTTGAATGCACCTACTGCTGATTTTTGCGTATGACGGCCAATCGCAAATTCAGTCAGCATTACACTGAAACCGATGAAGATTACAAAAAACAGGTAAATTGCAACGAATGCACCGCCGCCACTTTCGCCTGCTGTGTAAGGGAATTTCCAAATGTTACCTAGACCAACAGCAGAACCTGCTGCAGCCATTACGAATCCTAACTTCGAACCCCAGGTATCGCGGGGTGTTGTGGTTGTATTACTAGTAGCCACGTGTACTCCAAACTTTTGTGTTATGTGATGTTGTGTTTTGCTTTGGGTGGCGTCTTTAAAAGATAAGGCGTATAAAAAAATTTACACACCTAAAAGATTTGATTGACGCTCGTTATCTGGCAAGTAAACCAGTTTAAGAATAAAATTGGAAGCCCGAACCGTACATATTTCGTTACCAATGTAAATTTTTATGGTTAAATGCCGCCTTTTCATACAAAACAATCGTTTTCGTCTTAAGTTAACCAAAACTTAACAACTATAACCTGTTTACAGCTTTAGCTCTAATTTGTAAATAGTTGATTCCTTAAATTCCCATATCCGCAAAATAGCATTATTATCTAAGTGTCTCTTTTTTCGAGTATTCAATGTGGAAAAGCTCTACCATTTTTTAACTTTAGCCTCTGTCGCTTTGTACTGGGTGCTTGTAGCCGGTGTGACTTTCCGTGTCGTACTAAAACGACGCTCTGTCAGCGTTTCTCTCGCGTGGTTGATGGTTATCTACATTATCCCAATTGTAGGTGTCGCTTGTTACTTCCTTTTTGGAGAGCTAAACCTAGGTAGAAAGAGGGCTGAGCGGGCTCACCGCATGTTTACTCCATTTGGTGATTGGTTCCGAAAACTCGATGATTGCCAGCTCCACCTGCCAGGAAAGGTTGGCTCCCCTATCCACAAGATCGATGAACTTTGTAATAATCGAATGGGCATTCCTGCACTCAGCGGAAACACACTTTCACTGCAAGCGTCTCCCAATGAGATCTTACACGCAATTATTGAAGATATAGAAAACGCCCAAACCAGTATCAAGATGGTTTTTTATATTTGGCACCCTGGAGGCTTAACGGATTCGGTTGCTTCCGCACTCATTCGAGCTGCGAAACGTGGCGTGGATGTTAAAGTCTTGCTTGATTCAGCAGGTAGCCCGCGCTTTTTCAAAAGCCACTGGCTTTCAATGATGAAAGACGCCGGTGTGCAAGTTGTACAAGCACTAGAGGTTAGCCCTTGGCGTATTTTAATACGCCGCCTAGATCTAAGGCAGCACCGCAAGATCATCGTGATTGATGAAACCATTGCCTATACCGGTTCAATGAACATGGTCGACCCTGCTCACTTCAAACAGAGCTCAGGTGTGGGTCAGTGGATTGACGTAATGGTTCGTGTAACTGGCCCTACCGTTAATGTGCTGTCGGCCATCCATGGTTGGGATTGGGAAGTCGAAACAGGTGAACGAATCCTTCCTGATTTACCAGAGTGTCCGGTTGAAGAGGTAATGACGCATCATCCAGTTCAGGTAGTACCATCAGGCCCGGGCATGCCGGAATATTTGATCCTACAAGTTCTGACCATTGCGATTAATCAGGCAAACCATTCAGTTCGTATCACAACCCCCTACTTTGTACCGAGTGCCGATTTATTAGAAACACTCAAAATGACAGCGCAACGCGGTGTAAACGTAGAACTGATCATCCCACACAACAACGATTCATTGATGGTTAAGTGGGCCTCACGCGCGTTTTATACTGAACTGCTTGAAGCTGGCGTGAAGATTTACGAGTTTTACGGTGGACTTCTTCACACTAAGTCAGTAGTGATTGATGAAGAGTTTTGTTTAATCGGAACGGTCAATATCGACATGCGCAGTTTATGGCTTAACTTCGAAGTGACGCTAGCCGTTGACGATGTGCACTTCACTCAGCAGCTATCTGAACTTCAGCAATCTTACATCGAGTCATCGCACCCAGTAGAACTCGAGCAGTGGGAGCAGAGAAATCTGCGCAACCGCTTCTTCGAAAGGTTGTTCTATCTGTTCAATCCACTGCTGTAATCTAACCCATGGGTCCATGCCGACTCATCTCTCACTGCCTATCTGCTTTTTAACCTTTCTCGATAAACGACGTGAAAGGTTAAAAAGAGAAAGAAAAGCATAAAAACTCCCGCTTCACTCTTGCTTTGAAGGCTATTGGCATGTTTTAAATAGGACATAACCGATTGATAAGGAATTCACAGCATGTCCGAGAACAAAACCACTAAGCTGATCACTGCAGGTCGTGATAAGAAGTGGACCAATGGTGTCGTTAACCCACCAGTACAGCGCGCTTCAACTGTCGTGTTCAACTCAGTAGAAGAAAAGCGCAAAGCTACGATTAATCGCGCTAACAAAACGCTTTTTTACGGACGTCGTGGAACCAACACTCATTTCGCTTTCCAAGATGCCATGGTTGAAGTGGAAGGCGGCGCTGGCTGTGCGCTATACCCTTGTGGTACGGCAGCCATTTCTAATGCCATCCTCTCTTTTGTAGAAACTGGTGACCATATTCTGATGGTCGATACCTGCTACGAACCGACGCGTGATTTCTGTGACACCATCATGAAGAAGATGGGCGTAGAAACGACTTACTACGAGCCAACGATTGGTGAAGGCATCCAAGACCTTATTAAGCCAAACACTAAGGTTCTATTTACCGAGTCTCCGGGTTCAGTCACCATGGAAGTTCAAGACATTCCAACGCTTGCGCGTATTGCTCATGAACATGACATCATCGTTATGTTAGACAACACATGGGCAGCCGGTGTTAACTTCTCACCGTTTGAATTCGGTGTTGATATCTCTATCCAAGCAGCGACTAAATACATCGTTGGTCACTCTGATGTGATGCTAGGGACAGCGGTAGCCAATGAAAAATGTTGGGACCAACTGAGAGAACAGAGCTACTTGATGGGTCAATGTGTTTCGCCAGATGACGCTTACCTTGGT
Source organism: Vibrio sp. 1CM23M (assembly GCF_023161755.1). Lineage (NCBI taxonomy): Bacteria > Pseudomonadati > Pseudomonadota > Gammaproteobacteria > Vibrionales > Vibrionaceae > Vibrio > Vibrio sp. 1CM23M. The sequence goes on from NZ_JALNTR010000002.1 coordinate 824,093, forward strand.
CTTCGTGGTATTCGAACTCTTGATGTTCGCCTACGCCAACACGCAGAGAGCAGCTTGAAAGTCGCAAAATGGTTAGAGACTCGTCCTGAGGTTGACCATGTTCGTCACCCTGCACTTGAGTCTTGCCCAGGCCATGAGTTCTTTAAACGAGATTTTACGGGCGGTAATGGCTTGTTCTCTTTCGTGCTGAAGAACTCAAATACAAAAGCGACCACAGCGCTGCTTGATGGCATGACGCACTTTAGTATGGGTTACTCATGGGGCGGCTTTGAGAGTTTGATTCTAGCGAATGAACCAAGCAGCTTTGATAGCCTAAGAACAGTAGCGAACCCTAACTTCGAAGGTACCTTGATTCGCGTTCATATCGGTTTAGAAGACGTTGATGATCTGATTGCAGACCTAGAAGCAGGGTTAGAGCGTTACAACGCGCTCGTTTAATTTAAAGCGTTAATAGACTCAGACCAAAAAGGCAGGATATTCCTGCCTTTTTCAGATTAGCGTATTCGACACATAGCTTTAAAAAAGCTACTGAACGTTAAAACACGCCCAATTGAATATTTCAGTTCGATGTTCATTGAACATATACAAAGACTGATCCTTCACTGCAATAGCGTAGTCAATCGTCACCCCTTTATACTCACTGTAATCCTGATTAATAACAGGATCATGAAAAGGCGTTGCGGTTCTCACATCTAGAATGCTCATCGACAGATTGTTTCCATCCAACCCGTAGTAGCCGGAATAAAGGTTTTCCATTGTACTCTCGTTACCGTCTTGTTCAGTAATCGTCACAAACTCTCTTATGCTAAAAGTATGGTCAGACTGAAAAGTAAGGCTTATGCGTTCGTACAGTGCTTGATATGGTTGGAATGCCTGAGATAAGAAATCCGTTTTGATCGTTTTACAGTGCCATCGAGTGCCTGCTAATTCATTTTGCTCTAACAAGAAGCTCGAAGCGGCGATTGCACAAAGAATGAGTAAGCCAATTAGTCGCAAAAGTAACTCCTCTTTTCCATGTACTGAGCAAACGAATCAAAAGACGACGCTACATTGAAAATAGAAGCGCTGTAATTCAACGCTTCGCCATCCTTCTTTTGAACCAACATGTATAACGTATCATTTTCAGGTTGGTCTACAGACGGATAGATGCGGACAAAAACATCAACGTTGCAGTGGCTAGGTATCGCATCCGTTAGCTTTTGAGTGATCGCAGGCAACGAATAGGATTCATTATGCGCAATATGGAAAAAGTAGTGATTGGTATTGTCTGTGTAGCTGTCGCGATATTCGGCTTTATCAACAAAATAAGGCAGTGGCGTATAATAGGTTTGGAAAAGGTTGAACGCCGTTACGACGACACAAATCAATGCGACTAAATAACCCGCTTTAACAAGGTGCGTATTGCTTTTCGAGTTTGAAGATTCTAGCTCACCTGAGTTCTGTTCTTGGTAGGAAGACGTCTTGAGTTCTGAATCAGTGACCGTTGCCGCGTTAACATCTGTAGAGGTTTCATTTTTGCTAGGCTTTATCGATTCATCGATTTCAAGTGAATAACCCGTTTTACTGACCGTGCGAATCGTCGCACAGCCACAAGTCACTCGTGACAGCGTTTTTCTAATCTTAGATATCACGTTAGTGAGCGCTTGCTCTGAGACAATCACATTGCCCCAGCACCTATCAAATATCAGGCCTCGTTCAACACACTCACCAACATTTTCAAGTAAGAACAGAAACACCTTACCTTCTATCGGCGCGATAGTTTCTACGTGGCCATCTTCACGCACAAACTGCCTAAGCAAGGGATCATAACGAACATCACAGATTTGGTAGCTTTGTTGTTTCACTATCGTCTTCTAGGTTTGAATTTGGTCGCATATGATATTGAATAGTTTATAAATGACCAGTAAATTTTCCTATATTAACGCAATTATTTTTCGACGATAAATAACACTTTTATTTGTGCGGACAACCTACGATATGGTCATTAACCATGCCTGTCGCTTGCATGAAGGTATATTTACTAGATATAGTCATTAAGTTAAGATTGAAAAATGAACGCATACAGTTACAGACGCTTTTCTTCAGCAACTCAAAGCCATGGGGACTCAATACGTCGCCAAATACAACTAGCTGAAGACTATTGCCACAAGCATAACCTAGAGCTTAGTACAGATTCTTTTGAGGATTTGGGAGTCTCTGCATACCATTCAAACAATAGCCTTGAAGACGCTGGCTTAGGTCAGTTTATAGCTGCTTTAGAAGAAGGTAAGATACCCACTCCTTGCTACTTATTGGTTGAGAGCTTAGACCGCTTAAGCCGAGCTAATATTGATGAAGCACTACAACAACTTCTAGCCATTACTAATCAAGGTGTCATTGTAGTAACTCTGTTTGATAACCAAACTTATAAGAAAGGCATGGGGTTAGCTGAGTTCATAACAGCCATAGTTACGATGGCTAGAGCCAATGAAGAATCAGAAACCAAATCAAAACGTTTAAAGGCTGTATGGCACAAGCGTAGAACAGACCCTAACGCACTGAAAACCAACAATAAGCCTTTCTGGCTAGACCTTTCCGATGATAAGAAGTCATTCATCCTTAATGAAAGTGCTGAGTTAGTTAGGGAAATATACGAGCTAAGCATTGGTGGTATGGGTTCTCACCTTATATCTAAGCACCTCAATGCTAAAGGTATCCCTAGCCCTAAAGGCAAGACATGGGGTGATGCTGTAATTACTAAAGTGCTTAATACCAAAGCCGTTCTTGGCGAGTATCAACCTAATCAACGAGTAAATCGAAAGTCAGTTCCAATTGGTGAGCCAATACAAGACTTTTATCCTTCAGTGATTGAAGAGCAAACCTTCTACCTATCCCAAGCTCAAATAAAGCAAAGGGCTAAGTCACTAAAACGAGGCTCTACTTCTAGTCACCTTAATATACTAAAGGACGTTGGCACCTGTAAGCGGTGTAGTGCTCCACTTAGATTGCAAAAGCAGTCCCACCTTTATTACTTCAGATGCCCTGAATCACTCAAAGGCACATGCGACTCAAAACCTATTAACATCATGTTTCTAAGGGACTGGTTAAAAGAGCAATGGCTTACCCCTGCATTCTATAAAACATGGAGTAAGCCCAAGACAGCGGTGAGAAAATTAAAGCCATTAGAAGCTAAGAGACAGCACCTTTCAGACGCTCTAGATACAATGCTAGAGGCTTTTGCTTCTACATCTAACTCTCAGGTTATAGCTAACATTCAAAAGCGTACAGATGAACTCAAGGAGCTTGATTCATTAATTGAGATAGAGAAACAGGAGCAAGCTAAAGAGACGAACCCCATCAAGATGAACATGAAGGAGTCTATTGGTTTAATTGATACTGCTTTTAAGCCTGAGATAACAGCCGAAACCATTACTGCTCGCAACAAGCTTAGGCAGTTAATGAATCAGTTCTCAAAGTTTGAGGTCGATATGATAGACAAGCAGGCTATCTTTGAAATTGACTCTACGAGTAGTTTTATGTTCCAGTCAATCCAGAATCCATATCACTATATGAAGTCTAAGCCTATGTTTGTATGGAAAATGCTAAGCATTAAGTAGTTCTATAAAATTGATAGGTATCTTGATTAGAATGCTTGGTGTAACGGCGTTCTAGTTTATAGATGTATACATGTTAATTAGTTATTACTAATAAAAAACTAATTCAGTGCTGGTAATAAGTAGTAGAAACATACTGATATTATCGGTTAACTATCGGCGGATTAGTAGTTAGGCTGCGCCATTCTAATGGTGGATTTATGGCTGGTGGTAGTCAATGTCACCTTGCTTAATCCACTTCATTTTACCAGCGTGATACATCCTAACTTGGTTATTGTGGTTAGGTTTCAGTATTCGCTTAGTTCTACGGTTGCGCACTACATTACTAAGGTTATGCTTCTCATAACTAGGGTAACCATCAACCATATCCCACCTATCAAGCATCCTATTTGCTTTCTTAAGTAGCTCTAGATTGCTGCATTGGTATGCCTTAGTCATTATATCCCATGCTTGCTCTAACATGTGATCTCGCCACTTTGGTTACATGGCTTATTATATTCTTTCATTATATCAAATCCTTACGCTATATCAGCGTTAGCTATATTATTTAAAAGTATCGAAATTAGACCTATACACTACCTAGGAAATAGCACAAGCAATACCCTCTCAGCCCTTATGTACCAACGCCTACAGGCGATTTGGAGTGTAACCAAAACAGCAATTCTAGGTAAAACCTTCTACGCCACAAGTCCAACTCTTTGATTTTCTTGAACTTCAAAGTACATCTGGTTCTGTTCAAGCTCTAGTGGCGTTAGCATATCTGCAAGATGATTAGCTTCATTTCCACCTAACTCTCCTTGAGCCTTCAGCTCTTTCAATCTCTCCATTGCTTTAGCTGATTCCATTTCTATCAGTGTATCGTCTACATCAAATTCATTGCTTGGTTCTATATCAAATCCCATAATTCCATCCTGTTGTTTTCTATAATTGAGTAGCTGTTGATGTATGTCATCAAAGCCCATTAGTGTTTCTAGTTGTTCTAGTCCATTGGCTAATTGACTGAACTTGCTCAGCTTCTGATAGTAGCTAGATACTAATAAATCAGTGCCTTTCGGTTCTTCCCCTAAACGCTCAGCCTCTATTTGAAGTACTTCACCCATTGCTAAGCCATTGGTCTCAAAGTCATTAATATTAGTAGCCTCAGAACCTCCTATATAAGCCTGTAAGCGCTCTATATCAAAACTAGCAACATAGTCCTTGAACTCATCTAAAGTCCAATGACCTTCGGTACGCTCAACCCTATAACTCTCCAGTCCATCACCATGCTTATCTCTCAGTGTTAAGTTAACCAAAGCAGGCATAACTACTAGGTTCTCAGCAATCAGCTTGCCTCCTTTTGAAGCAGGGTATCTATGACCAATGTGATAGTTATACTTAGTGCCAATGCTTTGATTCTCTCTGTAGTAACCCCTTGCTTTAATAGCAAACTTCCTGACTTCAAAGACCTTAATCAATTCATCAGTGCAACTAGGCATAGCTTGCTTATCAGACCGCTTAGCCATGTCCCAAAGCCAGCGAAAGTAAGAGCCACCAAAGAAGCCATCTTGCTTGCATTGACTGCATATACGCTGGTGGCGTGTCATACGCTTAGCTTTCTTGCATCTAGAGCACTTCTTTACCTTCTTCATTCATACCCCTTAGCTTGCTTTGGCTTGCATGACCCATTTAACCTTCTTACCTTCAGCGTTATTAGCAATTAAGCGCACTTGCCCTTTAGCATTGGGCTTTAAGACTCTGTGAGTATTCTTGTTTCTATATAAGCCACTGATGTTATGACACTGATAGTTAGGAAAGCCTTCAATATTATCAAAGCCTATTGCTTCTAACACTGAAGTATCCAAGCCATTCTTAGTGGCTAGTTCTATTAATTCTGTTACGTTATTCAAATTGAAATCCTTATTTAAACTATTGAAATATATAAGTTAGATAGATTGGACAGTGTTCAGATACAGTTATCCTTAAACCATAGGAACTCTTCAGAGCTAACACCTATGGCAGCCCGACCTGAAGTAAACCTTGGGAGTTGGTTAATCTGTATCCCATCAAACCTTCAGTGCCGTTTAAGCAAGTTGTAGTCGTCTTGCCAGAGCTTTATAACTTATCTATCTAATTGTATTTGCTACATTTAATAGTATGCATGTCAGACCTGATTTGTGACCACATTCATACCACACTTATATAGACTCCTTAACTCAGCGAATTGTGACTACTAAACGATTCGTCAAATCCACCTATCTCATATGTATACCTTTTAAGATAAGGCCTCTTTCCTATCTCAAAATCTTGAAAAGTGACTTTTGATACAGTATAAATCATAACTCCTTAGACTTTATGAGATAGAGCAATGGCAACGATAGGCTACAAACGAGTATCAACAACAGACCAGAATACTGATCGTCAATTAGTTGATATCCAGTTAGATAAGGTATTCGAAGAGTATTGCTCAGCATCCACCATAGACCGCCCTGTATGGTCTGAGTGCCTTAATTACCTTAGAGAAGGGGATAAGCTTTACATCCACTCATTAGACCGTGTGTGCCGTTCTGGGGCTGGTGACGCTGTAGCAATAGTGGAGCAGTTAACCACCAAGCAAGTATCAATAGAATTCATCAAAGAAGGTCTAAGCTTCAACTCTACTATGTCAGCAGCTCAGAAAGGTGTCTTAGGCATTCTTGCTTCAGTAGCACAGATGGAGCGAGAGCTTATTAAAGAGCGTCAACGTGAAGGTATAGAAGCGGCTAAAGCCAAAGGTAAGAAGTTTGGCAGACCTTCAAAGGCAACCCCTGAGCAAGTTAAAGAGCTACGTCAGACGCTATCAATAGCTCAAACAGCAGAGAAGCTAGGAATATCGCCAGCAACAGTTAACAGGTTACAAAAAGCATAATTGTGAGTTAGCTCAAAGCGTTACTTGCTGTGCTTCATTGATTTTTCGTATACCAAGCCTCATCTAACTCATATCAGTTAATTAGGAGTTACTATGAGCATAAATATACCAAAGGTCTTTCTGTCCTACTCGCATGATAGTGCACAGCATAAACAATGGGTTTTAGACCTTGCCACAAGGTTAAAGAACGCGGGTATTGACGCTAGGATAGATGCATGGAGTTTGGGGGCTGGTGACGACTTACCTCACTTCATGGAAACTCAGTTAGCTGAAGTTGACCGTGTGATAATGGTTTGTACTGAGAAATATGTAGAGAAAGCTAACAAGGGCACTGGAGGTGTAGGCTATGAAAAGATGATTGTAACCTCATCATTGATGTCCAGCATAGGTGACAAGAAAATCATTCCTATAATTCGTCAGCAAAGCACCAACGATGTTCCTACCTTCTTAAGATCAAAGCTTTATATTGATTTTTCTAACGACAATGAGTTTGAGTCTGTTATTGATGAGTTAATGCGTGAGATACATGGAAGCCCTTTATATAAAGAACCTGAGATTGGCTCTAACCCCTATCTAACAGCAGAAGCTAAACCTGCTGAAAGTAAGATAGATAAAAAGACTGAGCTATTGAAAGCAACAGTTGAAGCTTATAACAAGGGGAAATCGCATTTTACCTTTCATGACCTTCATAGTCTTATGACTTGCTCTAGAATCTTTGCTGAGGTATATATCCAAGAACTAATAGATGAAGGACTACTTATGAGTGAAAGGCAATACTATCAAAGGTATGGACAGCATTTCGATGGTTTTGTATTGACTTCAAAAGCCAAAATTCAAGCAATAAAGCTAGGTTGGATTACCGAGTAACGTCCTTCCCCTTTTATAGTTCTTAGTCAAGCCCCATAACACATACACCTTGGGGCTTTCATTTCGAGACATGTGGTAAATATGTGTATTGCCATTCTTTGATTAACACATATGCTAAGTTAATGACTCACAGTTTATTGGGACTCTACAATGAAACGTTGCCTATGGGTTGAAGGTGCTAAACCTGACTATCTTGAGTACCACGATAAAGAGTGGGGAGTTCCTGTTTATGACGATAAGGTGTTCTTCGAGTTCTTAGTGCTTGAATCAGCACAAGCAGGCTTGAGTTGGTACACAATCCTCAAACGCAGGGAAGGCTATAGAAATGCCTTTGCAGAATTCGACCCTATCAAGGTATCTCAGTTTGATGAGGGCAAGGTAGAAGAGTTGATGCAAGATGTTGGTATCATTCGTAACAGAGCAAAAATACTAGCCGCTATTAACAATGCTCAGTGCTTCCAAGAGATACAACAAGAGTTCGATAGCTTTAGCAATTACGTCTGGGGGTTTGTTGGTGGGAAGCCATTGATTAATACCTATGCTGAAGGTGAGATGCCTCCAGCTACAACTAAAGAATCAGATGCTTTAGCGAAAGACCTCAAGAAGAGAGGCTTTAAATTCCTAGGTACAACAACGATTTACGCTTTCATGCAAGCTTGTGGGTTAGTTGATGACCATAGCGAAGATTGCTTCAAGAGATGATTTCTTGTAAATACACCTAGAAAGTACACATATATGAACGCGTAACAGATTGTTTCCCCTACAAACTTAAAGCCTCTCTTCTTCAAAAACTTACTCATCGCTTTAGATTGCTCGGTAGAAGCGGGAACTTGAGACATCTCGGTCCATTGATTCACGATCACTTCATTATCGACAAATTGCCATAAGGCATTAGAAAGAGAGCCGAACTCTTTCTGTAATTCAAGCGTTGCTCGTGCATTGTTGTATACCGAAGCAATCTTGCCCTTGTGTTTAACCACATCGAAATTTTCAATGATATGCGGCACGTTGTCTTCATTCAACTCAGCTAGCTTGTTTAGATCGTAATTATCGAACGCGACACGATACCCTTCACGCTTTTTCAGGATCGTAATCCAGCTCAGACCCGCCTGAGCGCCTTCTAAAGTAATGAACTCAAACAGAACTTGGTCATCATAAACAGGCACGCCCCACTCTGCATCGTGGTACTCCCTTTCAAGCTCATGTTTAAGCGCCCATGCACACGTTCTATCTGATGTATTTACGTCCATTTTTGTATTCTCTTTTTATCAATCGGTATATAAAAATAATGCCCCAATTAGGGGCATTATTTCAAAGGTCAGTTGACGTTAAGCCACTTCAATTTTATGGAATAGACGATACAACACAGGTACTACGATTAGCGTGAGTACAGTCGCAAAGCCCAAACCAAACATGATGGTTACTGCCATTGGTTTGAAGAAGATATCCGGTAGTAGAGGGATCATACCAAGAATGGTGGTGATCGCTGCCATACATACCGGGCGAACACGACTCAGTGCCGCATCAACAACCGCTACATACGGGTCTTTACCGGACTTCATCTCAATCTCAATTTGATCAAGCAGTACGATACCGTTCTTCAGAAGCATCCCAGATAGACTCAAAAAGCCCAACAATGCCATGAAGCCGAATGGTGTATTCAAGGCTAACAAGCCTGTCGTCACCCCTATTAACGCCAATGGAACCGTTAACCAAACAATCAGAGGCTCTTTCACCGAGTTGAACAAGAACACGGTAATCAAGAACATGAACAGGTAACCCATCGGCATAGTGGTAAACAGTGACGCTTGTGCATCAGCAGATGACTCATATTCACCACCCCACTCCAACGAATAACCTGGTGGCATCTCAATCGCTTCGATTTGTGGCTGTAAGCGTTTCTGTAACGTCGAAGCCGTTTCTTCACCCAATAGGTCGTTGTCGGCCATTACCGTCAGCATGCGCTTACGGTTCTTACGGATGATAAGTGGATCTTCCCATTCTAATTCGTAGCCAAGCGTCACTTGCTGCAACGGAATGTATTCGCTTAATGCCGGACTCCAAATCTTCATACCTTCGATGTTGCGAATATCAATTCGCTCATCTTCAGGTAAACGAGCCACAATAGGCATCAGCGTAGTACCATCACGATACACACCAATCGACTTACCAGAGAAAGACATTGCAAGGAAGTCATCAACGTCAGATTTGGTAATACCATAACGACGCGCTTGGCTTTCATTGAACTGAGGCTCTAATACCTTAGTTCTTTCACGCCAATCGTGACGAACGTTAAACGCGCCTTCATCAGCTCGCATAATCTCCATCACTTGAGCAGCGATTGAACGTAAAACCGTTGGATCAGAACCCACAATTCGCGCTTCAATTTTCGCACCGCCACCAGGACCTAATTCGATCTGTTTAAGCTTGTAGTCGATCTCTGGGAACTGACCATTTACATGATCACGGAAGCGTTTCATTAGCCCTTCAAGTACTTCGTAGCTCTTCACACGAACCGTTATCTCGCCGTAAGCACTATAACTTTTCTCTGGCGCATAAGTCAGCATGAAACGTTGCAGGCCTTTACCCGCCGTTGTCGTGATATGTTCAACTTCGTCCTGCTCTGCTAGCCAACTTTCAAGCACTTTAAGCTTGGTATTGGTCGCTCGAATATCGGTACCTTCCGGCATCCACACATCCACTTGGAACATAGGTGTGGTTGAAGACGGGAAGAAGGCTTGCTTAACGAAACCAAAACCGTACACACTCGCACCTAAACCAATCACCAGAACGATCATGGTTAGCCACGCGCGTTTCATACAGAACTCAAGGAAGTTTTTATAGATAACAAAAACCATCCCGTTGTATGGGTCTTTGCCTTCATTATTGGGATCAACCTTCTGTCCTCTGAAGAAGATATCTGCAAAAAACGGCGTGATCGAGATAGCAGTAAACCAACTCAGCATCAATGAAATCAATAGCACCGTAAACAAGGTGCCACAGTATTCGCCCGTTGAATCTTCAGACAAACCAATTGGAGCAAACGCGGTGACCGCAATCACCGTTGCTCCAAGCAGTGGCCATTTGGTTTGGGTCACGATATCAGTGGCGGCCTGCATCCGGGTTCGTCCCTTCTGCGTACCGATCAATATCCCCTCCACCACCACAATGGCATTATCCACCAGCATCCCCAAGGCAATAACCAACGCGCCCAGTGAAATACGTTGAAGATCGATTTTGAAGTACTGCATGAAAATGAAGGTACCAAAAACGGTCAACAACAATATCAAGCCAATCAACAGTCCCGACCGTAGTCCCATGAAGAACAGTAACACCACGATTACGATCGCAACCGCCTGCCCTAAACTCACCACAAATCCGCTTACCGACTTGTTCACCTCTTTAGGTTGGTTATAAACCTCTGAAATGTCGATACCGACGGGTTGTTGGTATTTAAGTTCAGCAAGTCGTCGGTCAAACGCTTCACCCACGGCAACCACATTTACGCCTTGCGCAAAAGAGACACCAAGGTTGAGTGCGAGCTTGCCGTTATATCCAATGATATTACTTGGAACTTCAACATAACCACGAGTTACATCAGCGACATCTTTTAGATAGATAAGCCCTTGAGCGCCGCCTTCTGTCAGAATCAAATCACCAAGCTGTTCAACATTCTGGAACTCACCCGTTGGATGGATTCGAATGTATTCATCGCCAATTCTGACCGCGCCAGCACTTGATACAATGTTTTGAGTCGACAAAAGGTTAAATACCGTGCTTGGAGACAAACCTAGAGAGCTTATCCGTTTCATCGATATCTCAATGAACACTTGCTCTTGTTGTTGGCCGGAAACGGAGACTTTACTAACCCCATCAACCAGCTCCAGCTCTCGCCTTAGGTAATCAATGTAATCCAGCAGCTCTTTATAGCTATAACCATCACCTGTCACCGCAAGCAAAATCCCATAAACGTCACCGAAGTCATCGATGACTTGTGGATCATTGACCCCAGGTGGCAGTTCAACCTTAAGATCATTCACTTTTCGACGAAGTTCATCCCAGATTTGCGGAAGATCGTCCGGACCATAGTTATTCTTCATCGTTACCGTTACCTGAGACAGGCCACGGCTTGAAATAGAGTTCACTTCGTCGACATAGGTGAGCTGTTGAATCGCTTTCTCTAGTGGGTAAGTAACTTCTTCTTCCACCTGCTGAGGTGTTGCCCCCGGGTATGAAGTCACGACCATTGCATCTTTGATGGTAAAGGCAGGATCTTCTAACCGCCCCAAACCGAAGAATGCAGAAACACCACCAATAAGAAAGATCAGAGATAGCATCCAGCTAATGACTTTGTTACGTATAAAGTAAGAAGCAACACCTGTGATCTGATCATCACCCTGTTGATCGTCATTTTGAGGCTTGTTATTTACTTCACTCATTGTTCGTCTCCTGAGACAATACTTCCACTGTCATCCCATCTCGCAATCGCGATACGCCTGCAACAACGACATGCTGCCCCATTTCCAATCCTTTCATGACCTGTAATGTTTTCTGATTTGCTTTTCCTAATACGACTTGCTGTTTCGAGACAGTATTGTCGTCATTGAGCACCCACACATAAGAGTTCTGACGCGTTAAATCATCGCCATCAGCATTAAATACCGCTTCAATTGGAATCAACACACCGGCTTTTAGCTCTAAGCCGATTTCTCGCCCATTTGACGTCACCTCAACCGCCATACCATCCAGAATCAAGTCATCTTCAGGCATTGGCAAAGCAAGCGTCACCGTAAACGTGCCCGTACTTGGATCCGGTTCAGTGGTGAACTCCTTAATACCTGCCGTGTATTCATTGCCACTTGGCACTCTAACCACAGCCTCAACGTTCGATAGCAGTTGTTCACTCGGTTGGTTGACGTAGATTTGGTCAGGCAGCTGAATAACGACTTCAACATCTTCGACACTGTGGATGTTCACCACTTGTTGGCCTACCTGAATATTTTCATATTGGTCGACACTGACACGAGAAATAATCCCATCAACAGGGGCGCGAAGCATGGTGAACGATAAGCGCAGTTTCGCCAGTTCCAACTCGGCATAAGCAATCTGGCGTTGAGCGGCAATTTCATCGAATTGCGACTTAGCCAATAAGCCTTTCTTCACTAGCGGACTCGAACGTCGGTATTGGCTATTGATTACCGTGTAACGCGCTTGAGCATTGTCCACATCCAATTGATAATCGGTTGGGTCAAGTTCGGCAATGATGTCCCCTTTGGAAACACGCTCACCTTCTTTCACATCTAGCTTGAAGATTTCACCGGCCACTCGGAAACTGAGGTGAGCCTTCTCAGCAGCGTTTGCTACTGCTGGGAAATAGAGTTTGTCACTAAAGTCGATGACTGAAATCTCGATAGCTTTAACCAAGGGCGTATTACTCACTTCTACAGCTTGCTTATCTTCACAAGCCGTCAGTAAGGCTAAACACGACAGGCCTGCGGCCATTTTAAGTGTTTTCATGTTATAGCCCCCTTTCCTTGATCCACTCTCGAACTTTAACGCCCGATTCAAGACCATTGACGCCAGAAGTCACAATGCGATCGCCATCGTTCAGTCCAGAGACAATATGACGTTTTTCATCGATGACTATGGCAACATTTTCAACAATGCCGTCGCTATTCACACGCCAAACAGAGACATCATCTCCGTCGGTCATCATTGCTGACGTTGGAATTTTGGTGGCGGCCGCTAACGATGAAACGAGATTTACCGTGCCAGACATGCCGGGCAAAATACCCACATCGGTTGGTCTTTCCATTACCATTGTGACCTTGTATGAACCTGTTTTCGGGTCGGCTTCGGTATCCACTTCTTGGAAGGTTAGAACGTAAGAGTTTTCAGGAAATGCATCAAAAACCATGGTTGCATCCGTCTCGAACCCTGAAGAAAAGCGCGTAATAAGTTGGTCGGGTAATAAGAAGACGACTTTAAGAATTTGATTGGTTTGAATATTCATCACGCCTTGTTTAGCCGCAATATATTCATGGTTTTCAGCCGGAATAATGGAAATCGTTCCATCGTAAGGCGCAACAAGAGTGGTATAGCGAAGGTTTGCTTTGGCTTGATTAAGCATCGCTTTAGCAGAATTGTGATTGGCTTTCGCTTGATCGAAATCTTGCTCAGATACGACTCGGTCTTTACGTAGCTTAATCGAACGTTGGTATTGAACGTCAGCAAGCTTAAAGTTGGCTCTTGCTTGCTTCTCTAGCAGTTGATATTCGTCAGGATTGAGCGTTGCAAGCCCTTCACCTTTACTGACCTGTTGACCAGATGTGACATCGATAGTCTGAAGTAGCCCTGGAACACGAAAGGCCAGTACGGCTTTGTCACCCGCTTCAGTGGTGGCAGGAAAGCTACGTTCAAAGGCATTACTACCTACGGAGACAGTGAAGAGTTTGGCGGGTCTAGAATCAGGTTCAGGTACGGGAGGAAGCTCCTTACCACACCCAGACAACCCAGCTAAGGCTGTCAATAGGACAACGGAGGCTCTATACATTGGTGATCATCCATATCTATAAATATTTTTATAACATAGATTAATCACATGTAACTTACCAGTTATCGTAAGATTTATTTAGACAAAATTATTAAAAAAAATAACGGCTTGGAATAAATTTTCCTAAACCGTTATCGAATCTTTTTTAGACTTATCGTTACATGTTCTTAAATGCGCGGTCGACTTTAAAGGTGTCGGAGGTCACATAAGCTTCCATGTTGCGGACACTGGTCTCTAACTTCTGGAAATCACCCTCTAAAGTGCCCAGTAACGACTCTGCCGTTTGCCCTTTTTCCCAAGGCTTTTGTTTGAGTGTGTGCTCTTGCTTGGCTTTCATCTCATCAACATAGTGAGGTGGTTGTTTTTCAAGCATAAATGTCAAAGCTAAATACGCTAATAACACCAGAAAGCTACCACCAAGCAGTGCCGCAGAGATAACTAAGATACGAACCAACCACACTTCAAGGCCAAAGTAGTTCGCTAACCCTGCACACACACCAGACAATTTGCCGTTAATTGTGTCGCGATACAGTTCTCTACTCATAGTTGCGTCTCCAGTTAGGCGACTCCGCATCCAGTATTTTTTCTAGTGTCTTCACACGATCTTGCATGGATTCCGCTTGCGCTGAAAGCTTGTGCAGACGCTGAAGATCCGTTTCTGACAGACCGTTACTGGATTTCTTCTTGCTGCGGTAATGTAAGAATAACCATAGCGGTGCCACGAAGATCAAGAAGACAATCAGTGGGCCTGCAATTAGAAATGTTGACATAGAAAACTCCTAAATTATTTATCGCGGTTTTCAACTTGTTGCTTCAGTTTCGCTAGCTCTTTTTCAATTTCGTCTTGAGCTTGTAGCTCTGCAAACTCTTGGTCTAAAGATTTTGCGTTGCCTGTTTTTGCGTAAACGTCTGCCTCAGCTTCTAATTCATCCACTTTACGCGAGAATTGCTCAAACTTCGCCATTGCTTCGTTGGTTTTGCTTGAATGCAGGTGTTTTTGAACATCACGACGATTGCTCGCCGCATTATTACGAATCATTAATGCTTGTTGCTTTGCGCGAGTTTCTGCAATTTTGGTTTCAAGCTTGCCGATCTCACTGGTTAGCTTTTCGATGGTTTCATGAACCAAAGTTTGCTCGGTGTGAAGGCTCTTGATGATGTCTTCCAGTTTTTGCTTTTCGATTAGCGCCGCTCTTGCCAGATCTTCACGTTGCTTAGTCAGTGCGAGTGTTGCTTTGTTTTGCCAATCTAGAATCTGAGTTTCGATAGCTTCAACTTTACGTGCTAGCTCTTTCTTGTCTGCGATTGCTTTTGCTGAGTTAGTGCGAACCTCAACCAGCGTATCTTCCATTTCTTGGATAATCAGGCGAATCATCTTTTCAGGATCTTCGGCCTTATCTAATAGTGCACTGATGTTTGAATTTACAATGTCTGCAAAGCGAGAAAAAATACCCATGAGGAACTCCTTAATTACAATGATGGCAAATGCGTTTCAAATCGTTGTGCGACTTTATCAATCCACTTGCTCAAAAATTTACGTTTGTTGTTAAACCTACCATAAGTAATCCAAGTAGCGTGCCAACTTTTAAGCCATTTATTATCAGTTACTTACAATAAAATGGTGATTAACCCGAACCATGCTATGATGAATTTAGCCAAGTATTGGTATTTTTCACCACTACGACTCTTACATGACTATCTCCAACGATTAATTCATACAAGGACGCGCTATGCAGCAGAACCTCATTGGTGAATCACCTAGCTTTCTCTCTGTGTTAGATAAAGTATCCCAGCTCGCACCAATAGAAAGACCCATTCTGATCATTGGTGAGCGTGGTACGGGTAAAGAACTGATCGCACAAAGGCTGCATTACCTTTCAAGACGCTGGGATCAACCTTTGATCTCATTGAACTGCTCAACCCTCAGTGAAGGTTTGATTGATTCTGAACTGTTTGGTCACGAGTCAGGGTCGTTTACGGGTTCGAAAGGTCGTCATCAAGGTCGCTTTGAAAGAGCAGAAGGAGGAACGCTGTTTCTGGATGAGTTAGCGACCACTCCCCTTGCGGTTCAAGAGAAGCTATTGCGCGTTATTGAATACGGGCAATATGAACGTGTCGGTGGGCAAAAGGCGCTAAGTGCCAATGTAAGACTGGTGTGTGCAACCAATGCCGACTTACCAGATATGGCATTAAAGGGCGAATTCAGGGCTGACCTATTAGATAGACTGGCGTTTGACGTCATTACTATCCCTCCTTTGCGTGAGCGAAAAGAAGACATCATGCTACTCGCAGAATACTACGCCATTAAGATGTGTCGTGAATTGGAATTGGAGTTGTTTGTTGGCTTTGCCCCTTCTGCCGTTGAATCGCTTTTAGATTATTCTTGGCCAGGGAATGTACGAGAGCTCAAAAACGTCATTGAGCGAGCGATCTATCAGCACGGAAAAGACCCATATCCTATTGAATATTTGGTGTTTAACCCATTTAAGCCCGCATGGAAAACAGAGCAAGATTCCTCTCCGGAAACTGGCAATGAGCCGTCTAACAGCCATACTTCATCAGAGAGCTTGTTTTCTTTGCCGCTTGATTACAAAGCATGGCAAGAACAACAAGACATCAAGCTACTCAATCAAGCCCTAAAACAGAGCAAATATAACCAGAAACAAGCCGCAGAATTACTTGGGTTAACCTACAACCAATTACGTGGAATGGTGAGGAAGTACGCGATTGTCGGGCAAGCTAACGATAAATAGCTGTCCACACTTGATTATTATTTGGAGCCGAATAAATAAAATGTTAAATTGTCCGGATCTTGAGGCTCCTCTAACGCCTCGTTTCGAAAAGTATTTCTTTTTATGAAAGCACTAATAAGACTATCACTGAGCATCTGCACGTTGAGCTTTCTCGCTGGATGTGGTGAGAGTGTGAATCACGAGCAAATCCGTGAAAAAGGCTTCATTTATTGCGGCCAAGGTAATCCTAGTACCTTCAACCCACAGCTGGTTGATAGTGGCATTACCGCAGAATCGCTGAGTCCTCAAATCTTCGATACACTGCTCACTCTTGATCCGATGACGTACCGACCAAAACAGAACTTGGCGACAAGTTGGTCTGTTGATAAATCAGGTACAGAGTACACGTTCAAACTGCGCCCAAATGTTGCGTTCCAAACGACAGACTGGTTCACCCCAACTCGTAGCATGAATGCACAAGATGTGGTGTTTAGCTTTGAACGTGTCATTGATAGTTCAAACCCATTTCATTATGTGGGTGGCGGCCTATACCCATGGTTTGCCGGAATCGACTTCAAAAACCTGATTGTCGATATCACCGCAGTTGATGACCTAACGGTGAAATTCCAATTAAGTCGCCCAGACAATTCGTTTCTCAACAATATCGCCACCAGCTATGCAGTCATTCACTCTAAGGAGTATGCCAATCAGCTCATTGCAGCGGATGAGAAAAATCGAATCGATTCCAATCCAGTCGGCACTGGCCCTTTCTACTTAGATGAATACCAAATCAACGACCTAGTGCGCTTGAAAAAGAACAAGCACTACTGGAAAGGTGAAGTACAAATGGACCAAGTTGTGTTCGATACTTCACAACGTGGAACGGGCACACTTGCCAAGCTTCTTCGCAGTGAGTGTGACGTGCTCAACTCTCCGATCTCTAGCCAGATCCCTATTATTCAGGCTCATGAAGAGTTGAAGATTTCTGCCACACCGGCGGTTAATGTCTCTTTCATCGCGCTGAATACTGAGCACCCTGCACTGCGTGACTCTCGAGTTCGTAAAGCGCTCAACTTAGCCATCAATCGTCAGAACATTCTCGATTCTGTGTATTACGGTACAGGAACTAAAGCCTACACCTTGCTTCCTCCTACTTCTTGGGCTCACCAAAAAGACAACGTTCAAGTTCGCTACGACCGAAACTATGCGGTTGCGCTTCTCAAAGAAGCTGGCGTTGAACCTGGGTTAGAGCTTTCAATGTGGGTACCACTAGAGCCACGCGCATACAATCCAAGTCCAAGAAAAACGGCAGAACTGATCCAAGCAAACTTCGCTGATATTGGTATTGAATTGAAACTCTATACCGACGACCGATTTGACCGCACCCAGTTGTCCTCTATTTCCTCGACAGACTTGTTGCTTACAGGCTGGATAGGCAATACAGGTGATCCAGACAACTTCTTGCGCCCGCTGCTCTCATGCAGCTCCGAGCGTGCAGGGTTAAACGTCTCGATGTGGTGTAATTCAGACTTTGATTTCCTTCTCGACTTAGCATTAGAGATAAATCAACAAAGGCACCGTGTGAACTTGTACCGACAAGCCCAAAATATTCTTAATGAAGAAGTTCCTGTGATTCCTCTGGCTCATGGCGTGCAATTTCGCGTGCACGATCGTTCGCTAACAGGCTTTAAAGCAAGTCCTTTCAATGCCCAACCTTTTGATCAAGTCAGAAGAGAGGTGCAGTAATGTTTTGGTATACATTAAGACGTGTAAACTTATTCGTTATTACGCTAGGGATTCTAACCTTAGTGGGTTTTTCTCTGCTTCGATTAGACCAAACCTCCCCATGGGCAATTCAAGATTTCTGGCCTGGATGGATTAGCTATATCACTGAATTATCGACGCTAAACTTTGGCCTAAGCAAACACGGTGTGCCTATCATCGATGAGTTGGTCCTGGTGTTCCCTGCAACGCTAGAGCTGTGCTTCTTTGCCTTTGTGTTGGCACTCATCATCGGTATCCCTTTCGGCACCATTGCTGGTATGAGACAGGGTAAGTTTGTTGATACCACCATATCGTTTACCTCTATGGCTGGTTACTCTGCACCTATCTTTTGGGTCGCATTGCTGATGATCATGGTGTTTTCACTGCACTTTGAAATGTTCCCAGTTGGTGGCCGATACGACCTACTTTACGAGATTGAACACGTGACTGGATTCGCGATGATTGACGCCTTTTTTGCCGAAGGTCGCTACCGCGCGCACGCACTACAAAGTGTTATCGAGCATATGGCGTTGCCTTGTCTTGTTTTAGCACTGGCGCCAACGACTCAGGTCATCCGATTGATGAGAGCGTCAGTGGCTGAAGTAATGACACAAAACTACATCCGCGCTGCGCGAATTAAAGGTCTTTCCACTAGAGAGATCATCACGCAGCACGTGCTAAGAAACGCGATACCTCCGATTATTCCTAAGGTCGGTGTTCAGCTATCGAGTATGTTAACGCTTGCTATTGTTACCGAGTCTATCTTTAACTGGCCGGGCATTGGTCGTTGGTTGTTGGATGCCTTATCGAATCAAGATTACGTTTCAATTCAAGCAGGCGTAATTGTGGTAGCAACCTTGGTTTTGACCGCCAACATTCTGTCCGATCTACTGGGCGCGATGATCAATCCACTGGTAAGGAAGGAATGGTATGCTAACAAATAACGTCTACCAAGAAGAACAGATTCCAACCCAGTTCGAACGTTTCTGGCGCAGCTTCCGCAGCAATAATCTAGCTATGTTTGGCTTGTGGTGTTTGGTGCTTATCATTCTGGTCACCGTCACTTCACCTTGGTTAGCCCCGCATGATGCACAAGAACAAACCGGTCACCTATTAACGCCGCCCTCTTGGGATCCTGCGGGAACGGTAGAATACTTTCTAGGTACGGATGACTTAGGCAGAGATATTCTCTCTCGCCTAATAATTGGCTCTCAGTTAACGTTCGGCGCCGCGGTGGTGATTACCTTTATCGCAGCCGTCATTGGTTGTCTGATTGGCGTACTTGCTGGTATGACGCGCGGTTTACTATCAAGCACGCTAAACCACCTGCTTGATACTGTTATGTCGATTCCATCTCTTCTGCTGGCGATTATCTTCGTGGCATTCCTTGGCTTTGGCGAGTTTAATATCTTGCTCGCCTTGTGCTTGGCACTGATCCCGCGCTTTATACGCTCGGTGTACATTGCCGTGCATGCTGAAGTAGAAAAAGACTATATTCTGGCTTCTCGCCTTGATGGTGCGAACGATTTTTACCTGCTATGGAATTCAATCCTTCCGAACATTCTTACCGTAATCGCACTTGAAGTTACGCTGGCACTGTCAGTCGCAATTCTTGATATCACGGCTTTAGGTTTCCTAGGGCTTGGCGCTCAAGCACCGAGTACCGAGTGGGGTTCAATCTTGGGTGATTCAGTCGAGTTGATTTACCTTGCGCCATGGACAGTAACCCTACCCGGCTTAGCTATTATGTTTACAGTGATCGTGATTAACCTCGTCGGTGAAGGTGTTCGCCAAGCGCTAAATGCAGGAATCGAATAATGCCGTTACTTGATATTCGACATCTAACCATCGAGATTGAGACCCCTCAAGGGATGGTTAAAGCGGTAGATCGAATGAGTATTACCCTCAATGAAGGGGAAATTCGTGGCTTAGTAGGTGAATCAGGCTCAGGTAAGAGCTTGGTTGCAAAAGCGATCGTCGGGGTTTGTAAAGAAAATTGGAAAGTTTCTGCAGACCGAATGCGCTTAGGCAATATCGACCTACTGCAACTGACGCCGAAAGAAAGACGCCGAGTGATCGCCCGCGATATCGCAATGATCTTCCAAGAGCCATCAACGTGTCTTGACCCTTCTGAAAAAGTAGGTAACCAGCTCGTTGAAGCGATCCCTTCCCATTCGTTTGAAGGTCGTTGGTGGCAACGATTTAAGTGGCGTAAGAAGCAAGCGATCGCATTACTACACAAAGTCGGCATCAAAGACCACTCTCGCCTAATGGACAGTTACTCTTACGAGCTGACCGATGGTGAGTGTCAAAAGGTGATGATCGCAATGGCGATCGCTGCCAAGCCAAAAGTCTTGATTGCTGATGAGCCGACCAACGATTTGGACCCAATAACACAGTCTCAAATATTGCGTCTGTTGAGCCGTATGAACCAGATCAATAACACCACCATCGTGTTGATCGGTCATGACTTAACCACCATTACCCAATGGGCAACTCGCATTACCGTGATGTACTGTGGTCAATCTGTAGAATCCGCTGATACGCCGAAGCTGTTGGATGCACCCAAGCACCCATATACTGTTGCTCTGTTAAAAGCGATGCCAGACTTTAACGACTGGATTCCCCACAAGGAGAAGCTACAGTCTTTGCCGGGGTCAATTCCACCGCTGCAACATCTTCCTATTGGTTGTCGATTAGGGCCTCGCTGCCCATACGCGCAAAGGCAGTGTGTCGAGATCCCACATACTAAACGTATCAAGAACCATAAATTTAACTGTCACTTCCCTCTGAATATGGAGAAGAAAAAGAAATCATGAGTGCATTATTAGAAGTCAGTGATTTGTCTAAAGACTTTACGACTCGCTCTGGTCTTTTCCGTAAAAAGATTCATCAGGCGGTGAAGCCGGTCAGCTTTTCCCTTGAAGCAGGCCAAACGATTGGTTTTATTGGTCAGAATGGTTCTGGTAAATCAACATTAGCAAGAATGCTCGCAGGCATGGTTGAACCAACCGCAGGCGAGATCCGCGTGAATGGCGAAAAGCTAGAACACAAAGACTACTCGACTCGTTGTAAGCTGATTCGAATGATCTTCCAAGATCCGAATACGTCGCTTAACCCGCGTATTCAGATCGGTCGAATTCTTGAAGGTCCATTAAAGCGAAATACCAACATGCCACCAGAAGCCCGTATGCGTCGTGTGAAAGACACACTATTGCGCGTGGGCCTTCTACCGGAACATGCTTACTTCTACCCTCAGATGCTTGCTGCGGGCCAGAAACAAAGGGTTTGTTTGGCTCGTGCCTTGATACTTCAGCCATCCATCATTGTCGCTGATGAAGCGTTAAATGGTTTAGACATGGCAATGCGCTCGCAAATCATCAATCTGTTCTTAGAACTTCAAGAAGAGATGGGCGTATCGTTCGTTTATGTATCTCAACACCTCGGTATTGTTAAGCACATAACCGACAAGATTATTGTCATGCACGAAGGCAATGTGGTTGAGAGTGGGGAAACGGATCAAGTGCTGACCAATCCAACTCACCAAATTACCCAAAGATTAGTTGAGAGCCATTTCTCCAAAGCGCCGAACCACTAATCTTTAATCACGCTAAATTCAGCAGAGGGGAAAGTATGTTACGAACAGCTTCAATGCTTCCCCTTTTGTTGGTGATGTTGTCCTTTAACGCGACAAGCACACCGCTCACATGGCTAGATAGAAGCTTCGTCGAAACTGCCTTTTATAACGTCGCACTTCAACACGAATACTCCCAAGGCAACAAGCCGCTCGCCAAGTGGAAACAACCTATCAAGATTTGGATCCATCATCGAGTGGGCGATGAAGAACTGCATCAAGAGCTCACAGAGCTTCATATCCAACACTTATCTGAAGTCACTCAACACCCAATAACAATCGTCAGTAAAGAGTCCCAAGCGAACGTTAAGTGGATATACACAAGGCAGAGTCAGTGGGTATCTGAGGCGAAATCGGTGCTCAAGCTCAAATCAACTCAGCATTTAAATAGCGCCATCTGCACGGCGGGTTATCGAACCAATTCTAAAGGAGAGATTGTTTACGCTGGGATTGTTATTCCCGTTGATCAGGCCAGATCGCGAGGTAAGCTAGTCGCCTGCATCGTGGAAGAGATCACACAGGTTCTCGGCCTGCCGAATGATTCAGATAAAGCCTACCCTTCTATTTTCAACGACCACACGCCAGAAGACTTATTATCGCCCTTAGACGTAGTGCTACTGCAACTGCTGTATGAACCAGAATTGAAAGCTGGAATGACAAAATCTGAAGTAAAACCTATCGTTCGAAAGATACTCAAGAGATACAGCAAAACAGGTGTGCTTCAACAAGCTTCTAAAGCCGCACAACAAGCGCCCTTGTATCAGTTGATTGGGTATTGACGAATATACGTTGGAAGTAACTTAGATGGGATAATTGAATGATAGCGCTACCTAAGAAAGGCAGCGCTGACTTACGATGTTACTGTATTACGAAAGAACTAGCGCTTAGCTGCCTGCTTTTTCAATTCGAAATCGAACTCATCCGGGAACAAGATAACGCCTTCTTCTTGCTCGTTCGGGAATACTACAACAGCAAGTTCGTCGTCTTCTAGACCGTTCGTCCAGCGACTGTGCCATTTATTCAACGAAATAGACTCAGCTTTACACTCAGACCAATCACCCGTTGCCCATGATTCTGCGAACTCTTGGTTTGGCCATACTGGAACACAATCTTCATCTTCTGTGTTCAGCATTACACAACCGTGTTCATCGGTTAAGATCCATACTTCACGGTTTGCTACGATTTCTTTCACACAGTATTTCAGGCGTTGCTCGCCCGTATACTTGTTGATTTCAGCGATTTTTTTATCGTCTAGCTGTGTAGTCATCTTAATTTCCTACTTTAGTCAGTAACTTTGCTCTTAAAGCTATTTTATGCCGAGTGTTTTTAACTTCAAACATTATCGATGAAGAAGAAAGTCTACTTCAAAGAAAAACGCCTGCTAAATAAGCAGGCGTTTAATATTAAGCGACTTGATTAAACAAGCTCACCTTGTAGCCAAGGCCAGCCTTGCTTCTTACGGCTTAGTGTATTTTCCATCATCAATACGCCGTCTTTCTCGTGCTTAACCAATTTCTCAGCCCACTCACCTTTGTATAGAAGACGAGTTTGAGCAGTAGTGATATCTGTTAGCATTACCGCAGCGAACGCTAGACCATCTTTCTCACAACGCTCTTCAAGATCAGCTTCTAGCGCCTCAATCATGCCGTCTACTTGCTCAAGAGTCGCAAGTTCAACTTGACCAACAACAACATCACGACCGTTGAATGGGTAGCCTTTAAGGTCTTTTTCTACTAGCTGTGCAGCAGATAGGCCTTCGATGTTTGTCTTAGCGATTAGAAGCGCTTTGATGAATGCATCAACGTCTTCTACACCTGCGATTTCAGCAAGCTCAGCAACGGCGTCTTTGTCTTTTTGAGTACATGTTGGAGAAGCGAAACCCACTGTGTCTGAAAGAATTGCAGACATCATTAGTTTAGCGATTTGTTGAGAGATTGCGTGACCTTCAATCTTGAACATGTTGAAAAGTACAGTGTTTGTACAACCAACAGGCCAGATCCAAGCTTCCATTGGGTTTACTGTCATCACGTCACCTAGACGGTGGTGATCGACAATACCTACGATCTCTGCATCAGCAACATCATCTGGTGCTTGTGCTAGATCTGAGTAGTCTACTAGCCAGATTTTCTCACCAGCAACAGAAGTACGAAGCTCTGGCTTTTCAGCACCAGCGACTTCTAGAATGTGTTGAGTTTCGCGGTTGATCTCGCCTTGGCGAATTGGTGTCGCTTCCTCGCCACGAGCTTTAAGAAGCTCTGTTGCAACTAACGCACTACAAATACTGTCACTATCAGGGTTTTTGTGACCAACAACTAAAATCATGTTTCTTCCTATTACACTAACAATTATGACTCTACCTTTAGAGCCTCTCTTTATTAGCCATACTTTACCTCATTTTTTCAGATTGGTCATGTTTCGTAGGTTTAGCCAATAGTAACAATAGATAAAAAAACAACAAATGCAATTGATAATTATTATCATTCGTATATATTTATCTTAAGCCACTATTTTTGAGTAACACCTATGGATCGACTAATCTCTTTTTTGCCAAGCAGCAGCGCTGCGAAAACAACTCAGTTTTCACTCTCATTTAAGCGCCTGCTTTTACCCATCTCACTAGCAGCATTGGTTGCAGCCCCTGCTACACGAGAGCTGACGGTGACCACGCTGTCAGACGCCTTCTGGGCAGTGTCTTGCTACGTTGCTTTAACTTTGGCTATTTACCACGGGTTAAGCCTTTACATCAACAAAGACAATGTATTCAACAAGCTCGTCCACCAGTCTCGTTCAAACCAAGTGGTCTTTGCCGCTTTGATGGGCGCACTGCCCGGTTGTGGTGGTGCGATTGTGGTTACTACGCAGTTTATATCCGGCAAACTTGGGTTTGGCGCGGTTGTTGCGGTACTTGTTTCTACGATGGGTGACGCAGCCTTCCTGCTGATTGCTAGCGAACCTAAAACGGGTTTGGCTATGATGGCGATGGGTGTGATTGTGGGTACCGCTTCAGGTCGAATCATTAACCTATTCCATGCGGATGACTTCTTACGTCCAAAACAAACTGAGCAAAATGAAGCCACCAACAGCTGTGCTTCCCAATCTCAAGACAAAGAAACGGTATCTAAAAAGGCGATCAATCTGCAAGGCTACCTATGGTCAGTCCTAATTATTCCCGGTGCTGCGGTGGCTCTACTTGGCTCTTTTCAAGTCGATGTCAACGAGTTGCTCGCGTTGCCTGAAATGTCGATGGAATGGGCGGGAACAATCTTACTGATTAGCTCAATGTTTCTATGGGGTCTGACCCGCGAAATTGAGGATTACAAATCAGCTGTGAGTGAGGACGAAAAATGTATGGGCTCTCATCCACTGCAAAAGACCGCTCAAGATACAAACTTTGTTACCGCTTGGGTGGTGGTTGCCTTTCTTTTCTTTGAATTTGGTTCTGTGATAGCAAATGTCGATTTTGCGACGCTATTCTCAAGCTGGGGCATCATGCTCCCCCTGGCTGGCGTGTTGATGGGTTTGCTACCGGGCTGTGGACCACAATTATTGGTCACTAGCTTATACCTTTCAGGCGCACTACCACTTTCGGCTCAGGTAGGTAACGCAATTTCAAATGATGGTGACGCGCTATTCCCTGCGATTGCGATGGCTCCCAAAGCAGCACTGGTCGCAACCTTATACTCTAGTGTGCCTGCACTAATCTGTGCTTATAGCTACTGGTTTATATTTGAGATCTAACTTGAGCACAGTTAACTCCATAGGCTTCTGTAAGGTCGGTACTTTGTATCGGCCTTTTTGTTTCCGTCAGCCTAAGTCTTTCCACAGTTTTTTTGACCTTCCCTTCCTGATCCACTGTTTCTACTACTGCTCTCAAACAGCACGTTACAGCCTGTCTCAAAAACGCCCTCCATTAGCCCTGTACAGTGCTTATTTAGAAACACCAACACAGATATCAAAAATACAAAAAGCCCCTGTAATAGTACTTACAGGGGCTTTGATTCAAGCTTTAATCTTGGTTCTTAAGACAAGACTTAAGAAACTTCGATTGGACCACCGAATGAAGTTACTGGAGGCAGTTTGCCTTGGAACTTCTCGAAATCAACCAAACATGTGTTTGCTGACGTTGCTTGAGCAAGTTCAGACGTACCGATATCTTGAGTCAGTGTGTTTGGATCGCCGTATGTATCTAGCGCGCCCACTTTCTCGTTGATCGGACCGTACCAAGCACCTTCTTCGATACGAACAACACCAGGAGCGTAGCTATCCATTAGAACAGCACCTGCTAGTAGTTGACCACGGTCGTTAAACACACGTACTACATCGCCATCTTTGATGCCTTTCTTCTTAGCATCTACTGGGTTGATGTAGATTGGCTCACGGCCTTGTACCGCGTAAGTCGCACGCCACTCTTCAGATTCACACATCTGAGAGTGAAGACGCTTGTCTGGGTGACAAGATTGTAGCCAGTATGGGTGTTTGTCAGAGCCTGGACCACCGTGTGAACGTTCAGATTTCTCGAACCACATAGGGTGTTCTTGACAGTGCTCGTAACCCATGTTGCCAACAGTACGGCTTGTGATTTCGATGAAACCAGAAGGAGTACCTAGTGCGTTGATCTCTGGATCTTCACGGAATGAAGCGTGGCGAGTCCATGGCTTACCTTTACCGAAGTCTAGGAAACCTTTCTCCCAGAACTCAGCAAACTCAGGCATTTCGAAGCTGCCTTCGTTTGAAGCGCGACATTCGTCGTACAGAGATTTAACCCACTGCATTTCGTCCATACCACGCGTGTAATCGTCGTAGCGACCCCAACGCTTAGTCAGGCTAGACATGATCTCGAAGTCAGTCTTAGACTGGAACAGAGGATCCACTAGCTTGTGCATTGCGATCAAACCACGACCAGAGTACGCACCGTAACCATCGATATCGTTACGTTCCCACTGAGTACAAGCTGGAAGAACAATATCAGAGTGACGACAAGTTGCAGTCCAAGCGAAATCAACAGCCACTACAGTTTGTAGGCTCTTGAATGCTTTACGCATCTTGTTGCGATCTTGGTGGTGGTGCCACGGGTTGTTACCACTGAATACCATCATCTTGATGTCAGGCAGTGTCACTGTCGCGCCGTTTGCTTTGATCTTCTTACCTGGCTCTAGCAAGCTATCTACCCAACGAGCAACAGGGATTACGCGGCTGTAACCGTTGTAATCTGTGTTGGTGTACTTAGGCGTTTGACCTTGGTCGATGTTCAGCGGGAAAGAACCCGGAGCAGCGAAGCCAGTTGAAGATACACCGATACCAGAGTAGTGGTGACCGTAAGAGATACCACCGCCCGGAAGACCAATTTGACCAACCATTGCTGCGATAACTGCACACATCCAGTAAGGCTGTTCACCGTGCTCTTGACGTTGGATACTCCAACCAACAAGAATCTGTGTACGACCGTTAACCAGCATCTTAGCGAAGTCACGGATAGAGTCCGCGCTTGCGCCACAGATAGCAGAAGCCCACTCAGGAGTCTTCTCAACTTTATCTTTCGTTTCACCTTGAACGTACTTGATGAAATCTTCAAAACCTAGACAGTAAGTTTCGATGAACTTCTTGTCGTATAGGCCTTCGTTGTAAAGAACGTGAGCAACACCAAGCATGAACGCCACATCAGTTTGTGGGTTGATGTACATTTGCTCGTTTTCTAGGTAACGACCTGTTTTGTTTTTAACAGGGTCAACAGAAACAACGTTGATCTCTTTCTTAGCAACTTTTTCTTTCAGCTGTTCTAGGTATGCGAACGACTCGTGAGTCTCACATGTCCAACCTACTTGAAGGTTTTTAACTGGATCGTTACCCCAAAGAACAATGTTGTCACTGTTTTCTAGGATAAGTTCCCAAGATGTACCTTGAGCATATACTTCAGTAGAACCTAGCACGTAAGGCATGATCGTTTGACCAGCACCTGTCGAGTAGTCACCGATTTTCTTCACAGAGTAACCGTGAAGTGCCATTGCACGTTGCATGTGGTTAGTACAGCTGTGGAACTGACCCGTTTGTCTCCAACCAGTTTGACCTGTGTGAAGCGCCCATGGACCGTAATCTTTCTGTACGCGTTCTAGTTCGCGGTAAACAAGGTCTAGTGCCTCATCCCAAGTCACACGAATAAAGCGGTTGTTACCACGCGTATCTGCGCTGTATTT
Source organism: Vibrio sp. 1CM23M (assembly GCF_023161755.1). Classification (NCBI taxonomy): domain Bacteria; kingdom Pseudomonadati; phylum Pseudomonadota; class Gammaproteobacteria; order Vibrionales; family Vibrionaceae; genus Vibrio; species Vibrio sp. 1CM23M. The sequence goes on from NZ_JALNTR010000002.1 coordinate 852,311, forward strand.
ATGCTTTTTCAACCAATCCAGGCGAACCATTGGGTAACGCACACGTGATGGGCTGTAGATAATACCTTTAATACCTTTCAGCATCTCTGTTGGGTGCTGATCGATTTCTAGAGGTTTAATTTCTTGTACTTTACCCGCGTAAACGCGAGCTCGGAATGCACCCCAGTGAGAACCAGAGACTTTCCACGCGCCGTCTGTTTCTGCAGCTGATGCTGAAGCCGACGCCAATAAGCTTGGACCGATAACCGATGCCGCACTTGTCGTCGCGACACCTTTCAGAAAACTTCTTCTTGTAATTGCCATTGTGTTACTCCAATTGACGTCTTATTAGTGATGGCCTTCAGAAAAATCTGATGAGTGCTTCTGTAGATACTTAAGAACAAGTGCTTCTGTATCTGTATCGAAGTTAACGAATGCAATCATACCATCTAGCATGCCTACCCAACCGTTAGCGCTGAAGTGAGCTTCATCTGGCTGTGAGTGACACGTTGAACAGTTAGATTGGTACGCTTGACCAGCTGCGTTCCAGATTGGATCGAAGTTATCAACCATAGACTCTTTCTTCATCCAAAGTGCTAGGTTAACTTCTTCCCAAGGAAGACCAGTTAGCTCATCTTCTTTCTTCTCACCAACAGTGATTACGTCACTTTGAGATACTTCTTTCGTCAAGATTGCAGTCGAGATGTTCATACCGAAGTCTTCTTGGATTACACGTCCGAAGCCTTTCGCTTTACGCCAACCGTCGATTTGAATCTTGATCATATCGCCTTTTTCGTCGATCACAGCAACTTTACTTGCAGGGCTTAATAGACCCGCTTCAACTTCAGCTGTTTCATCTGTGTACATTGGTAGGTGACGAATAGAGATCACGTCTGAACCATTTGCGTAAGATGTGCTGCTTGCTACGTTTTCTAGCTCGCCAACAATACCGCTCGCTGATGCCATATCTAATGGAAGGTTGTGAGCAATACCTTTGTGACAGTCAACACAGCTTTGATCACGCTCTGCTGCGTTCTTCATCTGAATACGCGCTGTTGGGCGCATGTTTTCGAAATCCATTGAATCGTAGTTGTGGCAGTTTTTACACTCTAGAGATTTGTTCGAAGAGAAACGATCCCATTCGTGTTTAGCCAGTTCGATACGACGAGCTTCGAATTTCTCAGGTGTATCCAGGTCACCAAATACTTGAGCGAATACTTCTTTAGATGCTTGCATCTTACGAGCAATTTTTGCTGTCCATTCATGTGGAACGTGACAGTCAGGACAAGTAGCACGTACACCAGAAGTATTTTTCCAGTGAACCGTTTCTTGTAGTTCTACGTATACGTTGTCACGCATGGTGTGACAGCTTACACAGAATTCTTCTGTATTTGTGTGCTCTAGAGCTGTGTTAAAACCGCCCCAGAAAATAACACCGGCGATAAAGCCACCCATAGTTAGTACACCAAGACTGATGTGTACTGCTGGGCGAGTCATTGTGCGCCATAATTTAACTAAAAATGATTTCATGTTTAGCTCTCTTAAATATTGATTTTAAAAAATGTTGTTACTAGAGGGCATTACATGCCGCCGTGAGCACCAGGAGGTCCGAATACAAACACTTGCAGTGCCCAAACTAGGAAGCCGTAACCACCTACAAAAGCCACACTTAATATTGGAAAGAGAACCACCGCGATGAAGAGGAAAGACTTCCACTCCAACGAGCGTTTTTCGCCAGTTTCAATTTTATTAACATCACTCATACATTTTGCCTATTTTGTATTTAGTAATTTCGAGTAACCCATTCTATGGGGCTAAAGTTCTTAAGTATCTAACGACAAATTTTAGACCATACTCAAAGTAGGGTTCAATCAAATCTCCCGTTATAACCCTTGCTAATCAATACTTTTTTGAGCTCATCCAAAGTTGTTTTTAGTTAAACAAAGTTATTAAAAAGTATTAACAAATGTGAAGAATTAAGTATATTTCACAAATGTTAAATTCCAACACCTGCGCAACCATATTGTAACCAATTTTAACGTTTTACCTACTAAGTAGTAGCCAAAAATGCCTCAAACAACCAATATTTTGTGGTTTGATTGTTAAATTATTGAGTATTTTTTAAAGCAACGGCTGAGAAGCTGAAATGCATCATTTGGCACTTTCAGATATGATGGGGACCTACTTAAAAGGAAACATTATGCAAGACGTTATTGATATATCTTGGTGGCAGTTATTGTTCTTCAGCTCACTTCTCTTGCTACCCATTACCATCAACCACAAGTTAAAACTCGGCCTTGGCAAAGAGGCTTCTATCAGCATCATTCGTATGGTTATTCAGCTATTTCTGGTGGGACTTTACCTAGAATACTTGTTCACTTTGAATAGTTTGTGGGTCAATTTGCTGTGGTTATTTACGATGATTATCGCCGGTGCAAGCTCGATTGTTGAAAAATCTAGACTGCCAAGAAACCTACTTTTGGCTCCTGTCGCCGTTAGCCTTGCGGTAACTTGTGTACCTATTGTCTTGTTCATCTGCTTTTTCATCATTAAGCCGACACCGGTTTTTAACGCGCAGTACCTTATCCCAATCGCAGGGATGTTATTGGGTAATAGCTTAAGCAGTAATATCGTGGCATTGCAGAACCTGTTTAGTGCCTTTGAAACACAGAAATCAGAATATGAAGCAGCAATCGCGTTAGGCGCGTCTCCTACTTATGCTGCTGCGCCTTTTGTACGTAATGCGATACAGAAAGCGATGTCCCCTATCATGGCCTCTATGGCAACCACAGGCCTAGTAACGCTGCCGGGAATGATGACGGGGCAGATCTTAGGTGGTGCTTCACCGATGATCGCGATTAAGTATCAACTGATGATCATGCTGGCGATTTTCGTGATGATGAGCTGTTCTTTAGCACTTGCGCTTCACCTCTCATTGAAGACATCTCTGACCAAAGAAGGGCGAGTTCTCGCTCAAATACAGCCTTCGAAATAGCCTCCCTACTCCACTTAGATCTGGTTACTCACTGAATTTGAGACAGGTTATCCACAGAAACTGTGGATAACCAAATCAATATAGATCCTTTTTTGTCCATTTCGACCCAAGGAAAGATCATCGCCTTTGATCTTTGGGTGATTTCAAAGACATATACACACATGGTGATCAGCGCTGTTGCGTACTCAGATGATCATTAGAGAGATGAAGAAGTAGGTTTTCCACAAATAAAAAACGGCCTGCAATGCAGACCGTCTTGTAAATGTCATAAGTCAGTTCAGTGTTTTCACTGCGCTTTAACTCATCTCGTCAACTGAGCTAGTCACGCCATCTTTGTCGATAGCGCCACCTTTATTAGTCACGTAGGTAGATCAACCAGTACCACATGCCAACAAAGATACCGCCGCCAATGATGTTACCGATGGTAACGGGCAGCAAGTTGTTCATTAAAAAGTCCATCATGTTCAGATCAACATAGTCCGCTGGGTTAGCGCCTGTCATTGTCCAAAATTCAGCTGGAGCAAATGTTTTGATGCCGATAGCTAAAGGCACTTGGAACATGTTCGCAATACAGTGCTCAAAACCAGCCGATACGAACATCGCTACAGGTAAAATCATTACCGCAATTTTGTCAGTCAGTGTGCGTCCACTAAACGTCATCCATACCGCGATACAAACCAATACATTACACATGATGCCGAGCGCGATAGCTTGGATAAAATCGTGGTGCATCTTATGTTGGGAGATCGCCATTGCATTCAAACCCACTTGACCGTGGTCGAACATGTACTGTTTGGTCAGTAACATACAAGCCACCAGCAGCAATGCGCCAATCAAGTTACCTACATAAACTGTAGCCCAGTTCTTAACGAGCGTGCGCCAACTAATCTTGCCACTTGCACGAGCAACCAGAGTCAGCACCGAACTGGTAAATAGCTCACCACCGGTAACAACAACGAGAATTAAGCCCAAGCTAAATGCAAGGCCACCTAATAGGCGAGTAATACCCCAAGGCAAATCACCAGCACCAGTCGTTACGATGGTGTAGAACACAAACGCAATACCGATGTGTATGCCAGCGGAAATAGCTAGGAGAAAAGATTTGATTGGATCTTTGGTTGCTTTACCTACGCCAATATCTGCAGCGCGCTCAGCCATTTGTGGCGGTAATAATGAGTCAAATTGGTTTAGATTCATGATGATTTACATTTTGAAACATGTCGTCGGGAGCGCGATAATCCTCTCTTTCATTTCTGAATTCAAGAGCTATTTTAGGCACAAAATAGCTCTAACAGCCTTGTTGAAAGCAAATAGTCCGAGTTATTCCAAATTCATACGACTTTAGTAGTAAAAAGAAAACTCTGCTGAATGATTAGTTATCAGCATAGAAAATAACACACCTATAAATATCAACAAGTTACGTTAAAACCAAAAGAATAACGTACACTAAAATGGCTCACCGAGCGCTTTTATTTCTAGATTTTGACATAGATCAACAGAACGTAAAAAAGCGCCCTAAGGCGCTTTTAACTCAATCACAAATAAAGAAATTAGTGATGCTAAACCGAAGGTTCAATCACTTCTTCTGATGATTGTTCTAGGGTTGAATCCTCTAGAGTAGATTCAACAGCCGGGGACATCACACCAGAGTCACTTTCGTTGGCCACTTTGCCACCTAAGCTTTTCAAACTATCCACTAACTCTTCTAAGCTTTTAATGTGAGCATCACTCTTGGTAATCTGCTCACCGAGCAACTCACTGTGCTTGGTTGCTTCAGACAGTTGCTGCGCTTGCTTCTGGTTTTCAGACTCCAGCTTAGCCAATTGCTCAGTCAAAGTTTCAATCTCTGACTTTAAAAGCCCTGTCATATCAGAGCTTTTTAACGCCTTAACACTCGCTACTATCTTCTGTGATTGCTGACGTAAACCAACATCACGGTAATCTTCATCATTAACGATTTGTGAAATGCTCAGTAGCTGGTTCTCGGCATTCAAAACCGACTGTTCGAACTGGTCGCCTTTTACGCTCGCCAGCACTTTGACTTCATGAGCGACACTGCGCACGTGGTTCAATTCAAACTCTGCAGCGTGAACCGCGTCTTCAATGATCGACTTTTCACGAGGGCTGGCTTTCACTTGGCTTTCGGCCAACGCAATTTGAGATGCTGCCTTAGCAAAAGTCAACGGAGCAACGTCATCAAAGTCTTCATCTTCCAAGAACTCTAATTCGTTCTTCAAAGGTTCGATGTATTTCTTATGCGCCACTTTAACTTCTAATAAGCGAGCATTGTTAAGAAATTCCACCTGCGCTTCTTGAGCGTCTTCAAGCTCATCGACCAGCACATACTCGAACAACTCGCTGTATTCTGAATACAAACGTTTGTAGCTCGAGGTAAACATGGTATCTGCGCCCAAGAACTTCAGGTAATCCATTTGGACAATCGAATCAGCGAGTACTCGGTCAGCCTTCTTCTTTAACACTAAGATCGAGTCATAGTTTGATTTGATCAAAGCGATTTTTTCATCAAAGGCTTCAGCGTAAGTTAGGCTCGAAAAAATGGAGTAACTCTTGGTTATCCGAGTTTCGTCTTTCAGTAAGTCCGCATAAATGCTTTCAGCATCATCCCATGCGTCTAATAGTTCATTGTAATTCTCTGGTGCATAGAGAGACAATTGAGCATGGTCTTCAAGCTTAACTTCCCATTCGGAGTAAACGCTTTGGACAGACTGAAATGAACGGACCTCTATTGTAGATTCATTATTGTTGTTTGTGGTTTGGTTCGCGTCTGTCTGCTCTGAGGGTGTGCTTTGACAACCTGAGATAGCAAATAGCATACTGATCATTAATGCTACTTTGTTCGCTCTCACTTATGCATATCCTTTTTATACAATATTCGCTCAATGCAAATTATTTCTAGTCACAATATATTACAACCACTTAGCAATAAACATCATTGATGATTTAAGTGGGTGTAAATCACCCAATATAACCAAAATAAACTCATCACTCGATGATTAATCAATCAATTTGGTATCACTTATCAATTCTCTTTATTTGCTATTGCCTGAGCCGAGAATGCGCACTAAGGTGAAGGTAGAGAACGTTATGAATATATAGGTTAATTATGAAGTACAACGCTGAACATATTGCTGATTTAAACCTCCTTCTTCAATTTGATGTAAGTAGTGCTGCTACTGGAATTAAAGTTCATCAAGAGGCTGCTCAAGAAACTCAAGACGCTGTTAAGCGCCTATTCGAAAAAAACCTTTGTACTCAGCCAGACGGCGGTTATCTAACTGATGAAGGTATCGAGATGGCAGAGCGCGCAGACAAGCTTCTTCGCGTACTAAACTAAAGCTCCATTGTTCTAGTAAAAACTCCACTTGCTTCGGCCGTGGAGTTTTTTCATTTTTGGGCAAAGCTTTGTTAGGCTTATTGTAAATTCGTCATTTGCAGTTGTGAGGAACACATGGCTTCTATATTTATTGTCGGTGCAGGATGGGTAGGTGCACCTTTATCTGAACATTTAGAAAAACATGGTAACCGAGTGGTGGTCACGAAAACGACCCAAGCGGGAGCAGACGCCATTGGTAGCGAACAAATTCCATGTGAAGTGTTTAGCTTTGATTCATCCGATCCACAACAGACTATCGGGCGACTCTATTCGCTGTTACTCGAAAACAACACTGAAATTGTGATTGGCAGCTTCCCTCCTGGCTTTAGAAAAGGAGCAGGACAAGAGTATGCCGACTATTGGCAGCAACTCACCAATGCATGCCAAAAGGCCAACATTAAAAAGCTCATTATGGTCAGTTCAACTACGGTATACCCAACTAAGCCGGGTGTGTTGAACGAGCTGGATGCATCACTCCCTCTTTCGACATCAGATAACGAGCAAGCGTCTTTATTTTCCGATAACGCGCGAATCATGCTGCAAGCTGAACAGTCAGTGATTGATTCAGGTATCGACTACACCATTCTTCGCTTTAGTGGCTTAATAGGCCCAAGCCGTCACCCTTCACGCTTTGCAAGCAAGTTAAAACAAGTCAGTACCCAAGCTCCAGCCAACATGCTACACCTTGATGACGCGATTGGTGCTGTCGATTTCGCTATCAGTCAACTGCACAACGAAGTAGTTAACGTGACCACGCCAAATACGGTCAGTAAGGCGGAGTTTTATGCCGCGGCACTGAAAAGCGCCAACAGCAGTGAGCCTCTGCCCGCTGTTGTTGATACCCCAGACAAGTTAATCTCTTCGAAGAAGATTCTCGACTTAGGTTATTCATTTAAATTCGAATCCACACTGGACGCTCTTTATGACTGAACAATCTATAGCTAACAAAGATCCCAACATAAAACTGCATCGCTCAGTCGACACTCTTTGGAACTTTATGTCGATGGGTCACAAGGTTACGCCGTCAGACTGTATCTTTGTATTGTGTAGCAACGATACTCGCGTCGCAGAATATGCAGCTGAGCTTTATCACCAACAGATCGCGCCTTACATCGTTTTTTCTGGCGGTGTGGGACGTTTTACCGAAGGGTGCTTTACAGAAGGGAATTTTGAACGCTCAGAAGCAGAAACATTCGCTTCTATCGCACGAGATTGTGGTGTGCCTGACTCTGACATTATCATAGAGAAACACGCGACAAATACCGGGGAAAATGTACGATTCACTCATGAGTTGCTGACAGAAAAAGGGTTATCGCCGAAGAGGTTAACCTTAGTTCAGAAGCCCTTCATGGAGAAACGTACCTACGCCACCTTCAGTAAACAGTGGCCTGACGAAACTTCCGAGATTACCGTGACGTCACGATGGCAAACTTGGGATGATTACTTTAACGAAGAGCTACCGTTAGACATGGTGTTAGGCGCATTAATTGCTGACTATGAGCGAATCAAAATCTACCCAGCGAAAGGCTTTCAGATTGAGATGCCGATCCCCGACGACGTTGACCACGCCTATCAAGCATTGAAGAAGCTCGGTTTCGAATAAGTCAAAAGATCGACTTCGAATAAAATAAAAGCTCGATCGGGAATAAAACAAAAGCTCGGCTTGGAAGAAAGCAAAACACAGGCCCAATAAACAAAAACGGTGACACTTGGTCACCGTTTTTCGTTCTTTCGCGTTAGCAAATAGATCGGCTTATTTACCCAACGCTTCTTTGTAGTGCAGACGGCAAACAGAAACGTATTTGTCGTTACCGCCAATAGCCACTTGGTCGCCCTCAGCAATCGCCACACCGTGCTCGTCGGTACGAATTACCATGTTCGCTTTACGGCCACAGTGACAAATTGTTTTCAACTCAACAAGTTTGTCTGCCCAAGACAATAAGTAACGGCTACCTTCAAACAGTTCACCCAGGAAATCGGTACGTAGGCCGTAACAAAGTACAGGGATGTGAAGCTTATCAACCACTTCTGTTAATTGGTATACCTGCTCCTTCGATAAAAATTGGCACTCATCGATCAAAACACAATGACGCTTTTCTTCCTCATTGAGCTTTTTGATCGCATCAAACATGTTGGTGTCATTTTTAAACAGCTGAGCTTCAGATTGCAGACCAATTCGTGAGCTCACTTTACCGATACCATAGCGGTCGTCCAACGCTGCCGTAAAGATCACTGGCGTCATGCCACGTTCTTGGTAGTTGAATGAAGATTGAAGAAGCGTTGTTGATTTACCCGCATTCATTGCCGAGTAATAAAAATACATCTGAGCCACAGAAATATTCCTGTTAATTAAAAGTTGAAGATAGAAAAGGTGAAATAGAGAATTCGTGCTAGAAAAAAGGGCTGAAAATCAGCCCTTTTTATAAGATTTACTTACGACGCCAAGTCGTACCTTCTGGGCCATCTTCCAGAACAATACCCAACTCGTTTAGCTTATCACGCGCAAGATCGGCGTTTGCCCAATCCTTTGAAGCACGAGAGTCGTTACGCAGTTTGATCAACGCTTCAATTTCAGCTACTTCGTCGTCGTTACCAGCCGCATCACCTTGAAGGAACGCTTCTGGCTCTTGGTGAAGAATACCGATGATGTCTGCTAGTTCACGCATCAATGCACCAAGTCCGCTTGCTTTTTCAATGCTTTCAGGCTTGATACGGTTGATTTCACGAGCCATTTCAAACAGTACTGAATAAGCTTCAGGTGTGTTGAAATCATCGTTCATCGCTGTAGAGAATCGAGTCACGTACTCTTCGCCACCGGCAGGAGCGGCTGTAAGGTCGAGGCCACGAAGTGACGTGTATAGACGCTCTAGTGATGCACGAGCTTGGTTTAGGTTATCTTCGCTGTAGTTTAGCTGGCTACGGTAGTGACCAGACATTAGGAAGTAACGTACCGTTTCAGCATCGTAATGTGCTAGCACGTCACGGATAGTGAAGAAGTTACCCAGTGATTTAGACATCTTTTCTTTGTCTACCATCACCATACCACTGTGCATCCAAGTATTTACATACTGAGTGCCGTGCGCGCAGCAAGACTGTGCGATTTCGTTTTCGTGGTGAGGGAACTGCAGATCTGAACCACCACCGTGGATATCGAAGTGGTTACCAAGAATAGACGAGTTCATTGCTGAACATTCGATGTGCCAACCTGGACGACCCGGGCCCCATGGCGATTCCCATGTAGGTTCACCTGGTTTAGACATCTTCCAAAGAACGAAGTCTAATGGGCTACGTTTTGCAGAGTCTATATCAACACGAGCGCCAGCTTGAAGCTGATCAAGGTCTTGCTTAGAAAGCTTACCGTATTCTTCGAACTTCTTAACTTCGAACATTACGTCGCCGTTACTTGCAACATATGCGTAGCCACGTTCAATCAGCTTTTCAACAAGTTCGATGATTTCAGTGATGAATTCCGTTGCACGAGGTTCAACGTCTGGACGCTTCATGTTCAACGCATCGAAATCAGCGTGCATTTCGCCGATTAGACGCTCAGTCAGAGATTCACAAGACTCGCCGTTTTCGTTAGCGCGCTTGATGATTTTGTCATCAATATCTGTGATGTTACGAACGAAGTTCAAATCGTAACCAAGGTAACGAAGGTAACGAGTTACTACGTCGAAAGAAACGAACGTACGACCATGACCAATGTGACAGAGATCGTATATGGTTACCCCACAGACATACATGCCGACTTTGCCAGCTGTAATTGGTTTGAATTCCTCTTTCTGTCTTGTGAGCGTGTTATATATCTTCAGCATGATCTCTATCTATTTTATGGATTAATCAAAAATAAGCTCGCAGTATAACAAGTCATACCTTAATAGGTAATCCCCAAAAGCAGGAATTATACCAATCACAGTAAGTAGATGGTCATAAATAGCGCAGAAAAAATGCTTGAGAACAAGGAAGAAATTTTCGATAAGTAGTTATTCTACATTCAAAATTTCTAACGACGTTATCAAGTGTTTTAACAAGCTAGGATGACCAGTTATTTGCGACGATTGGTATTATCTCAAACATCTGAGTTAAGTGAATGATTTGGTGATTTGAAAGTCTGCCAACATGCGCTAGAATTCGAACTTCATATTAAAAAGACAGTAAGGTAACAATCATGATCATCCTTCACACAAATTTTGGTGATATCAAAGTTCAACTTAATGAAGAAAAAGCACCAGAAACAAGCGCAAACTTTCTACAGTATTGCCGTGACGGTTTCTACGACAACACACTATTCCACCGTGTTATCGATGGTTTCATGATTCAAGGCGGCGGCATGACTTCTGGCCTTAAAGAAAAGGCAACTCGTGCAACGATCAAGAACGAAGCAAACAACGGTCTAGCGAACAAAGTTGGTACGCTAGCAATGGCTCGTACTATGGAACCGCATTCAGCGAGCTCTCAGTTCTTCATCAACGTTAACGACAACTCTTTCCTAAACTTCCGTAGCGAAAGCCTAGACGGTTGGGGCTACTGTGTATTCGCAGAAGTTGTTGAAGGCATGGACATCGTAAACAAGATCAAAGGTGTTAGCACTGGTTCTATGGGTATGCACCAAGATGTACCTCTAGAAGAAGTGATCATCACTGGTACTACAATCGAAGCTTAATTCATCGCTTTCGGTTAGTATTGATGAGCCGATAAAATCAGGATACAGGGAGCGAATCGCTCCCTTTTTTTAGACCTATGAAAACATATTTTATATCAGATCTGCACCTTTCTCCGTCACGACAAGACATCACAGACTGCTTCTTAACCTTTATGAAGAAAGAAGCCGTAGAAGCGGATGCACTTTACGTATTAGGTGACCTTTTCGAATTCTGGATTGGTGACGATGATAAGAGTGAATTCGCGACTTCTATCCGCCAAGCGTTTATCGACTTAGTGAAAACAGGCGTGCCTTGTTACTTTACTCAAGGGAACCGCGACTTCTTAGTCGGCAAAAAATTTGCTAAGCAAACGGGCGTGCAACTTCTCGACGAAGTTTCTACGATCGATATCTACGGACAAAAAGCGGTGGTATTGCATGGTGATACCCTATGTACTGAAGATGTAAAGTACCTCGCCTTTCGCGAAAAAGTGCATCAGCCATGGTTACAATGGGTCTTCAACCGAATCCCATTTTTCATCAAGAAGAAAATTGTTTCGAAGGTTCAATCAGATATCAAAGATGACAAGCAGACCAAGTCTCTCGACATCATGGATGTGACACAGCAAGAAGTCGAAGATGTGATGGAACGAAACAATGTCGATTTGATGATCCACGGCCATACTCATCGCCCAGACATCCATACATTTAATGCTAATAATTGCACTAAAACTCGTATCGTACTTGGCGATTGGTATACGCAAGGCTCTGTGCTGGTGTTCACGCCGCAAAGTTTTGAACTACAGAATCGAGCGTTTAGCAATAGCTTTTAACATCACGCTTAAACTTTCACTTTGATTATTATTATCGGTCAGACTTTCTTAGAAAGTGTATGGTAATTTCTAGTGAATTAGCTATTATCTCTCTATCAGAAATAAACCGAACACAGTACCAAGTTGAAATATTCATACGTAGCGCGTCAACCAATACTCGACACAGGCAAGAAAACCATAGGTTACGAGTTGCTATTCAGGGATGGTCCTAAGAACACTTTCCCTGAAGTAGAGCCGGAGCTCGCTACTAGCCGTTTGCTTTCCGACCACTTCTTATCGACCCACTATAATACGTTGGGTGATAAGCTTGGGTTCGTGAACTTCCCATATGCAAGCCTAATCAACTTAGTCCCTACTCTGTTCCCCAAAGAAAGCCTCGTTGTTGAGGTTCTTGAAGACTGCGAACCGACAGACGAGTTACTTGAAGCCATCAAAACCATCTTTGACGCGGGTTATACCATTGCGCTAGACGACTTTGTGCCAAGTAAAGCTTGGAAGCGCTTCTTACCCTACGTTTCAATTATCAAGTTCGATATCCGTTTGACGCCAATTGCTAAAGCCGTGATGTTTATGAACTCTCTCAAAGGACTAGATATCAAGTTCCTTGCTGAGAAAGTAGAAACGTACGAAGAATACCAAGAAGCGAAAAAAGCAGGCTTCACCTACTTCCAAGGTTATTTCTTTAGCAAGCCAGAGATGATCCAAACGCGTGCGCTCAACCCGGCATTCCTGACTACCGTTCAGCTGTTAAAAGAGATTGCACACGACCCTATCGACTTTGGTGAAGTCGAGCGTTTGATTACGCTCGATGTGACCATGTCGTATAAGCTACTTACCTACGTAAACTCCGCTGGCGGTTCACCAACAACGATTCGTTCATTCCGCCAAGCGCTTATTTACCTTGGTGAACAAAAGCTGCGTAAGTTCGTTTCACTGGTGGCTATCGCATCCGCGAAAGAAGATAAGCCGGACTCACTTTATGGCTTAGCGGTAATACGCGCACGTCAGTGTGAACTCTTGGTTGAGAAGATGAATGTTAAGGTTGAGCCTGGACAAGCATTTTTGACCGGTATGTTCTCTCTATTGGACTCACTCTTTGACCAACCATTGAAACAAGTACTCGATTCAGTGCCGATCGACATCGAGATCAAACAGGCCTTGATTCAACGTAAAGGCGTGTTAGGCGCTGTATTGGCGATGGTGGTTGCTTATGAACAAGCTCGTTGGGATGAAGCGACTCGTATTCGCCAGCTTCTCAAACTGAGTGAAGCTCAACTTGGTCAAGCTTATGACGAAGCGACGACTTGGGCTCAAGAGCTATTGTCTCCAGCCTTGAAATAGTAAACTTCGCGCTAACACTTTGATAATTTCAATAACTTCAACAGAAACTAAACTTTGGTGAGCGATCGTTTCTTGGTAAACTCCCACGCATTCATTTATGGCCTCTTAATAGAGGCCATTTTTACAGGATCTGACTATGTCTTTATGCCCATGCGGTAGCAATAATACTTACCAACATTGCTGTGAATCAGCGCACCTTAACCACAGTGCCGTTGAAACACCTGAGCAATTGATGCGCTCTCGTTATTCCGCGCACGTGTTGGGTTTGGTTGACTATGTTGTTGCGACTTACCACCCTAGCTGCAATGCAGAAGCACAAAGAGAAGGCATCGCCGAATCTATCGACAGTGATTGGTCAGGGTTAGAGGTCATCGATACTGCGGCAGGTTCACACCAAGACGAAGGCTTTGTTGAATTTAAAGCTTACTTCAATGAAGACGGCGCACAATACTGTATGCAAGAGCGCTCGCGTTTCGTTCGTGAAAACGGCCTATGGTTCTATATCGACGGTGAGTTCCCAGAGCAAGAAGAAACTACACAGCCAGAAATCGATCCTCGCTTAAACCAAACGGTTGAAAGCTTCAAGATCGGCCGTAATGACCCGTGTATTTGTGGTAGCGGAAAGAAGTATAAGAAGTGCTGCGGGTAACTCGCACGAATAAGAAGTCAGACTAATAGAAGAGATTCCTGATGTCGCTTAGGCTCCTCGGAATGACGTAAAGTCAGAGTTTAGAAAAGTGACGTAGGGCTTAGAAATCTTGAAATCTTGAAATCTTGAAATCTTGAAAATTCAAAAGCTAAAAAGCCCCGTAAACATATTTGTTTACGGGGCTTTTATCTATCTGTTACGTAGTTCGATTAATCTAAACAGAGCTTACTTATGGCGCTCTTTTAATTTGTTCACCACATCGTTCATCGATAAGCCTTGGTCTTGTAAAAGAACCATCAAGTGATAAATCAAGTCTGCTGACTCACACACTAATTCCGCCTTATCGCCCGACGTCGCCGCAAGCGCGACTTCAACGCCTTCTTCGCCCACTTTTTGCGAAATACGCTTGGTGCCACGGGCATATAGACTGGCAGTATAAGAAGATTCAGGGTCTGCGTCCTTGCGGGCAGCCAGTAGCTGCTCAAGCTGATGAAGCCACACCATCTGAGACTCTTCTTGCTTGTCTCCATCCCAACATGTTGTTGTACCTGTGTGGCACGTTGGGCCAATGGGATTAACTTTAACCAGTAAGGTGTCGCTGTCACAGTCCAAGGCGATGTTTTGCAGTTGCAATACGTTGCCCGACGTTTCACCTTTCGTCCAAAGACGCTCTTTGGTGCGAGAGAAAAACGTCACATTGCCTGTTTCACCGGTTTTCTCAAGTGCTGCTGGGTTCATGTATCCCATCATTAACACTTGGCTCGATTGGTAATCTTGAACAATAGCTGGCACTAAGCCATCTACTTTTTCCCAGTTAATACGCTCTGACAATGCGCCTACTTCTGTTTTTGATAAGCTTGCGGTTTCAAAACTCATAGTCGCACCTCTACATCTTGTTGTTTTAAATATTGTTTAAGTTCACCAATATTGATGACTTGCTTGTGGAATACCGAAGCTGCTAATGCACCGTCCACGTTGGTCTTCTTATAGGCTTCAGCAAAGTGCTCCATTGCACCTGCGCCACCAGAGGCAATCAATGGCACATTACACACTTCACGCACCATGTTTAACTGAGCGATGTCATAGCCGTTACGCACGCCATCTTGGTTCATCATGTTTAACACAATCTCACCTGCGCCACGCTTCTGTACTTCCTGCACCCAATCTTTGGTTTCCCATTTGGTTGCTTTAGTACGCGCTTCATCACCAGTGAACTGGTAAACCTGATATTTACCGGTTTCTTTGTCGAAGTATGAATCGATACCGACAACGATACACTGCACGCCAAACTTATCAGCTAGGTCAGTGATCAGCTGTGGGTTAGCCAATGCCGGTGAGTTGATTGATACTTTATCTGCACCAAACTCAAGAATGCGCGCTGCATCTTCTGCTGATTTAATACCACCAGCCACACAGAAAGGAATATCGATCACTTCAGCTACGCGTTTCACCCAGCTTTTATCGACCACACGGCCATCACTTGATGCGGTGATGTCATAAAATACCAATTCATCAGCGCCCTCTTCTGCATAGCGTTGTGCTAGCGGAACGATGTCGCCAATAATTTCGTGGTTACGGAACTGAACGCCCTTAACCACCTGTCCATCACGGACATCCAAACAAGGGATTATTCGCTTTGCCAACATGCAAATGCCTCCTCTGCGGTAAACTTGCCATCAAGTAGTGCACGACCCACAATCACACCCGCAACACCGCTGCCTTTAAGCGCTTCGATATCAGCTAGGCTGCCAATGCCGCCCGATGATTGGAACTGAACTTGTGGGTACTGCTTACAAAGATCAACATATAGCTCTACGTTTGATCCTTCTAGCGTGCCATCGCGTGAAATATCTGTACACAGCACGTGTTTAAGACCAACTGTGAGGTAGTCTTCAATCAGCGCTTCAATGGTCACGCCTGAATCTTCTTGCCAACCTGAAATCGCCACTTTACGTGTGCCGCTTTCGTCAATATTGATGTCCAGAGCCAGCACGATTTTTTCCGCGCCGTACTTCTCCATCCAACCTTTCACCAACTCAGGTTGCTTAACGGCTGTAGAACCAACTACAACACGCTGTGCACCAGCTTCTAGTAGATCAACGACATCTTGTTCGTTACGCACGCCACCACCAATCTGGATGTTCGCAGGCGTGCTAGCAAGTAGCTTTGCGATAAGGTCAAGTTGACGAGCGGTTGTGTCTTTTGCACCCGTTAAGTCAACAAGGTGAAGCCAACCTGCACCAGCTTGGTGATACAGGTTAAACTGCTCTGCAGGGTCTACTTTGTATTCTGTTACTTGCCCGTAATCACCTTGGAATAAGCGAACTACTTGGCCTTCAATTAAATCTAATGCGGGAATAATCATTTACATTCCTTATATGGCAACGTTGGCCGCTGCCTAATCCTTATTACAATTCCAAGAAGTTCTGAATCAGCTTAGAGCCAGCTTTCGAAGATCGCTCTGGGTGGAACTGAACACCATAATAATTGCCACTTTGAACCGCCGCAGTGAACGGATTACCGTAATCACATTGTGCGATTGTGTAGTCGCCCACTGGCATTGCGAAGCTATGAACAAAGTAGAAGTATTCGCCTTCTTCAATGTCTTTAAATAGCGGGTGATAAGGCGTTGCTGTTACTGTATTCCAACCCATGTGTGGTAATGGCAAGTCGCCCGTTTCAAGTAAACGAACTTCACCATCACACAAACCTAGACATTCAACTAACTCGTCAGCCTTTTGGCCTTTCTCTTGAGACAGTTTACCTAACAGCTGCATACCCAAGCAGATACCTAGCAGAGGCTTCTCTACTTGCTTCACAAGGGTAACAAGGTCACGCTCTTGCAGGTTCTTCATTGCCTCACTTGCTGTACCTACTCCGGGTAGGAATAGCTTGTCGGCAGTAAGAACAACTTCTGGTTCTTTTGAAATTTCAACTGCGTAGCCCAGACGTTCAATCGCAAACTTCACCGATGAAACGTTGGCACAACCAGTATCAATGATAACGACTTTTTGCTCTTTCATTGTTTTTCCTTGCTAACGTTAGCCTTACAGAACGCCTTTGCTGCTTGGTAACTCGTTACCTTCAACTTTGATTGCTTGGCGAAGAGTGCGGCCAAACGCTTTGAACAGGCTTTCAATGATGTGGTGATCATTATTGCCATCAGAAGAAAGGTGTAGCGTACAAGCCAGTGTATCAGTTAGAGAACGGAAGAAGTGAACCACCATCTCTGTTGAAAGATCACCCACTTGCTCGCGGCTGAACTTAGCATCGAATTTCAAGTATGGACGACCAGAAAGGTCTAGCGCACACTGAGCCAAACACTCGTCCATTGGTAGGCTAAAACCAAAACGGCCAATACCACGTTTGTCGCCTAGTGCATCTTTCAATGCTTGGCCTAAAGCCAGAGCGGTATCTTCTACTGTGTGGTGATCATCGATGTGCAGGTCGCCCTTCACAGTCAGGTTCATTTGGAAACCACCGTGTGTCGCGATTTGATCAAGCATGTGGTCGAAGAAACCCATGCCGGTATCGATCTTGTTGCCACCAGTTTCATCAAGGTTTACTGCAACCTTGATATCTGTTTCTTTAGTGGTACGAACTACTTCAGCAATACGCGCATTAACCGTCAGATCTTTAACGATTTGTGGCCAGTTAAGCGTGCCTTCTGTTTCCGCATCCGGGCCATATTGAAATCCGCGGATAGCCATGTTCTCTGCCAGTTGAAGATCCGTCATTCGGTCGCCAATCACAACAGAGTGTTGGAAATCGACTTTACCTTCTTGTAGGTACTCTTTAACCATACCCAGTTTAGGCTTGCGGCAAGAGCAGTTATCTTCGTCAAAGTGAGGGCAAATAAGCACGTCGTCAAACTTAACGCCTTGAGATTCGAAGAACTCCATCATCATATTGTGTGGCGCATCGAAATCTTCTTGTGGGTAGCTATCGGTACCTAGGCCATCTTGGTTCGTGACCATCACTAAGCGGTAGCCAGCGTCTTGCAAAGCAAGCAGGCTAGGAATCACTAGCGGTTCGAATTTTAGCTTGTCTAAACGGTCTACTTGAAAGTCAACTGGCGGCTCAACAATTAAGGTGCCGTCACGGTCTATAAAAAGTATTTTCTGTTGTTTACTCACTTGAACTTCCTTTTAATTTTAAATCTGGTGGCCTAGCAAAAATCAAACGCTAACCCAAAATATTGGTTTCACTTGCCAGCCCAATTAATCAAATCAAACTGGCAAATGTTATTACTGGCAAGCCTTTCGTTACTGATAGAAGTTACGAATGAATCCAAGTGTCTTTTCGCACTCTTCGCGGTTACCAATACTAATACGAACACAGTCTTCAATCGGTGAATTACGCAAAATAATGCCCGTATCCCAAGCCGCTTTAAATAACTCATCGCCGTTCGGGAATTTAACCAGTAGGTAGTTACCCCAACCATCAAATACCGTCACTTGAGGCATGCCTAATAGACCCGCTTGCAAATACGCTCGGTTAGCACTTAAATCTAGAACTTGGAACTTAGCTCGCGCGAGTCCTTGCTCTGAGAGAGCTTGAACGGCAATGTCAGCAACAGGGATTGGCACAGGATAAGGAGCGATCACTTTCAACAGTACATCGATAAGCTCTTTATTCGCTAGCGTAAAGCCACAACGTAAGCCTGCCAAAGCAAAGGCCTTCGACAAGGTACGCAGAATCGCTAGGTTTGGATATTGCTCAAGCAAATCAACGGTTGACGCTTCTGGACAAAAATCGATATACGCTTCATCCATCACCACAATCGCTTTGTCTTGTGTCATTTGAAGCAACTTGATGATGTCTTTACGATCAACCAAATTACCAGTTGGGTTATTTGGGCTACAAACAAACACCACTTTTACGTTGTCGAGCTGAGCTTCAATAGCTGGAAGATCCAATTGCCACTCAGAAGTCAGAGGCACAACCTTACGCTCAACACCAATCGTCTCTGCACTGATTGCGTACATACCATAAGTGGGTGGGCAGTAAAGAATAGCGTCTTCGTTCGGCTCACAGAAAGCACGAATCAGTAATTCAATACCTTCGTCAGCACCACGTGTTGTCAGAGTTTGCTCTGATTTCACGCCTGCGTATTGAGCGTAAGCGTCGATCAGCTCTTTTGGCTGACACTCGCTGTAACGGTTAAGACGAGACAAGTTCAGGTTGTACTCGTTATCAAACGGAGATTCGTTGGCGTTTAGCCACACATCACCAGTACCGCCAATGCGTCTTGCAGACAAGTAAGGTGTCAGAGCCTGAACTTGTTTTCTTGCTAACTTTTCCATGCCCTACCCTTATTTCGCTTTATTTAACTTTTCAACTCGGATAGTCACAGCGCGTTTGTGTGCATCCAAGCCTTCGGCTTCCGCCATTGTTACTACAGTTGGCGCTAGGCCTTTCAAACCGTCAGCTGTTAGCTCTTGCACCGTCATTCGCTTAGAGAAATCAGCCAAACCTAGGCTTGAATACGTCTTGGTATAACCGTAAGTCGGAAGAACGTGGTTTGTACCTGATGCGTAGTCACCCGCAGATTCTGGAGACCAGTCACCCAGGAAGATTGAACCTGCATTGTCTAACAACGGCAGCAATTCACGTGGATTCTTGGTTTGAACGATCAAGTGCTCAGGGCCGTAGAAGTTCGAAATCGCAATCGCTTGAGTGAGCGATTCAGCAATGATGATTAAGCTTGAAGCCAATGCTTGCTGAGCGATGTTCGCACGAGACAGCTCTTTCAATTGCTTTTGAACCGCTTCTGTTACTTGGTCTGCAACCACTGGAGATGGAGTTACCAGTACAACCTGAGAATCAGGGCCGTGCTCTGCTTGGCTCAACAAATCCGCCGCAATGAAATCTGCATCGGCAGTTTCATCGGCAATCACTAACACTTCAGACGGGCCCGCAGGCATATCAATCGCCGCACCGCGGAAGTCATTGCTCACTTGACGCTTAGCTTCAGTTACGTACGCGTTACCTGGGCCAAAGATCTTATCGACCTTAGCCACACTCTCGGTACCGTAAGCCATTGCAGCCACCGCTTGACCACCACCAACGTTGTAAACCTCGTCGATCTTACAAAGCTTAGCGACATACAAGATTTCATCAGCGATTGGCGGAGGTGAACAAAGCACAACCTTGCGACAACCTGCAATTTGAGCGGGAACACCTAACATAAGAACCGTTGACGGAAGTGGCGCACTGCCACCTGGAATATAAAGGCCAACAGTATTAATCGCGCGCGTCACTTGCTCACACACAACACCAGGCTGTGTCTCAACCTTAATTGGCTGTGGCTTTTGAGCTTCGTGAAACTTAGCAATATTGCTATAAGCTTGCTCTAACGCTTGCTTCATCTCTGGTGTTAGACGAGCACACGCCTCTTCGATCTCACCCGAACTGACTCGGATAGATTCTGGAGTCACACCATCAAACTTTGCGGTCAGCTCTCTAAGCGCGGCATCGCCTTCATTTCGTACTTTTGCAATAACATCAGAAACAGTCGCTGTGATGTTTGCACCTTCAGTAATAGCTGGACGCTCTAATACCGAGTCTTGCTGTGATTCACTTAAAGATTGCCAAACAACGGTTCTCATCGTCACTACCCCATCATTTTTTCGATTGGTAATACTAGAATCGAGCTTGCACCCAATTCTTTCAGCTGTTCCATTGTTTCCCAGAACAAGTTCTCTGTACTTACTAAGTGAACGGCAACTTTGTCTTTGTCCGTTGATAGTGGAAGAACCGTTGGATCTTCAGCACCAGGCAGTAGTGCTTTGATTTGTTCTAGCTGAGAGGTTGGCGCGTGAAGCATGATGTACTTCGACTCTTTCGCTTGTTGAACACCCTGCATACGAGTCAGTAGTTTTTCAATCAATGCAGTTTTGTCTGCGTCGAAGTCACCAACACGTTGAATCAGTGTTGCTTTCGATTGGAAGATAGCTTCTGCTTCTTTTAGGCCGTTTGCTTCTAGCGTTGCGCCTGTAGAAACTAAATCAGCGATAGCGTCTGCAAGGCCAGCGCGAGGAGCAACTTCAACCGAGCCTGTTAGCATACAAGTGCTGAATTCAACACCCTGCTCATCCATGTAGGCTTTCAGTAGTTGTGGGTAAGTTGTCGCAATACGTTTGCCCGCAAGATCTTGTGGGCCGTTGTACACTTCATCTTTGTTGATTGCGATAGAAAGACGGCAACCACCAAAGTCTAAACGACGTAGTGTGCGAAACTCTGATGGCTCTTTAAGAGCAACACGGTCTAGACGAACTTCTTCTAGCTCATTTTCACCGATGAAACCAAGGTCAACCACACCATCCATGATAAGACCTGGGATGTCATCATCACGAACTAATAACAAGTCGATTGGCATATTTAGTGAATGAACAACTAGGCGCTCACCCATGATGTTAAATTTAACACCACATTTTTTAAGTAGGTCTTGGCACTCTTTACTTAAGCGACCTTTCTTTTGAATTGCGATTCTTAGGCGTTGTGTCTGCATTGCTGTATCCCTGTGCAAATATTTGAATTTATTGATTATTTAAAAGCGCTAAAACTAAAAAACCCTCGGAAGACTTTGTCATCCCGAGGGTTTAAATCTAAATTCTTTGACTTAACCTCCGGGAGAATTCTTGCTCCCGGGTATACGTAAATCTCCCCGAAAGACTAGATAGGGTGATGATGGTGATGAATGTTCATTACTAATTTACGCATACTTATAAGCTCTTCAGTTGTTTGCTTTCTTATCTCCACACTAACTAAGCTGAGATCCTTTTTCAACCATTTATTCGAACTTTTTTCACGAAACTTAAAATTAAATTAACAAGCACAAAAAAGGGAGGCCAATGCCTCCCTGATAGTTTACTGATTAGCTTTCAGTTTTAGCTTTTGCACGTCGCCATTTTGCAGCGAGAGAAGTAAGCCAATGCAAAACATACAGCAACAAACGTTAGAGACGCTGCGCCAAATGCGATGCCAATTGAAGATGTCATACCTAGAGTAATGAAACCAATGCACGATACGAACGCTACAGACAGCGCGTATGGAAGCTGAGTCGATACGTGGTCAATGTGGTTACAACGAGCACCAGTAGAAGACAGAATCGTTGTGTCTGAGATTGGAGAACAGTGGTCACCAAATACAGCACCTGCTAGAACCGCACTTAGCATCGGCAGAATTAGCGCGATGTCAGATGCCGCAGCCATGTCGCCCGCGATAGGTAGCATGATACCGAACGTACCCCAAGATGTACCTGTTGAGAAAGCCATAATGCCAGCTAGAAGGAACAAGATAACTGGTAGCCAGTGGTAATCAATGCTGCCGGTTACTAGAGACGATAGGTAAGAACCTGTTTTCATGTCGCCGATTACAGAACCGATAGTCCAAGCGAACACAAGAATTAGGATAGCGCCAAACATAGAGCTTGCACCAATCCACATCGTTCTTGCGATATCTGCCATAGATAGCTTCTGTTTGAATACAGTTGCTAGAGCAACGATTAAGCCGATAACGCCACCATAAACAAGTGACTTACCTACATCCGTGTTTTCAAACGCACCTAGAAGGTTAAATGCTTGACCATCAGCAGTCAGCGCTTGGCCACCGGTGTAAAGCATCGCAGCAACCGTCGCTACGATTAACGATACGATTGGCATAACCAGATCAGAAACAGAACCGTTTTCGCTCTCTTCGATATCTAGCTCTTCGTTTAGATCGTGAGCTTGCTTTTGATCGTTGTCGCCTTCAAAGCCACGACCTTGAGATGCTTCGATTTCATGCTCACGCATCTTACCAACGTCTAGACCGAACCATGCCACTGCAAACACCATTAGTAGTGCGAATACAGCGTAGAAGTTCATTGGGATAAGACGAACGTAAGCACCCAGTGCAGAATACTCTGTCACACCGTGTGTCACTAAGATGCCACCAATAATCGTGATGATGTAAGCACCCCAGCTAGAAGCAGGCATGATCACACACATAGGAGCAGCCGTTGAATCTAGGATATAAGCAAGCTTAGCGCGAGATACGTAGAAACGGTCTGTTACAGGACGAGAGATAGCACCAACCGCTAGGCTGTTAAAGTAGTCATCAACAAAGATGAATACACCTAAGAAAGCAGCAAGTAGTTTTGAACCACGTTTGCTCTTAACGCGAGACTGCGCCCACTCCGCGAATGCGCGAGTACCGCCAGACAGTGTTAATAATGCCGTTGTCATTCCAAGAATAATTAGGAATGCAATGATGCTCATGTTCCAAGTGTTGATGCCACCATCTTCGATGAAAACACCAGATGCTTTAGTAAACACGTAACTAGCTGCGTTACCTACTGAGTAGTCAGCAAGTAAAATCGCACCCATGATGATACCGACACCCAAAGAAACCAATACACGGCGGGTAACAATAGCAAGGCTCAAAGCCACAAGGGGCGGAAGCAAGGATAAAGGTGATGTTGCAAAATCTATTAAATTCATGATCTTCAAAAACCAGTTTTTTATTTGGCTAGAGATCTACTGCAGACAAACTTGATACGGCTGACCAAGCTCATGTTGAACTAAGCGAAAGGGAAGTGAACACTTCACCCAACCCTACAGTAGCGCTCCATAGTTTAAAATTAAGACTATGGCAGTGTTGTACCTATTGAGCACAACCCCAGCAAATTGCTTAGATATACAATTTACTTCGGCAATTACACCTTTCATTCCCGTTCATTGGCATCACCCCAACGGAAGTTACTTTTTATAATTGCACCTCTACGTGCGATAACATTATTAACCGTGTAAAACAGAGTTTAACAACAAATTAACCAATACCTCGCATCAGGTAGCCGCAATTGTACTCATCAAGAGCAACAATGCAACATATCATTCCGAGAAAAATAGCTTTTTGTTAATGAACTAATCAATAGAAGAATAGTCTACATAAGTTGACTACTCCACCTGTCACATATCACTTTTTAAGATATTCTTAATAATTATTATAAATTCAATAGAAATACCGCTCTGAATTTTCAACTATTCATCTCACTTTTATATTTAAATATGTAATAGAAGAAATACTATTTGTTTTATTCCTAGGCTCTGTTTATTATTAGGATGATTATTTAGTTTACCTTGATGGAAAATATCATGTCTGAATTAACAAAAACTCTATTAAATATCCGCAGCCTTCGTGCGTTCTCACGTGAATTAACTCTTGAGCAACTTGAAGAAGCGCTAGACAAGCTGACTATTGTTGTACAAGAGCGTCAAGAGTCTGAAGCTGAAGAGCGTGCTGCTAAAGCAGAGCAAGAAGCTAAGCTTTCTGCTATTGCAGAACAAATTGCAAAAGACGGAATTGATGTTGCCGATCTTATTGCTGCACTTTCTGGTGAAGCAAAATCTAAAACAACAAAAGCTAAACGCGCTCCTCGCCCAGCGAAATACAAATACGTAGACGCAAACGGCGACGAGAAGACTTGGACAGGTCAAGGCCGTACGCCTTCAGCTATCCAAGAACAGCTAGATGCTGGTAAATCTCTAGAAGAGTTTGCTATCTAAACATTTAGTTTACTTAGTGTGTAATCAATTACACGCTAAGCAATAGAATTAATATTTAAGTCGACCAAAGTATTATTTACGACTTCAATATATTCAGAAACAAAAAAGGCTCCTTTCGGAGCCTTTTTTATATTTGTACTATCAGTATTAGAAACCAACTGATACTGATAGTACTACTGATTAAAGAAAGTAACTTATCTTTCCCAGTACGCTTCTTCTAGGCTATCTTCTCTTTCAGGCAGGCCACGAGATAAACGTGGAGAGTGTTGAACCAACACTTCATAGCTAGCACGATTAGAATATTTACAAACTTGTGAGAACGAAGAGTACGTCAAGAATGAATGTTGATGTTTACTTGAGTTTGGCACGTTTTCTTTGTGGTACTTATTAGCAGCCATATCATGTAATAAAGCTGATAACGCAGCATCACCTGCACCATTGGTATTTTTGATCTTTTCTGGTCCACCCATGTATGGCGCAATGTGCGAATACACTTTAGTTGGGTTTTCACATAAATCTTTATGCGCAGGACGGCTAAATTCAAAACGGTTGAATTCCGCAATTGAACCTGGAAGTAAAGGCAGTGACGTTTCACGCTTAGCTGCATCTTCTGTATAACCAGCCATAAATAGGCCAACAGGTCCCGCAGTACATAGAACAAGGTCTACCCAGTCTAGCGCTTTATCTGATGCAGCCAGTGGATCGCTTTCACCCGTTAACGCTTCAGCTTCGTCTTCATTCATTGCAACAACCGTTACGTGTTGCTCAAGGAAATCTTTCCAGAATTCTGGATCATCTTGAATAACGAACTTAGTACCTAGTGTCAGAACTACCGGCACATCGTATTTCTTCGCGTATTCGATCGCTTTCATTGTTGCTTCAGGCATCGGGTCGCCTGGCTTACAACGAACTAAATAAGCCGTTAAAACTAAAGCAGAAGCACTTTTGAAGATTTTTTCAGGAATGCTTTCTGGTTTTAATTGGTTCATTTGTCCTTCGCTAATTGCGAAAGTACGTTCACCATCTTCTGTAATTAATGCAAAGCAGCGACCAATTGCGCCATCTACCCCTTGTAAATGGTTCAGATCCATTCTGCTTGATGTATTACATAAATAGCGATAACCGTAACTACCAATCTTAATATCTTGGCTCATTACACCTAGCAGTGTTGAACGGTCATCCGCTAGCACTGAATAGTTGTGTAATGTGTTACCAATTGTGCCACCAGCGTATTCATTGGTAATCAGGCACTGCTCTTTTAATTCTTGATATAAAGATTCAGCGGCTGCGTCACCAATAACCAGTGAATGTCCCTTGCTCAAACCATACTTCTCAATAAGTTCAGAACTCACCTTTGCTTCAATATCCACCAATGTTTGGTCAATACCGATAATATGAGTGCGTGACATTCTTTTACTGCTTTGAGCTTGGCTCACTAGAGGATCACGAGCGTGAACCGGAAAGTAGTGCTTTGATTTACGTTGTCCAGGGAATTTCATAGGGCTAGTCTAAGTCAAGGGGAAATAGGTGGCGGATTCTACCGCGCTATATTTAACGCGGCAATCTTTCAAACTATAGCAAACGTTTGCTGAAGGTTTTTTTTATTCGCCTTCCATAAAGCTTAAATCAGGCAGCATGCCCAAATGCTCTGCGTAACGTTTTTGATTGAACTCCGCGCCGTTTTTCATAACGTCAAATACTTCAATTGCCAGTGCACATGCCATAGCCGCAATTGCATCTTCACGTGGAGTACCAGTCATCATTAAACGCATCAACGTCTCTTTCACTTTCACTGGTTCGCCATCTTCAAGCTGATTCTCGATGATCTCAATCAGCTCTTCTTCTTGCATAAATTCATTTTGTTCAGACATTTTTTTATCTCAGGTCTTGGATTTCGAGCGACTATGCCACATATACTTCTGACATCCTAGCGACTCACCTCGCTCTCATGCGATTCTCTAACAAAGTCAGCGCACTATTTGTGCAAATGAAACTGTGATTCCGGTCTCGGATCTGTCACGGCGTTTCTCTTTCTGTTAGAATCTGCGACCAAGTAATAGTAACGGTGTTTAGACATGTCAGATATCAGCTCTGGAAACAGCGAAAAGAAAGTAATTGTCGGTATGTCCGGCGGTGTAGATTCGTCAGTATCGGCGTATCTTCTTCAGCAACAAGGCTATCAGGTAGAAGGCCTTTTCATGAAAAACTGGGAAGAAGACGATAACGAAGAATACTGCACGGCAGCTGAAGATCTTGCTGATGCTCAAGCGGTATGTGACAAACTAGGTATCCACCTTCACACTATCAACTTTGCTGCAGAATACTGGGATAACGTATTCGAATACTTCCTTGAAGAGTACAAGGCAGGTCGTACACCTAACCCAGATATCCTTTGTAACAAAGAAATCAAATTCAAAGCATTCTTAGAGTTTGCGGATGAAGTGCTAGACGCAGACTACATTGCGATGGGTCACTACGTTCGTCGTACTTTCCCAACTCAAGAAGAGCTTGATGCTGGCGTAAAACCAGAAATGCTACGCGGTCTAGACAGCAACAAAGACCAAAGCTATTTCCTATATACGCTAAGCTCAGATCAAGTGGCACGCAGCCTATTCCCTGTCGGTGAATTAGAGAAGCCAGAAGTGCGACGTATTGCTGAAGAGCAAGACTTGATCACAGCGAAGAAGAAAGATTCAACAGGCATCTGCTTTATCGGCGAGCGCAAGTTCACTGAGTTCCTAGGCAAATACCTACCAGCACAACCGGGTAACATTGAAACACCTGAAGGCCAAGTGATTGGTCAACACCAAGGTTTGATGTACCACACGCTAGGTCAGCGTAAAGGCCTTCATATTGGCGGCACTAAAGGTGGTGGCGGTAACGAAGAACCATGGTTCGTTGGTGAAAAAGATCTGAAGCGTAATGTTCTGATCGCAGTACAAGGTAAAGATCACCCTCTTCTAAAATCAGAAGGTTTGATCGCTTCTCAGCTTCACTGGGTAAATCGCACACCAATTACTGAAGTTATGACATGCACGGTAAAAACACGTTACCGTCAAACCGATATTCCTTGTACAATCATCCCAATTGATGATGAGAACATTAAGGTTATTTTTGATGAGCCACAGATTGCTGTGACCCCTGGTCAATCGGCAGTGTTCTACCTAGACGACGTTTGTCTTGGTGGTGGTATCATCGAAAAGCGCATCTAATCAAATCGACGAACAACAAACGATAGAAGACAACTAGGAGTTACTACGTGGCTAATACACTTTATGACCGTACTATTGCTTTCGCCGGAATTTGCCAAGCTGTGGCTTTGGTTCAACAAGTAGCGAAAGACGGCCATTGTGATAAAGATGCCTTCGAAGCCTCACTCAATGCTATTTTAAATACCAACCCGGCGAACACCGTGGGCGTATTTGGACGTGAAGCGAACCTAAAACTTGGCCTTGAGTGCTTAGTAAAAGGTATCGATAGTACTCCAGCTGGTAGTGATATTACTCGCTACATCATCAGCTTGATGGCGCTTGAGCGTAAGCTATCTTCTCGTAACGACTCTATGTCTCAGCTTGGCGATCGCATTCAAACTGCAGAACGCCAAACTGAACACTTTGATCTGTTTGACGAGCAAATGATCAGCAACCTAGCAAGCATCTACCTTGATGTTGTGAGCCCTATTGGCCCTCGTATTCAGGTTTCTGGTACACCATCTGTACTTCAACAGACATCGAGCCAACATAAAGTTCGTGCACTGCTTTTATCAGGGATTCGAAGCGCTGTTCTTTGGCGTCAGGTTGGTGGTAAACGCCGCCATCTTATCTTCGGTCGCAAGAAGATGATCGAGCAGGCTCAAATCCTACTAGCTCGAATGTAATTTATTAGCTCGCGCCTCGTCGCGAGCTTGTTTTTTGTATCAACACAACTCTCACGCAAACGATTGCGCAATGTGCGTGACAATTGAGATTGTTACTGGTATAAACCTCTCAAAATTTAGAAAACTCAATTCAGGAGAACACCATGGAACTGTCAGCATTGACTGCTGTTTCACCAGTAGACGGCCGTTACGGAAGTAAGACTATTGCATTACGCAGCATCTTTAGTGAGTTTGGACTACTAAAGTACCGCTCTATCGTTGAAATTCGTTGGTTACAAAAGCTTGCAGCAACTGATGCAATCAAAGAAGTACCAGCGTTCAGTGCAGAAGCTAACCAGTTTCTTGATGAACTAGCCGCTAACTTCAGCGAAGAAGATGCTCTGCGTATCAAAGAGATTGAGCGCACGACAAACCACGACGTTAAAGCGGTTGAATACTTCTTGAAAGAGAAAGTCGCTGGCGTTCCTGAGCTTCACGCAGTTAACGAATTCATTCACTTTGCATGTACTTCTGAAGACATCAACAACACATCTCACGCGCTTATGCTTAAAGAAGCTCGTGATACAGTGATTCTTCCAGAAATACGTAACGTAATCGATGCTATCAAAGCTCTTGCGAACGAGTACCGTGATATTCCTCTTCTTTCTCGTACACACGGTCAGCCAGCTTCTCCTTCTACTATGGGTAAAGAGATGGCTAACGTTGCGTACCGTATGGAACGTCAATTCAAGCAAATCGAAAGCGTTGAGATCCTAGCGAAAATCAACGGTGCTGTAGGTAACTACAACGCTCATCTTTCTGCATACCCTGAAGTTGAATGGCACCAGTTCTCTGAAGAGTTCATCACTGAATCTCTTGGCGTAACTTGGAACCCTTACACAACTCAAATCGAACCTCACGATTACATCGCTGAGCTATTCGACGCAGTTGCTCGTTTCAACACGATTCTTCTAGACTTCGACCGTGACGTTTGGGGCTACATCGCTCTTGGTCACTTCAAGCAGAAGACTATCGCCGGCGAAATCGGTTCTTCTACAATGCCGCATAAAGTGAACCCAATTGACTTCGAAAACTCTGAAGGCAACCTTGGTCTAGCTAACGCTGTATTTGGCCACCTAGCACAAAAACTTCCAGTTTCTCGCTGGCAACGTGACCTAACTGACTCTACGGTTCTTCGTAACCTAGGTGTTGGTGTTGGCTACGCAATCATTGCATACACTTCAACTCTGAAAGGTATTAGCAAGCTAGAAGTTAACCGTGAAGCGCTACTTGCTGAACTAGACAAGAACTGGGAAGTTCTTGCTGAACCAGTACAGACAGTAATGCGTCGTTACGGCATCGAGAAGCCATACGAGAAGCTTAAAGAGCTAACTCGTGGTAAGCGTGTCGATGGCGAAGGCATGCGTGCATTCATCGACGGTCTAGAAATCCCTGCAGACGAGAAAGTTCGCCTGAAAGAGATGACACCAGCGAACTACATCGGTCAAGCAATCGAGCTGACTGACAAGCTGTAAGATTCGAACAAACGAATAAACAAAGGCTTCCCACGTGGAAGCCTTTTTGTTGTGTAGAACAAATGTTTCGAACAGTAGTCCCTAAATAAAACAACAGCCGTCAATCAAACCTGACTTCTCCAACTAGCCTACCGCATTCAAATACTGCAAACCGCATTAGACAGACACCCGTTCCTTTTCTTAAGCAGCAAGTACAAAAAGGCTCCCCGAAGGAAGCCTATAGAATACATATTGCCGCTTAACGACAGCAGTTTGTATTAGAGATTACATGTTACGTAGAGAAGCAATACGCTTATCTAGCGGCGGGTGGCTCATTAGAAGCTCAGTTAGAGACTTCTTACCGTTGATACCAAACGCCATCATAGAACCTTCTAGTTGTGGCTCGTGGCTCACCTTTAGACGCTCTAGCGCTGCAATCATCTTCTCTTTACCTACCAAGTGCGCTGCACCTGCATCAGCATGGAACTCACGATGGCGGCTGTACCACATCGTAATGAAGCTCGCTAGGAAACCAAATACCAGTTCCAGCACCATAGACACACCGAAGTACACCATCATGTTGCTGCCACCCTCTTCTTCGTTGTCATTCGACGCAACAATGTTGGCGATGAAACGAGATAGGAAGATAACGAACGTGTTCACAACACCTTGCATTAGGGTCATAGTCACCATGTCACCATTCGCGATGTGGCTAACTTCGTGAGCTAATACCGCTTCAGCTTCGTCACGCGTCATACTGTGCAGAAGACCCGTTGATACTGCGACCAATGAATCATCACGCTTAGCGCCCGTTGCAAATGCATTGATGTCTGGCGAATCGTAGATCGCCACTGTTGGCATACCAATACCAACTTGTTGAGATTGACGGCTTACCGTCTCCATCAACCAATGTTCTGTTTCGTTACGTGGGCTTTCAATGACCATGCCGCCTACAGAGCGTAGCGCCATTTTCTTCGACATCATTAATGAAATGAATGAGCCGCCAAAACCAAATACCGCAGCCATCACCAATAAGCCTGAGAGGCTACCGGGTTGCATACCTGTAACTGCGTATACAATATTAAGAACAACACTTAGTACCAATACAACCGCTAGGTTGGTTGCAAGGAACAACATTACTCGCTTCATTACTTATCTCCGCATGAAAGCTGTTTTTATAAAACTTATTGTTATAGACAAGGCAGACAGCAATAGATTCCAACCTTGAGACTTATACTTACTTATACATATAGTCTTAGATTAAGAAAACAAGGTTAAGCATTAAATTGCAACATTTGATTACGAGACCATATCCGAATTAAATCCACTCTATTAGACCTAAGTCGTATGGTGTCGATATAACAATCCGTTTACAGTGACTTCAGATGATTTATTGGCTAGTCCATGTACAAAAAGGGAAGGATCATGGTTGAAGGTACTAACACTCAAATGGCTATCGATTTACTGTGCTGTCACCTAGGGATTACTGAAGAAGAAGCAAAAAAGCAGATTGGAATCCTAACACCGCAAACGGCACAGACAAAAATCACAGAAACTCAGCAAGCTTTAATGGGACTAACGAAAGAACATTAATTCTAAGCTTGTTTATTAAAAGACCGGTTGTTTATCAACTCAAGGTCTAAAGGCTTAAATAGCAAAAGGGCTGCAATCGCAGCCCTTTTCTTATTTAGTACATAGCGTGATAATTAAAGCGCAAGCAAAGGCTGCACATCAATGTACTTACCAATGTTCTTAGACTTCGCTTTTGGTACGTAAGGAATTTCACCTAACTTTGGCGCACCTAGCTTATCTTCAAGCATCGCAATAATATCTGCGTAGTGCTCAGTACCTGGATTGATACGGTTTGCGACCCAACCTATTAGGTTTAGGCCATCAGCACGAATCGCTTCTGCCGTTAATAGAGCGTGGCTCAAACAACCAAGCTTAATACCCACAGTCAGTACCACTGGAAGCTGCTCTTTTTTAACCCAGCTAGACAAGTATTCATCATCTGAAACCGGTACACGCCAACCACCAGCACCTTCAACTAACACGATGTCAGAGTTTTGCTTATGCTCTTCCAGCTTTGCAGATAATACGGCTTCATCAATCACCACACCGTCATGCTTTGCAGCGATGTGAGGCGATGACGGTAACAATAGTGCATACGGGTTTACGTCTTCGTAAGCAATATCTTGCGTTGCCGCTTCTTGAAGATGCAGAGCATCACTATTACGTAAACCTTCAGGGTATTTCTCACACCCTGCAGCAACTGGCTTATAACCAATTGTCGATAAATCTTGTGCGGCCAAAGCTTGAAGAATCGCTTTTGAAACCACAGTTTTTCCCACTTCGGTATCCGTACCTGCAATAAATAATGCATCAATCATAATTGAATAACCCCTAAACAAACTTGATATGTTGCTGGCAAGAAACCTTGATGGTTTTTGAACTCTCGATATTCCCGTTCAACAAGCTGCAACATGCTGCGACTTGTTAAACCCTGTGAGCGACCACTTACGTGATTAGCGCCGATGCCTTTAAGGTCGCGCATCAGTTCAAACGCAGTGTCGTACCAAACGGTGATGGTGGGCAAGTCTAGTTGATGAACCGTACAGCTAGATTGCGCTAACGCAATTTTTACCTGATTGATTGTAATAAAATGGTTAACGTGTTGATGTGTGTCAATTTTGGACCATGATTTTTTCAACTCAAACAGTGACCCATCAAGCAAAGTTGAGAAAATAACACGCCCACTAGCCGCTGTAACACGCTTCATCTCTCTCAAAGGCGACGACAAGTCGTCACACCATTGCAACGCAAGGCTAGAGAAAACGATGTCAAAACACCCATCTTCAAACGGCAATTGTTCGGCATCGGCTTGTTGATATAAAGAGACAGATGCACCACAACGCTTCTCTGCTGTTGCTAACATTCCAACAGAAAGATCAGCGCAAACCACTTCGGCGCCTCGTTTTACAAGTTGCTCTGAGAAATAACCAGTACCACAACCTAGATCCAGCACCTTAAAGCCTGACAGATCGCTAGGTAATTTATCCAGTAATCGGTGGCCAACATCGCGCTGAAATTCAGCGTGTTTGTCATAGGTTGTTGCTGCTTTACCAAAAGCTTCGGCAATCGCACTCTTATCTTGGCCAACGTAATTATGCACTACTGCTTCTTGTGACATTTACTGAGCCTCTTTATTTGGTTCAAAGCTTGGATGGATACCCGATTTAATGCCTGAGTCGATATTTCGCTCAATGGCTTGATGCAACGACCTGGTTAACTGGAGAATCTGTTCTTGGCTATGGTTAGCCGTTAACGTGATTCGTAACCGAGCGGTTCCAGCAGGAACGGTTGGCGGCCTTATTGCGGTCACCCAAACTTGGTTTTTCTTTAACTCTTCAGCAATAGATAATGCCGCCTGAGCTTCACCTATCACAAATGGCTTGATCGGAGTCTGAGTATCCACAAAGCCTTTCAAGCCGCTCATCTGCTCTGCATAGAGAGCCCCTAACTCGATCAGCTTTTCTCGGCGCCACTCTTGAGTTTGAATCATCTGACAGGCATGAGACAAAGCCACCGCTTGTGAAGGTGGCATTGCCGTAGAGTAAACATGATGACGAGCAAACTGAGTTAAGTAATCACCCACTTCTGACGAACAAAGAATCGCAGCACCAGAAAGGCCAAGTGCTTTGCCAAAGGTCACCACCAAAATATCGGGGAAGATTTGTGCTGCACTGCAACTCCCAGCTCCTTTATCACCTAATACGCCGATACCGTGGGCATCATCAACCGCCAACCAACTGTCGTATTGATGAGTCAGGTTAGATATCTGGCTGAGAGGCGCTTGATCGCCATCCATGCTGAAAACGCCCTCAGTCACGACCAAGGATTGTGGAGATCGACTTAATAGAGACTCTAGATGCTGCGTGTCGTTGTGCTTAAAGCGTTTCATGGTTGCAGGTGAAAGCACCCCCGCTTCCATTAAAGAGGCGTGGTTAAGTTTGTCTTGCAACAGAGAGTCGTCTTTTTCGAGCAGAGAAAACAACAAAGCTTGATTAGCGCTGAAACCAGAACTAAAGAGAATGGCACGTTCAAAGCCCAACCATTCACACAGCTGAGCTTCTAAATTTCGATGAGCAGGACTAAAACCCGTGACCAATGGCGATGCTGCACTGCCAGCACCATACTGAGAAAGCCCCGCTTGCCACGCCTCCACCAATTCAGGGTCGTTCGCCAAGCCTAGGTAATCATTACTCGAAAAATTAATAAAGCGAGAACCTTCGCAAGTAAGCAAAGGACCATTACTGTTTTCGAGTACCTTGAGTTGACGAGTTAGCCCCTGCTCACGGCGTTGAACAAGGGCATCTTTGATACGGGATTTAAACAGTGGCATCGTAGAACATGTCATCTTTCGTTGGGCGAGCAGCAACGCGCTCCACCACTTGATCTAACAGTTCGTTTTCTTGAATTTCATCAGGCTTCTGAGCCACTTGTTGGCTGTTGATACCTAACTTCTTAAACAGCTGCATATCCGTGTCTTCATCTGGGTTTGGCGTAGTCAGTAACTTACAACCGTAGAAGATAGAGTTCGCGCCAGCCATGAAGCACATCGCCTGCATCTGTTCATTCATATTCTCGCGACCTGCAGATAGACGAACCGCAGACATTGGCATCATTATACGAGCAATCGCAATCAATTTAATGAAGTCAAAAGATTCAACATCATCGACGTTTTCCATCGGTGTGCCTTTCACTTTCACGAGCATGTTGATTGGCACACTCTCAGGGTGTACCGGAAGGTTCGCTAGCTCTACCAGCAGGCCTGCACGGTCATTCGTACTTTCGCCCATACCAATAATGCCACCAGAACAGATTTTCATACCGGCATCACGCACGTGAGATAGCGTATCTAAACGGTCTTGGTAAGTACGAGTGGTGATGATGCTGCCGTAGAACTCAGGAGATGTATCAAGGTTATGGTTGTAGTAATCCAAACCTGCATCCGCTAACTCGCCAGCTTGATCGGGGGTTAACATGCCTAGTGTCATACAAGTTTCTAGACCCATACCTTTCACACCTTTGATCATATCAGTCAGGTGAGGCATATCGCGTTCTTTCGGGTTTTTCCATGCCGCGCCCATACAGAAACGAGTCGAGCCTGCGTTCTTGGCTTTTTGCGCCGCATCCAAAACACGCTCTACTTCCATTAGGCGTTCTTTGTCGACATCCGTTCGGTAGTGAGCACTTTGAGGACAATACTTACAGTCTTCAGGACAAGCACCAGTCTTAATCGATAGAAGCGTACTCACCTGCACGTGGTTGTGCTCTTGGTACTGTCTATGAACCACTTGAGCTTCAAACATTAAATCCATAAACGGTTTTTCAAGCAGCGCTGTTACTTCAGCGACTGTCCAGTCATGACGAACTTCCACGTGTCGATCCTTTTTTATTATTTGATGTTTCATCTCTGTCAATAGAGATTGCATTTATGCTTGGCTAGTCTACCGACAAGCTTTAGACTGTCAACACATTGATAATATCAAAAGTTTACATCTGATTATTTTTTAATCATACCAAGAATGGAAGTTACTATGGATATCGCCTTTGATCGCCAGCATATCTGGCATCCCTACACATCAACGTTAACACCTCTGACCTGCTATCCAGTCACCAACGCAGACGGTGTTTACCTAGAATTAGAAGGCGGAAAACGAATTATTGATGGTATGTCATCTTGGTGGTCAACCATCCACGGCTACAATCACCCTGAGCTAAATGCTGCAGCTCACAGCCAAATCGATAAGGTTTCACACGTTATGTTTGGTGGCATCACCCACCAACCCGCTATCGATCTATGTAAGAAGCTTTTGAATCTCGCGCCAAGTAATCTTGAGCATGTATTTTTGGCCGATTCAGGTTCAGTAGCCGTAGAGGTTAGCCTCAAGATGGCACTGCAATATTGGCACGCTAAAGGACAACCTCGTTCAAAGTTCCTCACACTAAGAGATGGCTACCACGGTGATACCTTTGCGGCGATGTCAGTGACCGACCCTGACAACTCGATGCACAGCCTCTACAAAGGCTTTTTACCGGAACATATTTTCGCTGATTCGCCAAAAACAGGCTTTTGGGATGAGTGGAACTCAAGTGACATCGATAGTTTTCGAGAAAAACTGGCAGCACACCATCAAGAAGTCGCAGCGGTGATCTTAGAGCCAATCGTTCAAGGGGCTGGCGGTATGCGTATCTACCACCCTGAGTTCCTAAAACAGGTTCGCTTACTGTGTGATGAATTCAATGTATTGCTGATCTTGGATGAGATTGCGACCGGATTTGGCCGCACAGGGAAACTGTTCGCTTGTGAGCATGCCGATGTTCAACCGGACATCTTATGCGTAGGCAAGGCTTTAACTGGTGGCTATATGACATTGTCAGCGACGCTTGCGAGTAAAGAAGTTGCTGACACGGTATGTGGCGGTGAAGCGGGATGTTTTATGCACGGGCCAACCTTTATGGGTAACCCATTAGCTTGCGCAGTCGGTGCGGTAAGTTTATCCATCATCGAGCAAGGTCATTGGAAAAATCAAACTCAACAGATCGAACAGCTTTTCTCTGAGTTGCTACCACCGTTGCGAGAGCATGATCTTGTTAAAGACGTTCGTTGGTTGGGCGCGATTGGCGTCGTTGAAACTCACACACCCGTCGATATGGACACCATCCAAGCGCACTTTGTAGAGCAAGGCGTTTGGATCCGTCCGTTTGGTAAGCTAATTTATATGATGCCTCCATTTATCAGCGAACCTGCGCATATCGAGCAACTTGTTTCAGCCATTGATAAAGCTCTACAACAATCAGCTTGCTTCAAGTCAAATTGATATAAATAAAACCAAATAGAAATTCCGAAAATTTATTAGCATATAAGCCGATACGCCGCCTTTAGAGTGCTAAAGGTGGCCTACTCACAAAGCAAATAATCAGACAGCCAATAAAAAAATCTCAAACTGATATTTTATCTATGATTCCACCCTGAAGAATCTCACAAATAAATTTAATCCTCTCCATAAAAACAATTAGCAAAAGAGTGTTACCTATCGGGTCAATAGCCGCTTAAAATACAAGCCATTTTTTTGTCGGATATTATGATGAGCTTCCTCATTCGATTTCATTCTAGAATCAAATCAGCTAATTCAATTCGACTGTACTTAGATAATAAATAGTAACGAAAGCTTGTATCAACTTGGTAGAAACAGAGCTTTTCTGTTTTGTCGATCGTGCAAGACAGCAACGCAACCCGTAATCGCTGCAAAATTCACGTCAGTAAATAATTTAAAGTAAACATGAAATTAAACCAACTCAATGCACTTATCGTTGATGACTCATCGATCGTGCTATCAACCATCCGCAATATGTTGATTCATATCGGCTTTTCAGAGCGAATGATTTCAATTGCTAAATCCCCTCGCATCGCTATGACGATAACAAGCGAGACGACGTTTGATGTGATTATATGTGACTATAACTTTGGTAACACCATCAACGGCAAGCAACTGTTTGAAGAGCTTAAACAATCGAATAGATTGAAAGACGATGGAATATTTATTCTAGTTACAGGTGAGAACTCCGCTTTATCGATCCGCCCTATTTTAGAGCTTCGACCAGATAATTATTTATTAAAACCATTCAATCGTGAGACCTTAAAACAACGTATTACAAGCTCTTTAAAAAAGAAGCTGGTGCTACAAAAAATCTATAAGGCCGAACGAGAAAATGACTATAAAGCCGGTCTTGAGTTCTGCGAAGAGCTACTCGCCTTTAACCCAGAATACTTCGCCACAATTCAGCAATTTCGCGGAAGCTTTTTGTCAAAGCTCAAGCTTTACGAAGAAGCAAAGAACGTATATGAGAAGGCGCTTGATGAAGGCAGTTTTGATTGGGCTCAAGCGGGTCTAGCAAACAGCCTTGCGAATTTAGGTCAGATCAATGAAGCACAACAAATGATCGAAAGCTTGATTGATTCAGCACCCACCAGCACCTTGTATCGAGATCAAGCAGCTCAAGTGAACCTTATCAGTAATAAAGTTCCTGCTGCGATTGCCCATTTTAAATTGGCGAGTGCACTCACACCGGGTAACTCAGAAAGGGAACTGGCAATCGCAAACCTGTGTCTCTCCGTAAATGATACCAAGACGGCGTTGGTTCACTATCAGAACTATGTGCAGATCAATAGAGATACCTTTCGAGATAACCTCTATATGAAGCTCAACCATATTCGATTTTTGCTCTATTGCGCATCTGGTGAGAGCAACAATAAAGCGACACTCGACCAAGTAAACTATCTAATTTCGAAGATCCCTACAGAGGCAAGAGCAGGCCTTCAAACTGATTTGGCGCTTATCGCAGCACACATTGCAATGGAATCAAAACAGTACCAAAAAGCGGTGACTATTTTGACTGCACTGCATGACAGAAATAGCTTTAATGCATTCCCGGTTATCTATCACCACACCTGGTTGTTAGACAGAATGAGTTGTGAGAATGAGTTTAAAGTCGCAGAAAGTCGTTGTGGCATGTTGATCATCCAAACGGCGAACGAAACAGTTGTTTCTAGCCAAATGACCATGTGCAGTGAGATGAAACGCCGTAACGCAGAAAAGATGGAATGGCTCAAACAGAGCAACGTCAGCATTAAGCAGGCTTCGTCAGACTATAAACAGGTATTGGTCTCTTATTTAGAGATTCACAAGCGATGCCCGATGATCAAAAACGTATGCATGAACATCGTCAAACTGCTCTCTGTTATTTGGCCTGACGCAATGGGCGCGAAACAGGTTTTAACGATTATTCAGAAGTGTGATGGCGTGGTCACTCAACTTTATACACTTGATGAACTGACCAAAAACAATTATCAAAATTACTATCGAAAGGCGTTGCTAGCTTGTAAGCAAGCAGACGAAGCAACCAAAGCGAGCTTCTCTTTTATGTAGCTTCTCTTAAACAGCTGCTACTTAGGTAAGCTCCAGATACGAAAAAGGCTTTGCCATTACAGCAAAGCCTTTTAAATACTCTGGCAAGTCAGGTTAATCTAAATTTGATTAACCTAAATTGACATTAACCGATGTGCGTTACGCCGCCCATGTATGGCTGAAGTACTGCTGGGATAGCAATACGGCCATCAGCTTCTTGGTTGTTCTCAAGGATAGCAACCATAGTACGACCAACAGCAAGACCGGAACCGTTTAGTGTGTGTACAAGTTCAGGTTTCTTCTCGCCTTTACGACGGAAACGAGCTTGCATACGACGCGCTTGGAAGTCCCACATGTTTGAACAAGAAGAAATCTCACGGTAAGTCTCTTGTGCTGGAACCCATACTTCTAAGTCGTAAGTTTTCGCAGAACCGAAGCCCATGTCACCTGTACATAGAATCACTTTACGGTAAGGAAGCTCTAGAAGTTGAAGTACTTTCTCAGCGTGACCAGTTAGCTCTTCAAGCGCTGCCATTGAGTCTTCTGGCTTAGTGATTTGTACTAATTCAACTTTATCGAATTGGTGCATACGGATAAGACCACGAGTGTCACGACCGTAAGAACCCGCTTCAGAACGGAAACATGGCGTGTGAGCTGTCATCTTAAGTGGCAGTTCAGCTTCATCAGTAATCGTGTCACGAACCATGTTCGTTACCGGTACTTCCGCAGTAGGGATAAGCGATAGAGTCTTAAGAGGTACGTCACTTACTTGCTCAGTTAGCGGGCTTGTGTGGAACAAGTCTTCGCCGAACTTAGGAAGTTGACCAGTACCGTAAAGGCTATCGTGGTTCACTAGGTACGGTACGTACATTTCTGTGTAGCCGTGTTCATCAGTGTGAAGGTCCAGCATGAACTGAGCAATAGCACGGTGTAGACGTGCAAATTTGCCTTTCATCACGATGAAACGAGAACCCGAGATTTTAACTGCGCTAGCAAAATCAAGACCGCCAGACATTTCACCAAGATCGACGTGATCTTTCACTTCAAAGTCGTAAGTCTTAGGTTGACCCCAACGAGAAACTTCTACGTTGTCATCTTCGTCTTTACCATCTGGCACTTCTGCATCAGGTAGGTTAGGAATAGACATTGTGATCGTTTCTAGCTCAGATTGAAGATCAGCCAATGCTACTTTAGCTTGGTCTAGTTCTGCGCCTAAGTTGCCTACTTCTGCAAGGATACGCTCAGCTTCTTCATGGTCGCCTTTTGCTTTCGCTTGACCAATGGACTTCGATCGAGAGTTACGTAACGCTTGTAGCTCTTCAGTTTTCATCTGAAGGGACTTACGTTTTTCTTCAAGTTCACGAATTGTCTCTACATCAAGGGTGAAGCCTCGACGTGCTAATTTTGCCGCTGTTTCATCCAGCTCAGCTCGAAGTAATTTAGAATCCAGCATTGCTAATCCTATGCTTTAGTTATTTGAATATTCAGTAGATTGCTACTGAATCACTGCTAAACCCCTAAAACTGGTGCTATTTCGACCAATTTGTAACGATTTAATTGAAATTTTATGACTAGGTAACGATATCCAAAAAAGACTACTTTTCATAGCGTTTTTGTGGGCTTTTTGCGTCCAAATCCGCCAGATAATCTAGCTTCTCGCCAATTTTGGTCTCTAAGCCTCGTTTTGTTGGGAAATAGTATTGCTTCTCTCCCATTTCAGGAGGCAGGTACTTTTCACCCGCCGCGTAGGCTCCTGGTTCGTCATGAGCATAACGGTATCCTTGCCCGTAACCCATGTCCTTCATCAAAGTTGTCGGTGCATTTCGCAAATGATGAGGGACTTCATATTCCGGAAGGTTGTGAGCATCTGTTAACGCTTGCTTCCACGCGGTGTAAACGGCGTTACTCTTTGGTGCACACGCGAGATAAACAACCGCCTGCGCAATCGCACGCTCCCCTTCAGCAGGGCCAATGCGCGTGAAGCAATCCCAAGCCGACATCGCCACCTGCATGGCACGAGGGTCAGCGTTGCCAATATCTTCAGAAGCAATCGCTAGCAAACGTCTTACGATATACAAAGGGTCGCAACCCGCCGCAATCATTCGTGCAGACCAGTACAAGGCCGCATCAGGGTTTGAGCCACGAATTGACTTATGAACCGCAGATATTAGGTCGTACCAAATATCGCCCTTGTTATCGAAACGAGCGACTTTCTCACCAGCCACTTCAGCCAACAACTGCAAGGTTAACGCTTTCTCGCCTCTATCGTTATCTTCTGCCATGTCATACAGCAGTTCAAGGTAGTTAAGCGACATACGTGCGTCACCGTTAACCAGTTCTGCAAGGCGATCTAAAACATTATCAGCAAAATCAGCAGACACATCACCTAACCCGCGTTGCTTGTCTTCAATCGCTTGGCGAATCACGAGAGAAATATCATCTGTGTTCAGGGACGTCAGTTTGTAGACACGCGCGCGTGACAACAAAGCGTTGTTCAATTCAAAAGAAGGGTTTTCTGTGGTCGCACCAATAAAGGTCACGGTGCCATCTTCGATATGAGGCAGAAAAGCATCTTGCTGACTTTTGTTAAAGCGATGGACTTCGTCCACAAACAGAATGGTTCTGCGCCCAGCTTGCTTGTTCTCACGCGCTTTTTCAATCGCAATACGAATGTCTTTTACGCCCGAAGTTACCGCCGATACCCGCTCAACTTCTGCATTCGCATAGTTTGCTGCTACTTCGGCTAACGTCGTTTTACCGGTGCCCGGAGGCCCCCACAAAATCATCGAGTGGATATGGCCCGCTTCCAATGCTCTGCGAAGTGGTTTACCTGGGCCTAATATATGCTGCTGACCGATGTACTGTTCGACAGTTTCCGGTCTCATACGAGCAGCAAGGGGACGAAAATCTTCGTCCCCCGCAAAATCTAAGCTGTAATTACTCAATTGCAATCTCTTGATTCGTTGATGGCATTTATGCCTATCGACGTACTACCAAACGATCTGCTTTTTAGATCAGTTTCTTTGGTCGTCGACCTCGACACCTTCCGGTGCCACAAAAGTAAAGCGGTCTGCTGCAGGTTTACCCAAGTCAACATTGCTAAAGGTAAACTCACCTTTTTGACCGTCTTGTTCAATCACATTAAAGCCCTGAACAATGCCCTTTTCGGTGATATTAATCTGGAAGTCGCCCTGATTAGAATCGACAGCGGTTGGCGTTAGCGTAAATTGGTTACCCGTTTGCGCCACATTATAGTTATCCCAATCGCTTTCTTGGTTACGTGTAAGTAGGACAAAAGGTGTCTGTGATGCCGCTTGCTCTTGCCAGTAAATGCTCACTTGCTCAATGAACGGGCTGTAGTACCACAAGCTTTGGCCATCAGATACCAACAAGTTTTCATCAGGGAACGTGGTTTCCCAGCGGAACAAGCTTGGGCGTGCAATCTCTACCGTGCCCTCACCTTCCATAACAACATCACCATCAGGGCTGGTCACGATTTGTTTAAAGTCAGCGCTGAAGCCTGCGTTTAATGCCAAACGGCTACTCAACTCTTCTTTCGGAGAAGCAAACACTGAGAAGCTCATAAATAAAAGTGCGAATACTTTTTTCATCAATAATCCTGTTAGAACATAAGTCGGTCATATTTTCGATTTGACCGACTTAATGGGTATGAGTTCCTAGTGGAACTAATCTTTTGGTGGCGCTGGTGCTAAGACTTCTCGGTTACCGTTATGGCCTGGAGCACTTACGATACCTTGAGCTTCAAGTTGCTCGACAATACGTGCAGCACGGTTGTAGCCAATCTTGAATCGACGTTGTACGCCTGAGACTGAGCCGCGACGTGAATGAACAACGTGTTCTACCACTTGGTCAAACAAAGGATCGACCTCTTCATCACCTTCCATTTTCTCGCCCGGAAGCAAGGTTTCAGGGGTCTGTTCGCCGTTGGTGATCTCATCAATATAGTTTGGCTTACCACGCGCTTTCCAGTTATTCACGACTGCATGCACATCATCATCAGATGCAAAGGCACCGTGAACACGAGTTGTATGGCTAGAACCCGGTGGCAAGTAAAGCATATCACCCATGCCCAATAGTGATTCCGCACCACCTTGGTCAAGAATAGTTCGTGAATCCGTTTTGGTTGATACCGTAAAGGCCACGCGGGTTGGAATGTTCGCTTTAATAAGACCAGTAATAACATCTACAGATGGACGTTGCGTCGCTAGGATCAAGTGAACACCCGCCGCACGTGCTTTTTGTGCCAAACGCGCAATCAGTTCTTCAACTTTCTTACCTACCACCATGATTAGGTCGGCAAATTCATCAACGATAACCACAATGTAAGGCAGCTTCTCAAGCAATGGTGCTTCAGGATCCATGCTGTCGCCCGGCTTCCACAGCGGATCGTGAATTGGGTGACCCGCTTCCGCTGCCATCTTAAGCTTATCGTTGTAACCTTTAATGTTACGAACGCCTAATGCAGACATCAGCTTATAACGTCGTTCCATCTCGCCAACACACCAACGAAGGGCGTTCGACGCATCTTTCATGTCAGTTACCACTTCAGACAATAGATGAGGGATGCCTTCATAAACCGATAGCTCAAGCATTTTCGGGTCGATCATGATGAATCGAACATCTTCCGGTGATGCTTTGTAAAGCATACTCAGAATCATTACGTTCACACCTACCGACTTACCAGAACCGGTTGTACCCGCAACCAGAACGTGAGGCATTTTCGATAGATCAGCAATGACCGCTTCACCAGCGATGTCTTGTCCTAGGACCACTGTCGTTGGCGATTTCGCTTCTTGGAACTGAGGGCTAGCAACCACATCTGAGAAGAATACCGTTTGGCGACTCATGTTCGGCAGTTCTAAGCCAACATAAGGTTTACCCGGAATCACTTCTACGACACGTACTGCCAATGCAGAGAGCGAACGCGCTAAGTCCATAGAAAGGCCTGAAATACGACTTACTTTCACGCCCGGAGCCAGATCGAGTTCGAATCGAGTGATTACTGGTCCAGGGAAAATATCAACCACATCGGCTTTGATCTTGTAATCCGCTAGCTTAGATTCCACAAGGCGAGCAATTGCCTCTAATGCGTCACGGTCAATAAAGGTTTCACGCTTTTCAGGGTGGAATAACAATTCAAGCGTTGGTAATGGCTCAGCAGGCTTCGGTAAATTAACATCTTGTTGAACCAAGAACGGGTTCTGCGCAGCTGCCATATTCGCTTGTGCTTCAGAGACAATGCTTTGGAATGCGGCGACATCTTGATCTTGATGCGCAGATTCTTCTTCCGTTACTTCTTCCCAAGGAAGATCAACAGCTGGCTCTAAGCTCTGCTCTATTGGTTGTTCAGGCTCTGAATGTTCTTCTTGATAAGAGAAAGGTTCAAACTGTTCTTCGGTTAATGCTGCGCCAGCTAACTCAGCTTCAGTCTGCTCAGACTCAAGATCTGAACCCTGTTGGTAGCTTTGCTCTTCCGTTACATCAAACGGTGAAGGTG
The DNA here is from genome assembly GCF_023161755.1 of Vibrio sp. 1CM23M. NCBI lineage: Bacteria > Pseudomonadati > Pseudomonadota > Gammaproteobacteria > Vibrionales > Vibrionaceae > Vibrio > Vibrio sp. 1CM23M. The sequence continues at coordinate 896,554 of NZ_JALNTR010000002.1, forward strand.
GTGCAGAAAAATCGTCTTCCACGGTTGCTTCTGGCTCACCCATAGGTGAAGCGTATAAGGATTCAGGTTGAACATCTTCAGAACCAAATTCGCTATTTACTGTTGGTGAGCTCTCCATTTCTGGTTCAGCACTTTCAAGGTCAGCATGAGCAGGGCTAACTTCTGGTTGTTCGTTCTGCATGTATTGTTGGTAAGCAACCTGAGAATTATGCGCGTCGAGCTGATCTTGTTCTGCTAGATCATCTTCATACATGGCCGCATTTTCTAGTTGCTCGATCGTTGCATTCAACTGTTTAGAGCGCTCAATACCTTCTTCTAACTGTTCTTCTGGCGCTTGGTAAACAGGTGCTGCAGGGATCGGTTGCTCTGGTTCAATTACCGCTTGAGGCTGAACCTGAGGTTCTTCATGAACAGGAGCATCTTGCTTCGCTGGAGCTTCGACAGGCATATGAATGTTGTAATGACGCTTCGGAGATGCAGCATTGTCTCGCGCATTTGTCGCCACGTCTGAAGAATCATTGGTCGCAGAAAAACTCATCGCAGGATCTAGCGGGTCATGCTCTGTTGATTCTTTGTTGTCTTCTATAGCAGGAACATCGCGGTAAGTTGGCTCTTGATGCTGGTGATGACGTTCTTCGATTAAATCGCGGTCTGCTGATTCTCTTAATTGAGGCTCAAGCAGCTCTTGTTCTTGTCCACGAGCCTTATTAACAGCAGAAGTGAAAAATTTGATGGCACATTCACCCAACCATTCCACAATACTTAACCAGGAAATACCGGTTAATAGAGTAAAGCCAGCACCCCATAAGAAAAGAAGAACCAGCGTACTACCAAGAACATTCAACGTTGGAAGAGCAAGGCTTGTTAAAACGTCACCTACCACGCCACCGGATGAAAAGTACCAGATGTCATCAAAGTTGATATCCGCGAGACCACAACTCGTAAGAATAAGGATAGTCAGGCCAAGCAAGCGAGTGCCCCAAAGCATGAAGTCTATCTGCTCGTCTTCATTACGTTTGCGGAATAAAACCCACGCAGCGACCGTCACTAAGATAGGCAGAGGGTAAGCCAAAGAACCAAATACGAAGAAAAGCGTATCTGCCAACCAAGCACCTAGATAGCCACCCGCATTTTGAATGTCACCACCCCACGCCGTTTGCGACCATGATGGGTCTGCAGGACTAAAAGTTAATAACGCAACGGCAAGTAGAATAGAGAAGAGAACACCGAGAATCAGACTGCACTCTTTGAGACGTTGAGAACCACTCAAACGAGGAGACTGAGGCTCTTCACTCGTTTTAATGATTGTTTCTACTTTATTACTGCTCTGCTTGAACATAAACCAACTTAATAATTAAACGGGATAAAAACATCTCGAGCGGCCAAAGCCGCTCGTTTCAATGAAACTACTGTTGATTTAACCATATCAAACAGAAAAACCCAATTCCAGAAAGCAAGAAAGCGGAACAAATGTCCGCTTTCTTTCATTTCACCAATTGTGACTAACGAGTTTTAATCACAAGTTGATTGGTTTGTTTCACTTCTTCCATTACTACGTAAGTTCGAGTGTCGTTTACGCCCGGTAGACGAAGTAACGTATCACCCAGTAGCTTACGGTAAGCACCCATATCAGATACACGTGTTTTTAGAAGATAGTCAAAATCACCCGACACTAAATGACACTCTTGGATGTCATCCAGTTTCTGCACAGCGGTGTTGAATTGTTCGAACACATCTGGCGCACCACGGTTCAACGTAATTTCAACAAACACTAAAAGTGAAGCATCAAGGTACTGTGGGTTCAGCAACGCTGTGTACCCAGTAATGTAACCTTGACGTTCTAAACGACGAACACGTTCAAGACATGGAGTTGGAGAAAGTCCTACTCGTTTTGAGAGTTCAACGTTTGAGATACGACCGTCTTTTTGCAACTCATTAAGAATGTTGCGGTCAATACGATCTAGTTCCTTGGACGGCTTCTTATAATTGTCTGCCATTTTTTATTCCACCTTATTACTTCCTTGCAAAAAAATATACTACAACTTTTTAATATTCAGTATCAAATTTTATCTGAACCTATCTATACTAGATATTAATTCGACAGAATTACCCTACACATAGATAAAACAACCAAAATAAAATGAGGAGTCAGGATGATCATTGGCGTACCTAAGGAAATCAAGAACCACGAATACCGCGTTGGTATGACCCCAGCTAGCGTGAGAGAACTAATCTCACACGGCCACCAAGTTTTTGTAGAAACCAATGCCGGTACTGGTATCGGTTTTTCAGACGATGATTACATCGCTGTAGGCGCATCCATTCTTCCTACTGCTGCTGACGTTTTCGCGAAAGCAGAGATGATTGTAAAGGTTAAAGAACCTCAAGCTGTCGAGCGAGCTATGCTTCGCGAAGGGCAAATATTATTTACCTATTTACACCTTGCACCAGATTTTCCACAAACTGAAGAGCTTATCAAGAGCAAAGCTGTCTGCGTAGCCTATGAGACTGTAACAGATAATATGGGTCGCTTGCCACTATTAGCACCAATGTCTGAAGTAGCTGGTCGTATGTCTATTCAAGCAGGTGCACAAACATTAGAGAAATCTAACGGTGGTTGTGGTCTTCTTCTTGGTGGCGTTCCTGGTGTTGAACCAGCAAAAGTTGTTGTTGTTGGTGGCGGTGTTGTAGGTGCTAACGCAGCACGTATGGCTGTAGGCCTTCGCGCTGATGTTACAATTCTTGACCGTAACGTAGATACACTGCGTCGTCTTGATGAAGAATTCCAAGGTCGCGCAAAAGTGGTTTATTCTACTGAAGACGCTATTGAGAAGCATGTTCTAGAAGCAGACCTAGTGATTGGTGCTGTACTAATCCCTGGTGCAGCAGCTCCAAAACTGGTTACAAAAGAGCACATCGCTAAGATGAAACCAGGTTCAGCAGTTGTTGACGTTGCAATCGACCAAGGCGGTTGTTTCGAGACTTCTCACGCAACCACTCACGCAGACCCAACTTACATTGTTGATGACGTAGTTCACTACTGTGTTGCAAACATGCCTGGCGCTGTTGCTCGCACTTCAACGTACGCACTAAACAATGCAACACTTCCTTACATTGTTAAGCTAGCGAACAAAGGCTACCGCGAAGCACTTCTATCTGATGAAGGCTTCCTAGAAGGTCTAAACGTTATTCATGGTAAAGTAACTTGTAAAGAAGTTGCAGAGAGCTTTGACCTTGAATACGTAGACCCAGCAGAAGCAATCGCAATGTTTAACTAATGATGTAATGACTAACTGAACGCAATAATCTTCTCGTTGAAGCGTTCAGTTAACTCATACACATTAAACAAAAAGCCAGTACGACATTATGTCGCACTGGCTTTTTTGCATTAATGGATTTAGGTCGAAAAAACACGTAACAGTACGATTTACCACTAGCGCTCGATTTTAACCCCATGAATCAATAGGTTTCTTGGCGTAATACTGCGTTCGCAGAACTCTTCAATCGTAGCTTCATAACCTTGTTCTTGCAGATAGATAGCGCGATCTAACGCCAGCCATATCTCTAAAGGTCTTCTAAAGACTTGTTGAACCAAACTCAGCTTCTCCATTTCCCAGAAAAGCGCTTCGCCTTGAATCAAATAAGAGTCAAAATCGATATCGGAACCCAGCGACATCTCTTTCACTTCAGATGCCCAACGACAGAAGGATTCAAAACCCTCAGCTAACTCTGATTTTTTGATGCTCGGTACAGGAATATATTCGTCAATGTTAAGTTCAGCCTTAAGTAACTGGCTGAAGCCTAGACGATAGCTCATCTCTAGTTGACGATGTCTTTTTACTCTTTCACCACCAGTGACGGTTTCTTGAAGCGGGATTCTTAAATCGCTCTTACTTAACGTTAATGCTGATCTTTTCGAGACAGAAGACATCGCTTGGTAGTTTTCGTCTCGAATAAGATGATAACAACAAGGGGAAATCGTGACCGCGGGTAGCCCATGTGACACTGACTTTTTAACTAACTCAACATGAAGATCGCCACAAGCATGAAGGGCTACTGCATGTTGGTTTGAGTTAAACACGTCATCGGCCTTGTCTGAAAACGCATCTCCTTGAACAAAATTAATCGCTAACTTCTGGTCATCCGCAATCTTTTGTCCGCTTTCGCATAACGATTGCTGCCATTCAAAGCTAGTGACTTTTTGATCCGATTGCTGAGATAGGATTCGACCAAGAAAGCCTTTACCAGAACACCATTCGAGCCACTCTTTGCCATGGTGATGGCCTAATGCAGCCTCGCCCATTGCGACAATTTGATGTAGCTTTCGGCCAGGAATACCCTCAGCAGTACCACGTGGGAGGTCTAAACCAACCAAAGCAGTGTTATCGAACTGGATGTTTTGGGTAACAGTTTCTAATTCAGGTAGGAAACGAGTCAGTTCCTCAATCAAAAGCTGAGGCTGCTCTTTTAAGGTTTGAATGCTTTCATTATCTAAGCTTTCTAACCAATCAACGAGTGGACGATTGACCTCTTTCCACGGCTGCTGTTGAGTTTGGCATAGGTGAAAAGGCTCTGAACGCCAGTAAATCTGGTGCTCCAGCAAAAATGAATCGAGTATTTTAAATCGTGAATGCATGCTTCCCCCTATGATGCGTGGATTGTAGGGGTAAGAGGTCGAAATGGAAAGGCTCGATAAAGAAAACGAAAACTAAAAGCCCTAAAGAAAAACGGCCTGCAAATACAGGCCGAATAAGAATCTAGATTTACACGACGAGATTAACGAACTGGCAGCTCGATATCTTTAAACATCTCTTCTATTTCTTCATTCGATTTCAAAGAAATAGCTTGCTCAACCACAGGGCGAGTTAAGTGCGGTGCAAAACGCTCCATGAAATCAAACATGTAAGAACGCAGGAAGGTACCTTTTCTAAAACCAATGCTGGTTGTGCTCGCACCAAATAGATGGCTCGCATCAATCGCAACCAAATCAGTATCTTGCTCGTGGTCAATCGCCATACTTGCAATTACACCAACACCAATGCCCATACGAACGTAGGTTTTGATTACGTCTGCATCGGTCGCGGTAAACACAACGCGCGGTGTTAACCCTACTTTGTTAAACGCGGTATCAAGCTCAGAACGGCCAGTGAAACCAAATACATAAGTCACGAGAGAGTAAGCCGCAAGATCTTCGATCGTGATATTACGCTTCTGTGCCAGAGGGTGATCTTTGGCCACGACGATCGAACGGTTCCAGTGGTAACAAGGCAGCATAATCGCATCTTGGTAAAGGTGTAGCGCTTCCGTTGCAATCGCAAAATTCGCTGTACCTTTAGCGACGGCTTCTGACATTTGGCTTGGCGTGCCTTGGTGCATGTGAAGCGATACTTTAGGGTAACGCGCCGTGAAACCTTTAATCACATCAGGCAGTGCATAACGAGCTTGAGTATGAGTCGTTGAAATATTCAATGTACCCATCTCTGGATGAGTGTGCTCACCCGCTACCGCTTTAATACTTTCAACGCGTGCCAAAATCTCTTGAGAGATACGAATAATATCTTCACCCGCTTGGGTAACCTGCGTTAGATGCTTGCCGCTACGCTCAAAAATCTGAATACCTAGTTCGTCTTCAAGTAATCTAACTTGCTTACTAATGCCAGGCTGAGATGTGTACAAACTCTCTGCTGTAGCTGAAACATTTAGGTTATGGTTTACAACCTCAACAATGTACTTCAGTTGCTGTAACTTCATATCTAACCTCGTAATCCTTTACTCATTTCTGTGCTAACTTATTTGCAAAGAGAGCGTTATAGTCGCGTGTAATATAATTAATAGTTATAACGCTTCGAACACAAAAATGACAGAAAAATTGAGTTTTTCTAGCTTAACAAACAAAAATATCACTAACGCTTTGCAACCCAACCCTCATTCTCATACATTAGTTGGTAAGTTTTGATTGCCGATTTCGCTCAACAAGAGATAATCAGAAATTGCAATTTACGAGTGCCGATACACAATGGAATCGTGTATGCTCTCCAGTTAGCTATAGAAAATAATAAGCAGACTCAAATATATGAATATTGGTTTAATAATCGCCTTAGTAGCCGTTCTTTTGGTGTTAGTTTTAGGCTACAACATCATGCTTCAATATAAAGTTAAGGTAGAAACAGCGAAGAAACAGGAAGCTTCTCGTTATCTAACCATTATTGATGGTACAGAAGAACTGATTGGCAACGCTCATCACATGCCGTTTAGCCAAGATCTTCTTGTATGCTTAAACAATCGAATTCTTGATGCATTAGAAAACATGTATCAACTCGATCCAAAAAATAAGCAGCTTGCCCAACGCATTGAAAGCGTAAAACAACAAATTACTCAGCTTAAAGAGAACTACAAAGGTGGCGAGAGTACCGCTTTCCGCTCACCAAGCAGTGACAAGCAAGCGATCATGATGCTTAAGTTAGTTAAACGCCTGCGTGATACGGTACGTAACGAGCACAATAAAGGCCGTTTCGAGACCCAAGCTTACGTGGTTGAAAATGCTCGCCTAGAAACGATTCAAATCCGTATTAACATTGAAAATGTTATCAAACGTGCAAACGATTCGATTTCTCGCGGACAACCGGGAACAGCGATTCAGCTATTACGCAAAGGTATTGATGCTTTAGCGACTAAGAACGACTCCTACTCTAATCAAGCCAAAGAAAAGCTTCAGCAGATGCTCAACGAGCTTGACCAGAAACGCCAAGACAAAAACGCTCAAGATTTACAGCAGATGGAATCTAAAGAGCGAGAAGACGATATGGACGCCCTCTTCGGTCAGAAGAAGAAGTGGTAACACTCTAATTCAACACTTAAAGGCCGCCTTATTTACATTAAAATAGGCGGCCTTTTTTGTAGCTGTTGAATTTCCTTTCTCTGTATAGGGAGATCTCTTGAGCTGTGATAAAATCCCCGCATTATCAACAAACTTTCCCTGACCATGTATCAAGAATTACTCGCTCCAATCCACTCTTTTCTTAAAGCCGAAACGCCAGATTCATGGATAGATGAAGCCAAAAAGCCTGAAAACCTTCACATCATTCTGCGCGATCACATGCTGTGTGAACTTAAGGCGGCACAGAGTGCTTTGTTCCTTATCCGCAAGTACGCAGTTGATAAAGAAAGCGCGAAGCAACTGAATGAATGGATTTTGCCATACGAACAATTTGCTTACCGTCGTATCGGAGACTTAGAGTCTCTACGTGGTAAAAGCAACGTATCCAAGCAAATCACCGCGAAAGAAGGTTGTAACTACGGTGAAGACCTGATCGATAAGATGGTATTACTGATCAAAGAAGAGCTGCATCACTTCTACCAAGTCATGGAATTGATGGAGAAGAAAGGCGTGACTTACCAGCCAATCGAGGCGGGTCGTTACGCTAAAGGCTTGATCAAACAAGTTAAGACTTACGAGCCTGATGCTCTGGTTGATAAGCTTATCATCGGTGCGTTTATTGAAGCTCGCTCTTGTGAACGATTCGCTAAATTGGCTCCTTTCTTGGAAGAAGACATGGAGAAGTTTTATGTGTCTCTACTTCGTTCAGAAGCTCGCCACTACCAAGATTATCTTGAGCTAGCAGAGCAGATCGCAGGGAAAGATATTTCAGAGCGTATTGCGCATTTTGCTCAAGTAGAAGCTGATCTTATCACTTCAGATGACAGCGACTTCAAATTCCATAGTGGTGCTCCAGTTTAAGCTCCACACTGAGCATTCAGTCCAGTTTAGACTAATCCAGACTAAAAAATTAAGGCCAGCAATTTGCTGGCCTTCTTTATTTATATCTCAATCTAAATATAGGCTTAAGCTAACGTACCGTTAATCTCTGCAAGCACAGCAGCAGGGTCTATAGCTTGCGTAATCGGACGGCCGATAACAAGGTAGTCTGAGCCTGATTCAATCGCTTTAGAAGGCGTCATGATACGCTTCTGGTCACCAACATCTGCGCCGACAGGACGAATACCTGGAGTAACTAGCTTGAACTCCTGACCAAGTGTACCTTTAAGTAAAGAAGCCTCTTGCGCAGAACATACAACACCGTCTAAGCCAGAGTTTTTCGTCAGAGAAGCCAAGCGCATCACTTGTTGTTGTGGCTCAAGATCAAGACCGATACCCGCTAAATCAGATTGCTCCATACTGGTGAGTACCGTTACACCGATTAACAGTGGACGGTCTTTGCCGTAAGGTTCTAAGATTTCGCGAGAAGCTGTCATCATACGCTCACCGCCACTTGCGTGTACGTTCACCATCCAAACACCCAGTTCAGCGGCAGCACGGACTGCTTTTGAACATGTGTTCGGGATGTCGTGGAATTTAAGGTCTAAAAATACTGAGAAACCACGCTTATGTAATTCACGAACAAATTCAGGGCCAAACAGGGTAAACATCTCTTTGCCCACTTTTAGGCGGCAAGATGCTGGGTCAATACGATCGACAAAGGCTAACGCATCCGCTTGATTATCATAATCCAAGGCTACAATGATTTTTTGGTCGTTCATTTCATCTCCTAACGCAGTTAACTTTCTAAATAATTTTCAATCACCTAAGCAGGTGATAAATAACAGTCATAAAAATGCAGCCCGAAAGCTGCAATTAATAATTTGGTCTTAAAATGACCACAAATCTATTCACCATCAAGCCCACGAATAGGCTTGATCGTCCCCCACCCTTTACATGAAGGGCAGTGCCAATACATTGAGTGTGTCGAGAAACCACACTGACGACAACGGTAATGAGGCTTAACCTTAAGCTGTTCACCAACCATAGATTGAAGTGTGGTTAAGCTGTCTTTTGCTCGGCCTTCTTCTGCTTCCGCTAGGTGGTAATCGATTAATCGATAAAAACCTTTCATGGTTGGGTTTTTAACAAGCTGCTTTGTCAGTAACTCTTGAGCAGAGCCTACATCTTCATGGTGAGCAACCAATTGCGCCAGCATCAGTTCGGCAGATACACCGGCTTTCTTCTGAATACACGCTTTGAGGAACTCGACCAATTGAGCTTCTTGTCCAAGCTTGTGGTAACACTCAGCAAGGGTTGGCAACACCTCACTGATAAAATCGATATCTTGTTCAAGTACCGATTCAAGACAATCAATTGTCTTTTGGTAATCTTCGTTCGCTAAGTGGAACTTCCCTAGTGCGATACTTGCGCGAACACATTTAGGGTCTTCAGAAAGCGCCTTCTTAAAATGCTGAAGCGCTTTAGAACGATTACCATCGGCTTGTTCTTGCATCGCAAGCTCACACCAGAAATGCGCAACGGTCGCACGCATCTTCATTTTTTTCTTGCCGAGCTTAACTAAGATATTTCCGTAATGGATAGCCTTGTTCCACTCACGGGTCTGCTGATAAATTGCCACCAACTGCTGTAAAGCGCCCTCTTTATGGTCAGGTTCTTCTACAAGTTGTTCAAAGATTTTTTCAGCGCGATCAAGGAAACCAGAGACCATATAGTCTTTGGCTAATTGTTGCAGTGCGAGGTTTTTCTGATCGAGGGTAAGCCCCGAACGAGAGATGAGATTTTGGTGAATACGAATAGCGCGGTCGACTTCGCCTCTTGAGCGGAACAAGTTGCCCAAAGCCAAGTGAGTATCGATGGTTTCATTGTCTACTTGAAGCAGCTCAATGAAGTGATCAACCGCTTTGTCAGATTGATCTGACAGTAATAGGTTCAAACCCGTCACGTATTGACGGGAGATCTGGTGTGATTGCTTTTGTTTTTCTTGCTGAGCATTACGATTACCCATATACCAGCCATAAGCGGCTGCGATGGGCAAAAGTAAGAACAGTAACTCTAACATCAAATATAGCCTTTAAGCTTTAGTATCAGCAGCGACCTGCTTTGATTGCTTATTGAGTTGCTTCTTCAAGCGATGAATTTTTAGCTGAGACCGCATGTGCATATTACCAAAGACTAACCAAGCAAGGGCGAAGCCTGAAACGAATACAACACCTAATAAACTTGAGAGGTGGAAGTCACCTTGCGCTAGCAGATAGTTGAAATTCACAGTTGTTTGGTTTTGAGAGCCTAAAGCCAGTGCAATTAGGAAAAGTGCGATAACGGCGACTATTTTTATAATTTTCATAGTTCATCACTCATTGGTTGGTTAGCTGTACGATTATGCAGGAAAATTACTAATCAGACCACCATATTATGGTCATAAAAAAGCGGCATACATTATAGTATGCCGCTTTTCTTCATTCCGATAAGTAGGCTACATTCCTGAGTTTACTCGTTCACGCAACTCTTTACCTGGTTTGAAGTGAGGAACGTATTTACCTTCTAACTCTACCTTGTCACCAGTCTTTGGGTTACGTCCAACACGAGGCTCACGATAATGCAGAGAAAAGCTGCCAAAACCGCGAATTTCGATTCGATCACCACTTTCTAGTGTTGAAGCCATATGCTCTAAAATGTCTTTTACAGCGTCTTCAATTTCTTTTGCAGAAAGATGCGTTTGCTCAGCGCATAGTCTTTCAATCAATTCAGACTTAGTCATAGTTACCCTCGTTGGTTTTCTTTTTAGAAATTATAGACCTATCGGAAAAATAAGCAAAAAAAAAGGAGCCTTACGGCTCCTTTCTTGGCTAGATAGCTATAATTCTCTTAATGAGAAGCTATTATTCGCCTTTAGCAGCTTTGAATGCGTCTGCCATTGCGTTACCGAACGCGCCTTCTTCAGACTTGTTCAGTGAAGCCATTGCTTCTTGCTCATCAGCTTCATCTTTAGCTTTGATAGATAGGTTGATTACGCGGTTCTTACGGTCTACACCAGTGAACTTCGCTTCAACGCTGTCGCCAACGCTTAGGATTAGAGATGCATCTTCGATACGGTCGCGAGAAACTTCAGAAGCGCGGATGTAACCTTCAACGCCTTCGATTAGCTCGATAGTAGCGCCTTTCGCGTCAACTGCAGTAACAGTACCGTTTACAAGAACACCTTTCTTGTTGTCAGCAACGTATGCGTTGAACGGGTCGTTTTCCATTTGCTTAACGCCAAGAGAAATACGCTCACGCTCTGCATCTACTGCTAGAACAACAGCAGAGATTTCGTCGCCTTTCTTGTATTCACGTACAGCTTCTTCGCCGGCAGCGTTCCAAGAAATGTCAGATAGGTGTACAAGACCGTCGATACCGCCTTCTAGACCGATGAAGATACCAAAGTCAGTGATAGACTTGATCTTACCAGTAACTTTGTCGCCCTTAGCTTGCATTTCTGCAAATGACTGCCATGGGTTAGCTTTACACTGTTTCAGACCTAGAGAGATACGACGACGTTCTTCGTCGATATCAAGAACCATAACCTCAACTTCGTCGCCAACATTAACAACTTTAGAAGGGTGGATGTTCTTGTTAGTCCAATCCATTTCAGAAACGTGTACTAGACCTTCAACGCCTTCTTCGATTTCAACGAAGCAGCCGTAGTCAGTTAGGTTTGTAACACGACCAGAAAGCTTGTGACCTTCTGGGTAACGCTTAGCGATTGCTACCCATGGATCTTCGCCTAGTTGCTTAAGACCTAGTGAAACACGAGTGCGCTCACGATCGAACTTAAGAACTTTAACTAGGATTTCGTCACCAACGTTAACGATCTCTGATGGGTGCTTAACGCGCTTCCAAGCCATATCAGTGATATGTAGAAGACCGTCAACACCGCCAAGGTCAACGAATGCACCGTAGTCAGTAAGGTTCTTAACGATACCTTTAACTTCAGTACCTTCTTGTAGAGTTTCAAGAAGTTCGTCACGCTCAACACTGTTTTCAGATTCGATAACAGCACGACGAGAAACAACAACGTTGTTACGCTTCTGGTCTAGCTTGATTACTTTGAACTCTAGCTCTTTGTTTTCTAGGTGAGCAGTGTCACGGATAGGACGTACGTCTACTAGAGAACCTGGAAGGAAAGCACGGATACCGTTAAGTTCAACAGTGAAACCGCCTTTAACTTTACCGTTGATGATACCAACAACAGTTTCAGCTTCTTCACAAGCTTTCTCAAGTACGATCCAAGCTTCGTGACGCTTAGCTTTCTCACGAGAAAGTTGAGTTTCACCGAAACCATCTTCAACAGCGTCTAGAGCTACGTCTACTTCAGCACCAACTTCAACTTCAAGTTCGCCAGCAGCGTTCTTGAATTGTTCAGCAGGGATAGCAGATTCAGACTTAAGACCAGCGTCTACAAGAACGAAACCGTTCTCGATAGCTACTACAGTACCTTTAACGATGCTGCCTTGTTGGAATTCAGTTTCAGATAGAAACTCTTCAAAGAGTTGAGCAAAAGATTCAGTCATTATTTAATCTTCAATAATTAAACGTCCATGGGTATCCTACCGCATGGGGTTGATAAATTCGCCAGTCATCATCCTTGCGACCAACGTTCGTACTAGCTCGGCGAAATTACCCAGCCAGTTTCGATTCAATATAGTGTAGTGCTTTTTCTACTACCTGCTCAATATTCATTGAGGTGGAGTCAAGCACTAGAGCATCCTCTGCAGGGCGAAGTGGCGCCACTGGGCGATTACGATCTCGGTCGTCTCGCTCTTGGATCTCGCTCAAAAGGTCGTCAAATTTAACATCTAACCCCTTCTGTTGCAACTGTTTAAGGCGGCGACTCGCACGCTCTTCAGCACTTGCATCTAAAAATATTTTCGCTTCAGCTTCAGGAAACACAACCGTTCCCATGTCACGGCCATCTGCAACCAAACCAGGCGCAGCGCTGAATGCACGTTGACGACGAAGCAGTGCTTCGCGAACGCGAGGTAAAGCAGCAACTTTTGAAGCCGCCATGCCTGTCTCTTCTTTGCGAAGTTCACCAGACACATCTTCACCTTCTAGGATAACCTTAACTAAGTCGCCTTCAGCAATAAACTGCACGTCTAAGTGTGTAGCAAGCGGTACTAAAGCATCTTCTGATTCAGTATCTACACCATGGTGAATTGCCGCTAAAGCCAATACGCGATAGATCGCACCTGAGTCTAGAAGATGAAAGCCTAGCTTATCTGCTAGCAACATACACAGGGTACCTTTACCTGCACCACTTGGTCCATCAACCGTAATCACTGGGCTTTGAGAAGGCATCTTTTACTCCACGTCTTGTCGTAAGTTTTATTCTGTACTAGCGATTCGCCACTACATTTATAGGCGGCATATTATAGAGAAAAATTGGAACTCGAGCGAGGTAAATCTCAGATAATTCCGTGTTGATGATGCGTAAACCAATGCAACTATCTCAATATCCGTTTGCTTAGGTCAATAAGACACGCACGCGCTTTTCGATAGCGTACTTTTCGATAGATAGAAAAAAGCCTCGCAATAGGCAAGGCTCATCATTTTTCATTTTGTAGAGCAAACAAGAACTCGCTCAACGAAGCTTAGCCAATAATAGCTCGAACCGCTTCGAGGTCTTCAGGCGTATCAACACCAGCAGCCGGCGCTTCCGCCGCAACGTCGACGTGGATTTTTTCACCGTACCAAAGTACTCGTAATTGCTCTAGGCACTCAATACGTTCAAGAGTGCTTGGTTCCCAATTAATGTAGGTATTGATAAAACCCGCTCGGTAAGCATAGATACCAACATGACGAAGCAAAGGAGATTTCGCTGCAGTACCGTTGTTCGCATAAGCATCGCGATCCCAAGGGATGGTTGCTCGGCTAAAATACAAGGCGTAACCGTCTTTATCGGTTACAACTTTAACGGCGTTAGGGTTAAACACTTCATCAGCATGAGTGATTTCCACACCTAACGTTGCCATCGGAGCTGTACTGTTAGCAAGATTGTTGGCAACCTGATTAATGATCGAAGGTGGGATAAGTGGCTCATCACCTTGAACATTCACGATAATATGATCATCAGGAATCTTCATAACTTCAATCACTTCAGCTAGGCGTTCAGTGCCTGACTCATGATTCGGTGATGTCATACAAACGGTCGCGCCAAATGCTTTAGCCGCTTTTTCAACTCGAGCGTCGTCAGTAGCGATAATAACGTTATCGGCACCCGCTTTCATTGACTGTTCGTATACCCATTGAATCATCGGCTTTCCACCAATGTCAGCAAGTGGCTTCCCTGGCAAACGGCTCGATTGGTATCTTGCAGGTATAACAACCGTATAAGACATTACTTACCCTCATCCATAGAAACGGTGCGAGCTTCAGGTTCTAAAAGAACAGGAATACCCTCTTTAATTGGGTAAGCAAGGCGATCAATTTTACAAACAAGCTCTTGCTTATCCTTGTCAAAAGTTAGTTTACCTTTACATACAGGGCAAGCAACGATCTCAAGTAGACGGTGATCCATAGTATTCCATAACCTCTTTTATTCTTTTTAAAATTTGCTGTTGCGAATCTTCATCGAACTGCGCAGAAACGGGAAGATACCACCAGTTATCTTGAGCATATTCTTCGCATTTTACAGCGTCTTTTTCTGTCATAATCAGATTCATACCTTTCTTAGCTAAGGCATGAAGTTCATCTTTATCAAAATCTTGATGGTCGGCGAAACCCTTTGTGAAAACCACATCACCATCAAGATCTTCCAATGTTTTAAAAAAGCGCGGTGGATGGCCAATACCGGCAAAAGCCACCAGCTTGTGTAATTCTGCCACAGACCTTTTCTGACCTGTTTTCAGGTTAACCGCTTGGCTTGGAAGCAAAGACATCGAGAACTCTCGCCCATGCACTTTACCGCCATTGTTAACCAAAAAGTCGACTTCATCTAAACGAGACACAGGCTCTCGTAATGGACCTAAAGGAATCAAGCTCTCGCTACCAAAGCGTCTTGCGCCGTCGATAACTGCAAATTCAATATCGCGTTCAAGCGCGTAATGCTGAAGGCCATCGTCAGTGATGATCACATCAACGCCTTTGCTCAGCAATGCTTTCACTGCATTAGCGCGTACAGGGTCGACTGCGACTGGCGCACCAGTTCGCTTACGAATCAAGCGAGGTTCATCACCCGAATGCTCAGCTGGGGTATTTTCATCCAACACCAACGGATAGCTTGGTGCTTTTGCACCGTAGCCACGAGACACGACTCCGGGTTTAAAGCCGTGAGCCTGAAGCATCTCAACTAACCAAATCACAACCGGCGTTTTACCATTTCCGCCAGCGGTAATATTGCCCACAACAATCACAGGTAAAGGCGGGCGGTAGGTCTCTTTCTTCCCAGAGAGGTAAGCATCACGACGTTGACCACTAATCAATTTGAACAGCAGACTCAGTGGCCACAATAGCGGCCAGAGAAGATATTTCAACGGGTGATTGTTAAACCAAATCTTTTCGATCACAACAAGACCTAATCTTATCCGCTGAACTGAATTCGATGTAATTGTGCATAAGCACCATCATGCGCGATTAACTCAGCATGTGCGCCCCTTTCTACAATATGACCATCATCAACCACTAGAATCTCATCAGCTTGCTCGATCGTAGAGAGTCGGTGTGCGATAACTAATACTGTTTTGTCCTTCTGCAGTTCTTCTAGTGCAGATTGAATCGCTCTCTCTGACTCGGTATCCAGTGCAGACGTTGCCTCATCAAGAATCAAAACTGGTGCATCTCTCAATAGCGCTCGTGCAATCGCAATACGCTGTCTTTGACCACCAGAAAGACTCGCGCCATTCTCGCCCACAACCGTATCAATGCCATTTTCCATGCCATCGATAAACTCACTTGCATGAGCAAGCTTAGCCGCGTATTCGATCTGTTCACGTGAATACTGTTCTTCTGCTGCGTAAGCGATGTTGTTAGCCACCGTATCGTTAAACAGATGCACATTTTGAGAAACGAGAGCAAAGTGCTCACGCAGATTTCTCAATTCGTAATCACGAATGTCGTGGCCATCAAGCTCAATTGAACCAGAGTCTACGTCATAAAAACGAGTAAATAGGTTGGCAATGGTACTCTTACCCGAACCCGATCGCCCAACAAGCGCTACGGTCTTACCTTTTGGTATGTTGAAGCTGACCTTATCGAGTGCTGGTTTCTCTGCGCCCTCGTAAGTAAACGTCACATCTTTTACAGCCACTTCACCCGTTACAGTTTCAGGTTTCAACGTTCCTTTGTTTTGCTCGGTATCTAGATCCATTAAGCCAAATAGAGTCGTACTCGCAGCCATACCTCGTTGGAATTCAGACGTTACGTTAGTTAATGCCTTCAACGGACGTAATAGACCAAACATTGCAGAGAAGACAACGGTAAACGTACCAGGAGTAAGCTCGGCTTTAATAGAATCGACACTAGCAAGGAATAGAACAACAACAATCGCAACTGATGCAATCATTTGAATAATCGGGTTAGCGGCCGCTTGAGCAGTGATTAGCTTCATGCTTTGCTGGCGCATTTGGTTACTAACTTTATCAAAGCGGTGCTTTTCTAGATCTTGACCACCGTAAGTTAGAACCACTTTATGCCCTTTCAGCATTTGTTCAGCTGAAGAAGCAACGTGACCCATGCTGGTTTGCATGTTCTTAGAGATCTTTCGGAATCGCTTCGATACGATACTGATCGCCCACGCAACCAAAGGCGCGACAGCAAATAACACCAAAGACAACTGCCAGCTATTCCAGAACATCAGCGTCAACAAGCCAATAATACTTGCACCTTCACGGACAATACTGACTAACGCTTTACTGGTTGCTGCAGACACTTGCTCTGAATCGTAAGTAATTCGAGATAGCAATGCGCCTGTCTGTTCCTTATCGAAGAAAGAAACAGGCATGTGCATGAAATGGCTGAAAATTTTACGACGAATTTCCATCACCACATTGCCAGAGACCCAGCTCAAACAATAGGTTGAAACAAAACCACTGACGCCACGAACGAACATCATGGCAAAGATAATAAGTGGAAGTGTGCGTAAAAAGTCAGATTCAGCATTACCAAAGCCTTCATCAAGTAACGGCTTTAGTAAGGAAATCATATAGGTATCAGAAACGGCATTTATAATAAGCGCAATTACCGCAACACCTAGGCCGGCCTTATATAGTCGAATATAAGTCCAAAGTCTTTTAAATGTGACCCAGGTAGTTTCATCTGTTTGTGTTGACATAGAATCGCTTAATTTTCTCACAATAATCTATCTATTCTACTCCCTTACGGAGCATCTGCCTATACCACTGCCCGCCTTGTTGTTCTCTAATCGCATGATATTGCCAACCTTCTTTGCTAAAAGTGATGGTTATTTGTCCGCTTTCTCCAGTATCAAGCCAAGTACTCCCCGCTTCCTGATAGCGTTCAATAACAGACTCACTAGGCATTCCCCATTGATTGCCTTTGGCAAGAGAAGCTATTGCCAGCTGAGGAGACACCGCCTCAATAAACGGCTTAATCGATGACGAATCGCTACCATGATGCGGAACCAACATGACATCACTCCTTAGCTGTTCTCCTTCACGAGCAAGTAACCACTCACTTACCAGTTCAATATCACCAGTGAGCAACATTGAGAAATCAGCACTATGATCTGAGATCTTGACCACACATGAATGTGGGTTATACGCCCTCTTCACTTGCTTAGGCGGCCACAACACCTCAAAAACAACATCTTGCCAGTTCCAAACCTCTCCAATAGTACATGTTTGAATATTAGACGGGGCTTGAGTGGTAGATTGGCGTTCTTGAATAATGTTCTGACTGGTTCGTATCCACTTTGGCATATAGTTCTCAAGTAACGCCGGATAACCACCAGCATGGTCAGAATCGAAATGACTCACAATCACGCCTTCTAATTCAAAAATCCCCCTTTGGTTTAAAGTAGGAATCAACAAGGACTCAACAACCGAGCCTCCTGGCCACGCATTACCAAGATCATAAACGACAATCTGATTGTTCTTTTCTAAAACCAAAGACAACCCATGCCCAACATCCAAGATGTCTATGGTTAGCTTGTCTTGCTGAGGTTTACCGAACTCCCCCCACAACACGAACACTGCAGTTACCAATATCGATAATGTTCGCTTGAAATACCGACTAACAAAGCTCAAGAACAAGATAAGGAATACTGATAATGCAATCGTCTGGTTATCGACTTGGATCCAAAATCGCTCAGAGAAAGGAAGACTAAATACGAGAGGCTCAAGCGACAAGTCGACCAACTTCCACAGCTGGCTAACCAAGCCATTGTCTAGCGCCGTTATACCAACCACGCCAGACACTGACTCCGACATTAAGCTTAGAAACATTGCCAGAAACAACAGCGGGATCGTCACCATCGATACCCAAGGCAAAAGGAACAAGTTGTAGAAAACAGAGACTAAACTGACTCCTTTAAAAAACAACATCGAGAAAGGCGCGATCAGGAATGTCAGCATCAGTTGAATTTTAATCAGTTGGAGTGCACGGTCGATAAATGTAAAGGTTGAAGCTGAGCGCTGTGTATTTAACGCGATATAGAGAACAGCGCCCAATGCACCAAAGGACAACCAAAAGCTGCTCGACAAGGCTGAAAACGGCCAAATCAGCAGAACCACGCACAGACTTAAAGCGACATACCGAAGCAAACTGATATTCTGCCCACGCCACAAAAAATAACTGGCGATGACGCACATCACTAAAGCTCTTAAAGTTGGCAGCGTGAATCCAGCAAACCAACTGTAGAAATAGGCCAAGCAGAGCCCGAACATCGTAGGAAGCCAAAGATATGAAGGTGAAAGTAACCTGAATATCTTGCCTAACTGATAACCGAAACCAAAGGCAATCCCGATATGGAGTCCCGAGATAGCCATCAAATGAATTAAGCCACTACTTTTAAGTAAATCCCACCGCTGAGGATGAATGAGCTCCCGATACCCAAAGCTTAAAGCCATAATGAGGTCTTGGTTTGCCAGCCGACTTAACCTTTCAAGGCTGGTTTCAAACCATTGGGCTCGCAAGTTGGTGCTAGAGTGTATTCGATATTTGGTATCGGCCCTGTAAGTTGCATTGGCAACCACGCCAGCACTAAACAAGTACTTTTCTAAATCGAAGCCTGCTTCATTGAGTTTGCCCCATACCGGCTTTATGGACACAGATAAATTGACATCATCTCCAAGCGTTAACTTAAAAGGGGTGAATAAACGCAATTTTATCAATTGAGGAGAGATTAATTTTTCGCCGCCAATTGATCTGGCTACTATTACGCTTTCAAAACCGTGGCTATTTTCACTAAAAAGGCTAACAACCGAAGCATTTATGGTAGTATTCTGCCCTGATTGGAATAAGCGACTCGTCTGTATTTCAATCGTATTCCCTAGGCAGATAACCAGTATCAATGCTGTTACTGGACCTCTTGCACTCCGGAAAACGCTATACTTTGTTGATGCTAGCAGTAGCAACAGCATCAATGGTGCCCAAACCCAATGTGGCATCACAGGCCAGAAGCTGGCAGACACAACTGTCGCAGCAAATGAAATCAAGAACCAAGTGTTAAACAAGAGAGTAGCTTCCTCCTATGCCAAGAAAGTTTATCAAACGATTTATGCCTGACCATGAGTTAATCAAGCGTCAGAAAGCATTGAAAGTTTTTGGCAATGTTTTGTACAACCCCAACTTATGGTGCCTTAATCGTCGCTCTGCGGCTGGCGCGTTCGCTGTTGGGTTATTCATGGCGTTTGTCCCTCTACCAAGTCAAATGATTATGTCTGCAGGCCTTGCCGTCGCATGTGGCGTTAATCTGCCTCTGGCTGTCGCACTTGTTTGGATCAGTAACCCGGTCACCATGCCCGTTCTCTTCTACTTTGCTTATAAAGTCGGGGCGTTTGTTATGCATGTTCCGCCGCAAGCCTTTCACTTCGAGCTGTCTTGGGACTTCATCTTGGCGCAGATGAGCACCATTGGGCCTCCGTTCTTATTGGGTTGTCTGATTTGTGGGGTGGTTTCAGCAATGACTGGCTACTTTGGTATTCGCGGTTTATGGCGTTACTCAGTAGTAAGAAGTTGGAAAAAGCGACAAGCAAGGTACTGAACGACCGTTCCTTGTCATTCAATCTAACCTTGTATGCGCTTCACTTAAAATGCACACAAGTTAAAATCAGATGAGCCGCTGACCTCTGCAAGATTGGCATGTAACGAAAGTCGTAAAGAACACGAATTGAATTCAATAAAAAAGGATCCCATTGGGATCCTTTTTTGTATCTACTAGAGAACTGACTGCTGATTATTTAGAACTAAGCACCGAGGCCGGATTTAACTTCGCCGCTCGTGATGCTGGATACCATGTCGCCAGCAAACTCAACACAATCGCAGTACCGGACACAACAACAACATCCGTCATATCCAACTGTGATGGCAAAAAGTCGACAAAGTAAATGTCACCGGACAAGAACTGGTGATCGACCAGCTTTTCAAGCCCTTTAATAAGCGTAGTGAGGTTAAGTGCCACCAACACACCTATCGCACTCCCCACTAAACTGCCTAACACACCTGAGAATACGCCCTGCCAAACAAAGATGCGCTTCACTAGACCATCTGATGCACCCATGGTTCTTAAGATCGCGATCTCTGATGCTCTGTCTTTCACTGCCATCATTAAAGTCGAGACAATATTGAAACAAGCGACGCCAATAACCAGTACCATCACCAGATACATGATGGTGCGAACCAATTGGATATCTCGATACAAGAAGCCAAACTTCTGTTGCCAACTTCGTAGATACACGTACACATCAAGCTGATTGCCCACTTCGCGCACAATAGAGTTCGCGTTCAGCACATCGGTCACTTTTAAAGAGACTCCAGTCACCGCTTCACCTAAGTTTGCGTAGACTTGAGCATCACCAATAGGGATTAGAGCCAAGCTGTGGTCTATCTGACCATTAAGCGTCAGCAAACCCACCACTTTCACTCGAACACGTTTTGGCGCCTGAACCTTCACAGAACCATTCACCGTTGGAATCATCAAAGTCAGATAATCACCGACTTTAGCGCCAAGCACATCTGCTACACCTGAGCCCAAGATGATCTGTTGTTGCCCCGACTTAAATTCACTCCAAGCTTGTTTATCGATGAAGTTAGACAAGCTCGAGACTTCTTGCTCACGCTTAGGGTCAACGCCGCGCACTTCGATCGCTTTCAACTCTTTGCCCTTTTCAGCAAGCGCTGTAATTTTCACATAAGGCGCAGCTGACACAACCTTGTCGTTTTTTTCGGACTGTTCGATCACATGTTCCCAGCGAGTTACTGGCTCGTTCACGCCCTCAAACTCACCGTGTGGAATAACAGAAAGCACGCGTGATTCAAGCTCACGCTCAAAACCATTCATGGCCGATAGGCCGATAATGATCACAGCGACACCAACCGCAATGCCGATTGTCGAAGACAAAGAGATGAACGACACCATCTTGTCTCGCTGTTTCGCTCGGCTAAATCGACCGCCTATCAATAGAGATAAAGAAGAAAACACTTAGCTCTCCTCTTTTTCTACGTTAACCAACAAACCATCTTGCATGTGAAGTTGACGGTCCATCTTGCCCGCAAGTTCACCATCGTGGGTTACCACCAAGAAAGCAGTATCGTATTCACGGTTCAGTTCACGCATTAAGTCGTAAATAGACAGTGCGGTGTTATGGTCTAGGTTACCGGTTGGTTCATCCGCCAACACTAACGCAGGCTTATTCACCAATGCACGAGCAATCGCTACACGTTGTCTCTCACCACCAGAAAGCTCTGAAGGTCGGTGATCAACACGATGACTCAATCCAACTTTATCCAACAGGCGTTGCGCTTCTTGTTTTGCTTTCGCTGGCTTTTCACCACCAATCAGCAACGGCATTGCTACGTTTTCTAACGCTGAAAAGTCAGATAGAAGATGATGGAACTGATAGACAAAGCCAAGATGTTGGTTGCGAAGCTTGGCCTGCTTATTCGAGCTCAGAGATGCTAAATCTTGACCAAGAAAACTTACGCTACCCGCAGAAGCATCATCCAATGCCCCTAAAATATGCAATAACGTACTTTTACCCGACCCAGAGGTACCGATGATTGCTACTAGCTCACCCTTTTCGATTTCAAAGCTGACTCCCTTGAGCACCTCAGTATCTAACGAGCCTTCACGGTACGTTTTACGGATATCATTACATTGAAGAAAATTACTCATAACGAAGGGCCTCAGCAGGTTTCACAGACGATGCACGATAAGAAGGGAATACAGTAGCAATCAGGCTAAGTGCAATAGCCAGAACCACAACAACAGCGATTTGAATTGGGTTAATCAGAATTGGTAGCTGGCCACCAAATGAGAATAGAGCAACGCCCATCGCCTCTAAAATAGCATTAAGGTTCATCGCTAGGGCAACGCCTAACACACCACCAGAGAGCGCCCCAATCACGCCACTACTTGCGCCTTGAACCATGAAGATCCCCATGACTTGACCATCAGTCATGCCTTGGGTCTTAAGAATCGCGACTTCAGACTGCTTCTCCATCACCACCATGATAAGTGCCGAGATGATATTGAAAGCAGCAACACCGATGATAAGCCCAAGCATTAAGCCCATCATATTTTTTTCCATACGAACGGCTTGGAATAGCTCGCCACGTTGGTCTCGCCAGTCACTCCACAACCAACCTTCTGGCAATGGCTGAGTTGATAACTCTGCCACTTCAAACGGGTCTTCAAAAAACAGTCTCCAACCGGAAATGGTGTCTGATTTATAGCGCATCAAACGCCCAGCATCTTTAATATCTGTCACCATCAGTTGAGCGTCGATATCAGAACCTGTGTTGAAAATACCGGCAACGGTGAAATTTCGTTGGCTTGGAATACGACCTAATGGGGTGTATTGGCTAGCGCTGGTCACCATCAGGCGAATTTTGTCACCCATAGAAACTTTCAAGTTTCTCGCCAAAGTATGACCGAGGAACAACTGATATTGACCCGCTTTAAGTGAAGACAATCGACCTGCAATTAAGTGGTTCTGAAGAGGGTCATCTGAATTAGGTTCAATACCGATTAATAGCCCCGCAGATAACTGAGCCGGACTCTGAATCACTGCCTCACTTCGGACAATCGGTTCAACGTGACCATTAAGCGAGATTTGCTCTGCAAAATTAGGCGCTTGGGCAGAAAGAGAGGTAGTGCCACCTTGCTCATAAACCACCGCTTGAGGAAGAACACCAAGAATTCGGTCTTTTAACTGCGCTTCGAATCCATTCATTACCGATAAAACAGTAACCAAAGACAGCACACCAATGGTGATACCTGCCGTCGACATATAAGAAACAAAACGGCTAAAGCGATCACCTGAACGGCCTTTCAAATAGCGTAGGCCAACAAACAACGAAATAGGATGAAACATACTTTGAACCATCTAAAGGGGATGCGGGTTAATGTAACGGGTATTGCTGTTACTGTGTAGGGGTTAATTGAAAATATAGAGTGAATTAACTCAATTAGTTAGGCTTGAAAAACAGAACCTTGTCAAATTACCAAATTTCAAACAACTATTTGAGACTTTCAATTAACTGATCTTGATTACTGCGGCCACATAGCGATAATCAATAGATCACTTCAAGGAACTAACGCATGACAGAACAAGAGTTTTTCACCGTTCACCATAGCCTTACCGCTAATATTGAACCAATGGACAGCGGCTTCACTTTACCTTCTCAAATTCAATTCGAATCTGAGATCCCAGCACCATTTGTGGTGGCAAGTGAATTTAGCCAATTGGATCTGTTAGCTGACAGTGCTCGTGCTGAACTGAAAAACAGCGACTTGAAGAATGTCACCAGTTTATTGGATGCACAAAACTCAAAATTAAACCTCTTGTTGAGCTTTATGTTATCGCAGCAAGATGATGAGAAATTTCGCACTCACACCTATTCATTTGGTGCGAGTCAGTTTTCCTGCTTTTCAAAAGCAGACATCGAACCGGGTCGCTTAGTAAAAGCCAAACTTTTCCTAGAGCACCCAGCTGCAGCTATTTATTGCTACGCAGAAGTCTTTGCTAGCGAAGCGAAAGACTCAGGTTTCGAAATCAAATTTAAATACGCTCATCTTCGCGATACCGACCAAGACCTGCTAATTAAAGCGGCACTTCATCAACAACAGAAACTCTTGCGTCAACGCTCTCTAGACCGAGATAACAAGTAAATTAACATGACCAAAAAATCCATATTTACACTACCTAAACTTAAAGGTGCCGGTGACAAAAAGCACATCGGTAACCTAGTCGGTTCGTCTCTCGCTCTTGCCATTGCCAAACTCGCAGAGCAACACAACAGCCATACCGTCTTGGCTGTGCCCGACCCACAAGTTGCTCTTAAGCTTCAATCTGAAATTGAACAGTTTACGGCACATGAAGTTGCGTTATTCCCTGACTGGGAAACGCTGCCATACGATAGCTTCTCGCCGCACCAAGAGATCATCTCAGATCGTATCGCTCGCCTTTATGCACTGCCAACACTAAAAGATGGCATCACGATCGTTCCGATCAGCACGTTATTGCAACGCCAGTCACCGCGAGACTTTTTACTACAACACACGTTAATGGTGAAAACGGGCGATCTCTACTCGCTTGAGAAACTGCGCTTGCAGCTTGAAAAGTCAGGCTACCGTTACGTTGATCAAGTGTTTGGCCCAGGTGAATACGCAAGCCGTGGTTCTATTCTCGATCTGTTCCCAATGGGCAGTAAAGACCCGTATCGAATCGATTTTTTCGATGACGAAATCGACACTATTCGTACTTTCGATCCTGAAAACCAGCGTTCTATCGAAGACATCTCTGAGATCCGCCTACTGCCTGCTCACGAATTCCCGACCTCGGAAACAGCGATTGAAGATTTCCGTATTCGTTGGCGCCAACAGTTTGATGCGCGCCGCGAACCAGAATCGGTTTATATGCAGGTTTCAAAAGGTACTTGGCCTGCTGGTATCGAGTATTGGCAGCCGCTGTTCTTTGATCACACTGAAACCTTGTTTGATTACGTTGCCGATGAAGCGCAACTGCTGATTCTAGGTGATGTCGAGACTGCAGTAGATTCATTCCTAACGGACGTTGCTCATCGATACGAACAGCGCGGTGTAGACCCATTACGACCACTGCTTACGCCTGAACAACTATGGCTGAAGAAAGACGAGCTGTTCGCACACTTCAAACAGAAGCCACAAGTCAATCTGAGCTTAGATTCAATTGAAGAAAAAGCCGGACGTACCAACCTTCCGGTTGTGTCTCTTCCTGATCTCAGTGTTCAACATCAGAATAAAGAACCACTCGCAAACCTAAGAAAGTTCACTGAAGCCTTCGAAGGAAAAGTGGTCTTTTCAGTTGAATCTGAAGGTCGTCGTGAAGCTCTGAGTGAATTACTTCGAGGCATTAAAGTTCGTCCAAGCGAAGCTGAAAACCTCGATGCGGCGATTAAAGGTAAAGATAAGTTCAGCCTGATCCTAGGGTCAGCGGAACATGGCTTTATCCACGAAGAGCAAAACATCGCCCTTATCTGTGAAAGCGACCTGTTGGGTGATCGCGTTGTTCAGCGCCGTAAGAAAGACAAGAAAAGCGTTAATAGCGATACTGTAATTCGTCACTTAGCCGAACTTAAACCGGGTCAACCTGTCGTGCACATTGACCACGGTATTGGTCGCTACATCGGCTTGCAAACACTCGAAGCCGGCGGCATGAAAACCGAATACGTAACACTTGAATATCAAAACGATGCCAAGCTCTACGTACCAGTTGCCTCTCTAAACTTAATCGGACGTTACTCTGGGGGCGCTGAAGATTCAGCACCTCTACATAAACTCGGTGGCGAAGCGTGGCAAAAAGCTCGTAAACGCGCCGCAGAGAAAGTCCGTGACGTTGCAGCAGAGCTACTTGATGTTTACGCCAAGCGAGAGCTAAAACCTGGCTACAAGTTTGTGCTCGACCGTGGCCAATATGCGACTTTCAAGTCTGGCTTCCCGTTTGAAGAAACCGATGACCAAGCAATGGCCATCAATGCCGTTATGTCGGATATGTGCCAAGCCAAAGCCATGGACCGTTTGGTGTGTGGTGATGTTGGCTTTGGTAAAACCGAAGTCGCGATGCGCGCAGCATTCGTTTGTACCGACAACAGCAAACAAGTCGCGGTGTTAGTGCCAACTACCCTACTTGCTCAACAACACTTCGAAAACTTCCGCGACCGTTTTGCCAACTTGCCGATTCGTGTCGAAGTTCTGTCTCGATTCAAATCAGCCAAAGAACAGAAATTAATCATGCAAGATGTCGCCGACGGTAAGGTCGATATCTTGGTTGGCACTCACAAGCTACTTTCGAGCGATATTAAGTTCAAAGACCTTGGCTTGCTGGTTGTCGATGAAGAGCACCGATTTGGTGTGCGTCAGAAAGAGAAAGTAAAAGCGATGCGTGCGGATGTCGACATCTTAACGTTAACTGCAACGCCTATCCCACGAACGCTGAACATGGCGATGAGTGGTATGCGTGACTTGTCTATCATCGCGACGCCGCCAGCGCGACGTTTAGCAATCAAAACCTTCGTTCGCGAAAGTGATGATGCCATCGTAAGAGAAGCGGTGCTGCGTGAAATCATGCGTGGTGGTCAGGTTTACTTCCTGCATAACCAAGTCGACACGATTGAGAAAACAGCTGAGTCACTTCAGAAGTTGATTCCAGAAGCACGCGTTACTGTGGCTCATGGCCAGATGCGTGAGCGCGAACTGGAACGCATCATGAATGACTTCTACCACCAGCGCTTTAACTTGTTGGTGTGTACAACCATCATTGAAACCGGTATCGACGTACCAACGGCAAATACCATCTTGATGGACAGAGCCGATAACCTTGGTTTGGCACAGTTACACCAATTGCGCGGCCGTGTGGGTCGTTCTCACCACCAAGCTTATGCTTACTTGTTAACGCCACATCCAAAGGCAATGACCAAAGATGCGATTAAGCGACTAGACGCGATTGCTTCACTTGAAGATTTAGGTGCAGGTTTCACCCTAGCCACTCACGATTTAGAGATTCGAGGTGCCGGTGAGCTATTGGGCGATGAGCAGAGTGGTCAAATCCAGTCAGTTGGTTTCACCTTGTACATGGAGATGCTTGAACAAGCGGTTGAAGCATTGAAAGAAGGTCGAGAGCCATCGCTTGATGACCTACTACGTGAACAAACTGAAATTGAGATGCGTCTGCCAGCACTATTGCCAGATGACTACATCCCAGACATCAACACGCGCTTATCAACGTACAAACGTATAGCGAGTGTGAGTGACACCGATGAATTGGCAGAGTTGAAAGTCGAGTTGATTGATCGCTTCGGCCTTCTGCCTGATGCAACCAAGAACTTGTTGTCGGTTTCTGAGCTAAAATTAGCCGCAGCGTCTATCAAAGCGAAGAAAATTGAAGCTCACGATAAGGGTGGATTCTTAGAATTCTACCCGGATGCTGACATAAACCCGGCCTACCTTGTTAAACTGTTGCAATCTCAACCGCAAAAGTTTTCAATGGAAGGACCAACAAAGTTCAAGTTTACGATATCATTGGTCGACAGACGGAAACGAATTCAATTTGTTAGTGATTTATTGGGCGAATTCAGACAAAACTTGCTGCCTTCAGCATAAGACCCAATCCCCACTTGCACATATAAATTATCCAGCCGGTAGTTCGGCTGGAAGACGGAGTAAAAATGAAAAGACTGATCCCACTGCTACTATTGTTCGTCTCACTGCCAAGTTTGGCGCAGAGACAATTTGATATAGAAGTGATCATTTTTAAGCGCGCTGTTGATGCAGAGAAGGTGAACGAATCTTGGCCAAATACACAGCCTAAGATTTCACTTGAACGCGTTGGTTCATTTCAAGATACCCAATACCGAGCAAAGAAAGGCGTTCAAATGCTACCTTACTCGGAATACAAGTTAACGCCTCAGAAAGACAAGCTACGTAAACACGCTGGCTTTGAAGTTCTGATGCATACCGCTTGGCGTCAAGGCGACCAAGGTAAGAGCTCTGCACCTGTTTTCCATATTCAAGCAGGTAAAGATTTCTCTAAACAGTTTAATGCTGATGGCTCTGAAAAAGGCGCAATCACTACAGGCAGCGCTGATGGGTTCCAAGAAGAGACCATTGATAAGCCACTCTACGAATTAGACGGCAAGCTGCAAATCTACGTTCAGCACTACCTATACGCTGAAACGACATTAGATTTAAAAGCGCCAAGCGTTCGTGAAGTAACTCTACAAGAGCAACAAATCGAGCTAGATTCACCAGTAAGTGGCGCAGAAAGCAACGTCCAAGTGGGCAACCTAACTGAGATTTCTCCGACGGTTGAAGTCCAAGAGTTCCTTAAGAGCTACCGCATGGACCAGAAACGTCGTATGCGCAGCACAGAAACTCACTACCTTGACCACCCACTTCTTGGAATGGTAATTCAAGTTAGACGTGTAGCGCAGTAAGTTACTTGCCGATTCGGCTATAATTATATAAATAATTCAATCCGCCCTCCAAGTGAGGGCGTTTTATTAAGTGCTATTTATCTTTATTCTGTACTGACTCTCTTTGTTCAGTACTTACACGTTACTTGGTACGTCTTATGAGCCCTGAATTTCAGATCAACACACAAAACCTTAGCCTTAAAATCATTGAGGCCTCAGATGCTCAAGAATTTTCTCAGCTGGTTAAGTCCTCACCTAGCTTGTTGCCATGGGTCGACTGGTGTCATAGCGAGTTTTCTATCGTCGAAGCCGAGAAGTTTATTCTGGCGACTCGCCTGAACTGGGTCAAAGCCGATGCGTTTGGCTTTGGCATCTTTGAACGACAAAGCGATAAGTTAGTCGGTATGGTTGCCATTAATGAGCTTTACCACACCTTTAATATGGCGAGTTTAGGTTATTGGGTCGGTGATGACTTTCAAAGGAGAGGGATCGCCAAAGAAGCAATGCTCGCCCTATTTGAATTTTGCTTCGCGCAACTCAAGTTAACGCGTTTGGAGGTTGTCTGCGATACCGAGAACCTACCTAGCCAAAAGTTGATAGAGAAGTGTGGCGCAGAACGAGAAACCATTGCCAAGAATCGATTTTTGTTTAACGGTAAGCCAAAAGATGGCGTGGTTTATTCTGTGCTACCTCCAACGTCTTAACAGCAGAAATGAGTTCAACACATGCGATAGTACGTAATCGACACGATCAAAAAAAGAGCTCCGAAGAGCTCTTTTTTATTATCAGCGTAATGACCTTAAAGGCTTACCTGATTTTAGTGAAGCTTTAGGTTTGGACGAAGTACGCGGTTAATACGACCAACCAACATCATCAGTGATGTTTTGATTAAGCCGTGAAGCGCCATCTGGTGCATGCGATACAAAGAGATGTAAACCACACGAGCAATACGACCTTCAACCATCATCGAGCCTTTCGTCAGGTTACCCATCAAGCTACCTACCGTAGAGAAACGGCTTAGTGAAACTAGCGAGCCTTTATCTTTGTAGATGTAATCTTTCAGGTCACGACCGTTCAACTTAGCAATGATGTTGCTGAATGCACAGCTTGCCATTTGGTGAGCCGCTTGTGCACGTGGTGGAACGAATGAACCATCTGCTTGTGTACATTGCGCCAAGTCACCGATCGCAAAGATGTTGTCATCCAGTGTTGTTTGCAGCGTGTTCTTCACAACCAACTGGTTGATACGGTTGGTCTCAAGGCCACCGATATCTTTCATGAAATCTGGTGCTTTGATGCCTGCTGCCCATACCATGATTTGAGCTGGGATCTTGTCGCCATCTTTGGTTGTTAGGCCGTCAGAATCCGCCTGAGTCACCATCGTATTCGTACGAACGTTCACACCAAGCTTGGTTAGCTCAGAGTGTGCTGCACTTGAAATACGAGGAGGTAGAGCTGGAAGAATACGCTCACCCGCTTCAACTAGGTTTACGTTCAGCTTGCTTGAATCTAGGTCGCCGAAGCCGTAAGTACGAAGCTCTTTAACTGCGTTGTGTAGCTCTGCAGAAAGCTCTACACCTGTTGCACCCGCACCAACAATCGCGATGTCTACCGTGCCTTGACCGTTCTTAGCGTGAAGCTTTAAGAACTGGTTGTTCATTTCTGTACGGAAACGGTGTGCTTGCTCTGGACTATCAAGGAAAATACAGTTGTCACGAACGCCTGGAGTGTTGAAGTCGTTTGACGTTGAGCCTAGCGCCATCACAAGAATATCGTATTCAAGTTCACGGCTTGGCATCAGCAGTTCACCGTGCTCATCAGTCAGCTCGCTTAGTGCAATCACTTTACGCTCACGATCGATGTCGTTCAGGCTGCCCATTTGGAAATCGAAGTAATGGTTTTTTGCGTGTGCACGGTAGCTTAGTGCATCAACACCTTCATCCAGTGAACCAGTTGCTACTTCATGAAGTAATGGTTTCCATAGGTGGCTTGCTTTACGGTCTACCAGAGTAATCTGGGCACGTTTCTTACGACCTAAAGTGCGGCCTAGCTTAGTTGCTAGCTCTAAACCACCAGCACCGCCGCCTACTACGATAATTTTTGTCACAATGACAATCCTCTACAAAATGAATAAATGGGGTTCGGCTCGATTACTCCAACCGATAAATTCTATGTATCTACTCGGCCTTGAATGCGAAGGCTGTTACAAATTGGGTTACCGCGAAAAAGAATAACGACAGCTCACCGAGTAGTTAGAGGGGTTACAAACAACAAATAATGGTTTGTTGCTTTGCTCACGTGGATAAAAAAGGTGACTACCTGAGAGGCAGAACACAAATTATGGGCAAGTTTTTTCACTCGCTCTCAATTTTTTTTGATATTTGTCAAAATATTTTGCTTGGGAACATTATATATAGCAAAAAGATGACCGCAACAAAAAAATCCTTACCCTCAATGAGGATTCGCGACTAATTAGTTAACGTTTGCGCAAACTGATCTATAAATGCACAAACCGACCGATAAAACATATACAACTACTTTATCAATACCAATCTCTAAGATTCAGATGTGAAAAAGCAGCACTCATTGAGCACTGCTTTTATAAAACATCTGGATTGATTAAGCGTTTTTGAACGCTTTCATTGCTTGAAGATGTTGAGAGATCTTTTTGAATTTATGACTCTCTTTCTCATCCCAGATTACATCGTAGTAATCTTCTAGCGCGGCAGCTGTTTTAGTATTGTCGTGAATTTCATCTTCACGAGAAAGCACCACTAAACAGCGTCCTTTGTTTTTCATACGGTACTGAGCAACACATTTAGTTGCGATGTCTTCGTATTCTTCTGGACGGTCAATTCGACCTACCATGTTGTTCTCAGGGTGCAGATTAGGGTTAAACACCACCTGCTTAATCCCACATAAGAAACCAATACGCTCAGACCAAAAACCACCTAAACCTACACCACAAATAATGGGATGCGGATCATCGGATTGCTCTATCACTTTATGCACTTCTTTTAGCAGATGCTGCATATCGTGTTTTGGATGCAAAGTACTGTAGTTGATGAAACGAACGTCATCATCAATGAATTGCAACTGCAGTATTTTTTCGTGATTGCCCGGGCTTGTTGAGTCGAAGCCATGTAGATAGATAATCATTGTACCTCCCCCGTTGAATATTGGTACGTTTTGATCAATCTAACACGAAAAACAAGGTTTTAAAGGTAACAGCTGAGAAATTATATTTTTCACTTCCTAAACGTGATCCTAGCTACATAAAGTGTGACTCAGAGCCTCCGCTTCACGCAGATAACTTTCATCGCCCCAAAGCTGATGAGCAAGTAAATACCATAGCATCGCCATCATCTGGCTTCTTGGTAACCATGCTTCTACGCCGTCAAGCCAAGGCTGAACATCATGGATGCCTCGCAGCTGACAGTACTTCTCAACCGCTTCTGTGACTGGCACGCCAGCAACCCCAATGGTTAATGTTAAATCGAGCCTAGGGTCTGCGAGCGCAGCGTATTCCCAATCAATAATCTTAATGCCGTCACTGTTTCTCACTAGGTTATAACCACCTAAGTCAAAATGGCACAAAGACAGGTCAACATTGGTAATACTCGGAGCCACGCGCCACTCTTGATAAATCTTAGTGCAGGCTTCGGTCTTATGAATCGCATCAAGCTGCAGCCAGTAATGGTCGACTCGCGCCGTGAAACTGAATGGTTGCAGTGGTAATCGCGCAGTATTAACCAGATGAACAGAGATCAGCGTTTTCAACAGGTCATCGAGTTCTAGATCTTCGTAAAGTGTCTCACCCGCAATCCACTCAACCAGTAACCCCTGCTCATTCACTACCATTGGGCTTGGTCCGATACCGAGTCGCTCAATGGCAGACAGCACTTGGTACTCTTCATGACGAGAGATGAAGAACGCTTTGGTGATAGGTGTGGTTGGCCGCCAAACATACGCAGTACCATCGGCATCAACCAACTTCCAACATCGATTGGTCAAACCGCCGGTTAATGTCTGAGCTCTAACTGGAGGCTCAGAAAAGTAACCGTCAAGCGAACTCAAACTGGTATCAAGAAGCTTAGCCTCAGACCAAGAAAAAATTGCCATATTTACTCCCTATAAACGTCTTAACTGCCCTATAAACGCCTTCATTCCCTACAAAAAAGACACTGACCAAAAGCCAGTGTCTCTTCATAAACAGCGCATCATGCACTGCATTGGCGTGTGACCAAGCTATACGCTGTCAAAACTGGCCGCGTATAGTTGGCAAGTAAGCGAAATTAAAGGCCTAGTAGACTCTTAGATTGTTGCTTACGGATTTCAGTCTCGTCAGCCCATTCAATCAAGCCAGACTCAAGATCCATTAGACGCATCGTCATTTTGTAGTATACGTCTTCATCGCTACCCGCTTTCTTAACGATGCTTGATAGGTTGCCGTACAGCATGTACTGAGCACCAACCATTTTACCAAATTGAATCGCTGAACTTTGGTTTACAAGCTCATCGTTGTTTTGGAAGTTCAATTGGTCACGAACAGACTCTACACGGTCCATATCAACGAAACGGAACTTACCAGAGTTCAACATCTTCGTACTGATAGTGTCAGTGATTGACTCAGTATCGATGTGCTCACTTGTTTTGTTCTTGATTCGCTCTACAAACACGATTGGACGCTGTTCACGAGTAATGTAAGACACAGAACCAGACGCCATCATGCTATCGACCATTTCACCCGCAATCGTTTGAAGGTCAGTTGAACCGAAATCGATTGTCGTGGTTTCTACTGCTTGTGCATCACCGTAGCTTACCTTGTTTGAACAACCGCCTAAAATAACCGCTAAACCTAGTAGCGCAATGACACTCTTTTTCATTTTGTTTCCTCAACTTATCACTGAGCGGGGTTACCCACACTCTTAAATTCTTGTATTTACGAATCATGAGACTCGTTTAATCTAACTTACTGCTCTCGGAACTGGACTCTGAACTGAGTCGCTTTCGGGTTTACCGACACTTCCGACAGCGAAATACTTTCAAAACCACGAACAATCGCTTGCTTCCAAGGGCCTTGCTTTAGGTTGACCTCAAGCCCGGCATCGTCGTACCAGTAAAAACGATAAAGGATATGTTGATCGCCTTTATAGTTACTGTTTAAACGAACGATTCCTCGCGTATGACCGTCGACCAGATCGGTGCGAATATCTTCAACCTGTAAACGGCTGCCCAATACCTTGTCACCAAAGAAAACGTTCTGAGTCAGACTATCGACCCTTACGCCAGCTGTATTATCAGCACAACCAGCCAGAGCCATAACCGCTGCTAAGCTCACTAACCACTTTTTCATTACAGCCTCCCTAGCTGTTTATGCCACATTGTTGCGTTGTTTCCTTGTCGAGAAATCCACACCAAGGTGGTTTGCCCTTCTCGAATATCAAAGTCGTACGTTTTAGCGCCCGCTTCCAACGTATATTGACCGCTGTTTGCTACAAGCGTGCTGCTCTTAATCTCTGCAGGTAATGATTGCCAACTGCGAGTGTCTGGTTGCTCTGTCAGTGTGTTCCACACGTTGAACAGAATATTACCGACATCATCGCCTTTGGTTGCTTCTTTACGAATGCGATCTTTCGCGACTACACGTAGCGCTTGGCGAATAACAATGCTTGTCATACGTTCAGATAAATCGTTCTGCGCCATCGCGTTTACGTCTGTGATCAAGTGTTCTTGTAACGGTTGACCGCTGATTCGCAAGGCAGAAAAACGCTCTACGTTTTGACTTGGGTAATATGGCAGCGCAAGAGAGTATATTGCCCCCTGATCGCGACTGTCATAAACAGGTAAATCCAGTCGCCAACTGTCCATAGCTTGTACAGCGCTCTGCTCTTGAAGAACAATCACTCGCCCTTCACCTGCACTAAGTTTAGAAGATTGCTTATAGCGTTTTTCTAATGTCGCTAAATCTTGTCGCATCCCTAAACGAGCGGCTGTTGACATGGTTCTATCGATGATTTCTTGGTTATCTGGCATCACAGCCAAAGCACGACGATAGTCAACATAGGCGCTGTTTAAATCATTTGACGCTTCATAAAGCAGACCAGACAAGAACATCAGATACGCATTCTGTACTGACTGCAGCTTTTTACCCGCATCAGGGTAATTGGCAAGAATGCTACCCACATTGGCAGACAAGCCTTGCTTCTTCGCATCGCTGGCTGCTTTATCTAACTCAGCCTCGCGTTGCTTCTTCGCTTGTTCTTGAACTTGGTTGGCGCGACGCATTTCGATCACCGCACCTTCTAAATCGTTTTTCTTAAGGTAATTTAAACCGAGATATAGATGAAGAAAGCCCAACTCATAATCGGCTGGAACATACTCAGTAATATTGTCATTCACAGCCAACGCACCCACACTGGTTGCACTGTCTGAGATTGAGATCACGGCTTTGCGTTGCTGCTCAGTCACCGCCTGATCAGCCACTTCGAACGAAGCCTTACTCTCAGGGTATTTTTGATCCAGCAGATTAATTCTGCCTCTTTCAAAGTTATCAAGGATGTCGCCTGCCGCGTAATCTGGTAGCTCTTGCTGAGCCTCTGAATAATCTCCAGATTTAACGGCTTGGTAGATCGCTTTGTTTTGTGCGCTGTAATGACTGAACAGGCTTCCTGCAGACATACTCGCACAACCTACGGTCAACGCCGATAACAGGGCAATGGAAGCGAATCTAAACTGTTGCTTCACTTATCGTCTCCGTGCATGTTTAAAATGCCAACTTTATTAGGGTCTGCTGACCTTTAATGGTCTCATTATCAAAACGAAACGTGTTGTAAAAAGGATCTCAAGCCAGTTGAAACCCTACTGATTTAGCCTCTGCCTAGGCGATGCTGACATTCAGACAACAGATAGAACTTAAAGTTGGCATACAAACTACAAATTTTCCAACTAACAACTTGTGTTAACCCACTAATGAGCGCGTTTAAACTAGCTCATTAGCTTTCATTAACTCGTTAGCTTTTCATTAGCTCATTAATAGGGGGCCAAGTGGACGGCCGCCAACCAAGTGCATGTGAATATGATAAACCTCTTGGCCACCGTGAGAGTTACAGTTCACGATAAGACGATAGCCATCTTCTGCGATGCCTTCTTCTTTTGCTAACTTACGAGCAACGGTAAACATTCGCCCCATCATCGCTTCATCTTCGACTTCAACATCGTTGGTTGTCGGAATCAGCTTGTTTGGGATGATTAGGATATGGCTTGGCGCACGAGGGTTAATATCGCGAAATGCGGTTACTAAATCGTCTTGGTATAGTAGATCTGCTGGGATTTCTTTGTTGATGATCTTAGTAAAAATGGTTTCTTCAGCCATGTTTCTCTCCGATAAAACATTTATTTTTTAATGCTTTGAGTATGCGCTATGCCGCATCAAACCACAATAAATCTGCTTTAAAGCATAATAAAAAACACCGTTCAAATCAAAGAAAACGAGCCTTAGCTCTCAAGAATGGCATGTTGGTTATAACTGAGCGTTATTTTTGACGTATGCGTCATAAAACGCGTAAGCCGAGCTCAATAGAATGCTGACAATTTTGTTAGTTTTACTTTGACCTGACATTAGGTCTGCATTTTTATTTAGGGAGAAAGCCATGAAGGGATCTGTGATCAAGCGTATGTACGCTGGTTTCGCACTGATCATCATCATGTTCGCAGTCACGATAACCATCATGATGAACAGCATGAATCAGATACACAGCAATTTTGAGAGTGTCTCAGAAACCTCATTGCCACTTGTCGCGCTTTCAAATCAAACAAGTGTTCAATTGCTTTCTGCTGATAAGTCATTCAAAGATTTCTTAACCACACAAAACGCTGAACGCATGTCTGCAATGCGCACAGAGTTTGCTGAATCACAAAACTCTTTTTCTGAAGTTCTAAGCAATCTAGAGGCGGCAAGCCAGAACGACTCAACACTCATCGAACGCATCGCACAATTACGAGCGATGGAAGAACGCTACTTCGCCGAAGCTGACGAAGCGATGAACAACTACGTTGCGATGTTCGAAGCACAAGAACAAGTGCAAAAAGCCTCTCGTGACTTCCAACGCTTACATTCAGAATTAACCGTTGGCATGAAAGAGTACGTTGCTGACCAGAAAAGTATCTCTGTAAAAGTGATGGCGAAGAGCTACTTCATCAAACTGCAAGATGCAGAAGTTATTACCTCTGATGCACTTGCTAGCTCTGACGTTGCCTTCGTTCAGAAAGCCGTTAACCAAAACAAAAAGGCCGTTACTCATCTTAACTACGCTTATCGCGGCCTATCAACACAACTACCAGCACTTAAAAATGTCTTCGATGAGTCGGTTCAGAAGTTCACCAAAGACGTTGGTCAGAAAGGTGGCGTACTAGACAAACACAACAACTACCTACAAGCCAAGCAAGCGCTGTACGTGAACATCGCCAACCTAGCCGTAGAAGTTGACCAAGCAATGGTTGTTTTGGACTCGTTCAACGTGACTGCTGAAGAGCAACTCAACTCATCACTCGCTGACGCAAGTAGCATCTACGACAAAGGCCTATTCAACGCGATCGCAATTGGCATTGTTGTAACCGTGTTCGCAGCTGCAATTGGTTACCACATTGCACATAGCGTACGAGAGCCATTAACTCGCATCCTAGGTACGTTAGAAGGTCTAACCGAAGGCGATATGACTCAGCGTATCGACATTCGTTACGACAACGAATTCAGCCGCGTGAGCCGTCACATCAACACCTTGGCTGATAACCTACACAATATTCTTGTGAAGCTGAACGATGCTTCAGATGACTTAACTAAGACTGCAAGCGTCAACCAGAAGACGTCATCTGAAACGCAGGCTCAACTGAACAGTCAACGCGAACAAACCGCGACCGTTGCGACCGCAATGACAGAGATGTCTCATTCTGTACAGGAAGTGGCGAACAGCGCGCAAAGCTCACTCACCATGGTTCAACAAGTAGAATCGGCTTCTGAATCTGGTCGTCAGATAATGAACACCAACATCAGCACCATTAATCAGCTTGAGGTTCGCCTGACTGAATCGGTGGGCGCTGTAGGCGAACTGCAACAGATGAGTAGCCAGATTGGTTCAATCCTTGACGTTATTCGTGGCATTGCTGAACAGACCAACCTACTTGCACT
The DNA here is from genome assembly GCF_023161755.1 of Vibrio sp. 1CM23M. Lineage (NCBI taxonomy): Bacteria > Pseudomonadati > Pseudomonadota > Gammaproteobacteria > Vibrionales > Vibrionaceae > Vibrio > Vibrio sp. 1CM23M. Next base: position 934,128 of record NZ_JALNTR010000002.1, read on the forward strand.
TAATGCGGCTATCGAAGCAGCGCGTGCAGGTGAACAAGGTCGTGGTTTTGCAGTCGTTGCTGATGAAGTACGAGTGCTAGCACAGAAGACCACTCAATCAACCTCTGAAATCGAGACTATGATCAGCAATCTGCAATCAAGTTCGAAAACGGCAAGCAACGTAATTGAAAGCTGTATGAGCGATATGGACATGTCGGTTCAACAAGCTTCAAGTGCAAACAGTGCGATGGAAGAGATCCAAGCCTTGATTCTAGAGATCAGCCACATGAGTACACACATCTCTCAAGCAGCCGCTGAGCAGAGTGAAACGTCTGGTGATATTGCACGCAACATCGAAGACATCAACCATATCGCAGATAAGAGTTACCAAGCGATGTCTTCAATTGCAGAAGCAAGCCAAAACCTAACAATTCTGGCGAATCAGCAAGGTGATTTAGTACATCAATTCAAACTATAGATAAATGAAGAATCGATAGATATTTAGTGAGATTGTTGAGACTTCTTACCCAATAGTGGTAACTAATTGAGCTAGGGCAACTTTTATCAAGGGTTGCCCTTGTTTTTTATGAGCTTTGTCATTATATGATTATTAAGGCTTGCTGCTTCCCGTTTTTTTCTTTCACCTTTATGAGCGAGCCGCTATTAAGGAATTTATATGGCTGTTCATGTTGGCATTATCGATCAAGACCCCATTCGCTTGCTCACCCCATTACTTGATAACCGAACGGTCAGCACTCACATCGTGTTTATCGGCGACAAAAATCAAGTCAGTATGTACAAACGTTTAGACAGCGTTTTGCACAAGCGCGACATTACAAGTGAGTTTTTCGAAATTCCGACCATCGTAAATACGTCCGTCATTAAAGAATCTATCCAGACCCTTGCTGAAGACCTCAAAGCACGCGGCCAAGAAGTGAAGCTCAACGCAAGCTGTGGCCTACGTCACCGCCTACTTTCTGTTTACGAAGTGTTCCGTACTTACCACTGGCCAATCTTCGTGGTGGAACCAAATAGCGACAAGCTGTGCTGGTTGTACCCAAATGGCAAAGAAGATGCACAAGTTCAAGACCGCATCACTATCGACGACTACCTAACTGTGTTCGGTGCTCGCGGTGAATTCAGCGATGTTCAGCTGTCTCCGCAACTGGATCAGAAACTTTATGAACTGGGTGAACGTTGGGCAAGTAACGCACTCGAACTAGGCCCTGGCCTTGCGACATTGAACTACCTAGCAACGACCTGCCGTAAAGAACAGAAACTTGATGTAGGGTTATCTGAGAAGCAACAAGGCTATCGCGAGCTCAACATGCTGCTGAGCGATTTAGTTGAAGCTAAGATTGCAACTTACGACAACGGTATTTTAACCTTTGCTAATGAAGACGCGCGCCGCTTCTCAAACGGTGAATGGCTTGAAACATTGGTTCATAGCACAGTTAAACAAATCCAAGATGACATGCCGACTATTCAAGACCGTTCTTTGAATGTTCAGGTATACCGTCAACTGGGTGAACGTGAGGTTCGTAACGAGCTTGATGTTGCCTCTGTGGTGAACAATAAGCTGCACATCATCGAATGTAAGACCAAAGGCATGCGTGATGATGGTGATGACACCTTATACAAACTGGAATCGCTTAGAGACCTGCTAGGTGGCCTACAAGCACGTGCAATGTTGGTGAGCTTCCGCCCTCTTCGTCATAATGACATCACACGAGCAGAAGATCTTGGTCTTGCATTGATTGGCCCTGACGAATTGAAAGATCTTAAAACACACCTAACGGCATGGTTTACGGCTGCGGGTGGCAGTGAAGATCTAGAGTACTAAAAACCAATAAACTCATGAGAGCTCAATGCTCTTAAGCAGATTGTTAAAAAGGCGAATGACGATTAAGTCACTCGCCTTTTTTGTTGTCTGTTTTCTCTATTGCTTACTTTCAGACGGCACAAAAAAATGGCCGCATCATTCGATGCGACCATTTTCAAAATTTAATGTCACTTGAAAACTTAATGCTCTCTAAAACTCAGAGCACTTTAAGACTTAAAGCATTTTACGAGCAGCTTCTACAACCACTTTGATTGAGCGCGCTTCCGTTACTTTTAGTGTGTCGTGATCAGGCGTCTCTTTTTGAGTACGGTTGATGATTACACCAGCAACACAACCTGCTTTCAGACCAGAACTTGCACACATTGTTAGTAGTGTTGCAGATTCCATCTCGAAGTTTAGAACGCCCATGTCTTGCCATTCTTGCATAGAACCTTGGAAACGCTTAACAACGCGACCTGAGAACGTGTCATAACGCTCTTGACCTGGGTAGAACGTATCACTTGAAGCCGTTACGCCCATGTGAACTGCTGCGCCTGATTCTTCAACTGCCGCTTTCATTGCTGTAGCAACTTCAAAGTCAGCAACTGCTGGGAACTCCATTGGAGCAAAGTGTAAGCTAGCGCCGTCTAGACGAACAGAACCTGTAGAAACAATCATGTCACCCACGTTTACGTGAGGTTGGATAGCACCAGTAGTACCTACACGTAGGAAAGTGCGAACACCAAGTTGAGCAAGCTCTTCAACTGCGATAGAAGTCGATGGGCCACCAATACCTGTTGAACATACAACAACTGGCTTGCCGTCTAGCTCTGCGCGGTAAAGCGTGTATTCACGGTGACTAGCAAGGAATACTGGGTTCTCCATCTCTTCTGCAATTTTTTGCACACGAGCAGGATCACCAGGGATGATCGCAAGAGTAGCACCGTTAAGATCTGCTTCAGTAACACCTAAGTGGAAAACAGCTTGAGACATAGTTCGCTCCTTTTGGCTTATTGGGCTTTTTACCCTTATTTAAGCTCATAGTAAATTCGTGGGGTACGAACACACTCTAACCAAGCTCATTACAAAATGAAGTGACACGCGTCACATGAATGATCGCAACAAGAATTCAAGTTTCACAAAAAACCGATTGGCATCACAAAAATAAGCAATCCGCACGCCTGTGTTGCATACTAATGAGACAAAAAGCGCCTTTAACGTATTACTGCTAAAGGCGCTTTTTATATTAAGAATGCTCTATGTCGGTGAACTCGATTTAATCCGCTTTAGATTTAAATCGAAGCAGACGCAATGCGTTCAATGTCACCAATGCAGTTGCACCACTATCCGCTAAAACTGCCACCCACAAACCGGTAATACCTAACAAGCTTGTCACCAAGAATACGCCCTTTAAACCAAGCGCAAGGGCTACATTTTGACGGATATTGTTCATGGTCGCTTGCGACAGTTCAATCATCGCTGGCAGCTCAGTTAAACGGTTATGAGTCAGTGCTGAATCCGCCGTTTCCAAAGCGACATCCGTACCACCACCCATTGCGATGCCGACATTCGCCGTTTTCATTGCTGGTGCATCATTGATGCCATCACCGACCATCGCCACGTGCGACTGTTGAGACAACTCCTCAACGTAAGATACCTTGTCGCTTGGCAACAGGCTTGCCTTGTACTGCATACCAATCTTGCTACTGATCGCTGCTGCACTGCGCGGGTTATCGCCAGTCAGCATGATAGATTGAATACCTAAGTCATTAAGTCGTTCAATCGCAAGCTTAGCGTCACTGCGTAACGTATCTTGCCAAGCAATCAGACCAATCACAGTCGTAGCTTGTTCTGTTGACTCTTCTTGATCTTTAACCTCAAGAGCAACCACAACCGTCTTGCCCTCGCCTTCTAATGCTTCTACCTGAGAAACCACATCGGCACCAAGTTCGAACGTGACTTTAGACGGTGACAGAACCTGATACTTAACACCATCAACATCACCTTCAACACCACTACCAATCAACGCTTTCTTGTTGTGTGATTCAGGGATCTCAATATTCAGCTCTTTTACTTTAGCGACAAGTGACTGCGCCAACGGGTGAGTAGAGCCAACTTCAATTGCCCCAACCACACGCAGCATCTCGTCTTGTTGCCAACCCGATAGAGGTTGAATATCCGTAACCTGAGGCTTACCTTCGGTCAGTGTGCCTGTCTTATCAAAAGCGATGGTTTTGATTTTGCCAAGCTGCTCTAGCGCTGCCCCGCCTTTAATGAGCGCGCCACGTTTCGCCGCTGCTGCTAAGCCAGAGGTAATCGCTGCAGGAGTCGAGATAACCAAGGCACACGGACAAGCAATCAATAACAGCGCTAGGCCACGGTATACCCATGTTTCCCATGGCTGCGCAAACAACAATGGTGGCGTGATGATGACCAACAAAGCCACCACCATCATTAACGGTGTGTACCAACGGCTGAACTTATCGAGGAATCGCTCTAGTGGTGCTTTACGAGACTCTGCTTCTTCAATCAGATGAAGAATGCGATCGATCGCGTTCTCACCTTGTTTTGAAGTGATGGTGATACGAACCACTTTATCGACCACCACAGCGCCAGCCATGATGCTGTTACCTTCGATATGTTCAACAGGAACAGATTCACCGGTTAACGCACTTTCATCAAAGCTTGCCGCGTCTGTAATCAATTGGCCGTCAGCAGGTAAACGAGAGCCCGCAGCCACTTCAATCACATCACCTGGAACCAGTTCACTGACTGCAACTTCTACACGTTCGCCGTTGATGATCTTAGTCGCGTTTTCTGGGACCAATGCCATTAGCGCTTGAACGCCACTTCTTGCTCTAGATGAAGCAAACGCTTCTAAGCGCTCACCAATCAAGAACAACAATAGAACCATCGCAGCTTCTACAGTTTCGCCAAGGTACAAAGCACCCAGCGCGGCAACACTCATTAAGGTTTCAATAGCAAATGGTGTTCCTGAGCGTGCCAACTGAACCGCTTTTTTCGCCACCGGATATAAACCAAGCAGACAAGTTACCGTAAATAAGCCTTCACTTAATTGAGGTGAGGTGCTTTTCACAAGCGCCGCAAACAGCATTGCCGCTGCAATCGCGATAATCTGTAAATTAGGTTGGATATGAGCTTGCCAAAAAGTCTCAGGTTGTTGTTTTTCTTTCTTTGAACCGACTTCCGTAAGAGGGAAACCCGTTTTGATAGAGACCTGTTCAATGGTGTCGGCAAGGCTTTCATTATCGAATTTCACAACCAGCTTTTCGGTAGCAAAGAGAACCTTCGCTTGAATAACACCGTCAATATTGCTGATCGCGTTTTCTATTTTTCTTGCACAAGCTGGGCAGTCCATTCCGGCAACCAGCCAACTTTTCGAAAATTTGGCGTCGAGAGATAAAGTTGAGGACTGACTGTCTTCTTCTCCACTGTCCGACGAACTACAACAATCATCTCCAGACGATGACGGTGCAGCGGAAGAGCTACAACAACCAGATGAAGCACCTGCTGCTGTGATGCTTGAAATTTTAGGGCTAGAGCAACTTGCTCCTGCCGCTTGAGTTTGAACGTCCACTTTTGCTGAGCGGCACGCTGCATGTTTTGCGCACATAAAATATCTCCTAAATACTCAAAAGCCTTGAGGCTGTTGCTAACTCACGAGCAACATAACCTTAATTTCAACAGGAGTATAAACCTTGGAGGCAACTCCAAGGTCAAGGAGAAGTTATCAAAAAACAAAAATCTTATTCAGAAAGCACAGAATTACCGAGATTTAAGCTCCGCACACTCTTCACGGTTCGCCGATACATCATCAATAAGCACCGCATCGTGTGAACAGAATGGCTGTGTGTTTAGGCTGACAATCGACACATCATCTTCCACAGGGTCGACTTGAGAACCTTGCATCAGCTCAGCGATATGATGTCGAAGTACCAAGATACCTAAAATCCCGAACAGAACATTACCCAAGGCTTGACCGTAGAGAACACCCAAAGCGCCATACCACTGCGAACCTAGATAGACGAATGGCAAAGTACCTAACGTCGCTTTGCCCAAATTCAATGCTGTCGAATAAAGCGGTTTGCCTAAGTTATTAAAAGAGGTGTTGGCAACAAATAGTGCACCGTTAAAGGTGAAGGTTAACGCCACATAGGTACAGAAAGCCGCCACAATAATTGCTGCATCACCTTGTAGACTAAAGCCTTGAATGACATAACCTTGAACGAAGTACAACAAGATACAAACGGCAATGGTGTATGCCGTAGTAACCAATAATGAGTTGTTGAGTGTTTCTTTCACTCGGTCCATGCGTTCAGCACCAAAGTTCTGACCAATGATTGGCCCCACAGCGCCAGACAAGGCAAAGATAACCGCAAAACAAACTGGCGTCAGACGACCTATCACGGCAAAGCCCGCGACAAAGTCCTCACCATATTGTGCGATACCCGTTGTCACAATCGCATTACCGATAGGTGTAGCGGTATTGGTGATAATCGCAGGCAGCGCAATCGCCAATATTGGTCGAATATTAAGACGCCATTGCACAAAAGAAGGCGGAGCCACCAGCTGATGGCTGCGAATAAGAGGATAAAGCGAAAAGAATAGCACCGAGAAACGAGCGACAACCGAAGCGATAGCTGCCCCTTCGATGTTCCAACCAAAACCAAAAATAAACAGAGGATCGAGAATCGCGTTAACAATGCCGCCCGACAAAGTTGCCCACATCGAACGTTTGGCATCACCTGCCGCTCTTAAGCCCGCACCCGCAGCCATCGCTAACGCCAAAAATGGACCACTTGGTAGCAAAATCTGTAGATAAGCTTGAGCGCGCTCGGCTGCAATGCCTTTGGCGCCTATCGCGGCTAGCAGCTCTGGAATATAAGCGAACATGACTGCAGTTATGGTTGAACTGATAACAAACGCAGTCATCATGATACTGGTGCTTAGGTTTCGAGCGTGCTCTTGATTCTTTGAGCCGATGGCTTTGGACACTAATGCGCCCATGGCAATGGAAGTACCGATAGAAACGGAGGTAGAAAAGAAAGTCAGCGTACCAGCAAAGCCTACCGCAGCAGCCAATTCGACCTGTCCGAGCATACTGATAAACAGCATGTCGAGTAAATCGACCACAAATAACGCCATCAAACCGACAGAGCCAGCCCCCGACATCACCAATATGTGGCGCATCGTTGAACCTTCAACAAACTTTGCCGTTTGATTTGACATGAAACCTCCAAAAGTTGGAATACCCAAGAGCTAAAGCCTAATCAGCTGTTCAACAGATCAACAGGCTACGGATCCACAAATAAAGGATCCACAAAGAAAAGCGCTATACAGAAAAAAGGCGCTAGTGCGCCTTTTTTCAATTGAGGGTATTGAGAAAAATAATCGTTCTTAACACGCTACTATACCTGATGTTTGAAGCATTCTTCCAAGTTCTTGCCGATTGCTCTCAAAACATCGGTTCTGGTGATAATACCCACCAGTTTTCGATTATCGATCACAGGGTATGCTTTCGGTTTTCCAACCTGCATCATGTCCGCCAATTCAATAATGGATAGGTCAGGTGACACCGACAGCACTTCTTGGTACATGCAGTCGCCCACAAGGTGTGTGTCTTGGCAGAAGTAACTGACCTTCACAAGTTTCTCGAGTAAATCCTGCTCTGAAAGGAAGCCAATCACTTGTTCGTTATCATCGATTACGGGCCCACCCATATGGTGGCTACGCATCACTTTGTCTAACGCTAGACTTAACGGCATATCAGGAGTAAATGTCACAACCTGCTGCGTCATGTAATCTTTCACTTTAATAGAATGCATTGCGTTCTCCCTAAATACTTTGCGTCATATATTTTTCTATCTTGTTAAGTTAATTGTTGTCTAAAATCTTGATTTTACTAAATGGATTTCAACAATTTTATTGATAGGCAAAACCTAACAAGACAAAAAAGTGAGACAAACAAAGGGTTGAGCACGTTTTCGAACGCCAGAAAAAAGAAAAAAAGAGCCCTTACAAAGCCTTACTTTCCCTTGCTTAACCTTACTTAGCCGAACTAGCCTGCGTAAATAAACCCTGTAATCTTCACCGCACTAATAATTAGAAATCCCGATTTAGGAAGTTTATGCAACACGACAACAACATGTACGCGTATGTTTATGCAGGTAACGACGGCACAGAAAACACACTCATCGCCACTATTGATAATCAAGAAAAACCGCTTATATCAAGCTGCGTTGATGAGATAAAACGCATGTCATGCTTAGCTATTGATTTAGCAGCAAAACACGAACTAAAAGTAAAGCTGGTGAAGTATCAAAGAGAACAAGAGATCGACTTTGGCATATTCATAAAATAGTGAATCCGACACTGATTTGGTTAATCACGAACTGGCAGCCACAGTAGCAATAGCAATAGCAAAGCATTAGCGTGAATGGCTGCCGAATTCGACCTGACAAGCCTAACGGGTAAAGGCTATAATGATCAGACGGCGCCCTTGCCGATTTTCATTGTCCCAATACGGTTTACTATGTCCTCTCAAACCTCACCTAAAACGTATCTAACTAATTCCTTATCTAAGTTAAAAAGCTACTTTAGCGAGTTATTGGATTTCCAATCACGCATTTGGGTGGTTCATATCTTTGAAGACTCCATTACCGATCAGTCGTTTGTGATTAATGAAGATGGCTTTAAAGAACCTCTAGAGTGGATGAAGAAACGTGATTACCAAGCTAGAATGCTTGATCGTGTTGATAAGATGAAAATCTCACAGGTGATTGAGATTCAGTTCGAAGACAAAATGCATCGCTTGATGCGAGTGAAGTAGCACTATTGTTCGGGCGTTCACGAAAAGCCCTTACTAGAAATCAAGTATAAAAAAGGCCAGAGCTCGCTGACCTTCTCTCATTGGCTGCAAACCACCATCTAACGCGCACAATACTCATGCCACAGGCGCACCGCTTTCTGGTATGCCTCAGTTTTATCGTGCGTTTCTGCAAACAGAATGGCTGTCATGCTGTCGACAACGGTATTCGCCATTAGCGCCATCTCTTGAGCCGACGTACCAAGTACACATTGACTAGGAAGTGGCAGCTCTAGGTTCATCATCTCTTCCCAGTAGAACGATTCGACTTTGTCAGGAGAGCTCATCCACACCGTTTGGCTAACTTTAGGATTATATTCCGACTCACCGTTCATCCCTTTGAATGAAATCACCGAGTGGGATTTATTTCCGATAACATGCTCAACCTCCGCATGAAGTTGTGGGAAGCCAGGATGGAAACTGCCACGCAAACCTAAACGGCCGCCACCAGGATTCAATGCTCGAACTACCGTGTTAATTGGTGTTCTCAAACCGTAACGGTGTTTCCAACCAATCATGGTTTGTGCTTCGGGCGCAAAGTTAGCTAGCGGTAAATAAGCAATGCCGTCTTGTTCAAGAATCGACTTAGCATGTTCAGGGTTCTCAGCACTTTGCACACCGACATCTTGCAAATGGCTTTCAACGTGCGTCCTACCGCTCGGCTTATCCATATAGCCATGCATTAACACTTTATAGCCATTGTCAGCGAGTATTTTTGCTGCCAACAAGTTCCAAGGCTTGCCACTGGCGTTATCGTTACGCTTACCTGCATAACACGGCCAATCAATATCAGCGCCTAAATCTGGCACTCGAGATTGAAACGCTTTTACAAAGCCAGCGATCTCTTCATTAGTTTCATTCTGCACACGAATCAGCATCAGTAGCATAGCCATTTGGTCGTCACCGACCTCTCCGCTTAAATACTCATCCATGATGCGGTAGGCTTGTTCGAACGATAAAGGCTTACGCCCTCTTTCTCCTCGTCCAACTGTACGAATACACTCTAAAATACTACTCATTGATTGTTTATTCTCTTCCGTTGATATCAATAAAATTCGAATACACTTTCGATTCTATGATACCCACAGTGCATTGCAAAGCGATTCAGTTGCTATCGACCGAATTACCAATACACGGATTGTTGTTCTAAAAGTAAACTTACTGGTGTAAAATTATCGTATGCAATGCTAACCGCGACATATTGAGTAGTATCCCGATGACTGTAAAAAAAACACTGAGCCAAAGAAAACGTGAATCGATCGTTGCCGCTGCTATCGCAGAGTTTACTGAGCGCGGCTACAAGGCGACCAGCATGGATAAAATATCGAGTCGCGCAGAAGTATCAAAGCGCACCGTATACAATCACTTTGCCAGTAAAGAACTCCTTTTAGATGAGATTCTAGACAGTATTTGGAGCAAAACTCTGGCCGCTACGCATTTCCCTTATCAAGCAGAGCTGCCACTTGAAGAACAGCTTTCATCGATAGCCAATCAAGAACTTGAGTTACTTGAGTCTGAAGGCTTCATCGACCTGTCACGCGTGTTGTTCTCAGAGTATTTCCATAACGCAGAACTGGCGCATCAAGCGATGGAAAAATATTCCCAAGCAGAAAGTGGACTTACAACCTGGATTAAAGCCGCATTGGCAGACGGTCGTCTAATCGATCTTGACCCACAATTCGCCTCCACGCAGTTCATTGGTCTGCTTAAGTCTTTTGCGTTTTGGCCGCAAATCATTGGTCATGTGCCGTCACCGGATGCTGGGCACAAACAAGTGATCATTACTTCAAGTGTCGAGATGTTCCTTAAACAATATCAGGCGTGATTTTGGTGGTTGACGAGAATTCAACCACAATGAAACCATCACTGGTATCCGTTGTTATTTTCCCTATACTGCAACCCACTTTCGTCATTACGACTCAGTAAACTTCAACTTTAGGTAGCCCTATGATTACTTTCACCACCAACTTTGGCGATATCGAGATTGAACTGAACCTTGAAAAAGCGCCAGTAACGTCGAAAAACTTCCTTAAATACTGCCAAGATGGCTTCTACGAAGGCACAACATTTCACCGTGTTATTGAAGGTTTCATGATTCAAGGTGGTGGTCACACTATCGACATGACAGAAAAACCAACTCGTGCACCGATCGTCAACGAAGCAAACCGTGGCTTGAAGAATGTGATTGGTTCTGTGGCAATGGCGCGTACTGATGCACCACATTCTGCAACAGCGCAGTTCTTCATTAACCTTGATGACAACGACTTCCTAGATCACACCTCAACAACCAATGCTGGCTGGGGTTACGCGGTATTCGGTAAGGTTTCAGCAGGTATGGATGTGGTAAACAAAATCGCTGTAGCACCTACGACTATTCGTTGGGGACACGAAGATGTGCCTTGCGAAGATATTGTGATTACTAAAGTCACTATTCGCGACTAATTCATTCACGTCCTTTCCCGCCCCTAGTGCATTCGAATTGATAGCACAAAGAAAAGAAGGCTGTGCGATAGGACTATGGTGGTAAGGGTTCGACTTTACCACCTGTATTCAAAGCTCGTTGTTAGAATCGTTACCAACGAGAACGATAAGTACGGTGACACCCTTTGCACGTCTTATTCGCAGAATTTAACCCTTGCTCTGCACTCGACAAGTCTTGTTCAACACTCGCCTGATACAGCTCTGCAAAACCTTGATTCATCTGTAACATCAGTTGATTGAATTTCTCAGGCTTGCTCCAAATCTCCTTCTTGGCCTTACCTCCTGTGTCAGCTTCATCAAAACTCGCGTTCAAGACATCACCATGTTCCACCAACATTTCACTTAACTCGCCCACCTTCAGCCAATCCACGTCACTGTTATTCAATTCTGAATCGACTTGTTTGCTGACCTCTTCAATAGAGCTAAAAGCCTGTTGACGATTATTTACAACATCCGCTGCGGCTGTAGAGATCATAGGCAGAGCAATTGTAGACAGTGCGATGATTAAAGCGATAGTGAATTTTTTCATAGTGTCATTCCTAGTAATTTATTGACTGAGTAGTTAATTGACTGAGTGATTTATTCGTTAATTACGTCTTGATAGTTCAGCCGTAATCGATGAGGTGCATTTAATTTACACAACAATAGTTGCGTGCACAACTGTTGTTGTGTAAATTATTCCCACCAAGCAAATTTACAAATAGGAAAAGCATTATGAAAATCTGGGATCTACCAACTCGACTTTATCACTGGCTTCAAGCCGCACTCTTTATTGGTCTTGCTGCATCAGGATTTAACGGACAAGGCCCCCATGTTTACTTGGGGCTCGCACTGTTTAGTCTGATTTTATGGCGCTTGGTTTGGGGAATCGTCGGCAGTGATACCAGTCGTTTTTCTCAATTCATTAGCTCCCCGAAATCGGCTTGGAATTACTTGCGTGGAAAGGCTCGCCCAAAACCGGGACATAATCCGTTGGGTGCCTGGATGGTGATAGGAATGATCACGACTCTGTTTATCCAATGTATGACAGGGCTTGTTATTGCCGGTTTCTTTGATGCGATTCCAGGTTCGGAACTCGTGATTACTGATGCAGTATTCGATGTGTTATGTGCGGTGCATGGCATTGCCGCTCGCATGTTAGTGGTCTTTGTCGTACTGCACTTAGTGGCTATTATCATCTACAAACTGCGTTCAAAACCGCTGGTTCTTGCCATGATCACAGGCAAACAAAACCATTCAGCGTCAACGGATCATTTCAGAAATAGCAGTCAGTTGGCTTTTTCATCAAATAGGAAAGCGTTGTTGGTGCTAATTGCATCGGTATTAGTTACGATGACAATAGTTGTAATATCACAGTAAAATTAGGTAGCGAAAGATGCCAGAAGAGTTTGATAGACAAAAAAGCTTTGGTTGGATGATCAATGTGATCGCCAATAAGTCGACCAAAGATTTCGACACGGAATTGAAAGAACATGGCTTAAGCATTGCTCTATGGCCAACCATGATGTGTCTTTGGGAAGAAGAAGGTGTGACTCAGCGTGATATTGCTGCGAAATCCAAAGTCGAGAATTCAACAACGACACGCACATTAGACAAGTTAGAAAAGCTTGAACTGGTCGAACGCAGAGCCGATCCAAACAGTCGACGTTCTTTCCGAATTTACTTAACGGAAAAAGGCAAAGCACTTGAAGAACAACTCGTTCCTATCCCAGTTCGTTTAAACAAAGAGTTGATGAACGAGTTAGATGCTGAAGAACAGCAACAAATGCTCAAGCTACTTCAGAAAGTAGTCGCGGCAATCTGATCTTACCGCGTTCACTGCTTACCTAGCTTAGTGCTTAGTGCTTAGTGCTTAGTGCTTAGAAATTATTACACTCTGAACGTGTATTGAAAAACAACCCACACTCGGCCTTGCGCCGAGTGTTTTATTTTCGTCTCGACCACTTGATATAGCAAAACAGTGAAGCAATGATCACCGCCCCACCGAGCAACTTCTGCATCTCTACACTTTCGCCAAGCACACTCACACTTAACAGCAGCGTCCACACAGGCTCAAGAATCATGATCAATGCCGCCACTTCCATGTTCACGGAGTGCTGACCGACCGTTTGCAGCAAGTAACGAATAGACGTTGCGATCACCGCAGAAACGATAAACCAGAAGACTAAGGTTTTGGTGATTTCGAACTCCGGCTGAGCTGTCATAGAAGCAAAAGCTAAACCACTCACACCCACCACAAACAGCTGCACACAGATTGATGCGATAGGCTTGATATTGGTAATCACACGCTTGTTCATCACAAAGTGCACAGACAACAACATCGATGCTAGCAAGAAGTAAATCTGACTCTGCTCAACATGCCAGCCGTTGCCCAGAGTCAGCAATAGCATGCCGATAATCGCGATAGGGAAAGACATCCAAAACGCACGATTAGGCTTAACTCGAAACAAAATCCAAGACACAAACGGTGCAATGATCATGGCTAAGCTCATGATGAATGCCCCTTCCGACAAGCTTTCCGTTACAGAAACCGCAAACACCCATACCTGCAATGAAGCAGACAACAACAAACCCACGCCGCAAAGAGATAGAATCTGCTTAAGCGAAAGCTTACGAATATGGTGAATACAAAATGGCAGAAGAATAAGACTCGCGACGAGGAATCGCACACCAATAAACACTGGCCCAGGCATTTCTAATACCACCAGCTTAGATGCAATCCATCCCACCCCAGCTAGCAGGGTGGCAGATAGAAGGTAAAGCTCTCCGCGCATCGCTTTCACGTTCATCATTTTACTTGGTCCAATAACAAAAAAAGCAACCCGACTCTGCAAGGTTGCTTTTTATAAACATTCAACAGGATCGAGATACTATCTCAATACTCTGCTTCAGGCAGCTGTTTTTAGCCTGCGTATTCAGGGTAATCCGTTAAACCTTTTTCAGCACCACCGAACAATGTGTTTGGATCGTGCGCCGCAAGTGGGTAACCATTTTGAATACGAGCTGGTAAATCTGGGTTCGCAACGAATGGACGACCAAAGCCAACCATGTCAGTTACGCCTTCAGCAACGGCTTTTTCGCCACGCTCGCTATCGTATTTACCCGCATAAATAAGGACGCCATCGTAAGCTTCACGAACTGCCGCTTTAAATGCTTTTGGCGTTTCAGGTGCATCGTCCCAATCAACTTCTGCAATGTGCAGGTAAACAATTTTGTAAAGGTTAAGTAGTGCTGCCGCCGCTGTGTAAGTCTCGACTGGCGTAGCGTCAACCGTACCATTCAACGATGTGAACGGAGCAAGGCGTACACCAACACGGTCAGCACCAATCGCTTCAACCATAGCTTCAACCACTTCACCAAGGAAACGTAAACGGTTTTCAATTGAACCACCGTATTCGTCAGTGCGGTTGTTTGCTTCAGAATCGATGAATTGGTTGATTAAGTAACCATTAGCTGCGTGAAGTTCAATACCATCAAAGCCTGCTTCAATCGCGTTCAAAGCCGCTTGGCGATACTGTTCAACCACTGCTTTGATGTCTTGTTTCGTCATCTCACGAGGTTCAACCACATCAACAAAGCCCGGTTCATCAGCACCGTTATCGATGAATACTTTTACGTTTTCTGCTTTAAGTGCAGAAGACGAGATTGGCTGTTCACCGCCGATGTTATCTGGGTGTGTTACACGACCTACATGCCAAAGTTGAGCAAAGATAACGCCCTCTTTTTCATGTACGGCATCAGTCACTTTTTTCCAACCAGAAATCTGCTCGTCAGAATAGATACCTGGAGTCCAAGCATAGCCTTGCCCCATAGGTGAGATTTGTGTGCCTTCCGCAATAATCAAACCTGCAGAAGCGCGTTGAGCGTAGTAAGCCGCCATCATGTCGTTTGCTGAATTACCAGGTTGCGTTGCACGAGAACGCGTCATCGGTGGCATAACAATACGGTTTTTAAGCTCGATATTACCAAGTTGAATTGGTTGAAATAGTGCGTTTGTCATTGTTATCTCCTCGATTAACCTAGTTGAATCAGTTCGATTTGGTAGCCATCTGGGTCAGTAATGAAAGCGATATGAGTTGAACCGCCTTTCACTGGACCCGCTTCGCGAGTGACGTTGCCACCTAGCGATTTGATCTTGTCACATGCTGCGTAAATATCTTCTACACCCAATGCCAGATGACCAAACGCGCTGCCCATCTCGTACTCGTTAGTATCCCAGTTGTACGTTAGCTCGATAGTCGTGCTGCCTTGCTCGTAGCCAACAAAAACCAATGTGTAGCGGTAGTCTTTGTTTTCATGGCGTTCAAGTTCCTTCATTCCCAATACCTTGGTGTAGAACTCGATAGACTTGTCTAAATCAGTAACTCGGATCATTGTGTGTAGGAATTTCATATTTCGCCCTTGATACTTTAATCTCAGCCTCGTTCAGAAGCTAAGTAGTGTTCGTTTAGGTTGACCTTGAGGCCACCTACTTCTCTGTTGCTAGGTATATTACTGAACACACACAAATCAGTGAAATTATTAAATATTCTTATTTTGATAATGTTTTGTTATTAACATATTGACTAGTACCAACTAAAAGACACAAAAAAGGGAAGCCAATGCTCCCCTTAGATTTAGACTCTAAATTAAAATCGCAACCGCCTATCTTTAAGTGCCTTCGACATTGAATCTGATGTACTGATGACTTGTTCTCTGAACCATTTATGAGCGGGGTCGCTGTTCTGCTTCTTCAACCAAATCAGATAGTGAGACATCGGCTGATATTCAAAGGGTGGCTTGAACAGCTGCAAACTTAACTTTTCTTGGAACTGCACGGCCATAGATAAAGGCACCACAGTGATGTAATCGGATTGGCTACACAGCAAGATATTACTGAACAGCGAGCGTCCATGGAACACGATTTTACGCTGGGACAGATCCAAAGAAGTGTAGTGATTCAAACTGCGAACTTTGCGTCGTGTTCTGTCTAATACAGCATGCTTTTCACTTAGGAACTGAGCTTCGCTGATTTCACCTTGAATCCGTGGATGATCAGCTCGACACACGATCACAAACTCGCCTTCATAAAGTGTTTCACTGACGATACTTGGGTGTTCAGGCACCACAATATCGATCATCGCATCGAACTCTTGAGTCAAAAGATCTTCATAAATGCGCTCATCACTGTCTGGCTGATCAAAGACTTCCAGCGACAAGTTTTGATTAGGAAGCGCCGCGAAACTATTGAGCAGTACCCACTGTAAGTGCTCAGGTGCAGAAATAACAAACTTACGCTCAGAGGATTGCTCATCAAAATTAGCCATCGACTGAAACACGCCATTGAGTTCATTGATCGGCGCTTTAATTTGTTCATACAAGCTTTGCGCATAAGACGTAGGCGCAACACCTCTTCCTTTGCGAACAAAAAGCTCTTGGCCAATCTCTTTCTTTAGACGAGTTAACGCGGTACTGATGGTCGATTGATTGGTACTGAGTTGATCCGCAGCTTTGCTTAAACTGCCCTGCTCCATCACCGCAGAAAACACGGCAAGTAGATTGAAGTTGGGGATGTCGTTGCTCATAGATCATGCCTTTATTCTGGATAATACTCTCGTGTATCTACAAATCTTATCCTATCGTAAATACGATACTATGAAATGTTAATTCGCTATTTTTCGACCCAATTTGTGAGACTACTATCAGCGCCCTAAAAACTGCTCCCAAAATAGGTTCTATTCCATGAAAAAACACGCACTTGCCATTGTAGTGTCAACGCTTTCAACTCATGCAATGGCGGCTGGCCCATTGCTTCCTGAATTAGGTTCATTGAACGCAAGTACTGCAGGAGCTGGTACCGCAGCTCTAGCAGAGAGTGCGTTAACAGCTTGGACTAATCCGGCCGGCATGTCTCAACTAAAAGAAACCAACGTTACAGTAAATGCTTCTATTTTAGACACGACATTTGATTACTCTGATCAAGGTTCAACAGGCCCCGCATTTTCAAATGGGGAGAACGCAGATGGCGGGACAACAACCCCAACAGGCAGTTTCTACTTTGTCACACCAATCAACGATCAATTCCACGCAGGCCTTTCAGTTGCATCACAGGGTGGTTCCGGCGTTGATTATGGTGACAATTTCCACGGTGGTAATCTATTAGAAAACGTGGAGTTTATTACCGTACAAATTGCACCAGCTATATCGTACAAAGTAACTGACAAGTTTGCTGTTGGTGCTGCCATCAATCTGGAATACTTCTCAGCAAATGGCGAACTCGATGTCTTTCCGGGAGTTCTCCCAACGATTGGAGAGGGCAAGCTTGAGGCCAATGCCGACGATTTTAACGTAGGTTATACACTCAGTGCCTTTTACAAATTCAACGAAGCACATCGTATCGGTTTGATTTATCGCTCTGAAATCGCGCATTACGGTGAAGGCGATGTAAAAACAACGCAGCCAGGATTCAAAGGCAATATCGTCAACATGGATGTTGGATTAGATTTCATCATGCCACAACACGTTCAAGCAAGTGGTGTTCATGCCGTTAATCCGCAGTGGGACATGCTTTGGAGTGTGACTTGGTATGACTTATCAACTTGGACAGACCTAACACTAGACCTGAACAATGCACCAATTGAAATCGTTCAACGTGATTTTGATGATGTATGGAATTTCGCGATCGGTACACACTACCAACTTAATGAACAATGGCGATTAGAAACCGGAGTGAGTTACGAAACCTCACCGCAAGATGATCCGACAAAGGTATACATGGACCTCCCGGTAAGCGACATTTGGCGCTATGGAGTCGGTGCGACCTATCAAGTAAACGACAGCTGGCAAGTGCGTGGTTACTACGACTACATCGACTTAGGTACACCAAACATTGATTACACGCTCGACCTTGCACCTTCGCTAGGTAACCTTAACGGTCAATACAAGAGTTATGCACACTACTTTGGCTTACAAGTGAACTATCGCTTCAAGTAACATTCAGCCCTGAACAACACTAACTCAAATAAGAATTAAATTTAGTCATCTGGCTAAATCTATATTACTTACCTGAAATTTTTAACTAAATATTAAGCTTAGTGCCCTGCGCGCTAAGCTTTTTTATTTGGGCTAAGCATTTCAATTAATTTTCTTTCTACTCTCAATCGACAAGTCATTTATCACCGTTCTGATTTGCATTGATTATCAACCTAATAAACCCAACAAACAAGGGCTTATTGTCTCACTTTTCGTGACACTGTTTCACAGTCGCTTTCAGCTACTTAGTAAAGCTCTTTGTCTTTTTCACAGCGCAGGCTGAAAATTGTGCATTTAACAAAACACTGCTCTTTCAACTAAACCTATTAATTTTCAAGCGTTTTAGGCTGCAGCCCTTATTCAGCCTAATGAAGAGATTTGGAGGAACGCTTTCTCCGCTCGCTATTTTCCTAAAGAACGACCAACACATTAGTTCAAAAAGCAGCCCTTTATTTTTTATAAAACTCACTACTAATGAATAAAGATCATTAGCTATCGTATTTGCGATGATTACAAAACGAAATATTACGTAGATTCATATTATTCACATCTTCTATATTTCTCGCCAACGAATAAACACTTCATGACTATGAAGATGAAGTGAATGCCAAACAAGTTATGACTAAGAGTATAGATATGCTTAAAATTAAAAAGAGTTTCCTTTCTGGTGCCATTACTGCAGCAGCATTACTTTCAACAACAGCAAGTGCACAAGAAAAATTATCAGTACAAGAAGCGGCAAAAAAATCAGCAAACCCAGTATCAGATGTATGGATGCTAATTACTCAAAATGATTATACTTTTCTAGAAAAAGAAGGTGGTCACCATGAGATGCAAAACCGCTTCAGCTTTCAACCAGTAATGCCTGTACCTATCATGGATGGTGAATGGAACTTGGTGAACCGTTTGGTTGCCAACCACTACAGTTCACCAGGCGATCGTGAAAACGGTGATTTCTTTGAAGGACGTACAAACGGTATGGGAGACACTGTCTTTCTATCAATGGCAGCCCCTAACCGTGATGATGGGTGGATTTGGGGTGTTGGTCCAACGATGATCATGCCAACAGGTACTGATGGTTTAACGCAAGATAAGTGGCAAGTCGGCCCTGCAGCAATGGTCGCTCGTCTTGGTAAAGAAACAGGTAATCCAACCAGTATTGAAAGCTGGAACGTTGGTTTCTTAGCTCAGCAATGGTGGGACGTGGGCGGCAGTGACAGCGTTACTGAGTCAACCAATCAAGCGGACATCCAGTATTTCTTAAACTATCGTGTCAGCAACACCGCGTTAATTGGTATGACACCTAATATTCAAATTGATTGGACAAAAGACGGTTCCGACCAATTTACTGTACCTGTCGGATTAGGCTATATCGATATGTTTAAGGTTGGGCCAATGCCAGTTCGTTGGGGTGTAGAACTTCAATATTACGTAATGAAACCAGATGCAAATGTTAATACAACCAATCCAGCTGAGTATGTGCCATATGCACCAGATTGGAACCTGAAATTCTTTATTGCTCCTGTTACATTAAACCCGTTCAAATAATCGATTAAAATCCCCCTACAGGCTGGTCTAATTTATTTAATATTTTAGGCCAGTATTTTTAGCACTTTTCATCGACTTCTATGATCCAAGCCAAGTTAATGAACAATGTTTTCTATCTGTATATGAGCCTTTTCAAATAAATCGACCTACCGATTTAGAGTTATAACTACTAATCGTAATTACGATATTATCAAATCGTAATTCTGGGTAGATACTGCTCAAAACTCTTCCTATTATCCTGCTAACAAATCAATTCTTAGCCCAAACAGAATGCTGACAAATGTTTTACAACACTATGTCAATTGCCATGGAAGACCCCCTCGACAGACGAGGTATTACACGTAAAGAAGACAATAGCGAAAAGAACGAGCCTAATATTTCGTTCGACAGTGCATCGTCATTCAACCTGCGTTTCAGGCTAACAATAAGAATTGGTTTGTAAGGAAGCATATTCGCTTCTTGATACCGAGAATCGGTTGTCTGGATTGAGTAGTATCACTTTAAATACCATCTATTACTTTTGTTTATTATGCGCACTAATCTACCCACATAATAGACATCTACTTTTTAAGATGTCATTAAAAGTTAGACTTCTAGGCTGCAAATTCTCTCTTCTTATTGATGTAGGTTGAGATATGAACTTTATTAAAATCGTTTTCAAGAAAATCTGGGCCGTTGTGATGGTCTTGATTAAATTCTGCCTGTTTATGGCGGTGATGTTTGCTGGAGCATGGGCTCTTGCACCATTAGGCACAATCCATTCTAAAGACATCGACATGTCTCAATTCAACAATCATCCCAATGAAATGATGATGAACTTCTTCCAGATGGAGTCCTTCTCTGGTTACTTGTTCTCAGTGACCATTGCTGTGGTTTTAGCCGGTGTTTACGGCATGTGGCAGTTGCATGAACTGGGTGTGCATAAAGCAAAAGAGCATAAAAGCGCTCACGTTCAAATCGTGTTTGCACTGTCACTTTGCGGACTCTTCATCAGCAAAACATTCTGGGTTATCGCATTGGTTATCGCATTGGCGAACTGGAAACATATTGGTCAATCACTGAGTGATGTGATTCGCCGTGGTGTTCAGCCTAAACAAGATGCGACCAACACAGAGACAGCCGCAGTCCACGTATCACCTGAACAACCGGTAACAGAGCCGTCTTCAGTAGACCAATCTTCAAAAGAACAGGCTTCAGAAGAAAAGACTCCAACAACACAATCCGCTACAGAAAAAGAGGTCGCATAATGAAAGAGATGATGATTCCATACATCCTAATTGTATGGTCACTGTTTGCGACAGGCGCACTTAAGAAGAACTTCAAGAACTACACATGGGCTGCCATTGGTGGCGTAACGATTCTTGCGGTATTAGCGGTAATCTCTCGCTTGTGGGCACCCGTTGATTTAACCAACTCAACCACAGTGAAAGCACCACACGCGGTGATGTCACCTATCTTTGGCCAGCAGATCGACCAAGTGCTTGTTGAGCACAACCAAATGGTTAAAGAAGGCGACGTAATTTACACACTCGTCGACATTGACTCAGCCGCAGACAAAGCAAAGATCGAATCTTCAATTGTTCAGAAAGAAGAAGAGATCAAGCAAATGAATCGCGACTTAGAGCGTGCTGAAACGTCACCTGAAATCTTCAATATGCGTGACGTAGAAAAGTACGACTCTGATCTTCGAGTGCTGCACGCTGAACTTGTGTCGTTAAAAGCCGACTTACAAAAAGTAAATTGGGCGCAAGAGAAGAAAACCATTAGAGCTGAATTTGATGGTCAGGTATCGATAGTGAATATTGCTGAAGGTTCTGTCATGGGTAACATGCACCTCTACAACACCAGCAAAAAGTTTCTTGAGATGCGTATTTCAGACCAAACTTATGGCTATGTTCAAGTAGGGGACTTCGCTGAGTTCTTCGTTGATGCATACCCAGGCCACGTGTTCCGAGCAAAAGTACACAGCTTTAATGCCGGTACTGGTGAGTCGAGTATTTCTCCACTTCAGGGGCCACAAAGCGTCGGTCAACACGTGGTAAGAAACGGCAATGGTTTAGGTCGTACTATCGTACTTGAGATCATTGAACCAGAAGGTTACAACATCCCTATTGGTTCAACTGGCGCGGCTTGGATCTCGGCAGAGAAACCACATCCGTTCTGGGGCTTCATTGATGTAATCGGCGCAGCAACAGTTCGCCTACAATCTTACAAGTCATACCTAGGTGCTTGGTAAGCGCTTAAGCTCTTGGTATACGATTAGCTCTTTATAAGCAATTAAGTATTCAATGATTTGGCTGTTATTCACTAGTATCACAGCCACTCATGAACTAGCGACTAATTGTAAAACAAATGCCCTGAATTTCAGGGCATTTTTGTATCTGTTGCAAGCTCATTTACTAATTGATTTAGATCAAAATTAATCGCCAATACAATCGTTGATCAAACAAATCATCGAAAAAACGATAGATTGAAATATTATTAGCGCGTAGATAGCGACCTCCCCCACCTCTATCATTTGGCTCAAGAAATCCAATTCCTGTATCCAAATATAAGGTCACTACCATGACTAATACATTCAAAAAAATGGCGCTTCCTGTTGCTATTGCGAGCACTCTACTTGCTTCTGGTTTTGCATCTGCAACGCCAACTGTAGAAGCGACATCGAAAGTCGGCCAAGAACTTCAGACGGCAAATGCTGCGCAATACCAAAACATTGATCTTGATGCTCGCTACAAGAGCGAGGTTCTATTCGAACACAAATCAAACATGTTCTGGGGAAAAGGCGAACGTATTCAAGTTGTTTCTAAAACAGGCGATTCTCTAGCTTACACTGCTGAGTCTGACCATGTTCACCCAATCCTCACCAAGCATGGTCGTAAAATGGACCAAGCAATCATCAAAGTAGATGACAACGTATATCTTGGTTACGGTTTCGGTCTAGATACACCCGTCATGATTGAAGGTACGGACGGCATCATCATTGTTGATCCAGGCGAGTCGGTAGAAATGGCTCAATCGGTTAAAGAGCAGTTCCGTCAAATCACCGACAAGCCGGTTAAAGCAATCATCTATTCTCACAACCACATCGACCACATCTCTGGTGTGCGTGCATGGGTTACTGACGAAGAAGTGGCATCAGGTGAAGTAAAAATCATCGCTGAAGAAGGCCTAACCGCTGCCGTGGCTAACTGGTCTTCAAACCTAGGTACTCTATTTGGTCACCGTACTTCTTACACCGGCGCTAAGCACGTAGAAGAAGGCGAGCACGGCACAGTAAACGACGGCCTTGGTCCACGCTTCATGCAAGGTGCTATCTCGTTCATCGAACCAAACCTGCTTGTACCAAGCCAAAGCCACATCGAAATCGAAATTGCTGGCGTGAAAATGCACATCGAGAACGTGCCATCTGAAACTAAAGATGAGTTAGTGGTTTACTTCCCAGACCAGAAAATCCTGCACGCGGCTGAAGTACTTCAAGGTGAGAACTTCCCTAACCTTCACACCATCCGTGGTACTAAATTCCGTGACCCATCAATGTGGTTCAAGGGCATCGACGTAATGCGTAAGTTCGACACTGAGATCATGATTAACTCTCACGGTCGTCCTGTTGAAGGTAAAGAAGCAGTAGCTGACGTACTAACGGCTTACCGTGATGCGATTCAATACACGCATGATCAAACTATCCGTTACATGAACAAAGGTATGACGCCAGACGAGCTAGTTGAAGTAGTTAAACTTCCTAAGCACCTTGCAGAACACCCTTGGTTAGGTGAACACTACGGTACTGTTGCACACGCCGTTCGCCAGATTTACGTAGGTTACAACGGTTTCTTCGAAGCGGATCCATGGCAGCTAGAGCCAATGGCTTACGAGCAACGCGCTAAAGCATTCGTAGAGATCATGGGCGGTCGTGACAACATCCTTACTACTGCACAAGCAGCAATTAAGGCTGAGAACTACACATTTGCAGCAGAAATTCTTTCTTACCCAATCACGGTAAACAAGCAAGATATGGAAGCTCGTGAGATGAAAGCACAAGCTTACAAAGCATGGGCTGCAGATCAAGTAAACATCAACTGGCGTAACTGGGCGCTTAACGCGGCGGCTGAACTAGAGAACAAACGTGACTTCTCTAACATGATCAGCTTCGCTTCTGTTGACGTTCTTACTGCGCTACCAAGCAAGCAGATCTTCGACATGATGACTTCAACGCTTATCGCAGAAAATTCGTTAGACGTAAACATGATGCTAACGTACAACTTCTCTGATACGAACGAAGCATTCACTATCGAAATTCGCAACGGTATTGCTCAGTTACACGAAGAAGCAGTGAAAGGCGCAGACGTTCAAATCGACACCACTCGTGCAGTATTGAACCAAATCTTGATTGCAGGTCCAAACGCTCAACAAGTGATTGGTACCAACCTACAGTCTGGTGCATTCACGTTCTCGAATGGCGACATCAAAGGCTTCGGTCAATTCATGAGCTACTTCGATAAGGCAATGACTCCAGAAGAGATCATGCTCATCGTTCGCTAATAGCGAGCTCGAACGGTCGCTCTTCGACGATAGCGTATTAGTAAACAATCAATAACACACTATCAACCGATGCACTGACCGCTTCACATGGACGACAAACAAATACAGGGACCCTTTGTGGTCCCTTTTTTTATCGTCAGGTTCGGCTGCTGCCGTCAGATTCTTAATCCTGTTATAGGTTTCGATAACCATTATGTTAAAACGATTTGCTTTGATTCTTTCGCTTACCTCTTCACTCACGTTTGCCTGTGGTCTTCACCAAGATACCGGATTTAGTTTAGTGACAGAGCCCGGTTCACTAGAGGTATTTGGCAACGTCATCACAGCCAGACAAGACAATGAATTCAACAACCTCAATAAGCCGGATCATTTTCGACTCTTTGCGATCAAGGCTGCGCTTGCGAAACCCCACCCAAGCAAAATTGAGTTCAACTTATTCGAAGCAATTAAAGGTCATTACAGTCAAGTGAAACTTGAGAAGGGCGTCGATGTTTCAGGTAGAGATACTTTGCCTACCGAGGAAGATCTATTACTGATTACGGAACTCGATGTGTTCGATGCGCTAGCAACTGGCACCATCTCTTGGGATCACGCGACACTAAACGGCTTAGTGATCATCAACGGCCCACAAGATAAACGAGAGCAGCTTGAAGATTGGCTGAGTGATATTTTTGAAGGGTAATAGCTTAAAGCGGGACAGATAAAAAGTCGTCAAACCCTCGGACTTCAGAACATTGAGGGTTCAACGACAAACTTAAATCAAAAAAGCGTAGGCAACGGAATCAACTCCAGCCCCAGTACACCACTGATGCTCATAACCACCAGGAGAGAGACCTTGAAGACCGTCTTTGACCACTGGATGTAGTTAAGGCAATCCACTTTGCGGAATGTCACTTTAGTCCACATAAAACAGACTGCTGCTGACACTGCTAGGTATTCATAACCTGCTTCCCCGAGTAGGAACAGCGCCAATGAGACTGCGCCAAACGCCACAACATACGCTTTCATGTGTTGATGTGCTTTGTCGACGCCCTCTTTCACCGGTAACACGGGAATGCCTGCATCTCGGTAGTCTTGAATGCGGAACATCGCGATCGCGTACGAGTGTGGCATTTGCCATAAGCAGAACATCACAAACAACAATACTGCTTCAAGGCTGATGTAATTCGTCACCGCCAAGTAACCCACCAATGGCGGAACTGCGCCCGAAATACTGCCGACTAAAGTGCCGTAAACCGATGTACGCTTGTACCACATGGTGTAGAAAAAGACGTAAAACACATAGCCAAGCAACACCATGACCGCAGAGATCGGATTAGCAAACTGAAACAGCAGAGCTGTGCCTGAGAGCAGTAAAACCAAGGCATAAACGAACGCGACGTCTGTATTAATGTTGCCCTGAACCAATTCTCGATTTTGTGTGCGCTTCATCTTCTGGTCGATGTCTCGATCAAAGATGTTGTTCACCACACAACCTGATGCAATAACAAGTCCCACACCCGCTAATGTTGTCACTAACAACATCGCATTGGCTGGTTCTGTTTTTGCAGCGAGGAAGAACCCCGCCGCAA
Source organism: Vibrio sp. 1CM23M (assembly GCF_023161755.1). NCBI lineage: Bacteria > Pseudomonadati > Pseudomonadota > Gammaproteobacteria > Vibrionales > Vibrionaceae > Vibrio > Vibrio sp. 1CM23M. Next base: position 959,968 of record NZ_JALNTR010000002.1, read on the forward strand.
CAGAAATCAGGTTGCCGAAAATGATGCCCGGTTTGGTGATAGACAGATATCTTTTCAGCATACCCTAGCCTACAACTTCATGTTGACGTTCATGTTGTAGATGATCCATACCGAGCCAGCGATAAGGATCAATACAACAATGGCGGTAAACATCAGCGATACCAAGTTCCAACGCCCATCGGAAGATTTCGCTTCCATGTGCAAGAAGTACTTAAAGTGGACAAAGATTTGCACCAGCGCACAGCCGAACAAGATCACGTAAGTTTCCGTGCTTGGTAGCGCATGTGCCCACACGATGTAGAACGGAATAATGGTGAGAATCAGTGACGCAATAAAGCCTTTCACATAATCCGTTGCACCGCTGTCTAGATGCTGTTCCATTACATCACCCCCATTAAGTACACGATGGTAAATACACAAATCCAAACAATATCAAGGAAGTGCCAAAACAGGCTCAAGCACTGGAAACGCATCGACATGTTGTCGTTCAAACCTTTGGTTGAAAGCTGGTGATACGCCACCGCCATCCAAATCAGACCGAACGTTACGTGCAAGCCGTGTGTGCCAACCAAGGTAAAGAATGCTGAAAGAAACGCACTCTCTTGAGGACCATAGCCTTCTGCAATCAAGTGATGAAATTCATACACTTCCATACAGATGAAGGCTAAGCCCAATACGAAAGTCACTTTGATCCAGCGCTTCAGTCCGGTCACGTCTTTGCGCTTCATCGCAATCATGCCAAAACCGAAGGTGATACTACTGAACAGCAGCATCATGGTTTCGACAAACACGAACGGCAATTCAAAGATGTCTTTACCTGTCGGCCCTGCAATAGATCCACTCTCAAGCACGGCATACGTCGCGAAAAGCGTGGCAAACAGGACACAGTCACTCATCAAGTAAACCCAGAAGCCAAACAATTTATTGCCCGCAGCTTCATGGTGATGATCATGCGAGTGTGCAAGATCATAAGTGTGTGACGGAGTATTAGCTTGCATACGTCGTCTCCAAATCATCTTTATTTTCGTTGTTATCACTGTCACCGTCAGCGCTGTTACCACGACCAGAATGGTCGCTTTTCACTGACTGTTTCTTAGCTTCTTCAAGCTGTGCACGTCGAGCCGCTTCAATCGCTTTGATCTCTTCAACTTCCACGTAGAAATCCACATCGTCGTTGTAGCTGTGTTGAATACACGTCACCACGATGCCCACTAAGCTTGCAGCCGCTAGCCACCAGATGTACCAGATCATTGCGAAGCCAAATGCCAACGCCCATGCCGACACATAAATACCTGTCGGTGTGTTCTTCGGCATATGAATACGTTCGTATTCTTCTTCCTGAGTTGGGTCAAACTCACCACTTTGCTTTTGATACCAGAACGAATCGATCTCATCGCCCTTAGGCAGTTTTGCAAAGTTGTAGAACGGCGGTGGTGAAGACGTTGCCCATTCAAAGGTACGTCCGCCCCACGGGTCACCGGTTAGATCTCGGTTTTGGTCGCGGTCACGAACACTCACGTAAATCTGCACGAACTGACACACCACACCCATCGCAATCACGCCCGTACCTGCAGCAGCAACCGCCAATAGTGGGAAGAACTCAGGGTTGATGTCTTGGCTCAAACGACGCGTCATGCCCATAAAGCCCAGAGCGTAAAGCGGCAAGAACGCCATCAAGAAACCGATGATCCAGCAGTAGAATGCGCGTTTGCCCCAAAGCTCGTTCAGAGTGAAGCCGGTCGCTTTCGGGAACCAGTAACCAATCGCAGCAAAACAGCCGAAGACCACGCCACCGATGATTACGTTATGGAAGTGAGCAATCAGGAATACCGAGTTATGCAGGATAAAATCTGCGCCCGGAACCGCCATCAATACGCCTGTCATACCACCAACAGTGAAGGTGATAAGGAAACCGACCGTCCACATCATTGGTGTGGTGAAGCAGATGCGACCTTTGTACATGGTGAACAGCCAGTTGAAGATCTTAACCCCAGTCGGGATGGAGATAATCATGGTAGCGATGCCGAAGAAGGCATTCACATTGGCGCCAGAACCCATGGTGAAGAAGTGATGCAGCCAAACCACAAACGCTAAAATAGTGATAGCCACCGTCGCCCATACCAGTGAGGTATAACCAAACAGTTTTTTGCGAGAGAAGGTTGCAGTCACTTCAGAGAACACACCGAAGATAGGCAAAATTAGGATGTACACCTCAGGGTGTCCCCATGCCCAAATCAAGTTCACATACATCATCACGTTGCCACCAAGGTCATTGGTGAAGAAGTGCGTGCCGATGTATCTATCCAACGTCAGTAACGCGATGGTGACCGTTAGGATTGGGAAAGAGATGATGATCAGGATGTTGGCACACAGCGATGCCCAAGTGAATACAGGCATCTTCATCATTGGCATAGACGGAGTACGCATGCGCAGAATAGTCGCGAAGAAGTTCACACCCGTTAGAGTGGTACCCACACCGGATATTTGCAGCGCCCATATCCAATAATCGACACCCACTCCCGGGCTCGCCTCAATACCGGACAACGGCGGATACGCCAACCAACCTGTGCGGCCAAATTCACCTAAACCCAGTGACATGTTGGTTAGGATAATACCTACGACAAACAGCCAGAAGCTCAGATTGTTCAAGTAAGGAAATGCAACATCACGGGCACCGATTTGCAGCGGCACGATGATGTTCATCAAACCAATAACCAAAGGCATCGCTACGAAGAAAATCATGATCACGCCGTGAGCCGTGAAGATCTGGTCATAGTGATGTGGCGGTAAATAGCCCGTCTCACCAGCTGCAGAAAGCAATTGCTGACTGCGCATCATCACCGCATCGGCAAAGCCACGAACTAACATCACCATCGCAACCGCAATGTACATGAAGCCCAGTTTTTTGTGGTCTACAGATGTAAACCATTCATTCCAGAGGTATTGCCATTTACCGGCTTTAGTGACCGCGTATACCACTAAAGCACCCACCAAAGCGATCATGGTTAAGGTGACCAAAATAATGGGTTCGTGGTAGGGAATTGAGTCTAGAGTTAATCTTCCAAACATGACGATTATCCTTGGGTTTCCGGCAGACAGTTCATTGAACCAGGGTGCTGGGTCACGACATCAGTGAATAAAAATGGTGGGATACTAGAAAACAGCGTCACAGGTTCAGCCACACTTGGCGCGGCCAATGAACGGAACTGCTCCCAATCTTCAATACGATCAGGACTTGCTTTCACTTTCTCTACCCAGTTTAAAAACGCCACTTGATCAGGCATGGCCGATGCGGTGAATTTCATCTGAGAGAACCCTTTGCCACTGTAGTTCGAAGCAAAGCCTTTGAAGTCACCTTCGTGGTTTGCAATCAAATTCAACTTAGTCACCATTCCCGGCATCGCGTAGATCTGCGAACCAAGACGCGGGATAAAGAACGCGTTCATGATGTTGTCTGAAGTCAGCTTAAACGTCACCGGAACATCTTTCGGGAACGCAACATAGTTAACCGTCGCAATGTTTTGCTCCGGATAGATGAACAGCCATTTCCAGTCCAGAGAGACCACTTCGATCACCATGGGCTTAACGTCACTCACCAGAGGCTTTGATGGCTCTAATTCGTGTGTTGTTCGCCAAGTGATGGTGGCTAGAATCGCGATGATGATGATTGGAATCGTCCATACCACTATTTCAATTTTGGTTGAGTGCGCCCAGTCAGGTGCATACTCTTCCGTGGTATTGCTCTCGCGGTATCGGTAAGCAAAGTAGATGGTCATCAGAATCACTGGGATGACGACAATCAACATCAGCAACAGAGCCGTGATAATCAGCTCTTTTTCCTGAACGCCAACGCTACCTTTAGGGTCGAGCAATGCGGAGTTACATCCTTCGAGCATCAGAATGGTTCCCAGCAAACCAATCTTCGACAAACTTTTCCTCGATAAAATGCGTTTATATCTTGAAGCTTCCATTAACTTTCTCGATGGTTATCCAGCCTCAGAACGAACGCCTAAGTACTGGTTGTCATGATCATTAGAATATTTATGTGTTGAGCATGTGAAACGCCGCATCTCAAAAAGCAATGCAATAGAGCCCGTTACTGCTGGGTTAAAACCACACAGAAAACATGACTTAATTGTTACACTTTGAAATACATTGTTACATTTGGCGCATTATGAAGAGTTGAATTTGAAAGCTCACCAAACAAACTTGGAAACTAACCTTCCATTTATGGATGCGAAAACTAAGAAGTAGAAGAGGATTAAGACACACACCAGCAGCGTGCTACATGGGTGGAGCCAGTGCTGACAAGGGATTTAGAAAAAGCAGATAAACACTCGCGCGACACCACAGCTCAGAGCCAGTTCAAGGTACATTAGAAAGAGCGAATAAATAGAAGTGTGACGCCCGTCAAGATTGTGAATTCACATACCATTTACAAGGTATTCACTGGTTAGATTATTCAAAACCAACACCCATTCACCAAAAAGATAATCAAGCATTCATCGATGCACTAATGTGACGAATTGAAAGAATATAATGACTAACAGAAAGGATAATTTGACTAATTGAGGGCGTAATAGCGGTGAAAAGAACAACAAAATGGTAAATATTGGGATGAATTTATTGAGAACAACAATGCCATAATCGAGCCAGATACGGCTCGATTATGGGCAGTTGAAGAGCAGTTAAATTCAGGAGACGTTAAATTGAAAAACAGTTATGCCGCTTGAGTCGCGATGGTTTTTCGCTGATTTCGAGTCATCAAGTGATAAACCACAGGCACAAAGTAGAACGAGATAAGCGTGGTTAACACGGTACCGCCCACAATCGCGACCGCAAACGGAGGCCAGAAACCACCACCAGCAATAATCAACGGCATAAAGCCGCCCACGGTTGTAATCGTGGTCGAGCTGATATGGCGAGTACATGACATCACAGCTTCAACGACTGCATCTACATTGCCGGAGGAAGCCTCCTTGTCTAGCTTCAATTCGGTCAGAATGACAATGGCCGCGTTAATCGCCAAACCCGCAATCCCGAGCATTGCGATGATCACCGTAAAGCCGAACGGATAACCGAAGATCCATACCGACAACAGCCCTAGCCCACCAGCCAGTCCTGCTACCATGAAGATGATGCTACTCATTCGGAACGAGTTAAACGACATCACCACCACCAACACCATCAATACCACCACGACAGCGACATTCGAGATAAGGCTGTTGACTGAATTGTCACGCTCAGCCGATTCACCACCAAAACCAATCGTATAACCCGATGGCATCTGATAGCTTTCCAATCGTTTTTGGAACTCATTAAGCACGGTTTGAGGCAAGACACCCGCTTCAATGTAACCCTCAATGGTATTGACACGCTGCCCGTTACGACGAGTAATCGCACCACGACTGGTAGTCAGTTCAAGTTCAGCCAAAGTCGACACATTGATGCCCGTTGAGTAGACATCAGAACTGATTGGCAAACGAATATTGCTTAAGTGCGCCAAGTTTTCACGCGCATCATCCGCAACACGAACACGGATTGGCACCGATTCACTGCCCTCAATCACAGAGCCACTTTCACGGCCTGTAAGCGTAGTTTGCAGCATGCCAGCAAACTGATTGAGTGAAATACCGTTGAGTTTCGCGGTGTCTTCATCGACCTTCAACCACACCTTTGGCGTACCCGGTTGCAGGGTTTCCCTTGTGTGCGTGACATGAGGGACACCTGCCAGAATCAAGCGTACATCTTCACCAATCGCTTTTAGGGTGTCGAGGTTTTCACCGTAAACTCGCAGTTCAACGGGCGCGGTAAATGGAGGCCCTTGGTTGAGCTTACGTACCAAGATTTGTGCTTCCGGCACCTCGTTATCCAACACCTTTTGCAACTTTGGAATTAGCGCATTGGCTTGGTCAAAGTTCTCTGTTTTCACCATGGCTTGCGAGAAGTAAGGCGCATTATTTTGCCTTGCCTGCAAGTTGTAATAGAAAGATGGGAAGTTTGCGCCCACCAGCCAATCGATACGTTCTACTTCAGGATAACGATGAATGATATCGTCGATTTTTTCAGAGGTATTCTTGGTCGCATAAATGCTCGCTTGCGGCGGCATGTACACCTGAATCTCAAACATGTCTCGATCTGATGGTGGGAAGAATTGCTCAGTCAGCTGAGACATACTCCAATAACCAGTAAACGGTACCAACAACACCAGAGCAATCGTGATGATTGGATGCGTCACACCAAAGCGAACAGAAGACGAGAACCAACGCGTCAAAGCCGGAATTCTCAAACCGGTCATGTACCAATGGTGCTGCCCTTTCTTATCCACATCACTGAGTTGTTTCGGTAATAACTTGGTCGCCAAGCCTGCAATTAAGGTATGCGAAATAATGTAAGAACCGATCAGTGAGAAAGACACAGTAATCGCAATACCACCGACAAACTCACCCGATGCACCCGGCATCAAAATAATCGGGGCAAACGCCAACACGGTGGTTAAGGTTGAACCTAATAACGGCACCCACAAGTGCTTCAACGCATTCATGGTCGCTTCCGCTCTGTGTTGCCCTTTCAAGCGATATGCCTGAATAGTATCGACCATCACCACCGCGTTATCGACCATGATCCCCAGCGCTACAATTAGGCCTGTCACCGACATTTGGTTAATCGGTACACCGGTCATTTTCATGATCGACAGGGTCAACAATGAGGTTAACGGCAGAGAAATTGCCACTAAGATCGCGGCACGCACGCCTAAAGTGACAAATAGAACAATCAAAATCAGACCGAAACCGATCATCAAGCTCTTGCCTAAATCGTCTAAGCGAGTCTCGGTATAACCTTGCTGATTAAATAGTACAGTCACCTTAACGTTACTTGGTAACTCTTGCTCAAACTTGCTAATCAGCGCGTTGGCTCGAGACGTCCAGTTATCAACACGCAGATCAGGGTGCATTCTTGCCGCGACAATCACTCCCGGCTCTCCGTCAATAATGGCAATTTGGTCTTGTGGGGTTTTCTCACCACGTTTCACAGACGCAATGTCTTCCATGCGGATGATGTGACCATTGCTGTCAGTGGCAATTGGCACTTGCTTGATACGTTCAATGGAGTCCAATTCAGACGCAATTTCCAAACCAAAACGGGAATAGGCACTGACCAGTTCACCCGCAGAATTCTTGGCGTCTGCCCCTTCGAGCGACTCAGCGATATTGGCACTTGATCGCCCTAGAGCAGCGGCATCGGCCGTACGTAAACTGATTTGAATCTCTTCTTGCGGCATCCCGTATTCATCAACGAATTCGGTACCCGACAAGGTTCGCAACCGCTTGGCGAGCTCTTTGGCATAACGGCCCAGCGTTAATCTGTCAGGCTCGCCTGCACCAGACCAAGTTAGAGATGCGATGGTCGTGAAAGCATAGGTATGGTCGCTATCGAGATCGGGAGATTGAGCACCCGCAGGCAAAATGGATTCGATGTCAGATAGCTTGTCGCGAGCTTGGGACCAGACGGGTTCTGGCTCGGTAATGGTGTCGTTAAGTTCTAGCGTAACAATTGATACGCTCGGCCTAGAGGTTGAGCTCACGAGTTTAACTTCACTCAGTTCACGGAGCTTATTCTCGATAACCTCAGTAACCAAGGTTTCAACACGCTCGGCACTGGCGCCGGGGAAACTGGTTGTGATGTTCGCATAACGGTTGATGATTACTGGGTCTTCTGCACGTGGCAACGTCATGAACGCCGAAATACCACTCACCATCAGCAGCGCGGTCATCAAGATAAGCAGTCGAGTGTTGGAAATAGTCTCTATAATTTTCATACTATTACCTACTCAGCCGCGCTGACTGGTTTCACGATTTGGCCCGGAACTAAGCGATGTAAGCCACTGGCAATGACCTGTTCACCGTCTTCAATCGCCCCACTCACATACGCTTGTTGATTATTGGCAAACAACACCTGAACACTTCTACGTTCAACCTTGTTGTCTTCACCAATCACAAAGATGTTCCACACACCGCGCAATCCATCAATCAAACCGGTTAATGGCACCCAGTAACCTTGCTCTTCAATCTGTTCATCAAATTTAAGGTAGGCCAGTTGCCCTTCTAATACCGATGACTTTTCAGGGAATAGGTAACGCAAGCCAACACTACGAGATTGGGTATCCACCATTGCACCGGGATTCAATAGCTCCACGGCATAATCTGTGCGCCCAACTCGGATGCTAGGCGAAGAAAGTGAGGTGACTTTTTGCATTTGGTGAGCAGGAATACCGATGAAGGCCTCTTTTCCCTCAGAAGCGAGCAGTGTAAGAGTTGGATTACCCACATTCACCACATCTCCGAGCGAGACAAAGCGTGTCGCGATAGTGCCAGAATAAGGCGCAAGCACTGTCGATTTCACCAGTTTCAATTCGTTGCCTTTTACCGATGCATCGATGCGCAGCAAGTTCGCCTGCAATACCCGTTGCTCACTGGTAAGAGAATCAATCTCCGCTTCCGCACTGAAGCCTTTCGCTTTCAATGAACGTTGACGCTTTAGGTTAGCAGCAACAAGACTCAGTTGAGCTTTCACTTCTTCAGCCTGCGCTTTCAGTTGGCTAGACTCAGTTTCCAATAGCTGCGTGTCCAATCGAATCAACGGCTGACCCGTTGTGACTGTGTCACCAACATCCACCAGAATCTCGTTTACCTTGCCCGCCAATTCAAAACCAAGATTCGCCTGTTGACCCGCCTTTACCACACCGACATATTCACGTTGTACCGCATACGATGGAGAGCGTTCCAAAGCGACAGTTTCCACTGTTAAGACTGTCGACGCTGCACTATTCGATTCCACTGCATCATTATCTGCATCGGATGCTATCTCGGCTTGTGTATTTTCACCACACCCGACAAGAAGAGTCGACAACGCCACTGCTACTGCGCTTCCCTTCATCAATTTATACATACTTCCTGTTCCTATGCGGTACTCAATTATGTTCTTTTTTTAGACTAACCAAACCAAACTAGACTGTCTAGTTTGATTATGTTAAAAATAAGTTTCATGGTTAATGATTGATAAAACCATCACAAAAAGCATAATGCTTAGCGCCAAATGAGATACCTATTACTGAGTATCAATAGGCATTAAGCAAAGAGACAAGCTAGGTAACGACCCAACACCAAGTAACGAGAAGCAAGCACGTGACAAAAATCATCAAGAGTGAACAGAAGAGATCGCAGATCTTAACCGCAGCAAGTAAACTTTTCTCTGAACATGGCTTCAAGATCAATATGGATCAAATAGCCAAAGCAGCGAACGTTTCCAAGCAAACGGTCTACTCTCACTTTAAAAACAAAGACGAGCTTTTCGAAACCTGCATGCAAACCAAGTGTGCCGAGCGTGAACTCAGCCCTTCTGCTTTTGATATGAATGCCACTTTGGAAGACGAGTTGGTGAAGTTTGGTGTGAAGTTTCAAGATTTGTTACTTGATGAGCAGTCCAGACAGACCTTTCAAAATGCGGTGAGCCAATCCAACACGCACCCAGAGATCGCTTCAATCTACTTAGAAACAGGGCCACAAAAAACCACCGTTTTGCTCGCCGATTATCTACAAAGCAAAGTGGAATCGGGTGATTTGATCTTATCAACATCAAGCTCACCGATCATTGCAGCAAGACAACTGCTGCTGATGTTCCATGGTAAGTCGGCGTATTGGGGGTTCTTCGGGCACGAAAGCGGTGAGTCTGAGCAAGAGAGGCTTCTCTACACCAAAGAGTGTGTCGCGCTGTTCTTAAACGGCAATCAGCCTCGTTAATCTTAAAATATTTATCCGTTAGCCAACCATAGAAGCTGACTCAAGCAGCAGTTCATAGAAACGTTTTGCGGCAGGGCCTGTCTTGGCCCCTTTTGGCAGAGTCAGATGCAGCGGAACGTGATATCCACTGCCATTTTCGACATTGAGCACCGTCAGCTTATCGCTACCTCTGCTTTCCACAATGTGTTTTGGTAATCGGCAGTAACCCACACCTTGCTCTACCGCGCCAAACGCATGGTCGAAATTATCCACCGTAATGCGCTGACTCGACTTCAACCAACCCACATCCTGTTTGTTACCTTGGCTTTTAGTGCCTTGACTGGAGCGTGCACCTAAATCCCTCACCACAATTTGTGGCAAAGACGACAATTGATTCAACGACACAGATGCAGCACTTGCTAACGGATGTGAACTCGCAACAACAGGCTCCATCATAGTAAAACCAAAAGCCTCAGCAGAATGATTGGTGACAGGGAGGTTGATGATGGCAACGTCGGCGAGTTCTTGAGTGACCATTTCAGTCGTCTTAGACAATGACGTTTCCATCACTTGAATCGATGTTGTGCTGTTCTCCGCCATAAATTGCGCCATCGGTCTGTATAAACGTTCAAGACAACACAGATGATCCACGGCGACCACGATTTCAGACTCGACGCCTTTCGCCAGCTGTTCACTAATGAGTTCCAACTCTCTCGCCTGTTCCAACATGCTGCTTGCACGGCGCAACAATGATTTTCCATCTTCCGATAGCACCGCCCTGCGACCTTCAACTTGCACCAAAGACACACCCAATTGATCCTCCAATTTTCTCAAAGCATAAATCAGCGTGGTATGGCTCTTATTCAATTGCACTGCCGCCGCTTGAATGCTGCCTGCACGGTCAATTTCGTAAAGCGTTTGCCATTGGTCTAGGGTGGTCTTTAATCTCATCGGTCTAAAATCCTGACAGTTAATGGCAATATTATGAACTTTTCTGTGTGTTTTTTACAGGTAATATGAGTTTCAACAACAAACGAGAATGGCTTGTTTGTCTTGAACACCTATTTGTTAATGGAATTTTTTAAACGGAATTTGCTAAACAGAATTTATTAAACGGAGAAACACCATGAAACTACTACAAGTTGATTTTGAATTTTCAGGCCCTTTCGGTGAAGAGATGTCAAACGCACTCGTTGACCTAGCAAAGTCTATTAACAACGAACCGGGCATGATCTGGAAAATCTGGACAGAGAACGAAGCAGAAAAACTGGGGGGCGGCGTCTACTTATTTGAAGATCAGCTGAGTGCTGAAACCTATCTGGCGATGCATGCTGCTCGCTTAAAAGAGATGGGTGTACAGGAAGTGCGTGGTGTGATTTTTGACGTCAATCAGCCATTAACTACCATTAATAAAGGCCCAATCAACGCTTAACGCATCGCTCACTCCTGTATTGAGCAAAGAGACAGGTTAGCGATATCACCAAGTTGAAAAAGAGAGCGACACAATGAACAACAAAACATTCTTGAGCCTACACGGCATCATTTACGCAGGGTTTGCCTTCGCGCTGTTTTTCCTACCCACCGTTATGTGGCCAATGTACGGCGTAGAGATCAATGATAAGTACGCTTACTTTCTCTCTCAACACACCAGTATCTTTTTGGGTGGTATCGCAGCGATAAGCTGGTTGCTTAGAGACATTGAACCTGGCTTGTCCGCTAAAAAGCTCATCCAAGGTTTGGTGGTTACGAATATGCTTGGCGCGATCATCACACTGTATGCAGCGTTTACAGGAATCTTTGTTGGCTTTGGCTGGAGTGATCCTGCGTTCTTCCTGTTTCTATCAATACTTAGCGTGTTGCAGGTTCGCAAGCAAGCTTAACTAACCAATGAGTTCAGATAGCACAAACAAAAAACACTCGGTATATGCCGAGTGTTTTCGTATTAAATCGTTAACTTTAACGTCAGGCTATGAGCGACCAAGCATACGACTTAGCGTGCCATCTTTATCGACAAACTGATGCTTCAATGCGCCTAATACATGCAGAGCAAGTGCCACCATAATCAGGTTCACTGAATTGACATGAACAAAAGAAGCCGCAGACTGTAACCATTCGGTTTTTTCACCAGCAGCGATAAGCTCGAACCCGAACACGTCTAATGCACGCCCACCAGCAACACTCATCACAGCACCAGAAATTGGCATCGCCAACGTCACTAATAATAAGAAGTGGTGAACGCTTTTCGCTGCGATTTCTTGTGCTCTCGTCAATACGGCAACACTTTCAATTGCGCCCTCTTTGAAACGCCATACCAAGCGTGAAAGTGCGACAACTAAAACAATCAAACCCAACGATTTGTGTAGCCCCATCAACTCACCTTTTTCGGGGCCTCGCGGCATACCTTCAAATTGAAGCCCAATCACAAACACGACAAGGAACAAAATACCGGTAAGCCAATGGAAAACAACAGTCTTTTTCGATAACGATTTACTCATAATGACCACTTTATGTCTCTAAACTTGATGCTATTTTCGCCTAATATCATTACGTTTTATAGGGTAAATGCGTAAAGTTAGGTAAAGACAAGTAGAAGCCAGAAATCGTTATTTTGTGTGCTCGACAAAAATCAACTCGTCAGTGTTGAAGCCACGCTCTTTAGACATGCTTTTGAACTTCTCCATAACCTCTGGCGCAACTTCTGGTGTTCTTGAAAGCAGCCACAAGTAATCGGTGTCAGGGCCAGAAACAAACGCGTACTGGTATCCCTCTTTGTCCAATTCAAACACCACATAAGCGCCGTAGAAAGGGCCAAAGAAAGACACTTTCAGATAGCCTTGTTCAGAGCCTTCAACGAAGTACGCTTTTCCTTCCGCTTCGTTCCACTCACCTTCTTCCGCCGAATAACCACGGTTAATCACCTTCACGCCGCCATCATCACGAAGGCTGTATTCAGCGCTGATGTTGTCTAAGCCACGCTCAAACGAGTGATCCAAACGAGCCACTTCGTACCATTTCCCTAGGTATCGTTCCAACTCAAACTGTTGAACAGGCTTTACCGTTTCGGGCATGCCAACACAACCACCCAATAAGATCACGCTAAGCAGCAATAATATTTTTTTCATCCTAACCTCGACTTGTTTTTATTAGTAATGCGAGTAAGTCTCGTGAAAACATAAACTTACATCCTTGGTAATACGTTAAATCCATTTTTATAGTCCACTTAACTGTAATTTATTCAGAATCTTATGTGAATCGTTTAGTCTGCGAATGAATCAATGACGTTTCATTGCTATTCGATATTGAGTCGGCGTCACCTGTTTATAGGATTTAAACTGACGATTGAAGTTGGCTTGGTTGTCGTATCCCACTTTCTCCAAGATCAAATTGACCGGCAATGATGTATTAATCAGTAAGTCGCACGCGACGTTCAATCGGATCTTTTTAAGCCGTTGACTGAAGCTCTCTTTATAGTGCTTTTGAAATAAACGCCTAACACTGCTCTCACTGATGTATAGGTGACTGGCTAAATCGTTAATCGAGATATCTTGAATAAAGTGATTCATTAAGAAGGCTTCGACCTTATCTAGCTTATCGCTGATCTCATCACCTTCATTGTCCTTAAAGATCGGGTTGATCAACTGCACCACCTCTTCGTCATCAAGTAATACCGAAAACAACGAGAATAAGGTGAGTAACTGTTGGTGTGGCGGTTTCTCCATCACCCTGTCTAGCAGCTCAGTCGCCTTCTCTGCCGAGCTGGGAGAGAACTGCAATCCTTTCTTTGAGCCTTCCAGCAGCGCACGCAACGGTTCAAGCTCTCGACAACTGGCTATCAATGGCTCTATCCAGTCTTTACGAAACCAAATCACATGCGTTTCACATACTCGTTGGTCATCCGTGCTGTCGTCTGAATAAATAGCATGAGGCAAATCCGGCCCAACCAAAATCATATGATTATGGAACACATCGCTTTGGTGATGCCCAATAAAACCATGGCCAGTAAAGTGACGATGAATCGCTATTTCATACTCTTCGTGCCGGTGCCAACCATAGCTTTTACTGTTCTCGACAATTTTCTTATAGCGCCAAGACATGCCAACTCGTTGTGGCACTTTTTCCAAGTAACCTTTCATTACAATACTCAATGACCTTTTAATATTGAAAGTATACGTAACAAACCACCCAAATCAGCACATTGACTGAAAAGTATTGAACATTGCGCTGAGGGTACTCTTCTCTTCGTCTCCGATAAATATACTGCAAGTGAACTTAATCAGGAGAGCAACTATGGACACTTTATTATTAAAAATTCGCGATATGATTCTTGCCACACGTCAGCAGTGGATCGGCGAGATCACCTACAACCACAATATTAAAGGTGACCACACCTGGAAATTCTATGGCTATAACTCTTATGACGAATATAAGAAAGATCTGCGTAAGAGCCTAAGACAAGAGTCGTAATGAAAGGCTTATTCAAACCACAATTCATTGATTAATCGCGGTTTTTATTTGTCATTCATGTTGAGTTTCACACTTGCCACTCGCTTTCTATACTTACTAAACAGTGGAACATGGAAGACATAATAATGAATAACAAGCTCACTCTGCCACGCACTGCATGGATAGCATTACTCACAAGCTTAACCGCCGTAACGCCGGTTCTTGCACAAGCCAACACCGTTGTCCAAGCGCAAACATCAGTTCAAACACAAACAGCAGTTCAAGCGCAAACAGCCGTTAAAAGCCAAAGTGCTGATCAGATTTTTACCAATGCTGATATATACGGGCATCGCGAGTCGGACTCGATCGTTACCCACAACGGCAAGATCATCTTCATCGGTAACCAATCACAGGCGCAAACTTTTCAAGGGCAAGGTACTGATGTCATTGATTTAGACAATGCCTTTGTCTTACCGGGATTCATTGACAACCACAATCATGTGTTTGAAGCCGCCTCAGGGCTGGGTGGCAATTGTGAACTCGACTCTGAAGCAACATTAGAAGAGCAAATCCCCTACTTAGAAGCGTGCAAGATCAATGCTGATACCGATGGCAAAGGTTGGCTTATGGGCTATGGTTTTTCTTTGGAAGCGACGCTCGATAGCGACTCTGATTACACGCCACTAGAGATCATCGACAGTATCTTCCCGGATCGCCCAGTGGTGATCATGGAGCAGACTTCGCACTCAATGTGGGTCAATTCAAAAGCACTAAAAATCGCTCGAATCAGCCAACAATCTCCAGACCCACAAGGCGGTGTTTATTTAAAAGACCAAGACAGTGGCAAGCTCAATGGCATCTTATTAGACAATGCTGGCGATCAACTGATGGAGATGGCGTGGAACAGCCAAAGCGAACTGTTTGAGCAAAGCTACCAAGGCTTAATGTTCGGACTTGAGGAAGCGGCAGCCCACGGCATCACCACCATTGGCGACGGTCGCATGTATTGGAAGCGAGGTTGGTATGACGTTTGGCTAGAGGCCGAGCAAAATCAAGACTTAACGGCGCGTGTATCGCTGCGCCCTTGGGTGTATCCATCGATGGCAATACCTTCTCAATTAGAAGTCTTTGAAAAGATGTATTCCGACGATAAAAGCCGTCTGTTACTTGTCGATCAGGTGAAAATGTACAGCGATGGTATCTTCATCAATGGCACCGCCAAAACACTCGCGCCCTACTTAGATACTTATCTGCCCCAGTCTCCTAATGGCTTGAACTATATTCCACCAGAACAAATGAACGAGTGGTTAACTGCGCTCGAGAAAATCGGCTTTAGCGCCCATATTCATGCCATTGGTGATGGAGCGGTTCGTGAATCTCTTGATGCAATAGAAAGCATTCGCAAACAAGGTTCAACCAAACCCTACACCCTAACCCATGTCGAATTAATCAATGATGAAGATGTGCCACGCTTTCGCCAATTAGACGTGACTGCAGATTTCCAAGTCGGCTCTGATTACGTTGTAAGGCACCAACACCAATGGGCTGAAGCTTTCCTAGGAGCTCGCCGTGCTAAAGCCATGATGAACCTCGACGCGATACTCAAGACCGACGCCAATATCACCTTAAGCAGTGACTGGAACGTACACGACATCAACCCTTTGGTCGGCATCGCGAACAGCTTAATCATGGGCAAAACCGGCCTAACTGATATCTATACCGCGATCGACGCTTACACGCTCAATGCAGCCAAAAGTCTTGGAATTGAAGACGTAACAGGTTCTATTGAGGTAGGAAAATCCGCTGACTTCGCCATTCTCAACCGAGACATCACCACAGTGTCAGCAAGACAAATCGCTAAGACTCAAGTGTTGATGACGGTGTTACGCGGGGATGTGGTTTACGAAAAATAGAGCCAACCAGCGCATCGAATTAGTTATCGCAACTCAAACGAAAACGAGCCAGCTTATTCAGCTGGCTCGTCTGTTATTCACATCTGTATTTTATGTTGTGTTACGCGTTGGTCTCTTTAAGCGCTTTCACATTTGAATCTTGTTTATCATCCAGAGCAAAGTAGATCTTCGATACAATCACTTCAGCAACCAGAATCGTAAATACCACAGCGAAGAACGCTACCACGCCGCCCCAAGGGCCAGTGAAGCTCACCTTGTCACCGAACAATAGGTTAATCGCTTCTAACATCACGAATTTTGAGCCCACCAAGATAATGTAAGTGGTGATTGCTCGGAACACCTTAGGCGCGGTGCCCGGCTTGCTTTTGAAGTGCTCGGCAATCTTGTGCTCTAAACCAATAGAGAGCTTCAACAACAACTGCAACAACAACGCCGCAATCAAAGATATAGTGAAAGACTCAATGTTGACGAAGTCCCAGTACTCATCGAAGAAGTTAAGTACTACTAAGTCCACCAGCACGGCTAACGTGTAACCTACGAATAGACGTTGTGGTGTGTTGAACCCGTAAACTTTGTCTGATTTAGTCATTCTGTCTCTCTCTAATTTGATAAGTAGCCTTGATTTGAAATACATCTTAGCGTTCGAATCGAAGCAAAACTTACCATTTCATGACACCGCCAACATTCATTCCTCAAATTAATAATTCGATAGAAATCCCCCTTCCCTCTCTTATAGCAATAGCAAAAACACGCCCAATTCATCACTGTCACCAAATGGCCATTCTTCAAATGCTGCGCCCCATATGATGACCCCATCAGCGACACACACTCATTTCCAAAAGGTGCAGACTATGAAAAAGCTAATCACTAACGCGAACGTATTTAACGGTGTTGATAACAACTTAATCGAGAACGTATCAATCCTCATCGAAGATAACTTGATCACTCAGATTGGTGAGATTGACCCAACGATTGCCGATGAAACGATTGATGCTCAAGGTGGCACAGTCATGCCAGGCCTGATTGATGCACACGTTCATATCACTTTATCTGCACCTTTCAATGTGATTGATACCATGACACGCGAAGAAGTGGCGATTCGCTCAGCGAAGATTTCGGAAGAGATGCTGATGCGCGGCTTTACTACCATTCGTGATGTAGCGGGTAACACACTTGGCCTTAAAAACAGTATCGACAACGGCTATGCCACTGGCCCACGTATTCTGCCTTCAATGGCAGCTATCTCACAAACCTGTGGTCACTCCGATTACCGTCAAAACCAAGCACAAGAGCGTTTAGCAAACGGCCATGAAGACTCACCAATGATGAAGCAAGGCTCAATGAAAGTGGCCGATGGGCGTTCAGAAGTATTGAAAGCGGTGCGTGAACAGCTATTTATGGGCGCGTCACAAATCAAGATCATGGCTGGTGGTGGCGCATCTTCAACCTTCGACCCGCTAGACACATTGCAATTTACATCAGACGAGATGAAAGCCGCAGTTGAGGCCGCTTCAGATTACGGCACTTATGTCGCTGCGCACATCCACACCTCTGATGCGATGCGCCGAGCAGCTGAAGCGGGCGTGATGTCTTTCGAACACGCGACCATCATGGACGACGACATTGCCGAGATCATTAAAGAGAAAGGCATTTGGGTGATTCCTTCTTACTTTACCTCTTCATTGATTGCAGAGC
Organism: Vibrio sp. 1CM23M; assembly: GCF_023161755.1. Lineage (NCBI taxonomy): Bacteria > Pseudomonadati > Pseudomonadota > Gammaproteobacteria > Vibrionales > Vibrionaceae > Vibrio > Vibrio sp. 1CM23M. The sequence continues at coordinate 977,798 of NZ_JALNTR010000002.1, forward strand.
GTAAGATCCCGCTGCCGAATGAGGAGACATACCGCAAAACAGAACGCGTAGGCAAAGCCATGTTCAAGTCAGCAGAACTGATTAAGAAATACGACATTCAGAACATTGCTTTTGGTACTGACTGTGTGGGTGAAACCAACGTTCATGCGACACAATTGAATGAACTTGGTGCGATTGAGCAAGTATTCGATACCATCACCGCACTTCGCATGGCGACATCAAACTGTGGTCGCTTGTTCGAAATGTCGACTTACCAACACCCATACCAAGAAGGCAAGTTAGGTCAGATCGTTGAAGGTGCTTATGCCGACCTATTGATCATCGATGGCAACCCACTGGAAAGTGTTGCGTGTGTGGCGAACACAGAGACACAAAAACTGATCATGAAAGACGGTAAGGTGTACAAAAACACGCTTTAACCTCGAAAAGCGCTCGTCCCTTAACCGCAAAACAACACATCTAAAGCAAATAACCGAGATGACTAACTTGGTTGTTTGCTTTTTTTTGGATCGCCTAAAGCTGATCTCACCTTCCATTGAAAATCTTAGATATCCAATTCACTCAATAAAAAATATAAATTCACTGCCATGCTACGAGTTATTTTCCATTCGATGAATTAATTTACATTTACGTATTAAAAACCATATGAAAATTAAAAATAGAATATCAAACTGTAAAAATTCAGTATAAAAACCCTCTGATTATTTCTAAAAAAACACAGAGAAAATGGAATTATTTCAGCATAGATAGCTCTAACTAAATGTTAAGTGATAATTTATCTGGAGGTGCTATTTTAATATAACTGTGTCAACCCCACGCCCTTAAATTGCACATAAGACAATTTAGAAAAGTAAATACTATTAATCATTTTTTTGTAATCAGGAATTAACAATGAGACTGTTGTTGTACTCGACATGTGGTGTTCTCAGTTTTCTAGGCATATTTGGACTAGCTGCGTTATACATTGTTTATTAATTTGCAAACTACTTCTGCAAATTAATAAACAAATAAGAAAAAGCCCTAATCAATAGGGCTTTTATCCATCAGAAATAATAATTAAGTTATCGTAAATTTATTCTATTTACTTTTCTCTTCTAGCTTAGCCTTTACTATTGGATATAGTTTTTCGTATGGCAAGTAACCGGGGAGCAATGTTCCATCAATTAACATCGCTGGTGTACCTCGAACACCCAACCTCGTAAACAAGTTATAGTTTTCAGCAACTTCAATCGCTATTTCGCTGTCTGAAGAAGCGTAATCGGTGGCTTTGTTCTTCTTCGCTACTTTCATTATCGAACGAACGTTGTGAATGCCAGGCTTACTGATCAACATCTCTTCAACTGCTTTGTATTTTTCTTTGTCATTGTTCCAAACATTGAGTCCAAAGGTTGCTGAGTTCAGTGGTGAATCTCTCTCCTTTAGAGGGATATAAATATTTATCACCTTGATGTCATTAGGAAACTCATCCACTATTTTCCGAAGAACAGGATCTAACTTTTTACACCACGGGCAACTAAAATCAGTCATGTTTACGATCGTCAGCTTTGGATGTTCGGAACCATACCAAGGGTGGTGTGGGTTGTTATAAATAAAGTCATGGCTCTCAGCCAACGTTTTATCGAAACTACTTTGTTGATCTATGTAAGCAGCCAGACTGTCATGAACCGAATCGATAATACCTTCATTCGTTTCTAACATTTGCGTTATCTCGGCAATCTTTTCTTGTTTTGTCATTGCGTAAGTGACAGGAGAGAAAGCCAGTGTAACTAATAGTGTGATGATGCTTTTTGTTATGAATTTCATATTTTTCCCATTAATACTTAGCTAACCAAAGTCGGGCTGCGATACCTATTGGCGTAGTAATTCCTGAAGTAACACTTGTTACTTTTCCATCATTAATAACAATGAGTGTTGGCGTTAAGGAGATTCCCCAATCGCGTGCAATTTTACCTTGAGTGTCATTAATGTTGTCGTAGCTATACCCTTTAGCATTCATATAGCGTTGAACTCTTTCATCCTTACCCGAAGTCAGTGATACACCAACGACGGGATAGCTTGATGAAAACCAATCAACCACTGGCGTCACAAATTTGCAGGCCACGCACCATGTCGTCCAAAAATAAACTAATACCGGCTCTTTCTTACTCATTTCAATTACATCTATCGGTTTACCGGATAACGACATTCCGACCATCGGCGGAACGTTCTGCATTGGAACGTCTTTTGTACGCCAATAATCAACACCAAAGACCACGACCGCCGCGAACAAGGTATACAGTAATGCCGATCTCAACTTCTGCTTTTTAGTCTGAGGTTTTGCCTTAGATTTTGTTCTAATCATTCGTCATCACCTCTTGCCTTCTCAATGGCTTCCATCACCGCATCACTGGTTAAGATGACAGGAAGCTCAATACCTTCTGGAGCATTAGGGCCATAAACCATATTGAACGGAACACCGAACCGGTTGTGATCTTGTAGGTATGACGTGACGCTATCACTCGGTACAGTCCAATCCCCCTCCATCGGCACTACATCACCTTCAGTCAATGCGCTGTAAACAGGATCTTGTAAAAGAACACCTATCTTGTTTGCTTTACAAGTCACACACCAATCAGCAGTGACATCAACAAAAACCACTTGGCCATTAGCAACATGTTCATCAATGACTTCAGTAGACAACGCTTCCCACTCAGGTTCTGGTGGCAGCATTTTAGATGTTGCTTTCTCGACAAATAACGAGGCAGAGATAACACTCAACAGCAGCAAGGCAACAGCACCCGCAGTCTTGATTCCATGCACTTGAACCAACCTGACAAGTAATAGGCAAACACTGACTGCCAATATTGCGTATAACCACAATTGAGGGACATGAGGTCGAAGCAAGCTAAAGAGCCAAACGCTAGTGATTAGCATCATTCCGCCGAACAGGTATTTAACACGGTTCATCCATGCCCCGGGTTTAGGCAACGCCAAAGCTATCGATGGGAATGCAGCAACGATAATCCATGGAAGCGCCATACCAACGGCAAGAGCTGTGAAAATACCAAACATCGTCGGGATAGTAGTGGCGAGAGCAAAGGCGACGGCTGTTCCAAGAAATGGAGCAGAGCATGGCGTAGCCAATAGCGTTGCGAACATACCTTGAGTAAAGTGTCCGACGTAGCTACTGTCGCCCTTGGTTGCCATCCATGTATTTGCATTCGATGAAAGACGGATTTCGAAAAGCCCTAACATATTGGCGCTGAACAGAGCGGTGACGATAAACATCCCACCGATAAACCAACCGTTTTGGAACTGAATTCCCCAACCGATAACGCTGCCTGAAACTTTTAACACAGCCAAGAAAGTGGCTATTAACCAGAAGGATGCGAGGATGCCACTTGCAGATGCAAGGAATTGGAACCTAACTTGTTTTCTTGCCATTCCTTGAGCAGAAATAACCCCACTCAGTTTCATTCCAAGCACAGGGAATACACAGGGCATGATATTGAGAATCAACCCACCTAATAGCGCTAAAAGCACCATACTTATCATAGAGCTGTTGCCCACAATGCCATTGGTAACAGTGGTTGGATATTCTGTGATGAAGTCTTTGTCTTTGATGCTTACACGGATGTGCTGGTTGTTAAGATCGGGTGTGCCCATCCAGCTACTTACATCGTAAGTCGCAATGACTTGGTTACCTTCAATTTCAATGTGAGGAATACCAAAGTCAGCATCTTGCATTTCATCTGAATCACCATCCACGATTACATCGGGTGCAGTCCAGCCAATTTGATGTGTAGCAATAACTTGAAGTTGCGACTTGCGAGCATCCCAAATCGTAGATGTACCTTCTACAAGCGGTGAATCTTTCGGCACTTCACTCATTGCTTTGGCGTAGACAAGCATCGCGTCGTTATCCACGGTCATCTCACTTGGGTTAAACACCAAGTTGATATCAAAATCCGTGAGAATACATATGGTGGTGCATGAAGACATCGTCAGCACAGCATTAAGCTCAACAGGTTTGTTCATATCATCAATATGAAGATTCATCGGGAAGATGATGTTGTGCTTGTAACCTAGCGTATCTATGCCGAGCAAATTGAAGCGTTGGGGAAACTTCCAAAACCATTGCAGTTGCGAAACGTTCTTAGAGTTGGCCCATTTGATTTTGGGCGCAATGCCTCCTTCACCAGGACTTCTCCAGTAAGTTTTCCATTCATCAGAAAGGTTCACTTCCAGATAACCCGCCGCGGTTTTATCTTCTTTATTAATTTGTCCTGTCATGACAAAACGCGTTTCTACATACGGATGTAACTTGTCTTGCATCCAACCCGTTGTAACAGGAGTCATCGATTCGCTCGCACTTGCGTTCACAGTGAATGTTGAACACAGTGCAACGAATAGCCAAAGCACAACAAAGTGCAATGACATTTTGCTTTTAGGCATGTCTAATTTTTCCTTAAAAAATGAATAATATGAGTGTTAGTTAAACGCTCTTATTCTCATTCTTTAAAGACACAGACCTTGAGATGGATGCGCCTACCCTTGTGAAGGATTGGCTCAGTGAATGGAGGGAAATACGGGACAGTACTTAGCAGCCACAATACGACTACAACGAGTATGAAGTACGTGAATATAGCTTGATCATTGACTTGGTGGTGATCAAAATTTATCAGGTGTTCTGATAACTCACATTTGTGGACGGATTGGTCGTCTTGAGATTGAGATGCACCGCCACCATCATCAATCTTGTTTACCTGCAGGACATTAGAAATCGCAGAATCACTGTTTTCATAGTTTACTTTGCAACCTTGGATAAAACTCATATTACTGGCGAGACAGAAACAGATAACCCAACCCACTAATAATAGTGCGCTACGAGTTAGCTGGTGTGTGTTTCGACTTGAGATCATATCTAAACTGCAGATGTCTTGTGATGGTAAACGTAGCAATACGACTTAACTAAAATGATAAAGTTCAATTTTTTTCGCATGGCCGATAATTTCCATGAATCAAAGCGGTTGAGAATGGCAAAAATCGTATACCAACAATCAGTATCGAAAAGACAATCTCTATAGCACATCGGCATCAGCCATAGCGCTGTCGAGCTGCATGGAATAAATAAACTCGAATCAAAACAGGACATGATCAAGAGCACGTATGACCTAACTCTCTGTTTTCTTGCTAGTATTAAATTCATGCTGTTTGTTTATGTATAAGATTTGTTGATTGAAGGACGAAGCTTGTTGATATGGGGATGAGATTGGAATGAAACGATTACTGACTGCACGCTTACTCAGTACAGTGCTGTTACTCAGTTCAGTGCTATCAGGGTGCAGTAACTTTAGAAACCTATCTAATGAGATACAAGCTATCGACTCCATAACCAATCAGTACACCATCACCTTAAGTCAACCGGCCTCCGGCTCTGCCGTGGTGATTGAACAAATCAAAGACATCAATAAAAGCGAAGTGGATGGCTACGATGGCATTATAGACAGCGACAGTATTCACTTACATGTATCAAATAACATCCATTACCTACTCGTCTTTGAAGATAAGAATCAAGACCTAAACCTACAAGCTGATGAAGCATTCAGTGTGGTTAACCTGCGCGATCACCAAGACAAATCGACAATCGAAGTATCACTTGCCATTAATGAGAGTGATGCCCCAAGAGCGTTTGTTGATCGTTCATTGTCCTCACTATTGAAAATAGAGTTAGACCTCGTCGATATAGGCACCGTGGTGGATTTAACAGATCCCCCTTTTGAAAAAGGGAATGCAAAACTCGGTATGTGGCAGCCGCTGACCTTCTTACTTGAAGATAATGCAGGGCTCTATTTTCTATCTGAATATGACCCAAATAAAATCCCAATCCTATTCGTACATGGAATCAATTCAACGGCTTTAGATTTCGCCCCTCTCATTGAAAAAGTGGACCAATCTAAATACCAAATATGGGTATTTAACTACCCTTCAGGCCTGTCTCTGTCTTTGAATTCGAAAGGCTTAAATAACCTATTCCATACAGTTGTGACTGAATATAAGATCCAACAGTTGCATGTTGTTGCCCACAGTATGGGTGGCTTGATCGTGACTAACAGTATTCGTCAGTGTCGCATTGGGCAGTTATGTGATTTTATTAGCAGCGTAACCACCATATCTTCGCCGTTTGGTGGTGTCGAGTCAGCTAAGCAAGGGGTGGAATACTCTCCCGTGGTAATGCCTGCTTGGGTTGACTTAAACCCAGACGGCCAATTTATTAGCGACTTATTTGTTGAAAACAATCAAATCCACATTCCCCACTTTTTAGCCTTTGGTTATAACTCGGGTGATCTGTTTAATACCAACAGTAACGATGGCGTCATCAATTTATCAAGCCAGTTATCACGCCCCGCTCAATTGAACGCCGACCAAATTCGTGGTTACAACGAAAACCATCTCAGTATTTTAGATAATGAAGATCTGTTTGAAGACCTGTCGAGCTTTTGGCTAGCAGCAGAGCAATAATCCCTCCCTATACATAACCCGAAAAACCAGTTGGCGTGAATGGTATGAACATTGGCGGTATTTGCACTGCAAGCCAACACACCAATCTTTATTCTAATCCCATAAACCAGCACACGGAGTGACGCTAAGCCTAGCGATCTAGGTTTCGAAACAAGGATAGTGACTTTCTAACTTGGGATAGAAACGATGACTATCAATGAATTAAAACGCAGAGATTTTTTCAAAGTTATGGGGAAAGGTGCAGTTTCTGCTGCGGCTATCTCTCTGCCTACCTTAGCCAATGCAACGCCAACTTCGCCAACCAATTTGCCTTCAGATCACCAAACCGTTGACTCGCCACTGGATGCGACCGAGATGGCAAATCTGATAAGAGACAAAAAAGCCTCGCCAAAAGAATTCGTACAAGAAGCCATCTATAAAATTCGCCAAACAAACGATCAGGTTAATGCGGTGGTTGCTGAGTGCTTTGACTTAGCGCTAGAGCGAGCAAACTCATTTAACCCGAACTCACCCTTTGCCGGCGTGCCTTTCTTGGTAAAAGACTGCGTTGATGTTGTTGGGCTTGAATGCACCCTGGGTTCGAAGCTAAACCAAGGCAGAAAACCCAACGCGACCTCTTGGTTTATTCGTGCGACTCAAAATGCAGGGCTGAACACCATTGGCATGACGAACATCCCTGAGATGATGACACTAGGCTGCACCCAGAACTCCCTTTATGGAGCGACGCGCAACCCATGGGATCTAAGCCGAGGTGTTCACTCATCGACTGGCGGTGGCGCAGCAGCGATTGCAGCTGGCTATGTACCCTTAGTGCACTCTACTGATGGTGGCGGTTCTTCTCGTATGCCTGCTTCGGCGACTGGAATCTTTGGTTTTAAGCCAAGTCGAGAATCTTTGATCTCAGGGCTAACTGACGGCTCAACAAACGAAGGTTTTACCCATCAATCGTTTATGTCGAGAACCGTTCGTGACGCTGCTTTGGCAGTTTCAGTCACAGAGCATCATACAAAAAATAACTTTGAGACGCCTTTTCCTCGAACCCCAATAGGAATGGTTAATGCTTCTCTTAACCGTCAGATAAAGATTGGCGTCACCCTCAAAGATATCCACGGCAGGCTTCCTGATGAAGATACGCTCGCAGCCATTCGTTCTACGGTCTCTTTGCTCGAAAGCCTTGGGCATATCGTTATCGAAGTTGAACAACCAATCCAAAATGGCGATGTGTTCATGCGTAACTACATGGGCGTATTTGGCAACAAGATGGCAAGCTTTGCTGAGCAATTCGACCGCTTAGGGATGCCGCTAGAATCGATGCCAGACAAAGTGAGCGACAACGTCGTCTATTTAGCTCGTACGATGCAAGCACGCTTAAAAGCCACTCCTAGCTTGTATATCGACTCTCAAGAGCGATGCCGAAACTTCGCAACCAGTCATAACCGAGAGTTCTTTAAAAACATCGATATATGGCTCACCCCTTGTGCAAACCATGTTCCTTTGGACATCGAATATTTCGACCAGAAAGCGCACTCCGGCAAAGAGATATGGGCACGTTCAGAGAAATTAATGTCCTACACGCCAATCGAAAACGTGGCAGGCAATCCGGCGATGTCGGTTCCCTTGTATTGGAACAAACAGAACCTTCCTGTTGGTAGCCACTTTTCCGCAGCGAGAGGCAACGACCGCCTGTTATTTGAATTGGCCTATCAACTAGAACACGCCAAGCCTTGGGCAAACATAAAAGCCCCGATTGCGCTTTAACAAGCGATTCAATTTAGAAAATCATTTAAGTACGAGTCTATTGATGAAACATATTATTTTCCTATTCTTGGCAAGTCTGACGCTTGCGCCACACTCATTCGCAGCTCTAGCTCCAAGTGAAGGCTTCAGTGGCAACATGACCTTCCTAACTGGCTTCACCGCAAACTCAAGCAATCTCAATGTTGGTCAAAGCAATCATCAATCTCAAGCCGATTTAATGTCGTCGGGTAACACGGAAGCCGAGGGAATGGTCGCTGTTTTGGGTTCGGTGCAATACACCTTTGGCGCTTTGAATCACAAACAGTTTTTCTTAGGCACCTCAAGAGACGACATCATCACTGGTACGCTGGCATTTGAAATTGGATATAGACAGCAAGTGGAAAGCGGCATGGTGGTCGATTTTTCTATCTTGCCGACTCTGATATCTGGCGAAGTGTGGGATGACCCTTATGCTATTGACTCAAATAGGAAAGAAACCGACCTCACTGGCACTGTGGTTCGAATGCAGCTTTCAAGAATAATGGGCTCGAACTTTAATCTCGATGTCGCTTCTGGTGAGTCAGACGTTAAAAAAGAAAACACCGGTCTAAAGGGGCTTGGGTTAACCGAAGAAGAACGCGCACTGATGATTCGAGAACGAAAGTACTTTTATCTCAAGTCTGGTTATCAGTACTTCTTGAAAGATGGGTCAGGCATTCTCACACCTTCAATGAATATTTTCTCTTCAGACTCCGAGGGTGATGCACTGTCGTTCTTGAGCCTTGGTGCGGAAATCAACCTAGCGAAAAGATACGGAAAACATGGTCTTGCTTTAACACTCAATGCAGCAAAACGCAGCTATGATAAAGAGAACCCGATCTTTAATAAGACACGTGAAGACAAAGACTTTGGCGCCTTCGTTGCCTATGAATATGCCAATATCTTTGATGCTAAAAACTGGTCTTTGGTGTCACTACTCGGCGCCAAGACAACGAATTCAAACATTGAGTATTACCAATCATCGCAATATGTGGTTTCAGTCGGTGTTGATTACAAATTCTAAGGTTGAACTGAGATTTTCATTGCTTGTAACCCGCAAACAAATCCTTTAATTTGGATATATTACCGAGAAGAACACTCTTCAATCGCCAGCAATAACAGGGAGTTATGGTGGAAAGTTTTAGTACTCAATTGCCCATTTTTTGGTTTAAAACTTTAGATTCTGCTATTCAGGCTAGAATTGGAGACAGCAGCGATATCTGGTCGGGAGCAGAGGTCTACAAACAACTTTGCTCCGCCGAATCGATCTCGGCTTATCAGCTTCAAACCGCCATCACCAATATCTACCAACGCTTTGATCATGAACTGATCGACCTATTTGATGAATCTGCTCGCTACTTCGATGAGCTTGAAATGGGCGCGCCGGTAATGGCCATGCTCACCGCGCCAGATCTCGCCAGCTTTTGCCAACTGCTGAGTCGATACTCTATTCATATACATCCGCTACTGAAAATATTCAGTCGTGAAACAGAGAGTGGTGAAGTCGAACTTTGGGGCGTCACACCCGAGTACATTGACGAAACCACACTGATGACACACATCAGCTTGGGACTCTATTTCAGTATTATGATCAAGCTCGTTCGCAGATACCTTAATGCACCGAATCAAAAGCTCGCCATTCACATTCATAAGAACACTATCGGTGATGAGTTCTTGAGCATCTATGAGCGTGTCTTTAATGTTGAAATGAAGGAAGGCTTCCCCGCCCGATACATGCTGTTTCCTAACGATCTTGTTCAAGCAAAACCTCGCCAATTCCAAGCCGACTTTCATGCAGAGTTAGTACGAATCGCCGATCAACAGATGGAAAAAACATTAAAAACCAACCTAATCTACAAAGTGAATGAGACGTTCAAAGTGCTCGCGGTGAAAGACACCAACCTAGATAGCGTGGCGAATAATCTTCACATCAGCCCTCGAACCCTGAATCGTAAACTTAAACAACAAGGTGTGAGCTTTCGTCGTTTGTTCGATAAATACCGACTTGAGCTGAGCATGACGCTACTGAATCAAAACGACGGCAACATTACCTATGTGGCTCACGAACTTGGCTTCTCAGACTCGAGCGCATTCAGTCGAGCATTCAAAAATTGGACTGGGCACTCTCCTACTGAACTCAGATCATAACAGCAGACCTCGCAACCTATATAAGTAAGCATCGAACGACATTGTTCTTACTTGGTTTTTGTTCTTACATATTTTCGATTCTCATGTATTATGTGCGCTCACAATTGTATGACAAATATGTAGTGCTGTTTCTGTATGACCAAAGCCACCAACCACGCGATTTTGCTCTTAGTATTCGCAAACCTGCTCGCCTCCTTTTCAGACGTTTCACTCAAAGTACTGAATGGTGAAGTGCCCACGTTCCAATATGTGTTTATCCGCCAACTATTGAGCGTGATGTTGCTGCTTCCTTTTTGGCTAAAGCTACCCAAAGAGACACGCATGCAAGGTGGTTGTCGCATCAACTTCTTGCGGGCTCAATTCATCCTAGTAGGTAGTGGCTGCGCAATGATTGCTATCACACACCTAACGTTGGCGACCGCAAATGCGATGTTCTATGTTGGGCCCATTCTTATGCTCCCGCTTTCTATTGTTTTACTGAAAGAGAAGCCGACATCATCAAAAGTGGTGGCGACATTGATTGGCTTCGTGGGTGTGCTAATCGTGTTGCGTCCAGAGCAATTTCACTGGGCCGCTATTGCAGGCTTAGGCAGTGCGCTCGCGATGGGTGTCGGCAATATTTTGATCAAGCGTCTTCACGCAGAACAACACATTATCTCGACACTATTTTGGACCAGTGTGATGACTCTACCGCTGGCGTTGGCTCTTGCTCTGCCTGCATGGGCGGCGATTGAATGGCGTCATGTTGGGTGGATTATGGCAATCAACCTATTCGTTCTTGGGTATCATGCCCTTGTGGTGGTGGCTTATAAAAAAGCGCCAGCAAACCAAATTGCTCTCGCGGAATACTCGGGGTTGGTGTTCGTTACCTTATTTGGCGTGATGTGGTTTGACGAGATTCCAGACATGCTGACCCTTGTCGGCATCAGCCTGATCGTGATTCCTATGATGCCAATAAAATGGAAGAAGTACTTCAGTAGGCCAAATCAAACGGCCCTTGATATAGAAGCCAGTCAGCCTAAGCCTTAATCGTCGACAGCATCATTAAAGCACATTGAGCTAACCCACTTTCGACTTATTCAAACTAGAAAAGAGACCGGTATTTCTACCCGTCCCTTTTTGTTTTCGTTTATGTTAAGCGTTACTTAAGCTTGAACACCAACACTTTGTTGTATGCCGTTACCATCAGTAAATCTTGCTGTTTCCCGCCAATTTCTAGGTTGCTGATATGGCCCGCGTCGATAGCAATGAAGTCTATCTGCTTACCGTCTTTATCGAACACCCCCACGCCACCGTGTGCTGCAACAAATAGATTGTTATCGGCATCAACAGCGACGCCATCAACCATAGGTTCAGAGCCAGACTCCGCCTTCACCTGGGCAAACTGCGTCTTATTGCTGAGTGACTGTCCATCAACATCAAATCGGTATACCCAACCATCAGATGTGTCGGCAACGTATAACGAAGATTCATCAGAAGAAAAAGCGATGCCGTTTGGTAGCTTGAACTCTCCAGTGATCAACTTTAGATCACCATCTAAATAACGATAAACGCCATTAACCGGTTGCTCTGGTTCTGCCTTTGCTGGGCCGTAACCTTGGATACCAAACGGAGGATCGGTAAACCACACACTGCCATCACTGTTAACAGTTAAATCGTTCGGACTATTGAGCAGCTTGCCGTTATACGTTGCAGCGACAATCACTTTCTCTCCGTTGCCATCACGGTACGACAGCTTTCTATCATGACGAGCAGCCCACAGGTTGCCTTTCGCATCGATATCGAGACCATTAGCATAGCCAGAATTGTCATCAAACACGCTCAACTTGCCGTTAAGATCGTAAGAATAGGTTGTGTTATTTGGGATATCGCTAAACAAGAAACGTTGATGTTCCACATCCCATGTTGGGCCTTCAACAAAGCCGAATGAGTCTCCAACCAATGTTGGGTTGCTTTCTACAACAGAGGCAGCTGAAACATTCATAGAGGCAGCCATTGCAGCGGTAATAAGTAGTAATTTGTTCATTGTTCTTCTCCTTTCTGTTTACGTTTTGAATCTTAGTTTCTTGAAGGAGTGAGAAAAACAGTACAAAATGACTTCACTGTTTACTAAATGGTGTTAATGATGAATTTGATTTATATGCAGACCTTCTTGACTGTCGCCGAAGAGCAAAGCTTCACCAAGGCCGCTGAAGTATTGGATGTATCAAAAGGTTTGGTGTCTCGGCATGTACAACGACTCGAAGAAACATTGAATTCTAAGCTGTTTCACAGAACGACTCGTTCTATCAGCCTCACGGAAGTGGGTGAAGAGTTGTATGCGAAAGCGAAGCAAATTCAACTATTAGCAACCGAAGCGGAAATGCGTGTCTTAGACATGACGCAGGAAGTGGCAGGCGATTTGAAAATTACCGCCCCGATAGAGTTTGGGCGTGCGCTTTGTCGTCATATCATCCCTACTTTCAAGCAAGAGTACCCAAAAGTGGATTTGATTCTCGACTTTGGGCCGATGAAAAAGAAGATAGAGTCTGGCGACTTTGACATTGCTTTTAGAGCCTACGATGAACTGCCTAATGATGTGATTGCCAACGATCTCGGGCACATCCGCAATGTTCTCGTTTGCAGTGCGGATTACGCATCGACTAACCCACTAGCCACCACCAAAGACATCCATAAATGCAGCTTCATTCTTAACAGTCAAAATGAACGTTGGAATCAGTTGGAGTTGGTCAATGGCGAGCAAACCTACCATGTTGAAGTAACCGGAAGCGTTAGCTCGAATACCTACAGTTCAATTTTAGAGTTAGCGATGCAAGGGATAGGTGTCGCCAGCTTGCCGTTCTATCAAGTTGAAGAGCAGCTCAAACAAGGTGAGCTTATTCACGTGTTCCCAGAATGGTCGATAAAAGCCCAAAAGCTAAGCCTTATCTATGCTCAAAGAAGGGTAACACCGCAGAAGTTGGTCACTTTTAACCGAGCGGTAAAAGAGTGGTTGGAATCGAATAACGCTTATACGTTGTGAGTTTTAGAACTCTAAATCTTTCAATTTGAATGCATGTACGTTCCATTCATATCAGGCGCAATCACAATACTTTTCAATAGTTGATAGGCTGCCGTGTTTTCGTAGATTTTGAAACACCCTCCCCCTCAAGTTGAGTTCATCAACCACTGCAGACTGACGAACGAGGGGGAGAACCTTCTTTGACGCTGAACGTGTAAATGCACATGCCGCTATCGGTATTCAGTTCCTCCCTTTTCCACGAATCATAATGGATCGAAGATACGGATTAAGGGGAGGTTATGAGGTGATTTTTTTGGCTGGCACGGATTTTCCCCATTATAATCTGTAACTCTATCACGCAAGCTGCATCGCACAACTTACCTGAGTGTTCGTGTTGTTAAGCATTCCCCTTAGAAAAGTCATACGAACATATCACCAGTCATGACACAGTTATTTTGAATGTCTTATTGAGGTACTAAGACACACCGTATACACAACAGTAATTAGTCGAATCCTATTACATGATTAATTTTTTTAGTTAATATTGAATATCAATTTTAGTATAATATAAATAACCAACTGCACCTTTCAAGTTCGATTAGATAAATATAGAGATATTTATTAAGTCTGGAAGATATTAAAGGATAGTGACTATGCAAAAATTAATTATGCCAAAAGAACGAAAATTTGGATGGAAATTAAAACCGACTTCATCAGTTCATTGGGGACAGACTGTTAACAAATCAGGCCAAATCTGTGTTGTTTTAGAGCACTCATTATTACGAGGGGTGACATCTGAAATGATCGCTTGGTGGTTTAAGAATTTTGCAAACCTGAGCGTAACTTTAGAAGATATCAAAGGATATGAGGGAGTAAAAGTGCCTGCATATCTGCTGTGGCATCCTTCTGATCACATCGCTGTTCAAATGAGTGGCAAGCTAGGCGTAAACAATACGGCAGTAGCTGGAGGAAAGATTCATATTAAAGAAGCCATGCAATACAATAAATATGGATTTAAATACCCTGTTAATAATAAACTAAAAATTTTCTATTGTGAAAATGACGGTTGGGGAATGGGAAGGGAAATACCATTGCTTGGTAAGCTGGTATTCTTAAGAATATGCTACACGGATGTATATGAAAATGGCAAGCTCATCGGTGTGCATTATCATTATGAGGTAGTTGCTGGTACTAGTAAGCGAAATTTCTTAGCAAAAGCAATTAATAATAAAATTGTTGGAGGCCTTACCCCTGATTTCTGGAAGGCATGGATTACTCATAATACTATTGAAGTAGGCGTATTTGAGAACTTCCTCCCTGTTCTTTATAGCCAACGAAATGATTTAGAAAATTTGCATTACTCTAAAAGTATGAATCCAATAACCGAGGATATTGCATCAAATGATCAAAATGGGTTTGATTTTGATCTTCTTAATAAAAGATTAGAAGGTTACAAAAATAGCGAAAATGCCTTTGATTATCAAAATGGAATTGAAAGAAGTAATAAAATATTAGGATAAACAGCAAGTACAACGATGATCTTAAAATTGAAAATTTACAACTCACCTAAAACAAAAGGGATTGGTATCTCTACCAATCCCTTCACTACTTATTTATAAAGTAACAGCTCTTACTATCTACAAACTTTCAATTGCCTTTTGAACTGCAGGGCCAATCTGACGCTTGCGAGAAGTTACACCTTCTAGCGTCAACATGTCGCTTGTTGGTTCAGCGTTGAAAGCCGATTTAATCACTTGATAGTCGCTTTCATCTACCCAAAGTAAGTTTGCTTCTTTGTTCTTAGTGTCTGTGATGGAGAAGAACAGATGGTCTAAGCCGTTCTCTGCTTTGTAAGTCTTCATTGCTGCTAAAAGATCGTCTTTACGGTCAATCAGTTGTTGAGCCGTTAGCGTTTCAGCCACACCGATACCCACCTGTTTGCCACCGTACTTAAAGTTCTTGTAGTCCAGCGTCAGAATGGTTTCAGAAGAAAGGTGGCTGAGATCCGACTTAGCAATCAGCATCTGTTGGCCGAAATCTTCGATGTCTGAAATACCTGCAACTTTTGCCAGTTTCTCTGCGTACTCACGGTCATGCTCAGTCGTGGTTGATGATTGGAATACCACAGTATCAGAAAGGATTGCGCCTAAACCGACACAAGCAAGGTGTTTAGGTAGGGTCACATCCAGCTTTTCAGCATTGTCAGCCAAAATTGTCGCAGCCGATCCCCATCCTCGAATATCCATCTCGACAATTTGTGGTGTGTTAATCGGTGAGCCACCAATTGCGTGATGATCAACCACAGCAACAATAAATGCTTGGTCAATAGTTGGCGCTAGCTGAGTGACCTGATTGAAGTCCACCAGCCCCACTCGGTATGAGGAGTAATCTGTCTCTACGCGTGGTGATTCAGCATTACAGTAGTTCAAGATGAAGTTGGATTCTGGATTAATCGGCTCTGGTACTGTCGCTGTACCGCCATAGATATGAGCCGCGAGCATCGCAGACATTACCGTGTCGCTGTCTGGGCTTAGGTGCCCTGTCCATACGAGATCTTCACTGTTTTCATTGGCTGATTGTTGCAAGCTAAAAGCAAAACTTGCTGAGCTAAAAGACATAATTAGGGCTGCAACGACAGGGGTTAGCTTCACGGGTATTTCCTTATTTGAATTCGATATAGAACCCCATAAGCTAAACACCAAAAATTTCAGAACCGTGTCACTAATATTTCAGATTTACTTCAGTGAGTAACGAAATGTAATCTCCCTCACTTCGAGAGTCTTCTTCTCCCATCAATTGTACCTCCCCCTTTCTATTACACTCCCGCCACAACCAATTTTGGATTAGTTCAGCTTTTCATTATTTCACAATGAATTTCAATGAACCCTAATAATAAGAAAGCTAAGACACTGATTTATTGACCACATAACATCATCAAACCACATATTAGAAATAAGATAATCTTATTAAAAATGGATTATCGAAAGGCACAAAAAAGGCTACAAAGCAGCCTTATTGAGTAAGCATAAATGAGCTATTGATTCACCGATATCGAGGTTCTGTTCCTCCCCTTTCCCACTACTGGTAAGGGATCGTAGATGTAAACCAAGGGGAGGTTAGGAGGGGATTCTAGTGTTTGTATCGAAAGGTGTTGCTGTCATCAATGATCTCAATTTTGACTGTTGCTACGCCTTTCTTGACGTCTCCAATTTGAGAGAATGCTTTGTGCGAAAGGTCAATCACTCGGCCTTTTACGTAGGGGCCTCTATCGTTAATTTTCACATCGACTGACTTGTTATTGGCTGTATTGGTCACTCTTACGATAGTCCCAAATGGCAAGGTTTTGTGAGCGGCTGTATAAGCATTTTTATTATACGTTTCACCACTTGCTGTCAGTTTTCCGTGGAATTTATCGCCATACCAAGAAGCTACTCCCACAAGTGCATGTGAATTGGCATAGCCCTTTGTTTTTGAAGTATCGACGGCCGCATGTGACGAGCATCCGGCAAGCAAAGTAATAAGAAAAGCGGCAAAGATAAGGTTTAGTTTTTTCATGCTATTTGAGTAGATCTTCTTCATGTAATGTTTATTTATTTTCATTGTAGTGCGGTTCAGCAGTATTAAGCTGAGTATTGTGAGTTCTCAGCGAGGGCTATCACCAATTTGATTCCGCAATATTTTCATGAAACACGCTCGCTTCAGTCATATTCATGAAAGGTTTTATCTTCAAAACGTCAACTTTAACAACGCCTTAGAGCTGTTTATTTATTAACCGCCTCACATAATGGAGCACTTAAAAAGCACACAAACAAAAAAGGATTGGTATCTCTACCAATCCTCTTTAGAGGGCGGTTTACTAGTTTGTTGCAGATAGCACAACGCTATCCAAACTTACTAACCTATGATTAATGCATCTTGTTGTTAACGGTTATTAGAGAGCCACTTAGATAAGTTTTATTCGGTTGGGTCAACTCCATCATCAAATCTGCCAAATCTACAGGATCTACCCAAGTAGATTGGTCAGCCTCAGGAAGTGCTTGTCGATTTACTTCAGTATCAACAATGGTCGGCAACACCGCATTCACTTGAACATTAGATGAAGCCGCCTCTGCAGCCAAGCTTTCGACCAAAGCATTCAATGCTATTTTAGATGCCATGTAAGGTCCGAATCCTGCGGGTATGTTACGTGCTGTATCACGAGCGGAAACGAACATCATTGAACCTTTCCCTTGCGACTTCATTAATTTAAAAATTTCTCTTCCGAAGACAAACGCCGTCATAAAGTTCGCGTTCCATAAGTCAGACATTTTACTCACTTCCACATCAGTCCAATGACTCCAGATATAAATGCCAGAGCAATGAAAGTGAGCATCGATATGACCTAAGATTTTTGAAGCCTCAGCAGCAAGCGCTTGGCTTTGCACTTCATCCGTAAGGTCTCCAAGTAACACGGTAAGATGACCTGAATACTTATCTTCTAAACTTTTTGCTCTTGCTTCATCGCCGATACGCCCAAAAGCGACGACACGGGTTCCGCTCGTAATGAGTTTCTCTATCAAGTGTTGGGCTGTTACCGAAAAGCAGGCTGCGATAGTGGCTGTTTTAATTGCATTCATGATTATTGCTCGTTGTTGGTAATGATGTGGAGAATCATAAAGACAACAACCTAAGGTTTGAATCTGCCGAGAAGCAATTCAGTTTTGCTTTATAAGCAATTAAGCTAACATTAAAGAACAGTTAAAACATCAATGTCACTTATGCTGCGGGCGCCAACCATCTTATTTAGAAGGCTGCATTTTGAAAGAACTGAAACCGTCGTTTAATGAGGAATACACATGAGCCTTTTCAATCGTCTTGCCTATTTCAACTGCGTGGTTGAACAAGGAAGTATCTCCAAAGCCAGTCGGATTTTTGATATTCAGCCCTCTTCTATCTCACGACAGCTCTCGGCGTTGGAAGAAGAACTCAATGTGCGACTGTTAGAGCGCTCGACACGCAACGTAGGGGTCACTGAAGCAGGTCAATTGTTCTATCAATATTCCAAGCGAATTACGGGCGAGTTTGATGAAGCGAAACGAGTCGTCAGCGCATTGCATCACTCGCCGAGAGGGAGCCTCAAAATAAGCACGACCGTTGCGTTTGGAGAAAGCAAAATCTTGCCCCTTGTTCCTATCTTTAGGGCTGCCTTTCCCGAGGTCGATATTGAAATTGAAATCACAGAAAGAGTGGTCGATTTGATCGAGGAAAATGTGGATATCGCGATTCGCAGTGGCCGACTGCCTGATTCTAATTTGATCGCTAAGAAGCTCGTCCAAAACAACTTTATTCTATGCGCCAGTCCTGACTATGTAAGAAGAAACAAAGCCCCTCAACATGTTGAAGATCTAGCAAAACATGACTGCTTAGTTTATGGCTACAAGGGGTGGCATGATTGGTTTGTATTGGATAAAAAACCGCAAAAAATCGACATCTCTTATTACATGGAAGTCGACTCTGTGAACGGGCAAAAGCAATTGATATCGAACGGTGGTGGTATTGCCCTGCTCCCACAATGGGCGATTGAAGAAGAACTTAAAATAGGCAAATTGGTGCAATTGCTTCCTGAGTTTACGTTTAGCCCATGTAACTATGAAACCAGCACATACGCAATCTATCAAAACCGCCAGCTAGTTCCGAGCAAGGTTCGAGTGTTTTTGGATTTCCTCACTGAGCATTTCGGAACTGCTCTTTAGTTTTTGTATCTCGTACGTCAGCAGAAGGTATTTAGCTGATGACGATGTATAAGTCGAACCATGTCCATCATAACCAACCCAAAAAAGAAGATTGGTATCTATACCAATCCTCTTTAAGAGGTGTTTCGACTTTTCTGCCTTAAGCGCAATTGTCCGTAATCAATCGCGTAGGTATCTTCGTATGTGTACGAGTAGAATTCGAATAGCATGCCAAGCTTTAATACGAAATTCTGAATCGGCTCTCTGTTCTGAGCTAACACAGATCTTCACGATATCGTTAAGCCATAGAGGTTATGAGTAACGGCCGTTAGCAAAAACAGCGGCGCATTCCTTGGCTATTTCAATAATTCGGCTTCTTGTTTTATTCATCTCTGAATGCAGCGGATAAAACAACACCATCTCTTGCCTCAAGTTCACTAGTGTTTCCTTGACGTTTATCTTTCTCAACTTCCCTGCATCGACAAAATCTTGCGCATTTGCAGTACTTAAGAGCGTCCAACCCTTTTTTTGAATCTTGTTTAACAACATATCGTTATTCGAAACAAGGTGCTTTCGATTACTGATGTTCGCATATCTCATTTCATTCAATACAGAGTTTTCGGTCAGCAGGAAATCCTCAGTGGTTAACTCATTAAGATCGATAGCCTGATGGGAGATGCCAGATTCCATTGAAGTAAAGGGGGCATATTGATAGGTGCCTAAATTAACGACTCCAACTTTAGTGTTCGGAAAGATCTGACCAATAGTCGGCATAATTGAAAATAGTGCATCACCTGCTTCGATATCTTTAAAGCTTGAACCTCGGTCTCTTTGCAGCCAATTTATCGAAATATCAGGAAACTCACGCTCAATCGCGTCATCGATATCGGACAGTAAACACAGGGGTATTAAATCATCATGGTGTAAGACGATGGAAGTGACATCAGTAGAAAAAGTAGACAAGGCAACGCTATAAAACTCTTTTGACTGTCTGATCAAGTTGTCAGCTCTAACATACAAATGTCTCGCGCTCTTAGTCGGGACCACTGTTTTACCCTGAATCTCAAATAGCTCAAAACCCAAAATATCTTCTAACGCTTTGACTCTTTCTCGAACCGTAGCTCTTGTTTTATCCGTTGATCTTGCGGCTTTACTGTAGCTATTAAGCTCGTATACCGCTTTAAAACAAGAGAGTTGCTCCAATGTGACCATAACTGCCCCTCAACACCAATGTATGGGTAATGCGTACATTATGTATTCGTGTGTATCTTTTAACAAACATATTATGTGTCCAAAGATGATTAGGAATAAACAAGGGCTATAAATATGAAATTAAAATCGATCGCAATTTTGGCGTCCATCTCAGCATTCGCGGTATCTGCAAACGACAATGCGACTGCAATGTACTCTGTTTTGACGGATGCAAATGAGCAGGTGACATTAGGAAATTGGATGCACCCTGATTACAACCATTGGGCTTTCCAAAATATGGGGATTCACCCAACATTAATGGTCCCTCGTGATGGCAATGTTTCAGTATTACCAGAAAGACTAGACCAAAATATTGCTCAACTTCAGTTCCAATATGCTGAACAAAATTACACCGTCAAAGAAGCAATGTTAAATGACCGCACTGATGGTTATATCGTTATCAAAGACGGTCAAATTGTTGATGAAGAGTACTTTGGTACTTTTGGACCTAAAGATCACCACATGTGGGCATCAAGCACTAAATCACTCATTGGTCAGGCTATTGGTATTCTCGTTGAGCAAGGTAAGCTAGATCCCAATAAAACCGTTGAAAGCTATATTGAAGAATTACGAGGCAGTCATTTCGGGAAGCAAACCGTGAGAACTGTTCTGAACATGACATCAGCTCTAGACTACAGCGAAGACTATGCCAATATCACCCCTGGCACTATGCACTTTGAGTACTTTCGTCGCTTAGGCTTAGTACCTGCATATGACTTAATGATGCTTGATCCAACTAAGGACGATACCCCGAGAGGCGTATTAGAATTTGCTCCTGATTTTGAGCAAAATCCAGATTTGGCGGTGAACCACAAATATGAATACCATTCACCTAATGTTGACGTTGCTGGGTGGCTCATAACTCGAGTATCGGGACAACCGCTACAAGATTTTATTGCTGAAAACATCTGGTACAAGCTTGGCGTTGAACACGATGCAACCCTTATGGCTGATATGACATTCACTCCAATTGCCACAGGTGGATTCGCAACGACACTAAGAGACTTTGCCAGAGTCGGTATCGCTATTGCCAACGACGGAAGTTTCAATGGACAACAAGTCTTTTCCAAAGCATGGATAGAAGATACCTTCAATCTAACTGAAGATGAGAGAAAACATATGGATCGCAGTATTTACAAAGACAAAGATTCAGGTGTTTACGACCAGTGGCTTGAAGGGTACAAAAACTATTTGTGGGTTCATGATAGCGAAAAAGGAATCGCGACCTTTAGAGGTGTGTATGGTCAACACCTATACATCAACCAAGAACAAAACCTTGTTATCGCGACGTTTTCATCAGCACAATCAGCCTCAAATGCAGCAAGGTCAACCAACTTACCTCGTTTAGCCGCTTTTGAAGCAATCACAAACCACTATGAAAAGGAAAACCGTTAAACAAGAGACGGTTACTAAGAGGTTTGCTCGTAACCTGTATCAACTCTTTTGAATCACACAAAAGGGTTGATCGGTTACCGACATGGGTATCCCCATTAAGCTCATTTCCACATGAAACTCAGGTCGAACTTAGCATCATCCAATAGTGGAGTAGACTCTTTAGTTCCTTAACCACCGCAAACAAAAAAAGGATTGGTATCTCTACCAATCCTCTTTAGGGGGTGTTTCGGTTTTTCTACCTTATGCCAGGTAGATAACGTTATTACTCGTAGTCAGTCGCGTACGTGTCTTCGTATGTGTGCGAGTAGAATTCGAACAGGTTGCCAAACGGGTCTTCTAGGTAAACCATTTGTGCTTGTTTTAGTTCGTCTTCTGGGTGGTAGCGCATGATGTCCATACGAACCTTACCGCCAAACTCTTCAACACGCTTAATCGCTGAGTGAAACTGCTCTTTTGGCAGCTGTAGACAGAAGTGAAAGATACCTAAGCGAGAGAAATCAACTTCGTGACGCTCTTGGCGCTCTTTCATTTCGAACAGCTCAACACCGATGCCATCAGATGTTACTAGGTGAGCAATGTTGAAGCCTTTAAAGCCTTCACCGAACACAGCGATACACATGCGGCCGATTGCTGATTCGCGCTCTTCCATCACTTTGGTGTTGTTCATTACGACTCTTAGACCTAAAGCTTTCGTGTAAAACTCTACTGCTTTGTCCATGTCGCCAACCATGATACCTACGTGATTCATTTTCATAACTTTCTCCAAATTCTCTTTAATTCTGTATTTTTCGAAGACTGCTTCGGTCTTCCGTTTCGATGGAAAGAGTATATGGAGATATGCTGATTAACTGAAATTATCATAATTTATATTAATGATAATTTTATGTTATTTACCAAATTAAGTGAGATACCAACACGTCACACAATAAGTTAAAATTCAGAGCCACATATTTCATGTGGCTCTAGTTAAACATCCTTAGTTCAGCACGAAGAAGCCCGTTACGCTTTGCTGGTTTGAACTACATCCGAGATCGGTTTCTCTCTAGTTTCAGGCACCAAAGACATCAACCCGGTAATCACAAGCGCGGCAATACCAGACATGGTTACAGGTGAGCCAAATATGCTTTGTGCTATCTTCGGCGCTTCTTTCAATAAATCCGGCACCAGCATTACCCCAAGCCCTAAGCCTAGTGAGATGGCAATCGTCATAATTCTGCGACGATCCAGTTTTTCATTTGCAATAATCTTGATGCCCGCAGCAGCAACCGTACCGAACATCACTAATGTCGCCCCGCCTAAGACTGGCTTTGGAATCGTCATTAATACCGCACCTAAGATGGGAAATAGCCCTAACAGAAAAAGAATCGCGGCAATGAAATAGCCGATGTAGCGACTCGCGATCCCCGTAAAATGGATCACACCGTTGTTCTGGCTGAAAGTCGTGTTCGGAAAAGTATTGAATACCGCAGCGATAAGTGAGTTCACGCCGTCACCCAGCACGCCAGCCTTGAGTCGATTGAGGTATTTAGGCCCTTTAACCGGCTGCCCTGAGAACATGCTGTTGGCGGTAAGGTCACCCGTAGTTTCTATAACAGTAATCAAGTAAATAAAAGCGATAGGCAGGAAGGCTTGCCAATCAAAAGCGAAGCCATATTTAAATGGGACAGGAATACTCAATAGCGGTTGAGAAGCAAAAGAAACCATAGACGCTTTACCCATCAAAATGGCAACGCCCCAGCCAACTACCAACCCAACTAAAATCGACGACAGCCTAACCATATTATTGTTACTCAGGTTAAGCACGACTATGGTTCCGAGGACTATGGCACCCAACATCAGATTGCTTCCAGAACCAAAATCTTCGGCGCCAACGCCACCAGCAATATCTGTGACGCCAACTTTAATCAAAGAGATACCAATCGTGGTGATAACGATTCCGGTCACAACGGGCGTGATCACCACTTTCAGCTTTTCGATAAAACGCGATAGGACAATTTCGACAAACGCACCGAAGAAGCAAACACCAAAAATGGTGGCCAGCATTTCATCCGGGCCACCGCCATTCGCTTTAACAAGGAAGCCCGCACCTAATACAGATCCTAAGAACGCAAAGCTGGTTCCTTGGACACAAATCATCCCTGCGCCAACTGGCCCTATTTTTCTAGCTTGGATAAAGGTACCTACCCCAGACACCATCAGTGCCATGCTGATCAGATAAGGGATGTGTTCACCCAACCCTAAAACACCGCCAATAATGAGCGTGGGTGTGATAATGCCAACAAAGCTGGCTAATACATGCTGCAGTGCCGCGTAACTGGCTGCTTTAACTGATGGTCGGTCATCCAATCCGTAGATCAATTCACTGTTCTGTTCCATGTGACTTCCTTAATGTATTTTTTATTGTATACAATTTACAGAAAGGGAATAAAGCAACATATATGCCAATGGTTTAACATTATATTTATCAATCAGTTAATTTTTCCATCAAGGGAATACTGCACTAAAGAGCAACATTGTCGGCTTGTTTTAGTGCAACAGATGTTTTATTCGATGTTCCGAAATTAAGCCCTACAAACACAAAAAAGGATTGGTATCGCTACCAATCCTCTTTAGGGGGTGTTTCGGTTTTTCTACCTTATGGCAGGTAGATAACGCGATTACTCGTAATCAGTCGCGTACGTATCTTCGTATGAGTGCGAGTAGAACTCGAATAGGTTGCCAAACGGGTCTTCTAGGTAAACCATTTGTGCTTGCTTCAACTCGTCTTCTGGGTGGTAACGCATGATGTCCATACGAACCTTACCGCCAAATTCTTCAACACGTTTAATCGCTGAGTGAAACTGCTCTTTTGGAAGCTGTAGACAGAAATGGAAGATACCTAGACGAGAGAAATCAACTTCGTGACGCTCTTGGCGCTCTTTCATTTCAAATAGCTCAACACCGATACCATCAGATGTTACTAGGTGAGCAATGTTGAAGCCTTTAAAGCCTTCACCGAACACAGCGATACACATACGGCCGATTGCTGATTCGCGCTCTTCCATCACTTTAGTGTTGTTCATTACGATTCTTAGACCTAGCGCTTTCGTGTAAAACTCGACTGCTTGGTCCATGTCACCCACCATGATGCCTACGTGATTCATTTTCATAACTTACTCCAAATTCGTTTTAAATTCTGTGCTTTTCGAAGTCTAGCTTCGGTGTTTCGTTTCGATGAAGAGAGTATAGGTACACGCGATAATTAACTGAAATTATCATAATTTATATTAATGATAATTTTTTGTTATTCACCAATTTGGTATCACAACTCAACTGACGTAAAGAAACCATATCTACCTTTACCTACATAGACACATAGATACGCACACCAATAAAGATAAGCCCAATATAGAGAACAACCTAAAGAGCATAGCTACTCAAATTGGGGATTGCTGATGTTTGATGGCTTTTGTTAATTGTTTTTGTTGATAGCTTTTACCGATAGCCTTTTCCTTTCGAAGATAGGATTCGCCTATTGAATCTATAGAAATGTCCGATTTCACTAATTTTCGGTGGCAATGCAATATATCTACATCGACGCGGGATAGCGTTAAACACTACAAATTAGAAAGAGAGTCAAATCATGATCAACACAGAAATCAAACCATTCAACGCAACAGCATTCAAAAACGGCGAATTCGTAGAAATCACTGAGCAAGACGTTAAAGGCAAGTGGGCTGTATTCTTCTTCTACCCAGCAGACTTCACATTTGTATGTCCAACTGAGCTAGTTGACCTGCAAGACAAATACGCAGAGCTTCAATCTCGCGGCGTAGAAGTTTACTCAGTATCAACTGACACTCACTTCTCTCACAAAGCATGGCACGATACTTCTGACAAAATCGGCACTATCGAATACTTCATGGTAGGCGACCAAACAGGCAACATCACAAATAACTTCAACGTTATGCGTGAAGGTCAAGGCCTTGCAGACCGTGCAACGTTCCTAATCGACCCTGAAGGCGTTATCCAAGCAATGGAAATCACAGCTGAAGGCATCGGCCGTGACGCAGAAGACCTACTACGCAAGGTTAAAGCAGCACAATACGTAGCCGCTAACCCAGGTGAAGTTTGCCCAGCTAAATGGAAAGAAGGCGAAGAGACTCTAGCTCCATCTCTAGACCTAGTAGGCAAGATTTAATCTAAGCCTAGCTAACAAGAATAGCTAAACGGTTCTACAGGCGCGCTTCGGCCCCCCTCCTAAAGGGCAGTCGCGCGCCACCCTTTCAAAACATCAACACCACAATATTTGCCGACTTGCGCCCCCTTTTTATTTTCCTTTTTCAGCAAGAAGGTATTGGTCAATACCAAGACACAGAATTTAAGAGCAGGCACGATTATGTTAGATCAAGCAATGAAGCAGCAGCTAAAAGCATACCTAGAAAACCTAAAAACCAATGTTCAGTTAGTCCTTAGCCTGGATGGCAGCGACACCGCGAACAAACTTCAAGATCTGGCGAATGACATCGCGTCTTTAACCGACAAAATTGAAGTGATCCGTGATGATAGCGCGAGCACTCGTAGCCCTATCATGCAGGTAGTGAACCAAGAGAAAGGCACAGCGATCGGTTTTGCCGGTTTGCCAATGGGTCACGAATTTACGTCACTGGTTCTAGCACTGCTTCATAGTGGTGGTCACCCTATCAAGCTTGAAGCGGACGTAATCGAACAAATTAAAGAGCTCGACCAAGAGCTTAATGTAGAGATTTTCATCTCACTCTCATGCCAAAACTGTCCAGAAGTGGTTCAGGCATTCAACATGATGTCGGCGATTAACCCTCTGGTTAAGACAACAATGATTGATGGCGCAGCATTCCAAGATGAAGTGAAGTCTCGCGACATCATGGCAGTACCAAGTGTATTCGTTAATGGTGAGCTATTTGGTCAAGGTCGTATGTCACTGGCAGAGATCCTGAACAAGGTTGATTCAGGCGCAGCACAAAAGAAAGCAGCAAACCTAAACCAACAAGCACCCTTTGATGTATTGGTTGTCGGCGGCGGCCCTGCAGGTTCTTCAGCGGCAATTTATGCTGCACGTAAAGGCATTCGCACAGGTGTGGTTGCTGACCGATTCGGCGGCCAAGTGATGGACACCATGGCGATTGAGAACTTTATCTCAGTGAAAGCGACAACTGGCCCTAAATTAGTGGCAAGCCTTGAAGAGCACGTAAAAGAGTACGGTGTTGAAGTGATGACTGAGCAGCGCGCTGCAAACATCATTGCAGCAGAAGACACTGAAGACGGCTACATCCACGTTGAGCTAGAGAGCGGCGCAACACTACGAGCTCGCACGGTTATCACAAGTACCGGTGCTCGCTGGCGTGAAATGAACGTTCCGGGTGAGCAAGAGTACCACAATAAAGGCGTCGCTTACTGCCCACACTGTGACGGTCCTTTATTCAAAGGTAAGAAAACAGCGGTTATTGGTGGTGGTAACTCAGGCATCGAAGCGGCAATTGATTTAGCGGGTATCGTTGAACACGTAACCGTACTTGAATTTGCAGACACACTACGTGCCGACCAAGTGCTTATCGACAAAGCGAACGCAACACCAAACATCGAAATCATCAAGATGGCACAAACAACGCAAGTGATTGGTGATGGCAACCGTGTAACCGGTCTGGAATACAAAGACCGCAACACCGATGAACTTAAACAGATTGAACTTGCGGGTATCTTTGTTCAAATCGGCCTGATGCCAAACAGCGAATGGTTGAAGGGTTCAAAGGTAGAACTTTCACCACGCGGTGAAATTGAAATTAACGCTCATGGCGCAACATCAATGAAAGGTGTGTTTGCCGCGGGTGACGTAACAACCGTACCTTACAAACAGATCATCATTGCGATGGGTGAAGGTGCAAAAGCAAGCTTAGGTGCATTTGACCACCTAATCCGTAACTCAGCTCCAGTTAAAGAGGCTGAAACCGCTTAATCTTTACACTGAAAAGCTTAAAGCTTTTAACTCAAGTTCCTTAAATATTTGTTAACTTAATTCTTTACTGTTAACGACTTAGTCGACATTTAGACGCCACTCCTATGGATTTAGGAGTGGTTTTTTTTCTTTGAGATTTATGCAGGTTGATAAAGCATGAAGGCAACCACCATCGCTAAGCTTCCACCCAAGCAACGGTTCACAAACATCATCTGTTTTGGTGATTGCAGTAATTTTTTCAGCATGGTGCCGCAATACGCCCACACCAACATGCACGGCACACCGGTAATAACCATACCCGCTATAATGGTCACGACTTGAATCAAGTAATCTGCGTTCGGAGTAATGAACTGTGAAAACACGGTTAATGACGCTATCCAACCTTTAGGGTTTAACACCTGCACCAACACACCAGACATGAAACCTGAACGATTGTCGGTAGTGCTTTCTTCGATTTGCATATTCGCAATCGACCATGCCATGAACAGCAAGTAAGCCGCACCCGCGTATTTCAAAATGCTGTATAGCTCTGGATAAAGGGTAAATAGGCTCACCAAACCGACACTAGAACCTGCCAGTACGATGATGATGCCAACAGCGTTCCCAGAGATAAAAGGTAAAGTCGCAGCAAATCCATAACGACTTGAAATCCCAAGTAATGCGATATTGCCTGCCCCAGGGGTAATTGCAATTGATGTTGAAAATAGCAAGAACGCCAGCATTAATTGAGAGCTCATTTCCTCTCACTCCTAATAAGTAAAGTATTTATAGGGAGAGAGTTTACAGATTCGACTAGGAATTAAATTGCTATATAGGCTAATATTAATCCAAATTTGAGCAAGACTTTTCTAAAATAGCCATGAAACAGAAAGAATCCACCAAAGAAGTATTAGATGACACAGATATCGCCATCTTAGAGCATATCCAGAAAGACGGACGCATGAGCAACAGCAAGCTCGCAGAGAAGGTCAACCTCAGCGAAACCCCATGCTGGCGTCGTTGGAAACGCATGGAAGAAACTGGCTATATCGATGGTTACGCCGCTAAGCTGAATCGTAAGAAATTAGGCTTTCATGTGGCGGGTTTTACTCTTGTGACTTTAGGCAACCATGAAGTAGAAAACACAGAACCGTTCGAAGAGTTTGTCGCGGTAACCGATTGGATTCCAATGTGTCACTGCATTGCAGGCGGCGCCGATTACATGGTGCAAGTGTTGGCGAAAGATTTGGAAGAGTACTTTGAGCGTATTAGCTCGATCAGAAGAGTCAAAGGCGTGAGTGCGATTCAGTCGAACATCTCAGTAAAAGAGTTGAAAAACAGCTATCGATTGCCGCTTTCAGATTAGCTAACTGTCTCTCCCGAAAACACCTAAAACACATCAAACAAAAAGCCCAGCCGCGATAGATTTCTAAAGTCTAAAGCTCTGGGCTTAACGTTATTATTTACTGGGTTAACTGGCTTAGCTATTCACAAGGGTGAGCCAGATGGATCAAGGCTAAACCACCGAGTGATGTTTCACGATATTTCTTGTTCATATCTTTACCCGTTTGATACATGGTCGCAATGACCTTATCTAACGAGATCAAAGATTTACTATTACGCTTCAAAGCCATGCGTGATGCGTTGATGGCTTTCATCGCGCCCATCGCATTTCGCTCAATACACGGTACTTGAACCAAGCCGCCAATTGGGTCACAGGTCATACCCAACGAGTGTTCCATCGCGATTTCCGCCGCAATACAGATCTGTTCATTGCTGCCACCACGAAGTGCCGTTAAACCAGCCGCCGCCATAGAAGACGACACCCCTACTTCACCTTGGCACCCAACTTCCGCACCAGAAATTGAAGCGTTGGTTTTGTACAGAATACCAATCGCGCCCGATACCGCTAAGAAGTCTTTTAACTGCTTGGTATCCAACTCTTTAATGAAGCGATGGTAGTACATCAACACAGCAGGAATAACGCCCGCCGCACCATTAGTTGGTGATGTTACCACTTGGCCACCTGCGGCATTTTCTTCGCTAACCGCAAACGCAAACAAGTTAATCCAATCCATGATTTCCATTGGGTCGTTTTCAACCGCCGCATTCGCTTCTAACTTTTTCAGTAGGTTAGGCGCACGACGAGTTACGTTCAAACCACCATCAAGAATGCCTTCGGTTTCAAAGCCACGCTCCATACAACGACTCATCACTCGCCAGATTTGATCCGCTTTCTCTGAAATAATGTCAGTGCCTTCGAACTCCGCTTCATTTTTTAGAATCATACCACCGAGGCTCATCCCACTATTGTCAGCTTGTTGAAGCATTTCATCGGCGTTTTTGAACGGGAAAGGAACTACTACCGCTAGGGTTTGAGTACCATTTTGCAGTTCATCAGCAGTTGCGATAAAACCGCCGCCAATCGAATAATAAGTTTCATCGACAATCACGTTTCCACTCTGGTCGAACGCAGTAATCATCATGCCATTTTCATGCAGAGGCAGGTTGTCTTTGTGGAACACCATGTCGGTTTCGTAGTTGAAGGCAATATGCTTTGTGCCCGCTAAATCCATCTCACCACTGTCTACTGCATGACGCATTGCTTGGTTTGCGCTGGTGATTTTAATGGTGTCTGGCTTATTGCCAAGTAGCCCCAATATTGTAGCTCTGTCGGTGTGGTGACCTATGCCAGTCAATGACAAAGAACCGTATAAATCCACCTGAACACGCGTCACTTCAGCGATTTTATCAGCGATTAATTGTGTGAAATGGAAACCCGCAATCATTGGGCCGTTGGTGTGAGAGCTCGATGGCCCAACACCAATTTTGTAGATATCAAAGATCGATAACATAGATATACCAGTAAAAAATCGGTCAATTAAGAAAGAGCGGCATAAAGCCAATCAGGGATAACAGTACAAGCAGCAATCGTCACAACAGCGAACACCAACAAGCCATAATGACTCGCGGTAGGCTTTGCAAACAAATGCTTTTGCTTGGCTATAAATTCATTTTGTTGCTCGGTTACCTCTCCCCAGAAGCGGCTCACAACAACACCTAACACTAAGAAAACCACAGTGCCAATCAAGGCAAACCAAGGCCAAGCTATTCCGCTGTATTTGGCGATGAATACGACAGCCACACTGCCAATACTGCCCGCAATTACTCCTTTCTCGTTTGCTTGTTTGAAGAACAAACCCAAGATGAAAGAGCCAAGGCGAATACCGACAAAAATCGAGGTTAGGCTCGCAATGGTTTTAAGTACAGATTCATTAGAAACAGCCAGTAATGCAGGCACAACAACCGACGCTGCAGCAACCAGGCTCATTTTTCTAGCAACCGATTCATAGTGCGCGTCAGAGGCTTGCTTGCGGAAAAAGCGCTTATAGAAATCGAACGTTGCGACCGTCGCCATAGAGTTATAAGTGGAATCCAATGTCGACATGGCCGCTGCCGAAAGTGCTGAGATCACCAAACCAACAATGATTGGGTTGGTATGGTTAAACACAAAATCGAGAATCACTTCGTTGCTGTTATCAAAACTGCTGTCTTGATAAAAGACACTTAACAGCACCCCCATCACAGCAAAGAACAGATAAACAAAAAATGCGCCGTAGCCACAAAGCAGCATCGATTTTTGCGCTGTTTTAACGCACTTGGTCGCCAATGTTCTTTGAATAATCAGTTGGTTAGTGCCATAAACACTCAGGTGCAAAAAGCTCACAGCCACTACGCCGGCCCACAATGTGGTATCGACGCCTAAGTCAAAATCGAGATTGATGATATTCAAATGTTCAGGAGACAACATCTCGCCCGCATCGATTTTCATCAGCAATAAAACAAAGATCGCAATGCTGCCGATAATCAACACTGCTGACTGAAGCATGTCAGTCCAGATTACAGTCGAGATACCCCCCGCATAGGTATACAACGCAGTAAACACGCTGATATAGATGATCGCCTCAGAGATACTCACCGGCAGCACTTGCACTAAGATAAGAGCTACCGCATACAGAATAACCCCTGCCGAAATACACTGAACCACAATGAACACGATGGAATTGATCGTGCGAGCAACAACGCCAAAGCGGTGCTCTAGGTATTCGTAAATCGAGGTTAGGCCGAGCTTGTAAAACACCGGAACAAAGAAAAGCACAGTGAAAAAGATCACTATTGGATAGTTCAAATGTACGCTCATCGCTTCCATACCTGAGCTATAAACCCAGCCCGGCATGCCAACGAACGTCATTGCGCTGATGTAGGTTGCAAGAATCGACACACCTGCCGTAAACCAACCAAACTGTTTTCCACCAGTCGAAAAGTCGCCACCGACGCTATAGCGCCTATTAACTAAGTAGCTGATAAACAAAGTAGTTAGCACATAAAGAGCAATAACCACAAAACTTGAGTACGTAACCATTTTTAGATTCCGTTTATTGTATGTCGCAAATAATTCGCCGCCAATAGTACTCAAAAATGGATATTTTCCCTCAAAAACCCACAATAAGTGTGACTACTATCACTAAGATAGACGATTAAACACTCAAATCGCCCCACAAAGCACAAAAACTCAGTTAAATGAGATCAAGATCACTAAAATGCACAAAATGGGTACGCACTCATTTTAAAATTGACTTTGATCACGGATCTAATAACCACAAAAATTCTATTATCTCTCCCGAAATGAAGACGGTGTGATGAAGCTAAATAATCAACACACAATAATTAAAACCAAAACCACCCTATATAAAATAAAGGTTTATCGGTCATGACCATTAAAAAACACATGAGCGAAGTTCCTATGATTCAAAGGGTAGCCGCATATCTAGCAATTCTAGTAGGTTACTTTTTTTATTGTTATAACTTTGTAATTATTGACTACGTACGCCCATACATTGTGGAAGAATATGCTGGTATTAGCCTTTCTGATACCGCTCAGTTCTACACTTGGCAGTCTGTTGGTGCTCTGATTGGTGCACTGAGCTGTGCATGGTTCGCAACCAAGTTCGGCAAAAAGTCCACGCTAGTAGCAATTACGGCACTAAACGGTGGTGCAACCATCATCAACATGATGTTTACCGACTACGCCACTTGGGCCGCAATGCGTTTCATCATTGGCCTGTCTTTAGGTGGTTACTTCACTGTAGCTGTATCTTTGATGATTGGCCTATTTACACCAACGGTTCGCGGTAAGTTGACTGCTTTTGCTTCTTCAATGTTCTCTGTTGCTTTAGTGGCAATGGGCGCTTACGCAGCCTTCATTACAAGTGTTGATGCACCTTGGCAGAGCCTAATGTGGGTAGGTGGTATTCCACCGCTTGTAGCAGCAGCGTTAATGATCTTTGTATTACCAAGCGACAAAACAGTGATCGCCTACGGTGAAGAAGATCAACAAACAACAACCAATGCAGCTGGTGAAGTAACCGAAGCTAAAAAAGGTTCTTGGGGTGAGATGTTAAGCAAGCCTTACCGCAAAATTACGATTACTTGTTTACTTCTTTCTGGTCTTAACTTCTACGGATTCCAATTCTTCGGTGGCTTTGTAACTACCTACCTGAAAGATGTTCGTATGTTTGATGGTGCAACCATCGGTTTGATCTTCTCTATCTCAGCATTTGGTTCACTCTTCGGTGCTTGGTTCTGGGGATGGGCAGCAGATAAGTACGGTCGTAAGATCAACGCGTTCGGCTTCATCCTCGCAGGTATCATGGTTTCTATCTTCTTTGTCGCACCTGGCGACATGATGATTGGCGGCCTAAACATGCTGGCTCTTCTAGGTCTTATCTACAACTTCGGCCTGTCTGCTTCTGCAGTATGGGGCGGTTACTTCTCTGAATTGTTCCCTGCACGCTTGCGTAGCTATGGTGCAGCTCTGTTCCATGGCGGTCGTATTATCGGCATGTGGGCACCAATGGTTCTTATCTTCATCCAAGAGCGTACCGACCTACAAACAGCAATGTGGGGCTCACCAATCGTATGGATTATCGCCGGCCTACTATGGCTAACACTGCCTGAAACTCTTAAAGGTGGCGTCTTCGATAAGAGCAAAAAAGCTGAAGCAGCAAAAGCTTAATTCGACACTCATACGCTGAAGTTTAAATACGAAAAATTTAAAGCCGGCTGATAAGTCAGCCGGTAACAAAATCCAAATCGAGTCCTGTTCCGAATGTTGACTCGACAACACAAAGAGAAATTATTATGTCTAAATATCAAGAAGCTAAACGCATTGTTCGTGAATACTTCGATGCAATGGAAAACGCAACTCACGAGAACGTTGCTGAAGTTTTAAAAGCACATACTTCTGAAGATTACTTGTGGCGCGGTGTTTACCCATTCCGTGAGCAAGAAGGCGCACAAGCAGCTGCTGACGTATTCTGGGCGCCAATGATGAAGTCAATGACTCGCATGCAGCGTCGTCAAGACATCTTCATCGGTGGTAACAACGAAGTTAACCCAGATGAGATTTGGGTAATGAGCATGGGTCACTTCATGGGTCTATTCGACGCTGAATACCTAGGCATGCGTCCAACTGGCAAGATCATGAACGTTCGCTACGCAGAATTTAACTGTGTTGTTGATGGCAAAATCACTAAGACAGGCCTGTTCCTAGACCTACTAGGCATGATGGATCAAGCGGGTTGCTACCCACTTCCACCATCAACTGGTAAGCACTTCGTATACCCTGGCCCACGTAACCACGATGGTCTGCTATTCGAAGACGCGGCTCCAGAAGAAGGTGTTGCGACACTTGCTCTAGTAAACAAAATGGTTGATGACCTGTCTGCTCTTAACGACAGCGGCGCTATGGGTTGCCCACCAGAAGTACTAGCGAAGAGCTGGTCAAAAGACATGATTTGGTACGGCCCATGTGGTATCGGCGCGTCTTACACAATTCCTCGCTACCAGCAACAGCACCAACTTCCTTTCCGTAACAACCTGAAAGACAAGAAGTTCAACGGCCACGTTTGTCGTTTCGCTGAAGGTAACTTCTCTTGTTTCTTCGGTTGGCCAAACCTATCAAACACACCAACAGGTGGCTTCCTAGGTATGACTGGCGGTGAAGTACGTGCAAACATGCAAGTAGTTGACGTTTACTACCGTGACGGTGACAAACTGTCTGAGAACTGGGTTCTTATCGACCTTCCATACTGGCTACAGCAGCAAGGTCTAGATGTGTTCGAACGCACTTCAAGCATCATGAACCCAACGCTGTAATCGATACGCTTTAATCCAAAAGATTGAAACGAAATAGTGGCAACCTAAATAGACATCTGATTTAGGTTGCCACGCTTACTGGGGGACCCTTCTCGCTCCCAGTAAGTGCTCCAACCAATTCATTATTGCTCCACTAATAACTGAATCTACTAGTGCCTCATGGATGGGGTACACCCTGCCAAACCATTACCAATATAACGGGCTTGAAAGCACGGTGGCTTTCTACGGCCTGAATAAAGAGAATTACAATGAAAAAGTCGATTCTTTCAGCAGTGATCCTGACAGCACTTACCTCGGGTTCTGCTTTTGCTGCACACACTTTTACCAATGACGCGGGCGATAGCCTTACTTTAGACGGTCGTTTCGACGTTCGTTACCAAGATAAGGGCGGCGACCACAACGGTGAATGGAACAGCGGTAGCTCTCGTTTCGGCCTGAAAGGTCAAATGGGACTCGATAACGGCTGGACTGGCTTTGGCCATGCTGAATGGGGTTATAACTCAGGTGCTAACGGCGACAATATTTACGACCGACTTCTATACGCAGGCGTAGAGCACGACAAATACGGCAAGATCGCAGCAGGTACTAAGCAGTGGTCTACTTTTTATGACGTAGCATGGTACACCGACTTAGGTCGTGTCTTCGGTACTCGCGGCTCAGGTGTTTACAACCTTTCTGACTGGGGTATTGCATCTGGTACAGGTCGAGCAGAAAACTCCATAACTTACCGTAACTCAATCAACGACCAAGTAAGCTACGGCTTCACTTACCAAACGACACGTGAAGAAGTGGCACTAGCGAGTAATGCGACAGCTTCATTGAAAAACGGTATGGGCGCGTCAATCACTTACAAACCGGTTGATGGTGTAACACTTGGTGCAGCTTACCACCAAAATGAAATTGCAGACCTAGACTCAGGTGTGGTTGGCGTAGAAAATGGCGACAACATGCGCATCATGCTATTGGGTGCGAACTACAGCAACGGCGGCTTCTACGCAGGTGCCACTTTCCATGTTGGCGAAAACTGGGAAGCTGTAAGCCAAGGCGGTACGGATGTAATGTTCGATACCCTAGGTGGTGAAATCTACACTTACTACCACTTCGACAATGGCCTACGCCCTACGTTGAACTACAACTACATGGAAGATCGTGATGACCAAACAGATGGCTATGAGCGTAACCTGCTTATTCCTGGTGTTGAATACCACTTCCAGAAGAACAAATTCCTAGTTTGGACTGAATACCAATTCGACCTAGGTAAAGATCAGCTCGTTGGCAATAAATTCGAAAACAGAGACGACCAATTCGCTGCAGGTATTCGTTACTACTTCTAACGCCCAGTTAGTCGATTCATAAATTCTTTAAACAAAGCTCTGCTATTAACGCAGAGCTTTTTTGGGTCATACCCAGAATAATATTCAACACTCTCTATTAACCCTTATTTTTCATCCTATCATGGCATATTGTATTTTTGAGTACGTACCTAATTATGTTACTCTATGCACAATCAATTTGGTTCAAAAGTATGGTCTATGAGCTCTCCAAAACACTCCACGGCGTCAAAGCCAACCGTCACCTCTAAAGATGTCGCTAAACTTGCTGGCGTTTCTCAATCAACTGTATCTCGTGTATTTGTCCCGGGCAGTTCAGTGTCTGAAAAGACCAAGCAGAAAGTATTCGATGCAGCAAAATCGTTGAATTATCGTCCCAATGCCTTTGCCCGCAGTCTGACGACAAATGAGTCCAAATTGATTGGCTTAGTTTTCCCGGATGCCGACTACCCTATCCACATGAAAACTCTGCAGCTTATCTCTACTGAGCTACAAAAACAGGGTTACTCTGCGGTATTGATTCCTTGGCAAGTTGATGGAAACGACAACCACTCGATTCCTAATATCTTCCAATACCGAGTTGATGGCGTAATTGCTGCTTCCGCGACCTTTAATAAGTCGCTTTATGAAGAGTGTGAAGAGTTCGACATCCCTATCGTCCAGTTTGCACGTGTTGTTGAAGGGACGAAGAGTAGCCATGTGGTGAGTGACAACTACGCCGCTGGCCAAGTCGCCGCTCAGCATTTACATAGCGTAGGAACAAAGTCAGCGGTTTACCTGACAGGTAACGTACCAACCTACACCAACGGCGAGCGTGAATCGGGCTTTTGCTCAGAATTCGAAGATCTCACGGGCAAGCAAGCTCGTGTTATTGAAGCTGACTATGACTACCTTGATGCTCTAGATACCATTCGGACTCTGTTTTCAGAACCCACACATCCTCAAGCGATTTTCTGTGCGACAGATAACCTCGCGATGGCAGTAATGGATGTGGCGCGCTTAGAATTTAACCTGCGTATTCCAGAAGATCTTCAAGTGATTGGTTTTGATGATATCCCACAGACTCAATGGTTGAACTACCAACTCACTACCTTCAAGCAAGATTTCAGACGCCTTGCACGTGAATCAGTGAAAATTGTCGTTAGCCAGATTCAAGAGCAAGACACAAGCTTGGTTAAGCTGATGGTGCCAGTGAAGTTCATTGAACGAAACACGACGCTAAAATAGAACCAACGTTAAGACGCTTTCAAACAAAAATCCCGCTCAGTGTGAGCGGGATTTTTTATGATATCTAACTAGTTACCTACACCACCGGTCTTCTCTGCCGGAGATTCAGGCGTTACTGGAGGCCACTCTTGGAAGGTTGCTAGATGTTGTTGGACAGCAGCTTGTGCCGGGCCAAATGCCCACATTTTTTGTCCCATCCATTTTAGGTACATGCCCGACTCTTCCGCCGCTCGCTCGTATGGGTCACGACGTAAGTTAAAGAGTAACGGTGCATTTAGCTCCTCTTTCGGACCACTCCAGCCATGATTTTGGACCACAAAGTGCGCCTTCCAATCACCAACACGAACCGCTTGCAGCTTGTCTCGTTCGTAGTAGTAGATCTCTTTACGGTTTGACTCGCCTTTCTCAGTCAGCATATCCACTTGGTTGTAACCATCAAGGTGCGCTTTAAAGCCATCGTGACCTTTCAGCAGTTTTTCTTTTAGATCCGTTGGACCACCAGCCGCAGCGACCAGAGTGGGTAACCAGTCCATACCATCAAAGATGCCATTGCCTACAGTACCCGCAGGGATTTTACCCGGCCAGCTAACCAGAGCAGGGGCTCTTACGCCACCTTCCCAAGTTGTCCCTTTCTCACCGTGGTAAGGTGTCATACCGCCATCAGGCCAAGTCATGATCTCAGGGCCGTTATCGGCAGTGAAAATGATGATGGTGTTGTCGGCAATACCGAGTTCTTCCATCTTCGCCATCATCTCACCGACATGATCATCAAGATCTT
Source organism: Vibrio sp. 1CM23M (assembly GCF_023161755.1). NCBI lineage: Bacteria > Pseudomonadati > Pseudomonadota > Gammaproteobacteria > Vibrionales > Vibrionaceae > Vibrio > Vibrio sp. 1CM23M. Next base: position 1,016,085 of record NZ_JALNTR010000002.1, read on the forward strand.
TCATGACCACTTCTTGAAGCCCCCAACCGTTTTGGCCGAGCATCGCTTCGTATTCAGGTGAAAGGTGCGTCCAAACGTGACCGCGTGATGGACAGTACCAAGTGAAGAAGGGCTTATCCGCCTCAACCGCCCTTTCGATGAAGTTGATCGCGTGTTTATTTACTTCGTCATCGAGTGTACGCATACGCTCGATCGACAATGCACCATCGTCTTCGATCGTTTGACCACCTTTACCGTCTGATCTTGCGTAAATCACATTACGAGGCGCAAACGCATCCAAAGAGCCATCTTTTGGCCAATCAGGATCTTCTGTGTATTCCATTGCATTCAAGTGATACAACCAACCCCAATACTCATCAAAACCGTGCATTGTCGGTAAGAATTCATCTCTATCACCAAGGTGGTTTTTACCAAACTGCCCCGTGACATAACCCATGGTTTTAAGAATCTCGGGAAGCGTTGGCGTGTCGGCACTTAAACCAACTGGGCCACCCGGTAACCCAACTGAGTGCATGCCTGTTCGAACAGGAAGTTGACCAGTTAAGAATGCGGAACGCCCCGCCGTACAAGAGGGTTGTGCGTAATAATCAGTCAATAGCATGCCCTTTTCAGCAATACTATCGATGTTCGGTGTTTCGCTGCTCATCACACCATTGTGATAAGCACTCAGGTTTGAGATCCCAATATCATCCGTGAAGATAACAAAAATATTCGGTTGCTCTTGTGCTGACCATGCCGATAGCGAAAAGCTACTCAACACACTCATCACAACAAGGTGGAAAATCCTTTTCATAGAATGTCCTTATACTGTTTCAGATTGCTCTTTGTGAACCATTTTTATTCCTACCAAACCAAAGCCAAGCTCCAATAGTAGATAGACGACAAGTAGCCAGTGAGGCATGCCATCTATCAACAAGCTAATGACTCGGCCGGCAGCCAAACCCAACATGAAGACCACCAAACTGTAGAGTGCTGGTAGTCGGTATTTCTTTAGTAACGCCCCTGCTATCCAAAACAGAGCCAACGCTAAGTACAACCCCATCACGGCACGAAAGATATGAGTGACATTGATAGGGCTAGCATCAATTCCGAAAAGATAATCAAGGGAGACAACGGGGGCATAACCGTACGACAACGCAATCGGTGTTAAACCCAAAACAGCGACGATCAAAAAAACGCCTTGTGGCTTCATATCCTTACTCTTTTAATTTGGCTCTTTTCAAAAAACATAGTCTACAATCAGAAATATACAAGTTGCATATATGAAAAATGAATAGTTAAAACACACATTCACATTTGTGCTATTTCACATCGAAGATAAGGATATCAATATGGCTAAATGGCGTTACCTACTCGCATCAGCATTGGCTGCTAGTTCAACCGTAAATGCTCAGGAAGCAAGTGAACAAGCGGACACAAAAAAGTGGCAACATAGCTTCGAAATTTACGCGCTTGCACTCAATATCCGCGGAGACAGCACCATTGGTGGCTTGTCAGCAGATGTCGATGTTGATCCTGCATTCATCATGGATCATCTTGATATGACCGCAATGGTGCGTTTAGAGGGTATCTATGACAATCAGTGGGGCTATTACATTGACTACAGCTTCATGAAGTTAAGCGGAAAAACAAACTCAGTGTTAGGTAGCAACCTAGAGGTATTGAGGGGCAACCTTGATATCCGACAAGGTGTTTTAGATGTGAAGGGGTTTAAGCGCTACCAGTACGATTTTGGCACGATTGATTATCTGTTTGGGCTTCGTTGGTGGGATAACGACATTGATGCCAAGCTTTACACTTCAGTTGGCGACTTAAATAGAAGTAAATCATTAGATGAAGATTGGATAGATTACCAAATAGGTGTGAGATGGATAACGCAGATCAATAAGGATTGGAAGTTTCACGCAACTATTGATGCAGGGCTTGGTAGTGACACAAACTTTACCTCATCTCTGTTAACTGGCGTGCGATACCAGATAAACAGTTGGTCTGACTTAAATGTTGCCTACAAATCGACCTGGGTTGATTACGAAAACAAGGGTACCTTTGAATACGATACCGCATCGCAAGGGTTCCTGATTGGTTGGGCTGCTCACTTTTAATCCAATTATCGTAACGTGTTAGAAGCTAGGCCAACCCAACGTTGATTACTTGGATTTAATGTCTATTAAAACGTAATCCTCAAATGATTCTGATCTCTGGCGATAACCTCGTCGCCAGAGGTTTTTCTTCGTGAAACATACACCGCCCTTCCTCAAAGAAAACCCATAAAATCATCAAGTAACACCTGAACATCGTTCATTTAACCTATCTAAAAAATTGTAATTTTAGATCATGGAAATACAGGTTTATATCTTGAGATATTTAATCTTCATTTAATCGTTCCCGCCCCATTCGAACAGTGTTTTTTATTTTGAAAATATCGCTAGAATCCTCTCCCGAAATTTACAAACCAGAGTGAAAACAATGAAAAAATTAATCTTAACGGCTCTTACGATTGCCTCAGTTACCGGCATCGCATCAACTTCAGCTTTTGCATCAAATGAAATGTACGCATTGGGTGGTTTCGGGATGGATGATGGCGATGTCGGTGGCCAATTCACATTTGGTAGCCAAGTCATGCAAAGCAACTGGTACGTTGAATCAACGTTGCTTGTTATCAGCGTCGATGACAAATCTAGTTACTTTGATTACAGCCACAACGAGACAAAACACCGAAAAGAAGAGTTCGATACCTTAATGCTCTCGTTGACGCCAGTGTACAAACACAGTTTCAGTGAAAATTTTGCTATTTTGGGTAAGTTTGGCGCTTTCTATTCACACTCAGATACAAAGATGGTGATCAGCTCTAGCAACGAGACTAAAGTTGATAAAGGTTCGCATGGTGATCTTGGCTTAACTTACGGGATCGGCGCAGAGTACAAATCAGCAAAGCCGATATTTGGCAACTCTAAGCTACTGACTCGCGTAGGGTTTGATTGGTATGAATTCGGTGGTTCAAGTGGTTGGTATACCAAGGAGTCAGCTTTGGGTATTCAAACAGGCTTTACCTTCTAATCTAGTCACGGATAACACAAAAGTAAGCCACATATGATTCGTGGCTTACTTTGTAGACACATTTTGATTCAGATTACACACTCTTTCTTCATGATAGTTAAGCCAGCCTCGAGCGTTTCTGTCCATGCTTGTTCGACGCTTTCATCATAGTGTGGATCGTATTTTTTAACCGTATTGAGTAACGAATTGAACCACTCGTTGAGCTCAATCTCGGAAATATCCAGCCCTAAGTCTTTATGCCTTTTACCCAATTTCTTTACTGAGTTACGCACGCTTGATAGACCAGCAGAGTTATAGATAAGAATGATCGAGGCTTTAAGCATCTTGGTTTGCTGCTCTAATCCTATCTTTTCAAAACGTTCTGAAAATCTTGGATTATGCTCGCAAAAATCCGCCAAAAACGTTTCGAGAAATTCTTGGTCAATCCGGCAGCGCTCAAAACTTTCATAAAACAGTTCGTTCGGTTTCATCTAGCCAGTCCTTTGCAAAATTTTGAGTTATCGGGAAGCTAACAAGTTCAGAGCCGCGACTTCGCCAACTCCGAACCATCAATATGATCTAAGTATACGCCACTGTGGCATAAAATGAACGATGGCATAACGTCAACTATGGCATAAAGTGAGTTGCACAGATCTTGTTTCCATCAGGATCTCGCAAATAAGCCATGTACAAGCGACGCTCATCAGAACCTCTCGCTCCAGGGCCATTTTCAATGCTGGTACCGCCATTTTCGACGCCAACTCGATGCCATTCATCTACAACTTCAGGAGAAGGCGCAAGAAAACCCACCGTCATGCCGTTGCCGTGAGTCGCAGGCTGACCATCAATCGGCTTCGTTAAGCCCAACACACCTGTTTGACTAACGTAAACACAGCGCCCTTTAGGATCAACAGAGCCTTCGGTATAACCAAGCACTTTCATGATTGGGTCATAAAAAGCCTTCGCACGTTCAATATCTTCGGTACCGAGAAAAACATGGCTGAACATAACTAACCTCTTCTTCTATTGAAAGAACCACCTAAACTAGACCTATAATTCGTGTTTGTCTAGGCACGCTATTCGGTCACAACTGTTGCTTAACCCATTGAGCAAACACCTGAAACTTAGTTCGCTGCTCCATGCCTCTCGGGCACACTAAATCATACCCTTTGCCCGACTCAATGCTCATAAGAGGCGCGACCAATAAGCCTTGTTCAATCTGCGGTGTCATAAACTCTAACCGCCCTAGTGCCAGCCCCATCGATAATATCGCCGCATCCATCGCCAAGCGGTTATCGCTGTAATAGTCACACTGAAGTGCGCAGTTGGTATCACTTTGAGCTTCATACAACCAACGCTGCCACGCAGTGATATCGCCACTGTGAATGAAACGAACGTCATCTAAGTGGTGTATGCCTTGGTCTAGTTTGAAGCGTTTCGCGTATTCAGGGCTACACACAGGAGTTCTTACTCCACTGAATAATCGCTCGCTGTAATGGTTGGGGTAATGGCCTTCGCTATAGAAAATTGCCACGTCATAAGGTTCAAACTGGAAGTCTGACTGGCTCTGTTTGGTTTGCAGTTTGATGCTTAGATTCGGATACAAGCGTCTGAATTCCGGCAAGCGCGGCATTAACCATGATGAAGCGAAATAAGGCGATGTCGCGATATACAACTCCCCACTTAGCTCACCCGTTTGAATATCCATGAGTTCGGAAAAGATAGACTCAAACGAGACGTTCAACATGGATAACACACGCTGACCTTCTGGCGTCAGTTCGAGCTTTCTTGTCTTGCGCACAAACAGGTTGAACTTCAATTGTTGTTCGAGTTTTTTGATGCGATGGCTGACCCCTCCCTGAGTTAAGAAGAGCTCGTCGGCGGCAAGCGTAAAGCTTAAATGTTTAGCCGCAACACTAAAGGTGTGCAGCAGTGACAGCGTTTGTTGGCGATTTTCGAATAGCCCCATGCATTAACCTCATTAATTCATAAGTCGTCATAACTGGTTTGTCGGTGTATGTAACCATCATATAAATTAAACTAAGTAATCTACAACATTAAATGGTGAACAGCATGCAACAGAATCAAAAACTCAAAGTAGCCGTGATTGGTGGTGGCTCAAGTTACACCCCAGAGCTCGTTGAAGGACTGCTCAAGCGCCATCACGAATTACCTATCTCTGATCTGTGGTTAGTCGATATCGAAGAAGGCATGGAAAAAGCAGAGATAATCGCGGCGCTCACCAAGCGAATGATAAACAAAGCAGGCTGTGAGATTAATGTTCACCTCACCACGGATCGAAAAGCAGCTCTGAAAGATGCGGATTTTGTCTGCTCACAATTTCGGGTAGGAAGAATGGAAGCAAGATTACGCGACGAAAAGATTGCTCTGAAATATCGCATGATCGGCCAAGAGACCAATGGCTTGGGTGGCTTCTCTAATGCTTGCCGAACCATTCCGATCGCGCTCGAGATAGCGAAAGAGATGGAAGAACTGTGTCCGAATGCGTGGTTACTCAACTTCACCAACCCATCAGGCATGGTAACGGAAGCACTGATTAAGCACTCAACCATTAAAAACGTTGGTCTATGTAACGTTCCCGTCAACATGGAGCTAGGCGCGGCGAAAATGCTCGGTGCAGAGCGTAAAGATATCACGATGCAAATTGCAGGATTAAATCACCTAGTGTGGGCTCGTAAGGTGCTTCATAAAGGTGAAGACAAGTTAGGAGAACTCATCGAACAACTCCTTGGTGGTAACGACCAAATGATGCCAAAGAACATCCCTCCCTTTGAATGGGACGCTGAATTGATTCGCTCTCTGAACATCGTTCCTTGTGCTTACCTACGCTACTACTACCAATCCAGAGACATCTTAGACAAAGAGTTTACTGCGTCTGAAAACAGCACCAATCGCGCAGACTTAGTTGCCAAGGTTGAACAACAGTTATTGGAGATCTACAAAGATCCCATGCTCGATACCAAGCCTAAATTGTTAGAAGAACGTGGCGGAGCTTATTACTCTGAAGCGGCCTGTGAGCTGATGAGCAGTATTCACAACAACAAACGTTCTATCATGCACGTCAACACTCGCAACAATGGTGCGATTCAAGGGTTACCCGATGACTGCGCGGTAGAAGTAAGTTCGGTAATCACCAGCAGTGCGATCCTGCCACTGAACGTTGAACCTTTTGAAAGCGACACGCTGCGCTTGATTCAGCAGATGAAAGAGTTTGAAACTCTGACCGTTAAAGCGGCGATGACGGGTGACATCGCAACAGCAAAACGGGCTCTGATCTTAAACCCTATCGTCGATAGTGGTTCGCACATCGACGAGGCTTTGCAAGAAACCATTCGCGAGAACTTAGACTTCATGCCTGCGTTTGCTCATCGACTCGCTTAATGTGGCCTTTGTTAGCAACTAATAAGCTCGGTTATAACAGCTAATAAGCTCCGTAATAACAGCAAATGAGCTCAGTGACAGCAGAGCTCATTCAAGATATTGAATCCAAATCTTTTAATAAGAGGTCATGATGAAATTGATACTCAACGCCGATGATTTCGGCCTCACTGAAAGCGTGAACCACGGCATCGTCGACTGTTTCAAGGCGGGTCTGGTTAAGTCGACCACCATCATGATGAATCAACCGGGTACACAGCACGCGATTGAGCTCTATCATCAAGGTTTAGTCTCTGAAGTTGGCTTGCACTTTACGGTCACCGCAGGCAAACCACTGACGCCACCAGAGTTAGTGCCGAGCTTAGTGGACGAACACGGTCACTTCTTTAGCAACATCACCCTGTTCGATAAATCAGATGTGAATGAAGATGAGGTGATGCTCGAACTCAACGCGCAATATCAAGCCGCTGTCGATGCCGGTTTAAAGATTAACCATATCGACAGCCATCACTTTGGTGGTGTGTTTAAACCTCTAAAAGCAGCGTTTACCCGCACAGTGAATCGCATTGGTCTTCCAGTTAGACGAATTGATAACATCCTAAGTGGCCAAGATGAACTTCAAGTGCCAACACCAGACGCTTTCGATATGCGTTTCTTTGACGAAGGCGTATCACTGAATGGCCTGCAAGATTTATTGCTGAGCTACCAAGCTATGATGCCTAACGGTGTACTGGAGTTAATGTGCCACCCTTCATCAGTGGCAAATGAACAGCTTAAGTCCCTATCAAGCTACAGTGATAAACGCGTCGAAGAGCATCAACTTCTCACTAGCCCAGAGCTAAAACAGTGGCTAGCTGACCATCAGATTGATTGCATTGGATTCAACGATCTCAGATAAGATACATTAATTCAGGGCTACTCAACGATCCGTTGTGCGCCCTGCCCTTGGTCATGCAGAATATCTTCAGGGTTCAACAAGTGGCATTTCTGCATACTCAAACACCCGCAACCGATACAGCCTGTTAAGTTTTCTTGTAGCGATTTAATCTGCGCCATTTTGCTATCGAGTTGGCCCTGCCACTTCTTAGCAACGCGCTCCCAGTCTCGCTTAGTCGCGGTATGGTTCATCGGCAGTGTCGATAACTCTTCGGTGATCTCTTCCAGCGTGAAGCCTATCGACTGCGCGACTTGGATCAACGCAATTCGTCTCAACATCGCCGACTGATAACGGCGCTGATTTCCGTTAGTACGAATCGAAGCAATCAACCCCTTGGTTTCGTAAAAACGTAACGCCGAAGGAGCCACGCCACTGCGCTCTGCCAACTGGCCTATGCTGAGGTATACGATGTTTCTCATGATCTTTCACTTCCTGTTTGAATAGCCGTTTCATCCTGATAATGACCAGTATAATAGAGTTCACTTTAACTTGACGTTTTGGTTCAAATTTAGGTTTGGACTAGGTTACAAAATACGCCGAACAAAGAAACCTAACGTATTGATTCTCTGAGCTATGATTTTGTTCGCTGATTACCATACATGTTGTCAAACCCGGGAATGCCTTGCTCCCACACAGGCTTATCTTCACCAACAATGGTTTTCAATGTATCAATGAAGAGCTTGGTTTTTATGGGTGCATCTCGATGTGGGTACACCGCATAGAAAGTGCCAAAGTCATCCAAGTTTAAGTGAGTCATTATAGGCACCAACTCTCCACTGAGCACTTCATCTTCAATCATCTGCGCCGTGACGACCGCCAGAGTACTGCCGGTTAACGCACTCTTGGAAATCATCTCAACGTCATTCACTTTATAAGCGGCATTAAGCTGGAAATGCTGCGCTTGCCCCTCTTGATCGACATAAGAAAACTTATCGATCAACAACCCCGGAGCGGCATAGATAGTCGCAGGTAATGACTCGAGTTTTCCGATGGAGTTGATCTCGCCATGCTGAGCAATGAACTCAGGTGAAGCAACAATCAACAATCGACTTCTGGCTATCTTACGGCTGATTAGGCTAGAGTTTTTGGGCTTACCTATACGGAAACCAATATCAAACCCTTCTTTAACCATATCGACGATTCGGTCTTCGAGTCTCAATTCAAACTCAACATCTGGATACTGCTTCTGGAAAACCGCAATCGCCTGCTGAACATATTGTCGACCAAACATAGTAGAGCTGGTGATTCTTAATAATCCTCGAGGCTCTGCATGATAATTTTGCGCCAAGCGTCGAGTATCGTTCAACAGTGCACGAAGCTGATGCGCTTGATTGACCATCTCATTGCCTGCAGCTGTCAGAGATAACGAACGAGTGGTGCGATTGAGTAATCGAACATCCAGCTCTTCTTCAAGACGGCTGATCTGTTTAGAGATAACGGAACGGTCGACGTTTCTTTGCTCCGCCACTTTGACAAACGAACCCAGCTCAACCACTTCAAGTAACAATAATAAACGACTCGATATATCCATAATGCCCTTTGTTGCATTTAAAGCACCAATTAAGTGCCAATATGACTATTTTTCTCATCTTATTACAAATCTATAGTAGCTGCACATAACGGAGACAACATTCAGTCCCGACCTAATAGAGGAACACCCCATGACACTACTATCTGTGACTAATCAAAATGGCATCGCAACGGTATCAATCAACAACCCACCAGTGAACGTGCTGACTTTCGACTTGATCAACGAGATCAATGCCTTTGTACTTTCATTGAAAGATGATCGTGAGACTAAGGTTGTGGTCTTTAAATCATTACATGAGAGCTTCTTTCTGGCTCACCTAGATCTCAATGTGATCAACGGTACACAAGGTGGACAAGCCGGTTCGATTGAATTCAATCACATGATTGAGAACATTAAAGCGATGAAACAAGTCTCTGTCGCGGTAGTTGATGGCGTAGCTCGTGGGGGCGGTAATGAATTTGTGATGGCGTGTGATCTTGCTTATGGCACTGAAAACTCGGCGTTCGCACAACCAGAAATTCATGTAAACATCCCAACGGGTGGCCAAGGCGCAGTGCAATTTGCAAGACGCATGGGCAAAAACAAAGCGCTGCAAGCTTTGCTGCTTGGCAACGATTTTACGGCTCAGCAAGCAGAAGACCGTAACATCATTACGCAGTTCGTACCGAAGGCTGAGCTAGAGGATTTCTTAGCAGCGACACTCGGTGTGATCAGTCAATTAGAAGTACGTGATATCGTGATGTACAAAGAGATCATCGCAGCCTCAATCAAAGATGAGCAAGCGGGCGCTGAGCTAGAACTGCGTTACTTCTTAGAGCGCGCAAAAGAGCAAAAAACCGCAGCAATTATCGGTGCGTTTCTAAAACATGGCGGACAAACTGAGCGTGAAGCGAAAGACATTCAAGGTATCTTCGTTGACACCGCAGCAGAGTTATCACAATAGACAATCACGCAATTAAATGGCCATCGCTTGATGGCCATTTATGTATCTAACTATTTATTTATCTATTTATCTGCGCACCGATGTTGTAATTATCTCACTCACTAAAGCAGCTAAATCTGACTCATGATCGATTTCAGGCTCTCGGCCATTTCAGCATTGATGATCTCACCCGTTTCTACATTAAAGTTGTCATAGAAACTTGGCACCGACATCGACCCCTTCACATCAGCATCGAAGTAAGGTGCCGAATTTACCGCAGACGACAACACAGAGCTTGCGCCGCCTGGGCCTGGTGATGTGGAGAGCATCACAACAGGTTTGCCTTGATACACTTTCATGTCGATTCGTGATGTCCAATCAAACACATTCTTAAAGGCTGCGGTGTATGAACCGTTGTACTCTGCAAAAGAGATGACAACAGCATCTGCTTCGCCAATCTTGCTGAAAAAGCGCTGCGCGTGTTGATGAACGCCGGACTCTTTTTCTCTGTCTTCACTGTAAATGGGCATCTCGAAATCATTAAGATCGAGCACCTCTACTTGCGCGCCCTCAACTAAGCTTGCGGTGTACGCTGCCAATTGTTGGTTAATCGATGCTTTACTGTTGGTAGCGCCAATCGCTAATACTTTCATTGTTGATCCTCGAATTTGGTTAGAAACATTTCTCTAAAGTTTGAAAAGGCACATTTGGCGCTAAACCAAAGTACGTTTGTAATGCAGCAAGGTACGCTGGCTCGTCTTCAAGTAACCACTCTTCTGTTGAGCCATTTTTGCTAATTTTAATTTTCTGGTTAAGCAGCGTGACAATCCCACCTTCGATCGGCAGTGCCGCAATACAGTTTGATGTAAAAATGGATTTCGGACTGTTTGAAGTGAAGAAGTTGCTCGACTCTAGGTCGTTGGCACCCACATACGTCATGTCTAGGCTGTAGACGTTCATCCACTCATCACCCTGCTTTATCTGCAGTAAGAAGCCATATCGTTCGTCTTCGATAAAACGAAAAGTTTGTAAGTCATTAGACTGCTCAATATTGGTTTCAATCAGCAATGGAGCACGAGGGGTAAAGGTGCCAAAGCCCGCATCCACCAGCCACTGTTTGCCTTCAATCGTCACCAATGTCACTCGATGGCTACGCCCTGTAGGCTCTCCTGCTAGGTGTACTCGACCAAGCAAGGCTCTCGCTTCAAAGCCCATATGAGTTAACACATTCAGCAACAACCCATTAAGTTCTTGGCAATAACCACCTCGCTGATTAACCACCAGCTTTTCATGCAATGCCTCTTGAGACAGTTGAATAGGCAGCCCCTGAACCACATCAAAATTCTCGAACGGAATGGTTCGGTGTTGATGCCTATGGATCGCTGTTAGGTTTTCGATCGTGATGTCATTGGGTTGAGATAAGCCGATTCTCGAAAAGTATTCAGTTAATTGATTCTGTTCCATGTCCTAGCCCTTGATGCATTGTTCTCGCCTTATTGCTTCTTTCTTTCGTTTCTTTAGAGCTAACTTCTAAATGTTCAGTTTTTACGCATGTCGCTTTTAAACATGTAGCTCTTAAAGTGATAAGACGATGAGTTGTGTTTTTAGATTGGGGATGATGATAAAACCTCAAGTTAACTTGAGGTAAAGCGATATTTTCAAAAAATAGGAAATAATTTAAAAATACCTATAAAGCAGTTAATTACGAAAGGTTAAACATAGATTGGCATTACTCAGACAAAAATAAGCACACCCAAAATACAGTGAGTGTGCTTAATCGAAATACTATTTACTTAAGTTGGTTTAATGGACTGACACCAGAGTAAGCGACTCCGGATAGCTCGGCCATTTCGCGATTCCATGTTGCCAGATCGTGAGGGTTAAACTGATTCAAATGATCATGACCGCACGCTCTCGCCATCACTTGCATCAATTCAGTCGAGGCTTCGAAGAAGTTCCTCAATTGATTCGATGCCTTCTCGACATTTAACCGTTGGCGTAAATCGGCTTTTTGAGTCGCTATACCCGCCGGACAATTATTGGTGTTACACATTCTGGCAGCAACACACCCAATAGATTGCATGGCACTGTTCGAGATAGCGACTCCATCAGCGCCAAGCGCCATCGCTTTTACGAAGTCCATCGGAACACGAAGCCCACCAGTAATGATTAAGGTGACTCTGTCACTTACGCCTTGCTTGTCTAGATAGGCTCTGGCACGAGCAAGCGCTGGAATGGTCGGCACACTAATATGGTCACGGAACATTTCTGGCGCCGCCCCAGTACCACCGCCTCGACCATCCAAGATGATGTAATCGGCACTGGCATCCAATGCGAACTGAATATCCTCTTCAATATGATTGGCACTCAACTTGAACCCTATTGGGATACCGCCCGTCACTTCTCGAACTCGGTCGGCGAAATTTTTGAAATCCTCGACGGTTTTTAGCTCAACAAAGGTGGGTGGGGAAATCGCGGCTGTGCCCGCTTCAATACCGCGTACCTCGGCTATCTTGCCAATGTTCTTCGCACCCGGCAGGTGACCGCCTGTTCCGGTTTTAGCACCCTGCCCACCTTTAAAATGGAAGGCTTGGACATTTTTGAGCTTAGATTCATCGTAACCAAATTGTGCACTGGCTAGTTCGTAAAAGTAACGTGAGTTCGCCGCTTGCTCTTCGGGTAACATTCCGCCCTCACCCGAGCAAATTCCTGTTCCCGCAAGCTCCGCGCCTGTCGCTAAAGAGATTTTCGCTTCTTCAGATAACGACCCAAAACTCATATCGGAAACAAACAAGGAGATGTTCAATTTGAGCGGCTTTTTCGCTTTTGGCCCAATAATAAGCTCAGTACCGACGGGCACATGTTCCAATAACGGTTTGGTCGCCATTTGAGCAACCATCACTTGAATATCATCCCAGTGAGGCAATAGATATCTTGGAACGCCCATTGAAGTCATTGGCCCATGGTGACCCACTTTGGATAAGCCATCTCGTGCTAATTGATGAATGAACTCGACCGTAGGCTCTTCTTTGGTTGCAGAAGCCGCTGGCGAGAGATCGGGCGTTGCCGCTTGGATATGAACATCAGGGCCTTCTTGGCCCACTTGCTCAGCCGTAAACTGTTTATGGGTGCCATCACAGAAAGGGAGATTGTTCGAATACTTACAGCGGCACAGGTAAGCGTCGCCGGTTTCCTCGGCCACGAAACTCTTCGGTTTAAAACCGGTTCCTGCATGAGAGCCGTCGCAGTAAGGTTGGTTTTTCGATTTACCACAGGTACAGAAGTAATACTCCTCCCCTTCTGTTAGCTCCACTTTGACTGGCTTGGTATCCGCTATCACTGGATTCTTCATAGTTCGCTCACCTTTTCTTTCTTATGATTTGATGACTGAAGCGATGACTTGCTCACAAGAGTAAAGTAAAGGTGAGATACGCGGCTAATTCAATAAATGAGCCAGAGAAAACAAGCTGGATAGACAGCCTAAAAACAGAAATCTTGCTGATTCAACACAAACAAAAATGGCCACCAAATCGGCAGCCATTGTGTTTTAAATCTGAGTTTAAGCTAAACGTGAAAGGTTAATCGAATAACTCGATGACCAGCTTGTTGTCTTTAATCACTAGATTAGGTTCCGATGACTTGATCAATGACTCTTGAACCTTGTTGCTGTCCAGTTTATAAACTGGCGACTGAGACAACGCAAAACCAATCATAGAAACGGCAGGCTTAAGTAGTTTGGCGACCTCAGGAGAAAGCTGTTTGTCTTTTTCTTCAAAGCGCTCTAAACGCAGTGATTTCAAATAAATCTCGCCGCTCTCTTTGTCATATTCAGGAATCGCACTGAACTCGATATCAAGATCCAACCTCATATTCGGCACGTTAAACACCTGAACTTGTGCATTGGTATTCGCCAGAACAGACACGCGCTCGGCATCAGCTCGGCCAATTTGCACCGCTAAGTCATCGACAGCGACTTGTGCATACATAACGTTTTGAACACCCACTTCTTGCTCTAACATCACCGAATCTTGAAGGTAGTTCGTCATTTCTTGCTCGGTCACGCTGTAGCTCACACAACCGCCTAGCATCAGTGCAGACGCTGCCAAAATGAACTTTTTTGCTACGTTAATTATCATCAATATCAGCTCTTTATCGTTAGTGATTAGCGCGGAGTTTACTGTGTGATCATCAATAAACAAAACAGTAAAAACACGATATTCGTGAATACCTTTAATTAATAAGCATAAATATCAGTAAGTAAAGCACCAGATTGGCTTTCCCGCTTGAGATAATGACACTTGTCAGCCAAACGCCATCAGATTTGTGTGCTCGAATTAATTGAATTTTGCTTCTAAGCTTATGGGATATTTAGGGGGCTTACTGAAGGTTTCATCATGGATATCGAAACATGAAGAGTGAGCACAATGCCATCAAAAAGAGTATCACCTGAGCCAATAACTCGTTCTGTGATTTTGTTATGCAACACCGCATGCCTGCACCATAGTCAGTGGGTTGGAGAACTGCGTCTCCAGAACTGGGAAGCTCAAGTTGCAGAAACGACCGAACAGGCTATTCACTTACTCGACACCCGCAGCGACAGCTACGTACCAATTTTGATATCTTGTCTAACATCACCCTCAATCGACAAGCAATGTGAACAAATATCAATGCTGAAGGCTCGCTTTCCAAGTTTAAAAGCAATTGCTATCTGCAGCCAACCACCAAGACGTAACTTATCACTCATTAAGCAAACCTTTTGGGATTATTACCACCTACCTATTGATACAGAATGGCTTTGTCGAAACTTAGGGCATGCGTATGGCATGATCGACACCAAGCAAAATACACCTAAGCCTGTCTCGTATCTTGAATATCAACTGGTGGGGCAATCCAGAACTATTCAGCAACTTAAAAAGAAGATAGCCAAGATCGCTAACAACGATTTTCCAGTACTGATTCAAGGGGAAACCGGAACAGGAAAAAGCCTATGTGCGCGTTTAATACATGAGGCCTCAGCCCGCAGTCCGAAACCTTTCATCGCTGTAAATTGTGGCGCAATTCCCGAATCCTTGATTCACTCAGAGTTATTTGGTTTTGAAAAAGGCTCGTTCACAGGAGCAAACAAACGCTATGTCGGACACGTGGAAAGAGCGAATGGTGGCACGCTATTTTTGGATGAGATCGGCGACCTTGAACTGTCGCTGCAAACCTACTTACTCCACTTTCTAGAAAATAACTTGATAGAGCGATTAGGCAGTAACAACCAATTGCCTGTAGATTGCCGTGTGATTTTCGCCACTAACGTCAATATCGAACAAGCCGTTGCTGCAGGTAAATTTCGAAAGGATCTCTTTCATCGGATCAATGTACTTCCATTGGACCTAGTACCACTCAATGATCACAAGGAAGACATTGAAGATTTGGTTCGATTTGAACTGAAGCACAATTACGCATCCAAAACCAAACTGCCTAGCCACACCCTTGAGCAAATGAAACAGTACCACTGGCCGGGTAATGTCAGAGAGTTATTCAACTGCATAAAAAGGGCGATTATTCTTTCTAATTCAAACGCGCTCTCTACTCGTCATATGGGGATTCAATTAAAAGACGCGTCGCCCGATACTGAGAGTGACACACGACTTTCTTCAAAAAATGTTCGTCGAGTGATTCAGCAACACCACTACAATATTTCCCAATCCGCTAAAGCATTGTCGATTTCTCGGACCACCTTATACAAGCTGATCAAAAAACATCAGATAGTAATTTAAGTCACCTAGCGAACTAAATAACTAATAAAGCAGCCTAACGAACTAGGCTGCTTTAGAGTTTAGTCGTACTCAATTAATGAAAGTACTTATGGCTCAGGTACAGTAAATGGACAAACATCACAGGTTGCAATGTTCGATGTTTCCATAAATGCTTCTTGCAAGAACAGCGAGTCAAACGTTGCTGTCACTTGATTAGATAGCATCCCTGCAGTTCCGGTTGGTAACACATTTGGTGCATAAGTTTTACTTACTTGTGTACACACTTGACCAATCGCATCACCAAAGTTCGGTATCCACTCTCCTTCACCCGTTTTACAAGCAAACAGCTCAGGGTCGGCACTTAATGCACTACACATATTGCCAGCACCACATGTGGTCACATCCTCAAGATCATCACAAGGTAAAGCAAAGTCGAGGTAATAACTGCTGTTGACTACTTCAGTAGGTAAATCAGAACGGCTCAAAGAGTCATCCTTAGAATCCACCAGCGATTCAATGGCCAATGGGATATCACCGGTATTACATATTTCAACATCATAGGTTTTCTTAAGCACAACTTGACCACCATCAACCTCTAAGAAGCTATTACACACCTTAGAAATCTCAACCATCGGGCTCAAGTCTATTGGTGGACAATTGTAGGCCACTGGCGCTTGAGCATTCACGATAAGCCCATCAAGATCCACCGCACCATCTATCACGCCGACGGCACCGTTATTTACAGACAGATAATTCCCCATGATTGCGAATGACTCACCGACACTCCACACTTCATCGCCGTTACCAACCACTGGAAGCGCACCTAAGATTGGTGACTCAGATAAAAAGGCCACTTCGTAGTCACCATTGGTGCCTAACGAACCAGGGCCAGTGTTGGTGACCGTCACGGTGTAATCTATGTTGAACATACCATCAACCGTAAAGCTGGTTGTGTTACAAGTCGCCGCTATATTGATGCTACATAAACTGAATGAACCGACAACGAAGTCAGCCAAAGATGCATCAATCGAACGGGAAGCTCGTGACTCCACTAAGAAGCTACTGAAACATGGAATATCTTCAATACCAAACTCATCGTTCAATAGCGCAGATAAGTTCAGGCGTCCTTCAACAAAGCTCTCTGTCGGAATAGAGGTTGTTTCACCCGTTTTCGCGAGGTAGTCCCAACCTTGTACATTAGGTAGCGGTATTGCCCCGATAGAGTCATCATTTGCAATCGCACATATCTTATCGACACCAACAGCGCCACTGCCACATCTTGCACCAACGAAATCATTCGACTTAGGGTCACCATCAGTTTGGAAGATTCTCGTCATGTTGTCGGTGACATCGCCATTATTCAGATCCCACTGCAACACTTCTATATACGGATTACCGCCACTTGCTTGTGGGAATGAAATCAGCACAAGGATGTCTCCATTGATATGCTGTCCAACAAAGTCGCCCTTAGTTTTCCTATCCGGCAATCCTACTTGGTCTTGTAAGAACCAGAAGCCAATGTACATATCACCATTGTTCGCATATCGGTCTGCACCAAAGTAAATTAGCAAATCGCCTTCGCTTTCAAAGGCAGCGGCATACGCATTAGTAAAGTCATCTTTTGGTTGTGGTGACGCGGTACGGAACGCCCAATCTGTAATGTCGGAATCATCTTTTGACCCACCCTTCCAAAAGATTTGGTCGATACCATTACGGTCTTTTTCGAAAAACTCTGCAATCCCAACCATGCTGTTGGGATCATTTACATCGTCCCAATCAATACCACTATTATCACTGGTCGCATTACCATCAAGTTCCATCACATCAACAGTAGCCCACGCCAACTGGGGGCTACTAAACAACAAAAGCACACTAAGTAAATAATTTATAACCTTCATGTTCTCTCTCCATTTATCCATACTTATGCTTTTAGGGTTTTCTGCCATGCCCAAATTGGAGAAAATCCATTAGCAATTCGTAGGTTCGATAGAGCATATTCCAAGCCAAGTTCAACTTGCTGAATTTATTGATTTTTATATATTTAAGGCACACCTTTAATGGACGCTTTGTCATCATTTGTCCATAAACCAGAGATTTGACCAAACAATCAAGGACTTGAAAGGATGAACAAAGTGTCTAAGTCGGACATCTTTAGAGCTTTGGATACAAGGTAAGTGATCTTTAAAAGGTGCAATCACGTAGCCATTGCTAGATTATTGAATAACAAGCGATTGAATTGACGGGTGCCGACTTAACGGGTAACTGAAGGTTAAGGTCGTGAAATGATAGGCGAACAGACGATGACACAACTTACGATATTCTACGATGGGACATGTCCATTATGCGCAAAAGAGATGGCGGCACTTGCCAAGCATGATGTCGATAATAAGATCCAAACCATCCATATCTACAGCGAAGCCTTTTCAGACTACCCTCAGATTGATGCGGACGCAGCCAACACTATTTTGCATGCACTTGATGATAATGGAAAACTGCTGCTAGGTTTAGACGTGACCTACCAAGCGTGGCGCTTAGTAGGAAAAGGTTGGCTATACGCCCCTTTACGTTGGGCGATATTCAAGCCAGTGGCCGACTGGTGTTATCTTCGGTTTGCCAAGAACCGATACAAAGTCTCTTTCTGGTTAACCGGAAAATCACGTTGCAACGGAAACAGCTGTACGAAATAGTATTGAGTTAAGACATACCACTGGCGACTTTGTAGTAAACGATGCCAAACAGTGCAGCAAATACTAGTACGGTAAGAACGACTTTCAACCAAATAAACTTCATGCTTTGTCCTTTTCAATCGAGTTACTGATTCAGGCGACAAGTTATCACAACAAGACATAAGGTTGTGTAATGATTGATAGAACTTTGTAGTGAACCCTGATTCCCAGAGAGAGACTTTATGTCGGCAAAAGAGAGAAACCTTCCCACTCATAGACTTTCTAGATTCAGCAAGTTCGCCTCGCTGGCGACAAGAGTTGCAGGTAACGTGCTAACAGAAGGCACCAAGCAAATTGCACAAGGCAACAGGCCCAAGGCAAAAGATTTACTGTTAACGCCACAGAACATAGCTCGCCTGACCGACCAGCTCGCGCACCTGCGTGGAGCTGCGATGAAATTGGGGCAAATGCTTTCAATGGATGCAGGCGATGTCTTAGAACCTGAATTAGCCGACATTCTTTCTCGCCTGCGCTCAGACGCCGACCCTCTGCCAACAAAGCAGCTCAACCAAGTGTTAGAAAGCGCGCTCGGGAGCCATTGGAAAGCCGAATTCCTTTCCTTCAACTTTAAACCTATTGCCAGCGCATCTATAGGTCAGGTTCACCAAGCCTATAGCGATGCGGGAGACAAACTCGCCGTCAAAGTCCAATACCCTGGCATTCGAAAAAGCATCGACAGTGATGTGGACAACGTTGGTACATTGCTCAATATCGTTGGCTTGATTCCCAAGTCTGTCGATTACAAAGGCTTATTAGAAGAGACAAAAAAACAACTACATGATGAAGCCGACTATGCTCGCGAGGCTGACTATGCGACTCGTTATCACAATGCATTAAAAGAACACGCTCACTTCGTTGTACCTAAAATTCACCCTCAAATGTCTTCAGAATCAGTGCTCGCAATGGACTTCATTGAAGGCGTCTCGATAGAGCAAATAGAAGGTTACGATCAAAGCACCCGTGATTTTGTGATGCACAGCTTGCTCGAGCTTCTGTTCAGAGAGTTATTCGACTTCAAGATGGTGCAAACCGATCCCAACTTCGCCAACTATCTTTACGTTGAAAACACGCGACAG
This sequence comes from Vibrio sp. 1CM23M, assembly GCF_023161755.1. Taxonomy (NCBI): domain Bacteria; kingdom Pseudomonadati; phylum Pseudomonadota; class Gammaproteobacteria; order Vibrionales; family Vibrionaceae; genus Vibrio; species Vibrio sp. 1CM23M. The sequence continues at coordinate 1,035,459 of NZ_JALNTR010000002.1, forward strand.
ATTGGGCTTTTAGACTTTGGAGCAACCCGAGAATACAGCGACCGCTTCAGTGATGGCTATCGTTTGGCTTTTACCTCTGTGATTACTCACGATGAACAAGGACTCAACAAGGCGTTAGAGCAGATTGGATTTTTTAGCGAGACCATCCTCCCAGACCAGCGCCAAGCGATTCTCAACTTAGTGAAAATGGCCTGTGAACCCATGCTTGTCGATGAAGATTACGACTTCAAAGCCAGTGGTTTAGCCCAAAGGCTTCGTGAAGCAGGCACCATACTCAGCATGGAGCAAGAGTATTGGCACACGCCACCAGCCGATGCCCTATTCCTCCACCGAAAAATTGGAGGCATGTACCTGCTGGCATCTCGCCTTGGAGCAAAGGTGAATATCAGGCGCTTAGTAGAGCCCTATCTACTAAGCGACAATTGACACTTTAGCGATAGCTGATACTTAAGCGATTTTGGTCTTTAGAGTGATCATTTTAAGTCGTTGAACAGTAATAACAGTTACGCCAACTAAAATGAGTCAGACTTATGAAACATTTACTGCTGTGCTCCACCGCCCTAATCGCGAGCCTAACAAGTTCATTCGCATTTTCAGCTAGCTGCCCTGAGATACTCAACGGCAAACAAAGGCTGTTAAATTCAAACGAAGAAATTGAGCTGTGTGAAGAGTTTCAAGGCAAGACTTTATTAATCGTGAATACGGCAAGCCAATGCGGTTTCACGCCTCAGTTCGAACAACTTGAGCAGCTTCACCAAACGTATAAAGATCAAGGGTTCACGGTTGTTGGTTTCCCAAGTAATGATTTTCGCCAAGACAGAGGAAGCGAGGAGCAATCCGCTAAAATCTGCTACCTAGATTATGGTGTGACTTTTCCGATGATGGCGCGCGCTTCACTATCTGGCCCAGACGCAAACCCAGTCTTTGCTGAAATCCAACAACAAGCCGGTATCAAACCAAAATGGAATTTCTACAAGTTCTTGGTCAGCAAAGAAGGCAAAGTGATAGCAACCTTCCCGAGTTCTACATCGCCAACCAGTAGTACCCTCAAAAATGCAATAGAGCAGCAGTTATGAGGTCAGATTACTTGGAGACAACTCAAACACGCAACACCATGGCCAAGCTCGGTTATATGGGTTTAATCCCCTTTTTATTCGGCCTACTGTTATCACTCACCGACAGCCAATTCTTTAGCTTGAGCGGCGAAACACTCTTCATCACCTACAGCGTGGTTATCTTGAGCTTTTTGTCGGGCATTTTGTGGGGTAATGGGATAGAGAACTTCGAAAGCCAATCCAGCAACAAGGCTCTGATCCTAAGCAATGTTATTGTGTTGGCAGCATGGCTAGCGGTGCTACTCGGTGAGCATCAAGAGTTCCTCACCACACTGATTCTGATCTTAGGCTACATTGCGGTTTGGCGAGCGGAGAGGTCAATGAGAGAAGAGAACCAAAGTGAAGGCCCCGATGGCTATTTTGATATGCGAACCCGATTAACCTCGAGCGTGGTGTTGATGCACGGTATCGTGATGCTGACCTAAGCGTGGGATGTCTGCACCTAGATAGACACAATGAAACGGCAACTAGAGGATGAGCCGCATGACCAGACGAGGCTCATCGTCTCCGAAATAATTGCTCTCTTCCTTGATGGTGACGAACCCCATCGACAAGTACAGCTCACAAGCCGAGTTGTTATTTGGATCAACAGTAAGCAACAGCTTGGACTCTTGTGGCAAGGTTTCTATCGCCTGCTGCATCAATGAACGGCCAATTCCCATGCCTCGGTAAGCGGTATCAACAGCCAGTGACAACACCCAATACTCTTGTTGTTTGTCGGTTGACGTCATTAACACGTAGCCCGCAACCTGAGAATCCTGTTTCGCCACCAACAAGCCCTTCCCCCAGCAATCAAATGCCTGACGAAAGAAAAACAGCGGATAGGCGTGATCGCCAAATAAAGCATGTTCCAATTGGTAAATATTAGCGAGCTCTTGTTTTTCCGCACAAACAACATTCATACATCGACCTTAAATAAAATACCTACAACCTCGATTCAGCTACAACTGACTTTCAACTGAAGCCAGCCAAGTTGGCAATTGCTCTCTAAACCAATTGATGTACTTGGAAGCTTGTGGGTTGTTACGACCGACTAATATATTCGTGACTTCTATTACGATCCAGCTTTTAGCGATGATCAATTGCTTTATTAATTCTTCACGTGGAATCAAGGTGTTATGGCAGAGGTACTGATCAACAATCAGCTCATAATCTTTCAGAGTACCCATTTGAGAAACGAGTGGCGCCAAGTCTATCACGGGGCTACCAAAGCCAAACCTTTCCCAATCAAACAGCACCAACTGTCCGTTATCTCTTCTTCCCCAATTTCCTTCATTGGAGTCACCCGAAATTAACGAGTCATGATCAAAAAGAGCATCACTCTGCGATTGAATGTACTTAAAACTGTCTTGCGTAACTTGAGGCAACTGCAGGGAAGATAAAGCCGATGTGGTGTCATCTAAACTCCATTGATGGCGCTTAACTTCGAACGTTGGTCGATATTGAGAACAGTGAATACTCGCAAGCTGCTGAAATACGTCACTTGTCGTTTGTAGCTCAGTAAGACAAACCGAATTAGGTATGTATTCGAGATAAAGCTCACAACCATCGGCCGCAAGAAGCCGAGGCGTATTCACTCCATCAAGATGCTGCGCTGCGTGTTGGTAAAAAGCGACTTCAACCTCGCCAGCCCCTTGTTTATGTATACAAGGAATTCCATTACGCTCAATTAAAGAAACCTGCGCAGCGCCCATTTGTGAAAGGTCTTGATTACTCATCGCATCCTTCTATCCATGTAAAAAGCAAAATAAGAACTACTGACGGCTTACCAACAAATTCGCACCAGATAAGGCAAGAAATACAGAACATGCTTTATTGAAGCGCTTGGCCATCTGAGGTTTTGAAAACCAATTTCGTAGATATAAACCAAATGTCGCATAGATAGAAATCGCAAGCATTTCTAATACTAAGAATGTGCTTCCTAAAACAAAGAATTGAGTATTTACGTTCGCTGAAACATCGACAAATTGAGGAAGGAATGCAGTGAAAATGAGTATCGCTTTTGGATTGCCAGCAGCGAGTGCAAATTCTTGTTTAAACAGACCAAACCAGTTCTTATTTCGCTCGATATCCGCGACCGGACTAGCTTGTGAGCGCCATAGGTTGAACGCGATCCATAACAGGTACATCGCGCCAAATAGCTTGATAAGGAAAAACAACGTTTCAGAGGTGTAAAGCACAACCGCTAAGCCAGATGCAGCCAAAGCAATCATGCCAGAAAAAGCGAGGATTCTGCCTAGGCCAGCGACAAAGGCGGCCTGAAATCCGTAACAACGGGCGTTGTTCATTGATAACAAATTGTTTGGGCCCGGAGTCATGTTGAGCGCAAAACAAGCAGGGATAAACAGCAGCAACTTCCATATTTCCATTGGTATTTCCTAGTCTCAATATGCCAAGGTTGTCGTATCATTGAATGAAATATGACCTTTATAGCAGCTATTAAAACCAGTACCAATCCTACTACCGTATCCTTTCAACTAATTCTCAAAAAATTTCTCGTACTCTGGTGTCGCTAAGTTTTCTGCAATCCCCATTTCACCCACTATGTAAATGGCACTCGCAAGGGTTTCGATGGTTTGATTAGGCTCTCTATCGGGCACTTCACCAACAACAGGAACGGGCTGACGTGCTGATGTTGAATTGCAGACTACACTTTCACAAACGATGTTGTGTTGTTCCTGTTGAGAAATTTCAGGCGGCTTGAAATCCGGTGAATTGAAGTCGGGAACAGTAATACCCTTGCTTGAAAAATCAGAGGCGCTGTATGAGGCCGCTGAAAACAGAGAAAGGAGCAGCATCCACTTATTCATATATATTTCCATCGTTAGCATTCGCTGAATTTATAAATACTATCTAATTCAAACCATTGTGAACAGTGTTTTATTTCACGGATAATTATATCTCTAAGTGCCAATTACCCCCTGTACTTTGGATGGCACTAATTCAACTCACATGTGAATGCTTGCCTAACATCAATTTATCGAGCAGCGCCTGTGGAACTGGAATAACAGAGTATCGAATGAAGGTCACTAACGTCACTATCGCCACAAAACAGCCTAAAACAAAATCATGAACATCAACCAGCGCCAAGCCAAGAACTCGGTCGCAAATAATGGCAAGTATGGAGATACTCAGCGCAGCCACCCATTTTCGGTGATCATAAGGCAAGTACTCCATTTTTTGGCTCACGATATAGAGCAGTGACAGTCTCACGGCATAAGTACCACAAAGCACCACCACCACGCCCCACACTCCATAGAAAGGTGTCACAACAAAATAACCAATCGCAGCTAGAATCGCACACCCGCCTTGTATCCACATTTGCGATTGGCTTGAGTGACCGCTGAAACAACCAAGGTTGAGATAATCCCCAGCGTTTTTAATCACACTAATCGCCAAGAGTGCTACGACAATCGTACCTGCATATTGATAACTGCTTGGCAGAATCAAAGTAATAAAACCAGGTACAGTGAGGGTCATCAAACAACCCAATACAATGGCCAGATTAACGCCGACCAGCGCTCTGTCCGCACACTCTTTCTTACCATCAGGTTGTTGTAACATGGCCACTCGATTTGGAAACCACCACAGAGCATAAGGCTGCAGTAGCAAACCAAGAAGCAACGCAAACTTGCCACTGACCGCATAAATCGCAAGTTCTTCAACACCAACAAAGCTTGCCATCACCCAGCGGTCTAGCCCTGTAATCATATATATTGAAGCGCCACCAACTAACGTGGGCAATCCAAATTTCAGGATCTTAGCGGAGTATTTGAGGCTGCCAAATGAGCCCATCTCCTGCCATTGGTAACGCAGTAAACACAGCATCAACAACACACTCGAAACAGCGGAAGATATTAGAACACCATCGATGCCATAACCCGCTTCAAGCAGTACAAACGTCATAGTAGCTTGCACACTCGCCCTCATTACATTGAGCATGCAAAAGCGCTTAGCCATCGCATTCATTCGCATCAATGTTAGCGGGATAGAAATCGCACCATCTAACATGGTCGGTATTAGCAAAAGTAGGATTTGATAAGGTTGGAACTCGACGGGAAGCATCAGTAACAACAGCGGCATGCTCAAAGCAATTAAGCTCCCTCCTAGCACACAGACCAAGACACTCAACGTGAAACAGTTCGAGACAAGCTTTCTCTTTTCTTCGCCCTCAGCGACGCCCACATACCGATACATGGCCTCAACAATGCCAAAACTAAATAAGATCGTCCCGATGTCAGCCAACAAGACAATAGCTTCTAAAGAACCATATTCAACCAACGTCATCTTATGGGTGATATAGGGGATCATCACGAGCGATATCCCTTTCATCATCACAATGCCAATGGCGTAATAGGCAGACTGTTTTAGTGACCCCATAGCAGACACCTATTCCTTACAATGCAGGCATTAGGAAACTCTTACAGTCTCCAAGAAGATGTCGTAACGTTCGTTTTTGCGGAGCCAAAACTAGCGAGCGGATACTGTATGAAATGGCCAATCGGTTTTGTTGTAAGCCTCGGTAATAGTCAGCGTAGCCTTCCAGTATTCTCGCCTTTGCGATTTTGAAGCTGGACGTCGGTAAGTTCCATCTCAGACTGTCATCTTGGTAACGTTGAAGAATGGTTTCGATAGACTGCAAATTTCTCAATTTAAGACTTTCAGTTTGGGTAACGGAACTCGCTCTCATCAAGTAACCAACCTGCACGGAGTTCAACACACCGATCTGATGGCTTTCACTCATTCGAAGCCACAGTTCCCAATCTTCCCCATATTTAATGTCAGCATTGAAACTGTCTGTTTGAGAAAACACATCCGCTTTTACCATGACCGTCGATGTTCCAATCACATTGTTTTCAATGATGAACTCCAACGGGTTCTCGATATTGATGAACAGATCGTCTTGGTCTTGAAACTGCGACCAGTAACTAAAGCAGTCGACTATCACTTGGTAATCTTCAGTAAGGTGTTCGTAGTTAGTAAAGCTCATCGCGAGATCTGGGTATCGTTGATGAAATTCGAGTTGGCGCTCAATTTTTTCTGGAAACCAGAAGTCGTCCGCGTCTAAAAAAGCGATGTATTCACCGGTCGCCTTTTCAATCCCTAGGTTTCTAGCTTGAGGCGCGCCAACACCCAAAGTGGATAATTTAATGATGCGTTCATCATGGATTGACGCGAGATACGTCGACGTTCCATCGTTGCTGTTATCGTCAATAATGATCAACTCCACGTCTTGATGAGTCTGCTTAAGTACGCTGCCAATTGCCTTCGGCAGGTAATCCAAACAGTTGTAGGTAGGGATAACAACACTTACTTTAGCCATAATGACGCCCTCAGAATTATACGTTATATGGCTGACGTTGCATGTTCTATGCCGAGAGTGTATTGCTATGAAATCACTTTTAGATCAGTCGCCTACGCAGACACTCTCAAAATGACGAACAGGGTGATCAGACATGAGCGTCAAAACTCCAATTTGATTATCAATTTGAGAAAATGAGCGACTTCTTGGGGGGTAACCTTCGGAAAACCATCGAAAAGCCCTCCAAAACTACGATTTTATCTTGGTTCGTATTTTGCTTATTTGACTTTAATAGCATTAGTCAAAGGAGCAAAAAATGAAGAAAGTAGCATTTGTGGCGCCAACCTACCCTGTACTCAGTGAGACCTTCATTCAAACAGAAGTCGACTCAGTGAAAGCTTGTGGACACGATGTTTGCGTGATGGCATTTGAGATAGAAGAGAGTGAAAAGTCATTTGACTATGACATCATAAAAATTGGTAAGGATGTTCGGGCGGGTAAGATAGCCAGCATCAATTGGTTTGGCTTTCTCCGGGCGGTATCCTTTGTTTCCAAGCAAACCAGTATGCCCAAAAAGTCACTGTTCGCTTATGGGTTTAAATTAGCGCTGCAACTCGCGGAAAACGACGTCGAACACGTTCATGCGCATTTCTGTCAGCACACCACAGCTCACGCCATCGTCGCGGCAAAGCTGCTGAATATCACCTGTTCGTTCGTTGCTCATGGTCATGATGTTTACGAGTTCGCTTATGATATTGAACATAAGATTTCATCGAGTGATTTTGTGGTTGCAGTATGTAAAGACATGCTCGCTGACTTCAACACCATGGCAAAAGGAAACATTAAGCTCCTGCACTGCGGAGTCAATACCAAACAATTCCAACTCAACCCAAAAACCGAAACGAAGCAACTTCGCTTTGTTTTCCTTGGCCGGTTAGTCGAGCAAAAAGGCATCCACCATCTTATTGATGCATTAGCGCCGATTGCCGAACCTCTCGATATTCATCTCGATATCATCGGTACTGGCGATTTAGAGCAACAGTTAAAATTGCAGGTCAAAGAGCAAGGGCTCACTCGAAACGTGACATTTCTTGGCGCTAAACCTCACGAGTGGGTCAAAGAAAAACTATCGAATTATGACAGCCTAATCGCGCCCTTCTGTTTTTCAGAAACTGGGTGTGTGGATACAGGGCCACTGGTTTTAAAAGAAGCGATGGCCGTGGGCACACCCGTCATTACGACCAACATCATGGGATGCAAAGAGATCGTCTCACCAGAGACAGGTTTTGTGGTTAGCGAAAAGAACGTGGAAGAATTAAGAGAAGCGATTGAACGTTTCGCGCAGCTAAGCAGTAACGATAAAGCATCGATGGGGTTAAAGGCACGTGAGAGAGTTAAAGACAGTTTTAATTCGATCAAACAAGCTCAGCAATTATCTCGTTGGATAGAGAACCCAGCTCAATAAGGATTAACTCAGACAGCTATGCCTCACAAAAACGACTGAGCACCACAAGATCAAAAGAGCGCTACATTGATTTGAAATGTAACGCTCAACTTAGCACTGCTTAATGGTAGCAACTTATGCTTTCAGTAACTTTCATTAGCTTTTCATTAAGAAGCCTAGCTAGCCGGCTCGAAGTGCCAAAATAGACTCAATATCTTCGATGTCACGATATTGAGCTAGCTCCTGCTCTTTCGATGAAATAGCCACAATCGACATTCTATCGGCCAATTCGTTACCTTCAATACCAACGTGTCCGTTCACATGGTAGATGGTGATTTTTGAAGCCAGTTCTTGGTAAAGCGCATACGCAGGCTTAATAATATCGAGGTTTTTGATCTCGCCGCCCGACTTAGTCCAGCCCTTTTTCTCCCAGCCCGTTGCCCACTTAGTAATACAATCAATTGAGTACTTAGAGTCACAATAAATCGCAACAGAGAGGCCTGCGTTTAACTTCTCTTTCGCGAGAATAAACGCTTGCTTAAGCCCATGTAACTCGGCGGTATTGTTGGTACCAACAGGCTGATACAAGCCATACCACAATTCTGTTAATTGGTTGTTTTGGTATACCGCTAAACCCGTCCCCGCTTCACCAGGATTTGGCTCACAAGCACCATCGGTAAAGATCTTGATATCAAAAGGCATATCTGTGATTTGCTGCTCCGAAAGAGGCGGCACCTTCACTTTCGTCGCCTTACCCGCAGAGCTTGGCTTTGTCGCTGTAGAACCTGACGCAGACGACGTTTTACCACCGAAAGCAGACTCAGCCTCACCTAGTGTTGGAAACGATTTATATCTCGCCCCTGCAAAGCCATCGACTTGGGATTTACACTCGTTCCAAGTGGTAAAAATACCCGGTGTGCGACCTTTCCAAACCACATAATATTTCTTAGCCAAACTAACTCCTTACCAAAACCTAAACACACAAACAGTGAATCAGTACATTAGATGCCACCACGCTATACGTTGCAAGGTCTATCACTCTAAAACAGGTCTAAAAAAACTGCGTTCATAACTCACGATGCAATCAACTTCGTCTGCAAATTCAAACGCTTTAATACACTCAGCATCGCTCAGCGACTTAACCCGATATTCTTCATAGGCAGCCAGACTTTCAAAGGTAAACAGTGCTAAGGCAATATTGTTCGCCCCTTCCGACGGTAAGAAATAACCATTGTGTTGGCCCCCGAATTTAGCAACCAGAGGAATCCACATTTTTGCGTATGTCTCGAACTCATTTACCTTTTTAGGATCAATCACATATCGAACATAACAAGTAATCATATTTATCCAGCCCTTAAATAATAGGAGAAACACAAAGCCTAAGTTGACGTTGAAGCTCACGAGAAAAGGGAATCAACTGCGACAAGGTTATAGAACAGAAACACCGCCATGCTGACGCCGATAGTCAGTAGCACATTGCCTGTTTTCCAAATCAGCAAGCCAGTCACCAACGCACCTATCAAGTAAGGATTTTCAAGGCTTGGCCAAAATGTTTGTTCTGGTGCAAATACAATCGGCCCCCAAATTGCGGTAAGCACAGCTGGGCTTGAATAGCGTAACAGGCGACGCGTGGTTTGATTTAATCGAAGCGGGATTGCTGGCTCAAGAAACAGATACCGACTAAAGAAAACAATCGCAGTCATGAGGAATATCGTTAACCAAATCATCTCTATTTCCCCTCCACGATTGTCTTGTTACCGTTGTTTCGCTCTTGGAACGACTCGCTGAAAAAGCCCGCTAACATACCGGCGATCGCTGCAATCATTAGCCCGCCCTCAATATTGTTAACCGACATGGCAACCGAAGTGACCAATGAAACCACAACACACACCACGACGGGTAGAGTTCGGATTAATGGGAACACCAAAGCGATAAAGGTTGCTGCGACCGCAAAATCGAGCCCAATCTCATTAAGCGAAGGAATTTGGCTTCCCGCGACAATGCCGACAAAGCTCGCAATATTCCAAACGAGATAAAAACCGCCGCCTACACCCGCAGCATACCAGCGATTAAATTCTTTCTGAGACTGCCCACTACAAATCGCGAACAGCTCATCGGTGAGCCAAAATCCGAGTAATAGACGCCAACGCGCAGGAAGATGGCTGATTTTGTCACGCATCGATACGCTATACAGAAAGTGTCTTGAGGTGATGAACAGTGTGGTCAACAACATAGTGCCTAAACCAATACCCGCTTTGAACATACCCGCAGCGACAAGTTGCGCTGAGCCAGCAAACAAAATAGCCGACATCGCTTGCGCTTGAAGTTGATTCAATCCGGCATCTATCGCATATGAACCGGCTAGAATTCCCCAAGGGATTACCGCAATACTCAAAGGCATTCCCGCTAAAACGCCTTTCCATAACTGTGTTCGTATATCCATTGTTTCACTATCCATATCATTCTTTTCTCTCTTTACATTCGCTATTCAATGTAAGAAGAGTGGAGTCGGTTCGATTGTACAAACTTGCTCGATTTCGCGAACCAATTAAGGTGTCCGATTTAGAGCATTTTAATGTATTGCCCCGGCGTGTAGCCATTGGCCTTTTTGAAGTGTCGATGAAAATGGCTTTGGTCGTGAAAGCCACACTCTTGCGCGGTGTCTGAAATGTTATGTCCTTGTTTCAATAACTTACGCGAAAGCCTTAACCGAGATTGGATTTGATACGCATGTGGCGGAAGACCAAACTCTTTTTGAAAAGAACGCACTAAGTGAAACGGACTCAATGCCGCTAACTTAGACAGCTCCTCTAGGGACACATCGGCTTGTGGAAAATCATCTAAGAACTCTTTCACCAAGACAAGCTGGCGCTGAGTTTTTCCGTCGAGTTGAGGGTTAAGCGGCGATTTTCCGTGTCGGCTAATCAGTTTAACCAACATCCCGTACATCAAGGTTTCTCTTAACAAGCGATTGTCAGATTCATCAATCGTGTTAAAGACCAACCTCAATTGATTGGCGAGTTCAGGGTCTTCAACAACCGCTCTTGGGAAGTAAGGCGCGCCGTAATTCGGTAGGTTAAGCTCTTGAGTGATCTTGGCAAGTTGTTCTGGGAGTGGATACATGGCTCGATACGCCCAACCGCCTTCAGTAGCAGAGTGACCGCTATGAACTTCGTCGGCATTGACCAGAATAATCGCATTTTGTGGCGCAATATGATGCCCGCCAGTTCGATAGAAACGCTGAGCGCCCTGCTCGATAACTCCCAGCGTGTAGCCCTCGTGACTATGGCGCGAGAAGTTCTGCTTTTCGTATTCAGCATTAAGAATTTCAAGGCCACCGAGCTCTTCGGTTATCTTATATTCGGCCTTTTCTTTAGAGTGTTTCTTGTTCTCCATAACAATTCCCAAGCCTGTTGATTATCGAGCGACTTATCAGTCTACTCTATAGTCTCTTTCAACTTTTGTACAAAATTGCGCTTTTGTTTGTTAATACCGTTTTTGTCGTTGGCTTAATAACGCTTTCTAACTGGGAGGAAAGTCTTGGTCTATAACTAGTTGGCAAAAAATTGACAATAATTTAATCATACACGCCAATACTGTCTTCAAATCATCGGCAACAGACCTGATACAACATGAAAAATACACTGATCCTTTTCTTTTTCCTGAGCCTAACAGGGTGCACTCATAACCAATCAAAAGCACTGAGCATGAACTCCTCGTCGGTTAACACATACCCGCAATCGATGTCGAACCTGCAACTGTGCGACACCTTGTATTACGGGCGTTCAAGCAACCAAACACTCGCAGCTATTGGCAGTGAATTCAATCGAAGAGGGTTATCAAAAAGTTGGTGTGACACCGAAACCAACAAGCTCTATCTAACAAAGACAATTGATTGGGTTGCTGACCAAGTAGAAGACAAAGAAGATTCAGAGGAAGAAGCGTCGGCTGTTGTGCTGCCTGCGAATTAAGAAAGATGAAACGTTCTTGAACAAGAAAAAGTCAAACTGCAGATAGCAAAAAGCCGCTCGTTAAGAGCGGCTTTTTCAAGGGGTGGGAACCCAGCCACATCCCGGCACACAAGTCACTCGCTGCGGCTGCTCCCTTCCAGGCCTGACCGAGTTCACGAGCTATTGTTGCGGGAGGACCAGGCCCCCATAGATTCGTTTTCTAAGAGGCTTGCCTCAAAGAGTGATTGGATTATTAAGCATCACAGCAACCATTGCAAGCCCTTCCACCCTATTTTTGAACAATTGCGGTCTAAGTGCTTATCCTTTATTCAAACCATTAGAAAATCGCAGGTAAATTCACCATTTACCCGCATTTGGAAGATTTGGATTGCAGTAGAACTAGATATCGATGTCTTCGTTATCTTCTGTGCGAATGATGTAGTCTGTCATCCAGGCTGTACCTAATAGACACAACCACACCACAAAGACTGGGCTTGGTACTTCGATGCTTGGAGTAATCACCAGAGCCGCAAAACCGACCGTTGGCAGTGTCCAACACAGTAGTTTATTCCAGCGGAAGGTTTTCAAGCGCGTCAGCGTTTCCATCGATGCCATGATGCCCGTTATACATAAGGCCACCAAAGCAGCATAAGGTAAATCGGCTATCCATAATGGAAGTATTAAGCCTAATGACCACCAGCTGTGTCGGCTGGCTGGCTTAAGATGATTGGCTGCCCACCAAATTACGATGATAGATAAGGTCTGAAGTGTGGTAACCCACGGGACGCCTTCAAGCTTGCCTGCTGATTGTGTCACCATGATCCCGACCTGCAAAGTAGTCACAATCAAGCCGGAAATAATCACGACCGACAAACTACTGCGTCTTGAGAAGACCACCATCAATAGCGGGAATAGTACCCACGCACTGACAGACAGCGTGATGGGCTGTAATGGAAGGGTTAGACCATAAGTGGTCATGGCAGCAAGCAAAGCTAATCCTGCTATGCCTCCCTGCGGTAAAATCCATAAAGCAGGAATTACCATTGCAAGCACCGGGATATCTCCCTCACTTAAACTGATTGCTCTCGCGCAAACAACCGCTAATAATGTGGTGATCAAGAACTGAAACGTTGTAAATACCATAGCCCTCTCCTTCTACCGATCCGTGGTATTTATGAACTAGGAACATTTAGTATGGACCAATTTTTGAACCAAATCTTTGCTGTGATTCACCAAATTCCATATGGAAAAGTAACAACTTATGGAGACATAGCACGTTTTTCAGGATTTCCGGGCTATGCGCGCCATGTTGGTAAAGCGCTGGGTAACCTGCCAGAAGGTAGCAAACTGCCTTGGTATCGAGTGATAAACAGCAAGGGTGAAATATCTTTAAAGGGTGATTCGTTCGACCGACAAAAGCAGCATTTGGTTAAAGAAGGGATTGAGGTGAGTGATGCAGGAAAAGTCAAACTCAGAATATACAAATGGCAGCCCTAGAGCTGCCACTAATCGTCTATTCAACTGGCTAAGTTAAGCCAATCAAGATGCCTTAACAGTGGCATCGATTTCTGATTAACGAACACCAACCAAACGTAGGTCTGCTTGCTGTGTATTTTCTACATCAGTAATTACTGACTTAATCGTGTCAGTAGTGAAACGCAGTTTGCCGTCAACATGAATCGATGCGCGCATGTTGTAACGGTGGTTAGCTTTAATTTTGTCGTTGTCGTAGCTTAGCTCGAATGCGAACGGTACTTGCTTACCGTCTGTGGTGAACTCTTGAGTTGCGATAACCGTCGATGGTGCATCAGCCAGTGAGATATCTTCTAGCGTAACGGTAACTACTGCATTCTCTGGCAATGCAATTCTTTCACGGTAGCTTACTGTTCCTGAAATCACTTGAGTGTTCTCTGCAACCACTTCTTGAGAAGCGTTCGTTTCTGATGTTGCTTGGCAACCAACAAGTAGGCCAAACGATACTAAAGACGTAATAAGAATTAGAGCCTTTTTCATATTCAATTTCTCTCAACATGTTTGCCGGACTCGGCAAATCTACTGACCAATTATAAGAGAGCTTTCATATTCTGTCTTGAAACCCTATGATTTATTGACAGATATCTGACTAAGCTAAATGATTAACACCATAATCTGACACCCATTTTACGAAGAGGAATGCTGGCGATGAGTCAACCTTTACAAGAATTACTAAGTTTACTTCAGCTAGAAAAACTGGAAGAAGGTTTATTCCGTGGGCAAAGTGAGAACCTAGGCCTACCACAGGTATACGGCGGTCAGGTATTGGGACAAGCGCTTTCTGCTGCTCGTTATACCGTTCAAGACGACCGCAGTGTTCACTCGTTCCACAGTTATTTTCTGTTTCCCGGCGATCCTGAAAAGCCAATCATTTACGATGTTGAGAACCTACGAGATGGACGCAGCTTTAGCACGCGCCGTGTAAAAGCGATTCAAAATGGCCGCCCTATTTTCTATCTCACCGCTTCTTATCATGGCGATGCGCCAGGTTTCGAACACCAGATTTCAATGCCTGATATTCCTGGACCAGAGAACTTTGCCTCAGAAACTGAATTAGCGAGCCACATTGCGGAATTCTTACCAGAGAAACTGCGCAAAACCTTCTGTGGCGAAAAGCCGATTGAGATGCGCCCGGTGACGGTGGTAAATCCACTGAAACCTAAGAAGACGGAAGCGAAACAATACCTTTGGGTAAGAGCGAATGGCGCGATGCCAGACAACCAATTGATCCACCAATACCTGCTTGCTTACGCATCGGATTGGGGATTCTTGGTGACGGCGCTTCACCCTCATGAAGTCTCTATCATGACGCCAAATTTTCAAGTGGCGACGATTGACCACTCAATCTGGTTCCACCGCCCATTCAAAATGGACGAATGGCTGCTTTATGCGATTGAAAGCCCAACGGCTGCGAACACTCGCGGCCTAGTGCGCGGCGAGATCTTCAACCAGAAAGGTGAACTGGTAGCGACGGCAGTACAAGAAGGTGTGATGCGTTTTACTAAGTAGCGCTCAAATAAATAGCGGATAAACGCTTCTTACAAGCCCCAAATACGCACAAACAAAAAGAGGCTAGGTTTATACCTAGCCTCTTTCTTTAATAACGCTTAAGAAAACCCGTCACGCAAAAATCAATAAAACCTACTCAACTTCTAACGTAGGCTCAAACTCGCCTTGAACTCGCGTTTTGATGCCATCTCCGGCATCTCGTAGAAGGTTAAATGGTGATAGCACCACACCTTTCACAGCGCCTTCTGCAGCGTCCTGAGCCAAAGCTTGACTCTTATCTGCCAACAAATTAGCTTGCACCAAAATATTCGGCACTTCCGCTCTTAGCATTTCAGATTCAGTAACAACAGCGGGGATAGTTTGCTCACGGTACGATTTACTTTCAGCGAGCATTGGTGGCATTACGTCTACGCGGTATCTCTTTAATTCCGTTAATGTTGGTGGAATAACATCGGTTCTTACCTGCTCGACTTCCGTTCGAACACTTTTGACTTCATCTAATATCGCAGGGATTTTGTTGTCAACCGAGGCCACGGTTTGATTCACATCATCGATCGTCTTTCTAACTTCTTCGACAGTGTTTAACACCTGAGGAGCAAGATCGCTGACATGTTCAGCAAGCGCTAATAGCTCTTCTACTTTAAGGCCTTTGGTGAGGCCCGATATGTCTTCGATAACTTGCGGATAAGTATCAACGATTTCACCGACTTTATTGGTCAATGAGTAAATGGTGTAACCCAAGTAAAAAATGGCGACCGCCAATACTAGCTGGATAGCGGTAGATACTTTTGCAAACATGAATAATCCTTTTCTTTATCGCAGAGGCGAGATCTAAACTGAGAAGATATCTAAAGGCGCAGCTTAAAGCGGCAATGCTGTAGTGTACTTCAACGGTTCCATCGCAAACGTCGAGGTCACATTAGAGATACCATCAATGCTATTCACCAAGCGCTTATAGAAATCATCAAAGCACTTCATGTCTTTAACCTGAACCTTCATCATATAGTCATATTCGCCAGCCATACGATAAAACTCCATCACTTCTGGAAACTCCGACACAGTATTCACAAAACGACCATACCACTCGTGAGAATGATCACTGGTTTTCACTAAAACGAACGCAGTAAAGGAAAGATCCAGTTTTTCCGGGTTCAGCAGTGCGACTCTTTTCTCAATAATGCCGTTCTCTTCGAGGCGCTTAAGCCTTTTCCAACAAGGCGTTGTAGTGAGATTGACCGCTTCAGAAATATCGTTCAATGACAGGGTGCTGTCTTCTTGCAGTAACCCTAATATTTTTTTATCTACGGCATCTATCACACTTTCACCAAATCGCATTTAAAGAGAATAATTTTCTACAATTTAAGCAAAACAAAGCAAATATGGCAAAGTTTTTCTCTCGGATTATAGATAAATTAGAACCATACCAATTACAAAGAATTCCTACACTCGATCAGGAGAACGCTTATGTGCACTGACCATCAATGGATTAACAACGCGATTCGTAAAATTGAAGCGGACTACCAACGCTCAGCGGATACGCACCTTATCAAGCTCGATCTACCAAGTATCGAAGGCATTGATGTTTACCTTAAAGATGAAAGCACACACCCTACAGGCTCTTTAAAGCACCGTTTAGCGCGTTCTCTCTTCTTATACGCTATCTGTAACGGTTGGGTTGGTCCAGAAACAACAATCATTGAATCTTCATCGGGTAGCACTGCGGTATCTGAAGCGTACTTTGCTCGCCTACTTGGCCTACCGTTTATTGCGGTAATGCCAAAATGCACAGCGAAGAAGAAGATTGAGCAGATTGAATTCTACGGCGGCCAAGCGCATCTTGTTGACCGCTCAGATGAAATTTACGATGAGTCTCGCCGTTTAGCAGAAGAATTGAATGGTCACTACATGGACCAATTTACTTACGCTGAGCGTGCAACCGACTGGCGTGGTAACAACAACATCGCGAACTCGATTTTCAATCAAATGCAGATGGAAGATCACCCAGTTCCAGCTTGGGTAGTAATGAGCCCAGGTACTGGCGGTACTTCAGCGACGATTGGCCGTTTCATTCGTTACCAACAGCATGAAACTAAGCTTTGTGTTGTCGACCCTGAGAACTCTGTATTCCACGAATACTTCCAAACAGGCAATGCGAACGTGAAAGGCAGTACATTCAGCAAGATTGAAGGCATTGGTCGCCCACGAGCAGAGCCAAGCTTCATTCCTGGTGTGGTTGACGAAATGCGTAAAATTCCAGATGCAGCAAGTATCGCAACGACACATTGGTTATCTGACATTCTTGGCCGCAAGGTTGGCGCATCAACCGGGACTAACATGTACGGTGTGCTTCAGCTAGCCAGTGAAATGAAAGCACGTGGAGAAAAAGGTTCTATCGTGACTTTACTGTGTGACAGCGGTGAGCGTTACCTAGACACTTACTTCAATGACGAGTGGGTAAATCTGAATATTGGTGACCTACAACCTTATGCAGCGAAGCTAGAAGCTTTCTCGCAAACGGGTGAGTTGGCTTAAGTTCATAACTAACAAGTTTACAATAACAAAAAGGACGAAGTTAACTTCGTCCTTTTCCTTTATAACAAGTCCCTATTAAGACACTTATTAATCGCTATTACTGTGTTATTTTTGTCACTACAGACAAAGATGCATTATCACTAAAAGTATCTACAAACAAAAACCCTTCCAGTTTAACTTTGCCTTTTGTGTTAAACAGAATTTCAAACGCATTATCAATATATTTATCTAATGAACAACATGACACTAGAAAGTTATCTGTTTGCACTAAAAAACTACACCCCGGATAAGACATATCATCGACAGGTTGTATATTCTTTTTAGTAAGGCTACTTTTCACAATAAAACCAGTCACGCCAAATTGATTCATATTAATATCCTGAAAGCTTGATTATTAATCGTAAGTATTTAGAAATAATAGGCGAACAATAAAGTTCACTTTAACAATGGATGATTATGAGCTCACTTCAAACGCTTCTGATAACGCCTCTACAGAGGTTTCAGAGACAAACTCACCATCAACAAAGTACTTAACGTTTGCACCTTCCTTCACGCCGGTTACCGTTGAAGAAGTGCCGTCAACATAAGTCACTTCCATCTCAATAGTATTTTCGTCAATGGTTCTTATGTAACTGTCTTCAATGTTGTGGTACGTCAGAGGATCAATCGGTGCATCACGCAGTGAAGGATCAAGATCATCATTAATATCAATCATTGTCTCGACTTTACTATCAAAGATATGCGGAGTGCCGTCGAAAGGGTTTGACCCCGTCCAGAACTCGATTGAGTTAACAACGAAGTAATCTGCCAATGTTGTAAAGCCATAAGCGGGTACCAATAAGAAGTTAACACCGCCACGTGCATAGCGGTTATCAACAACCTTTATGTTGAATTCCATTAACTTTTTTGTCGTGAAATTGCTACCGACACAACCGCTAAGAATTGGGGCAAGTAACAGGATACCCGCAAGCTTGATCGAACTCTTTTTACTGAAGATTTTCATTTCATCTACCTACGACTTAGAAATAGTAACCGAATTCAATACCAACAGAGGTATCGTCAAATTCATACATAGTTACGGATGCATTCACATCAACATTGCCGTTCGTCCAACCCAGCGCATTTTCAAACACAGTGTCGACATCAGAATCCAAGAAGTAAGTAAAATCACCGCGGTAATACATGTTACCAAATGGCACCAAAACGCCCGCTTCTAGGTCAAAGCCGTCGCTCACATCACCAGTTGAATAGTTGGCACCCACGTTCCATGCACCAAAGCCAGCATCAGCGACGTAGTTACCACCGACGGTAAGATTGTCGTAGTCTCCAGAGATATTCCACTCACCATCAATAACAATGTTATTTGAAATATTGTATTGGCCAGATAGTGTAATGACATCTTCTCTATCATAATAGTCATTTAATTTATCATTACCAAAGTCAATATCAAGAGTATCGTAGCTTAAACCGATGCTAGCTTTATCATTAATACCGTAGGTAGCTTCAACGCCTATTATATTCACGTCATATCGTTCAAACTCTTGTGTATCGTATCCAGCTTTAATACTACTCTGAACATTTCTGACATCTTGATTGTGATAATTATTTTCAGCTTGTACCTCTTGTTCTACATTTTCTGCATTCGTTTTATCGTTTGCAGATACTACACTAGAAAAAGAAATAACAAATAAAGAAGATAATGTTAAAAGTTGTGTTTTCATGATATTCCAATGGTTAAATTTCAATGCCGAAATGGCAGTGTTAAAATTAGGCTATTAAATTGGCCGTTGTTTTTAGGTAATAAAAAGCCACACCATAATTTTAAAAACATGGCTTTTTATTAATGTGAATTAATTAGATGTTAATTACTGATATAAATCGTAAGGCGATAGATTATTTTTCTACCGCACCGCCGAGAGTTTTACCCAATCGAAAGTTGATGACCTTATGAGAAATTGCATTGTCCTGATAATGGAGTTCAGACATGTCGACAATATTATTGTAAGCAACCGTCACTTGACCGTTTTCTTCAGTCACTAATACTTTTTGTCCAAAAGCATCCAATCCAATACTTGGGAAATCGGTCATTGCTTTTGCACCTGGCGCTGGCCCACCAAAAACGAGCAGGGTCGCATTAGGTAGTGACTCCCCAATCGCTTCTGCTCTAGCCTTAAAGTCCCAGTTCATAAACCAAACCGTGTCACCTTGAGCAAGAACATCTCGTTTAATATTGTTCAGTGTCGTTTCAAAATCATACTCTGATACTAATGTTTCAATGCCGTAGTTCTTTGTTAAGCCTACGCTCTGAACTGGTGCAATGTTATCTAGCCCATTCGTTAGCAATGCCGTTTTTTCTGCATACTGCTCAAGGGCTTCGTTATCCATTATTCCGTGTCGCTTTTGAATAAACTGAGCATCGGTATAAATTACTTTTTGCTCACCATTTTCAACATAATTCAAAATACGAAATGGTAAATCGAGCCCTATTTGTAAACTGTCTTTGAGCAACTGGGTATTCAACTTATCGTCGGTATAAAAGTCCACTCGACTTGGTGCTAAATATTCATTTGCCTGTTCAGCTAATCGAGAATGGTCGATAGTTAACACTTTATCTAACCCGTTATCTTCAGCGTTTTTATCAACAATGAGCACACTCTCATCAACGGCATTTAGTTGAGATTGATGAGCGTTCTGATCAACGGTCGTTTCGCAACCTAGAATGGGCAGAACACACAAAGCAATTAAAGACAGTTTTTTCATAGATAACCTCTTTAGAGTTTGAAAATGATTGAAGACAAAACGAAACAATCAAATCTATTGAATATTATGATCGGAAACAAAGTCTTCAAGAACTGAGTGGGCGCGCTTTAGGTCACCATCATTCAAATGGACTAAGTACCCATACAGCGCTTTTTCATGCTCTACCATATAAGTCATTTCTTTTTCATAACCGACTGGGCTGGATGCTTGAATATCCTTAAGCTGATTAACAAATCGCTCTGCGCTGCCCTCTAAATATTTCGCCCCTAAATATGGCATCACTTTCAAAGATAACGTCACTGTTTTAGCGAAAAACTTATCTTTACAATGAATAGTGCTATCAACACCGTATTGTTTGCGGACAGGGTTCATCACAATGGTATTGTGTTGCTCCATTTTACTGAGCAAGTCCAAGCTGTTTGCTGTCATACTGCCTGGCGGGTTATGTTTGAGTTCAGAAAATACCTGTTTACCTAAGTTTCGAAATACCAACTCATACTTAAGTCCCTTCGCAAACTCTCTGTACTCAGCTTTCTCAATTCTCGTCATCATATTTTCTCCACTCATAGCAACGAACGATGGCAAAGTTAACACCATTATCATGAGGAACTTGCCCCACTTTAGTTGGCTGTTATAGCAAATCATCAACAGGGGTCTCGCCTAGCCAGATATTCCTTAAAGCAACACTCTGTTTTGAAGAGGCTTTAGCCTGATACACAACGTCATTGTTATATTGAATCTGCATCGTTTCCCCTCTGTAGATAATGGCAATCACATCGTCTTTAATCAGCGGCATGGATAGGCTATCCACTAGTTTTTGGATATTTGAGTCTTTCATATTGATGCCTGGGTTTGACTCTTCCAGCGCCTCAATCGTGGCTGTTGTGACTTTTTCTTGTGTTAACTTCTCAGGCGTAAACGTCAATAGAAGTGCGCTATAACCTTCTTTGCTTTTCAAGTGACTAATATCGTAATAGTCGACAAACCATAATGTGCGAGTATTTTCTGCGACCATTCGATAATCATCGTATGCCCACGATTCAAATTGCGCGTGCGAAGACTCGGCTTTTAGCTCGTGACTGAACGCTTCCCCGGCCATCACAAGAGTCATCAACAAAAATGTTACTTTGTATCTAATTGGTATCTCTTCCTACATTCAGGTTTAAACATCGCATGTACTCGCTCATGCCGAGATCGGGCTAAGACGCTAGCTTCATCATGTCGAGAGAATCTAATCTCTCCACCTTTCTAGAGCTCGGAAATGTCAAATGAACCAAAATGCTGTTTGCAATATTCGATGCTTGAATTGGTCGGTATTTTTTCATTCTGCCGATCATCATCGGCTTAAGTACCTTAAGAGCACCTTGAAGTAACTTTTCGTCAGTTCTCTTCTCCTGTCGATCCCCCGCCAACGGGCCCGGATGTAGGAAAGTCGTTTTCTCAAAATCAAGTAATTCAACGTCATTTTCCATCTCCCCTTTGCAGCGAAGATAATGCGAGCGAGCTTTACTATCAGCTCCAAGACATGACACGACGATCAAGTGCTTAACTCCAAGGTCTTTCATGTTTGCTGCAGTCGACACGACTAGGTCAACATCAATTGCGCGAAGTTTATCTTTGGTACCCGATTTTTTAATCGTGCTACCTAAAGCGATAATCCCAACGTCCGGAAGATCTGAATCTAAATGGATTGCAGGAACACTTAGATTACTGTCAATTATCTGCTTCAATTTCTGATGTTGCGTATTGAGTTCACGTCGAGACAGTGCGTAAACAGTACTGATATTCTGACTGCCTAATAAAGTACTCAGCGTTTCTCGTCCAACTAAGCCACTCGAACCAGCAATAATGATTGATCTATTCATATGAAATTCACCGTTTAAAGTTATGTCGTCTCGACGTTGTATATATAATAAACGCAATAAACCGACCGGTCTAGTCAAGATATTGTCAACTTTGTCAGAATTAGACTGATCGGTTTACATATTCGAAGCTGAAACGCATTGGGCTCTGGAATATAGAGCTGATTAGTGAGGGGTTAAAACGCGAACGCTCGACAAGTTTTGGGGAGACCGTTACTGATACTCCAAGAACCGGTGAGAGCCGATTTAAGTATCAGTATAGATATAGATGACTTGGTCATTAAATGAGCCGTTGAAATGTTTGGTACTTAAAACCGAGCGAGAGCTCAATGAGGATATCTAGGGGGATAATAGCTTTCAAATCGCCAATGGCAACGAAACAACATGAACACTTCACGTGTTAGGAGTTAGACTGCGTTTTGCTCACTGCAAGTTGTGTAAATTGATCTATTTATTGCTGAATATTCTCAAGAACAGACTCGGGAATAATGTTCTCTATCGCCACATACTGACCAACATCTAGGAATGCAAAACAACTATAAGCCAAGCTACTCCAACCTAAAATAGACAATGTCAGCATGCCAAATGTTTTCACGCCACTTTGATTCAATCTTTTCGAAACAAAGGTATAACTCGGAATTCCGACTAAAACAGGAGCCAAAATAGCCATCGAAAGTTGGCCGTATTGATTCCATTTATTCATGAATTTTCTGAGTTTTGGTTTAAAGACAGCGCGTTTTTGTTTCTTAAATAAAGTTGAATAGACGGGAGCAATTTTCCAACCTGCATACGCAGCAATCATCGCTGGGATTAAATTAAACAACAGCATTTCTGGGTAGGAGTAAGATAGAAACGCGGCAATAGCAGGCCCTGAATAGGTTTTCCAAAGGCTTAACAACGCCATCGATAAACCAATAGCCAAGTATGTTTCAAATGCTAATGTCATGCTTTGATCTCCTCTCTCTGGTTTACTGCTTCAATGATCTGATTGTCTAATTTGAAGTGTTGAATGAATAATACACAACACAGACCGACCGGTCTAGGTGTAATTTTATTATCCTATGAGGACCTAGAAATCTGAGGGGTACATACTCAAACCAGTGAATGAGTATTGGCGTCAATCTCGCAGCCGTGTAGACTCTAATTAAGGATAATCATTAACTTGAAAAGGAAAGAGTTTTGGCTGAATTCAAATACAAGCAACTAACTCAAGAAGAACAAGACAAGCTAGATGCCGCTTCATTTCGTCGCCTATTATCTCATCTAGACAACAATAAAGACGTGCAAAACATCGACCTAATGATTTTGGCTGGCTTTTGCCGAAATTGCTTTAGCAAATGGTATGCAGCAGAAGCTGAATTGATGGGAGTCGATTTAGATTTAGACGATGCACGTGAACGTGTTTATGGCATGACTTACGATGAATGGAAAGCTAACCATCAACCGAAAGCGACGCCTGAACAATTGGCCGCGTTTGAAGCTCGCCAAGCGAAAAAGAGTTAAGAAATTGAACACCAAATAAGAGTTCGTATCCTGAGCGAAGTTTTATTTTCGATTGAACGCATTCCTACTTTCAATCATCAATATTTAGCAAACAAAAAGCCCAGTAACTGCCTCCAATAGTTGGACACCAGTTACTGGGCTTTCCTTATCAAGCTTTAAACTTAAGGGCTTTAGCAACTTTCTGTAGTCTAGCCCTTAGTTTTACCAACTACCCGTGAGAGGTTCTTCCCACGTTGTCATGGCTAAGCTCTTTATTAAGCTCCGCTTCCACGTGACCCGGAGAGCGTGTTGAGCCAGAAATCAGTCGGTACATCGCAGGAATTACGAACAGAGTAACCAATGTCGCAAAGCCCATACCGAAGAAGATAACCGTACCCACAGCCACTCGGCTTTCATAACCTGCGCCCGTTGAAGTAATCAATGGGATTGCACCGGCTAGTGTCGTAAATGCCGTCATCATGATTGGACGTAAGCGTC
The DNA here is from genome assembly GCF_023161755.1 of Vibrio sp. 1CM23M. Lineage (NCBI taxonomy): Bacteria > Pseudomonadati > Pseudomonadota > Gammaproteobacteria > Vibrionales > Vibrionaceae > Vibrio > Vibrio sp. 1CM23M. The sequence continues at coordinate 1,059,446 of NZ_JALNTR010000002.1, forward strand.
GAGCCGAAGCATCAATGATCGCCTTTTCAAATTCAATACCACGGTCACGAAGTTGGTTAGCAAACTCTACGATCAAGATGCCGTTTTTGGTTACCATACCGATCAACATGATCATACCAATCTGGCTGTAGACGTTGAGCCCTTGACTCATCAGCACCAAGCCTAAGAAGCCACCAAAGATACCCATAGGTACGGTGAACATCACCACCAGCGGGTTAATGAAGCTTTCAAACTGCGCGGCCAGTACCAAGTATGCGACCAGCATCGCTAGCGCAAATACCACTAGGATACTTGATTGGTTCTCTTTGAAGTCTTTTGACTCGCCAGAGTAGCTCACTGAAATATCACCAGGTAGCTGTTCAATCGCTTGTTCATCAAGGAAATCGAGCGCGTCACCCAGCGTGTAACCTTCCATTAGGTTCGCCTTGATGGTCACCGATTTCTGCTTGTTGTAGTGCGACAAACGAATCGATGATGCCACTTCTTCAATGTGCGTCAGCGTATCGAGTGTAACCAGCTCACCAGATTGAGTTCGCATGTAGATTTGGCTTAAATCGTTCGCGTTGTTGAAGCTGTTTTCATCACCACGTAGGTACACGTCGTACTCTTCACCACGGTCAACGAAGGTCGTTTCACTTCGTCCACCAAGCATGATTTCTAACGTATCTGAAATATCTGAAACGCTAACACCTAGCTCTGCTGCACGCTGCTTATCTACGGTTACCAATAGCTCTGGTGTTTTCTCAGAGTAATCGATGTCCGCGCCTTCCATCATTGGAGAGTCTTCAGCCGCTTGCTTTAACAGTTCGCCCCACTTCTGAAGTTCAGAGTAATCAGAACCGCCAAGTACGAATTGAACAGGCTCACTTGAACCACCTTTGAAACCCGGCATGAACGGGAATACACGCACATCTGGAATACCATTCAACGATTTACGAACTTCGTTCAACGCTTCTTGTGCGGTAACGTCACGCTCATCCCAATCTTCTAGGATCATGATGACAAAGCCCGTTTGGTCGCCCGCATTACCACCAAACGCTGGTGATTGAATACTGAATGACTTCAAGAAGCCTTGACCAAGCAATGGCATTAGACGCTCTTCAACGATGTCCATGTTGGCAGACATACGGTTGTAACTGGTTGCATCGGCACCACGAACAAACGCAAAGATAACACCACGGTCTTCTTGTGGTGTGAGTTGCGACGGCACTTGTTGCATCAAGCCATAACTACCGCCCATACACGCGATAATGATGATTGGAGCCGCCCAACGCCAGTTTAGAGCACGGCGCAATACCGATCGGTATCCGGATTCAAGTTTGCCAAATACGCGCTCGACAAACAGGTTGAAACGGTTTGGTTTAACGTTCGCTTTTAGGATTTTACTGCTTAACACTGGCGTTAACGTTAATGCGACTAGCGACGAGAAGATCACCGACATAGCAAGCAATACAGAGAACTCGGTAAACAACAGACCAACCATGCCGTCCATGAACGAGATTGGCAGGAATACCATTACCAATACAAGCGTTGTTGCGATTACCGCGAAGCCTACTTCACGAGTACCTTTATAGGCAGCAAGCAGCGGTGACTCACCACGTTCAATATGGTGGAAAATGTTCTCAACCACCACGATCGCATCATCTACCACCAAACCAATCGACAGGATAAGTGCCATCAGGGTAATCAGGTTGATAGAGAAACCGAAGTAGTACGCGGCAATAAACGACGAGATCAGAGATACAGGTACGGTTACCGCTGGGATAAGTGTTGCACGTGCTTGACCAATAAAGATGTAAAGCACAAGGATAACCAAGCCACCCGTGATAAAGAGCGTGCTGTAAACCTCAGAGATCGAACGGTCGATGAAGACTGTTGAGTCATAGTCGACAGCCAAACGAGTACCATCTGGCAAGAACTTTTGAATTGCTTCGACTTCTTTATGGACTAAGTCAGCCACCTCAAGTGGGTTCGCATCTGACTGAGGCACGATACCCATACTTACGTTAACAACGCCGTCACTCTTAAAGGTCGAGTTCTCGTTTTCTGCGCCAATGTAAACATCCGCTACGTCTTTTAAGTAGATAGGTGTGTTATCAGAGGCACGTTTAACGACTAGGTATTCGAAATCTTCCGCTTCAGTGTAAGAACGAGCAGTACGAACCGACATCACAATCGCATCGTTACGCACTTCACCACCTGGGCTTTCAATATTCTCACTGTTCAGTGCAGAAGTGATGTCCGAGGTAGTCACGCCACGACCCGCCATCTGAGCTGGTTTCAGCTTCACGTACATTACTTTGTACAAGCCACCTGATATATCCACTGAGCTGACGCCAGAAATCAAACTAAAGCGGTCAATCAACACACGTTCGGTGTAGTCGGTTAACTGCGTTCGGTCCATCTCCGTCGAACTTAAGTTGATGTAGACCGAAGCTTCACCACTACCATTGTTCTTATAAACAATTGGGTCGTCGGCTTCATCGGGCAATGAACGCTGCGCACGAGCTACGGCGTCACGAACATCACTCACACCGGTATTGAGATCGTAACCAAGCTCAAAAGTAATCGTGATACGCGACATACCGTTACGCGTTGTGGATTCGATCTCATCGATACCACTAATACCGGATAACTGGTCTTCAAGATTGGAGGTTATTTGGCTTTCAATGATGGTGGCAGACGCACCCTCATAACGAGTACTGATCGATACCACCGGGCTTTCAATATCTGGCATCTCACGAACTGCGAGCTTATTGAAAGAGACAATACCAAACACAACCAATAGTAGGCTCAATACGACGGCCGCTACTGGTCTCTTTACAGAAACATCAGATAACAACATTAGTTAGCGCCTTCTTGTGCTTTTTTATCGCTTGCTGCATCAGTTGGGCGATTAACAGTAAGCTCTTGAACCGAGACACCGTCACGCATATTCACGATACCTTGCACCACGATCTTCTGGCCAATTTCGATGCCTTTGTCGATCACGACTTCGTTATCAATACGTGCCCCAAGGAAAACTTCTGTACGAGTTGCTTTGTTATCTTCGTCGATAACATAAACGAAACGCTTAGTACCAGAATACTCAAGCGCTTGAACTGGAATGATTGGCGCTTCCACTGGTGGGAAGTCCATATCCGCTGCCACTAGCATACCTGGCTTCAGATAATCGTTATTGTTATCGAAGTGGATTCGAACTCGAAGGTTCAAGGTTTCAGCGTTAATACGAGAATCGATGCCTACTACAGTACCAGTGAACTGAGTGTCGCCCCATGCGCTAGTACGAGCCGTTACTTTCATACCTTTAGACAGTTTAGAAAGATAGCGCTCCGGGATCTGCAGATCTAATTGCATTACCGATAGGTCATCTAGGGTCACGAGTTCAGTACCTGCTGTCACCATTTTACCGCGGCTAAAGTCGATAAAACCAACAGTACCCGAGAATGGCGCGCTGATGTGAAGATCTTTCAGGTTGGCATTTGCAGCAGCTAAACGAGCGTTAGCGATCTCTACGTTCGTTTTCTGAGCGTCAATTTCAGTTTGCGTGATCGCGTTACGTTTCACTAGGCGTTGAAATTCCGCTAGCTTACGTTGCTCGTCTTTTAGATAAGCTTGCGCTTCTGCAACCGCAGCTTTCGCTTTGTCATCGTCGAGTTGAACCAACATCTGCCCTTTAGTGACATCTTGATTGGCTTTAATGTTGATAGAGTCTACTCTGCCAGCCACTTCAGAAGTGATCATTACGGATTGCTCGGCTTCTAACTTACCGACCAACGAAAGAGATTGGCTAACTTGGTGAATATCAACCTGCTCAGTAACAACAGTGACAGTGCTAGGGCCCATACGTTTAGCAAGTACGGCTGGAGACGCCATAAGAATAGACAAGCTAAGCAGGGTTAAAACAGATTTATGCTTCATAATAATGGTCTGCAAGTAAGTTTGTACCAATCACAGTGAGTAAGTGGTCAGAAATAGCTTAGGGAAAAGCTTGAGAACAAGGCCGCTCTTTTCAACAGATAGTTTCGATAAGTAGTTATTCTACAATCAAAATATCTGACGCTGTTCTCGAACATTTTAGAAAGCTAAGATGACACGTTATTTACTACGATTGGTATTATTATCTATAAATGAAATTAACCGTATTCTATCAACTGATGAATGCTGTAACGTCAAGAAGTGTAAATCTAGATTAAATTCCATTTACGTTTCATCATGTTTTAGACACATTGAACACAATACAGAAAGCCAGTCACCTCAAGGTGTTATCTATCAGTACGTAAACCTTAGTACAGATGTTCACTTCACGAGCAACATGCGTACTTTTCGCCATCTTTGCCCAAAAAGGCAGCATTTAACACAAAACCATAAGAAAAACCCTTTACAGGTTTAGCGTGTTTGCTATGATGCGCTCCGCACTTGAGAGATGCGTTGGGAAAAACATCTCTTTAGCCTATCCATTATGAGTTAGGAAAAAACACCCTGGAGGGGTTCCCGAGTGGCCAAAGGGAGCAGACTGTAAATCTGCCGGCACTGCCTTCGATGGTTCGAATCCGTCTCCCTCCACCATATTCTTCTTACCTCTTTTAAGAGTTAAGAGAACAACCTGATTGATGGGCTTATGGGAAAACATCAATTTAGGCTTACTTTGTGAAGAGTAAGACACACCCTGGAGGGGTTCCCGAGTGGCCAAAGGGAGCAGACTGTAAATCTGCCGGCACTGCCTTCGATGGTTCGAATC
>NZ_JALNTR010000002.1:1064286-1261917 GCF_023161755.1 Vibrio sp. 1CM23M
CGTCTCCCTCCACCATATTCTCCTTAATTGGAAAATCGAAAAGCCAACTCATTGAGTTGGCTTTTTTCGTTTCTGTGTATAATATTTCACTGTACCCGTTACCTTTCTCGTTCAACGATCTTGATAACCTATCATCCAAGTTGAGAAACTTCTCTCAACAACTGAATTAAAATCAAATATGCAGCTACAAACCCTAGGAAAAGGTCGCTTCGAAACTGAGTGGACCGAAGACAAGCAACTAATCGAACAAACCATTCGTGATTGTATTTGTACGAGCAGAATATTTGAGGAAAATGAGAAGTTATTAACTCAAGGAGAGCATGTAGAAAACCTATACCTTGTTGATTCAGGAAGAGTTTCCATGGGGATGACGGCTCGCAACGGTAAAACATTTTTGTTAGGTACTCTTGAGTGTGAGCAACAAGTCTTCGGGGAAATGGAATTCTTTACAGGATACCGATGCCAAATGGATATTATGCCAATCGAGCCCGTTAACGTATCTATCATTGATGCTCAAAAGCTAAAGAAGTACTTGTTAGAACAACCTAGGCTTTCTCTCTATTTCGCTAGCGCTATCGCTATTGACTATCAAGACACGGTCGAGATCCTAACAAGGCGTCTTCTATATCCGATTACTTATAATGTTGCCTACGATATTTATCATCAATATTTGAATGACTTACCCGTCGATGGCTTTCAAAAGAACTATCTTGAAGCGGAACGCTTCGCTACGACTGATAGAGTCTACCGCCGCGCGGTGAAAGAGCTTGAGAGCAAAGGTTTTATTGCTAAAGAAAAGAAAGGACTAAGGATTCTTGATCTAGAAGGGCTTAAAAAATTTGCGGAGCAATAAAGGCCTGCACAAATACAGACCTTTTCAGTGTCGCTTAAACCGATAACTATTTATGCAGTTTGAGTTTGATTGGATTGGCTTGCTTTGTACTTTGTAGATGCAATAAGCATCACCAACACAACAGCATATATTGCAGGGATGGCATACATAACTGTTTGTAAGCCAACAATACTTTCCATCATAGAGCTAATCGCAGGGCTAAACATTGCACCAGCACTGCCGCTAACCAATATATAAGAAACATTCTTACTTGATGCATTGCGAACAAATGACACACCATAAGCAATGAAAGCATTATAAAGTGCAGCACAAGCAAACCCGTAACCATAAGTCAGGTAAGAGAGCCATTCTAGTTGATTTGTAGTAACGATGACGCTCGTTATCACCATTGCAAGTGTAATGATCGTCAATAAGAAGTACTGAATCTTCATACGCGACACAATGACAGTCGAAACTAAAGCACCAACCAACGCTGCTGACCAATACTGAGTAATAATGTTACCCGCTTGTTCAAATGGAATATCGAACTTCTCTTTCACAAACATTGGAGCCCAAGTTAAGAAAGTATAAAGGGCAAGCATTCCTAAGAATAGTCCGATACCACCACTAATAATGCCGAAGTTCCATTCAGACTTTGATTCAGTTTGTGTTGCGCTTTCATCACCACATTGATTGAAGTTAGTCAGCAAAGCGATAAACATTGTTGCCAATGCAACCACGCCAACACTCAAGTAACTGATGCTCCAATTCATTGCATTAGTAAGTGCGTAAGTGGTGATCATTGGGAACACAACACCTGCAATGTTAAATGTCGCGTCTTGTACCACTAACATTGTGCTCTGAATTTTGTCTTTCCATAATGAAACGACAATAGTACCAGCGATACACAGACCAACACCTCCACAAAAACCAATAATAGCCATACATAACATCACGATCGATAACGAAGGTGCAATGTAAAGGCCTAATGAGGACAGTGCGATAATGCCATAGCACAACACCGTCATGCGTTTAATACCGACTTTTTCAATTAAGAAGAAAGCCGCAATAGTGCCGGCTAGTGCTCCACCATTTAATAAAGAAAATATTGATGCTACTTCATTTACATTCGCGTTAAATGCATTGGCTATTGGCTCGACCAACATACCAAATTGTGTCGCAAAGCCCGCCATAACGAAATTAGCGAGGAAACTGATAGCAGTGAGTGTCATTTTATTTTTCATTGTTCACTCCAAGGGCTCGTAGGTTAGATGTTTTAATTTGGGAGAGCTTAACTTTAAGCCCTCCACACAGGCTTAAGCTTTGATTGCCGTTTCTAGAGCAATTTCAATCATGTTGTTGAATGAAAGCTGACGCTCTTCTGCGGTGGTCTCCTCACCCGTGATACAATGATCAGACACCGTCAGGATCGCTAATGACTCAATACCAAATTGTTGTGCTAGCCCGTATAAGCCTGCAACTTCCATATCGATACCAAGCACCCCAAAACGCTCTAAGGCAGGGATAAGATCTTCATCAGGATCGTAATAAAGGTCGCCAGTAAACACGTTGCCAACTTTAACATCTATATTCTTCTCTTTTGCTGAAAGGTAAGCATTATGTAAAAGCTCAAACGTTGCCGATGTCGCCATGTGATAGCCACTGCTGCGCTTGGCATTAGTTGGAGAGTCTGTACCGGCAGCTTGTGCCAAAATCACATCACGCATCATGACATTTTTCTGCGTTGCACCAACACTGCCGATACGTATAATGCGCTTAACACCGAAGTCATTAATCAGTTCGTGACCATAGAGAACCATTGATGGTACACCCATGCCATGCCCCATAACTGAGATGCGCTGCCCTTTGTAATAGCCAGTGTATCCAAGCATGTTTCGAATATCAGTCACGAGTTTTGCGTCTTCTAAGTAGGTTTCAGCAATGTATTTCGCTCGTAGTGGGTCACCCGGCATAATTACTGTAGATGCGAAATCCTCAGCAGTGCCAGCAATATGTGCAGTCATAATGTTTCCTTATTTGTTTTGTTGGCGCAATCATAAGGAGTAATGGCACAAAGCATTGAGGACAAATGTCCGCTTTCAAAGTACTGCCTCTCAAATTTGAATCTCTCTATCAAAACAGAGAAGTAGCCGTTCTAAGAACCTAGTTATGACTGGCTTGCTACCCTCAGCACACAAAAAAGCCCCTGCTGATTTCTCAGCAGGGGCTTTCTATTATTTGGTGTTATTCCGAATAACTACATCCTATTGATGTTGAGTTAAATCCTGGAATTAACCTTGAATACCAACAATTAACCAAGGTGCATTGTTAGTTGTTAGGTCACGCTCTAGGTGCCAGATATCAGTGATATCTTCTTCAACGCCATCCGCTGTGTCACGGTAACGACCGCTAAACTGAAGGCTTAGCTGTGCTTTGCTACCATCGTGGTCTGCGCGAACGATTTCAGCATCAACGTACATTACGTCAGTGTGCTGATCACCGTCTAGCTTATTACGCTCAGCTTTTAGGTCTTCAAATAAGCTTGGAGATACGTATTCTTCAATCGTGTTTAGCTCGTTGTGATTCCATGCACCTTGCAGTGTACGGTAGTGCTCACGAGAACCGTTGATGAATGCCGCTTGATCAAAGCCCGGTGGGTAGTTATGTGGAACATCGCTTTGTGCACCAAAACCGAAACCACCAGCAGCGCCTTGTGATTGAGGTTGTGCTTGCTCGAAGTTATGAACATTTGGTTGTTGCTTAGGTTGTTCAAACTTGTTCTGACCCATGCCGCCGAATGCTGGCTGTTGGCCACGAGCATTCTGCTGATTCATTGAGCCCTGCTTCGCGCCCAACATTCCGCGTAGGAATTTAAACGCTAGGAAAGCAATCAGACCCATGATCAGAATATCCATGAACTGGATACCTTCAAATGCGCCACCAAAGAATGCAGCTAAAAGACCACCAGCAAGTAAGCCACCTAGCAGACCGCCCATAAGGCCTTTCTTGCTAGAGTTAGCTGCTGTGTTCTTACCCGTTTGATCTTGACGGATCGAATTCGTGTTTTGTTGTTTTGGTGCTGGAGCCGTTTTAAAGCTTTTGCCAAATGACTTACCACCACCAAACTTTTTCGCTTCCGCGATTGGCGTCACCGCGACTGTTACCAACAGGATCGCGACTAGTGAGAAAAATCGTTTCATTATTATCCTTTATAATAGGGTTCTTTATCTTTCGACACCTTAATCATACTCGTTAACAAAGAACAATGAAATATTCACCGTGCTTACACATGTATCATAATATTGCAGCTATTAATTGATTACTAAACTAGCGAAGGGATTGACGGCACTCAGGGGCAGCATTAAAATATTGAACGATGTTCATTTAATAGAAAGTACCCATGGCAAGACGAAACGATCATACTCGCGAACAATTAGTGCAATTAACCTTAAAAACGGTAACCGACTTCTTAGAAGAGCACTCTTATCACGAGCTAAGTCTACGTAAAATCGCCAATATGATTGGTTACGTTCCAAGTACCTTAGTAAATGTATTTGGTAACTACAACCTACTGCTTTTGCATGTGGTCGCTCAAACATTAGATGAACTGGCGTCAGAATCTGCTATAGCGGTTGAACAATCGAGCAACCCTCAACAAGCTCTATTCAACCTTGCCTACTGCTACCACGATTTTGCACAGCGACACCCTCACCGTTGGCAGCTTATCTTCGAGCACAACATGAACGGTGAAAACCTTCCTGAATGGCAATCAAACCGCATCGATAGAATGACAGGCATGCTAGAGCAGTTGCTCGTAGCGATTGCTCCTGAACATACGAAAAGCGAAGTCGTTAAAGCCAGCCGTGTATTATGGTCTGGAGTACACGGAATTACTCTACTCAGCGTTGATGATAAATTTTTCGCCTCTGAGCCTATTGATGGTAAAGAGCTGATCAATAACCTAGTCTCAAACTACTTAACCAACTGGTAATCATCCAAGGAAAGATAATGAACAACAGCAGCCAATCTTCGCTGTTAACCCAAAAAAGGTTCCTACCCTACTTTATTACCCAATTTCTAGGAGCCTTTAACGACAACATATTCAAAAATGTCCTGTTACTGTTTGTTGCTTTCGCAAGCGTAGACACGCTGCCTATTTCCAGCAATCTATTCATTAATTTGGCCGCTGGCCTTTTTATTCTGCCCTTCTTCTTATTTTCAGCTTTGGCCGGTGTACTGGCCGACAAATACGAAAAATCGTGGTTTATCCGTAAAGTTAAGCTCCTTGAAGTAGTGATCATGTCACTGGGTGCGATCGGATTCATCTACGAAAGCTACGGAATATTACTTCTACTTCTGTTCCTTATGGGAACGCAGAGTGCTTTCTTTGGTCCGGTGAAATACGCCCTGCTTCCACAGCAGTTAGAAACAAAAGAACTGGTATCTGGTAATGCTCTTGTTGAGACAGGTACATTCTTGGCGATCCTAATTGGTACTCTAGGCGCAGGCATCATTGCGTCTGAAGAAGGCGCGAAGCTCATTGCTGCGGTGTGTATTGTTTCGTTCGCCGTGCTTGGCTATGTATCAAGTTGCTTTATCCCACAAGCACCAAGCAATGCACCAGATCTTAAGGTAAAGTGGCAACCTGTAAAACTGACCCGCGCGACACTGGCGATTGCCAAAAAAGATCGCCCGACCTTTCAAGCTCTGATGTCTATCAGCTGGTTCTGGTTCCTTGGTGCGGCTTACCTAACTCAGTTTCCCAACTTCACTAAACTGCACTTAAACGGCACTGAAAGCTCCGTCGCCTTTTTACTGGCGCTGTTCTCGGTAGGCATCGCGATCGGCTCTTTGGCTTGCGATAAGTTATCGAATCACCGAATTGAAATCGGCATCGTGCCAATGGGCAGCTTAGGTATCTCGATATTCGGCCTTTTGATGGCGATATCCATCCCGGAGTCTTTGCCTGACTTTAGCTCTTTCCATCAATTCGTAACCTATTCAGAGCTGTGGCCGCTATTTGCTTACCTTCTGCTTCTGGGTATCTCTGGCGGTATCTTTATCGTTCCTCTATATTCACTGATGCAGTTACGTGCCAAGCCCGACGAGCGTGCCCAAGTGATTGCCGGGCTCAATATCTACAACTCACTGTTCATGGTGGGAAGTGCGGTATTAGGTATTGTTTGCCTTAGTGTTCTAGATCTTTCAATTCCACAGCTGTTTATCTTGCTCGCAGTAGGCAACACTTTGGTGATGCTGTACCTGTTTTATCAGGTGCCTATCTACGCTTTCCGCTTCTTTACGTGGGTGGTCACTCACACCATGTACCGGGTTAAACACAAGAACTTACATCACCTGCCAGAAAAAGGCGGTGCGTTGATTGTCTGCAACCATGTGAGTTATATGGATGCACTGCTGCTGAGTGCGGTTTGCCCTCGCTTGATCCGTTTTGTGATGGAAGAGGATTACACCAAGTTACCGCCAATTCGACGCTTCTTGAAAAGAGCTGGGGTGATTCCAATCTCCGCGACCAACCGCAACTCAATTCGAAACGCTTTCAAAGAAGTAGAGCGTGCCCTGCATGAAGGCCACATCGTGTGTATTTTCCCAGAAGGAAAGCTCACCTCTGATGGCGAAGTGGCTGAGTTCATGCGTGGTATGGAACTGATCATCAAACGTTCCCCTGTCCCAGTGATTCCTATGGCTCTTAAAGGATTATGGGGTAGCTACTTTAGTCGTTACAAAGGCCGTGCCTGCAAAGGGTTACCGACTCGCTTCTGGACTAAGCTAGAGATAGAAGCTGGTGAACCGATTTCACCTAAAGAGGCCTCTTGTGAAACGCTTCGACAGTCAGTCTCTGACCTTCGCGGATCACTACGCTAGTTAACCAACCCTTTATTCATATCAGCTGAACAAGCGTTAAGTTTTCCTTAACGTTTGTTCAATTCATTTAGACTTACTTATCATTTTATTGAACGTATAGTGGTCTCATCACAATAACGCCACAACAAAACAAGACTCTAAATACAATGAACCTAAAAAAGTCCGTTCCATTTTATCTTGCTGCACTGTTTTGCTTAACGCCTTGGGTTAGCTCACCGACAGCCCTGGTTATCGGTTTCCTGCTTGCGAGTTTAGGTTTAGTCCCTGAACACTTGGAAGTCGGCAAACTCACCAAAAAACTACTGGCCTACTCTATTGTTGGCTTGGGTTTTGGTATTCAGTTTGAAAAAGCATTAGCAGTAACAGGCGATGGTATTGGGCTCATTGTAACGACGATTATTGGTACATTAGTCATTGGTTGGTTCTTGGCTAAACGAATGGGGCTAGACCGCACTACGGGCTACCTTATCTCTTCTGGTACCGCGATTTGTGGTGGTAGCGCGATAGCGGCTGTGGCGCCCGCTATCAAAGCAGACGATGAACAGATTGGCTTGGCGTTAGCCACTGTATTCGTGTTGAACTCGGTTGCTCTATTCTTATTCCCGATGATTGGTCACGCGCTTGAGCTCAGCCAACAAACATTTGGTACTTGGGCAGCCATCGCGATTCACGATACGTCTTCTGTAGTAGGTGCAGCTTCAGCGTATGGCGAAGAAGCACTGACGACAGCGACAACGTTGAAACTCGCGCGTGCACTTTGGATCATCCCAATCGCTTTAATCAGTGCGATGATCTTCAAGAACGATCAAAAGAAGATTACGGTTCCCTACTTCATTTTCTTCTATTGCGCCGCTATCGCGGTGAGTGACTTACTGCCACAATTTGAGATGGTCTATCAAGGAATCTTTGATGTGTCTAAGCGAGCACTGGTGGTGTGTCTGTTCTTAATTGGCTGTGGTATTTCAGTTGAAAAGTTAAAAGCAGCAGGGCCGAAACCATTGATGTTTGGTATTACGATGTGGGTCATGATCTCGACAGGTTCATTAGCGTGGTTAACTCTCGCCTAACCTGCATAGAAACGCTTTAGATGGTTGTTCGGTTAGCTAGACACTCGGGTTAGCGAGCAACAAAACAAAAAGGCAAAGCTCCAATGGGCTTTGCCTTTATCGTTTGTGGTAAGGATATTCTTTGTTGCAACAATCACGAATCAAACAGGGGCTTATCACTCTTCTTGCTCTCTCTTTTCATTAAAACAAGTACCACAACCAACACAAATGCGGTGAGTTCAGCCAACGAACGAGTCAACCCCGATGAGATGATTGCTTGGCCTATCTGCAGTAAAACCGCAATGATGAGGGCAATTTTCATAATAAGACCTTATTCTATAATCCGTTATTTATATGGCTTATTATGATGGATGGTTATAAAGATAATAAATTCTGTTTTGAACTATCTAATTGCTAAATTAACTAACCTAACGCAACTGCCCTTCTAACCACTTAATAAAGGTTCTTACCTTAGGCCGTTTTTCCGTGCCTAGCGGGCAGATTAAGTCATACCCTTGGTCAGTATCCATGCTCGGATAAGGTGTTATGAGCTCACCAGTCTGGACATACTGCTTAACAAAATGATAGCGCCCCATCGCGACACCGATATTACTGAGGGCACTTCTTACGCCCATATCTCGGTGGCTCACGCAGTAAAATTGCTCAAACAAGTTCACATCCAAGCCGTGGTGTTTAATCCAACGCTGCCATACATCTGACCCTAGTGCATGAATGAAATTAATCCGGTGCAGCGATTCTAAGCCATCATCAAAGATGTCGTGCTCAGCCGCGTAACTCGGTGTACATACCGGAATATACTTTTCACCAAACAGGCGCTGTCGATGCATGTCTTTGAGATCTTCAGCGCCATAATAAATGGCGACATCGAGATGATTTTGATGAAAATCCTGCTCTTCTTGCGAGAAAATGTTGAGATTAAACTTAGGATATCGCTTTTTAAAATCAGCCAGTCTTGGTAGTAACCAACTGTTGGCAAATGCAGGACTGGTACCGATATTGATCTGTCCATACAAGTCTGTGTTGGTAATGTCTTCGATCTCACCAAAAATAGAGCTTAACGACTTGGATAACGTTCGTTGAAAGCGCTGGCCTTCTTCCGTTAGTTCCAGTTTACGAGTCCCTCGCACAAACAAGTTAAATCCGAGTTCACCTTCTAACACTTTGATTCGATGGCTAACGGCTCCCTGAGTCAGATGCAACTTTCTCGCCGCTAGCGTAAAGCTCATTTTCTCTGCAGCAACATTAAAAGTATGAAGATTTCTAAGTAAAGATTGATGGTTAGCCATACGAACTCATGCATTAAAAATTTTAATTCATACTACTACCCGTTTCGTTTGTTTGCATTAAGAAATAAGTTTTTAATAGCCGCAGTTACTTAAAATCCTGCCTCGATCAACCTTTGACTCCATACGTTGACGAGCAGAAACATTAAAAAAATTAATTACAAACTTAGGGGCACATATGAATATACTCGGGTATATGCAAAAAGTAGGTAAGGCATTGATGGTTCCCGTAGCCACACTGCCAGCTGCAGCAATCCTTATGGGGATCGGCTATTGGTTGGACCCTGTTGGTTGGGGTTCTGAAAGTATCTTAGCCGCATTCTTGATCAAATCTGGTGGCGCGATCATCGACAATATGGCGGTTCTGTTCGCGGTGGGTGTCGCATTTGGTTTGAGCCGTGATAAGAATGGTTCTGCGGCACTGTCTGGTTTTGTGATGTTCCTCGTCGTCACCACGCTACTTGCTCCGGGCTCTGTTGCTCAGTTAATGGATGTTGAACTCAGTGAAGTGCCAGCGGCATTTGGCAAAATCAGCAACCAATTCGTAGGTATCATTGTGGGTATCATCTCTGCTGAGATCTACAACCGCTACTCAACCGTTGAACTTCCTCAAGCTCTAGCGTTCTTCAGCGGTAAGCGTTTGGTTCCTATCCTTACCTCAATCGCAGGTATGGCTCTCTCTTTTGCTCTACTTTACATCTGGCCAGCTGTTTACGACGCTCTGATCGTTCTGGGTATTAAACTAGAGAGCATGGGCGCAGTGGGTGCCGGTCTGTTTGGTTTCTTCAACCGTTTGTTCCTATCAGTAGGTATGCACCACGCTCTTTACCCTGTGTTCTGGTTCGACGTTGTTGGTATTAACGACATTCCAAACTTCCTAGGTGGCGCGCAATCTATCGCTAACGGCACGGGTATTCCGGGTAAAACAGGCATGTACCAAGCGGGCTTCTTCCCTATCATGATGTTTGGCCTACCAGCAGCAGCATTGGCGATGTACCACTGTTCTGATGCGAAAAACAAAAACCAAGTATTTGCAATCATGCTTGCGGCAGCTATGGCTTCATTCTTCACAGGTATTACAGAGCCGCTAGAGTTCAGCTTCATGTTCCTAGCACCCGTGTTGTTCCTGCTACACGCAGTATTAACAGGTCTATCGCTTTACATTGCAGCAAGCATGGAATGGATGGCAGGCTTCGGCTTCTCTGCTGGTTTCGTTGACCTAGTACTATCAAGCCAAAACCCACTAGCGGTTAACTGGTACATGCTACTGGTTCAAGGTGTGGTGTTCTTCGCGCTTTACTACGGTATTTTCCGCTTCGCTATCATCAAGTTCAACCTACGTACTCCAGGTCGTGGTGAAGAGATGGAAGCAGAGAAAGAAACTGAAACGCCAGAAGCATTAGCTAACCTAACCAATAGCTACATTGAAGCGGTTGGCGGTGCAGACAACATTCTAGAAGTCGATAACTGTATTACTCGTCTACGCTTAACTGTGAAAGACTCAGGTGCAGCAGACAGCGATAAACTGAAGAAACTCGGTGCGGCAGGTGTGGTACCGGTTGGTAAAGGTGGCCTACAAGTTATCATTGGCCTAGGTAAGGTAGATAAAGTCGCTGAGCAAATGAAGAAGGCACTCGCTTAACGCCAAATCTTGAATGACACGATAAGATACTAAGAATTTGTGACGGCTTCACCACCGTCACAACCCCCTGAAGCGCAATTACGACTAGTCACCGTGTATTGCGCTTCATTTTATTACTCTTCGCTCTATTTAGAACGAGTCTGCTGTAACCACTGCGCCAATCCAGCGCGCGAAACCTTAATACCCTGTTGTTCCTGCTGAGGCATTCGATAATACTCAACAGGAAATTTGAACCGTTCAAGACGCCCCGTCAATTGCTCGATAAACCACTCTTTGGTTGGCAGCTCAGCACAATCGACAATCGCTGCAGGTCGGAATCCGAACTCATCATCTTCAATGGGAACAATAAAGGCCTGATTAACCTCAGACAATTGATTGAGTACTCGCTCAATTTCTTCGCAATGAATGTTCTCACCACCAGAAATAAACTGATTGTCGGCGCGACCAATAATCGACACTTGTTCGCCAACCCACTCACCAAGATCTTTGCTATCAAACCAACCGCTCTTATCAACTAATGGCGTTAATTTACCTTGATAGTAATACCCGGAAGCGAGCGTCTCGCCACCAATAAAGATACGTTGTTCTTCAATTTTTAGCTGGCGATGGTTAAGGACAAAACCGGCGGTGCTGCTGGCATCAACGGGCTTCGCGGTCACGGTTGAAGCCGCTTCAGTCATGCCGTAGCCAAGCCATGTTTCAATGCCCATTTGTTGAGCTTCGAGCCCAAGTGCTTCTGGTATATGACTACCACCCAAAAGTACATGCGTTAAAGTAAGTGCTTGCTTACTCTTTAACAATCGATGTAGCTGAGTAGCGACTAATGAAGCGTGACTGCATTCTTCTATATCGGTTTCAAGCTTACCTGTGCCTATTTTGATGCAGCCACCAGCCGCCAACCAACGATGAACTATCGCCAGCCCCGACACATGGTACATAGGTAAACTCAGTAACCACGTGTCACCTTGTTGATAACGAAACACCTCAAGCAGCCCTGACGCAGAACATAAGTGCTGATCAAGTGTATGGGCGACCGCTTTTGGATTTCCGGTAGAACCTGAAGTGAATACGATACTCGCTAGATTTTGCGGATTGAAGTGGAAGTCTTGAGATGTCGTTATCCGATTACCATCAGCATCGACCTTCACTTCATTTAAGCAAGACAAGGTCACCAACTGAGTATTCAAATCGGCAGTCTCTGATTGCTCTATCCCGCTATTGCCCAAGAGCCAAAGGTAGCTTCGTTGATCTGCTTGATATAAGGAATCGAGCTTTTGCTTGAGGCGTAAACTAGGCTGAGGCATCGTAAACGCACAAACCACACCCAAATTGAGTGCGGCAAGGTAAACAGGGATCACTTCAGCTTGATTCTTACCAACAATCGTTAGTACATCACCTTCAGATAGGCCTTGATGAGATAGCTGTTGTTGGTACTCACTAACCAACACAAACACTTGCTGCCAAGTATAAGTACGGTGAGTAGTCACTAACGCTGGTTGAAGTGGGTTTTGCTGCGCCCACTGTACCCAGAGCGGGTGATGATTAGATTGTGGGCGCATCATATGATAACCAAAAATAGATTAAGAACTTGCTAGGCTAACTAAATAGCCATTCAAATAGCTCGGTCTAAGAAGACCAAATCAATTGCTGCTGGTCAAGCGTAGAGACAGGCAACTGACTCCCCGGCCAAGAAACCTCTAGCTGCTGCTTGAACAAGCCAATCGTATCCAACCCCGGCACTTCATTTGGCAAATATTGCTGCGCCAAACGAGCAATCTGCGTCAGACCTAGGCTCGACTCAATGCTTGAGCTCAATACCGGTTTCATTCCAAGCTTCTGTGCACGCTCAATGATTGCCACACAACGCTCTACAGAACCAATAAGAGTTGGCTTGATCACGACAGCTTTAACGCCAGTAAGGTCGCTAAGATCAAACTCTGGGCTTCGCACCGCCTCTTGTAGTGTCTCGTCCCACGCAATCGCGACACCATGGTCGATGGCAAAGGCCAAGCTATCTTCTGGCTTTTGGCAAGGCTCTTCAATAAAGCTTATGCGCTGACGCAGTGACGGCGAAATGTATTTAATGAACTGCTTCGCTTTCTCTGGCTTCCACGCACGGTTGGCATCAAGTCTTAGGGTCAAATCAGGGATCGACTCAAGGAATAAGCTAACCAGCATGCCATCGCGAATCGCTTCGTAGAGGCCGACTTTCACTTTCGCGACCTTCTCGCCTTGCATCTCATTCAATACAGGGATCAGTTCATCTGGATCGCCTGTACACAAAGGCGCCGCTTGGTAGTTACCTTGAGCGTTAAGATCGCCTCGCAATTCCATCATCGCCATTGAAAAGCCAAACGCGACAGAAGGATACAGCTCGTCGAAAGGCGTTTGAGGCTTATTGTGGCTCCAAAGCTCTAATTCGTGTTGAAGCTGAATGCCAGCTTGTTCGGCATCTTCTTGGCTAAAACCGGGCAAAGGCGCAACTTCGCCAAAACCAGTTTTACCATCACACTCAAGTTGGATGATATAGCCAACGCGTTCGTTCAACTTATTGTCACGAAGAACCACGCCACTATCCATAGGTAATTGATAACGGTAGAGTTTAGCGTGGCGCTGAGAATTCACTGAGTTCATAAAGTTTCCTAAAAAACGGGGAACATCAAAACAAAACGAGCCGCTATTAGCGACTCATTTTGAAGAAGAGAAAGACTATGGATTACGCGGGAACTTGTCGAAGTCCGGTCGACGTTTCTCGTTGAATGCGTTGCGGCCTTCTTGGCCTTCCTCTGTCATATAGAACATCATGGTTGCGTTACCAGCCAACTCTTGCAGACCGGCTTGACCATCACAGTCTGCGTTCAGAGCCGCTTTCAAGCAACGCAGTGCCATTGGGCTGTGTTGAAGCACTTCACGACACCAACGAACGGTCTCTTTTTCTAAGTCAGCGACAGGAACAACGGTGTTTACAAGGCCCATGTCCAGTGCTTCTTGTGCATCGTAGAAGCGGCACAAGAACCAGATTTCACGCGCTTTCTTTTGACCAACGATACGAGCCATGTAAGAAGCACCCCAACCGCCATCAAATGAACCCACTTTAGGACCCGTCTGACCGAACTGCGCATTTTCAGCGGCAATCGTAAGGTCTGCCATCATGTGAAGTACATGACCGCCGCCTACTGCCCAACCCGATACCGCTGCGATAACTGGTTTTGGACAAGTACGAATTTGACGTTGGAAATCAAGTACGTTCAGGTGGTGTGTACCTGAATCATCTTGGTAGCCGCCGTAGTCACCACGAATACTTTGGTCACCACCAGAACAGAACGCCTTCTCACCAAGACCCGTCAAAATGATCACGCCTACTTTCTCGTCGTAACGAGCGTCAGCCAGTGCGTTGATCATCTCTTTTACGGTTTGTGGACGGAACGCATTGTGGACTTGAGGACGCGCAATCGTGATTTTTGCAATACCATCGTCAGATTTGTGGTACTGAATATCTTCGTATTGACTGCTTTCATCGCTCCAGTTAACTGCCGCGTAAAGTTCTTCTTCTGTGATGCCTACTGTTTTAGCCATGGTGATTCCCATTGTTCTATTAGAGACCACGACTAACGAGTAGTCGTGACGGTGTTGCTCTGCTTTTGATAGTGCTTGATACGAGAGAATCGCTCAGTCAGATTAACGACGACTGGCGATACATTGGATTATCAGGTTAGAAAACAGCTCGGGTTGCTCAAAATGAACATTATGACCCGCGTAATCCACCTGACTATATTCAAAGCCACTATTCTCAGCTAGCTCCATGAATTTACGATCTTTTTCTCCACATACATAATGCAATAAATGCTCATGAGATTTCAATGTGGCACGTAAATCCGGTTGCTTAGCTAACGAAGTAGATAACAACATATTTGCTACGGATACTCCAAGGTTACCACTACGCTTTATGACCAAAGTTTGTCTTTGCTCATGATTTAGTGAAGAAAAGACGCTTTGTTGATACCAATCGTCTAAAACATCTTCAATCGACTGCTGTGCAAAGCGAACAGCCCATTGCGTATCGTGTACTAACCTTTGTGCTCTTTCTTCATCACATTCCAAGCCAAAGTTGCCACCTTCAATAATGACTTTCTCTAGGTTGAGTGTCTCAAAGCAAGGGCTTGTCACCCCATACATTGCGAGCCTTCCGCCCATAGAATACCCAATCACTACGATAGGATAATCGGCAGGAAGATCGTTGAGAGCCAGTTGGGATGTGATGCATTGGACAATTTTCTTGCAGCAATGATCAAACCCTACCGGATCGATAAAGCGACTTTGTCCGTGTCCGGGTAAATCTATGCAAAGGAGAGGAAAATCCTCGAGGAATGGATGACATGCACTCCAATCATCCCCGCTTCCGAGTAAACCATGTAAGAAAACAAGCAAAGGTTTGTCAGAAGAATCTTGTACAGCTGGGTAATAATCGGAGTAAAGCATGTAAAGTCCTTAGGCTAATGCCTCGGTGAGCATTGAACTGAATTGTTTCAGCAAAGTAGACGCTTGTTCGGGAGGCGTCTTAACTTCCACGAGCAAGGTACCCTGACCCTGTTCGAAATGTTGTTCGATAATAGTTTGATAGCAATTCAAGGTTTCTGGCGCAGCGTATCCCAACTGGAATTGCGCAGCAGCGTGTTCAAAACTGAAACCATGAGGCATTTGATAAAGTGACTGTTTCTGTTGTTCTGGTACCGGCAATAAATCAAAGATCGCACCGCCATCATTGTTGGTCACAACAATAACCATCGGCGTTAAGTTATGAGTCAGCAGAGCCAGTGAGTTGAGGTCGTAAAGCAAAGAAGTATCGCCAATCAACATCAATAAGGGATTTTGGTTGGCTTTCACTACACCCGCAGCCGTTGCCACCAAGCCATCAATGCCCGATGCACCACGATTGCTGTAAACTCGATTCGCAGATATTGAAGACAGCATATCTACCAGCCTTACCATCAAGCTGTTTCCCACAAACAACTCTCTGTCTTTAAGTCTAGACGACAAGTCAACCGCAACACTCAACTCGGTCAGTTGGTCATTATTGGATATTTGTGCGAGTGCGAGTTGCTGAACGGTATTTGCCACCTCGATTAAAGGTGTAGCCCAACCCGAGTGTTTGCCCAACAACGTTGGCAGGTGTTGATCAGTTATCCACGACTCAATATTGGCAACAATATGAGTTTGAGGCAAATGGTCTTGATTTATACGGTGCGCATCAGCCGAAACCACAACATATTGCGTGCAATCGAACCAAGCTGCTTGTGACTTAACCCAATGGTTTAATCGCTTAGAAACAATGCGCTCACCAAACTGAAGAATGAAATCACACTGGTTGAGTTGCTCTTTAACTGAGTCACTCTGTAACCACAGATCATAATGCTTCCAATCACTGCTCACGCCCGATTGAGGATCACAGAAAATTGGCCAGCCCAAAGCCGAAGCAAACTGCTTCGCTTTTGTCGCCGCTTCTTTATCAATCGAACCAATAATCACCGCACCTTTACGCGCTAGGTAATCGCCCGGCGCTATCGGCTGTACAGTCAAATGGTTGGGTAAACAGGTATTGGAATACGGGCTTGTTGACGAGCTCCACCCAGCGATACTGTTAGTGTAGTCTGCATACATTTCAGCACTGTTCTTAGAATAGAGCGGCTCTGGGAACGGACAATTGATATGAATCGCACCGCCCACATTGCGTTGTTTCGCAAGCGCGCTATCAACCGATGTTAGAAGCCAATTCAATGAAATTTGTGTGGTTGGGCTTGGCAGGTTTAAAGCACTTTCTACATGGGAAGAAAAGATACCATGCTGCTGAATCGCTTGATTGGCACCACAGTCGACCAAGTCGATGGGTCTATCAGAGGTCAGTAAGATCAGCTTCTCTCGTGTCAGCCCAGATTCAGCCGTCGCAGGAAGCAAATTCGCCACGGCGGTTCCTGATGTCACAATCACTGCAACTGGCTTATCACTTGCTTTTGCTAAACCTAAAGCTAAAAACCCAAGACCACGCTCATCAAAGTGCGTGTGTAAGGTTAACTTAGGGTTAGCTTCAGCTTCGAGAGTTAACGGCGTTGAGCGAGAGCCCGGTGCAACACAAACATGTTCAACGCCATTGCGTGCAAGCTCTTCAAGTAACGTGTGACACCAAACTCTGTTTAATACGGCTTGGTCGTGATTCATGACGCGACACCCAATGGAGGGTGATCAGAAATGAGACTGAGCAAGGTAGACATCTTCTTGTTCAGTTCTTGCCACTCATGTTCGGCAACCGATCCCGGCACGATCCCCGCGCCAGCAAACAACTGTACTTGATCGTTTACAATCAAGGCGCTGCGAATCGCCACGCAGAATTCCGCTCGCTGATGACTGATATAGCCTACAGACCCTGCATACCAACCTCTAGCAAACGGTTCGTGTTCAAGAATGAAATCCATCGCTTCTTTACGAGGTAAACCCGCCACCGCAGCAGTAGGTTGTAAGGCAGCAAGCAACTGCACACCATTAACACCATTATTAAGCTGAGCATGGATATTACGCTTAAGATGCTGCACCTTACGCAAGCGCACTAGACGCGCATCCTTTTCAACATGGACCGTTTGAGAATGAGGAGTGAGACGCTCAATGATGTCGTCGACCACATACTGGTTCTCATTGAGGTTTTTGCTATCTTGAGAAAGCCAGTTGGCCAGTTCCATATCCTCAGTAGCGTTCTCTCCGCGACCAATGGTTCCAGCAAGCGCTTCGGTATCGAGCTCAGTACCATGTCGGCTATATAAGCGCTCTGGTGTAGAACCAATGAAACTGTGTTTAGAATCCAGCACCAACATAAAGTGGAAACTGTGGTGATTTTGCAGGTAGCTGGCTTTAAGTAATTGAGCTGCGCAGATTGGCGCATCGAGCTGCAGTGTGGTTTTACGCGCTAAAACGACTTTTTTGTACTCTTCATCGCTAATGCCTTGCAGCACTTTATCGACAAGGTTGCCCCACTGCTCTCTTTCTGGAACGTGATTAATTTGTTCAATATGAGCAGACAAAGGCGCCAATATCGCCGCTTCCACAGAAAGCTTATTCAAAGCATTAATAGAAGAAACGCGATCAGGGGACAAGTTAACCGCTAGCGACCACGTATTGTCAAAGCGAATCAATTCAACCTGAGGAAGGAAGAAAAACGACTCCATGCAACGACGGTTCTTTGCGGTGTGCCCGTCAAACGAGCGTCCACCCCAGATTCGTTGGTCTTCACCAAGAATCGCGTACGCGGGTGCAGGATCTGAAAACGT
Organism: Vibrio sp. 1CM23M; assembly: GCF_023161755.1. Classification (NCBI taxonomy): domain Bacteria; kingdom Pseudomonadati; phylum Pseudomonadota; class Gammaproteobacteria; order Vibrionales; family Vibrionaceae; genus Vibrio; species Vibrio sp. 1CM23M. The sequence continues at coordinate 1,082,307 of NZ_JALNTR010000002.1, forward strand.
ATGTAACTGTCCGAGCGCAACAACCTCTTCACGAGTGTCGCGTGACTGCCAGTAGAACTTAGGAAAGAGCGGTTGAGCATGAAGCCATTCTATAAATGCAAACGATGGTTTTTGCGTTAGAACTTCAACACAACGAACTTCGCTTGCTTGGGCATTTTGTACTCGCTCAATCAAAGCGGAGATAGTTTGCTGGAAATGTGACAAATCGACCTCGTTCACATCTAAATTATTATTATATTAGTTTGATACTTTATGGGCAGTACCCACTTAGATCAAGAATGTACTATATCTTTTCAACATTCCTGTAATTTTAAGCGATCCCGCCCCTTTATTCATCTTAGCCAATAACCAAGAAAGCGATTAATTAAAATTTAGAAAAGAGTGACAACAAAAAGGCTAAACGTGACACTGAAATGCGACATTCATCAGATTTTTATTCTATCAAACGCCATTTTGCGGTACTTTAATAAAGTATTTAAATTAATTTCAGGAAATCGGCAATGCAAAATATCGGGATGTCGTCAAAACTCAACAGCGTATGCTACGAAATCAGGGGGCCTGTACTCAAACATGCTAAGCGCATGGAAGAAGAAGGGCATAAAATACTGAAGCTTAATATTGGTAACCCCGCCCCATTTGGTTTTGACGCCCCTGATGAAATCCTTGTTGACGTAATCCGTAACCTACCGACATCTCAAGGTTACTGCGACTCAAAAGGCATCTATTCAGCCCGCAAAGCGGTTGTTCAGCACTACCAGAAAAAAGGCCTACGTAACCTTGATGTAGAAGACGTTTACATTGGTAACGGCGCATCAGAGCTTATCGTTATGTCTATGCAAGCGCTACTGGATAATGGTGATGAAATCTTAGTTCCCGCTCCGGACTACCCACTATGGACAGCGTCTGTTGCGCTTTCTGGTGGTACACCGGTTCACTACATGTGTGATGAAGATGCTGATTGGTATCCAGATTTAGACGACATGCGCGCGAAGATCTCACCAAAGACGCGCGGCATCGTTCTTATCAACCCGAACAACCCAACGGGCGCGGTATACAGCCGTGATTTCCTACTGCAAGTGGTTGAGATTGCTCGTGAGCACGGTTTGATCATCTTCGCCGATGAAATCTACGACAAAGTACTTTACGACGGTGCGGTGCACACTTCAGTGGCAACGCTTGCTGAAGATGTATTAATGGTGACGTTCAACGGCCTATCTAAAGCTTACCGTGTATGTGGTTTCCGTGGTGGTTGGATGTTCTTAACAGGCCCTAAACACCTAGCGAAAGGCTATGTAGAAGGGCTAGAAATGCTGGCCTCAATGCGTTTGTGCGCCAACGTTCCGATGCAACACGCTATCCAAACCGCACTCGGGGGCTATCAGAGTATCAACGAGCTGATTCTTCCAGGTGGTCGACTGCTTGAACAGCGTGACCGTGCATGGGAACTGATCAACAAGATCCCTGGCGTTTCTTGTGTGAAGCCGAAAGGCGCAATGTACCTGTTCCCTAAAATCGACACCAACATGTACAACATCAAAGACGATCAGAAGTTTGTACTCGACTTCCTTAAGCAAGAGAAGGTGTTATTGGTCCAAGGTACGGGCTTCAACTGGCCGAAACCGGACCACTTCCGCATCGTGACTCTGCCGCACATCGAAGATCTGGAAATCGCGATTGGTCGTCTAGAGCGCTTCTTACAGACTTACAGCCAAGACGACCTCGTCGAAGGTTAATAAGCACAAAGAAAGATGGCTACAATTTGCTGTTTTAAAAGACTTTAACTTGTATTCATTCACTTCTATGCTTAAAAGGCTCCTGTTTAGGAGCCTTTTTTGTATCCGCTGTCTCGTATGCCTGCGCAAACACAAAATACGAGTGGAGCACTCTCTAGATAGGACATTTATGAAACAGAGCCATTTCTTTGCCCATCTCGCACGTATGAAGCTGATTCAACGTTGGCCTTTGATGCGTTCGGTCTCAAGCGAGAACATTTCAGAACATAGCCTACAGGTTGCTTTCGTGGCACACGCTTTAGCACTGATCAAAAACAAGAAGTTTGATGGTCAGCTTAACCCTGAGCACATTGCTCTGCTTGGCATGTACCACGACACCAGTGAGGTACTGACAGGTGATTTGCCAACGCCAGTTAAATACTACAACCCGGATATTGCACAAGAGTATAAAAAGATAGAAGCCGCAGCAGAACAAAGACTGCTTTCGATGTTGCCAGAAGAGTTCCGAGACGACTTCGCCCCCTTCTTAATATCTGGTACTGCGAGTAAAGAAGAGCAAAGCATCGTCAAGCAAGCAGATACTATCTGTGCTTATTTGAAATGCTTGGAAGAGCTCAGTGCGGGCAACCATGAATACGAGCAAGCCAAGCGCCGATTAGAAGAAACACTCGAACAACGCAAAAGCCCAGAAATGGACTACTTTCTCACCACATTTGCGCCGAGCTTTGAATTATCACTAGACGAGATAAGCTAGCTGGGTATAAGTTGTTTTTAATTAGCTAAATAAAATCAATTTGATAGGTGCTATTTTGAATTCTCTACTCGAACCACCCTTTGTACTCGAACAAGAATGGCAACATCGAAATGACGATGAACATAAAATACGACGTGATGATCACCGCAGCCCGTATCAGCGTGACCGTGCACGCGTGCTTCACTCTGCTGCCTTCCGTCGCTTACAAGCGAAAACCCAGATCCATGGCACCACGGTCAACGACTTTCATCGAACGCGTCTTACTCACTCTCTTGAGGCCGCTCAGCTTGGCACCGGCATCGTCGCCCAGCTGAAGAAAAAGCAGCCCGAATTTCGAGACCTATTACCCTCAGACAGTTTGATTGATTCACTGTGTTTGGCTCACGACATCGGTCATCCACCTTATGGACATGGCGGCGAAGTCGCACTCAACTACATGATGCGCGACCACGGTGGCTTTGAGGGCAACGCTCAAACGTTTCGTATTGTCACACAGCTAGAACCTTACACTGAACATCACGGGATGAACCTATCTCGACGCACTTTGTTAGGTCTGATTAAGTACCCTTCTCTGCTGAGTGAGGTTCAAGCTAAATTGCAGTCTGAACCCGTTAAGCATCAACGACAACTCCGTGCTAAAGATTGGATGCCAGCAAAAGGCATCTACGATCATGATGAAGAACTGTTTAACTGGGTGCTTGAACCGCTTTCAAGCAGCGACCAACAGCTCCTAAAACAGAAAAGAAAAACACACACCGAGCCACTTGAGCACAATAGGACCAAATATAAGTCGCTGGATTGTTCAATCATGGAGCTGGCCGATGACATCGCGTATGGCGTGCATGATTTAGAAGATGCGATTGTGCTTGGTTCTGTGACCAAAGCTCAGTGGGTCGAATCGGCTTATCCTCAACTGAAAGAGATGGCCGATCCATGGATTTGCGAACACCTAGATTCAATTACAGAGATGCTTTTCTCTGGTGAACAGTATCGTCGAAAGGATGCGATTGGTGGGATAGTCAACGCCCTGTTGACCAGCATCTCGATTAAGCGAGTAGATGCTAACTTTGAGAATGTGCTTTTGGCTTACAATGCAGTGCTCGAGCCGAGCATGGACGGCACGCTCGATAAGCTGAAACACTTTGTCAGCGAGTTCGTGATTCAAGTGCCACAGGTTCAAGTCATCGAATACAAAGGCCAACAGATAATCATGGATATGTTTGAAGCATTCAGCGCTGATCCTGAACGCTTGCTACCACTGCCCATCAAGAAGCAATGGCTACAACATCAAGATGAATCAAGAAAGATGCGCGTGATAGCCGATTACATTTCATCGATGACCGATGATCTTGCGCAGAAAATGCATCAGCAACTGTTCTCGGCTCATACCGAGTTTTAATTCCTGACTCACTTTACTAAAACGGCTTAATCTAAGTAGTTTTTCTCAAACACGCCCGGCGGCATTTGATTGATTTGAAACTGAATCATTTGGTCAAATGCCGTTAGCAAAGGGCTAAAGTCGCCATCACTCTCTAACAAGCTAAGTAAATGATAGCCAGCTTCAACGGTTGAAAGGCTATTTTCACTGGGTGCTTTGCGAATTCGGTAATTACCCTTGAGATCTTTCGGTAAATGAACCGTGTTCAACGCATGCAAGTTACTCGATACTTGCCACATCTTGAATGCTTTCTTCCACGTGCCATCCAATAAAATCACACGCAGCTTCTTATTGGGAGATGTCGCCGACTCAACTGAAACAGAATTTTCGCTTGGGTATAAAATCACATGTTGGTACTGTTCATCGGCCAGCAATGCGTTGAGTTGTTCATTGTCTGAAAAGTCTTCACCGACAAGCGTCACGCTGTTATTTAGAGACAACGAGAGAATACGCGCCGTTCCCATCGGACGATGCTCTTCTGATGGGTGCTGAAGAATGATAAGCTCAACATTCGATTCGAGTGGTGTAACCCACTGACAAATACAAGCTTTCAAAGCCTTGCTGCATTGGGGGCAATAACGAGACATGGATTTAATGTGTACCCTGTTTTAATTTTCACTTCACTTTTATGCGTCTTATTCCAATTTGAGCCAATACAAGCTTGGGTCGTTTGGGATAGCAATGCGATTGCCGAAGGGCAATGGTGGCGAATCCTAACAGGAAACTTTTCACATACCAACTACTCGCATCTTCTGATGAATCTAGCAGGCTTGTGGATCATCAGCTACCTGTTTCAACCGAGTAAAAAACAGCTTGTTGTTGCTTTGCTTGTGATCAGTTTAGTGACCGGCGTCTCTCTGTTATTTTCAAGCATTCAGATCTACGTTGGCCTATCGGGCACTTTGCATGGGTTATTTGGCTTGTTCGCGCTCAGAGAGGCTTTAAACGGCAGGAAATCTAGTTGGCTGTTAGTGTTCGGATTGGTCGCTAAAATCGCTTGGGAGCAGCTTATTGGTCCTTCTAGTACGACTGGCGAACTGATTAACGCTCGCGTAGCAATTGAAGCCCACCTAGCAGGTGCACTGGCTGGAGGCTTCATAGCTGTCGTTTCATTTCTAATGAATAAAAAAACGGATCAAAGCTGAATTCTTTCGCGATTCTTTTCAACCGTCGCTTCACCTATTCCTTTGACACTCACCAAATCATCAGCAGTCGTAAATGCCCCGTTCTGATCTCTGTAATCGACGATCTCTTTGGCTTTCTTATCACCCACACCAACCAATAGTGCTGAAAGTTCTTCTGCTGTCGCGGTATTGATGTTGACCGTAATCTCAATGCCATCGTAAAGCTCAGCCTTAGTTGGGCTGTCTGCAAACACGGCAGGGCTTAAGAGCATCAGAAATAAAAGAATTAGTGTTGAATATATCGTGCGCATAAATCGTTCCTTTGTTCAAAAAACGTAACTTATGCATTTGCCGCGCTAGATAACACAATCACCAGATAAAAATAAAGCGGGTCACCTAAGTGACCCGCTTCGTTATACATCTTATTTTCATCAGCTTGTTTGTTGGCTCACAAATCTGAATTAGAGCCTAACAATCATGTGTTGATTCTCAGTAGTAAACTCTAACTTGAGCTTGCTACTGAGGTAATCACACGCTTACTGACCTTGACCCACTACGTAGTATTCAACGTCTGCGTTTTTACGAAGTACGTTTAGTACGTTAGTCAGATCTTGTTGGTTACCAACTCGCTCCAACTGTGCACCAATTTGAGTGCTGTAAGCTGGGTTGATTTCAGCAGTCACTTTAGAAAGCTCAACAACAACGATGTTACCGTCTTGGTCTTTAGATTGACCGAACACAGCTTGGCCTGCTTCTGGTTTCGCTAGAGCGAATACAGATGCCGCTAATGGCGAGTTACGGTCAATCGTTTCAAGTTCAGTGAACTCAAGGTTGTTGTCCGCTAGTACTGCTTCATTGCCTTGCTCAAGTTCGTTCACTAGAGAAACACCTAGCTCAACCGCTTGTTGCTCTGCTTGTACAGCAGACAATGCAGCAACAACTTGATCTTTCACTTCAGCTAGAGGAAGAACTGTCTCGTCACGAGTCTCTTCTACACGAACAACAATTACGTGCTCAGGTGCAACTTCGATAACTTCAGAGTTTAGACCGTCTTCTTTCACTTCAGGGCTCAAGATAGCTTGCATAACTGCAGGCGTCATCAGAACTTCTGGAGCGTCAACTTGAGAGATGAAATCTGTCGTTGTGATCTTAGCGTTGATTGCTTCTGCAGAGTCATCTAGAGAATCTGGGAATTCAAACGCTACTTTTTCTAGCTCAGTTTGTTGCTCGTAGAATTGATCAACTGCGTGTTGGTCTAGAAGCTCTGTCTTAATCTCTGCCGCTACTTCAGTGTAAGGCTGAGCTTGAGACGCTTTTAGTTCGTCTAGCTTGATGATGTGGTAGCCGAAATCAGATTTAACTAGGCCAGTCGTATCACCAATATTCTCAAGAGCGAAAGCCGCGTCTTCGAATGCTGGGTCCATAACATCGCGTTCAATCCAACCTAGGTCACCGCCAACGTCTGCACTACCGAAGTCGTCAGATTTCTCTTCTGCTAGCGTAGCAAAATCAGCGCCTGCATTTAGCTCGTCTAGGATTGACTGAGCTTTCGCTTCGTCGTCGCCTTGAACTAGGATGTGGCTAACTTTACGTTGCTCTTCAGTTGAGTACTTGTCTAGGTGCTCTTGGTAGTATTTCTGTGCTTCTTCATCGCTTACTTCAAGCTGAGACTTAAGCGCTTCAGCAGAAAGCTCAATGTAAGATACCTTAGCTTGCTCTGGACGAGTGTAAGCTGCTGGGTTCTCTTGGTAGTACTGTTCGATTTGCTCGTCAGTTAACTCGATGCCTTTTGCAAGGTCAGCAACAGACAGTGTCACTGTGCGAATATCACGAGTTTGAGCGATAAGCTTGCTCTGAGTATCGATTTCGCCCTGAAGAACGAATTCACTGCCTTGAAGTGCAGTCACAAGCTGGTTGCGCATTAGGTCACGACGCATGTATTCAGCGAAGCTCTCTGCGCTGAAACCTGCACGACGTAGTGCTGCTTGGTAAACTTCTTGGTCGAATTGACCAGCCGTTTGGAACTGAGGCATTTCTAGAATCATGGTACGGATTTGAGAATCACTGATTCGTAGGCCTAGAGACTCAGCTTGCTGCTCAAGCAGTACGTCGTTGATCATGCGATCAAGTACTGATTTACGGAAAGACTCTACGTAAGCAGGGTCTGCAAGCATTTGCGCGAAGTAATCGCCAAGTTGAGACTGCATACGGTTACGTTCGTTTTGGTAAGCCTGTTCGAACTCACCACGAGCAATTTCTGTGTTGCCAACTTTAGCTGCTGCGTTGTTACCGCCACCGGTGATGTAGCTGCCTACACCTGCGAATACGAATGACAGGATAATCAACCCAAGGATAATTTTTACCGCGATGCTATTCACGCCTTCGCGTAATCGATCCATCATAATTTAAGTGCTCTCCGGATATGAAGCATTGGCTTCAAAATAAAAATCTATTCACGCGATATTATCAGAAAAAGAAATGCGCATCAGTAGGATGCGCATAATTTAAATAAGTTCAATGTGCTTTGTACACATACTGTTTAAGAATGAAACATCATTTTTCAAACAGTAAACGCATTTTACTGCCTTCCCCTCTTAAATGGAGGTTTCAGCAGTGAAAATTAGTTACATGCGTCTTTAAGTGCTTTACCCGCTTTGAAGCCAGGTACTTTAGCTTCTGCGATTTGGATCTCTTCACCAGTCTTTGGGTTACGACCTGTACGAGCAGCACGAGTACGAACACTGAAAGTACCAAAGCCAACAAGTGCAACTTGGTCGCCTGATTGTAGCGTTGTGCCAACTGCTTCGATGAATGCGTCTAGAGCGCGGCCAGCTGAAGCTTTAGAGATGTCTGCGTTTTCTGCGATTGATTCTACTAGTTGTGTTTTATTCACTGTTTTTCCCCTATGTGTCATCTGTGACTACTTCTGATGACTGTACGTTCCATTTTGGTTTTAATTTAGCCGCAAGCCTTATTGCAAAAGGGCTGCCGCTTTGATCAATAACTTAGCGTCCAAAAAAAACGCTGACAAGCCTTTTCGGGCCTATCAGCGTAATTCTTTACTTATTTTTGCTATGCATCACTATTTTTTCACGTCAAACTCGACCCCTGACGGATCTCGTTCTAGCGCTACTTTGAGTACTTCATCAATCCACTGAACCGGGATCACCTTCAAGTCAGCGATTACGTTGTCTGGAATCTCTTCCAAATCACGCTCATTGTCTTTAGGAATCAGTACAGTTTTGATGCCGCCACGGTGTGCTGCAAGCAGTTTTTCTTTCAAGCCACCGATAGGTAAAACTTCACCACGAAGGGTAATTTCACCTGTCATACCGACCTCAGCTTTAACCGGATTACCCGTCAAGCTAGAGACAAGTGCAGTACACATTGCGATACCCGCACTCGGGCCATCTTTCGGTGTAGCACCTTCTGGTACGTGAACGTGAATATCGCGCTTTTCGTAGAAATCCGAGTTAATACCCAGTTTTTCTGCACGAGAACGAACCACGGTCATTGCCGCTTGGATCGATTCTTTCATCACATCGCCAAGTGAACCGGTTTGCGTTAACTTACCTTTACCCGGCATTGCTTCAGTTTCGATAGTCAGTAGATCACCACCAACTTGAGTCCAAGCTAATCCAGTCACTTGACCAATACGGTTGCTTTCATCCGCTTTACCGAAGTCATGACGTTGAACGCCTAAGTACTCTTTCAGGTTATCAATGTTAACCGTTACAGACTTAAGGTCGCTGTCTAGCAAGATGTTCTTCACTGCTTTGCGACAGATCTTAGAGATTTCACGCTCTAGGCTACGCACACCCGCTTCACGCGTGTAGTAACGAATGATGCCGATGATTGCAGAGTCTTCAATCTCAATCTCATGAGGCTTAAGACCGTTGCGTTGAACTTGCTTGTCCAATAGGTGGCTCTTAGCAATGTTCAGCTTTTCATCTTCTGTGTAACCAGACAGGCGAATGACTTCCATACGGTCCAGCAGTGGGCCAGGAATGTCCATTGAGTTAGACGTTGCCACGAACATCACATCAGACAGATCGTAATCGACTTCTAGATAGTGATCGTTGAATGCATTGTTTTGCTCAGGGTCTAGAACTTCTAGAAGCGCTGAAGATGGGTCGCCACGCATATCAGAAGACATCTTATCGATTTCATCTAATAGGAACAGTGGGTTCTTAACGCCAACTTTAGACATCTTCTGGATTAATTTACCCGGAAGTGAACCGATGTACGTACGACGGTGACCACGAATCTCAGCTTCATCACGAACGCCACCTAGTGCCATACGTGTGTACTTACGACCCGTTGCCGCAGCAATCGAACGACCTAGCGAGGTTTTACCTACACCAGGAGGACCTACAAGACAAAGGATTGGGCCTTTTAGCTTGTTGATACGGTTTTGTACTGCCAAGTACTCAAGAATACGTTCTTTAACACGCTCTAAGCCGTAGTGATCTTCGTTTAAGATCTCTTCCGCTTTCGCTAAATTCTTTTTAACTTTTGAACGCTTAGCCCAAGGAACGCCAACCATCCAATCAATGTAGCTACGTACTACTGTTGCTTCAGCAGACATTGGCGACATCATTTTCAGTTTTTGCAGTTCTTGCTCAGTTTTCTCACGAGCTTCTTGAGGCATCTTAGAATCTTCGATCTTTTTCTTCAGAGTCTCGAATTCATCAGGTGCGTCGTCCATCTCGCCAAGTTCTTTCTGAATCGCTTTCATTTGCTCATTCAGGTAGTACTCACGCTGAGATTTTTCCATCTGCTTCTTAACGCGGCCACGGATGCGTTTTTCAACTTGCAGGATGTCAATTTCTGACTCCATTTGGCCCATCAAGAATTCCAGACGTTCAGTTACATCTAAGATTTCTAGAACGTGCTGCTTGTCTACCAGTTTAAGTGGCATGTGCGCAGCAATCGTATCAGCAAGGCGAGCCGCCTCATCAATACCGTTCAGAGACGTTAGAACCTCTGGTGGAATCTTTTTGTTCAGCTTAATAAAGCCTTCGAATTGATTGATCGCACTACGAACAACCACTTCTTGTTCTTTTTCGTCAAGTTCTGAGGTAACAACGTATTCGGCATCCGCTAAGAAGAATTCACTTTCTTTGAATTGGTGAATTTTTGCACGCTGCTGACCTTCAACAAGTACTTTAACCGTACCATCAGGGAGCTTTAGTAACTGAAGAATAGTAGCGACTGTACCTACGTTAAATAGGTCGTCGATTGAAGGCTCATCAGTGTCCGCTTCTTTCTGCGCTACAAGTAGTACTTGTTTGTTAGCTTCCATTGCCGATTCAAGGCATGTAATCGATTTTTCACGACCGACAAACAATGGAATAACCATGTGTGGGTAAACCACTACATCACGTAGAGGTAGCACGGGGATTTCGATACGCTCGGAACGTTCCAAGTTCATATATTTCTCTCTTCCGCTTTAACTTATAAAGCAGTATATGGGGCTTAAACGACTGGATTCAATGGAAGAATAAAAAAAAGGAGGTAATTGCTTACCTCCTTTTTCAATTTGAGTGACTTGTCTAAAAAAGACCTACTCTGCAACAGCTGCTTGATTATCTGAGTTGCTGTAAATCAACAGTGGTTCTGACTCACCATTAATTACCGACTCATCAATCACAACCTTGCTTACATCAGTTGAAGATGGCAGTTCGTACATAGTTTCTAGTAGAACACCCTCCAAGATAGAGCGTAGACCACGAGCACCTGTTTTACGGTTCATTGCTTTCTTAGCAATTGCGCGTAGGGCATCTTCACGGAATTCTAACTCTGTATCCTCAAGCTCAAATAATGCTGCGTACTGTTTTGTCAGTGCATTCTTTGGCTCACATAGGATTTGGATTAGCGCTTCTTCATCAAGCTCTGTCAGTGTTGTTGTCACAGGTAGACGACCAATGAATTCTGGAATAAGACCATATTTCACTAGATCTTCAGGTTCTACTTGAGTGAACAATTCACCGATAGTTTTGGTTTCGTCTTTTGAACGCACTTCTGCGCCAAAGCCGATACCTGAACCTGTTTCTACACGCTGTTCAATCACTTTATCTAGGCCTGCAAACGCACCACCACAGATAAATAGGATCTTAGACGTGTCCACTTGCAAGAACTCTTGCTGTGGATGCTTACGACCACCTTGAGGTGGAACTGAAGCAACTGTACCTTCAACAAGTTTTAGTAGAGCTTGCTGTACACCTTCACCAGACACGTCACGCGTGATTGATGGGTTTTCAGCTTTACGAGAAATCTTGTCGATTTCATCGATGTAAACAATGCCGCGTTCCGCTTTCGCTACGTCGTAATCACACTTCTGAAGCAACTTCTGGATGATGTTTTCAACATCTTCGCCCACGTAACCTGCTTCGGTTAGTGTTGTTGCGTCTGCCATTGTGAAAGGAACGTCTAGGAAACGAGCCAATGTTTCAGCCAGTAGTGTTTTACCACTACCAGTAGGACCGATAAGAAGAATGTTACTCTTACCTAGCTCTACGCCTTCAGCTGTCGTATCACCATTACGTAAACGCTTGTAGTGGTTATAAACTGCAACTGCTAGCACTTTCTTCGCGTATTCTTGACCGATTACATAGTCGTCAAGATGCTCACGAATCTCACGCGGCGTTGGCAGCGATTCCGATTCTTTCTTAGGAAGAACATCTTTAATTTCTTCACGAATAATGTCGTTACAAAGATCGACACATTCATCACAAATGTAAACAGAAGGACCTGCGATTAACTTGCGAACTTCGTGTTGGCTTTTGCCACAGAAAGAGCAGTAAAGCAGTTTACCGCTACCACCCTCTTTGCTTTTATCTGTCATTCGCTAACCTCTTAGCCTTAACTCTCTATGCTTGAGTGTATATCAATTTGAATCACTTTGCGTTAAACAATTGCCCTGCAATTATTGACCGCGGTGATTAAGAACTGAATCCACTAAGCCGTATTCTACTGCTTGATCAGCAGACATGAAGTTATCACGATCTGTATCGCGCTCAACAACTTCTAAAGGCTGACCTGTGTGCTCTGCCAATAGTTTGTTTAGCTTTTGTTTGATCGTTAGGATCTCTTGCGCGTGAATTTGAATATCAGACGCTTGGCCTTGGAAGCCGCCAAGTGGCTGGTGAATCATTACACGTGAGTTTGGAAGCACGTGACGCTTACCAGGAGTACCACCCGCTAGTAAGAATGCACCCATAGAGCAAGCTTGACCCATACATACTGTACTCACGTTTGGCTTGATGAACTGCATTGTGTCGTAGATAGACATGCCTGCTGTTACGCTACCGCCAGGTGAGTTGATGTAAAGATAGATATCTTTGTCTGGGTTTTCTGATTCCAAGAAAAGCAGTTGAGCCACGACAAGATTTGCCATGTGGTCTTCCACTTGACCTGTTAAGAAAATGATACGTTCTTTTAATAGACGAGAATAAATATCGTAAGAACGTTCACCACGGGAAGTCTGTTCAACCACCATAGGAACTAGTGCGTCCATAATCGATGGCATTGTATTTTTTTCTTGGTAGCTCATATTCTTATGTCCCTAAAATAAATGGCCCGAATGATTAAATCATACGGACCATTGTTAGCAGAATTGTTGACCGTACGTCAACCTTCTACGTCAGATATTACTATATTAAGCAGGTTGCTGATTCATTAGCTCGTTGAAGCTAACTTCTTTATCAGAAACTTGAGCTTTAGCGATGATTGCATCAATAGCTTGCTCTTCTAGAGCAACATTGCGCATGTTGTTCATCATTTGCTCGTTTTGCTCGTAGTAAGCAATAACTTCTGTTGGATCTTCGTATGCTGTAGCCATCTCTTCGATGATAGCTTTAACTTTCTCGTCATCAGCTTTTAGCTCTTCAGTCTTGATTACTTCACCAAGAAGAAGACCTACAACTACGCGACGTTTAGCTTGCTCTTCGAACAGCTCACGTGGAAGTTGGTCAGCAGCTTCAGTGTTGCCACCGAAACGTTGAGCAGCTTGTTGACGTAGAACACCGATTTCTTGATCGATAAGAGCAGAAGGTACGTCGATGTTGTTTTCGTTAACTAGACCGTCGATAGCTTGCTCTTTGATGCGGTTCTTAACAGCTTGCTTAAGCTCACGCTCCATGTTCTTACGAACTTCAGCTTTAAGACCTTCAACGCCGTCAGCAGCGCCGAACTTAGAAACGAATTCTTCGTTTAGTTCTGGAAGTTCACGAGCTTCAACTTTGTTCAGCTTGATAGAGAACTTAGCTGCTTTACCTTTTAGGTTTTCAGCGTGGTAATCTTCTGGGAAGTTTACGTCGATTTCGAATTCCATACCTGCTGTTTTACCAACGATACCGTCTTCGAAGCCAGGGATCATGCGACCAGCGCCCATCTCTAGTGGGAAGTTCTCAGCTTTGCCGCCTTCAAACTCTTCACCGTCGATAGAACCAACGAAGTCGATAGTTGCACGAGAACCAGCGTCAGCAGCAGCTTCAACTTCAGTCCAAGTTGCTTGTTGCTTACGTAGAGTTTCGATCATCTCTTCAACGTCAGCTTCTTTAACTTCTACTGCTGGTTTCTCAACAGTGATGTTTTCTAGACCTTTCAGCTCAACTTCTGGGTAAACTTCAAAAGTTGCGTTGAATACTAGGTCAGCGCCTTCGTTGTTTTCAACTGGTGCGAAAGTAGGTGCGCCAGCTGGGTTGATTTTCTCTTTAACGATCGCTTCGATGAAGTGACGTTGCATTACTTCGCCCATCACGTCTTGACGTACTGCTTTGCCGTACATTTTAGCAACCATCTTCATTGGCACTTTGCCTTTACGGAAACCATCGAAACGACGGTTTTTCGCGATGTTGCGTAGTTCAGCTGTAACTGCATCTTCGATGTTAGCAGCAGGAACAGTAATATTAAGACGGCGCTCTAGGCCTTCTAGCGTTTCAACAGTAACTTGCATTATATAAACCTCAAAACTGGCTCAGTAATCTGAGCATATGAGCCGTAACTTAGCTTTAATTCAAAAGCAGACGTTGTTGGCTGCATCCTTGTGTAGTGCTCTATCCGAACACCTAATTTAAAATCGAGCATTGATGTCTGAATTGATTATTCAACCAAACACCAGACTAATCAGCGATATCTTCGTTCTTCACACGTCGATTAAAACGCAATAAAGCTTGTTTTCAGAAACAAGAAAGGTATCTCCGATTAGCCTCAGGACAGAAATTTTAGACGCGACATTCTAGCGATCTGTTTAATCTCTGTCGAGCCGTTCACCTCTGCATGATGATGAATGCTCTAAATTCGTCCAACTAAGTGATATAAAAACGATCAAATCATCACTTAGCACAACAGAAATGGGGACAATAGCGACTTTTTCAAGGGAATCGAGGGCTTTTTTTGCTAAAAACCTTAAAAAGAGATCTTGCTCTTGTTTTACCCCTCAGAGTCGATAACTTTTTCAACAATCCCCGTTACAAACCCTTAACCTACACCCATCTGTTCACTCTCTGCTTTCAGCAAAAACTACCGCTATTTGCTACCATAAACGAGAGAAGACAGGCTTGATTGTTTACCAAAGAAATTAGCGGAGAGCCTTCATGTTTCAAGCTTTTAGAATCCCAATACTATTAATGGCCACATACAGTTTACTGATGGTGTTTGGCGGTCATTGGGTGTGGAGCACAAGCCATGAAAGTTTGTTAAATGATCATCAATCTAAGCTGGACCGTTTTTCTGTTCATATTTCAAGCCAATTGGATAAGTTCGCGCACATTCCCGAGCTGCTTTCAAAAGACAAAGAGCTGGTCGATGCCTTGCACTCTCCAAGTAACTCTGCGCAAATCGAACTCACTAATCGTTATCTAGAGCACGTAAACTCGGTGATTCAAGCATCCGACACCTACCTACTAGACAGTATCGGCACCACCATTGCAGCCAGTAACTGGAATCAACCGCGTTCTTTTATTCGTCGTAACTTTGCTTTCCGCCCCTACTTTCAAGAAGCGATTATTGGCAATGAAAATCAATATTTTGCGCTAGGTTCAACCTCTGGAAAGCGAGGGTATTATTATTCTTACCCCGTCTCCTATGCCGCCGAGATTATTGGCGTCATTGTCGTAAAGATGGATTTATCGCTGATTGAAGCAAGTTGGAAAGGCAAACAGAGTTTTTTTGTTGCTGACGATAAAGATCAAATTGTATTTATGTCGAGTAACCCTGAGTGGCTGTTCAAAAGCCTTCAGCCGCTAAGCGAAGCACAACACACTCGAATTCAAGAAAGCAGGCAGTATCTCGATACAAAAATAGAAAGCCTGCACTTCTCCGGCGATTTAGACAGTGCCACCAGTCGTATTGAATCGCCACACAAGCTCGTCCAAGAGCAGTTCTTTAGCTCTTCGCGTTTCCTAGCCGAACCAAAACTCACCATACGGGTATTTTCTCCGACCCACTTAGTGTGGTGGGACTTGGTTGCTTACCTTGTGGTTTTGAGCCTTATTTTTGCGATTATTTATCTAACGATGCAGCTCAACCACCATAGACAACAGAGACGAGCACAGATAGACAGGCTGCAATCCGAAGCCAAGCAAAAACTCGAATTTCAAGTGCTTGAGCGTACATCGGAGTTGCATGTAGAGATCAAACACCGTATCGAAACCGAGCATGTGCTGAGGCAAACCCAAGACGAGCTCATCCAAGCTGCCAAACTGGCAGTGCTAGGGCAGATGTCAGCGAGCATCAGTCACGAACTGAATAACCCGCTTGCCGCAATTCGCAGTTATGCCGACAACGGCCGACTGTTTCTTGCCAAAGAAAAAACCGATCGTGTCGATGACAATCTATCGCGAATCTCGGCACTCACTGATCGTATGGCCAAAATCAGCCACCAGCTTCGCTCCTTCGCCAAGAAATCGACCGCAGAAGAGCTACACACCTTACAAATACTCCCAGTTTTACATTCATCGAAAGAGCTGATGAAGCCACAACTTAAGAGTGAACGAGTTAAGGTCAACGAACTCCCTGAAACCTTTGATGCTTGCGTACTCGCCAACGCCATTCAACTGGAACAGGTGATCATTAACCTGCTAACCAACGCGATTCAGGCGATGGAACAACAAGACGACAAACAATTAGCTATTCTGTTAGAGATTAGAGAGTCCGACCATCAACAAGCCAATACCTTGCTGATTCATGTCGATGATAACGGCCCCGGCTTCACCTCCCCCTCTAACGGAAACTTTTTTGAACCCTTCCATACCACCAAGAAAAACGGACTTGGACTTGGGCTATCGATTTCTCAACAAATAATCAGCGGAATAAATGGCAAACTCGTTACCGGTAGCAGCCCTCACGGTGGTGCTCGATTCAGCATAGAGCTGCCCCTTGTTGAACAAGAACAGCAAGCAAAACTCAGCAATAACCAGAATACAAAGAAGTAAAGGAATCACTATGTGTCACGTCTATTTCATTGATGATGAATCCGATCTAAGAATGGCGATTGAACAGAGCTTCGAGCTCGCCGACATTGATGCCGAATTCTTTCCCGATGCGGAGTCTGCTCTGCTCGCGATTCAAGAAAACGGCTTACCTCACGTGATCATCACTGATATCTGTTTACCGGGCCTATCCGGGCATGACCTGCTCAACACCGTGATGCACAAAGACAAAGAGATCCCCGTGATCATGATTACTGGTCACGGCGATATTTCGATGGCCGTTCAAGCAATCCAATACGGCGCCTATGACTTCATTGAAAAACCTTTCGCTAATGAACGCCTAATCGAAACCACCAAGCGAGCGATAGAAAAACGTCAGCTCACCCTTGAGAACCTTGAGTTAAAACGTTCACTCAAGGCCAGCCAAGCGCTTGGCCCAAGGATCATTGGTGACACGCAATCAATGACGGAGCTGCGGTCTATCATCACTCACGTTGCCGATACCAATGCCGACATATTGCTATTTGGCGAAACAGGCACCGGCAAAGAATTAGTTGCACGTTCTCTACATGAACAAAGCAGCAGGCGAGAACAAAACTTCGTTGCGGTCAATTGCGGCGCGGTCCCTGAAAACCTAATTGAGAGTGAACTGTATGGCCATGAGAAAGGGGCATTCACTGGCGCTGAAAGTAAGCGAGTGGGTAAATTTGAATTTGCTCAGGGCGGAACTCTATTCTTAGATGAAATTGAGTCCATGCCGATGCAAGCACAAATTCGCCTGTTGCGCGTCTTGCAAGAACGTGTCATCGAAAGGGTTGGGTCTAATGGTTTAGTTCCTCTAGACATTCGAGTGATTGCGGCAACTAAAGTCGACCTAAAGAAAGCCGCTGAAGAAGGCTCTTTCCGCCAAGATCTCTATTATCGACTCAATGTTGTGACCCTAGATTTGCCACCGTTAAGAAGCCGACAAGAAGATATCCCAGCACTCTTCCACCACTTCTTACTGGTCGCTGCAGCACGTTATGGCAAGACAGCCCCAGCCCTTCCACAAAAGGAGCTGCATACCCTTTTAGCTCATGATTGGCCGGGAAATGTTCGAGAATTACGTAACACTGCAGAGCGTTTTGTGCTTTTAGGTAAGCTTTCTCACTTATCAGACAGCGCCACTGAAACTACTCAAGAGCTGTCTTTGGCAGAATTGGTATCTGACTTTGAAAAAAACACGTTGAAGCAGGCACTTATTGAATGCAATGGCAGTATAAAAGAGACCATGGAGAGGCTGCAATTACCGAGGAAAACCCTCTACGATAAGATGCAAAAACACCAGCTCACGAAAGAATCTTATAAGGTAGAACCAAACTAAATTAGATTTGGGAGCAAGATCACCTATACTTATTTCAATAACAGGATGTTATGCAATAAATGTAATAAGGAAGTCGTTATGGGTGAGAAAACAAAAGTGCCATCGATTACCGATACTTTCGAAATAGATGGTATTTTTTATACTGACAATCATGTTGATCTATACACGCCAGAATTAGAGGCAAAACGCGCTCTGTATGAGCAGATAGACCATCATTCAAATCGTGGCAGAAATATAGATGAGGAGGTCTAGTGACCTCCTCATTTTTTATGGGTTAAATTCCATGTCACCAAATAACTACTTGGTTATGATTTCCGGTCCCATCAATGTGGTCGGCAACCATGTTGATACCCAAGGCACGTAAGTGACGATAATCAAGAATAAGAACATCACGCCAACCCATGGCAGTGCGGCTTTTACTACGTTCATCATCGACATCTTCGCGACCCCTGCGGTCACAAACAAGTTGAGCCCGACAGGCGGCGTTATCATCCCTATCTCCATGTTCACCACCATCATGATACCAAGGTGAATTGGGTCGATACCGAGCGCAATAGCGATTGGGAATACCAATGGTGCAACGATGATCAGCAAGCCTGATGGCTCCATGAACTGACCACCAATCAAGAGTAAAACGTTTACCACAATCAAGAAGGTGATCGGACCTAAGCCCGCAGATAGCATAGACTCAGTGATCATTTGAGGGATGCGTTCTTCGGTCAGTACATGCTTAAGAATCAGAGCGTTGGCAATGATAAACAGCAGCATGATCGTCAGCTTGCCAGCATCGTAAAGTGTGTCTTTAGTATCTTTATGGAAGAAAGTTTGGAACACTTTTACCAAAGCAGGCTTTGTATTGTTCTTGTCCGCAAACGGCCCCATATCTTTATAGATAAAGTTGGCGATAAAGAAGGCATACACCGCAGCCACTGCCGCCGCTTCTGTCGGAGTAAAGATGCCACCGTAGATACCACCTAAAATGATGACAATCAGCAGCAAACCCCAGCTCGCATCTTTCGCGGCTGCGAACATCTCGCCCCAACCCACAAATGGCTGCGCCGGAATCTTCTTAATACGAGCTGCAATGTAGATAGCAATCATCAGCATCACACCCGCCAACAGGCCAGGGATCACGCCACCTAAGAACATACGACCTACCGATACATCGGTCGCCGCCGCGTATACCACCATCACGATGGACGGTGGAATCAAGATACCCAAGGTACCCGCGTTACAGATAACCCCTGCCGCGAACTCTTTTGAGTAGCCGTTTTTGATCATACCTGCGATAACGATACTACCGATCGCCACTACCGTTGCAGGAGATGAACCAGAAAGGGCTGCGAACATCATACATGCCACAACCGACGCCATCGCCAAGCCGCCGCGGAACCAACCCACCATCGCGATAGCAAAACGGATAATACGTTTCGCCACGCCACCAGTAGACATAAAGCTAGAGGCCAAGATAAAGAAAGGAATCGCTAAGAGTGTGTAGTGGCCTGCAAAAGCATTAAACAGCGTTTGTGCGACTGAAGCTAATGACGCATCTGAATGCATCAATAAGAATATTACGCTCGATAAACCGAGGGAAATTGCAATTGGTACACCGACCAACATGAAAGCAATTACCATTAAAAATAGAAATAACATTGCCATGATTAGTCTTCCTTACCGTTAGATTTTGTACTCGACTCATTCGCTTTGTTCTGCGGAGTCGAATTCAATACCGCTGTTGCATCTTCGTCAGAGCCCGCTAGCACGTCCGCTTTCAATGCATCCAGCTCTTCTTCGGCTTCGTGTCCTGCAATCATGCGGTCAAGCTTGCCTGTGACGACTTGGTAAGCAACTTGAGCAAAACGAAACGTCAGCATTGCCATACCAATCGGCAGCGCCATATAAGGAATAAAACGTGGCAGTTTCTCGTATCGCTCGCCTTCATTCAGCCAGTCAGCAAGAAACTGAAGCATCTCTGGCATTGGAATATCGTCGGTCTCGTACCATGCGCGATCGGTCGCGAATGGGTACCAATAATTCCAAGAACCGATAAGAAGTAAGATTGAAAATGCTAGGCAGCTTGTCACGGCGATGAGCGCATACACTTTGCGTAGCTTTTCTGGGGCAAGGTTGATAATCACATCAACACCAATGTGGAAATGTTTTTTAACGCCATAAGATGCGCCCACTAACACCATCCAAGCAAACATGAACACGGTCAGTTCCAGTGCCCATAAGATGTTGTCATTAAATGCGTATCGAAATACCACGTTGGCAAAAGTAAGTAGCGTCATTGCGCCAAGAAAAAATGCGATTAATGACTCTTCAATCACATCCGTAACTCTTCCGACTTTGGAAAAAAGAGAGGTTTCCAGTGCTGATTCGCTAGAATTTGGTTGTTCCATTTGAGGCTTTTCCATAATTGACTCCGCTTATAATTGTTTTAATAAGGAGTGACGAATACTCGCCACTCCCTTAGCGGTGTTATTGGTTTGAAGCTAACGCTGCATCGATAAGGTCTGAACCGATGTCTTTTTCAAACTTCTTCCATACTGGTTGAAGTGCAGCTACCCACGCTTCACGCTGTTCAGGCGTAAGTGTACGAACCTCACCACCCGCTTCGATGATGTTGTTTTTGTTCGCTAGGTTAACTTTTGAAGATTCTGCATTACGCGTCTCAGACACTTCTTGAACGATAGTGCCAAGCTGTGTGCGTACATCTTCAGGTAGGTCTTTCCAGAAGTCGTTTGACGTTACAACTAGGTAATCCAAGATACCGTGATTGGTTTCAGTCACGCCGTCTTGTACTTCAAAGAACTTCTTACCGTAAATGTTTGACCATGTGTTCTCTTGGCCATCGATAACCTTAGTTTGCAGGCCACCGTACACTTCTTTGAAAGACATCTTCTGTGGGTTAGCGCCTAGTTGTTCAAACTGAGCCACCAATACATCCGATGCTTGAACACGGAATTTCAAACCTTTTGCATCTTCAGGGCTGATAAGAGGTTTGTTCGCCGACATCTGTTTCATGCCATTGTGCCAAAACGCTAGACCTTGAAGGCCACGACGCTTCATCGCATTCTTCAGTTTTTCGCCAGATTCTGAGTTTTGGAAACGGTCAACGGCTTCTACGTCTTCAAATAGGAAAGGAAGGTCAAAAATGCGGTATTTCTTAGTGAACTTCTCAAATTTAGACAACGATGGCGCCGCCATTTGAACATCACCATTTAACAGGGCTTCCAGTACCTTATTATCATCGTAAAGCGTTGAGTTAGGGAAAACTTGCATACAAGCTTTGCCATTCATTTCCGTGTTTACTCGCTCTTCCAGTAAAGAAGCGGCAATGCCTTTCGGGTGCTTATCCGTATTGGTTACATGACTGAATTTAATCACGATTTCACCTGGATCACAGTTTGCAGTAGCATTAAAACTTGTGAGCGCCAGAGCAGATACAGACAGCAGGGTAAGAGGCTTAAACATTATTATTCTCCTTAGTAAACAAAGCAGCCCTTCAATGGGAACTGCGTGCTTTCACTAAGGCAATTAGCGCGCCACATTAACACAATTCATTAACAAGCCTTTAACCACAAGGCTTCATCAGATCTGCTTGCAGTTGTCGCTAACTCGCTACAAAAATTAATGGGTGGAAAATGACACATAGAATATTTGTAAATGGGTGGAAGCTGACCAATGTAATAGTAATGAATGAGGTCTGACCAAAAGCCACATTACCGATGATGTCTTGAAGTAATTTCGACCTATCCTGTAGAGTGCTGCACAACTTAGCCAGATTTACTGTCCCACTACTTACCAAGAGTTGATACTAATGAGTCAGATCTACCATCACCCAGTACAAATTTACTATGAAGATACCGATCACTCTGGTGTGGTTTATCACCCTAACTTTCTTAAATACTTCGAGCGGGCACGCGAACATGTCTTGGGCAGCGATAAACTGGCGGAATTGTGGAATGAGCATGGACTAGGTTTTGCGGTCTATAAAGCCAACATGACTTTTCAAGATGGGGTTGAGTTCGCTGAGATCTGCGACATCCGAACCTCTTTTGAAATCGATGGCAAATACAAAACCTTATGGCGACAAGAGGTATGGCGTAAAGATGCGACCAAACCCGCCGTGATTGGTGATATCGAGATGGTCTGCCTTGATAAAGACAAGCAACTGCAGCCGGTACCCGCTGAAGTATTAAAAGCGATGCTTGGAGAGTCGAGCTAGCTTTATTTTATCTACATAGACGTAAAGAGATGAGACGACGAAAAGGTTCTCATCTCTATCTGCATGGGTAGCAAATTTCCGCCAAGCGTCACCGCAAACCGATACTGTTCATCCAACCGCCCTAAGCAACACTGCCAATCTGTAGAACTATCGTCTTGTTGAGCAGAATCCAAATTCAACCCAATCCCGCTATGTAGCCTGATTTCGCGATACAACCCTGATTGAAAGCCTGACGAACTGAGTTCCAATGCTTGCTTGGTCAAAAATGTTCGCTTGGTCAAATTAGAGAAATCGAACGAGAAGCTTCGCAACGATGTGGCTAGTCCCTTGCCTGTCGCTTTGATATACGACTCCTTCAGCGCCCAAAGATCGAAAAAACGCTCTCTCTGCAGCTCTTTACTAAGTTCAAGTAAATCCGCTAATTCTTTATCTGAAAAATAGTGCTTCATGATCGAATCGATATTGGTCGAGCTTCTTGCATGTTCGATATCGACACCCAGTTGGACTGGCTTCCCTACTCTCTGGCAAACCGCGATTAACAAATGTTCTTTGCTATGACTAATATTGAAATTTAGCCCCGTCATGAGTTGCTGTTCAGCGACTAAACTGGGCTTTCCTTTCTCGCCATATTCAAAGCGCCACGCTTCGGGCATTAAATCAGAATAGCTAGACAACACCTTTCTTAAGTAGTTGCGAACATACAGGGCTTGAACTTTAGATGAGGGCATTCGATACCGCTCGACTTTCGCTATTTCATCAGCTGTGAGTGTCTGTTTGAGGTGTGACTTACTGCCGACATCATCACGCAAATCACTCAAAGAACATAGCCACAAATCAACGATTGGATTTTCCAATTTACTCACGCTCACGTCTTCAAACCACTTATCAAAAAAACACCAAAACGAACAAATTTAAGTCACCTATGATTTGAGATAAACATAGAGAATCTGCGCAGGAAACACCCTTCATATAGGGACTTAAAACTAACTTTTAAAATAATAACAAATTAAAACACAGATCACACTCCACCTTACTGAACAGGCATCTATTAAATGTTACTTACAAAAATCTGACATAGATCTCACCAAGTCAAAAAATAGAGTATAAACACTAAAAAAACACTCATACCCATTAATTATCAATAAGTTAACTCCATTAAAAATACAAAAAACAAAAGTTCAGTAAAATCATCTGGTCTGAACAGATCATAGTGGCCTCTGGGAGCATTGTATCGGCCACTCACCTCGGGTAGCCTGCTCAACCATTAAACAAATTCACACGTTTTCTTTGCGGATACCGACTTGTCGTTTAGTCAGACTTTGAACAGGATTTTAATGGACATCGCCTCAACATTTGAATGCCACCGTCGCGCATGAAACACCTCCCCTACTCTCGTAAGTCAACGCACTTCGTAAAACTAATTTCTATCTGGTTGCCGCCACTCAGCAACCTGAATTTTCAGCTGCGCTTCCCTAAGTCTGTTTCAGATTTTCTTTCTATAGCTTTAAAAGCGCAGCCTCAAAACACGACATCACTTTCTGTGATTTCTAGTGGAGACTCATAATGAGCCAACCCGAAAAAAATACACCGGAATCAGTCGACGACACTCGACTTAATAAACGCCTTAAAGACATGCCAATTGCTATCGTTGGTATGGCAAGCATGTTTGCGAACTCTCGCTACCTAAACAAGTTCTGGGATTTGATCAGCGAAAAGATCGATGCAATTACCGAAGTGCCTGATACGCACTGGCGCCCAGAAGATTACTACGATTCAGATCGTACTACGCCAGACAAGTCTTACTGTAAGCGCGGCGGTTTCATCCCTGAGGTTGACTTCAACCCAATGGAGTTCGGCCTTCCGCCAAATATCCTTGAACTGACTGATACGTCACAGCTGCTATCTCTGATCGTGGCAAAAGAAGTACTTGAAGACGCGAAACTTCCTGAAGGCTACGATCGCGATAAGATCGGTATTACACTCGGTGTAGGCGGTGGTCAGAAGATCGCTCAAAGCTTGAATGCTCGTCTCCAATACCCTGTTTTGAAAAAAGTCTTCAAGAGCAGTGGCATCAACGACGAAGACAGCGAAATGCTGATCAAAAAATTCCAAGACCAATACATCCACTGGGAAGAGAACTCATTCCCTGGTTCATTGGGTAACGTCATTTCAGGTCGTATTGCTAACCGCTTTGACCTTGGTGGCATCAACTGTGTGGTAGACGCTGCGTGTGCTGGTTCTCTAGCCGCAATGCGCATGGCACTGAGCGAGCTGGTTGAAGGCCGCAGTGAAATGATGATCACAGGTGGTGTGTGTACTGATAACTCACCAACCATGTACATGAGCTTTTCTAAAACCCCAGCATTCACTACAAACGAAACCATTCAACCTTTCGACATCGATTCAAAAGGCATGATGATTGGTGAAGGCATTGGCATGGTTGCTCTTAAGCGTCTTGAAGATGCAGAGCGCGACGGCGACAGAATCTACTCAGTGATTAAAGGTGTCGGTTCTTCTTCGGATGGTAAGTTCAAGAGTATTTACGCCCCTCGCCCTGAAGGACAAGCAAAAGCACTGAAACGTGCTTACGATGACGCAGGTTTCGCACCGCACACGCTTGGCCTTTTAGAAGCGCACGGCACAGGTACAGCAGCGGGTGACGTTGCTGAATTTGGTGGTTTGAACTCGGTATTCAGCGAGAACAATGAAGAGAAGCAACACATTGCGTTAGGCTCTGTGAAATCTCAGATTGGTCACACCAAATCAACTGCGGGTACTGCAGGTTTAATCAAAGCTGCATTGGCACTGCACCACAAAGTACTGCCGCCAACGATTAACGTATCGGCTCCGAATCCTAAACTGGATATCGAAAACTCGCCGTTCTACCTAAACACACAAACGCGTCCTTGGATGAAACGTGTCGACGGCACACCACGCCGTGCAGGTATTAGCTCATTTGGTTTTGGTGGCACTAACTTCCACGTTGTATTAGAAGAGTACACACCAGAGCACGCTCGCGGTGACAAATACCGTCAGCGCCAAGTGCCACAAACACTGTTATTCAGCGCAGAATCTCGTCAAGCACTGATCAATGAACTAAAACAGGTTTCAACTCAAGCGGCAGATGCTGCGTTCAAACTAGAAGCGCTTGCTGAGCAACATGCTCTACGCGAAGTTAACGCTAAGTACGCTCGTATTGGTTTAGTTGTCACTGACCAAGCAGACCTTCAAGCGCAACTGACTCAAGCGATTTCTATGCTTGAGAGTCAAACCAAAACACATTGGCAGATGCCAAACGGTACTAGCTACCGTGAGTCAGCACTGATTGCTGAAAACGGTGCGGGTAAAGTAGCGGCGCTATTTGCAGGTCAAGGTTCGCAATACCTGAACATGGGTCGCGAGCTTGCTTGTCATTACCCTGAAATGCGCCAACAGCTTGCTCAAGCGGATCAAGTATTTGGTCAGCACAAGAAAACGGCTCTG
Source organism: Vibrio sp. 1CM23M (assembly GCF_023161755.1). NCBI lineage: Bacteria > Pseudomonadati > Pseudomonadota > Gammaproteobacteria > Vibrionales > Vibrionaceae > Vibrio > Vibrio sp. 1CM23M. The sequence goes on from NZ_JALNTR010000002.1 coordinate 1,107,868, forward strand.
TCACAAATTCTGTTCCCAATTCCAACCTTCACACCAGAAGCAACCAAAGCTCAAGAAGCGGTGTTAACCAACACGGCCAATGCGCAGAGTGCGATTGGTACTGTGTCTATGGGTCAGTTCGACATCATGACTCAAGCAGGCTTCAAAGCAGACATGGTTGCAGGCCACAGCTTTGGTGAGCTAAGTGCACTATGTGCATCGGGTGTTATCTCGCAAGACGATTACTACCAGCTAGCTTTCGCTCGTGGCGATGCGATGGCTGCGACACCTGAACAAGGTGACAGCGGTACTATGTTTGCGGTCATCCTAGACGCAGACAAACTTCCAGCCGTTGAAAACTGTATCAGCCAATTCGAAGGCGTGAGTATTGCCAATTACAACGCTCCGACTCAACTGGTTATTGCAGGTCCAACTGCGACGGTTCAACAAGCAGCACAAGCGCTAACAGAACAAGGCTTCAAAGCAATTGCTCTGCCTGTTTCTGGCGCGTTCCACACGCCGCTTGTTGCCCACGCTCAAAAACCATTTGCTTATGCAATTGATAAAGCTTCATTCAGCGCTCCAACGCTGCCGCTTTACTCAAACGCAACAGGCAAACTTCACAGCAAAGACGCTAAAGCGATCAAGAAAGCGTTCAAGCAACACATGCTGCAATCGGTTCGTTTCAGCGAGCAAATTGAAGCGATGTATGAAGCAGGCGCGCGCGTATTCGTTGAGTTCGGTCCTAAGAACATTCTTCAAAAGCTGGTTGAGAAAACATTGGCTGATAAGAACGAAGAACTTTACGCAATCAGCATCAACCCAAGCCCTAAAGGCGACAGTGACCAACAACTTCGCTTAGCTGCGGTTCAACTGTGTGTGGCTGGTGTTTCATTAGACAACATTGACCCTTACCAAGCTGACATTGCTGAACCTGCAAAGGCATCACCAATGAACATCAAGCTGAATGCAACCAACTACATCAGCCCTGCTACTCGTAAGAAAATGGATCAATCATTGGCTTCAGGCAACGTCACCGAAAAGACTGAGATTGTTGAAGTGAAAGTTGAAGTCGAGAAAATCGTGGAAAAAGAAGTGATTAAAACAGAAATTGTTGAAGTACCAGTGGCTGCTCCTCAAGCTTCAAATGCACAACCATCAGTTGCACCTGTACCAAGCGTACAAGTAGCAACAGCAGCTCAGCAGCCACAAGTGTCACAACCGGCACCAGCGACTATTCAGCCAGCAGCTCAAGTAACGGTTGATGAATCTTCACTGCAATCGTTCTTCAATGCTCAACAACAAGCAGCAGAAGTACATCAGCAGTTCCTTGCAATTCCTCAGCAATACGGTGACACGTTCAACACCCTAATGTCTGAGCAAGCGAAAATGGCAACAGCAGGCGTAGCAATTCCTGAGAACCTACAGCGTTCTATGGAGATGTTCCACCAGCACCAAGCTGAAACGCTAAAAGCCCACGCTCATTACCTAGAGATGCAAGCGCACAGCAACAGCTCTGCACTTAATATGCTGACGCAAGGTTCCGTGCAAACGGCACAACCAACCTTCGTTGCGCCAGTCAATGCTCAACCAGCGATTCAAGCTCCAGCGGCTCCAACAGCTATCGTTCAACAGCCTGTAGCTAAAGTGCAAACTGCCTCTGTACAAGCGGCGCCAGTTCAAGCTGCACCGCTTCAAAAGACAGCAACTCAACAAGCTCCAGTCCAGAAAGCCGTTCCTGCACCACAAGTAGTGGCTCAAGCAGCAGCACCTGTTGCAGCTCAGCCTGTGCCAGTTAAAGCGAAACCGGCTCCTGTGGCTGCGCCAGTAGCAGTACAAACAGCCGATGCTGAAAAAGTGATGCTAGAAGTGGTCGCTGAGAAAACAGGTTACCCAACGGAAATGCTTGACCTAGAAATGGACATGGAAGCAGACCTTGGTATCGACTCAATCAAGCGCGTAGAGATCCTTGGTACCGTTCAAGACGAAATGCCAAACCTACCTGAGCTGAACCCTGAAGATTTAGCTGAGTGTCGTACTCTTGGCGAAATCGTTACTTACATGAACAGCAAGATGCCTTCTGGAGTTTCAAATAATGAAGCTGCACCAGTTCAAGCAGCTGCTGTAGCTAATGGTCTTGATGCGAAAGTCGTTCAACAAACCATGCTAGAAGTGGTTGCTGAGAAGACAGGTTACCCAACGGAAATGCTTGATCTAGAAATGGATATGGAAGCAGACCTTGGTATCGACTCAATCAAACGTGTTGAGATTCTTGGTACGGTTCAAGATGAACTGCCTACTCTTCCAGAGCTAAACCCTGAAGACTTAGCTGAGTGTCGTACTCTTGGCGAAATCGTTGCTTACATGAACAGCAAGCTTCCAGCGTCTGCACCAGTTGCAGCACAAACTGAAGTAGTTGCTCCGGTAACATCTAACAACGGACTAGATGCCGCTGTCGTTCAAAAAACCATGTTAAAAGTAGTCGCAGAGAAAACGGGCTACCCGACTGAAATGCTAGACCTAGCAATGGATATGGAAGCTGACCTTGGTATCGACTCAATCAAGCGTGTTGAAATCCTAGGTACAGTTCAAGACGAGCTACCGACTCTTCCAGAGCTAAACCCTGAAGATCTCGCTGAGTGTCGTACTCTAGGCGAGATCGTCGACTATATGAACAGTAAGCTTCCGGTGTCTGCTCCAGTAGCAACTCAAGCATCTGCACCAGTACAAGCAGTATCAAACGGTTTAAACGCAGAACAAGTTCAAAGCACAATGCTGAGCGTAGTCGCGGATAAAACGGGCTACCCAACAGAGATGCTAGACCTAGCAATGGACATGGAAGCAGACCTTGGCATCGACTCAATCAAACGTGTTGAGATCCTTGGAACAGTTCAAGACCAGCTACCAACATTGCCAGAGCTGAACCCTGAAGATCTAGCTGAGTGTCGTACTCTTGGCGAAATCGTTGACTACATGAACAGCAAGCTAGGCGCTAATGAGGCTTCTAACGCAGCACCCGTTTCAGATGCAGCTGTAGAAAGCACGAGCAACGACCTAAACCCAGCTCATGTTCAATCAACAATGATGGAAGTGGTTGCCGACAAAACAGGCTACCCAGCAGAAATGCTCGACCTAGCGATGGACATGGAAGCAGACCTTGGCATCGACTCTATCAAACGCGTTGAAATTCTAGGTACAGTTCAAGACCAGCTACCAACGCTGCCAGAACTAAACCCTGAAGACCTAGCTGAGTGTCGTACGCTTGGTGAAATCGTTACTTACATGCAAAGCAAGCTATCCGCTGCTGCACCCGTAGCGACTCCAAAAGCTGAATCAGTAACGCCTATCGCAGAAACAGCGACAGCGGAACTTCCTCCACACAATGAGGTAGCGCTAAAAAAGCTACCAGCGGCAGATAAACTCGTCGATTGTTTCTCAAAAGACGCTTGTGTCGTGATCACAGATGATGGTCACAACGCCGGTGTTCTAGCAGAAAAGTTGACCGCTAACGGCATTCAAGTTGCTGTAGTGCGTAGTGCTCTTTCTGTCGCGTCACCTTTAAACAGTGAAATCGCAAGCTACACACTCAACAGCGTTGATGATGCTGGTGTGACTGCGGTTATTAACGACATCGAAGCAGACCTTAAAACGTCGAACAAAGTGATTGCTGGCTTCATTCACCTACAAGCTATCGTTGATACTAAGCAAAGCAACGAGCAAGCGGTTAACTTGAATGCAGACTCAAGAGCTTCACTAACCACAGCGTTCTTATTCGCGAAGCACCTAAATGGTCAGCTGAATACCGTTTCTGGTCGCAGCGTGTTCTTCACACTAAGCCGTATCGATGGTGGCTTTGGTTACCTAGATACTAAGCAATTAGCGAACGCAGAACTTAACCAAGCAGCACTGTCTGGTCTAACTAAGACACTGAGCCATGAATGGTCAAACGTGTTCTGCCGTGCATTGGATGCTGACGCTTCGATTGATGCTCGTCACCTAGCTGAAGCTATCACAAGCGAACTGTTCGATATCGATACCAACACGGTTGAAATCGGCCTTAGCCATGCAGAAAACGGTGAATCTGGTCGTGCAACATTGATTGCGGCAACACCAGGTGCTGCACAAACGAAGAACACAGGCGCTCAACTCACCAAGAGCGACAAAGTTCTGGTAACGGGTGGCGCTAAAGGCGTGACGTTTGAATGTGCACTGACGCTTGCTAAGCAATGTAAGTCTCATTTCATTCTTGCAGGTCGTAGTAAGCATATTACTTCAGCTGAGCTACCTCAGTGGGCACAAGGCAAGCAAGAGAAAGAGCTAAAACCAGCGGCTATTGCTCACCTACAAGCAACAGGTGACAAACCAACGCCAAAGAAAGTTGATACCTTGCTAAAACCTGTATTGAGCAGCCTTGAAATCAACGCAGCACTTGCCGCTTTCAACGAGATTGGCGCGAGCGCTGAGTACCTAAGCCTAGATGTGTCGAACCATGAGTCTGTAGCGAAAACACTGGCGAATTTCGACGGCATCACGGGTCTTATCCACGGTGCAGGTGTACTGGCTGACAAACACATTCAAGATAAAACACTTAATGAACTGAACATGGTTTACGGCACGAAAGTGGGCGGGCTAGAAGCGGTTCTTGGTGGTCTTGAGAGCAGCAAACTAAAACTGATTGCGATGTTCTCTTCGGCGGCGGGATTCTACGGAAACACAGGCCAAAGTGACTACTCGATGTCTAACGAGATCCTAAACAAAGCGGCTCTACAACTGTCTGCGCGTAACCCTCAAGCGAAAGTGATGAGCTTCAACTGGGGACCGTGGGACGGCGGCATGGTCAACGCAGCACTGAAACGTATGTTTACCGAGCGCGGCGTGTACGTAATTCCTCTTCAGGCAGGTGCAGAGCTGTTTAGTTCTCAACTACTGAACGAAACTGGCATTCAACTGCTGGTTGGTACGAGCATGCAAGGTTCTGACAACAAGGAAGCTGCTGTAAAAAAGCTTAATGCGGAGTCTGTGCATCTTGCAAAGAGTCCGCTGAATACAAGCATCACTGTGACACGTCATCTTGACCCTAAGGCTTTGCCTTTCATCCAAGATCACTGCATTGCCGGTAACCCAGTGTTACCGACAGTGTGTGCCATCCAATGGATGCGTGAAGTGGCAGAGCAACTGTTAGGGGTAAACGTTAGCGTTCACAACTACAAACTGCTTAAGGGTGTGATTTTTGATACTGATGAAGTGCAAGAGCTGAAACTGGTTCTTTCTTCTGATGCTAAATCAAAAGAGCAGCTAAAAGCAGTGATCAGTTGCCAAGGGCGACCACAGTATCAAGCTCAGTTGCAAGTTGCCTCTGTGCAAGTGTCTGAAGATGTTCAACAAGCGTCAGAAAAGCGCTTTGAAGCCAAAACTTCAGCACCTGTAACAACGGCACAAGCTCTATACAGTGACGGCACTCTGTTTCACGGACCAAGACTGCAAGGTATTACCTCAGTTGAACGCTTTGACGACTTAGGCTTATTGGCTCAATGCCAGTTGCCTCAGATTGAAAACAGCGACTGCGGATCATTTATTCCTAAGCAAGGCTTTGGCGATAGCCAACCATTTGCTGAAGATTATCTGTTGCAAGCCATGTTGGTATGGGCTCGATTGAAATACGGCGCGGCAAGCCTACCGTCTGCAATCGGTGAATTTATTTGTTACGCACCGATGCACAATGGTGACCAAGGTTGGCTAGAGCTGAGCGTGATCAAAAGCACGGCTCGTTCTCTGCAAGCTGATATCTCGCTTTTCCACCAAGATGGTCGTTTAAGTGCGGTAATGAAAGGTGCAAAAGTCACCATCAGCAAGAGCTTAAACGACGCATTTTTGCCGAAGTCTAGCTCATCAGTATCAAAGAAAGAGACGACTAAGAACGCAGAAAAGGAGCAATTGTCATAGTGACTGTTCCTACTAATAAAGCGATGCCATTGCGCATCGCTCTTTTAGCTCAGCCAGCAAACGCAGCTGAGCTTTCTGCCGACTTATCACCTACGCTTCCAGAGATGGTTACTATTGTGGTTGATGGCAACTTTGATCAAGCACTTGTTCAAGCGATTGAGGCAGTCAATCAAGGTAGTGCTGTTAAGCTTTGTTTGGATTCTCACTCACCATCATTGTTGATGTTGAGTGCACTGACCGCTGCTCAAAACAAGATTCATCCACACGCTTATCTAGCGGGTTTTGTAGATACAGCTACCGGAGATAGCATTCAGCTTGCTCTGGATATTGCACGCCGCCCCGCGACAGATTTAAGTCATCAACAGCAACACTCTGACTTATCGGCTTCGCAACAGTTTGGTCAATTGCTGAATATGGTGAATGCAATATCGAGCCGTTCATTGCCGAGCTATTCATTACCGAACCACTATTGGTTCACTGAGCCGAACAAAGCACGTGTTGCTGCGTTAACCTTCAGCGAAGAAAACAAGAAATCCACCAGCCTGATATTGACTCAAGCGACCGGTTTGCAAGAACCAAAACCCTTGCTATCGAGCGAGCGTTTGATGTTTGTGGTTTCTGGCAATGACCAAGCTGAATTGGTTTCTCAGTTGACCTCACTAAGAGCTGAGCTTAAATTCGTTAACGAAGCGGCAGACAGCAAACTTGCTATCGCTACCTTGATGCATTCAAACCTAAGTCACTTCCAAAGCATTCAGCACAATGCTGGCCGTGGTGCGAACATCGTGATTCAAGCGGCTTCAATTGATGCTGCAATACAAGAGATCACAGCGCTAGAAAATGCGTTGCCAAAAGTAATGGCTGAAAATAGCCAATACAAAACGCCAGCGGGCAGTTGTTTCTCACCGATGCCTCAAAGCAAAGGTGGCGTTGCATTTATTTACCCTGGTGTTGGCACGGTTTATCCCGGTATGTTGCGCGAGTTTCACCACCATTTCCCACAGTTATTTGCTCGTTTAGAACGTGAAGGTAACTTGAAAGAGATGCTGCAGGCCGACAAAACCTACGCTGAAAACTCGCAAGAGATGTCGCTCAGTGAATTGGCAATTGCAGGTGTGGGCAGTAGTTATCTGTTAACACAACTGCTGTGTGATGAATTCAAAGTGCAGCCAGATTTCGCCTTGGGCTACTCCAAGGGTGAAGCCTCCATGTGGGCCAGCTTAAATGTTTGGAAAAATCCACATGCGCTGATTGAGATGACTCAGACCAGTCCTATCTTCACCACTGCTATTTCTGGCGAACTCACCGCAGTGCGTCAAGATTGGCAGCTGAACGGCGACGAAAGCATCCAATGGAATAGCTTTGTGGTTCGCAGTGATGCACAAGCGATTGAGGCTCTGTTACCAGAGTTTCCGCGCGCTTATCTCGCTATCATCCAAGGTGATACTTGCGTACTGGCAGGCTGTGAAAGCACCTGTCGTGCTCTGCTCAAGAAACTGGGTAAACGTGGCATTGCCGCGAACCGTGTTACTGCAATGCACACCACGCCAGCGTTGAGCCAGCATAGCCAAGTGCAGGAGTTTTACACTCAACCACTGTTCGACGAGTTGCCAAAGCATATCCGCTTTATCAGCGCAGCAGGTCTACCGACTGGCGCACCAATCAATATCGACAGCGATAGTATCGCCCTTTCGATTGCCGACACCTTCTGTTCAACGTTAGATTTCACCGCGTTGATCCAGAGTGCGCGTCAACAAGGTGCTCGTCTGTTTATAGAAGTAGGTGCCGATCGTCAAACCAGCACATTGATCGACAAGATCAATCGTAGCGACAACGTAGCAGACCAGTACTGCTCAATCGCTTCCAATGCCAAAGGCGGTGACGATATTGTCACGATCATCAAATGCATTGGTCAGCTCATTACTCATCAAATTCCACTGTCTGTCGAGCCACTTATTCAAGGGCTAGAACAACAGATCACCGCCGCTAAGCAATTAAGTGGTGTGTCTCAAGGCAGCGCAGTGAATCATCAAGGAGAGCTAGTATGAGTTCTCAATCGAAGCCATCTCAATATCAAGCTCAGAACAAACAGCGAGTGAAGTGCAATAAGATCGCGATTGTCGGTATTGCTAACCAATACCCAGAAGCGGATACGCCAAAAGACTTTTGGCAAAACTTGCTAGATAAAAAAGATTCTCGCACCACATTAAGCGCTGAAAAGTTAGGTGCTAAACCTGAAAGCTATCAGGGCGTGCAAGGTGAGTCGGATCGCTTTTATTGTGATAAAGGCGGCTACATCGAAAACTTCAATTTCGACAGCAATGGCTACCGCTTAACAGCAGAATCGTTCAACGGTGTTGACCAGAGTTTCCTATGGGCTTTGGACACGAGTCGTAAGGCGTTATTCGACGCAGGTATTGATCTGAATGCCGATGTTTTAGAGCGCACAGGCGTGATCATGGGTGCCCTTTCGTTCCCAACAACACGCTCGAACGACCTGTTTCTGCCGATGTATCACTCGGTCGTCGAAAAGGCACTACAAGCTAAATTGGCTAATGACCAGTTTTCGCTGCTACCAACCAATGAAACCGCGCAAGACCTTAATCCGATCAATGGTGCCGCTGCACACAACGCCTCTAAGTTAGTGGCTGATGCATTAGGTTTAGGCAACGTACAACTTAGCCTAGATGCGGCATGTGCAAGCTCAGTGTATTCATTGAAGTTAGCGTGTGATTACTTGAACACAGGCAAGGCCGACATGATGTTAGCAGGCGCGGTATCCGGTGCTGACCCATTCTTTATCAACATGGGTTTTTCCATCTTCCACGCTTACCCTGATCACGGTGTGTCGGTTCCGTTTGATAGCAATAGTAAAGGCTTGTTTGCTGGCGAAGGTGCCGGTGTTTTAGTGCTAAAACGTTTGGCTGATGCAGAGCGTGATGGCGACAATATCTACGCAGTCGTCAGCGGTATTGGCTTGTCGAACGATGGCCGTGGCCAGTTCGTATTAAGCCCAAATAGCAAAGGACAAGTACAAGCCTTTGAACGCGCTTACGAAGCTTCTAACCTATCGCCAGACAGCATTGAAGTGATTGAGTGTCACGCAACCGGCACGCCATTAGGTGATAAGGTTGAGTTAACCTCAATGGAGCGTTTCTTTGCTGACAAATTGAATGGTTCTAACCCGCCATTGATTGGCTCTGCGAAGTCCAACCTCGGTCACTTACTGACTGCGGCGGGTATGCCGGGGATCATGAAGATGATCTTTGCGATGAAAGAAGGCGTGCTTCCACCAAGTATTCACTTGGATAAGCCACTATCGTCGCCAGAAGGTTTATTTGGCTCACAGACTCTGCCAACGCAAGTTCAACCTTGGCCAAATAAAGCGGGCAACCCAGAGCGCTGCGCGGGTGTTTCTGTATTTGGTTTCGGTGGTTGTAATGCTCACTTACTGCTTGAAGCGTATTCAGACACTCGTCATGTAAACCAGACTCAAGAGTCGGCTTCTCCAAGCCTACAACCGTCTAATTTAAGCATTACAGGTCTAGCGTCTCACTTTGGTTCTCTGCAAAGCATCAACGCGCTAAGCACTGCGATTGAAACCAACAACGATGCTTTCATTGCCTTGCCTAAGAAACGCTGGAAAGGCTTAGACCAACATCCAGAACTGCTGAATCAGTTTGGTTTACACGGTATTCCAAATGGCGCGTACATCGATCAATTCGACCTCGATTTCCTTCGCTTCAAAGTGCCGCCAAATGAAGATGACCGTTTGATCTCTCAGCAGTTGCTACTGATGAAAGTTGCAGACGAAGCCATCAAAGATGCCAAGCTTGTAGCAGGCCAAAAGGTTGCGGTTTTAGTCGCGATGGAAACTGAGCTTGAGATGCACCAATTCCGTGGGCGCGTAAACCTGCATAGCCAATTGGCTGACAGCTTTGCCAACATGGGTATTGAGCTAACACAAGACGAATACCAATCGCTAGAAACCATCGCGATGGACAGTGTGATGGACGCAGCCAAGCTGAACCAATACACCAGTTTCATCGGCAACATCATGTCTTCGCGTATCTCTTCATTGTGGGACTTTAACGGCCCTGCCTTTACGATCTCAGCCGCTGAACAGTCAGTTGCTCGTTGTATCGATGTCGCGCAAAACCTAATGTCGCAAGAGTCCATGGATGCCGTCGTAATTGCAGCCGTCGATCTAAGCGGCAGTGCGGAACATGTGATTCTGAAGAACAGCGTGAGCCCAGTGTCACTTTCTCCAAAATTCGGGCAACCGCAAGACGGCAGTTGGAATGTGGGTGAAGGCGCAGGTGCAATTGTTCTTGTTGAAGAAAACCAAGTAGCGAGCAACCAAGATGCGGCTTACGGCAGCATCAACGCATTAGCGTTTGGTTCAAGCGAGCGTAACAACACCGTTGTTGATGAGTTACTGACTCAAGTCGGTATGAGCTCAAACGATGTTTCTCTGCTTGAGCTTAACCATGCACCTGAATCTTCATTACATCAGTCTTCGTCTCTAAGTTTCGCGAACCCAAAGACGACTCAAGCGAGTCAGCGTGTTGGTCATTGCTCTGCAGCTTCTGGTATGGCAAGCCTGCTACACGGTCTGCTAAACCTGAACCTTGAGTCTCTGAATCCAAATGTCCGCTCTAAGAACGCGATTGTTGCCAACATCAGCGAAGGACAATGTTCACAGCTGCTACTAAGCCAGTCGAGTGTTGAATCTCAGTCACTTTCCGTTCGTTTAAGCAATGAACTGGCGAGCGATGCTAAACGTCAAGTGGTTAAGCAAGTGACTCTTGGTGGTCGCGATATCTATCAACATATTGCCCAAACCCCAGTGACTAACTTGGCTACGATTCAGCAGAAAGCTTTTGGCAAACAAGCAGCAAGAGTGGCGTCGGTTCCAACGACAGCAAGCATTCAAGCAGCGATTGCGCAAAAAGAGTTAGAGAAGAAAGCACTAGCGCAAAACGCGGTAGAGCCAGTAATCGAAACTCCTACATCAGTATCCCCTACTCTGGCGCCAACTCGCCACAGTCAGCTAACAGGTAACCACAGCAATATGACTCATGTCCTATCCGCTAAAAATGGCGCGTCTCAAATCGACGCTAATACGGATGCAGCATTACAGCCGTCTGTAACACCACACAACCAAGCTTTTGCTCAAAATCAGCAAGCAGCTCAACAGGTACACAAAGCATTCCTGCACACTCGTGCCCAAGGCATGCAGATGGCTGATGCGCTATTAAAAGCACAGCTAAACGCAGTGACGTCTGGTTTAGATAGCAATGCCCTTTCTCAACAAACGAATGGTCAACAAACGCCAGCTCAGCCTGTTCAAGCTCAACCGGCTCAGGTTCAGTCAGTGCCAGTCAACGTACTTGCAACGCCAGCACCAGTAAAACCTATCCGTAAGCCGTGTATCTGGGATTACGATGATCTGGTTGAGTATGCGGAAGGTGATATTGCGAACGTGTTTGGCCCCGATTACGCGATCATCGATAGCTACTCGCGCCGCGTTCGCCTACCAACCACAGACTACCTATTGGTATCTCGTGTAACCAAGCTCAACGCGACCGTTAACGAATACAAGCCAAGCACCATGACCACCGAATACGACATCCCTGTTGATGCGCCGTATCTTGTAGATGGTCAGATCCCTTGGGCTGTTGCAGTTGAATCTGGTCAGTGTGACCTAATGCTGATCAGCTACTTAGGCATTGATTTCGAAAACAAAGGCGAGCGTGTTTATCGCCTGCTTGATTGTACGTTGACCTTCCTTGGCGACTTGCCTCGTGGTGGCGATACGCTGCGTTACGATATCTCAATCAATAGCTTTGCTCGCAATGGCGACACCCTGCTGTTCTTCTTCTCGTACGAATGTTTCGTTGGCGACAAAATGATCCTGAAAATGGATAACGGCTGTGCGGGCTTCTTCACTGATGAAGAGCTAGCAGATGGCAAAGGTGTGATTCACACTGAAGATGAAATCAAGGCTCGTAAGCTGGCGACTAAGCAACGCTTCGACCCTATGTTGCACTGCCCTAAAACTCAGTTTAACCACCAAGAATTGCGCCACCTACTGACTGCAAACATTGCAGAGTGTTTTGGTCCAACTCACCAATCTAATCGCCACCAGCCTTCTTTGTGCTTCAGCTCAGAGAAGTTCATGATGATCGAAAAGGTTAGCCGCGTTGAACCACAAGGCGGCACATGGGGACTTGGTCTGATTGAAGGTCACAAGCAGCTAGAGCCTGAGCACTGGTACTTCCCTTGTCACTTCAAAGATGACTCAGTAATGGCTGGATCTTTGATGGCAGAAGGTTGTGGTCAGCTGCTTCAATTCTTCATGATGCACCTTGGCATGCATACGCTTGTTCAAAATGGTCGTTTCCAACCGCTTGAAAATGCCCCTCAACAAGTGCGTTGTCGTGGTCAAGTTCTACCGCAATCTGCAGAACTGACTTACCGCATGGAAGTGACCGAGATTGGTCTAAGCCCTCGCCCATACGCGAAAGCTAACATCGATATTTTGCTGAACGGCAAAGTGATTGTTGATTTCCAAAACTTGGGTGTAATGATCAAAGAAGACGACGAATGTACTCGTTACCTGCCTTCTTTAGAAACAGCTGTCACGACCCCTGTTATCGAAAGCTTGGACAATGAAAGCTTGGGCCATACGCCAGCAGTGAACCAACAAGCTTCAGCAAATGCGCCACTTATGGCTCAAATTGAAGACCTAGAAACTGCACCAAACAAGGGTGTCGTTCCTCTTCAACACGTTGAAGCTCCGGTGACTCCAGATTACCCAAATCGCACACCCGATACGGTTCCGTTCACGCCTTACCACATGTTCGAATTCGCAACGGGCGATATCGAGAAATGTTTCGGCCCTGACTTCTCAATCTACCGTGGAATGATCCCACCACGTACTCCGTGTGGCGATCTACAGCTAACCACTCGTGTCGTAGAGATTGATGGCAAGCGTGGCGACTTCAAGAAGCCTTCATCGTGTATCGCAGAATACGAAGTGCCAGAAAATGCATGGTACTTTGATGAGAACAGCCACCACACATTGATGCCTTATTCGGTATTGATGGAGATTTCACTGCAGCCAAACGGCTTCATCTCTGGCTACATGGGCACCACTCTGGGCTTCCCAGGTGAAGAACTGTTTTTCCGTAACCTAGACGGCAGCGGCAAAATGCTGCGTAACGTCGACTTGCGTGGCAAAACGATCACCAATGATTCTCGCCTGCTTTCAACCGTAATGATGGGCACTAACATAGTACAGAGCTTTAGCTTCGAACTGAGCACTGACGGCGTGCCTTTCTACGAAGGTACAGCGGTATTTGGTTACTTCAAAGGCGCTGCTCTGAAAGACCAACTAGGTTTGGATAACGGTAAGGTGACTCATCCTTGGCACGTTGATAACAACCGCACGCCGGATGTAAACATCAACCTACTAGACAAAACAACGCGTTACTTCAATGCACCTGTTTCTGCTACTGGTGAAGTGCAAGAGCATTACCAACTGGCTGGCGGTCGCTTGAACTTTATCGATACTGTGCAGATCACCAGCGATGGTGGTAAAGACGGTCTAGGTTACTTATACGCTGAGCGTACGATTGACCCAAGCGATTGGTTCTTCCAGTTCCACTTCCATCAAGATCCAGTAATGCCAGGTTCTCTAGGTGTCGAAGCGATCATCGAACTGATGCAAACCTACGCGCTAAACAAAGACCTTGGTGCTAGCTTCCGCAATCCGAAGTTTGGTCAGATCCAATCGGAAGTGAAATGGAAATACCGTGGTCAGATCAACCCTTTGAACAAACAGATGTCTCTGGATGTACACATCACTGCGATTAAAGACGAAGATGGCAAACGCATCATCGTTGGTGACGCAAACCTGAGTAAAGATGGTCTACGTATTTACGAAGTGAAAGACATCGCGATTTGTATCGAAGAAGCCCCTGCTATCGATAAAGCTCCTGGTATCAAGAAAGCATAAGCCGCCATTAGAGACAGAGAATTAGGAAAGAATTTAGTATGACAACTCAAACTACAATCAATAATGAAAAGCTATCTCCGTGGCCTTGGCAGATCGAAGAGAACACAACGCGTTTCGATAACGCAGCAATGTCGACAATCTTGAAAGATTTAAGCCTTGCTTGTTACGTAGTGAACCACCCAGAAAAAGGCCTAGGCGTAAGCCAACAAGCTGAGATTGCATCAGGCGATTCAGCAAGCTCTGCGAACAGCCAACCTGTTAGCGCCTTTGCTCCGGCTCTTGGTACACAAAGCCTAGGCGACGAAGATTTTCGTCGCTGCCACGGCGTGAAATACGCTTACTACGCTGGCGCAATGGCAAATGGCATTTCATCTGAAGAGTTGGTGATTGCGCTTGGCCAAGCTGGCATTCTTTGTTCATTTGGCGCGGCGGGTTTAATCCCGTCTCGTGTTGAGCAAGCGATTAACCGCATTCAAGCAGCACTGCCAAACGGTCCTTACGCGTTTAACCTGATTCACAGCCCAAGCGAACCCGCACTAGAGCGCGGCAGTGTTGAGCTGTTTTTGAAGCATAAAGTAAAAACGGTTGAGGCTTCTGCTTTCTTAGGTCTAACACCGCAAATCGTTCACTACCGTGCAGCGGGCCTTAGCCGCGATGCACAAGGTGAGATTCAGATTGGCAACAAGGTTATTGCTAAAGTAAGCCGTACTGAAGTCGCAAGTAAGTTCATGCAGCCAGCTCCTGTGAAAATGCTGCAAGCTTTGGTTGATGAAGGCCGAATCACAGCAGAACAGATGGAGCTAGCACAGCTTGTTCCTATGGCGGACGACATTACTGCAGAAGCCGATTCTGGTGGTCACACCGATAACCGTCCGCTGGTTACCTTACTACCAACGATTCTTGCCCTGAAAGAGCAAATCCAAGCTCAGTACCAATTTAAAACACCGCTACGTGTCGGTTGTGGTGGTGGCGTAGGTACGCCTGACGCTGCTCTAGCGACGTTTAACATGGGTGCGGCATACATTGTTACCGGTTCTATCAACCAAGCGTGTGTTGAGGCTGGCGCGAGCGAACACACTCGTAAGCTACTTTCGACAACCGAAATGGCTGACGTGACTATGGCTCCGGCGGCAGACATGTTCGAAATGGGCGTGAAACTGCAAGTGGTTAAACGTGGCACCTTGTTCCCAATGCGTGCGAACAAGCTGTACGAGATCTACACACGTTACGACTCGATTGAAGCGATTCCAGCTGAAGAGCGTCAAAAGCTAGAGAAACAGGTATTCCGTTCAACACTGGATGATATTTGGGCGGGAACTGTGGCGCACTTTAACGAGCGCGATCCTAAACAGATCGAACGTGCTGAAGGCAACCCAAAGCGTAAGATGGCGTTGATCTTCCGTTGGTACTTAGGGCTTTCTAGCCGTTGGTCAAACACGGGCGAACAAGGTCGTGAGATGGATTATCAAGTATGGGCTGGTCCTGCACTTGGCGCATTCAACGCATGGGCGAAAGACAGCTACCTAGACGATTACCAACAACGTAATGCGGTCGACCTTGCTAAACATTTGATGCACGGTGCGGCGTACTTGGCTCGTGTTAACTTGCTGACCTCACAAGGTATCAAGCTTGATCCAGAGCTAGCACGTTGGAAGCCGACGCAAAGAATGGCGTAGGCATTTCAATACGGAGTTAATTAAGCTCAACGAATAAAAAAAGCGACCTTATCAGGTCGCTTTTCTTTTGGTCATTCTTCTTAAGCTAGCTAAAAGATTAAGACTTCTGCATACGCTTTTTCAGTCGAGCTAAGTCAATTTCACTAGAGCGAACGGTCAACTTAATACACTCGTAATCGTATTCTTCTTTAACCACACTCATGTTTGAGCGAATCTCACCGATGATGCCTTGTCCAGAATAAGGAATCGTGATCTCTTCTTCGATCATGCCTTCTTCAGCAACACTAACGATGTACTTGTGCAGTTTCGTGATATCCAGAGGATCTCGAGTCGACGTTAGCATCGCATCTGGGAATTCTTCGATCAGCTCTAATTGCTGTTCTTCCGTCAATCTATCGCACTTATTCAGCACTAATAGTTTTTCGCTGCCTTCAACACCCACCTGTGCCAATACGTCGTGTACCACATCAAGTTGGGCGCGGAATGAAACGTCAGAAGCATCAACGACATAAAGCAGCAATGAAGCATCATGCGCTTCTGCTAGTGTTGAGTGGAACGAAGCAACCAGATCGTGTGGTAATTTCTTAATGAAACCCACTGTATCAGAAACCAGAATACGTGGTTGAGTAATTGGTTGAAGCGCACGAACCGTGGTGTCTAACGTTGCGAACAGTTTATCTTCACCCACCACTTCGGTTGCGGTCATTGCACGCATCATCGAAGATTTACCGGCATTGGTGTAGCCAACTAAAGCAACAGTGAAAAGCTCCGCGCGCCTTGTGCGTCGGGTCTTCATTTCATCTTGTACGCTGACTAGCTCACGCTTAAGCGCAGCAATTTGGTCACGTACGTTACGACGGTCTAGCTCTAGTGAAGTTTCACCGGCGCCCTGACCCATTTGACGCTCTTTATCACCCTCAGCCGTTTCACGAAGTCGTGGCACTAAGTAGTTTAGACGAGCGATATCAACTTGCAGACGAGCAGTACGAGTACGAGCGTGGCGGCTGAAGATTTCGATGATGATGCCAGTACGGTCAAATACTTCCACACCCAAACTCGCCTCAACAGTGCGCAGTTGAGATGGGCTTAAATCACAGTCAAAGACCACAACATCAGCGGCGCCGTATTGGAAATTGCCCGTTGGAAGATCATCAAAATCTAGCTCGTCGATTTCTGAATCAAATAGACCTGATTCATCAAGGAAGTCTTCATCTTCGGCTTCTTCAATCGAACCTTGGTAACCGGTTAGATGAGCAATTTCCGCAAGCTTACCAGCACCCAACACGTTTTGTCGTTGAGCTGAACTGTGGTGCTGCGATTGAGTACCAACCACTTTAAACCCTAGGGTTGTTACTAAGCGAGCAAGTTCGGCAAGAGACTCTTTTGCTTCGTCACCTTTGAAGTCCGGTGTCGTAATAGAAATAAGTAAAGCGTTACTAGCTGAGGGTTTTGCTGTTAGTTTCATGTATTCTTCTGTTTATGCACCAAAGTGCAACCTAGTATTTGGTCTAAAGTTGAGTCGATCCTACGCTGTTCTACGTCAGCTTTATAGGGCTAAGAGATACTAAATCGCGATATTATTGCTGTTAAAGCATTTAACTTGGTTATCCCTCTGTTTTTGTGAGGAATAAAAAGCGGCTAAAACAACGAAAAAGGCAGCATCACCTTACTTATTACTCGTTGGTGATACTGCCTTTGGTTTTGACATGAACTTTGATTGTTAAACTAACTCAGCAACTAGAAGTTAGAAATCGATTCTCGCTTCCGTCTGAGCATCGAAGAATACGGCTTTGGATAGGTCAAAATGCAGCGGCGCCATTTGCCCAACCGACACCTCAAATTCCGGAGACAAGCGACACGCGACTTCTTGGTCATTCACTTTGACCATAGCGATAGTATCTGGCCCTGTCGGTTCCAATACCTCCAGCTGTAAGTCTAGCTTTGTGGAGGCAGAAACATCATCACCTTCCTGTTCGGTAATGTGTTCTGGACGCAGCCCAATCACCAACTCCTTGCCATCTTGGTCACGCATACTTTGTGGCAAACGAATATGGTGTTCTTGATCTGCGGTACCAACCACTTTAATAATCGGATTTTGTTCCTCATCTAAGTCCACCATGGTTTTAATGAAGTTCATTGACGGTGAACCCATAAAGCCTGCCACAAACATATTGTTGGGTTTGGTGTAGATCTCTTGCGGTGTGCCGAGCTGCTGTAGTTCACCATCTTTCATTACTGCGATGCGATCAGCCAGTGTCATTGCCTCGATCTGATCATGGGTTACATAAACAATCGTGGTATTCAGCTTCTGGTGCAGACGTTTTATCTGATGACGCATCTCAACACGCAGCTTGGCATCCAAGTTCGAAAGCGGCTCATCAAATAGGTAAAGCTTAGGGCGACGAGCCAGAGCACGTCCCATCGCGACACGTTGACGCTGACCACCAGAAAGTTGCGACGGTTTACGATCAAGCAATTGCTCGATTTGCAGCATTTCTGCCACTCGATTCACTTCAGCATCGATCTCGTTCTGAGGCATCTTACGAATCTTCAAACCGAAGGCGATATTGCCGCGTACCGTCATGTTTGGGTAAAGCGCGTACGACTGGAATACCATCGCAATGTCGCGATCTTTAGGTTCAACCTGAGCGACATCGACACCATCAATCACGATTTCACCCGAGCTAATGCTTTCTAACCCAGCAATGGTGTTCATTAGGGTGGATTTTCCACACCCCGAAGGGCCGACAAGTATCAAAAATTCCCCCGAATCGATACTGATGTCGATGCCCTTTAACGTTTCGTTGTCCGCGTTGCGATAGGTTTTACGGATCTGTTTTAAATCTAATGTTGCCATGGGTAATTATCCTTTTACTGATCCTGCCGTTAGGCCACGAACAAAATATTTTCCTGCGAAGACATACACCAACAGCGTTGGCAGTGCGGCGATGATCGCGGCAGCCATGTCGACGTTGTATTCTTTAACGCCTGTGCTGGTGTTCACCAAGTTGTTTAATGCCACGGTGATCGGCTGAGTATCTGAGCCGGAGTACACCACCCCGAACAAGAAGTCGTTCCAGATTGCGGTGAACTGCCAGATCACCGTCACCATGATGATCGGCGTTGAGATCGGTAATAAGATCTTGAAGAAGATGGTAAAGAAGCCAGCACCATCGAGCTTTGCCGCCTTGATTAATTCATCAGGAATCGAGATGTAGAAGTTACGGAAAAACAGTGTGGTAAATGCCATACCGTAGATAACGTGCACAATCACCAAGCCGATGGTTGTGTTCGCTAGCCCCATCTTGCCGAGCATGGTTGCCATTGGTAGTAGCACCACTTGGAATGGAATAAAGCAACCAAATAACAACAAACTAAAGAACAGGTTTGAGCCTCTAAATTGCCATTTCGTCACCACATAACCATTGAATGCACCGAGCAATGTTGAAATCGCAACCGCAGGAATCACCATTTGGAACGAGTTCCAGAAGTAGCCTTTGATGCCTTCACATTTCACGCCCGTACAAGCGGTGTCCCACGCTTTATACCAAGCATCGAACACCCACTCTTTCGGCAAGCTCATCAAGTTACCCGCCTTGATATCTGGCAGAGTTTTGAAAGAGGTCAGCACCATCACGAACAATGGCATTAGGTATACTAAACAGAAGAAAAGCAGTGCTGAATAGATAAACATTCGAGCAAAATTGATGTTATTCATCATGACTTTTTCTCCCTAAGTTCAGAGTAAAGATAAGGCACGAGAATCGCTAAGATACCGGCAAGCATCATCATGGCACTGGCGGCACCAAGGCCGATTTGTCCACGAGTAAAGGAGTGTGCGTACATAAATAGCGCAGGAAGATCCGATGAATAGCCCGGACCACCCGCCGTCATTGCGGTCACAAGGTCGAAGCTCTTAATCGCAATGTGTGAGGTGATAATCACCGCACTGAAAACCACTGGGCGCAAGCAAGGCAGAATGATTTTGAGATAAATAGTAGGTAAGCTTGCCCCATCAATTTGTGCCGCTTTGATAATTGATGAATCGATGCCGCGAAGACCCGCTAAGAACATCGCCATCACAAAGCCTGAAGACTGCCACAGTGCCGCGATAACCAAGGTATAGACCGACATTTCAGAGTCGACTAACCAATCAAATTTGAAGTCAGTAAATCCCCAATCTTGCATCAGCTTTTCAATGCCAAGACCCGGATTAAGAATCCATTTCCACGCCGTACCTGTCACGATGAATGACAGCGCCATTGGGTATAAATAGATAGTACGAATCGCACCTTCTTGGCGGATATTCTGGTCAAGCAACACCGCTAAACCCACACCTAACAAGATAGCAATTGCCATAAATAGAAAACCAAACACACCGAGGTTGGTGATTGAGGTTATCCAGCGATCGTTATCCATCAGCTTTTCATATTGGGTTAAACCAACGAAATTAAAGCTCGGCAGAAATCGAGAGTTGGTGAACGACAGCGCTGCCGTCCAAAAAATGTAACCGTAGATACAGACCACGGTCACTAACGCGGTCGGCGCCAGTACAATTTTAGGTAACCAATGTTGCAACCTGTCAGCAAAACTTGGTTTCGGTGCAGGCTGGCTCCTTGTGGGTTTTGGAGTCGACTCAGTCAAAACATGCTCCATAACTTATCCTTGTTGCACAATCGAGCCAATGGCTTACCTCTCGGCACCACATCAGCATCACGCATATCAGAATTGGGAGTGAAGAGTAGATAGGCTCCCTACGAGCCTACCCACCCTGGGGGTTTGGTAAAGCAACACAACCCGTCACTCACGTGCGTTGTGTGTCGCTTATCAAGTTAGATTAGATAGCCGCTTTCACAGCTTTCGCTAACTTAGCCGCCGCTTCTTTTGGATCGGCATCTTTTTCGTTGAAGAAGTTGGTCACTACGTCATAGATAGCGCCTTGAGCGTAGCTTGTTGTCGCTAGGCCGTGAGCCATACTCGGAACAAGATCGCCAGATTCCGCACTTGCTTTGAAGGTTGCCATTGAATCCAACGCACATTGGTCAAACTTAGACATGTCCATATCTAGACGAACAGGGATAGAACCTTTGTTAAGGTTGAAGACTTCTTGGAAATCTTTGGTAAGAATGGTTTTCGCTAGGTCTTGCTGCGCTTTTTGGTTCTCTTTGTCACTCAGCTCAAAGAACGCAAAGCTATCGATGTTGAAAGTGAATTGGCCATCAGTACCTGGAGCTGGTGCACAGATGTAGTCTTTACCCGGCACTTTGCCTGCCGCAGTAAATTCACCTTTCGCCCAGTCACCCATGATCTGCATTGCCGCTTCGCCATTGATAACCATCGAAGTTGCTACGTTCCAATCACGACCCGGAGAGTTGCTGTCGATGTAATCACGCATCTTTTTGAATTTGGTGAACACTTCCACCATTTTGTCGCCAGATAACACGTCCATATCCAGATCAACGAACGCTTTGTTGTAATCTTCACTGCCTAGTACATCAAGTGCTACAGCTTCGAATACCGTAGCGTCTTGCCAAGGTTGACCACCGTGAGCCAGTGGAATGAAGCCAGCCGCTTTAATCTTGTCTGCGGCAACAAAGAACTCATCTAATGTCGTTGGAACCGTCACTCCTGATTTTTCTAAAACAACAGGGTTCGCCCAAAGCCAGTTAACACGGTGAACGTTGACAGGAACCGCCACATATTCGCCATCCCACTTCATCACTTTAGTGACCACTTCTGGCAGTAGCTCATCCCATTGTTCTTGTTTCGCCGTTGCATCGAGAGACGTTAGAAAACCTAAACCACCCCACTCTTGAATATCATGACCTTTGATCTGCGCGGCAGATGGAGGATTGCCCGACACTGCTCGAGTTTTCAAAACAGTCATCGCACTTTCACCGCCGCCACCAGCAACAGCAAAATCTTTCCAAGTATGGCCTTGTTCTTCAATCATCTCTTTCAGTACCGCTGCAGATTTCGCCTCGCCACCGGCAGTCCACCAGTGAAGCACTTCCACTTCACCAGCTTGAGAAAATGTTGAGGCAGCAAGAAGAGATAGAGTAAGTAGGGTTTTATTGATTTTCATTATTATCTTCCATGTTTTAGCGGACTCGACGTCCGGTTCAATAAAGAGTCTACTTATTTTGATTTTTAGGATTGAAACAAAAGGTAAGCCCTATGTAACATAATTGTTACATTACACTTCTAGGCCTGTTGGGATATAGACTTTGGCTTCTAAGCCGCCTTGAGAGGAGTTGCGAATAATGAGATCTCCGCCGTGTCCATGCAGGATATTTCGGCAGATCCCGAGGCCAAGACCGTGTCCTTGATCATCCGTTGCTAACCTAAAGTAAGGTTCAAAAACTAACTCTAGCTTGTCTTCTGGAATGCCATTGCCACGGTCTTTAATGGTCACGACTACCCAAAGCTCATCACCGCTGATTTCTACCACAGCTGAGGAACCATACTTAACCGCGTTGTCGATTAAGTTGGTCAGTACACGCTTTATCGCCAGTGGCTTCGCGACCAATGGCTCAATGACGACCGGCTCGAACTCAACCTTCGTTTGGTACTGGTTATGAGATTCAATCACAGCAAGCACCATTTCATTGAGGTCAATAATGGCATTGTTCTCGTGTAAGTCAGTATCTCTTACGGCCTGAAGAGCACCTTTAACCATCATCTCAAGCTCATCGAGATCTTTGTTGAATTTGTCTTTCTTTACTTCACTCTCCAACAGCTCTGTACGCAATCTAAGCCGTGTTATTGGTGTCTTTAAGTCATGGGAGATTGCCGAGAAAAGGTGCTCACGGTCGGCAACATAGCGACGAATTCGTTGCTGCATGCGATTGAAGGCTCGGGTCGCCGTCACCAGCTCCGTTGCCCCTTCTTCATTAAGTGGTGGCTGCTGAATATCCATACTCATCTCATTGGCCGCTCTTGCTAATTTTTTAAGAGGGCGTACTTGCCGACGAATCATCAAGTAAGTCAAAACCAAAAGAATGAGGGTCGAGGAAACTAAGAAGATCACCTGTTCTCTGCCGAGAATCGTATCGTCGAGTTTGACGTAAGGCGCCGGTAACAACGCGGCGATATACACCCATTCATGACTGGCTAATTCTATCTGAACAACCAAAATCGGCGGATTAAGAGGCTCTAAGGTTAATGTGTGATGTGCCCACGATCGTGGGAGATCGCTCAAGTAGATGTCATTTTTAAGCAAACGAAGATGTTCAGGGCGAGAGAAATCAACCCGCACTGATTCGACTTTATTGAGCTTGCTACTCAAAACACTTTCTATTGCTTCAATTGAGGCGGTTTTTAAGCGGGTATCGGTAATCGGTTCAACGATCAAAGCCTCTTTATTGAAAGAAACGAAGAAGCGCGTACCGCCCATATTGCGGATCTGATCTAACACGATATGACGATATTTAACGGGCAGAGATTGGAAGAAAGTCACCGTTGAGGCAAACATGTTCGCCATGCTTGAAGAGGCAGAACGAATCCCCTCCAGTTCTTTGTGTTTGGATTCGCTATACCAAATAGACGTTGCGATACCTTGAGCAATCACGACCGCTAGCAAGGTTAACAACAAGGTTCTTGCGACCAAGGAGTTTGGCTTTAACCGACTCAACCAGTTCATACGAGATAATTCATCCGGAATACTTCATTGGAAATACTTGATTAACAGTAAGCCATGCTTAGTGTTCATACTGAACAGGCACAGCAAGAATATAACCGTTGCCGCGCATGGTTTTGATGTAATGAGGATATTTACCACTGTCGCCCAGTCGGCTTCTCAGGCGACTAAGCTGCACATCAATGCCACGTTCAAAAGGCAACGCTTCACGGCCTCTGGTAGCGAAAGAGATGGTGTCACGGTCGAGAACTTCGTTAGGACGAGTTAAGAACAACATCAACAGAGAAAAATCACTGCCCGACAAATCCATCTCTTCCGAGTGTTCATTGTGGGAAATTCGATGCGCTAACGTATCAAGCGTCCAATCACCAAAAATAATCTGCTTTGGCAATGCATCACTTGGCTTGTCATCCACCACTTGAACGCGGCGTAATAACGCTTTGATACGAGCCATTAACTGACGAGGGCTAAACGGCTTGGCAATGTAATCATCAGCACCAATTTCTAAGCCGATAATCTGGTCGGTTTCATCCGATACGGCAGTCAGCATGATGATAGGCACATTCGATTGCTTACGGACGCGTTGACACAAGGTAAAACCGTCGTCACCGGGTAGCATCACATCAAGCAGAATCAGATCTGGATAACCTTGGTTTTGCAGATGAGCTTCTAGTTCAACACCATCTCCCACAGAAGAGACATCGAAACCCGATTTTGTGAGGTACTCTTCCAGCAGCTCGCGGATTTCTTGATCATCATCCACCACGAGAATTCGAGTATTTGTTGGCATCGCCCAAACCTATTAAATTTACAACTTATTCACATAGTGTATAGGCTGGCCGATTGTTTGATTATTGACATGTTTGTAAAGTTAGAAGAACAAACAGATAAAGATCACAACTTAGTGACCTCTATCTGAATCTTTAAGGCTTAATCCGCTGATAGTTAGTTATCACGCACAATTGATTATCACGTACAGTTGGCTATCAAGAGCAGTCGATTGTCATGCGTAGCTGATTATGACGAGCAGCTGATCTCCATGGCTTTACCCCACTCAGGAGGTAGAGCCGCTAGGTGTTCATAATCCGGGTGTTCCGCGTAAGGGTCTGCCAGTACCACCATCAAAGCGTCAATATCGCTGCTATCACCGCGCTCTGCTTTGTCGATGGCTAGCTGAGCTAGGTAATTTCTGAGGATGTACTTCGGATTTACCTGTCTCATCTTTTCACAGCGCTCTGCCACTGAAATCTCTTCTAATTCGCAGCGTTGTAAGTAGTTATCTACCCACAGTTTTGCTGCATCTCGGTCGATAACCAAATCAATCACGTCTTGCGGCTGCAAGGTATCCAAGTTCGACAACGTTCTTAAGTACCTTGGGTAGTCGACTTTATTTTGTGACATCAGCTCGAACATAGATTCAAACAAACGACTGTCGCCTTCATGTTTCGAAAGCAGCCCCAATTTACGACGCATCATCTGACTAAAATAACCGTTCATTTGCGGTTCGTACTGCTCTAAAGCCGCCTCTAAGTCGGCCTTATCCACCAGCGGAGAAAGTGAGTGAGCCAGTGCCGACAGGTTCCATAAACCTATTCTCGGTTGCTGGTTAAATGCGTAACGACCTTGGTAGTCTGAGTGATTACAGATCAAGCGAGGGTCATATTCATCAAGAAAGGCGAATGGACCGTAATCGAAAGTTTGCCCGATGATCGACATGTTATCGGTGTTCATCACGCCATGAGCAAAACCATTCGCTTGCCACAACGCGACCATTTCCGCAGTGCGATCGACAATCTCATTAAACATGGCAGCGTAGGGCTTCTCTTGATCAAGGCATTCCGGGAAGTGCCATTCGATGACTTTATCAGCCAGTAATTTATGTTCTGCCAACTGATTGGTGTAAAACAGATGTTCAAAGTGCCCAAATCGAATGTGGGATTCTGCAGCACGCACCAGTAATGCTCCCCACTCTTGCTTCTCACGATAAACTGGCGTGTCACTGGTCATCATGGCTAATGCACGAGTGGTTGGGATATTGAGCCCCGCCATCGCTTCGCTACACAAATACTCACGAACCGTTGATCGAATAACAGCGCGTCCATCACCCATACGAGAATAAGGCGTTTTACCTGCACCTTTGAGGTGTAAATCGAACGTTTCGCCACTTTTCGCGACAACTTGAGCTAATAACAGCCCTCTTCCATCACCTAGATCCGGATTATAAGAACCAAACTGGTGGCCTGCGTACTTCATTGCTACAGGCGAAAACTGCTCAGGTTCAACATTGCCAGATAACGTTTCAAGCAATTCCTCTGAAGCATCATCAAATGGAGGAAAGCCGAGTTCATCCGCAAGCTTATGGTTCCATGCGAGCCATTGGACATTGCTGAGCGGTGTAGGTTGAATTGGGGTATAGAACAGTCGAGGTAATGCAGTAAATCGATTGTTAAATGAAATAGAATCCCAGACAGACATGAGAGATACACTGTAGATAAAAGATAACTTAAGATTATCACAGTTTTGTAACAACTTCAGAAGTGCGATGGCGCTTGTTTATAGAGGTAAGGTGATAAACCATTCCACAGGAAGAAAGTGGTGACTAGGAGTAAATTACTGGGGGATGCTTGCTAGAAGAAGATGACTAAGAAAAAGTTAAGTGGCTAGCCTGATGAGAAAAGCCACATTTATAAGAGAAAGAGTTCTGACTTTGAAGACTTTTTAACAAGTGATTCCATAATAAAAACTAAAACTATAGAGCCATGAAGTTGACTACATTAGAGCAAGAATACCCACTAGAGAAAGGGTAGAGAAAATCCAAGTACGACTGATTACGCCAAAGTTACTGTGTTGAATCATTTCTTGATGCTGCATATGTCTCTCCTTGAGAACGTGATGGTGTAACTACAATATATCGGCTTTTCGCCAAATGCAGCAAGCACATTAATGTTAACCTTTTATGACAGCATCAAGAATATTCTGTAATCATTCACCTCTCTGATAAAACAGAAAGTTATGCTCGACTGGTCGTCGAAAGCAGTGCACCAGCTCCAATAAAGACACCTCCAGTGACACGATTAAAGACCTTGGCTCGACCTTTCGCAAACAACCAATTTGACGACTTCGCGCCCAAGTAGGCATACACCAGTAACCAAGACAATTCCATCACTGCGAAGGTCAAAGCAAACACGGTAAACTGTGGTAATAGCGCAATTGAGGGATCAATAAACTGTGGGAAAAGTGCGGTAAAAAACAGGATAGCTTTGGGGTTGCTCGCGCCAACAATAAAGCCACTTAGGTAATGCTGCGCAGCACTTTCTTTGACAGTTCGAGAGCCGCCTTGTTGATCCGGTAACTTGTCATAATCTTGTTGGCTAGAGCGCAGTGATTTCCAGCCGAGGAAGATTAGATAAGCCGCACCAGTCCATTTTATGACATTAAATACCACTTCAGACGAAGCAATAATTACCCCTAGTCCGGTAAACGATAAGGTTAGAATGCCAGTAATCGCAGTTAAGCTCCCCAAGGCGGTAAATATCGATAATTTAAAGCCAGATTGCACACCTTTGGTCATGCACAATAAAGAACTTGGGCCTGGTGATGCCGTTAAGATCAGCACCGCTAGTAAATAATAAATCCATGTATCAAAGCTCATCGTGAATTCTCCTTAACTCACTAAAACGACTAAATATTAAACACCAATATGTAATAAGCCCTCATATTAATCAACTAAATATTGCGCTGAACTTCTTCGATATAAATGCAAACATCTTTAATCTAGGCAATAAAAAACGCCATGCATTGCTGCATGGCGTTTAAATAAAAACGTTTCAAATCGAACGTCTTACTAGATGTCAGGTTCTAAGCTTACAGCCCTAAGATAGGGGCACTAACCTAATAATTGAAACCTAGTCTTTGTAGATAGAGAACTCATCAGCGCAAGCAACAAGCTGCTCACGAGTGATCATGAATACGCCATGACCACCGTTAGAGAATTCAATCCAAGTGAATGGAATCTCTGGGTACTGATCCATCATATGAACCATTGAGTTGCCTACTTCACAGATAAGAATACCGTCGTCAGTTAGGTAGTCTGGTGCATTAGCTAAGATGCGACGAACCAATTTCAGACCGTCGGTACCCGCTGCTAGGCCAAGTTCTGGCTCGTGAGTAAACTCATCTGGTAGGCTGTTCATATCTTCTTCGTCCACGTAAGGTGGGTTAGATACGATCAGGTTGTATTTCTCTTTTGGCAAATCACGGAAAAGATCTGAACGGATTGGGAACACTTGCTGCTCCATGCCGTGATCTTGAACGTTCTGCTCTGCAACTTGCAATGCGTCTGTAGAGATATCAATCGCATCTACTTCAGCGTCAGGGAATGCGTGAGCACAAGCAATAGCGATACAACCACTACCCGTACACATATCCATGATGCGAGTTGGCTCTTCAGTTAACCAAGGTTGGAATTGAGCTTCGATCAGCTCACCAATTGGCGAACGAGGCACAAGAACACGTTCATCAACGAAGAACTCAAGACCACAGAACCAAGCTTTGTTGGTTAGGTAAGCCGTTGGTGTACGATCATTAATACGCTTGATTACGCGCTCAACAATACGTAGACGTTCGCTGCTCGTTAGACGAGAGTTCATCACATGCGAAGGAACATCAATCGGCAGATAAAGAGTAGGTAAGATAAGTTGTACTGCCTCATCCCACGCGTTATCAGTGCCGTGACCATAAAATAGGCCAGCTGCGTTAAAGCGGCTAACAGTCCAACGAATCACATCTTGAAGCGTGTGTAGTTCTGATACCGCTTCTTCTACAAAAATCTTATCCAAAATTGTCTCCGAAAAGCGCTACAATACTGCTAATTACGTTTCTAATTAGAATTCATAACCTGATGAGCAAAAAAGACACCGACTTCGATGACGATTTCGCCCTGTTCAACGATGCAGTAAAGGGCGTTAAAAAGTTGCAACAGGATACCATAGTCCAGCAGCCAAAAAGAAATGCCAAGCAAAAAGAAATTACTCGAACGGCAAGACAAGCCAGTGATAGCGAGTTTTATTTCTCGGATGAGTTCATTCCGCATCTTAGCGAAGACGGTCCGACACGTTATGCGCGTGATGATGTCTCTAAATATGAGGTCAAGCGCCTACGTCGTGGTGTCTACGTGCCTGACGTGTATCTCGATATGCATGGTATGACTCAACAAGAAGCCAAACGTGAACTGGGCGCGATGATTGCGCACTGCGTAAAAGAGAGCGTGGCGTGTGCCTGTGTTCAACACGGTATCGGTAAACACATCCTTAAACAGAAGGTGCCTTTGTGGTTAGCACAGCACCCAGATGTGATGGCCTTCCACCAAGCGCCGTTAGAGTTTGGCGGCAATGGCGCGCTGTTAGTCTTGCTTTCGGTTCCTGAGAAATAATTCTGGTTAACGAATTCTCTCTCACCAAAAAACAACAAAGGGCATCCCAATCATATTGAGATGCCCTTTCTATTTGTCTTCAACTTCGTCACCCGACAGAGTTCAACGAGCTTATGGATTGATGTTCCAAAGCAACTCACCTTTTTGTGTCTCAAGGTTGAAGTCGATACACGCTAAGCCCGAAGTGGGAAACATCGGCGGCGCCATGCCTGTTGCAAACTCTGCCGTTAGGTAGCCTACTAGAGGTAAATGAGAAACAAATAAAATGGTCTCTAGTTTTTCTACTTCAGCCATTGCTAAGGTCAAATCAAACACATCGTCGGACATTCCATAAGGCGTAATATCATCACAGGTTTCTACTTTCTTTCCAGAAAACGCCTGAGAGATCTCTAACCACGTTTCTTGTGCCCTTAAATATGGGCTCACCAGCACTTTATCGAATTGACTAATCCCCTGCTCATTTGCAGCTTGTGCCACGGCAAGAGAAGCCATTTTCCCGCGCTTGGTCAACGCTCGTTCTGCATCCGAGTTGGCAAAATGTTCTGCTTCACCGTGGCGCATAATGAATATTTTCATGTTCAATCCTGTCTTCGTAACATGTCGAAAGTCGATATATCCCATATATCAGCGAAACGCTACTTAGGTTTGGCTCTCAATCCAGAGAAGCCGCAGTCAATATAAATAATTATATCAAGTCACTTGCCAAAGAGTTCGACTTTCTTAACAATCTTGTTAAAAGAAAATAAATTACTGATAAAAATCGATAAAAGTGATTTAGAAATCGCCAAAAAGCACTTCATATCCCAAAATATGATCACAAGGTTTGCACGCCGAATCATCGGGTACATAATTTAAAAACCACCTTCTCTGGAGATGCTCCTGTGCACTTAAGCCCAAATGATGAACATCAATACCGCTACATAACCTTAAATAACGGGTTACGTGTACTGTTAGTTCAGGACCAAAATGCTCAAAAAGCAGCAGCCGCATTAGCCGTCAATGTGGGGCATTTTGATGACCCTACAGACCGAGAAGGTTTAGCTCACTACTTAGAGCATATGCTATTTTTAGGAACTGAAAAGTATCCAAAGGTCGGAGAGTTCCAAAGTTTTATCAGCCAGCATGGCGGCAGCAACAATGCTTGGACAGGAACAGAGCACACCTGCTTCTTTTTTGATGTTGAATTGAATGCCTTTGAAAACGCACTCGATCGCTTCAGCCAATTTTTTACCGCTCCCCTGTTCAACGAAGAAGCGTTAGACAAAGAACGCCAAGCCGTTGATTCCGAATACAAGATGAAACTCAACGACGACTCACGACGCTTGTACCAAGTTACCAAAGAGCTGGTGAATCACAATCACCCATTCTCGAAGTTTTCTGTCGGTAATATAGATACGTTGGGTGACAGAAACGGCGAGACGATTCGACAAGAGATCTTGGCTTTCCACCAGCAACAATACTCTGCTGACTTAATGTCGCTGACACTGTCTGGCAATCAATCATTAGATGAGATGCAAAGTTGGGTTGAAGATCGCTTTAGCTCGATCACCAATCACAATCTACAAGGCAAGAAGGTTGAAGTACCGATTGTCGGCGAGTTAAGCACAGGCGTACAAGTCCGCGTTGAACCAATTAAAGAAGTACGCAAACTTATCTTAACCTTCCCAATGCCAAGCATGGACGAACACTACGGCGTTAAGCCATTGTCGTTCTTTGCCCACCTTTTAGGTTACGAAGGTGAAGGCAGTTTGATGATGCAACTCAAAGAGAAAGGTTGGATAACATCCCTCTCTGCAGGCGGTGGCGCGAGCGGCAGTAACTACCGTGATTTCACCGTGAGTTGCTCGTTGACTATTGAAGGTTTAACCAAAACCGATAACATCATCCAAGCGATATTTCAGTACATCAAGTTAGTCGAGCAACAAGGCATCGAGGAGTGGCGCTACCTAGAAAAACGCGCCGTTCTTGAGTCTGCTTTCCGCTTTCAAGAGCCATCAAGGCCGCTAGATGTCGTCAGCCATCTCGTCATCAACATGCAGCACTACCAAGAGCAAGATGTGGTGTATGGCGATTACAAAATGTCGCATTTCGATGACGAGTTACAGCGTTCTTTGCTACCTTACTTAACCGTCGACAACATGCGTGCGACCATTGTTGCTCAGGGATTCGAGTATGACAGGGAAGCGAAGTGGTACTTTACTCCCTACTCGGTCACACCTTTTAGCGCTGAACAAGTTCAATGCTTTACGTGCATTAACCCCGGTTGGCAGTTTGAACTCCCAAGCAAAAACCCGTTTATTTGCTACGATCTAGACCCGACTGAACTGGAAGGTGACGCTAAGTTTCCACAACTGTTAGAAGAGCTCGACGGCTTTAAGCTGTGGCACCTGCAAGACCATCAATTTCGAGTTCCTAAAGGTGTGGTGTATGTCGCTATCGATAGCCCGCACTCAGTTGCTAGCCCAAGAAATATCGTTAAAACACGCTTGTGCGTAGAGATGTTCTTAGACTCACTCGAAAAAGATACGTATCAGGCTGAAATCGCCGGAATGGGTTACAACATGTATACCCATCAGGGCGGCGTTACACTCACACTTTCTGGATTCAGTGAGAAGCAACCACAATTGCTTAATATGATCCTTGAACGCTTTCAAGCACGCGACTTTAGTCCAACACGCTTCGAAACGATTAAGCATCAATTGCTAAGAAACTGGAATAATGCGTCGCAAGACCGCCCTATTTCGCAGCTGTTTAATGCGATGACAGGGATACTTCAGCCAAATAACCCGCCCTATTCTGTATTAATTGAAGCGCTGGAAACGATAGAGGTCGATGAACTCTCTTCTTTTGTTCAAGCAATCTTGGCTGAACTGCACGTAGAAATGTTTGTGTATGGCGACTGGAAAAAAGCCGACGCACATAAAATGGCGGAAACGCTAAAAGATGCCCTACGTGTTCAAGACCAAGCCTACGAAGAGTCATTGCGCCCGCTCATCATGCTGGGTGAAAACGGCAGCTTCCAGCGTGAAGTGGTGTGTAACCAAGATGATTCGGCAATCGTGGTTTATTACCAGTGCGCTGATATTTCTCCTAAAAACATTGCGCTGTATTCATTGGCGAACCATTTGATGTCAGCCACCTTCTTCCATGAGATCCGTACCAAGCAGCAGCTAGGTTACATGGTCGGCACAGGTAATATGCCACTCAACCGACACCCAGGTATTGTGTTGTATGTACAATCACCGAATGCTGCTCCAGCAGACTTATTAGCCTCGATAGACGAGTTCCTCAATGCCTTTTATATGGTGTTGTTAGAGCTTAACGACTACCAATGGCACAGCAGTAAACGCGGTCTCTGGAATCAGATTTCGACACCAGATACGACTTTGCGAGGACGTGCTCAACGCTTATGGGTTGCGATAGGCAATAAGGACTTGGAATTCAATCAGAGAGAGCGTGTGTTGGAAGATCTTAAAGGGTTAACTCGCTCAGACATGATGCGTTTTGTGGTTAGCCAGCTAAAACCACGCACGGCAAATCGCCTGATTATGCATGCTCACGGTAATGCTCATAATGAGGAAGAGAAGCTGTCAGCAGGTGTTGAAATTGGCTCTATTGACGAGTTTCAGCTACGCCCGAAAGATACTGAGCTTGGCTGATAAAGCTTGAATGAAAACCATAAGGTTGATGTGAAAGCATCAACCTTTTTTATTGAATGCAGCACAAAAGCAGATCTCCTATTACGCTCCTTCGTCGCTTTAGGAGATGACAGTAGTTTCGATTGAGATGTGTGTGACCACCTTTCTTATCAATTCAATAGCGTACTTTTTATCTCTCGATCGTCATTCCCGAAAAGGAAGAACGACCGAATCGGGAATCTCCCACACCAAGCCAACGCTACCAGACAGAACACATCCCTCTCCTTGTCATTCCCCAGAAGGAAGAATGACTGAGTCGGAAATCTCCCACACCAAGCCAAGACGGCCAGACAGAACACATCACTTCCCCGTCATTCCCGAGAAGGAGGAACGACTGAGTCGGGAATCTCACTCCTTTAGCATATCTCCATAAAAATAAAGCCCGCATCAATCGCTTGATACGGGCTTCTTAATCAATGAATTAGAGAGTTACTTGTAGAAAGACTCACCCAAACCAGCGCGTGTCAGTAGGCCATCACATGGCGCAAAACGGTCACCGTATTTCTTAGCGAAATCGTTCATCATCTCAACCAGTGACTTAATGCCGATTTGATCCATATAACGGAACGGACCACCTAGGAATGGCGGGAAACCGATACCGAAAATCGCACCGATATCACCATCACGAGGGCTGCGGATAATGCCGTCGTCTAGACAACGAACCGCTTCGTTTAGCATAGGTAACACACAGCGCATCGCGATATCGTTATCGCTCAACTTAGGATCTGGTTGAAGCTTAAGCAGCTTGTAAACTGACTTATCGACTTCCTTCTTCTTGCCTTTGTAAGTGTAGAAACCTTTACCGCTCTTACGGCCTTTACGGTTGTCATTCAAAAGAATGTCGAACACATCAGGGCCTTGGAAGCGATCGCCTAACTCATTCACTAAAATAGGAATGATCTTCGCACCGATATCAACACCCACCTCATCTAGTAATGTGATAGGGCCAACCGGGAAACCGAAGTCCAGTAACGTGCTGTCGAGCTTTTCAATCGGTTCGTTCGCTAGTAGCAAGTGCGCTGCTTCATTCATGTACGGAGCAAGAATACGGTTCACGTAGAAGCCAGCGGTGTCTTTGACAACAATCGGCGTTTTGCCTTGCTTCTTCGCTAATGCTACAACCGTCGAGATCGTCTCTTCTGACGTAGTTTCATGAGGGATAACTTCTACTAGCGGCATTTTTTCGGCAGGGCTGAAGTAGTGAAGACCGACAACGTTTTCTGGTCGCTGCGCCTTCTCTGCAATCTTATGGATCGGCAATGAAGACGTATTTGTCGCGAAAATAGTCTCTGGCTTGGCATTGGCTTCGATATCCGCAACCATTGACTGCTTAAGGTCTAGGTCTTCAAATACCGCTTCAATCACCACATCGGTGTGGTTGAAACTCGTAAAGTCGATACCACCAGATAGCTGAAGCATCTTACTTTCGAGGCCCGCTCTGCTCAGAATGCGACGCTTACGCTGCTTATCGAACAACTTGAAGTTGTAGTTAAGCGCGTTCAGCACACCTTCATTTGATACGTCTTTAATACGCACAGGTACTTTCGCCTTAGCAACGCTGACATGACTGATACCTGCGCCCATAAGACCGCCGCCAAGCACACCAACACGCTTAACCGCTTTTGGTTCTGCGTCTGCGCCGTGCTCTTTTTTCATTTCAGTGGTGGCAAAGAAAATCGAACGCAGGGCTTTAGATTCTGAAGTCATAACCAGTTCAGAGAAACGCTTGGCTTCATACTGAAGACCTTTATCAAAGCCGTTCTCAAGGCCATAACGAATCACGTCTAGAATCGCATCTGCTGCTGGGTAATTGCCACGTGTTTTCTGATTGGTCTTCTTAGAAGCTTGTTCAAAAATCACTTTACGACCAAGACCGTTACGTGAAATCAGTTTTTCTTTGGTCGACGCTTGGCTTTTCGATGCTAGACGCTTACCTTTTTTACTGCCCGTATTCTTTTCAACAAAGCTCTTAGCGACTTCAAGCAGGATAGTTTCAGGCACACAAGCATCCACGACACCGAGCGATTTCGCTTTCTTAGCGCGCAGTTGCTTGCCCGTTAGGATTAGGTCGAGAGATGGCAGCAAACCGATAAGGCGAGGTAGACGCTGTGTACCGCCAGAACCCGGCAATAAGCCTAGTTGTACTTCTGGCAGACCAAGACGCGTCTTATCTGAATCAGTACATACACGGTAATCACACGCCAGTGCGAGCTCTAAACCACCACCTAAACATGGGCCGTGAATCGCTGCGACTACTGGGTACGGCAGTTCAGACAGAGTTTGGAACATCTCCTGCCCTTGGCGAGCCAGAGATTGTGCTTCGTCAGCCGTTTTACACGCATCAAGCATTCTTACATCAGCACCAGCGATAAAGTTATCTGGCTTAAGAGAATGAACGATTAGGCCCTTAACTCGGCTCTGCTTTTCTTTGAGTTGCTCGAAAATGGCTTTCATTTCTTCAGCAAAAGCCGCTTGCAGCGTGTTCATTTTCTCGTTTGGCACATCAATCGCTAACCAAGCAATATCTTGCTCGTCGATATTAAGAGTAAATGCTGTCGCTTTCTCTTTGGTTGATTCAGTCGCCGACGTTGAATCTGGTTGGGCGACTGTTTCTTTTTCTGTTGTTGCATCAAGAGTTGTAGACATTATTCTACCTCCAAGATCATTGCTGCACCTAAACCACCAGCCGCACAAGCTGTGTTTAGTGCCAAGCCGCCACCGCGACGTTTCAGTTCACGTAATGTTTGAGTCATCATGCGCGCGCCAGTCGCAGCAAATGGGTGTCCGTAAGCAATCGAGCTACCCAGCACGTTGAACTTCTCCATATCAATCTCACCGATCGCTTTATCACGGCCAAGATTCTTCTGTGCAAACTCATCGCTCGCAAACATTTTAACGTTAGCCAAAACTTGGGCAGCGAATGCTTCGTGCATCTCGATCAGTGTTAGGTCTGACAGCTCTAAACCGGTGTTCTTCAATACTTGTGAGGTCGCGTAAGTCGGGCCCATCAACATATCTGTTTCAACACCAATCGCTGAGAACGCATAACCACGAATATAACCAAGCACTTCTAAGCCTAGTTCTTTCGCTTTACCTTCGCGCATCAACATCACTGCAGCGCCGCCATCAGTAAGCGGCGTAGCATTGGCTGCCGTTACACTGCCGTACTTTCTATCAAAAGCAGGACGCAGCTTAGCGTAACCTTCAACCGTTGAGTCGTGGCGAATGTTGTTGTCTTCCGCTAGGTACTTTTTGTAAGGCGCCGGGAATGCCGTCATCACTTCGTCTTTAATCTTGCCTTCTTTCCATGCTTGAGAAGCCAAAGAGTGAGAACGGTGAGCAAGTGCATCTTGAGCTTCGCGAGTAATACCATGTGTCTTCGCCATCTGCTCAGCCGTTTGCCCCATGGATAAACCGGTCGAGTATTCAGCAACTGCAGGTGGTACTGGCATCAAATCTTTTACGGAAAGTGTTTTAAGAATTTTCAGCTTTTGACCCATAGTTTTCGTTTTACTCAGCGCTAATAGATTTGCCGCTAACTTTTTCGAAACACCGATAGGTAATACAGAAGAAGAGTCCGCACCGCCCGCAATACCGACATCAATCGTGCCAGCCATAATGCTTTCGGTCACGTTAACTGCCGCTTGGAAGCTGGTCGCACATGCTCGTGTGACACTGTAGGCATCAGTATTGATGTCCATGCCTGTGCCCAACACGATTTCACGCGCAATGTTCGGCGCTTCTGGCATTTGCACGACTTGGCCGAACACAACTTGTTCGATAAGCGCAGGATCAACATCCGTTCTTGCAAGCATTTCGCTCACAACCATTTTGCCTAGGTCAACCGCAGGCACTTGGCTAAATTCTGTGCTCTGACGAGCAAATGGGGTTCGTAATCCAGCGACAACGGCAACGCGTTCTCCAGAACGCGTTTTGACTTCCTGTTTGCCCATGGTTTCTCCTTAAAGTTAAGAGGTCTGACCTGAAGCATTGTAAAGAAGTTGTTAATTAAATCAAACGAGCGTTTAAATAAACGTGATACGAGTATCTCACTGTTTGAAAATATAACTGCACATTCAGGCGAACCTTTTTGGGGGAAAGGTTGTCGTAAGAGACTAAACTATTGTAAGCCAAGACTGTTATCGCAATGTAGAGAATGGTTTTCTTGAGGCAAAAAAAAACCACACAAAGCTGTGTGGTCGGAATGTATATAAAGCAATTAACTTAGCGCCAATTGAAATAATCAGTTTCCTGATTAGGAGAAAGTAAAGTCAGCCTTCAAAAGGAAGTGTCGTCTTGCTCAACATGCTAGCCACGAATGACTAACTAGACGACAAGGTGTACTATAACGGGTTCGAGGCCTTAGATTTTGAAGTAGATCAATTTTAATGTGATTTTACGATTTCCTGCCGATCGTTAGCTCTAAAAATATAAAAACGAAGCACAACGTATAGAGGACAGCTATACGCAGAGCAATTATGGAGGCTCGTGTGTCAATAATAAAAATGTTTGGAAAGAAAACAGCCAAGCGTCCGGTCAACTCTGATATGGACAAACAAAGAAAATACGAAGCACTCGTGCGTGCCTATCATCGTGACCTCTTTCGCTACGCCTATTGGTTATGCAAAGACAAAAGCATTGCCGAAGACTTAGTTCAAGAAACTTGCCTTCGTGCATGGAAGTCACTTGATAGCCTTCAAGATGAAAAAGCCGCTA
Organism: Vibrio sp. 1CM23M; assembly: GCF_023161755.1. Lineage (NCBI taxonomy): Bacteria > Pseudomonadati > Pseudomonadota > Gammaproteobacteria > Vibrionales > Vibrionaceae > Vibrio > Vibrio sp. 1CM23M. The sequence goes on from NZ_JALNTR010000002.1 coordinate 1,144,973, forward strand.
AATCTTGGCTGATTACCATCTTGAGACGCGAGAACGCTCGACGTTTTGAACGCAAACAGTTTGATCTGGTTGATATCGACGATCACGGTAACGATGCTAGTGTCAGTGATGACCCGCATCATCAGCATCAGTGGTTGCAAGCCCAGATCATGAAACTTGAAATTGATTACCGTGAACCTCTCTTCTTGCAAGTGATTGGTGGTTTTAGTGGTGATGAGATTGCCGATATTCTCGATCTCAACAAAAACACGGTGATGACACGTTTATTCAGAGCTCGAAATCAGTTGAAAGAGCTGTTGGATACAGAAGAGGCAGAGAGGGGGCAACATAATGGATGATTTGGAATTTCGTCGTCGTGTATTGTCGGAACCTAAACAACGTACACAAGATATTGTTGATGCGACCGCGAATAGCGAAGCCAATAGTAACTTCTTAGACGATGTACTAGCGCTTGATAAGCAGATCCACTCAGCGATGAATGTGGATGTGCCAGACGATCTTGCTGATCGTATTCTGTTCAATCAGACCTCAAGCGAAGAAAGCAAAGTAGTAAGGCCTACGTTTGCGAGACGAGCAATGGCAATGGCTGCCTCGGTGGCGTTTGTTGCTGGTTTATTAGTTGGCCAAGTGAATTGGGGAAGTGCATTCGTTTCACCTGCGCAAGCTAGTTTAGTTGATACGGCGGTGAAGCATGTTGTTGATGAGAAGAGCTTTGTTAGTAACATCGATGAACAGGTCACATCGCAGCAGATCAATGCAAAAATGAATCCATTTGCTTTTCAGTTTGATGATGCTTTCCCTTACCACGTCTATTACCTAAACCACTGTGGCTTTGGTAAATCTAACGCGGTACATATGGTCTTCCAAGGCGCAAAAGGCAAAGTAACACTGTTTTTAACCGGAATTCCGACAGACAAACCTATCGACTTTGATGAAAAAGGCATGTCCGGCTCGGTAACACCCGTCGATGGCAGCAGCTTAATCCTGGTTGGTGAAAATGGTGAGGATGTTTCCAAAATCGCCGAAAAGCTGACAAAAATGATCAAACCAATGAGCTAATTCGCTCTTAAAGCCCCGTCACAAAAGGCCCAGCAATTATATTACTGATATTGCTGGGCTTTATTTATAAATAAACCGCAAAACCATTCACTCCACCAATACCTCTAGAGTTAAAACTCTAAAAAACAGCATTTCGCACCATTTTCGTGCCAGATAGGCGTCATTTCCATAATTTTCCACTCAAAATTTCCAATGGTCGGATTTGTATATCGTATACTTGCGAATAGGATCAGCCACCATTGAGCAATTGCTCAAATTAATCGCCCTGTAGAGGCGGATATATAAAGGAATAAATGAATGACTACCAACAACACGCGTCTGTTTAAAAAGTCTCTTTTAGCAGTAACAATTACACTGGCGTCTTCGCAAGCGATGGCAGCAGGTTTCCAACTTAACTCGCAATCAGCAACTGGCCTTGGCCGTGCTTTTGCTGGTGATGCAGTAATCGCAGATAACGCTTCTGTTATGGCTCGTAACTCAGCAGCAATGGCTTTGTTTGATTCATCTCAGTTTTCTGCTGGTATCAACTACATCGAGACTGACATCGATGTTACAAACGTGAAAGCAGGCGGCACAGTGCCTGTCGATAGCGCAAACAATAGCAGTGGTACTCCGGTTCCTAATATCTACTATATCCACCGACTAAATGACCAATGGGCATTTGGTGCTGGTATCTACTCAAACTTTGGTACAACTAATAATTTTGATAGCAGCTTTGGTTCAAGCAGCGCGTTAGGCGGTGCACACACTGGCCTATCAGCGTATGGCGGTACTACTGAAATCAAAAGTATCAACTATGCACTATCTGCTTCATACCGTGTGAATGAACAATTCTCTATTGGTGCAGGTCTAGATATCATTCAAGGCAGCGGAAAACTAGAGCGTAATTTAACAACTGGCCCCGCAGGTAATACTACAACACAAAATCTAGCAAAAATTGATGCTGATGGTATTGGTCTAGGTTGGAATATTGGCGCTGTATATGAAATAGACTCAGCAAACCGTTTTGGCCTTTCTTACCATTACAGCCCTGAAATCGAAGCTGATGGGGATATGACCCTTACGGACCCAACTACAGGCGGGGCACTTCCGCTAGATACGTTATACCTATCATTGCCTAGCATGGCTGAGTTCTCTGGTTACCATGAGATTAAAGATACTAAGTTTGCGGTTCATTACTCTGTTCAGTGGATTGGCTGGAACACATTTGACACTCTAGAAGCAGACTCTGTTGCTGGTAAGCAAGAAATTGGTAACTACCAATGGCAAGACGGTTGGCACTACGCAATCGGTGGTACTTACTTCCTGAACGATGCTTGGACTCTGCGTGCTGGTTACATGTATGACACTGCAGCTCAAGATAAAGTAACTTCGATTTCTGTTCCTGATTCTGACCGTCAATGGTTCTCTGCAGGTTTCACATACGCATTCCAACAGCAGCATACTGTTGACTTCGGCTTTACTTACCTACTAGGTGAAGATGTAGATGTGACTGAAGGTGGCGGTGCTCTAACAGCAACTACTCACGCAGACGCTATCTTAGCTGGTATCCAATACAGCTACAGCTTCTAATATAAGTTAGATTTCAAATACCCAAAGGGTCGCATTATGCGACCCTTTTTTATTGCCTAATCCACTGACCCGCATCAATTTAAGCTTACAACTGTAGCCTGCAAGGCTAATATATGACTACAAGTGTACGCTCAAACTTCGCAACACAGCCGAAACATTCAGATTATTTCTCTAATAATTGAACACATTTACTCATTAAATCCCTAAAACACTGTTTTATTCGAATTTCATTTTTAAAGTAATGACTCTAAAAGTAGAATCACGCCACTAAATACTTATGATTCAGCGAACATAATAATGAAAATGAATAAGACTCTTCTATCTGCTGCAGTGGCAGTTGGACTACTTTCGACTTCTACCGTGACTCAGGCGGCAGGTTTTCAACTAGCAGAATACTCAGCAACAGGCCTAGGCCGTGCATACGCTGGTGAAGCTGCTATGGCTGACGGTGCAGACGCACAATGGCGTAACCCTGCAATGCTGACTTACCTAGAAGGCACTCAAGTTTCTGTTGGTGGTATCTACGTTAACCCTAACATTGATGTTAAAGGTGAAGTAAACCACGCTCACCCTGCGATAGGTACAAGCCAAGCATCTTCAAACGATTTCGCAGATGACGCTATTATCCCGAACCTTTACATTTCTCACCGTTACAACGAGAAGTTTGCTATCGGTTTTGCATTTGGCACAAACTACGGCATGGAAACCAACCTAGGTGATGATTTCAATGCTTCTCACTTCGGCAATGAAGCAAGCGTAATCACTAAAGAAGCTAACCTAAACTTTGCTTATCAAGTTGTTGAGCAAGTAAGTGTTGGGGGTGGTATTCGTTACGTGATGGGTGAAGGTAGTTTCGGAGCAACGACACCAGCAAAAAATGCAATCGGAGCTCCAGAAGGTACAACACTGAAATACATGGAAGGTGATGACACTGCATGGGGCTGGCAAGTAGGTACGGCATGGCAGATCAACGAAGATCACCGCATCGGTTTTGCCTACAAGTCTGAGGTTGAACTGAAATTAGAGGGTCACGCAGAAGGTATCGGCTTTGGCATGACGCCCGATCAACGTGACAACGGGCATATGATGTTGGCACTTCCTGCAACAGCAGAACTTGCAAGTTTCCATCAACTAACAGAAGCATTGGCAGTTCATGCAAGCTTTAACTGGACTGACTGGAGTTCTTTCGAAAAACTACAAGCAGAATTAAACACATACGGCAGCCAAACAGTTAAAGTGGAAAATTGGGAAGATAACTACCGCCTTGCTTTAGGTGCAACTTACCAAGTTGACCCAAAACTGGCTCTACGTACTGGTGTGGCTTACGATACTTCAGCTGTTAGTGACAAAAACCGTACTATTACAATCCCAGAAACTGACCGCACTTGGTTAAGCATTGGTGCGGGTTACCAATGGTCTGAACAACTTTCATTAGACGCGGGCTTTACTTACATCATTGCTAAAGATGCTCCAATCACTGAGTCACGTGGTTATAAATCTGACGATGTTGCAGAAGCTGTTGGTGGCCAATTTGTTGGTACAACAACAGGTAATGTTTGGCTAGTGGGTATCCAAGCCAACTACCGTTTCTAATCTGTTTTACTTAATCTAAAGTAAACAAACATTAAAAAGGCTCGATGTTGCATCAACACCGAGCCTTTCTTTTATCGATTTTCTAAATCATCTTTCTAGTAATCTTCTAGATAACCATCGATGAAGTCTTCTTCTTCAAGGTCGACCTCTTCAGGTTCTATCTCGGCTTTGAAATCACGACGTTGAATGTAAACATCACGCGTTAATGCATATGGATCAGGAGAATTATCCAACAGCGCTTCTTGTGATACTAACTGAGCACGTGTTTCCATGCCTTCAAATGCCCACTTTCCTAAGCTAGCCCAGAAGTTCAAGAACGACAGAGGCACATACATACCATCAACGGTTTCAGTCACTTCACGCGTTGTTAGTGGACCATAACCCGGCACCATGAAGTACGGACCATTCCCTACCCCATAATGACCAATCGCATCAGAGAACGACTTATCATCGTATTTGGTGATCCCCGCTTCGCTGGCAATATCGATCAAGCCTAACAAACCAATCGTTGAGTTAATCCAAAAACGGTTGAAATGGTCGAGTGCTTTCTCGCCATTACCCATAATGAGGTTGTTCACCATGCTTGATGGTTCGTCTAAGTTGGCTAGGAAATTGGAGATACCAGAACGCACTGGCACTGGGGTGTAGTCAACATAAGCGAGGGAAACAGGACGAACTAAATAAGGATCTAGATATTCGTAGTTGATATCCCACATCGCGCGGTTGAAGCCTTCAAAAGGATCATTCGGGTGGGACTCTTCGACGTATTCAGAGGTTTCGAGGTTATCATCGTTAACACTTTCGTCCGGTGCACTTGAACACCCAACCGTTAAGCTTGCGATAAAAAGTAAACTCGAGAGTCTTAAAACACTGACAGACATATCACCTTTTCCATAAGGAATTCAAATAATAAAAAAGGCCAGCAATCGCTGGCCTCAATTGTTTGGCTAAGTCTATACCGTTTATCTGCAAATCGGAATAGCTAACACCTATGCAAAGTGATGATTAATATTGCTTATTGATATCAATGGTAACTGGAGCACCCAGTTCAACCACTTCACTTTCACCGTACCAATCACCTTCGCGAGTGGAAACGTTACCGTCTGTATCAAGCCTAGCTCTAACCATCAGAGTTTCAAGGCTAGACAGCTCTTGCCCTTCCAGCATGCTGTTGCCATCATCTAGCACAACAGTACGAGGGAAAGTCCCTAGTGGGTAACGAGCGGCTGCGATAGGCATTGGAGAACCATCAGCTCTGTGCACTGACACAATTAACACTGAGTTAGGGTCAGCGTTAACGTCAGCAGATAGATCGAGCGTTACAGCAACAGTCTTACCTTGGTCGACACCCATAGTGTCACCCATTTTCTTCTGAGCACTTTCAATACTGCGCGAAAGCATTTCATAGCGACTGTCTTGTGGACCAATCATCTGTTGCATGATGCTCCAGTACTTCACAGCACCTGGATAGTCTTGACGCTCAAATGCATCGAACGCTAGCAGTGAGAACACACGAAGGTCGACGTAATCGTTTTGAATCAAACGGCTCAAAATCAAACGAGCTTGGTTTTGATCAGCTTCATCAGGTGAAAGCATCAGAGCTTGTGCGAAACCTAACTGAACATCTTCATTCTTAGGTTCAAGCTTGTAAGCTCGTTCCATAGAGTCTTTTGCTGTTTCAGCATCACGGTTAGCCAGTGCAATACGACCGAGTAGTAACCAACCTGTTGAATCTTTTGGTTGGTAATGCAGACGAGTACGAAGCGCCAGAGTCAAATCTTCCAGCTCATCATCCGTTAGTGCACCACCTTCCGATGACATTAGCTTTTTAGACAATTCAGGAAGATTCGAGCTCACTTCTTGCCAGTGTTGAACTTTGTCCAATGCACCGAACTTAAAGTACATACCATAAGTCACAACGACGACAAGAATGATCGACGGTACAACCACACCAAGCGTAGAGATTTGAGTCTTCTTCATCTCTTCTTGTGCAGGAACATCATCAAGCAGAGACTGTTTCAAATCAGCGATCAGTTCTTGTTGGTTATCAACAAGACCTTCCTCTGCTTCTACTTCTAACTCGACAAGACGGTCTTTATAGAATGCTTTGTTCAACTCGTCGCGAAGCATTTCATCATTGTTTGCCTTCTTATTAATGAAAGGCAGAACAATTAAGAAAATTGCCGCTAGCGAAAGGATAATGGTAGAAATCCAAAATAGAGTCATTACTTCTTATCTCCGTCGTTCTCTTCATCGAGTAACGCTTTTAAGCGAGCTTCTTTGTCTGCATCCCAGTCTTTATCTGACTCTACTGCTGCTTTTGATTTTGACTTTCTGCTTCGTAAAATAATCAAACCAAATCCAAACACAACAACCGCAAACGGTCCAATCCAAAGGATCGATGTTGCTAGTGTCAGTGGTGGATTGTAAGTCACAAAGTTACCGTAGCGAGCAATCATGTAATCAATGATATCTTGCTTCGACTTGCCGTCTTTTGTCATCTCGTACACTTTTTGGCGTAAGTCGACCGCTAGCTCAGCGTTCGAATCACCAATCGTGTTGTTCTGACATTTAGGGCAACGTAGTGTATTGCTTAGCTCTTTGAACTGCTGCTCTTGATCTACGGTATCAAATTCATGAAATTCGATAGGTGCAGCAGAAACCGCCGCTGAAATTGCGAACGTAGCGAATAGAGTAATCAGTGCCTTTCTAATCATTTCGATTCCTCCAACAACTCTTGATACATCGGCTCAAGCGTCGATGCCCAGTTGGTTGGGTTCACGTCACCAACATGGCGGTAGCGAACTACGCCGTTAGCATCGATTAGGAAAGTTTCAGGCGCGCCATACACGCCAAGGTCAAGACCTAGCATGCCATTACCATCAAACAGGCTAATTAGGTACGGGTTACCCAACTCTTTTAACCAACCAACCGCTTTGTTGCGATCATCTTTGTAGTTAAGACCAATGATCTTAACGCCTTGATCCGCAAGCTTGTTCAGGTAAGAGTGCTCTGCATAACAAGTAGGACACCAAGTCGCCCACACGTTAAGAAGCAATGGCTCACCTTTAAAGATTGCTTGGTCATGAAACTTACCTGGTTGTTCTAAGTCTTCTAGACCGAACTCAGGAACAGGCTTACCAATCAATACAGATTCAAGCTTAGTCGGGTCATCGCCCGACTGGTTGCGCATTAATTGCGTTGCAAAGATTCCAGCTAGAACCATGAACGCAATCAATGGAATGAATAAAATCTTCTTGTTCATTCGAATTAAGCCTCCTGCTCTTCAGCCGACTTTTTTGTTGGCTTACGGAAACGGTAACGACGGTCACTGATAGCAATAGCACCACCAATCGACATAATCAAAGAACCTGCCCAGATCCAACGTACAAATGGCTTGAAGTAGATACGAACAGCCCAAGATTTGTTGTCGTCTAAACGTTCACCCATTGCAATGTAAAGGTCGCGCGTTACGCCACGGTCAATCGCTGCTTCTGTCATCATAGACTTAGCTGTGGTGTAGAAACGTTTTTCAGCGTGAAGCGTGTTGATGTATTTGCCTTCTTTTGTAATTTCAAAGTCAGCAATGTAACCATCATAGTTAGGACCATCTTTGTCACGAACCCCTGTAAACAGGAAGCTGTACTCTTCAAGCTGGTAGCTTTCACCTGGCGCCAGACGCACATCACGTTCGATGCTGTAGTTTTGCACCATCGCAATACCAATCACTGTCACGGCTAAACCAATGTGACCACACATCATTGCCCAGTGGCTACGAGGTAGCTTAGTTAGACCTTTCAGGAATGTATGACGGTGAGTCGCACGCTCATGCAACTCAAAGCCATGCATGAAGATGATCCAGAACGCCATTACCCAACCAGCAAAAGCAGTACCACTGAAGCGGTCAGCCAGTAGAGCAACCATTAGCGCACTCAAGCCCAGTGAGAATGCACCTGAAATCAGCATTGGTTTAACAAGCTTAGATAGGTTGTCACGTTTCCAGCGGATCAGAGGACCGATACCAAGCAGGAACGAGAACGGGATCATTAACCAGAAGAACAACATATCAAAGAATGGTGCACCGATAGATACCGAGCCCAAGCCTAACTGTTTGTGAACTAATGGCAGTAGCGTACCGACTAACACAACGACAAGCGCTGCAATCAATAAGATGTTGTTACCAAGCAGTGCGTTTTCACGAGAAACCAGATCGAAGTTACCGCGAACACGAACCGATGCGCCTTTAACTGCGAATAACAGCAGTGAACCACCGATAACAAAGACTAGGAAACCTAGAATAAACATACCACGAGCAGGATCCGACGCGAATGCGTGAACCGATACCAAGATGCCCGAACGAACTAAGAATGTACCTAGTAAGCTTAGCGAGAATGCAGAGATAGCCAGCAATACTGTCCAAGCTTTAAATGTGCCACGCTTTTCGGTTACCGCTAGTGAGTGCATCAGAGCAGTACCAGCTAACCAAGGCATGAATGAAGCGTTTTCTACTGGATCCCAGAACCACCAGCCACCCCAGCCAAGTTCGTAGTAAGCCCACCACGAACCTAGTGCGATACCTACTGTTAGGAATAACCAAGCTGCGATTGTCCAAGGACGTGACCAGCGAGCCCATGCCGTATCAAGGCGACCACTCATTAGAGAGGCGATTGCAAAAGAGAACGCAACAGAGAAACCTACATAACCCATGTAAAGCATTGGCGGGTGAATAATCAAACCCGGATCTTGCAGTAGTGGGTTCAAGTCACGGCCATCTACAGGGAAGAAAGGCAATGTACGTAGGAACGGGTTAGACGTTACGATAATGAACAGCAAGAAGCCGACCGTAATCAAACCCATGATAGCCAGTACGCGAGCTACAGACTCTTGAGGCATACCACGGCTAAACGTCGCTACAGCAACCGTCCAACCCGCTTGGATAAGAACCCAAAGCAGTAATGAACCTTCGTGAGCGCCCCAAACCGCCGTAATTCGGTAGTACCAAGGGAGTTGGCTATTCGAGTTACTTGCTACGTATTGAATCGTAAAATCATTTGTGTAGAACGCGTAACACAAGATAAAGAACGAAATCGCTAAGAATCCGAACATACCCCACGACAACGGTCGTGCGCTGTTCATCAATAATGTGTTATTTCGAGCGGCTCCATACAGTGGGAGCACGCTTAGCAGCAATGCAAGTCCCAAGGACAGGATCATCGCAAAATGGCCGATCTCGGCTATCATTGAGCATTTCCTTCTTTTTGTTCAGTCGTGTATTGCAAAGGCTCATGGGTTTTCTTCATTGCTTCCGCAACTTCAGAAGGCATGTACTCTTCATCGTGCTTTGCCAACACCTCAAACGCTTCGATTGTCGTTGCATTTTTAAGAACACCCTGAGCAACAATACCTTGGCCTTCACGGAAAAGATCAGGAAGGATGCCATCGTATAGAATTGTTACTTTAGGGCCTACATCTTGCAAATCAAAGCTAACACGTAGTGATTCATTGTCACGGCTTACAGAGCCGACTACGACCATGCCACCAATACGTAGGCGTTGACCAACTTCAGGTTTCTTACCATCTTTACCGTTGACCAGCTCAGTTGGTGTGTAGAACAGATCCATGTTCTGGTTAAGTGCGTAAACCATCAATCCAACAGTCGCACTGATACCAAAAAAGATCGCTAAGACAATGCCCAGCCTCTTTTTACGTCTTGGGTTCATAGAGTGTTCTCCATATTTTTTGCTGCATCGATACGAGCTTGACGATCAATCTTAGCTTGTACTTCATTTAGTAATTGCTTACCACGACGAACGCTTACGACCAGTAAAATGATCATCGCGAGGAATGTGATTCCAAATGCACTCCATACATACGAGGCATAGCCTCCCATGGCAAAGAAATCACTCAAAGATTCAAAATACATAATTACCTACCCTACTACGCTTTTTCAGCCGCAAGCTTGCGAACCCATGGACGGTGACTTTCTTTACTGATGATTTCGTTACGGAAACGAACCATAGTCACAGCACCAAAGAAAAAGGCGAAGCCGAAGATGTTAAGAAGAAGCGGCCATAACATGTCACTTGAAATAGAAGGCTTGTCGAACTTAGTGATCGTCGCGCCTTGGTGAAGTGTGTTCCACCACTCTACTGAAAAGTGAATGATAGGTAGGTTGATGACACCAACGATAGCCAAAATGCCTGCCGCTTTCGCTGCTGTTTTTTGGTCGTCAAAAGCGTGGTGTAGTGCGATCACACCCAAGTATAGGAATAGAAGAATCAGCTCTGAGGTTAAACGCGCATCCCAAACCCACCAAGCGCCCCACATTGGTTTGCCCCAAACAGCGCCGGTTAGTAACGCAATGAAGGTAAACACAGCACCAATAGGTGCCATCGCCAGTGCGGCCATGTCTGATAGCCTTACCTGCCATACCAAACCGATAAAGGCAGCAATCGCCATCGACATGTAAACGCCCATCGACCAGATTGCTGACGGTACATGGATGTAGATGATACGGAAGCTATCGCCTTGTTGGTAATCAGAAGGCGCAAATGCAAGCCCCCACACGGTACCGACGGATAGACACAATAGCGCTAGGATCGAAAACCATGGCAAAAGTTTACCAGCAAGCTGATAAGAGGTTTCTGCTTTGGCATAGGGATGGAGCCATTTCCACATGTTGTAATCTCACTCTTACTTCATATTGCTTACAGCTATTAAAGCTATAATTATAATAATTTTATTTGTCTTGCTTTCAGTTTTACTGACTCTATGAGTCCAATCGACACGTTTGGTTCACATTGGCTATACGATAACGGAACCCCAATCAGTTCACACTCACTCTAAGTGCGGCACTGATCGCAAAAGGCGTCATAGTCATCGCACCCATTAACATTGCCCCAAGCACCGCCAATTGGCCGTTGTACGCAACGCCCAAAGCCGCAGCGTCAATCGCTGACGTCGCGAAGATTAAAATGGGGATGTAAAGCGGCAAGATTAACAGGCTTAACAGGACTCCGCCCTTCTGTAACCCAACGGTTAACGCAACACCAATTGCACCAATAAAACTCAATGCGGGTGTTCCTACCAGCAAGGTCAACACAACTGAGAGCCATGTATCAAAATCTAAAGACAACAAAACAGCCAATAATGGGCTGATTAAAATCAATGGTAACCCGGTCAACAACCAGTGTGCTATGACCTTGGACAATACTACCAACTGCAACGGGATGGGCATCAGCATCATCTGTTCAAGGGCGCCATCTTGAAAATCATCGCGGAAAAGACGTTCTAAAGAGAGCAATGCAGAGAGCAAAGCGGCCACCCAAACAATACCCGCAGCAATACGCGCAAGTAGGTTTGGCTCAGGGCCGATACTCAAAGGGAATAGAGTTATGACAATGATGAAGAACCACAAAGGGTTAAAGATATCCGCTTGACGTCGAAACGCAATAAGCAGTTCGCGTCGGATAATCGTGGTCATTGAAGAGATCATATTACTCACCCAACTTTATTTTTCTTAGTTTCGGGCTATCAGCAAACATATCTTGGTGTGTGGTTAATAACACAATGCCACCGTTGTCTGCATGCTGAGAAAAAAGAGATTCGAGAACTTTCACGCCCTGCTTATCAATCGCAGTCAGCGGCTCATCGAGAATCCACAACATTTGCTTGCTCAACCAAAGGCGAGCCAACGCAACTCGACGCTGTTGGCCTGCTGAAAGTTGCCCCGCAGGTACGTCTTCTCTGCCCGCAAGCCCCACTTGAGCCAGCGCGTGGTAAAGCTCTTCTTTGCTGGTACCGCCACTGTGAATAGACTGATAAAAGCTCAGATTCTCATAAGCACTAAGCTCGCGCTTTACGCCTGTTTGGTGACCAAGAAAAAGTAAATTTTGATGATAAACATCTCGACTCGATTCAATAGACTCACCGTCCCAAGAGATAGTGCCGTCATCGCGATCGCCTAAACCAGTAATAATCCTAAGGAGTGTCGTTTTCCCAGTACCGTTACGACCTTCAACCTGAACCAGTTCACCTGGTTTCAATTGAAAAGACAACGATTCAAACAGAACCCTGTCGTCACGAATAGCAGTTAAATTTGAGACTTCTAGCATAGGTAAATTTAGTCGAGTAATGAGAGCGCTATAGTAGCACACCAACATGGTGACAAAACAGGACTAGGCGTTTTCGATAGAACAAAGTCGGTAAGAAACTGTTACCACCGCATCACAATTTACACATTTTCATCAACAAACAAGATATTGTCGTAGATACAAGCACTTATAAACATCGTTCTATATAGATCGATTAGACATAAAAAAAAGAAGCCGAAGCTTCTTTTAAGAGGAATACGTAATAAACATCAATTGCTCAATACGAATTAAGCGCTCAATTTAACGACGTCTAGGCGGGTCTCTGCGATCGCGAGAGGCATCGGGTTGATCATCGTACGATGAAGGGTTACTTCTCAACGAAGGGATTTTTTCCTTACCCGCGAGCTTATTCTGCAGAGACATCATTAGCTCAGCTTCCGCTTTAGGTAATTCACACTCTTCGATCAGTTCGTTTATCCCGGCACCAAGCTGAACCATTTTAGTTGCACGTGTGTACAAGCGTCCATCGGTGTCAGCATGTTCCAGCTCAACAATACGTTCATTCAAGTGCTTTATCAGATCTTGCTGTTCCGTCACTTTCTGGCCAAGGCCAACCACAACAGAGCGAACCTCAAGTAATTGCTTACTCGATTTTTGAAGCTCTTTGTCCAAGTTACGAACTTGCAGACGTGACTGATCGAGCTGCTTTTGAATCGCACGTTTTACTTTGCTAATCAAAATCAGGATAAATAACGTAAAAAACCCAACGCCTGATATCAGGGCAACAGGGCTTAAAGGAAGCGCTTCAAACATTACAGGTGAGCCATCTCATCCCATTCGTCTTCGCTTAGTAGTTTGTTTAGATCTACTAAGATAAGCAGCTTGCCATCTCGGTTACTTACACCTTGGATGAACTTAGCACTTTCATCAGTACCAACACTTGGCGTTGTGTCGATTTCAGAAGAACGTAAGTAAACCACTTCAGCAACGCTATCTACTAGAATACCAATTACTTGACGCTCAGATTCAATAACGATGATACGAGTGTTGTCTGTGATTTCCCCTTGCATCAAACCAAAGCGAGAACGAGTGTCGATAACAGTAACAACGTTACCACGTAGGTTGATAATACCTAGAACGTAATCTGGAGCACCCGGTACTGGAGCAATTTCGCTGTAACGCAGTACTTCACGTACTTGCATTACGTTGATGCCGTAAGTTTCTTCTTCTAGCTGGAAAGTCACCCATTGAAGTACTTCATCATTCGTTTGCTCTTTTCTTACTTCAACTTCACTCATATGAGACATAGATAATCCTCTTGCCGTCGTTACCGACCACTATTATTAACTTGATGCTTTTGTTGTACCAATCGTAGTACTAGCTCAATGCTTTTACATCTAGCCCTGCGTTTAGCATGGCGATTAATGCTTCGACATGGATCAAAGCACACATTTTTTCTTTTACCATCCCAGCGAGCCAAGGGCGTTTTCCCGCCGTTTCTCGCCAGCGTACTTTATCTGTATTCAACAACTCGGTGCCTTTGAGCTCAGTGCCCGCAAGGCCCCACAAGCTTTCTCCAAGCATCACTATATATTGATAGTTTTCTTTGTATTCGTCACCTGCTAGTTTCTCAGACATCACCCATTTTGCGGTATCGACCACATCTAGCTGACTATCACGGTTGGTTTGTAACCCCAAATACCAAGTCGGTTTACCAATAATGTGATTGACCTCTTCTAGGCGATGGATACCACCGAGTTCATCAAGCGGCACCGCAAAGGTCACACCGTTCACATCGAAATACAGTACTTGAAAATCTTCTGTGCGAACCGTACTTTCCCAAGAGGTAAACTGGTCAGCACCTCCGGCTTGAGTTTCGGGTTCAATAACTGTTTCGGGCTCAGGAACATCAACTTCAGGCTCAACAGCCTTAACTTCTACTTGTTCCGTCGCTAACTCTTCAATTTGCTGCAATTCAACAGGTGGCTCTACAACAATTGATAAATCGGGTTCTGGAAGATTCCAATCCTGAATCTCTGGCTCTTCGAACACTTGAACAGACTCAACCGCAGCATCAAACATTTGCATGTCAGCTTGCTGGGCGATTTTCTGGGTGTTCTGATCCATCAACTCATCAAGGTTCAGTTCATCAACAACATTGGTCGCCTCTAAACGACTCAGTAGTTTCTGAACATCCTCAAGGTTAGGAACCTCAAACTCAGCCGCGCGTATTTCTGCATAGCTTGAGTGGTGACTCGAAAATTGGCGCTCTGGCTCTGGCTCTGGCTCTGGCTCTGGCTCTGGCTCTGGCTCTGGCTCTGGCTCTGGCTCTGGCTCTGGCTCTTCAGATTGTGATTCGTCGCTCGACTCGTCAACAAAAAAATCGTCAGATTCAAAGCTTTCATCACCTAACAGCGCAGTAAAGTAGTCATCCAGTGCTTGTTCACTGGATAGACTTGGCTGCGCCAATGTTGATTCTTTATTCGCGCTCATTTATCGCCAACCTTTCGAGATAAATAAGCAGCTGTTTATAAGCAAATACACCACGGCTACCCGATGCAAAATGAGAGGCTGGTAAGCGTTTTAGGCTCGCATCTCGAAACTTAGTATCTATCGGCACAGCAGATGTCCAAACTTGATTTGGATAATCATCTTTGAGCTGCGTTAATGTTTGCAGTGAGGCTTTGGTTCGCTTGTCGTACATCGTCGGGACAATCGTCACCTTAAACGGTGTTTTGCGAGACTTCTGCATGATGGTCAAAGTGCGAATCATGCGCTCTAAGCCCTTCATCGCCAAAAACTCAGTTTGTACCGGAATCAATATACGATCGCTTGCAGCCAATGCATTGACCATCATCACACCCAGAATTGGCGGGCAATCGATCAACACATAGTCATAGTCGTCTTTCAAAGCGGCCAAAGCGCGTTTCAAGATCAACCCCATGCCGCTTCGATTTCCCATTACACGGTCTAATGTCGCCAAAGACATGTGAGCAGGAATAATATCGATACCTTCGACTTCCGTTTGTAAAAGCAAAGGTCTTACTGTCTGCGCGGTGAACTCACGCAACTGGAACAGATCAAACAGGCTCGATTCCACCGTATCTGAGTCGTAACCCAGATAGGTGGTCAGTGATGCATGTGGGTCAGTATCAACCAACAGAACACGGTGCCCCTTCAACGCAAGTAAACCTGCTAGAGTCACGGTCGTGGTCGTTTTACCAACACCACCTTTTTGGTTTGCAACACTCCAAACAATCATTTCGATTTACCTAAGCTAACCCAACTTCAACCAAGATCCTTTCCGCGATGCGGTCTAGAGGTAGGTCTTCAGTAGAAATGCCAGCTTTTGCTACAGCTTGAGGCATACCATATACAACACAACTGTCTTCGTCTTGTGCCCAAATCGTCGAGCCCGCAGTTTTCAACATACGCGAACCTTCTCGACCATCTGCGCCCATACCGGTCAGTATCATAGACAACACTTTGTCACCATAGATCTTCGCTGCAGAGCCAAATGTGACATCCACACAAGGCTTGTAGTTCATGCGGTCGCCGCCATCAATAATTCTTAGACGTGCAGACCCAGCTCGGCCATCAACCATCATCTGTTTACCACCCGGAGCAAGATACGCCACGCCAGGTTTTAACACATCACCGTCTTGCGCTTCACGAACTTCAATCTTACACAAGGTGTTCAAGCGACTAGCAAAAGCCGCTGTGAATGTTGCTGGCATATGCTGAACTAACACAATTGGATGTGGGTAGTGTGCAGGGATGCGAGTCAAAATCTTCTGTAGAGCAACAGGGCCGCCAGTCGAAGTACCAATGGCTGTTAATTGATACTTCTTACCTGACGCTCTGAATTTCGCCGTTGATGCAACCGCAGGCTTCGCTGTCGAAGTCGAAGCTGCTGTTGAAATTGGCTGGCGCAATGGCGTAGATGTTGAAGTCGTTGCTGTCGCTCTCGGCGCAATAGGAGCACGACGCATAAATGCACGCTTTGCAGCAATCTGAATTACACGTTGTTGAAGCAATGCAACTGCATCGTCACGGTTACGTGCAATGTCTTCAAACTTCTTAGGTAGGAAGTCGAGAGCACCTGCATCTAACGCATCTAACGTTGCTCTCGCTCCATCATGCGTTAACGATGAGAACATCAAAATAGGCGTTGGAGACGCAGCCATGATCTCACGAACGGCAGTGATGCCGTCCATGACAGGCATTTCAATGTCCATCGTGATTACGTCAGGTCTTAGCTGTTTCGCTTTTTCAACGGCTTCTTTACCGTTTACTGCAACATCAATGACTTCTAGGCGAGCCTCTGAGTTGATGATCTCGCTAACGCGACGACGAAAAAAACTCGAATCATCAACGACTAATACTTTAATCGCCATATTTATCCTTAAATTAAATTCTTGACGCAGCTGCGTACTGCTTCAACAAGTCCGGCACATCTAGAATCAATGCAATGTGTCCGTCACTTGTAATTGTCGCGCCTGCCATTCCTGGCGTGCCTTGCAGAAGCTTATCAAGTGGCTTGATCACGACTTCTTCTTGACCGATAAGCGTATCGACAACAAAACCAACACGTTGGCTACCAAGTTGTACGATAACAACATGGCCATGCCCTTTACGCAGTTCAACAATACCCGCTTTAGGAGCAAGCCAGTTTTGCAAGTAGAACAACGGAATAGACTTATCGCGAACGATGATCGTCAGCTGACCATCAACCACGTTTGTGCGGCTTAAATCTAGGTGGAAGATCTCGTTAACCGATGCCAATGGCAATGCAAATGGGTGACCCGCAACACCGACCATTAAGGTTGGTAGAATCGCTAGGGTTAGTGGAACCTTGATGGTGATCTTGGTGCCCTGTCCCATTTCTGAATCAATATCAATAGAGCCGTTCAGTGTGTTGATCGCTGTTTTCACAACGTCCATACCCACACCACGACCAGAGATATCCGAGATCTGCTCTTTGCTTGAGAAGCCAGGAGCAAAAATCAGGTTGAAACACTCTTTATTCGATAAACGAGACGCTGCATCTTCATCCATCAGGCCACGTTTAACCGCGATAGCACGAAGCTTATCAGGGTCCATACCGCCACCGTCATCAACGATAGCCAGTTCAATGTGGTCACCTTCTTGAGAGGCAGACAGAATCACTTTACCCGTTTGTGATTTACCCGCAGCAACACGGTCGTTTGGCATTTCAATACCATGATCGACAGAGTTTCTCACCAAGTGAATCAGGGGATCAGCAAGTGCTTCTACTAAGTTTTTATCAAGGTCCGTTTCTTCGCCACGCATTTCAAGAACGATGTCTTTCTTCAAGCTACGAGCAAGGTCACGGACAACTCGTGGGAAGCGACCAAATACTTTCTTGATCGGCTGCATACGAGTCTTCATTACCGCACCTTGTAGGTCTGCAGTAACAACATCTAAGTTAGAGACAGCTTTCGACATTTCTTCGTCGTTGCTGTTAAGGCCAAGGCTGACGAGTCGGTTACGCACCAATACCAGTTCACCTACCATGTTCATGATGGTGTCCAGTGTTGATGTATCAACGCGAACTGTTGCTTCAGCTTGCTGCTTCTTAGCCGGTGCTTTAACTTCAGCTTTTGCTGGAGCGCTCGGTTTCGGCTCAGCTTTAACGGCAACTGGCGCGGCAGGTTTAGGCGCAGCTTGAGGTGCTACTGCCTTAACTTCTGCTGGCTTAGTCGCGGCATCCAATTCTTCAATCGAAGGTCCATTACCTGAGCCATGTAGTTGGTCAAGTAACTTCTCGAACTCTTCGTCAGTCATCAGATCATCGCCTTCAGACATCGCCGAAGCAGGTGCTGCTGGCGGTGGAGGAGGCGTTGAACTTGCCGCTGTCGGGCTCTTACCCGCACCGTGCAATTCATCTAATAACTTTTCAAATTCGTCATCAGTAATATCACCACTGTCAGCAACAGACTGAGGTGCAGCGGGTGCTGGCGGCGGTGTTGGTGCAGAAGGCGCTGTTGGTGAACCACCTTTACCGTGAAGCTCATCAAGCAAGCGTTCAAACTCATCTTCAGAGATATCATCGACTGAAGATGCATTGATGTTTGAGCTTTCAACAGTAGGTTCCGGAGCAATAACAGGCTCAGGCGCTGCAACAACAGGTTCAGGGATAATAGGTGCAGGCGCTTCTACTGGTGCCACTTCATCCGCAGACTCTGGTTTACAGAGACGGTGAAGTTCATCCAATAAAGATTGGTCGGCTGGCACTAAAGGTTCCTGATCTTGCACGGCGCGAAACTGTACATTGACTGTATCTAGCGCCTGCAGCATGGTATCCATCAAACCTGATGTTACGCTGCGTTGGCCGTTTCGCAGAATGTCGAACACATTCTCAGCACCATGACAAGTATCCACCAGCTCAGTTAATGCTAGGAAACCAGCACCACCTTTTACTGTATGGAAACCACGGAAAATAGCATTTAATAGGTCTTTGTCGTCAGGGTTATTCTCAAGCTCTACCAGTTGTTCTGATAGGAGTTCAAGGATCTCTCCTGCTTCGACTAAAAAGTCCTGAAGAATATCTTCGTCTAAATCGTAGCTCATACGTTACCTTTAAAATCCAAGACTGGATAACAAATCGTCGACTTCATCTTGAGATGCGACAGCGTCTTCGCGCTCTTCTGGGTTCATAATTGGACCTTCAGGCGCAATCGATGCTTTCTTCTCTGACTCTGGAGTTGGCTCTTTTTGATTCGCACCGAATACCGTGAGAATCTCGACCAAACGTCCTTCCACCTCATTCACCAAGGTAATAACTTTGCTAATTATCTGCCCAGTTAAATCTTGGAAATCCTGAGCCATCAAGATTTCAGTCAATTGTCCGCGTAGTTCAGTACTATCGCCTTCTACTTGGACAAGCAATCCATCAATGCGGTGACATAAAGCTTTAAATTGTGACAGCTCAATGCGGCCATGCATCAGTTCATTCCATTGAGGCCTTACTTGAAGTAAACACTCGTGTAGGTTGTCTGCGATTGGCATACAGCGATCGACAGCGTCCATCGTCTTATTTGCCGCAACTTCCGTTTTATCAATGACATACTGAAGGCGATCCCTTGCATCAGGGATTTCGTCATTTGCGATAACGCTGATGCGTTCATCGAAATTGAATTGAGTCAAAGAGTCGTGGAGGTCGCGTGTCAGACTTCCTATTTCTTGAAGCATTGGATTGTCTTGAAGACTAAAGTTATCTTCATAAATGCTTCTCACAAGAGAATCAGCATTTTGCTGCTCATCGTTCTCAAGCAGCTCTACTAATTTTTTTGCTTGTTCTAATGAAATCATCCTGAATTCGGCCTTACTCCGCATACTTTGTGCGCTTAGGCTATCAAGATAAACAGATAACTTATCAGTCAGTGTTTACCTAGAAGTGCCTAAATTTATTGATGCTTATAAGCGATCAAAAATCTTATCAAGTTTCTCTTTCAGCGTTGCAGCAGTGAAAGGCTTCACAATGTAACCATTAACACCCGCTTGCGCAGCTTCGATGATCTGCTCACGCTTCGCTTCAGCTGTAATCATAAGCACTGGAAGGTGCTTAAGTTCTGCGTCTGCGCGAATGTGTTTAAGCAGGTCAATCCCTTGCATGCCTGGCATGTTCCAGTCAGTTACCACGAAATCAAATTCGCCTTTTTTCAGCATAGGTAACGCGGTCAAGCCATCATCTGCTTCTTGAGTGTTGTTGAAACCTAAATCGCGAAGTAGGTTTTTAACAATTCGGCGCATCGTTGAAAAATCATCAACAATGAGAATTTTCATGTTTTTGTTCAAATTAGCCTCCACTGAATAGGATCAGTGTTGTTAGTCGTTCTGTGTCCAAGCACTTAACTTAGTGCGTAAACGCTGCATAGATTGGCTCAGTATTTGGCTGACACGAGATTCGCTGACACCTAACACTTCCCCAATCTCTTTTAAATTGAGTTCTTCGTCGTAATAAAGCGAAAGCACAAGGCCTTCTCTTTCCGGAAGTTGTTTTATCGAATCGATCAAAGCTTGGCGGAATGACTCATCAGCAACCCCTTGAAAAGGCGTATTATCTTGAGAGTCTTCATTCGGAGATATTACATCATCTGAGACGCCTAAATCTTCGATTCCAACCAGTCTTGAGCAATTAATGTCAGTTAAAGCGCTGTGATATTGCTCTAAGCTGAGCCCCATGTGTTTTGCCACTTCGGCATCGCTCGGGTCACGGTTGAGGGTTCCCTCTAATTCCGCGATTGCACTGCTGATTTCTCGATTGTTTTTATGAACCGATCTCGGTACCCAGTCCCCACGGCGAATGTCATCCAACATTGCGCCACGAATCCGAATACCAGCATACGTCTCAAAGCTTGCGCCTTTGGTACCATCATAGTTTTGTTGCGCCTCAATCAAGCCGATCATGCCCGCTTGAATTAAGTCATCAACCAATACATTAGGCGGTAATCGCCCCAACAAGTGATGAGCGATACGTTTAACCAACACAGAATACTTCTCAAAAAAAGCCTGTTGGCTATTGTGATTAGCGTGTTGGTCGTAAGTAAGCGCTTTATTCACCAAATGGTTCCTCTATAAATTCAGTACGATTCAGCAGCCTTTCAACAAAGAACTCCAGGTGTCCACTTGGTGTTTTTGGTATTGGCCAGGTCAATGCTTTGTTAGCCAAAGAGCTGATTGCCAATGCAGCTGGAGAGCGAGGAAACGCATCGACTACGATTTTCTGTCTCTTGACTGATTGACGTACTTTATCATCTAAAGGAATACATGCTACGAGTTCGAGGCTCACATTCAAGAAGCGCTCTGTGACCAAAGTCAACTTTGCAAATAATTCTCGGCCTTCGCGGTAGCTTCTGACCATATTTGCAACAACTTTGAATCGCTGAACGTGGTGTTCTCTACTTAAAAGCTTAATCAAAGCATATGCATCCGTGATCGAGGTAGGTTCATCACATACCACAACAACCACGTCTTGCGCCGCTCTTGAGAAGCTGATCACCATGTCCGAAATACCTGCTGCCGTATCGACTAACAAGATATCCATCTCATCTTCAAGAGAACCGAACGCTCGAATCAAACCAGCATGTTGAGCATGCGAAAGTTCAGTCATGCTTTGTGTACCCGATGTCGCTGGAATTATCTTAATTCCGTACGGCCCTTCGACAATCGCATCCTTAAGTTCACACTCACCCGCCAAAACATGTCCTAGGTTTCGTTTAGAACGAATGCCCAGCATGATGTCGACGTTAGCCAATCCTAAATCGGCATCCAGTACCATGACTTTTTTGCCTTGGCGAGCCATGCAAATAGCCATACCTAACGTCACATTAGATTTACCTACCCCACCCTTACCGCCAGTTACAGCGATAACTTTCGTGATTGAAGGCTTCGTTAAGCGACGGAGGCCGCTAGCTTGATCGTGTATCATATTTTCATTCATATTTATCCGCCGCCTAGAGTCCTTCAGAATCGCTATTCCAGTAATGAGGTTCATTCTCTGTAGATTTTTCTAATAGCTCATTAGCCTTAGCAATCATGTACTTTGGCTGAGCTATAACGATATCTTCAGGAACTCGTTGACCATTTGCTATGTAAGCAACTGGTAATGCATTTTGTATTACGACACTGATGAATTCACCTAGACTTAGGGATTCATCCAGCTTAGTCATGATGCATCCCGACAACGGGATTCTTCTAAAGTGTTCAATTGTTTCTTGTAGCACTTTGCGTTGCGCGGTTGCAGGCAACACAAGGTAGCTATTGATAACGGAACCACTCTCTTGCATCAATGTGTCTAACTGCTCAGATAGGCGAACATCTCGTTGTCCCATACCTGCAGTATCGACCAGAATCAGGCGACGATTACGTAACTGATATATTACATCGGCCAGTTCGCTAGAATCTTTAGCAACTCTTACAGGACAACCCATAATTCGACCATAGATCGATAACTGCTCATGTGCACCTATACGATATGTATCAGTTGTCACTAGTGCGACGTTATCGGCGCCATATTCCATGGCAGCACGTGCAGCTAGCTTTGCAACAGTCGTTGTTTTACCCACGCCAGTTGGGCCAAGTAGAGCCACAATACCGCCGCGTTTTAAAATATCTTTTTGTGTAACGGAGATTTGGTCAGCAACCAGAGCTAACAAAGCCTTCCACGCACGTGCAGGTTTAGTATCTTCAGGAATGTAACACGCCATTTGATCGGCAAGCTCTGCAGATACACCCATACGCTCAAGGCGCTTAATAAGCATGGCTCTGAGCGGTTCACGACGCTCAACTTCTTGCCACATTAACCCGGATACTTGATGCTCTAACAAACGACGAATTGAGGTCATCTCTTCGCGCATCGTTTCCATTTCAGTATCAGAACCTTTGGACTGCGTGTTCTCTCGACCACGATCGTAACGTGTTGGGTCCAAACGAGGTGCCGGACGCTCGACTCTACGGTCTTCAGCAATCAACTTAGACAAACCCGTTTCACGAGCAAATGCTGAATCAAGATTGCCGTGAGACTGTTGGTTACCGTGAGATTGCTGATGGCCATGAGACAGCAAATTGCTTTGACTCTGAGGCTTATGGCCCGTGCTTGATTGGCGATTGAGCAATGCTGACAATGAATCTTCATTTTCAGCACGATGTTGTGGCTCATCATCGGCGCCATGACTGTATTGCTTAAGCATATTCGCAAAGCGCTTAGTCATTGAGCGTCCACCTTCAGCATTCGACTGCAGGCTAACCTTGTCATCGTCTAGTTGACGTCGCCCGGCAGGAGCTGCGGGCGCGGCCATTTGTGTATATTGGCTTTGTGCAGGCTGCTGAGGTTTATTTAGTCTCTGGCTCGCTGTCGACGGGCTGGATTCGCCATCAATAGCGGCAACAATTTCCACGCCACCTGCGACCTTTTTGTTAGACATGATCACCGCTTCTGAACCAAGTTCTTCTTTAACTTGGAGCAGAGCCGTTCGCATATCTTTTGCAAAAAATCGTTTAATTTTCAATTCGATTGTCCGTTCTAATTAGGCGGCTTAATTACCAACAGCTTGTACGATACGTATCTGCTTTTCGTCCGGTATTTCTTGGTAAGACAAGACTCGTAAGCTTGGGATCGTGTTCTTCACGAACTTAGCCAGAGTCGAACGCAACACGCCAGAGGTCAATAGTACCGCGGGCTCACCTTTCAGCTCTTGCTCTTGTGTGGCGTGGCTGAGGGAGGTCTGTAAACGTTCGGCTAAACCAGGTTCAATACCAGCAGATTCTCCACCGGATGCCTGCATGGTTTGATGCAAGATTTGTTCCAGCTCAGGAATCAAGGTTATCACTGGCAATTCTGGTTCTATACCATTGATTTCTTGAACAATTAATCGTTTCAATGAGATGCGAACCGCCGCAGTTAGTATGTCAGGTTCTTGACTCTTACCAGAATACTCCGACAAAGTTTGGACTATGGTTCGAATGTCACGAATTGGAATCGCTTCATTCAACAGGTTCTGTAGCACTTTCACGACCACACCCAACTGCAATTGATCCGGTACAAAGCCTTCGACCAGCTTAGGTGTTGAGCGGCTGAGCATCTCAAGCAGGTTCTGAACTTCTTCGTGACCAATGAGCTGCGATGCGTTATTGGTTAACAGCTGGCTAAGGTGTGTCGCCAGTACCGTAGAAGAGTCCACAACGGTATAACCTAAAGCCTGTGCGTGTTCACGCTGCTCTTCACGAATCCAAACCGCTTCAAGGCCAAAGGCAGGGTCTATCGTCGGCTCGCCATCGATCATGCCATAGACTTGGCCCGGGTTAATCGCGAGTTCCATATCTGGTTTAATCTCAGCTTCACCCACAGCAACACCCATCAACGTAATTCGGTAGCTGTTTGGTGTCAGTTCTAGGTTATCGCGAATGTGTACCGCTGGGATCAAGAAACCAAAGTCTTGAGACAGCTTCTTACGCACACCTTTAACACGCTCAAGCAATTCCCCGCCTTGGTCTCTATCAACCAAAGGAATTAAACGGTAACCCACTTCTAAACCAATAATATCGACAGGTTGAACATCATCCCAAGAGAGCTCCTTCTGAGAGCCTACTTCTCCATTCGCTTCAACTGTCGCCGGAAGATTAGGTTCTTCCGCCTTCTTCTTGTTCTTTTTATCGATGTAATACGCCCCCGCGCCCGCTACGATGGCAAGACTCAAGAATGAGAAGTGCGGCATGCCAGGAACAATACCCATAATGCCAAGGATGGCGGCGGTGATCATCAAGGCTTTTGGATTGTCGAACATCTGGAAGACAAGTTGCTCACCCATATCTTCATCAGTATTTTGGCGCGTTACCATCATCGCAGCTGCAATAGACAGTAATAGAGATGGAATTTGTGCAACCAGACCATCACCGATAGTCAGTAGCGTGTAGATTTCGATTGCTTCACCAAAACCAAGGTCAAACTGAGCCATACCAATGCTCAATCCACCAATGATGTTGATGAATAAGATTAAGATACCAGCGATCGCATCGCCTTTAACAAACTTAGAAGCACCGTCCATCGAACCGTAGAAGTCAGCTTCTTTGGTTACTTCAAAACGTCTCAGACGCGCCTGGTCTTGGTCGATCAAACCTGCGTTCAAGTCGGCATCGATTGCCATCTGTTTACCCGGTAAAGCGTCTAACGTGAAACGCGCGCTTACTTCCGAGATACGACCCGCACCTTTGGTTACAACCATGAAGTTGATGATCATAAGAATCAAGAACACCACTAGACCTACCGCATAGTTACCACCGATAACCACGTTACCGAAGGCTTCAATCACGTTACCGGCCGCGTCGCCCCCTTCGTGACCATGGAGCAATACCACACGTGTCGAAGCAACGTTCAAGGCTAATCGAAGTAGAGTCGCAATCAGCAGGACGGTCGGGAATGCAGCAAAATCTAAAGGCCTGCGGGTATAAACCGATACCAATAGCACAACCATAGACAGTGCAATGTTGAAGGTGAAGAACATATCCAACAAGAAAGCTGGAATGGGCAACACCACCATAGCAAGCGTTGCAAGTACCATAACAGGTGCACCAATCGCAGGCATGGCACGGTTAGGGATTTTAGGTAGCTTGTCCACAAAAGGCAGGGAGAATTTCATAAATCTAGACAGTTTCGCTATGTTGTAGCTCTCTGAACAAGTGGATTAGGTCTTAGTCAGGGCTGTTTGCTATGGGCTTATAATGTTCAGGCTACTACAGCAAACACTGTACCAACATCTCACGTCAAATTATCGCCATCACCTCTATAAAAGGAAGATTAGCTAGCTCGCTATTATCAGGGTTCATCACGCAGAGCTCAAGCAATTGATCTAATGACGTAAATCAGGTGGGATCGGCATATTAGAATCTTGCAGTTTTGGTCGCTCACCACCTCGTTTTCGGTACTGTTTAAGCTGGAAGACATATGCAAGCACTTGTGCAACTGCCGTAAACAGACCGTCAGGAATTTGTTGTTCTAGCTCAGTGGTGTGATAAAGCGCCCTCGCCAATGGCGGCGCTGGAACTATATAGATGTCGTTTGCACGCGCAATCTCTCGGATCTTCATCGCCATGTGGTCGACACCTTTAGCAACCACAATTGGTGCTTTGTCTTGATTCTGCTTGTAGCGCAGCGCCACTGAAAAGTGTTCCGGGTTGGTCACAATCACATCCGCTTGAGGGACATCAGCCATCATGCGACGCTGAGCCGCTTCCCTTTGAAGCATACGAATTCGGCCTTTCACTTCCGGCTTACCTTCAGTGTCTTTGAATTCGTCTTTGACTTCTTGTTTGGTCATCTTCAATTGATCGGCGTGTTGCCAGATCTGGAACGGGATATCAATCGCCACCACAATCAGCAGTGAGCAGCTGATCAACAGGATGAAATTGAGCAAGATATCCAAGGCATGAAAGATGTTCTGCGGGTACACATCCATACTCAGCTGCATTAAATCATGCTGAGAGGCTTGAATCAGATAAATCGCCATCCCCGATACGAGCGCTACTTTAAGAATAGACTTGAGCAGTTCAACCCAACTTTGCAGGCCAAACATACGCTTGATACCACTCAGTGGGTTGAGCTTAGACGCCTTTGGCATCGCCGCTTGCATTGAGAAGTTAATCCCACCGACACCCGCAGCGCCGATGACGGCAGCAACAAACAAGGTTATCAGTATCAAAAACAGCGGGAACAGCAGGTTCACCAGTGCACCACCGGCAATTTCTAGAAGTTTGTTAGTGTCAAAAATTTCGTCGCGACTCAAAGAGAACAGGCGTTGCATCGCCTCGAACAAAGCCTTCGCCATCGATTCGCCAAACCACATTAATGCAATTGCACCGACAATAAGTACCGACGCTGACGCTAGCTCTTTTGACCTTGCAACCTGCCCTTTCTCTTTGGCCTGTTGCAAGCGTTTGGGCGTGGCGTCTTCTGTGCGTTCTTGACCGTCTGACTCTGCCATTTCAGTCTCCTAGCAATCTAACCGGATTAGACGACATATCTGTTGTTCGCCCTGCATCCAGAATAGCTCATAGTGACTATACAAGCCGCCAAGGATGTACCAACAAAGCAACAGACCCACGAGTAGCGCAAATGCAAAACCCAAAGAAAAGATGTTTAACTGAGGTGCCGCACGCGTCATTACACCAAAAGAGAGGTTAATCGTTAGCAGCGCGATAATGCCCGATAAGGACATCGCCAATGCCGTTTTGAACATGATACCGAGCCACAATGCGAGCTCTCGAAAATCGACTGAGGTCAGAGAGCCACTGCCAATCGGCAAAGTCTTAAAGCTAAACACCACCAGCTGCAGCATTTTCAAGTGACCATCGGTCGCCAAGAAGAACATGGTCGCTAGCAGCATGAACAATTGACCAAGTACAGGCGTGTTTTGCCCGTTAGCCGGGTCAACCATTGAGGCGAAACCCAAGCTCGATTGCATGCCGAGGATCTGACCCAGCATAACAAAGGTTTGAATCATGAACTGGGTAACAAAGCCCATGGCCACGCCAATCACGATTTGCTCAAAGACTGTTAGGAAGCCTTGAAAGGACAGAAGTTCAATCTCTTTGGGAACGGCCGGAATCGCAGGCATCACCGCAAAAGTAATCGCCAAACCTAAATACAGACGAATACGCGGAGACACAAAGCGTGCCCCTGTTACCGTCATCACCATCAGCATCGCTGAGATGCGAGTGTATGGCCAAAAATAATTGGCTAACCACTCTAGTACAAGGCTCGTTGGGTATTCCATAACGGTTTAATACAGAACTTGCGGCAAGCGTTCGATGAGCTCAAAAAAGAACTCCATCATCATCTGGGTCATCCAGTGTGCGAATAGCATCAACGCCAACAAAGTTACGATCAAACGCGGCAGGAAACTCAGTGTTTGTTCGTTGATTGAGGTCGCAGCTTGGAAAACAGCCACAACCAAACCGATCAGCAGGCTAGGAATAATGATGGCGCAAACCATGATTAATACCATCCAAAGGGCATCTCGGAACAACTCTACGAATATTTCAGGATTCATTATTCCCCCAGCTACAAGGCAAAACTGCCGGCGAGTGTGGAGAGTATCAAGTTCCAGCCATCAACAAGAACAAACAGCATCAACTTAAACGGCAGCGATACAATCATCGGTGACAACATCATCATACCCATAGCCATCAATACCGATGCCACCACCAAGTCGATGATTAGGAAAGGCAAGAACAGCATAAAGCCGATTTGGAAAGCCGTTTTTAATTCCGATGTGATAAATGCTGGAATCAGAACCGCCATCGAAACATCTTCAGGGTTAGTCACTTCCGCACCAGAAATCTCAACAAAGGTTTCAAGATCTTTGATTCGAGTCTGTTTGAGCATGAAGGACTTAATCGGTTCTTGGGCAACATCAAATGCCTGTCGTGCCGATATCTGTTCATTAAGATAAGGCTGAACTGCTTGTTCGTTAACTTGATTAATCACTGGCGACATGATGAAGAAGGTCAAGAATATCGCGATACCAATAATGACTTGGTTAGACGGCGTTTGTTGTAGACCCATCGCCTGACGCAAGATAGACATCACAACCACAATACGAGTGAACGACGTCATCAAAATCACCATCGCCGGCAAGAAGCCAAGCATGGTCATTAACGCGAGAATTTGCAGGTTAATCGAGTAGTCTTCGCCGCCATTGGCATTGGTTGTCATGGTAAAGGCAGGTATGCCGCCACCATTGCCAGTTAAGCTGCCCGTGGTCATGGTTGTCGATTTGGCTTGGTCTTGTTCCATCGTGCTGATAGTCACCGACTCTGAGCCAGCGGTATTTGCAGGAATGACTGTGCCGTCTTCAGCTTGTGCAAATACCGACACACTGAATACGATTGAGCATAGAAGAATAAGCTGAACCAACATCACTTTCACCGCTCGGAAAGCTCCGGCTTGGTGAAAGTAAGAGGAGTTCAAAAGTCCGTTACTTGTTTGCATCTTTTTTTATTAGCTGGGAAAGCTGACTTGAAAATGTACTTTTTTCCAGCATCTCCTGAGTAAGAGGTTTATCGAGCTTAGAGATCAGCTGAATCGATTGTGTGGTAATCCCTACCAAGAACTGTTCATCACCCGCTTGCACAATAGCGATACGCTCTTTAGTACCAACAGGGATTTGCCTAACAATCGCCAAACCTTGTTGATTCGACATCGCAGGCACTTGCATTCGCTTGAGTAGCCAAGCAATAAATAAAATGAAGGCTATAACGAAAATTAGCGACCCAAAGGTGGTCGCTAAATCAAGAGAAGGCGGTGTTGCTGCAAAAGCAATGGAAGGAACCGTTAATAGCCCTACTCCCAAGATTCCTCGTAACAAACCTGTCATTCCGAGAAAAGAGCCCGCCAGTCTTTGAGACAAAAAGCTCATTAACGCAGCTTCTTAATTCGTTCTGTTTGGCTAATAACGTCAGTCAAACGAATACCAAATTTGTCGTTTACTACAACCACTTCACCGTGAGCAATCAGAGTACCGTTAACCATCACATCCAGTGACTCACCAGCAATTCGATCAAGCTCAACAACCGAGCCTTGGTTCAATTGAAGTAAGTTACGGATACTGATCTGAGAGCGGCCAACTTCCATTGAAATAGTCACTGGAATATCCATAATGGTATCCAGCTTACGACGCTCATCTTCAGAAATCGGAGATGATGAATCGGTTAGCTCATCAAGTGGTGCCGCAAGCACATCATCAACATCAATTGACGGCGCTGAAGGATCTTCACCAAGTGCTGCAGCCCATTCGTCTGCTAGCTTTTGATCTTCACTAGGTTCCATTACCAATTCCTATACTTTTATCTATTTTTCTATTCGTCATCATCGCTGTTTTCGAGTTCAGACATTAAGTCTTTACCTAGAAAAGCGAGATCAGTTTTAACCACATGGGGTCTTTGAATTTTTTCCGAAATCTGAACTGCAAGCTTCTCACCAGAACGGCCCATTTTCACACGATAAGTCGGCAGTTCTTCGACAAACATGGTTGCGTGTTCAGGCATGTTCATTGGGATAACATCACCAGGGCGTAGCTCCATCAGATCACGAAGGGAAATATCTTGCTCTAGCAAATTCACACGGAAGTTGACGGGCACATCCATGATCTCATCACGCAGTGCGGTACTCCAACGAACATCGGTTTCCATCTTGTCTGATTGAACACCCGCATCAAGCAATTCACGGATCGGCTCAACCATGGAGTAAGGCATGACAACGTGGAAGTCACCACCACCGCCATCTACTTCAATGTGGAACGAACTCACAACAATCACTTCGGTTGGGCTCACAATGTTCGCCATACTTGGGTTCACTTCAGAATCCAAGTATTCAAACTCAACCCCCATCACTGGAGACCAAGCTTCTTTGTAATCTTCAAAAACAATTTTCAGCAGTAACTGAATGATTCGTCTTTCAGTAGGCGTGAATTCACGACCTTCAATCTTGGCGTGGAAACGACCATCACCGCCAAAAAAGTTCTCTACGAGAATGAAAACCAGACGAGCTTCCATGGTGATGAGTGCCGTACCTTTCAGTGGACGGAAACGAACCATGTTTAAACTGGTGGGTACATACAATGTGTTTTGGTACTCACCAAACTTCATCATTTGTACGCCGTTGATCGACACTTCAGCCGTTTTACGTAACATATTAAACAAGCTGATACGCATATGACGTGCGAAGCGCTCGTTAATAAGTTCAAGGGTCGGCATTCGACCACGGACGATTCGATCTTGAGATGAGAAGTCGAAATTGACCGCATTGTCATTTTCGGTTTCTAAGACATCTTCAACTTCTTCAACATCATCAACGCCATGTAACAGCGCATCAATTTCGTCTTGGCTTAATAAATCGGTCACAAATTACCTATTGAATTACGAAGTCAGTGAATAACACTTTTTCAATCACAGGCTGGCCAACAGCTTGAGCCAGGCTTGCTTTAATATCTTCTGTTGCCTTGTCACGCAGTTCAACTCGTCCGGTTGGTGAGCGCAATTGATCGACCGTTGCCGAAGCAAACGTGGCCAATAGCGTACTTTCTACAAGTGGAGAGTGGTAACGAGCTAGGTCTTCATTCTTACTGCCACGTACCATGAGCTGTGCTTTTATCTGAACTAGGCGATCTTTTTTGTCACCTGTCACATTAAACAAGAAGGGCTGTGGAATATTAACATACATAACAGGCTCTGCAGCGACCACAGCCGTTGTTGGCTGAGACTGAGATTCAGAGGCGCTATCGTCAGAACCTAAGAAAAAGTACAGCGCACCACCTATACCAAGCAGTAACACGACTACGGCAATAATGATTATAAGGAGCTTGCTCTTCCCTTTAGGTGCATCTTGTTCTTCTGCCATACTTTACTCTAACTTCCTGTTCTTTCGATTAACTAAGCGTTCTTAGCCTGATATTAGGCATAATAACTAATTCCATCACGCTTTGATGCGACATTCAATTCAAGATTGCTGCCACTATCAAGGTTTTCATCACCTTGCGTATCATTTGTGCGGTTAGCGCCGGATTGTTGCTCACCATTGTTGTATCTATCTTGTCCCTGACCGGAGTTCTGTTGTTGAACAGACGAATCGGCAAGCTGCAGACCTTGCTGAGCAAGCATCTCTCTCAAGCGAGGTAAGGTTTGTTCAATCACATCTCTCGCTTGCTGATTACTCACCGTAAAGTGCACGTTTGCCACGTCATTATTCATGGTCATGCGGATTTTCATTTGGCCGAGTTCTGGTGGGTCGAGACGGATGTCCAAGTTCTTGAGGTTCTTAGACATCATCATTTGTACTTTTTCAGCCACTTGCTCATTGGCTAGCTCTTTGGTGAGCTGTAAAGGTGCTTGTTGAGCAGCTTGAATTTCAGCTCGCGTAGGTGCTGAACCCACCGTTGCCGTACCTTGTGCACCAGCTGCAGAAGCGATCTGCTGAGCAAAGGTTGAATCTTTAGAATCTTCTTTAGCACCCGCTTTACCCAAACCAGACAGTGCTGCTGCACCGGCGCCCGCTTTAAGAAGCGTATCAGTCGAGCCGGCTTTTGTGGCAGCTGGCGTTGCATTCATCGCCATACCTTGCGCGGTTAAAGCTGGATCCAACGTTGCTTGCTGCTGAGGTGAAGCCACATTAGCTTGTTGAGCTGCATGTGCATTATTGGCGTGCAGCATTGCCGCCTTTTCCGTAAGAGCATTGTTTGCTGATTGAGAAGCAGCCTGCGCTGACACTTGTTGTGCCGCCGTCGCTACAGCTGCTGTTGATGCTGCCGCAGCTAAGGCTTTAGTTTCGCTTGAATCCGTATTATCCCAATCGATAGCAGCGGGTTCACCAGACGCACTGTTCGCAGCCGGAGCTTGACTTAGCAGAGCTGTTGCTTGTTGTTGAACGTTTGCGAGCTGTTGATTCAACAGGTCTAGGTTAGAGCTCGCTTTAGCCAAAGCGGCTTGCTCATCAACAGTCAACTTAGCACCACTTTGTTGCTTCTGAAGCAAGCTATCGACAACAGACTGCTCTGATTCGATTTGTCCATTCAATTGGTTTAGCGCTTTGGTATGGGCATCTACTTGCTTTGCCAGTTCAATATCCGCGGCTGATAATGCTTGACTCTGATCGGCAGCAACCGCACTAGCTGCATTCTTTTGGCTCAGCTCTCGGCTCATACTGGCTTCAATTTGTTCTGGAGTGACGCCTTTATCCATCAGCTGTCGAATTTCAGCATCAGTTAGCTGAGAAACACCCTTACCTCCGGTAAGTACAGCGATTTCAGAATCGACTTCAAGGCTCTTCTCTTGATGTGCAACCTTAGCTTGTTGTGTCGCCTTATCCGTAACGGAAGCTCCTGCAACAGAAGCACCGGTGATATTACCTTGGGCTTGTTCTGCCTGACCTTGCTGAGGCAAGCCTTTGCCGTTTGGCGCTTGATTTAGAGTTTTGTTTGCCTCATCCAATTGACCAAGCAATTTATTGCCTTCACTCATCGCTGCATTGGCTTGCGATGCCTGCGTAGCACCATCTACAGCTGTTGGACCCTGAGTTTGGGATTGAGCAATATGTTCTTTAGATTCGTTAGTTGTAGCCTGCGCATCTTTACCATCTGCCTTATCTGCGACGGTCTTATCAGCGACAGTGCTATCAGTGCCCGAATTGGCTTTGAGCTTAGCCTCAGATCCAGACGCAGCCTCTGCTGATGTTTTATCAGCAGCTTTCTCGCCTTCTACTTCTGAAGCTGCTTGCTTGCTTTGCGCTTCGCTCACTTCGTCAGTAGCCTTTGATTCAGCTGAATCGGCTTTGTTCGTTTCGGCTGAGGCTTCACCTTCGGTAGAGGCCTGTTTAGCATCAGGGTTCGCGGTGCTTTCTGTGTCTTTTGCTGCGGCTTTACTGCCACTTTCTTCAAAGCCAAGCGCTTCTTTAAAGGACTCAAAGAAACCTTTAGAGTCGCCGGTTTCTTCTACCTTGGAGGAGGCAGAACCGGTGTCCAACAACGATGACGTTTTGTTGGTCGCTGAATTTGAGGAAAGACTAACATTCATATATACAAGCTCTATCTACCAGCTTTGCTGCCATGAATCAGGCAACAAAAAGAAAGTCGGATGCTTTTCATGCCTTTGGTGGGCATAACGCGCAATTTTATATAAAACGGAGCAAGAAACATGCCTATAAGTTCGGTTCTCACAATATCGAGAACAGCACTGACGTCATTCGTGGCTTAGGATCACATCTTCTTTCGGCTGTATAACAGAGTCGAGAACTCATCCATTTGCTTTTGTTCTCTTCGATCTTGCAGCTTTGCTTTCTCTTTCTGCTTTTTCTCCATCAACCACTCGTAGGATTTACGTTTTTTGCGTAACTCCATCCAGTAGTTTTGGCAGTTATCGACTTGATTTTTAAAGTGGTGCTCGGCTTCTCTCTGCTTGGATAATGTTTCATCCAACTGAGTTAAGAAGCGGTTCAGGTGACCATATTGGCTCGCCGTTAAGCCAGCCTTGCCGCGGTCAACGAGCTGCTGACAGTAATCGAGTCGATACTTTTCAATCTGCGCAACCTGCTCGTAGTAACCTTGCAGCTCCGAGTTCGCTTTGTTTAGCGCAAGTACAGCTTGGTTCTCTTGATCTTTGGCTTGACCGAGCAAAAATTCTAATGCGTTATCCATGACTAACCTTATTCACCCGTTAGCCACCCAATACATGTTTCAACATGTTGACGCACATGTCATATGGGACCGTTTCTTTCATCTTCTGCTGCAAGTACTCATCCAGTTTTGGTTTCAACGTGAAGGCACTATCGATTGCTGGATCCGTTCCTGGCTTGTAAGCACCAATCGACACCAAATCTTGGTTTTTACGGCAGATAGACAGCACTTGCCTTACCGCTTTCGACATCAAGACATGTTCTTCAGTGGTGATTTGCGGCATAACACGACTGACGGATTTCTCAACGTCAATCGCAGGATAATGACCGGCATCAGCCATCTCACGAGATAACACAACGTGACCATCGAGAATTGCTCGCGACGCATCGGCAATCGGATCTTGTAGGTCATCGCCTTCGGTTAACACGGTAAAGAAGGCCGTGATTGAACCTTGCTCATCATTACCATTACCTGCTCGTTCCACCAGCGCAGGAAGCTTAGCGAAGACTGATGGCGGATAACCTTTGGTTGCTGGCGGCTCCCCCACAGACAGAGCAATTTCACGCTGAGCCTGAGCAAAACGGGTCAATGAATCCATGAGTAGCAGAACATCTAAGCCTTGGTCGCGGAAGTACTCGGCGACAGCCAACGCGGTTTGACAGCCTTTTAAGCGCATCAATGGCGATGAGTCGGCAGGAGCGGCAACAACAACCGAACGCTTGCGGCCATCTTCACCAAGAATTTCTTCAATAAACTCTTTAACTTCTCGTCCACGCTCACCGATTAGACCGACCACCACCACTTGCGCAGTAGTGCCTCGAGTCATCATGCCCAGAGTTACGGATTTACCGACACCAGAGCCAGCAAACAGACCGATACGTTGCCCTTTACCTACGGTTAGCAAACCATTAATCGCTTTCAAGCCGACATCGAGTGGTTCAGAAATCGGTTTACGAGCTAACGGGTTGATTGGCTCCGCATTAAAGGAAGCGCGTTGCTCGGTATAGATTGGACCTAACCCGTCGAGTGGATTACCGACGCCGTCAATCACTCGACCGAGCAGTTCCATTCCGACAGGGATACCACTTTCGGTGGTCATTGGTGTGACGCGAGCGCCAGGTAAGATCCCAGTGATTTGTTCACTCGGCATCAAAAATAGGTTATCGCCAGAGAAACCGACGACTTCGGCTTCCATCTGACCAGACATGGTTTCGACTAAACACAAACTGCCGATTGGCGCTTTGCAGCCGGTCGCTTCAAGCGTTAAGCCAACAACGCGTACTAATTTACCAGAGGCAATTGGTCGCGATTTTAGCCCCTCGACCTTGTACTGACTGAGACGATTCGCTAACTCAAGCATTACTCATGACCTTGGTGACGATTTGCGCCGCAGAAGTTTTGAATGACGTTCTTTACGCGATCTTCCATGCGGTAGTTAACGCTCGACTCACCCGCTTCAATTTGTACATCACCACGGTTGAGTGCTGGCTCTGCGACCAGCGTCCAATTACGGCAGTCCAATTCAGTCTCGCCATACGCAGAGCGAATGATCGCCACATCTTCCGGATTGAGTTTCAATGTGATTGCGTGACCAGAGATCGGCAAAGACTCTACCGATTCTTTAACGGTATCTAATATAATTTGTGGATTGGTTTGCACTTCAACATGAACCACTTCTTTGACCATGGTAAGCACCATGTCGACCAATTGTTTCTCCACCTGAGCGTTCATCAGCTCTAATGGTTGAGCGAACTGGTTTGCCAGCCCCATGAAGACGGCCACTTGTTGTTGAATGTATTCTTGACCCGCGGTTACACCTTCAAGCTTGCCGGCTTCGTTGCCTTCTTCGTGACCTGCGGCAAAACCTTCTTCTTTACCTTTTTCATAACCTTGCTTAAAGCCCGCTTCTTGACCTTGATGCAGACCTTCCTGATAAGCGCCTTGTTTGATCAGTTCGATTTGCTCTTCAGTCAGAACCAGCTCTTCATCTTCAATGGCTTCTTCAACCGTTGGCATCCAACTAGGGTCGTAGTTAAAGGCGGTTTCTTTGGCTTGTTTGCTCACATCAGAGGTGTAGTCAGGCAGCCCCCATTTCTGAGGTTGGGCAACCGTATTATCTTCTTCAGGGCGAAGGAAGCCGCGTTTTCTATCACCTGACATATCAGTACCTATCTATGAGTGGCTTAACTGTATTGTGAATTCAAGCAGTTAAACTGAGTTAATCTGTGGTTCGAGATTGGATAAAGAAAAGCCCCAACAGTGTGGGGCTTTTGAGGTTTCTGTATTAAAGGAACTCGTCGGCGCCACCAGACAGCATAATTTCGCCACTGTCTGCCATCTTCCTCGCAATACCCAAAATCTCTTTCTGAGCCGCTTCAACATCAGAGACTTTGACTGGCGGCATCGCCTCAATATCGTCTCTCATCATATCGGCAGCACGTTTAGACATGTTCTTGAAGATCTTCTCGCGTAGACCTTCATCGGCACCTTTAAGTGCTTTCTGTAGAATGTCTTGTGGAACATCACGTAATAGTCGTTGAACACCTTGATCATCAACTTCAATAAGGTTTTCAAAGACAAACATCAGATCTTGAATCTGTGTTGCCATGTCTTCGTCTTGGTCACGGATTTGATCCATCAAGACGCCTTCCACGTTGTTGTCCATGTAGTTCATGATCTCAGCCGCGGCTTTCAGGCCACCAATTTTGGCTGCTTGAGCACCCGCTTGACCCGCGAACTGTTTCTCCATGATTTCGTTCAGTTCAGCAAGCGCCGAAGGTTGAACTTCTTCAAGGTTGGCAATACGCATCATAAGATCCAGACGAACTCGCTCTGGGAACTGAGACAAGATCTCAGCCGATTGATCGGCATCGAGGTACGACAACACAATGGTTTGAATTTGAGGGTGCTCGTTGATGATAATGCTCGCCACCTGACGAGGATCCATCCACTTGAGCGAATCCAAACCTTTCGAACCTGTGCCGAGAAGAATTTGGTCAACAAGGTTGTTCGCCTTGTCTTCACCCAGAGCAGCAACTAGCGCATTACGCATGAAGTCTTCGCTGCCCATACCAATGTTGGTGTACTTCTGAATATCATCTAAGAAAGCACGGTGCACTGCGCCTACTTTCTCTTGGGATAGGTCTGTAGCTCGCGCCATCGCACTACCCACACGCTGAACCTGCTTTGGTTCTAGGTGACGAATAATACCAGCAGCATCTTCTTCATTTAAACTGAGCAACAAGATCGCAGCACGCTCATCGCCAGAGATAGAGCCGATATCCACGCTAGAGACATCAAGCACTTCACCGCCTTCAGTTTGTTGTGGAACTATTTCGTTAGCCATCTACCATCCAATTCTTAACTACTTGAGCTGCTAGCTCTGGTTCATTCGCTACAAGTGCACGTACTGCTTTCAGCACGTCCTCGTCTTTATGAAGGTTTGGTAAGTCGATGCTTGAACCAAATTCAAACAGCTCACCACCTTCAATATCACCACCAATTAAGCTGGTTTCGCCGTCGGCACCAATTGGCATACCATCAGGGCCGTACATCTGTTCATCGTTGTCTGCTGCTGGGTTAAGCAGTTTCTTCATTGCAGGGCGAACAAGTACCAACACCACCACAATAATAACCAAGGCACTTGCAAACCAACGAACCCAATCATTGAAATTTGGATGCTCCCAGATTGGTACATCAGCAACAACATCTGTTACTTGAGGTGCAAACTGCATGCTTAATACGTTGAGCAAATCACCACGAGTTTCATCAAAGCCCACCGTACCAATCAATACTTGGCGAATCGCATTGATCTCGCTAGCCGGGATCGGAGTATGAATCACTTCACCCGTATCTGGGTTCAAGGATTGACGGTCTTTGATCGCAACAGAAACCGTCTGGCGGTTAACCGTGCCGCTCTGTTTACGTTCATGACTGATAGTGGTGTCTAGCTCAAAGTTTCGAGTCGCTTCTTTGTGAACAGAGCCTTGACCTGTCATCGCGCCGTCTTTCATCTGAGCCACATCTTGTGGAATTGAGGCATCCGCTGGAGGCTGGTTACTCAACGCACCCGGAATACCCGCCACCGTATTTCCATTGTTGTAATCTTCTAAGGTGTATTCACTTCGAGTCGCCGGTGTATTCGGATCAAAACGTTTTCTGGTTTGCTCCACAGCACTGAAATCGAGCTGGATATCAACCTGAGCGGTGTAGTTACCAAACCCAAGAATAGGAATCAGGATGGAGTCAATTTTTTCACGCAGCGCTTGTTCTTGATTGCGCTCTAACTCGTGTTCTTTACGACGCGCCGCTGACATAGGGTCTTGAGAGCCTGAGCTCAACAATCGACCATGCTGATCGGTCACCGTAATACGTGAGGTTTTCATTCCCGGAACGGCACTTGCCACCATATCCACAACAGAATCAACTTCTTGCTGCTTGAGGTTAGTACCTGTTTTTAGAGTTAGGAATACAGAAGCAGAGGCTTCTTGATTATGACGTACAAAAACACTCTGCTTCGGCAGGGCCAATAAAACCTGAGCTTTACGCACCTGTTTCATCTGCTCAATGGCTTTGGCAAGTTGTCTTTCGCGGCTTAATTTAAGGCGTTCTTGTTCTAAACGTTGTGATACACCAAAACCCATGTCTTGCATGAGGATGTCATCACCCGCGTTTCGCTCTTGATTCAAACCCGCTCGTACCATATTAAGCTTTAATGAGTTGTACTCACTCGCCGGTACTGAGATGGTATTGCCTTCAAGCGTGTAATCGATCTTTTGCAGATCTAAGTAATCAAGAACGGGGATCAATTCTTCTGTTTCGTAAGCCCCTAATGGACGCATTTCTGGCTCTTTTACCCAGAAAAACAGCATCACAATCAGCGCTACACAGATAGAGATAGAAAGGACTAAGACGACCTGACGAAGTAAATCAAGATCACCGACAGCCATATCGAACTTCGATGAACTGCGTTCACCTAGATCGGGATTTTGCCCTTCTCCGTCTAGCTCAGAGCCTGCAATAAGTGCATGGTCGTTGCTATCGCTTACGGTTAAATCTGTTGTTTGACTATTATCTGCCACTATTTAACTACCCAACTTATACCGGCATATTCATCAGCTCTTTGTACGATTCGACCAATTTATTTCTAATTTGGATCGTCGCCTCAAAAGCCACACTAGATTTATTACGAGCAATCATCACGTCCGATAGGGATACGCTTTGGTCGCCACTATCAAAACGAGCTTGAAGATCACCTGAGGTCTTTTGTAATGAGTTCACATTATTGATGGCATTAGTCAGCATGTTGCCAAAATCTGCACCGACCGCTTGCCCCGTTGCTGCGGGACGCGCGCTGGCAGCTTCGACCATCATTGCCTGCATTTCGCCTTGTAAACCATCTATTCTCATCTACTACCTCAGGAGTCAAAATTATGACCATCTATTTAGCTATATTATTGACAGAGCAATTAGCGTGCCACACATTTAATTGACTAGATATCGTATTACACTAGTCAGAAAGCTGACACTACTAATCTATCCTCAGTTTGGGATATCTATTCCAGCATCGCGCATTTTAGCCAACTTGTAACGCAGTGTACGAGGGCTAATGCCCAGTTTTTCAGCCATGTCTTTGCGTCGACCATTACATGCAATCAGGGTTTCAAGAATGATCGCATACTCTTGATCTCTAAGCTCATTACCTAACCCTTCGCTGCTAGCCGCGATTTTATTGATTGGGTTTGCTTCGGCAATAGGCTTGATTTCTGGTGCAGCTACGTCACTGCCTTCGACGATTTGTTGTAGGCTGCTTGCGTCTTGCCAATCGACACCTTCAAGAAGGATATGCTCACCAGAGATGTTCTCTTGTTCGCTCAATATTAACGCACGCTGTACCACATTGTCTAATTCGCGAACATTGCCCGGCCACGGATAATTAACGAGTTTGCTGATCGCTTGCGCTGACATAACCGGTACAGGCATACCAAGTTTGGTGCAATGACGCTCAACTAAGTGCTTGGCTAAAGGCTCAATATCACCTTTTCGCTCACACAGTGGTGGCCAAGAAATTGGGAATACATTCAAGCGGTAGTATAAATCCTCACGGAAATTCCCTTCAGAAACATACTGTTTAAGGTCTCGGTTACTGGTCGCTAATACACGAACATCCAATTTGATGCTCTTACGACTACCTAATCGCTCAACTTCGCGTTCTTGCAAAACACGCAGTAGTTTGGCTTGTAGGCTAAGATCCATCTCACTGATCTCATCCAACAGAATCGTACCGCCCTGCGCTTGCTCGAATTTCCCCGGGCAAGCTTGAATAGCGCCAGTAAATGCGCCTTTTTCATAACCAAACAGGGTCGCTTCTAACATGTTGTCTGGGATCGCCGCGCAGTTAATTGCGACAAACGGCCCATCTTTTCGGCTAGAAGCATTGTGAATGTATCGAGACATCACCTCTTTACCAGAACCACTCGGGCCTAACACCATGACGTTAGCATCGGTTTTTGCGACTTTATCAGCCAGCATCATTAGCTTGATACTTTTTTCATCAGCAACGATAGCGTCGCCATTGTCGTCCGACTTTACAGGGGCATAACGGCTGACCATGTTGAGCAGTACTTCTGGCGCAAATGGCTTTGCCATATAGTCGATAGCGCCCTCTTTCATTGCAGCAACGGCATCTTCGATGTTGGCGTACGCTGTCATTAGTAATACAGGTAAGTTAGGCCAATGCTGCTTGATGTTTCTCAATAGCGCCAAGCCGCCCATGCCCGCCATCTGCACGTCAGATACGACAATATCAACGGAGTTCGATTTTAATTTGACCAGAGCATCTTCCGCACAATCCGCTTCCAGCCATTCATAGCCAGCAAGCGCGAGAGTGTCGACAAGGGCTTCGCGTAGACCTTCATCATCTTCGACGATTAACACTTTGCTTTGAGCCATAGGATTCTCCAGTGTAAATTCAGTTAAAACTTATTAGTCTTCAGAAGAAGCACTTCTTTCAAGCGGTAGACACATGGTAAAGCATGCGCCGTCGCCTTCTTCTGATATCAATTCCAGTCGGCCTTCATGTGCTCGACATACCATTTGTACAACCGCTAATCCTAGACCTGTACCTTGCGAACGAGTGGTAAAGAAGGGTTCCATAATTTTACCTTGAAGCTCTTTCGGTACGCCAGGGCCACTGTCTTGCACTGATATCTTAAGCTCGCCGTTTACGGGCCTAAAAAACACATCGATCTGCGATTCCTTGCCCGCAATTTGAACCGCATTCAACACTAGGTTGCTTAACGCTGAGGCGATAGCGTTGGCGTTGCCAAACATTTGAGTCTGTTCGCCCTCAACTTCCTGGCAATAATCAATCTGGTTGGTTTTCAATGCAGCTTCCACCATAGGGTGAAATTCGGTGATCAATTCAGACACTGTAAATGGCTTAACTACTTTGTTGTCACCACCTTTGGCAAACAACAACATGTCGTTCACTTGCTTCTCTAAGTCATGCAATCTATCCATAAGCTTAGATTGAAAACGCGTTTTTGTTGCCGGCGGCAGATTCGGCGCGGCAAGGTTTGATGCATACAGCATCGCACTTGAAAGCGGCGTTCGCACCTGATGGGCAAGCGAGGCCACCATTCTGCCTAATGAAGACAAACGCTGAAGATCACTCACGCGAGACTGCAAGAGTCGGGTCTCGGTCAAATCGGTAATCAAAATCAGCTGACCCGTGGTAGAGGCTGAAATCGCCAAACGTACTTTTCGCCCGTTCTTCAATGAGATCTCATGACCATCATCGTCTTTTGGGTCGAAGGCACTTTGAATCACTGAAAACCACTTCTCGCCAACCAACTCAACACCAAGAATACGGTGCGCTTCAGGGTTCGCTTCTCTCACTTCGCCGTGTGTATCTAACAAGATGACCCCTGCTGGCATCACGTCGAGTACTTGCTTATAGCGCTCAACCTGCTGTTCGACAGAATCTAGGTGTGATTGATTTTCTGGTTCGTTAGATACGTGCATGTCAAAAATTTGCCTCAAATACTAAAACAGCCTGAGACGTACAACACGAGTCAGGCTATTTGCTATATTTATCACATAGTTAAGCAAGCAACAACTCGACTATGGTTTATCTGTTCACTTAGCTAGAGTTACCAAATAGCTAAAAAGTGTGTGCTAGTTTTTCGTTTTCATCGAAAACTGGACACTATCGCTGCAAGTTATATTTACGCATTTTTTCAACCAGAGTGGTCCTACGCATTCCAAGCATGTCAGCAGCACGAGCAACAATGCCGCCCTGCGCTTCCAAAGCTTGATTGATCATATTCACTTCCATATCCGCGAGTAGCTCTTTCAAGTTAACCCCTTCTGGCGGTAACTCTTGAGGAGCATTGGCATTGTCGGCAATATCATCTTGCTGATCAAAGCTGAAATCTTCTGAGAATAAGTCAGCAAGTGCATCACGCTCTTGCTCCTCTTCAGAGCCAAAGCTATTAAACTCTGGCTGGAACTCAGGGATATCGCTGTATCGATATTTAGTGGGCAGATGATTCACATCAACCAAGCTGTTTGGATACAAGATAACCATTCGTTCAACCAGGTTCGCTAGTTCACGAACGTTGCCCGGCCAGTAATGCTCCATCAAAGAGTTGATAGCACGAGCCGTGAAACAGATAGGCATGCTGCCTTCCGCTTCCATTCGAGTCATCAGCTCTTGAAGCAACAGTGGAATATCTTCTTTACGGTCTTGAAGTGCAGGCATTTCAATCGGGAATACATTCAAGCGATAGTAAAGATCTTCACGGAACGAATCATCGTCGATCATATCTTCAAGGTTGCGGTGGGTTGCCGCAATCACTCTAACATCAGCTTGTATGGTGCCATTGCCACCTACACGCTCAAAGCATCGCTCTTGCAGTACTCGTAGCAGCTTAACTTGCATCGCCATCGGCATATCGCCAATTTCATCAAGAAACAGTGTGCCACCTTCAGCCAATTCAAAACGGCCTTTACGTGCGGTAATCGCCCCAGTAAATGCGCCCTTCTCATGACCAAACAGTTCACTTTCAAGCAAATCAGGTGGAATCGCGCCACAGTTTACAGGAACAAAAGGCCCTGAACGACGTTTAGAGTGATAGTGAATGTTACGCGCTACGACTTCTTTGCCTGTACCAGATTCACCAAGAATCAGCACGTTCGCTTCCGTAGAAGAGACTTGTTCAATTAAGTGACGTACTTCTTGAATGCCAGCACTTTGTCCTACTAGGCTGCGAAACAGGGTGTTCTTGCGTGCCGAAGACACAACTTGAACACCTTTGCGGCCTAAGAAATCTTTACAGTGTCTTAATGCATCACTTAATTGCGGGTAGTTAAGAGGAAGTTCAAGCTCACCAACATAGTTAGTCAACTCGTCAACCGGGTGATTGTTTTTGCCAATCACCAGTAAAGGGATGTGATTGGCGTGAACAAGCTTCTCATTCAGTAATGCGTTGAAGCCTTTACCTTTAATGGTACCAATAATGCAGCCGGCCCACTGTAGTGACCAGTCAACTTTACGTGCTTGTTCAGAGCTGATTACTTCGCAGCTCTCTCCTACAAACTCTAATATTGTGCTTAAATTGTGACGATCTTGAGCGTTATCGTCGACGACAAGCAGTTTTGCCAAACCTTGCATAAGTAGGAATTATTGCCTTTATTTTGGTGCGATGCGGAAAAACGGTGAGCAACGTAGTCTATAAAACAGTGAAAGTATCAACGATTACGGTCTACGTGGACAAATTTAGGAAATCAGCAACGAAAAAAGCCATTAGGCTATCTAATGGCTTCTATTTTATTTGATTAAAAAAATAAGGCAACCAACCAATTAAGGGATATGAGGTTGGTTAAAACTGCAATTTTTCTTTAAATTCCTACGTCAGCGGACGTCAAGTTGTGATATTCGTTCGGAATTTGGTCCCAAGCGCTCTTAATTTCGCGAATAATATCGATAACATCATCAATAGGCTGTGGGTCATTTTTGTGATTTGCCGCAGAAATTTGCGTGATCATGAACTCATAAAGTTGATCTAGGTTTTTCGCAATATCGCCACCATCGTCCATAGATAGGCAACTACGTAGGCTAATAATGATATCTAGAGCCTTACCAAGTCGCTCACCTTTCACTGGGATGTTGCCTGCTTGCATTGCCGCTTTACCTTGAATCAAACGCTCGATAGCACCGGCCATTAGCATTTGTACAATCTTATGCGGTGAGGCAGCCGTTAGCTGACTATCCACTGATACCTTTTTATATGCCTGTAAAGAACCGCGCATAGTAAACCTCTTCTATAAAAACTTTTTGTATTGTTGAACTGATTTAGCACCGTGACGGTATTTGTGCAGGGTCTTACCTACTCGACTCGTCTCAGACTGCATCAATTCGACTAATTTTCTGGTTCTGGTAATGGCTTCAAACCATTCAGAACTTTGCTTAACGTCGGGATGTGAGTCGATTATTTGAAGCACGTTTTGCAATAACTGTTCTCTGTTATCGACAAGCTGCCTTATTTCTTCAGCATTAATTTCACTAAATTCCAGTTTAGAGATAATTAGTTGATCGAGTTCACAAAGCTCCTGTAGCTGGCTATTCATCTATTAGCCCAACGCATTCATCATACTGCCCAACTGAGATTGCATCTTACTGGTCGCATCTTGCATGGCTGTGAACTTAGAGTGAGTTCGGCTCTCTAGGCTGTCCATGCGGCGGTCGAGCGCGCTTTGGTCATCAACCAAACGGTAGTTTTGCTCGACCAAGCTCTTCTCTCTAGTACGGATTGAACCCGTAATACCTGTGATACCTTGAATCGCATCTTCCACTCTTTTGGCGAAACCATTGTTGCCACCAAAGAACTCACCCAACTTATCGAAATTGTTGTTGAGTTGACGATCAAGCATGTCGTAGTTGATTTCTAGCGAGCCTTGCCTTGTGGTGGTGATA
The DNA here is from genome assembly GCF_023161755.1 of Vibrio sp. 1CM23M. Lineage (NCBI taxonomy): Bacteria > Pseudomonadati > Pseudomonadota > Gammaproteobacteria > Vibrionales > Vibrionaceae > Vibrio > Vibrio sp. 1CM23M. The sequence continues at coordinate 1,189,951 of NZ_JALNTR010000002.1, forward strand.
CCGAATTCAGTCAAAGACTTTAGATTGTCTGGCGCACCTTCGATACTTGATGAGAACACCCCTTTCAATCGAGAGTCGGCGTTACGTACCGTACTGTCACCAGAGAGCGGTCCCTTTTGGCCTGTTGTTGGATCAACACCCGCGAGGTCTTTCGACACTTGATAGAACTGGTTATAAGAGCTCACAAAGGATTCGATATCTTGGCGAACACTGTTACGGTCGTACTCCACACCAATTTCTGCCGGCGGCTTATCTTTTGGCGTTTTTCCTTTCACCGTAATATCAATACCCTCAACGGCATCTTCAATCACATTGTTATTACTAGAGAGCTGAGCGACACCATCTAGGACAACCATAGAATCTTGGCCAGCCTGAACTTCAGTCATACCGCTATAGGTATCAAAAGATTGCTGTGCTTGTTCGAGGTCAGCTTGTGCTTTATCGACCTTCTCTAAAAGCTCTCGCTCTTCGGGTTCTAATTTAGCACGCTCAATTTTCTTGGCTTGTTCTGCGGTGAGTTCGCCTTTTTGAACTTTCTCAGCCAACTCTGCTTTTTCTTGTGAGATCTTCTCTTCGATACGCGCTTGCTCAGCCTCAAGCTTTTGTTGGGCTTCTTTCGGTGTCACGTATGAATCGGTCAGAGTACCTGAGGCAGCATTTGACCACCCCGGCACATCGGGTGCCTTCTCTATCGCTTTTTCATCAAGCTCAAGTTCTGGTGTGTAATAAGAATCTAAAAGCGTACCTGACGCGGTTTCAGTCCAGCCAGGGATATTGTCTTCAGGCATCACCGACTTTGCCGCTTGAGCTGCGTCTAGGGCAGCTTGGCCGTCGGCTGCGGCTTGCTCACCGTAGCTGAGACTTTGAGAGTCTCCGTCAGCATCTGAAGTAGAATCAGTTTGAGCTGCTGGGATGATATTGCCATCTTTATCGAGTGTTTCATTCGCATTTGGGTCATCGCTAGCGATCACTTCATCGATGAGTTCGACGGCTTTTCCTGCAGGGGTTAGAGCTAGAATATCTTGAGCAGCAACGCGCGCTTTCTCTAGCGCTTTAACACGTTCTTCAAGCGTTTTGTATTCGAGTTTTTTTAAGGGATTGGCAGCATCTGACTCAACATTAATGCTGATCTGCTGATCTGAACCAGACTGGTTCGAGGCAATGATAAGTCTTGGACCTTCGACATCATTGATAATAGATGCACGAACGCCTGGGTTGCTATCTGCACCGTTGATTCCACGAACAACTTCGATAAGTCTCGATCTGTCGCCAACTTGCACGTCAAAGCTGTCATCACCAAGCGAAACCTGCAGCTTGCCTGGGCCAAATTTCATGTCATCTGACAGTACATCAGAAGCCACTTTATGGCTTTGGGCAAGCTGCAACACATCGATGGCATATTTGCCAGCGATCGCTTCGGTAGTCGCGGTTGCAGAGACAAGACCTTCATCGGTACTTTCGACTGTTCGCACAGCAAAAGCTTTTTCCTGACGAAAGTTTGTCATCAGGTTTTTCATCGAATCAAGGGATTCTCTGAGTCTTCCATAGGCACTAATGCTGGTATCGATTCGCGTTCGTTCATTGTCGATTCGTTGCTGTTTAGGTACACGCTCCGAATCAACAATTTTGCTGACCATGGAATTGATATCCATGCCAGACGAAATCCCCATTGGGCCAAAACTCATTAAATCACCTCAATAATACGACTTAAACCTTCACCTCAAATATTCGACTATTCGAGTTTTGGGCTGCTAGGCGTCTTAGAATTTCAAGCATTTCTTCATCAGGGATCTGGCGAATAATATCACCGGTTGTGGTCTCATAAATGGTAACCACATCTCTCCCAGATTCTTCATCGACCTTAAACGCCACACCTTTGTTGAGAGAGGAGATAAACTCGTTTACCTTCTCCACCATTTTGACTCGCTCTTCATCATTTAACTCTTGTCTATGTTGAGCTAATTGAATCGCCGCTTCGGTAGCTTCCTCTTTCGATTTCTCTACCTTGTCATAAGATGTTGCTTCTTTTAGTCGCGAAATACTCGACGCACTACTACCTTCATCGCTTGCAATTTTAATGCCATTAGGTGAGCCATAAGGCTGGATGTTCGATGCGTTGGATGATATTTCCATAACACTCTCCCTCCCTCCTTTATGAGCCAAACAGTAAAACTCTACCCAGAGTAGAGTTTACCGTTACTTACCGAGGTAAGTTTAGCCCAATAAGCTTAGAGCTGCTGATGGTGACTGTTTTGCTTGAGCTAGGATAGAAGTACTCGCCTGTTGTAGGATTTGAGACTTCGTCATAGCTGTTGTTTCTTTCGCGTAATCGGTATCTTTGATACGGCTCTTAGACGCATTAACGTTTTCGTTGATATTGTCTAAGTTGCTGATTGCGTGGTCAAAACGGTTTTGGAAAGCACCTAGAGAAGCACGTTGGCTATCAACAGATTTTAGAGCACCATCAATGATAGATACGGCTTCGTTTGCACCTGCAACAGAAGTTACGTCGATATCGTTAACGGTAACGTCTTTGCCTGCACCGATACCAAGTTCACCCGCAAGGCTACCGCCGAATTCAACATCACCTTCAACTTTTTGGCTTGAAGCGAAAAGTTGCAGTTTGCCGCCTTCACCAACAGACGCTTTAACGTCTTGGCTTTGACCATTGATGTAAGTTGCTAGCTCTTCGATATCGTTGCCTTCTTTCGCAGAAATAGACAACTCTTGAGCTTCACCAAACTTATCGTTGTACTTGATCGTTAGATCAGCACCAGCACCTACACGCCAAGAAGCATCTTTGCCTTCTTCTACGCCGTAGCTCTTGCCACCCATGTCTTGAGTGTCAGTACGCATGTTGCTCATAGAAAGCATTACAGCTTCACCGGAGTCTGCGCCGATTTGGAAAGATTGGGTACCGTAAGTACCGTTAAGAAGCCTGTTACCACCAAAAGAGGTCGTTTCAGCAATACGGTTAAGTTCTGTGTTTAGAGCAGAGACTTCTTCTTGGATCGCAACACGTTCAGATTTGCTGTTTGAACCATTTGAAGATTGAAGAGAAAGGTCACGCATACGTTGCAGAATGTTGGTTGACTCATTCATTGCACCTTCAGCTGTCTGTGCAATAGAGATACCGTCATTCGCGTTTTTCACAGCCATGTCTAGGCCACGGCTTTGCGACGTTAAGCGGTTAGAGATTTGTAGGCCTGCAGCATCATCTTTTGCGCTATTGATTTTATAGCCAGAAGACAAACGCTCCATTGATTTTTGAGTACCTTCAGCCGCGCTATTCAGGTAGCGCTGAGCCGTCATTGCAGACACATTAGTGTTTACATTAATCGCCATAGTTGATCTCCTTTAGGCATTTTTTAATGCACTTATGTGACTCTCACCTCACACAAATACATGTCAATTTGTTTATGCACCAGTGTCTCTCTCACCTTACATTGGTACATATCATTTCTCTCAATCCCTTTAACGGCCCCTTAATTAGAAGCTTTAATAAAAAGTGCGATTTTTTTCGTATTCTTTTCAACAACAAAGAAAAGTGTGATCGGGCTTCAATTAATAGACCAGCATTCGTTAAAGTTTCTTATCCTCGCTCATTTATAAGTGTCGCCTTGCACATAAAGACCAAAGCCGATCCCTGATATCTCGTTCTACTCGATTCTGGGATGACGAATTACTGTTTTAGTTATTTACACACCGTCATTCCCTACAGTGAGGCACGAACGTTATAGGGAATCTCGCCTTTGTCCTTTACCACTGTCCTAAACTCTTCACTTTGCCAAATAACAGGCAATAAAAAACCCAGCCGAAGCTGGGTTTGTTTAGCGCTCATCTCTCACCACGAGCTAATTTGTGGAGGCCCAACGTTAACACTAGGGTCAACGTGACCTTTCAATCGATTAACCTAGTAGGCTAAGTGCCGAGTTCGGAGCTTGCTTCGCTTGAGCAAGAATCGAGCTTGAAGCTTGAGAAAGGATCTGAGACTTAGTCATCTGAGTCGTTTCTTTCGCGAAATCGGTATCTTTGATACGGCTCTTAGATGCGTTAACGTTCTCGTTAATGTTGTCTAAGTTGCTGATAGCGTGGTCGAAACGGTTTTGGAAAGCACCTAGCTCAGCACGGTGGCTGTCTACATACTTAAGTGCCGCATCGATTACTGCTACAGACTCTTGTGCGCCGCCAACTGATGTTACGTCGATAGTATCAACCGTTACGTCTTTGCCAGGTTGCATGCCTAGTTCGCCAGCCAGGCTGCCAGAGAATGCTACTTCGCCTTCAACTTTGTTGTTACCAGTAAACATCTGTAGCTTGCCGTCTTCAGTTACAGACGCTTTAACAGAGTCTTGTTGACCGTTGATGTACGTTGCTAGCTCTTCAATGTCGTCACCCGCTTTTGCGCTGATGTCGATTTCTTGTGCTTGACCGAAGTTATCAGTGAACGACATTTTTAGGTCGTTAGAGCCTGCTTGAACGTTCCAATCTTTATCTTTCGCGTTCTCAGTTTGGTAGCTCTTACCACCCATCTGAGCGTTATCAGAGCGCATGTCTTTCAGTTGAAGCATTACCGCTTCACCGTTATCCGCACCGATTTGGAATGATTTAGTACCGTGAGTACCGTTAAGCAGCTTGTTGCCACCAAAAGACGTCGTTTCCGCAATACGGTTTAGTTCGTCGTTCAGTGCTGTTACTTCTTCTTGAATCGCTACACGCTCAGATTTTGAGTTTGAGCCGTTTGAAGATTGTAGAGACAAATCACGCATACGTTGCAGGATGTTCGTGGTCTCGTTCATTGCACCTTCAGCAGTTTGTGCAATAGAGATACCGTCGTTCGCGTTACGTACAGCAACATCAAGGCCGCGGCTTTGAACGTTCAAACGGTTCGAGATTTGTAGGCCCGCAGCGTCATCTTTTGCGCTGTTGATTTTTGAGCCTGAAGCTAGACGCTCCATTGATGTTTGTTGTGCGCTGTTTGCGTTGTTTAGGTAACGTTGCGCTGTCATCGCTGAAACGTTTGTATTTACATTCACTGCCATGGTGATTTCTCCAATTGATTTTCCGGTATAGCGGTTTCCGACGTCTCGGAAAACCAAGTAGTTCTCTCAAAGTTACTTTTAATAACGGCGCGAAAATCAGAAGCTTTAGAAAAACTTTCAAAAAACCACAAAAAAATTATTAATTTAATATTTATCAACAACTTAATTTTCATCATTTTCTAATGCAGCGATAGATTTCAATTGATAAAAGATCCTAACCTGTTTGAAAAACGTACGAATCGCCGTCTAAATTGCTCAAGGTGGAGAAATGATCAATTGCCAAAGATCTCTGGCTTAGGCAGTTCTTGTGTAATAGATGACATTATTTGTAGTGAAGAAGAACCGTCAAATAGAGATTTGAGAAAGGTAGAGCGAGAAAATTCGCAGGAAAATAAATAGCAGAAACAAGAAATACAGAAAGGAAAAAGCCCCTTTTCCTTTGAGAGAACCGGGGCTAGTTGGCGCGTCAGAGCCTGTGTGGAGATCATCGAGAAATGAACACATTTCCGACTTGCCGTTGCATTCTTACTGTAAAAATGGATAGCAGGTGAGAGATGAGAGAGCTAAACACTCAATAGTAAGTATGCTTGCCAGTTTCCCTTGCTGCATGGCTCACGTCTGAACACGAGCAGCAAGTTCAACCAATAACTATTGCAATAGTGACATCGCAGAGTTAGGCAACTGTTTTGCTTGAGCAAGTATTGAAGTACCTGCTTGTTGCAGAATTTGTGATTTGGTCATTTGCGTCGTCTCTTTCGCAAAGTCCGTATCTTTGATTCGGCTGTTTGAAGCGTCTACGTTCTCTTGTACGTTTGCCAAGTTATTAATACTGTGGCTTAGACGGTTCTGTTTTGCACCCAAATCAGCACGCTGTGAATCCACGTACTTCATTGCAGAATCAATCACGCTGATTGCGTTCTGTGAACCCGCAACGCTGGTTAAGCTAACATCTTGAACAGAGGTTGCGCGGCCTTCACTCTTAATACCTAGCTCAGACGCTAGACCACCAGAGATAGACATTGCACCTTCAAGGTCAGGCTCAGCAACGAACAATTGAATGCGACCATCATCAGTAACCGATGCGTTCACAAGGTCAGACTGACCATTAATGTAAGTCGCAAGCTCTTCGATATCATCGCCCGCTTTGGTATTGATGTCTAAAACGATGTCTTCACCCGCTTTGGTTCTGAATTCGAACTTAAGATCGCTAGCTTGTGCAGGCACTTCCCAGCTCTTGTCTTTGCCGTTTTCAGAATCAAACGTTGTACCACCCATGCGGAAGTCATCGGCACGAATGCTCGTCAGAGCCATGATCATCGCTTCACCAGAATTAGAACCAATCTGGAACGATGCTTCACCAAATGAACCGTTCAATAGACGACGGCCACCAAAAGATGTAGTTTCCGCGATACGGTTAAGCTCATCTTGAAGTGCCATTGACTCTTCGTTCAGTGCAGTACGCTCTGCTGGAGAGTTAGTACCGTTTGATGACTGAATCGCTAGATCACGCATACGTTGTAGTACGTTGGTTGATTCGTTCATCGCGCCTTCAGCGGTTTGAGCAATCGAAATACCGTCGTTAGCATTACGCATTGCGACATCAAGACCACGAGATTGTGCCGTTAGGCGGTTCGAGATTTGAAGACCCGCTGCATCGTCTTTCGCGCTGTTGATCTTGTGACCAGATGACAAACGCTCCATAGAAGTCGCTAAGTCATTAGACGCTTTATTTAGGTAACGTTGTGCTGTCATAGCAGATACGTTAGTGCTTACATTGATAGCCATTTTGCTCTCCTTATGAGTTCGCAAAGTTTCTGCGAAGCGGCCAGCTTTACTCTCATATGGATAAGCACTGACCGTGTATTACTCGATAAACCCTATACAAGGTTTAAGATCTGTATTAATCATTTATAACCAACACAGATACAAGTTGTATGCCAAGTTTAATATCATATGAATAATTTTTTAATTATCTAAAAATCAGAAACTTACAAACAACACTGCGCAATTATGATTTTCTAATATCAGAAGATGAAAAACATTCACCTTCCTTATTGCCGTTTTTTGCCACTATTCTAGAAACATCATGCTTCGTACAAAAAAGCGGCAAACTGAGGCGTTATTCGCACGTATGGCATAGCACATACGGCAAGGAATCAACGCCATGGTCATCGACAAGTCACCATTAAATACCGATTGATCATTAAATATAGTTAAACAAGGTCAGGTCTTTGGTTTTGCCAAACGCTTGTTGAGAAGCCTGTAGTGCTCGAGAGTTTTCATTGAACTCAATGATCGCTTTTGAGTAATCCAAGTCTTCAAAGTTGCTTTTTGCTTTTGCTAAAGACAACTTAAAATCTTCATGTTGCTGCTCTTGAATATCCAGCGTACTTAAACGTGCACCAACATCGGTTCTTGCCTTGGTTAAATGAATAAACGCGGCATGGAACTCTTCGGTTACTTGGTGCAATTTCGCCGTCGCCGATGCATCCGATACTGGGTTTTCAGCCTGTTCAGCGGCTTCTTTAAACGTATCAAAGATAGAGAATGTCTTTCTCGGCTCTAAGGTGATCGAGTCACCTTTCGTGATCTGGCCTTTAAGTTGGATATTCAGCCCTTCGTAGACAATGCCTGTCGAAGGATCAAAATCTTCCGCGGCGACTACTGTCCCATCTTTCTCAAGCTGGTAGGCGTAGTTTCCGGTCTGCATATCCACAAACGTCACCTTGTACGTTGATGAATCTTTGGTTCTGTTGGTCGCGCGCTCTAGCAATAACTCAGAAGCAGACTCTAGTTCATACTGAGGCTCGTAGTCACCGAACGGATTGTCTATTTCCATAAACATCTTGCTGCCCGGATCATTCATTGCCATTTCAAAGCTGCTTGCCACACGCATCTTGCGTTGGTAGTCATCACCTTGATAAGTCACGTTTCCTTGATTATCTCGAAAGAAAGGCTGATTCTTTGGTTTAGTACCCGCAAATGTGTAGTTGCCCGACTCATCTTGAGAGTTGGCTAAATGTAGGAAGTTATTCGCCAATTCTTGAATTTCACGCTTCTTAGCTAAACGATCTTCTGGAGAAAGCGCACCGTTGATCATTTCCATCACGGTTCGTTTTGCTTCATCAGCAAAGCCTTCAGTGTTAGAAACCAATACCTCATGATGCTCAAGACGGTTTCTGACTAGAGTAATCGCATCGACATACTGTTTAAGCTGTTCTGACTGCTGACCAATGTTCTGCAAATAGTGCGTCGCTAATGGGTCATCACTTGGCGACTGTAACTTCTTACCGGAAGCAAGTTGCGCTTGGTTGTGATGCACCTTGTTCTCTTGACGGCGCAAGTCATTTTGTACTGACTGATAATTATGGAAGCTAGAGATACGATTCAACATTTATACCTTCCTATCTCAGAGCCAAAATCGTGTTAAACGTATCGTTGGCTGCTTGCATGATGCGTGAAGAAGCCATATACGCTTGCTGAAATTTCATCATATTTGCCGCTTCTTCATCGAGGTTTACTCCCGAGATAGAAGCTATACGTTCTTGAGCCGACTGTTTTTCTAACGTCGCAATATCACTCAAGCGATTTGCCGTTGAAGACTTCAAGCCAGTATTAGTATTCAAGTTGTGGTAAAGGTCTAAAATCGTAGACTCGCCATCATTTAACAGCTTTCCTGTTTGAAGATCTTGCAGCTTACGCAGGTTACCGTTGTCACCTTCTGATGGGACAAGGTTTGCCGTAAACTTATCGTTTGCCACCGCGCCGGGTGTGAGCTCAAACGTTGTACCGTTGATGGTCACTGGCCCTTGTGGCGGATACGGTTGAGGCTGCATTAAAATGTTACCCTTCGGATCCGTCACAGCAAACTGCTCACCTTTTGGTGAGACAATCACTTCAAACTCACGCAGTTGACCTGCTTCTAGGATTTTGAATCCCGCTGTACCCTTGGCAAACGTGGTCGATGCCTCATAACTTTGCGCAGCAATGTCTTTCGGGTCTTTGGTTTCCATCTGTATTTGAGCAGCAAAATTGCGCGTTGGACGCAGTAACAGCTTCTCTCCTAGTTCAGGAGGATTACGTACTTCCACTCGCATGCCATCAAGATAAAAAGCACTACCGCTAGAGTCGGTCGCCATCTTAACGGTCTCACCGTTCGGCTTAGTCACGACATAATCACTGCCATCATATTTCAGGCCATACTCACCGCCTTTTAAGGCAGAAGTATCATCAATGTATACCGCAACATCGGCTTTCGATTGTCCGCTAGCCGTGACACGAGATTTTGCCACCAGCTCTGAGTTCACGTCGGTAAACAGGTCCTTACCTACGTTGCCGTTAAGATCCAAACCTTGTTCTTGAAGACTATTGACCTCATATGAAAACGCGGTCGCCAAACGACCAAGCTCATCCATGATTGCCGGGATATGTTCGTCACGCATGTCTAGCATGGCGCCGATTTTTCCGTCGATATCACTGCTGGTGATCGGTTTTAAAGACTTACCTTCAACAATTGCTAGGCGGCGCTGATGTGCATCGGGTAAACCATCAACCATTTTTAATTGGCTTGCTTCACTACCAGAGACCAAGGTATGGCCATTACCAATATGGACATTAAACCCTTCGGCATTTGAGCGTGGTGTCACCGTTACTTTGGTGTAACCAGAAAGCTCATTAATCAACTTTTCATGCTGATCTCGTAGGTCATTGTGAGGGCCAGGAGTTCGCATCATTAAACGCTGAACATCACGGATCTCGTACGCAAGTTGATTAACTCGCTCGATACCCATATCTAGTTTTTTATTCGTAGAATCAGACTGTTGACGAACCGTTTCATGGAATTCATTTAACGTCTTGCTGAGTAGTCCAGCCTTTTCTAGTACAACTTTTCGAGCACCTACATCATTCGGTGTATCGGCTAATGTTTTAACCGAATCAAACCATTCATTAAGGTTTTCTGGAATCTTCTTCGAAGCAACCGATGACAGCATACTCGACAGCATATCGAGGTTCGCTTCTGTGTCGCCTTTATTGGCGGCATTGGTTGTCGATAAGTTAAGTTCGTTGACGGCAAATTGGTCCCAAGAGCGGCGAACATTTTCCACATGCACACCCATACCGTAGCTTTGGCCACCGTACTGACGCGGGTCATTCACACCTTGAATCACAGATTGGCGGCTATAACCCTCTGTGTTGGCGTTAGAAATGTTATGACCTGTGGTGTTTAGCTGTCTCTGAGCAGTAAGAACACTTTGTGCCCCTACATTCAGAAGATCCGACGCCATAATGCCCCCAAAAAACTTAACAAAATCAGGATAAACTGATTAACTACTAGTTTAAAAAGCAATATATGTGCCAATAGGGATAGCAGAGAGCTAAAAGACAATAATTTATTGAAGTGTAAGGAGATAACTAAGGGTTTCGCAGCAAACTTTGAGGTGGCAGATAAGAAAAGAGCCTGCCAATGGCAAGCTCCCGAGTACATTCAATAACGCTAGTTCATCTCGTCAATCTTGGCTTTCACTCGCAAGACCTTGTCTGCATAGTTAGGGTCGGTTGCGTAACCTGCTTGGTGAATACCTTTGATGAAATTCTCTGAGTTGCCTTGATGCTGCAATGCCGTTTCGTATCTTGGGTTTTCGTTCAAGAACTTCACATAGTCGTTAAAGCTATCTTCAAAGTTTGAGTAAGAACGGAAAGATGCGGACTCTTTAACCGCAGTTTTACCATGGAACTCAAGCGTCTGCGTAGCAACCTTATCACCCTTCCAACTTCTGTCTGCTTTGATGTTGAATAGGTTGTTACTGTTGCCCAAAGAGTTCTTAATCATTTTAGAACCCCAACCCGTTTCAAGAGCTGCTTGTGCCAATAGTAGAGACGAGTCCACACCAAGCGCACTTGCCGCTTTTTCAGCGTAAGGCTTCATTGAAGTCACAAACGATTCTGGAGAATCAAAGGATACTGGCTGTTTTGCTGCTGACATATCTGTTGCTGACATAGCTTGCGCTGATTGAACGTCTGACGCTCGCTCTTCCGAACGGCCTGAGTATTGTGGTCTTTGCAATGAAGCATCAAAGCCTTCACTGCGAACCTTCTCTTCAGAGGCATCGCTTGCTTGGCCTGCGCTTAGCTGAGCTACGATCATATCCGCAAGACCTAACGAACCTGAAGCGCTCAACTCACTTGCCATTTGGTCATCTTGCATCTGACGATAGAACTGCTCGTTCTGGCTGTTCAACATATCCGACTTAAAGCTCGAGTTAGCATCGCGCATTGACTTAAACAACATCGAGGTGAAAATCGATTCAAACTGTTTTGCCGCAGCGGTTAATGCTTCTTTCTCGCTACCTTCTTCACCGTTTACCGCTTGTTGACGAAGGCGGTCTAGGCTACCGATATCGTGAATAAAGCCGATGTCATTGTTATTTTTAATCATGCTTTACCCCTTAGATAATGATCAACTGGCCTTCAATCGCACCCGCTTGTTTCAGTGCTTGAAGGATTGCCATTAAATCAGAAGGTGCAGCGCCCACTTCATTGACTGCGCGTACCAAATCGTCCAGCGTTAGGCCCGGTTCAAATTTGAACATCTTGCCATCGCCTTCCGTGATTTCGATATCAGAATCAGGAACCACTACCGTTTGACCACCAGAGAATGCATTCGGTTGGCTTACATTGAGATTTTCTTTGATTGCAACCGTCATACCACCGTGGGTTACTGCCGCCGCTCTTAGGCGTACGTGCTTACCAACCACAATAGTACCGGTGCGGGAGTTAACAATAATTTTTGCAGAACCCTCTGCAGGATCAAATTCGATGTTTTCGATTGCCGATAAGAAAGCCACGCGTTGGCTGATTTCTCGAGGAGCGCGAACTTTTACTGACGTCGCGTCAACCGCAGACGCCATTTGTGGACCTAGGAAGTTGTTAACCGCATCAGCCAAACGCTGAGCCGTTGTGAAATCAGATTGAATTAGGTTAAAGGTTATGTAGTCACCACGGCCGAATGGCGTTGGGATCTCTTGTTCAACCGTTGCACCGCTAGATATGATGCCGACATTAGGGTTGTTACCGACGATTTTAGAGCCATCGTTACCTTGTGCACTAAAACCACTTACTACCAAGTTGCCTTGCGCTACGGCATACACTTGACCATCAAGACCTTTTAGGAAGGTTTGTAGCAGCGTGCCACCACGTAGGCTTTTTGCCGAACCGATAGAAGATACGGTTACGTCAACTTCCTGACCTTGCTTAGAGAAGGCTGGCAGTTCAGCAGTCACAATAACAGCCGCGACATTTTTGGTTTTTGGCTTAGTGCCGGGCGGCAATTGGATGCCAAAATTTTGCAGCATTGCGTTAAATGTTTGATCGGTAAAGGGAGTTGTCTCACCAGTACCCGGCAAGCCCGTGACCAAACCATAACCGACAAGTTGGTTACTACGAACACCCGCCACTTTTGCCACGTCTTTGATTCGCGCAGCATGGGCACTGGTGGCAAGAAATAGCATGCCGAATAGTACGAGTGTCAGTTTTTTCATTGAGTAACCTGTCTGTATTGCTTTAATTTATAATAGCTTAGCTAAATGTGGCTGAGTGATAGAGGCTGTCAGTATGTCGTCGTCCTATCAAGCTCTACAGAGATACATTAAAGAATCGTGCCAAGAATCCAGGCTCTTGCATATCTTTCTGCACGCCCGTGCCCGAGTACTGAATTCGTGCGTTAGAAACACGGTTTGAAGCGATGGTATTTTCAAAATCAATATCATCAGGACGGATGGTGCCGCTTAGGCGGATATACTCATCGCCTGTGTTCAGTGTCATCCACTTCTCACCACGAACCACTAGGTTGCCATTGGCTAATACTTCGATCACTTCTACGGTAATATAGCCGCTGATGCTGTTACTTTGGTTGGCTGATGCATCACCAGCGAAGGTATTGGTGTTGCTCAGATCGTAAGAGAAGTTGTACTTATCGATCGTCAGCTCTTGACCACCAACAGCCAGCGGCTCCATCGATGCATCATTCGACTTAGACATGTCTGCGTTGGCTTTTTTGGTCGCTCGAGTATTCTCATCTAGCGCTACAGTGATGATGTCACCAATACCACGAGGCTTTGAGTCGTCATACATGCTGCCAATGTGGTTCACATTAAACAGTGAGCCCGTTGCCGCTGCGTAATGCTCTGGCTTCTGCTTGGGGTTGATTGGCGCCCATGCAGGGTCACCAGCAATTGGATCGGTTCGCCCACGAAGCGTGTCAATAATGCCAGAGCTATCTTGTGCCGACTTATCACCTTCCACAGCATCAACCACTGTGGTTGCATTTTCTTCCGCCGGAGTCTCGATCGGGTCCAGAACAGCACACCCCGACATAGACATAAACAAAGCTAAACAAAAAATACGTTTCATGGCGATATACTCTCAGCAGGCAGTGGTAAATGGGTCAATTAGTAAAAACAGATCGATTAATTTAAAAAGTAAACGGCGAATAAACCAATTACAGCTGTTGGTTAACAAAGCTCATCATCTTGTCTACCGACGAGATAACTTTCGAATTCATTTCGTATACACGCTGAGCTTCAATCATGTTTACCAGCTCTTCGGTTACGTTTACGTTCGATGTTTCTAGCATCGATTGGCGGATGTTACCTAGGCCATCAAAACCCGGAACCCCCTCTTGTGGGTCGCCACTCGCGCCAGTTGGCAAGTAAAGGTTTTGACCTACTGGCTCTAGACCGCCTGGGTTTACAAAGTCAGTAATGGTGATTTGACCAACCACGACGTTGTTTTGCTCACCACGTAGACGAACCGATACTTCACCGTCGTTACCAACCGTTACCGAGATCGCGTCTTCAGGAATCACGATTTCTGGTTGTAGAGGGTAACCTTGGCCCGACGTTACGATCGCACCTTCACCGTTCAATGTGAACTGACCATTGCGGCTGTAACCTGTTTCACCGTCTGGCATTTCAACTTGGAAGAAACCGTCGCCTTCAATCATCATGTCTAGGCTGTTAGACGTCGTTTGTGCGTTACCGTGAGTGTGCACTTTTTGAGTTGCGACGACCTTAGAACCGGCCCCCAGCATCAAACCACTTGGCAGCTCAGTATTCTGAGATGATTGACCACCCGGTTGATTAATATTTTGGTAGAACAAATCTTCAAATACCGCGCGGCTCTTTTTAAAACCAATAGTCGAGGCGTTGGCAAGGTTGTTCGAAATCGTTGAGATATTGGTTTGTTGGGCGTCTAAACCCGTTTTACTTACCCATAATGCTGGATGCATAGCAATGTCCTTTAAATTCTATTAGCTCATACGAAGCAGTGAATCAGACGACTTGTCCATTTCCTCTGCTGTGCTCATCATCTTGACCTGCATTTCAAACTGACGTTGTAAGTCAATTAGGCTGGTCATTTCACCTACGGCATTTACGTTACTGCCTTCGATAGCACCTTTTAGCAACGTTACCGCTGCATCTGATTCGTATGCCTGATCTGGGTTTTTCGAACGGAATAGACCATTCGTATCTTTAAACAAACTTTGGTTGTCTGGACGCACAAGCTTAATACGATCAACCACGGCCAATTCTTCAGCTGGAGCGCCTTGAGGAATCACCGAAATCGTACCGTCAGTACCAATTTCTACTTTACTGATTGGGATGGGCAGTGTGATTGGTGCATCGTTTTCACCTAGTACCAAATGGCCACTTGCGTTAGTTAGCAAACCGTTTTGGTCAACCTTAAGGTTACCGTTACGCGTTAAACCTTCGCGGCCGGTGTTATCCATAACTGAAATCCAACCATCACCTTGAACGGTAACATCGAGATCTCGGCCAGTGGTAACCACACTACCTTGCGCGAAATTATGACCAGGACGCTCTGTCATGCTGAAAACACGAGTAGGCATGCCTTCACCATACGCTTGCATTGAACGTGCTTGTGCTAAATCAGCACGGAAACCCGTTGTACTTACGTTGGCAAGGTTGTTTGCACGTAGCTGCAAAGCCTGCATATTTTGCTTTGCGCCACTCATGGCAAGAAACAGTGCGCGATCCATAATTTTGCTCCAAAAAATCATCTTCTAGAGCTTATAAAGCAAACACTGTGCCAATATTTTTAACTGTTATTTATCAATAATTTAAATAGAAAACGGACAAAGAGGGGTGATCATTAAAGGATCATTCAGGAAGAATTGTTGCCAGTGGCATTACCGTGCGGCAATAGGGGCGGCAAATACGAAGACAAACAACAATACCCAATTCAATAACATTGAATTGGGTATTCGCAGATGATTCAAACGCTCGAAACGATTAACGAATCTGAAGAATATTCTGCTGTAGCTGGTTGTGTACTTCTAGAGAACGCGAGTTCGCTTGGAAGTTACGTTGAGCAGAAATCAAATCAACCAGTTCTTGAGTCATATCGATGTTCGACTGCTCTAGCGAACCGTTGTTGATGCTACCAAATGAACCTTTGTTCGATTCACCCCAGATCTTGTCACCAGAGTCGTTGGTAGAATCCCATTGAGTACCGCCTTTCTTATCTAGACCTTGCTCATTTGGTACACGAACCAAGCCTACACGGCCAAGCATCACGTTTTCACCATTTGAGTAAGTACCTAGAACACTGCCGTACTCATCGAAATCGATTTTTGTTAAGAAACCTGTTGTCGCGCCATCTTCATCAAACTTAGTCAATTCAAACGGAGCGGCAAACTGGGTTGATGAATCTAGACCAAACTTAAGCACTTGAGTTGGATCAGCACCGTTCAAGTCAATAGGGTTCGCACCAGCACCCAGTGGTTCCGAGTTAATCGGCTGACCATTGTTCAGGCTTGCTAACGTACCGTCATTGTTGAACTTCATTGTGTGACCAACATGACCTTGTGCATTCGTCGCATCACCACCAGTAATGTTGACCGGCTTTTCACCGTTCTCATCTGACATGGTGTAGTACGTTTGCCAAGTGTTTGGTTGAGTCTGATCTTTGAGGTAGTAAGTCGTTAACTTGTAAGACTGACCCATAGAATCGTATACCGTCGAAGACGTTGCACGGTTATAAGTATCAGCATCTTTGAAGTTAAATGCAGCCGGGTCTTTAAGATCACCGTTTGCAGGAAGGTTAACCCCTACTTCAATGTTTTCTGTCTGTTTTGGTTTACCAAACTCAGCAGGAATGTCGAGAGGCTTTGGCGCGTAAGAAAGAACTTCACCCGAGTTTGGATCGACATCGTAACCTAAAAGAAACTCATCGTTAGCGGTAACCATGTAGTTGTCTTTGTTTAGGTGAAATGCACCATTACGCGTTAATTCGTTAATCTCTGGCACCATGCGATCTTTCGATACTGCAAAGAAACCTGTACCACTTACACGTAAGTCCATTGGGTTGTTCGTATAAATACTTGAACCTTCGTGGAACTGTTGCGCCACTTGGCTAGCTTGCGCACCGCCACCTGCCGTCGTTTTTGCGTTAGTGAACAACGAGCTTGAGTAAACATCACCGAACTCGGCACGAGACTCTTTAAAGCCAAATGTGTTTGCGTTCGCAATGTTGTTACTGGTTGTATTCAGGTCTAATTGTGCAGCGGATAGGCCGCTTAAAGCTACATATGACATTCCATTATTCTCCTAATCTATCTAGCTAGCATAGTCACTCAATAAAGAGCTACGCTTTACCAACTTCTAGTACTTCAGCAAGTCGTACTGGCGATGTGAAACCAGCCAGATTGAGTAGTACGTTGCCATCGCCCTTACCAAGAAGCACACTGTTCACGTTCGCATAACTGGAAACTTGGAACTCTGTGTTCTCGCCATCCAGCAAACCCGACGCTTTCACGTTGTATTTACCGGCCGGCAATGGGTTACCGTCTTCGTCTTTTCCGTCCCATTCAACACGTGTATCACCAGATGGTTTAGAGCCGATATCAAATGTGCGAACCAATTGGCCAACTTCGTTCTCAACACGGACCATTACATTGTCCATTGCCTGAGGAAGCTTAACCATTGCCGCCATACCGCCATCACCGGGTTTTACACCTGCCGCACCAGGAACCAATACATCACGCCCAACCAAAGAGGATGCCTGAAGTGCTTGGTTAGAGGTCATTGATGAATTCAAGCTTTCAAACTGTGTATTCATTTTGCCAATGCCATCTACGGTCGCAAATGAAGCCATTTGCGCAATCATCTGGTCATTGCTAACCGGCTTAAAAGGGTCTTGTTGTGCTAGTTGCTTAGTCAACAAAGATAAGAAGTCTTCTTGTTTAAGATCCTGCTTACCTGTTGTTTCGTCGGGCTTCTTAGCGCCATCTTGAAGACTCTTCAGCTGGTCAACATAGGACAAGCCGCTTTGACCAACATTGTTGTTGATTCCAGCCATGTGCTACCTCCTTATCCTTATTGACCCATCTGCAGCGTACGCAGCAGCATTTGTTTACTCGAGTCAGCAACCTGTACGTTCGTTTGGTACGCACGTGATGCCGAAATCATGTTTGCCATCTCTTCCATAACGTTTACGTTAGGCTTGTAGATGTAGCCTTCGTTATTCGCTAATGGGTGGTCCGGGTTGTACTCCGCGCTCAGCGGCTTATCGCTTTCTACAATACCTAATACTTTCACAGGCACAGTGTGGTCACTGTTGCGTGCTCGATTTAACTCAGCGCCGAACACTGCGTGGCGAGCCTTGTAAGTTTCTTCAGCAGAACTACTTACACTGTCCGCGTTCGCAAGGTTGCTCGAGGTCGTATTTAGACGAACAGATTCAGCACTCATCGCAGAACCAGTCACATTGAATACATTAAATAAGCTCATCTAATTATTCCCCTTTAATCGCTTTAGTTAAATTCTTGAACTTACTTCCTAGGAAGTCGAGAGAAGCTTGATGCCTAATTTGGTTTTGCATGAAAAGGTTTCTTTCCAAATCCAAATCAACCGTGTTGCCATCTCCTGTATCAGGTTGTGTAGGAATTCGATACTTCGTTTCCCCGTTCACCGTTGTTGAGGCAGAAATGTGCCGACCATCTGTACGGCTAAGACCAATGCTTGCCCCAGAACTTGCCGCTTGCAGTGATTTCTTAAAGTCTAATCCCTTTGCTTTATACCCAGGCGTGTTTGCTTGCGCGATATTGGTGGAAAGCACCTCAGCGTTACGCTCACGTACACCAACTGTGTGCTGGTGAATGCCCAAAGCATTGTCAAAAGAAATAGCCATGTAAACCTCAACTCAAGAACTGACTGTTATGAAATAACCAAAGCAATATATATACCAACTTTTGAAACAAGGCGGTCTATCAATGCTTTTACAGGTTACTCGTGGGTAAACTTGCAATATACAAGCCAAAAAATAGAGTAAATTGGAATGTCACTCTGACTTAAAGATATAGCTTAAGCAGGAAAAAGAAAACCCAGCACTTGGCTGGGTTTTAAATTTAGACGGTAACGTTACACCTAATATGGGTGCCGTTCGTTACTTTAATTTGTAGATGATGCCTGGATTACAGCGAACCATTTCAAAACGGTCGGTTAAGCCTGTTAACGATTCAGACGCACCCAATAGTAAGTAACCACCAGGGTTTAGGCTATTTGCCATCTGGTTAAGTACCTTTGATTTCATATCAGGTGAGAAGTAAATCAGCACGTTACGACAGAAAATAATGTCGAACTTGCCTAACAATGCATAGCTGTCCATCAGGTTCTGAGGGCGGAAGTTCACCATGCGCTTGACGTTATCTTTCACTTTCATACGGCCATCGCCCGCATCTTCAAAGAAAGTACGACGGCGCTCTGGAGAAAGTCCACGTCCCAATGCAAGGTTGTCGTAAGCACCAGTGCGGCACATATCCAACATACTTGCTGAGATGTCAGTTGCGGTAATCGATACATTTGGCAGCATACCTGGCTTACGAGCTTGAGTTTCAAGAATCGTCATTGCCATTGAGTATGCTTCTTGGCCTGAAGAGCTTGCCGCAGACCAAATCTTAATAGGACGTTTATTTGCCGCTATTTCCGGTAGAAGCTTATCCGCAAGCACAGCAAACGGGTAAGTATCACGGAACCAAAGTGTCTCGTTCGTCGTCATGGCATCGACAGCAGCCACACGCAGCTCACGGTTTCGACCTGTTACTACATCTCTCAACAAATCAGATAACGAAGCTAACTTAAACTTCGTTACTAATGGGCTCAGACGACTGCGCACTAAATACTGCTTGCTGTCACCTAATACAATGCCACATTGAGATTCTAAGAAACGGCTGAAATCGCGATACTCTTGATCACTTATTGTTATAGCAGTCATTAATGTCTCTTTTAGTTAGTTAACGCAGCTTTTACCGCTGCACCAAGCTCATCCGGGTTGAATTTAGCGATGAAGGAGTTAGCTCCAACACGCTCAACCATGGCTTGGTTAAATACACCACTCAATGATGAGTGTAAAATTACGTATAAATCTTTAAGTTCGGCGTGACGACGAATCTCAGCAGTCAGCGTGTATCCATCCATTTCTGGCATTTCGATATCAGAAATCACCAATGAAATCTGATCGTAAATACTGCCTTCGGATGACATCTGCATCAGCTTCTCATAGGCTTCTTTACCATCCTTCACCGAGATAACTTCAAAACCAATCGACTCAATAGCACGCTGAACCTGCTTACGAGCAACGGTCGAGTCATCAGCAATCAAGATGCGGCGAACCAGTTCTTTCTCTTGTTCTACTTTCGCAATATCTTCAGCAATCTTGCTGTCCATTGTTTCATCAACAGGAGAGATTTCTGCAAGGATCTTCTCAACATCAAGAATTTCCACCAATTCATTATCAATGTTGGTTACCGCTGTCAGGTAGTTAGCTCTACCTGCGCCATCTGGCGGCGGAAGAATCGATTCCCAGTGCATGTTAATAATGCGCTCTACTGAACTTACCAAGAAACCTTGAATGGTTCGGTTAAACTCAGAGATAACCACAAAACACTTTTCAACATCCGTTGTAGGACGGCCACCAATCGCTAAGCTCAAGTCGATCACAGAGATCGTTTGGCCACGAATGTGTGCGACACCTTTAACCAGTGGGTTCAAGTTTGGCATCTTTGTCAGCTTAGGGCATTGAAGCACTTCTTTTACTTTAAAGACATTAATGCCGTAACGCTGACGCCCCATTAGGCGAAAGGTTAGTAATTCTAATCGGTTTTGACCGACGAGTTGCGTACGCTGATTCACCGAATCAAGAATACCCGTCATGAGCTCATCTCCATATCAAACTTTTTTGTATAAAAAGTGTTAGTCTACTGCAGGCTACGAACCACCAGAGAAACGGAATGACGTATTATAAAATAAATTTGCCACCTCTTTCCATAGCAATGTGTAGAGCTACTTTTAAAACTGTCGCTAAGTTTATCGGCATTTTATCAATATTGTTTAGTTTTTTTGTACAAGCTGCGACCCCAGAACAAATTGAGATGATTCAGTCTGCAGCGGAGCAACATATCCTTGATACGGTAGAGCAGCCACAAGGTGGCGAACTCTTTGTTAATTCAGCAAATGTTGACTCAAGAATCAAATCGACAGACTGCCCAGTGCCTTTAGAGACCAGCGCTTCAACGACCACTAATACCCGCAGCAGTATTACGGTTTTAGTGCAATGTGTACCTGATGAGTGGCGAGTTTATGTACCCGTGCGCCTTTCGATGTCGGTGCCCCTTGTCACCACAACTCGCTCACTCGCGAGAGGCGAAATCGTCGGTCAATACGATGTCACCACCGCTATGATTTCTCTTAACAAGTTTCGTCGCCAAGGTTTCACAGCTCCACATCAAGTCATCGGCGCTAAGGTAAAAAAGAACCTAAGACCGGGTGATGTTGTAGAAAGAGGTGATATCTGTGTCGTATGCCGAAACGAGAAGGTTATCATACAGGCAGTAAAAGGTGGCATGACCATTACCACCAAAGGAACTGCGCTTACCGATGGCTCTATGGGTGATCAAGTAAGAGTGAAAAATGATAAATCACAGCGTATAATTGAAGGGATTGTTACCAGCATGTCTGAAGTCACGGTTTACTTTTAACTCTTTACTTCTAAATTGACGGTATCGTTAGCGATTTCACTCTCAATTCTAACGCCAAATATAACGGCTGCGGTGTTTGGTCCCTTTTCGACTATTGAGCTAAAAATTGCTAAAGTATTCGAACCCTTGGTCGATATTGACTGTACAGGTTCCCATTTTTGAAGAAAAAGGCTTAACTATGGCAGGCATTGATAATATTCGTTCAGGGCAAACCCTAACGACCACTAACCGATCAGCAGTACGCTCTGATTCTAGTTCTGAGGCATCACGCTCTGATGTATCAACTAAATCACCAGCAAGCAAAGATGCGGTTTCACTGAGCCAACAAGGCAAAGCGATTGGTCAGCTCCACCAAGATATGGCAGCACAGCCAAGCTTTGATTCTGTGAAAGTAGCAGCGATCAAAGAAGCAATTGCGAACGGTTCATACACTGTCGATCCAGAAAAACTGGCAGACAACATGATCAAGTTCGAAGATGAATTAAAAGGCCTTTAAGCCAGCACTCACTTTTGATTGAAGTGATTGTCTTAAAGCACACGAGGTTTGAATAGGTTTACGTTATGGCGGCACTAGCAGATTTAGTTAATTTCCAACTTCAAAATGCCAAAGCCTTATCTGAATTATTAAGTTCAGAGAAAACCGCTATTACGAGCCGACAATCAAACGATATTGAGCGAATCGCCAAAGAAAAAGTGGTCCTTGTTGAACAACTAAGATCAACCGATCAGCGAATCGCAGCCCATACCAATATCTCAGAACTGACCGAGAATCCTGAACTTGCTCAGTTAGTCACAAAGATCCAGTCTATAGTGCACGATTGCCAGCAAGCGAACCTTGTGAATGGCGAAGCCTTGAATCGAGCGCACCTTAGCTTCAAAAAACTCAGCAATATGATGCAGCAAAGCCACGGAAAAATTGGCATGACCTACAATGCCGGTGGTCAAACGCATACGATTTCTACGCTGGGAACCAATGTAAAAGCATAATTAAGCCCCCTGTCTTCAATAATATCTTTAGTCACCTTCCTGCTCGTATCTGTGTCTGTGTCCGTATCTGTATCTGTATCTGTGTCTCAGCTTATCCTTAGCATGATATCCGTCAAAACTCCCACTAGTTTGGTAAATGTGCCGAACGAATTGATAAATATAAAAAAGCAGCAAGTATTTTCATACTTGCCGCTTTTTTATTCATAACAGTTATTGATTGCCGATACGCCATCTGGAAAACGAGAGCAGCCAATATAACTGGATAATCCTATCACTAGACGCCCGTTAGGCTAGAACAACGTTTGTTGTCTCTTTTCAGGTACAGGTTGAACTTCACCGTAATTACGTAGCTGTTCCATCTTACGGATATCAAGCTGAAGCTCTGTTACATAGCTATCACCCACTGGGTAGCTGCGTACCACTTCTGCACCGCGGATTACGCCATCAACCGCACCAGAAGTTCGCTCTGTACCAAGGCGTTGATCTTCCAACTCTGCTCGACCACTCACTCGCATACCATAGACTTGCTCAGCAAGTTCACGATAGGCGTCGATCTTGGAAGCTCTCATCGCGCGGATACGTCTTTCTTCGTCATTACGTCCCTTCTGCTCGCTGATACTCGCGTAACCAACGGCAACTAAGTAGTCGTCTGGTCTCATGTTTTGCAGTGGCTGACAGCCAACAATCAGTAAAGCGGCAACAACAAATATTAACTTCTTCATCTCGAACTCCTAGGGGCGAAGAATAACAGTATAAGGCTGGCTGATCTTTGGGTCAGAACGAATGATAACGCCATCTTGAGTTCGAATACTGTTTAGAGTATCTAGGTCACGACCAATACGGTCTGCAGGCAAGAAGCCTTGTGCCGTCGCCACGACAATCCGAGTTTGCATGCCAACAACACGAGCATTGACTAACACACCGCCTTCTTGGCGAAGCATAGTGCCTGTCAGTACGTACTGTACGTCTTGCTCTTGAGCTAAGTCTTTCCAATCGCGGCTTAACGCGAAGTCACCTTGGTGAGTCACTTGAATAGAACCTGTTGTTTTGAAATCAACAACCTTGAAGCCACGACGCTGAAACTGATGAATGAAACCTTCTGATACCGAGTTTCCTAGCCAGTTCGTTGTGTCCATGTGCTGCAGGTCGACAAACGACGTAATCGCTATTGGAGTTCTTGCTGAGATACTCGTATTCGAAATGATCAGATCTTCAGTCATACTTTCCACGAAAAAATCCATGGTATGGCGAGGGCTATCCATCAACATAAACTGACTGCCTGAATACTCAGACTTGCCGTTATAGATTGGCGAATAAGCACATGAGGTCAACAACATGACACTCATTACTACGAGCCATTTTTTCATTCTCTTATCTCCAGATAGGTTTAGTGCTCCCTGTTCCAATATGTTCTCACCATTATTCTTTTCAATGGATTACAATGTTGGAACAGTCTTTGCTTTTCATTAATGGTTCAGATTAAGAAAAACGCACTTAAGTCAGCTTCAAGCTTATAGTTATTTGTTAAGCAATATTTATACCCAACTGGTAACGAATAGATGAAAAAAATAATTTCTTACTTATTTTCAATAAGTTCACTGATAACCATAAGCTTCAGTGCTCATGCCTCTTGGTATGAAGTTACCGGTACCGCAGCCATCGTATCGTCAGAGAGCGCCGCAAGGGTCCACGCTTTGGAAGACGCGGTATTTAAAGCGATCCAGTTCTCAGGAGCCGACATTGGTAGCATTGCCAACCTCACGCCCTACCTCGACGCAAACAAGAAAGAGTTTCAATTTACCAATCATGAAGTGCGCTACATCTTGGTAGAAAAAGAGAAAAAGCGCAGTGGCAATATAATGATCACAGCAAGGATCGATATCTATCCTTCGGCAAATGCTTGCCATGAGAGCCAATACAAGAAGACATTTTTGGTCGGTAACATTGATGTGACCTCCCCTCAGCAAGCTGTAATGGGAAGAATCTATAACATTGGTGATGATTTTGGCCATGTCGTGGATCGACAGCTGGCGCAAGAGTCTCGCAGCTTTGTTTCCGTTGGCACGACCAATTACGATATCGACAAGCGTCGACCAGAGGTGATCAAGATGATCGCCCAAGACACTGGCGCGCAGTACATCATTGGTGGTGACATTACCGATTTAACTGCGACCATCGAATCCAAGCTTTTGAAAGACGACATCATCAATCGCCAGTTTGCGTTAGAGATGCAAGTCTTCGATGGTAAAACAGGTCATCAGGTTTACAACCGTAGCTATCGTGAAGTGGCAAAGTGGCCATTTGCTAAGACCAGTGAAGTGGACACCCGCAGTGCTCGTTTCTGGGCATCAACCTACGGCAGTATGATGCTGCGTGTTAGCCGCAATATTATGTTGGACTTAGAATCTGAAGTGTCATGTAAGATCACACTTCCAGAGGTGGCTGCAGTATTTGGTAACACTGTGACCATTGATTTAGGTCGAATGCATGGTGTTCAACAAGGTGACAAGCTGCAGCTATGGCACACCGGTTCGTTTATCGACCAACGCGGTTTACCACGTAATAAGGTATCTCAAAGCGACATCACGCTGACGGTTTCTCGCGTTTATGAAAACGAAGCAGAACTAACTATCGACCAACCAAGCCTTGCAGGAAGCATTCAAATTGGTGATGTGATGCAGAAAATCATGTAGTTAGCGACACGCCCGTCTCATAGTTTCTAATAAAGCCTTAGCACTTTTGTTAAGGCTTTATTTTTTTCATGGGTATTAGTTTCGGTTTTGCAGTATTTGGCGTAATCTTATTAATAACATAATCATCACTTAGCAAACTATGAGTCAGAATAATCTAATTGGTGCTACCGGTTACCGCTTTATCTCGAAAGGTAAAACCGCTTTTAAGATCCACATCCATACTCCCGAAGATACGGTGTTGCATCGGTCGGTCGGTTTTGTTCGTATGGGTGAAGACAAAGCACTGAAGAAAACCATTAAATTAAGAGATGAACTGGGCAGACAGCTTTGGGGTAAGTTTTGGCCCAAAGTCCTCAAAGAGCCCTACCTGATGACGCGTCTACCTCATAGTCTAGAACCCAAAATTGTATTTAAGCCAAATCCAACTCAGAGTGATCCTGAACACCGCGACGAGTGTTACATCGCTAAGTGGCGTGTATTCTCAGAAAACGGCGACTACAAATACAAAACTAAGGTGTGTTCCATCAGAAAGCACGGCAGACTTGCCGCCTATAGCCAGACCAAACGCGCCCTGCTTGATGCCCACAAAGACGTGATTGATCTGCTTGTCTTTATGGGACGATTGAACAGCATCGACCTGAAGTAGCCTGGAGTGCAATTAGGTTGATTTCCCATATTGTTCACATACAAAAACAGCCGCACATTGCGGCTGTTTTTATTTTTAGATTAGTCACCTAGCGCTTTAGCATTTTATCCACACGCTAAATCGACCATCTAGCTTCGGCATATCTCTGCCAATGTCGTGAGTCGGCGCTTAGACTCTTTCACATAAGGGTTGGCTTGATCCCATGCGTAACCCGCCAGAATTGAGCACACCATCTGCTTAATCTTTGGGTTTGGATCTTGATAAAAAATCACATCCTGCAAAGTACCTGAGTACCACCCCTCAACATACGTTCTAAAGGTGTTTACGCCAACCATCAACGGATCGGCATAATCGCGCTCCCAATCGACGTGTTCACCGTTAAGCTGCTTTTCAACACACTCAACCGCAAACTGAGCTGACTTCATCGCAATCGTCACGCCGGATGAAAATACGGGGTCAAGAAACTCACCGGCATTACCCAGCAGCGCATACTTGTCTGTTGCCAGGTGCTTTACGTTGGCAGAATAACCACCGATTTCGCCCGCAGGGTTCGGATACTCTGCATTTGCCAGTATCTCAGCCAAACCCGGCTCTTCTGTTGCCAGTTGCTTAATCGCGGCAATCTTATCTTGTGGGTATGATTCAAAGAACTTAGGCTCCCCGACAATACCAAACGAAGAAACACCGTTACTAAACGGGATCAACCAATACCAAACATCAGGATTAGTTGGGTGCACTGAGATCAAGATCTTATTGCGGTCATATTCAAGGTCGGTATCAACCTCTGCAATATGATCGTTAATGTGCGTAAAAATAGCTTTGCGTGGAGGAAGTGATGACGGCTCTTCCAAGTTAAGCATTTTCGGTAGCACTCGGCCAAAACCACTGCCATCTAAAACATATTGCGCTTCTAGCTGATAGCGTTCTCCACCCAACACTTGCACATCTAAAATGGTGCTGTCGTCGGTGAAATTAATGCCCATCAACTCATGCTGGTAATCAATGCAGACACCCTTCTCCTCAGCCGTATCCGCCAAAACCTTATCAAAGGCACCTCGCTGAACCTGAAACGTGGTTCCTGGACCAGAAGAGAACTTGTCTTCAAAATTGAACGCCGTATAAACGCCATTTTTGCGAAAGGCTGCGCCATCTTTGTATTGGAAGTTGGCGTTGATTACTGCATCAGTCATCCCTGCCTGTTCAATCACTTCCATGCAAGCTGGTAACAGGCTTTCACCAATAGAAAAGCGGGGGAATACGCTCTTTTCAATCACTCGAACATCGATGCCTTTTTTATGAAGCAAAGACGCAGCAATTGAACCTGACGGCCCAGCTCCGATGATCACCACTTGAGTTGATAGTTTTTTCATTATTTAAGCCATGTTTGTTATTTTTATTGCGCGCCAGCTTTCAATTCAAGAAGTGTGTGACCAAGACCGATGTCGTCGGTACGAGTTACCACTTCAAAGCCCGCTTCTTCAACGATCTCTAAGAAATCTTCACTGCGGTAAAAACGGCTGTTGCCATTTGCCAAGCAGGTAAAGTAGAGAGACGTCGCGTTTAAGCTATAAGAAGCCGCATCGTATTTCTGTGCATCCCAAAACAGTTCAAGGATATAGACAGTCGCGTCTTCTGACATATGAGAGCGAACACGCTTTAATATGCTCAGAATCTCCATTGGCGAGAAGCAATCAAGGAACTGGCTCATCCACCACACATCGGCACCCGTTGGCAGAACTTGCTGTTTATCCAACATGTTCGCTGGGAATGGCGTGACTCGGTCTTGATGACCGCTCTGCGTTGCATTTGCCATTGCCATTTCTAGCTGTTGTGGCAAATCAACAATCGTAACTTCAACGTCCGAGTCGTGATTGCAACACTGCATCGCCCACTTACCGGTGTTACCACCAATGTCCACCAGCGACTTAGGTTTCTTGCTGAAGACTTTTTCAAGTAACACAGGGAACGAACGATCCGAATAAAAATGATCGAACTTGAACCAGCTCTCTTTGGCTTTTTCTGGCAATTGAGACAAGCCTTGGTAAATGGTTTCCCAGTCACCCAGCTCTTTCAAGCCCGCGGGAGTGCCTTCTTCAATCGCTTCGGTTAGATGCATCATCGCGGCGTAGCAAACATCGGCAGTAAAATCCATGTTTGCGTTGGTCATGCCATCGTGCAGAAGGTAGAAGCCAAGGTTGGCCATTTTGTAGTTAGGTTTGTCCCAAGTAACAATATGCGCACTTAACGCCATATCGAGCAGGACTTTTACGCCGTACTCAGAGACACCTGTTGATTCAGAGATAGACTCTGCTGGTAAACCCTCGTTGCCCGCGTCATCTAACGCTTTCAAAATGCCTAAATCACGAAGTGTACGAGCAGTATGAAAAACAATCGGAGCGAAAGACAATTTCTGCGCTTCTGTTTTTGCTTCTAATGCGTTGAATGGATCTAATTTATATTCCGACACGAAAAACCTAACTTTAAATAATAGAGAGTTACTCAGCTGCCATTTGCGCAAGCTTACGTTTAATATCAACGTTTAAGTTATTAACCCAACGGTTGTAATTACGGTGTATTTCACCATCGTCGTACTTCAAATTCTCTGACTCAACGTAAAGAATAGAGTAAAACTTATCACTATAAGGAATTTCAACCACAGCGTGGTGCGAACGAACATACAATTCAGCGCGGATCAAGCCAGGCTTTATTTCTGAAACCAACCAGCCTCGATTTTCAGCAGATTCATAAATAGCTGATTTAACCTGTTTACTTTGAAGATTCAGTGCAACTGGAGTATCCTCAACATTCATTACAGGTTGGACGCGTCCACATCCTGCAAGAACGAATATGAATAACATTGAAACTGCTATTTTTAGTAATTTCATTTAAATTCCTTATCTGTGTTTATTTATAAGCGCGCATAGTATTTAGTTAGACTCAAAGCAAATCAATACTCTATGTCAAATCAATCCCAATTAATGTCGTTTAATATTGAGAAATGGTCTGCAAATTCAGCGGGGCTCAATTCTGTTGCCCAATGGCAAGCGTGGAGCACTAAGTTAGATTGGCCACAAGATGGCTCAACTGAATTTAAAGCGATTCCTCCAATGATGCGCCGCCGAATGAGTGTACAAAGCAAACTTGCTGTCCAAACCGCGTTAACCCTATTAAAAGACACCTCGATTGATTATCTGGTCTTTGCTAGCCGACATGGTGAGTTGCATCGAACCGCCACTTTGATTCAGTCGATATTAGAAGGTGACGATGCCTCACCAATGGCGTTCTCACAGTCGGTACATAATACCGCAGCCGGTCTAACCACCATTGCCGCCAAAGCGCCGATTCCACTGACTTCAATCGCCGCAGGGCAAGATACTTTCCATAACGCTCTGATCGAAGCTTATCTTTACCTTCATCAATATCCGTCGCATCGAGTGTTAGTTATCGATTTCGACCAACCTCTGCCCGAGCTCTACCAAGAGTACGAAACACAGAACTTTGCTGATTATGCGCTGGGCTTAGTGCTCACCGCTGGCAGTGAATACTCTATTACTAGGACAGTAGAGACCAATCAAGCACCTTCCGTGTTACCACAAGGGTTACAAACGCTCCAACATATCTTATTAGGTACAAATAAGTGGGCTATTGCTGGCAAGCACCAAACTTGGTCTTGGGTAAATAACACCGAGACAGGTACAGCGTAATGAGCAGAGTAGACCAATATTGGCGAGTATTCGCGACAGGCCTCTGCTTTACCATCTTTGGTTTGGGTGGCTTAGTATTGAGCTTCTTAATCTTACCGACTATCGCGCTAACCACTCCCAATACCATTAAAAGAGAGCTTAAAGCACAGCGATTAATACGTTTCTCATTCAACGCCTTTTGTCAGTTCATGAAGTTCACCGGCGCGATTGATTACCGAATTGATGGTGCGGATCTATTACGTGAAGATCGTAACTGTATCATCGTCGCCAATCACCCTAGTTTGATTGACTATGTATTGATCGCCTCTCAACTTCCTCAATGTGATTGCCTCGTTAAAGCGGCCATTTGGGAAAACCCTTTTATGAAAAGGATTGTCAAAGCGGCAGGTTATATACCGAACCAAGCCCCTGACGATCTTTTAGAGCGCTGTGAAGAACGCTTCTCACGTGGCAATGTCCTGCTGATTTTTCCCGAAGGAACTCGCACAACGCCAGGAATTGAACCATCCTTACAGCGTGGGGCGGCACAAATCGCGACTCGAACACAAACCGATTTACGCGTGATTCATATTACAGTTTCTCCGACATTCTTAACGAAAGAGAAAAAATGGTATCAAGTTCCTGCGACGAAGCCCTTTTTTCATGTCGCGGTGAAAGGTAAAATAGAAGTCGAACCATTTATTGAAGGCTCAAATAATTTAACTTCGGCAGCAAGGCGCCTTAATCATCACCTTGCACAAACAATTTTCCCTTCCGAAGAAAACATTTAGTGTATCAATAACATAACAGGCGATATCGGCATTTCGAAAATACCTCATATAATGTAGAATCGCCCCCTTAAAGCAGCATTCAGATAAAGCATTAAGTAGGCCAAAGTGGAAACATTACACAACGAACTGAAACAACTGATCATCGACGCATTGAATCTTGAAGACATGAGTATTGATGAGATTGAAACGGAAGCTCCACTATTTGGTGATGGACTTGGATTAGACTCTATTGATGCACTAGAGCTTGGTCTTGCTATCAAGAAGAAGTACAACATTGTTATCGATGCCGACGATTCAAACACTCGCCAGCACTTTGCATCCGTTGAAAACCTAGCAAACTACATCTCATCTCAAACGAACAACTAGACAGATCTTTATGACACAAGCTAACCAACAAGAAGTATACAACCAGGTTAAAGATGCGCTGATTGAGCTGTTCGAGCTTGATGCTGAAGATATCACGCCTGAAGCACACCTTTATCTTGATCTAGACCTAGACAGCATTGATGCGGTCGATTTGGTCGTTCACCTACAGAACGTAACAGGTAAGAAGATCAAACCTGAAGAGTTCAAAGCAGTACGCACCGTTAATGACGTTGTAGAGTCTGTAGTTGAACTATTGAAGGACGCATAATGCGTCCTCTGCTGACTTTACTGTCGGCAATCATACTTTTCACTTATCCAATAGCGGTTTACTTTGGACTCAACAAGTTTGGCCTACAAACCGTTGGTATCGTCTTGGCCGTTATCTTTGCTGTCCGCATTTTCACTGGTGGTCAGGCCAAAATCAAAGAGCTAAAACACCTAGCTTGGATCAGTGGTAGTGCCGGGATTGTTCTGCTGGCATTAGGATTAACCTTCAAGCAGCATGGCTGGTTAACCTATTATCCCGTCATCGTTAACGTTTGTATGTTGGTTGTGTTCGCTTCAAGCCTTTGGCAACCGCAAACGATTATCGAGCGTCTTGCTCGACTCCAAGAGCCTGAACTTCCGCAAAGTGGCATTGATTACACACGGAAAGTCACCAAAGTTTGGTGTTTGTTCTTTGTTATCAATGGCTCTATTGCCCTTTATACCTGCTTCCAACCTCTTGAAATATGGACCCTATACAATGGCTTACTCAGCTATTTATTCGCAGGGTTACTCTTTGCAGGAGAGTGGATAGTAAGACAGCGCATTCGTCAGAGTTAAATTGTTATGACACAAACCGTATCTTACATCTCGTTGTCTGAGCTTCTCAGTCAAGCAAGATCCCCTGAATCGATTGTCTGCTTTGACGACAATAGCGAGATTACGTGGCAAACATTTAACGCCGACTTATCTCGACTCGTGCACCTTTTATCTTCATCCCCTTTTCAACGAGTTGCGATTTGTACCCAAGACAGCTACCTATTTTCGGTGGCCTTTTTAGCGTGCGCAGTCAGCCGCAAACACATCATTTTGCCAGGTAACTATCAACCTTGTGCGCTTGCCGAGCTGAGTGAACATTTTGACTGTCTGTTGGTTGATGAAGCGATTGGTGCAGTGGAAGTAAGTGAAGTTCGCAATATCCAAACCTTATTAGACACCGAAACACGCGAGCCTCTAACCGATAATCTTCCCGCCATTGAGTTAGCAGCAATCCAATTGACCCTATTTACTTCAGGTTCAAGCGGTACGCCGAAGGCAATCAATAAAACACTAGAACACCTAGATATTGAAACGGCTCAGCTAGATAAGAACTGGGGAGAGTTGATCAAAGGTAATCGAGTTCACAGCACGGTTTCGCATCAACATATCTATGGTTTGCTGTTTAGAATCTTATGGCCACTATGCTCTGGTGTTCCATTTGCTCGAAGCAACCTTGAGTACCCTGAGCAGATCCTTTCTCACGGCAATAAAAACTGTGTGCTGATCAGCAGCCCTGCTCTACTCAAACGATTAAAGCATGAGACCAATACCGCGCAGCTTGCTGGTGTGTTCTCTTCAGGTGGCCCCTTACCCACTGAATCGGCTCACCAATCACAGAATCTGCTTGGTCATTTACCTATTGAGGTTTTTGGCAGCACAGAAACTGGTGGTATAGCCTTTCGTCAGCAAGAGAGTGCTCAAACGCCTTGGCAACTTTTTGACTGTCTTGAGGCTAGTCTCAACAGTGAGAATTGCATTAAGTTATTGTCGCCCTACATCGATAACAATAACTGGTATCAAACCGCCGATGAGTGCGAAATGGTCTCGGAGAATCAATTTATATTGAAAGGCCGAACCGACCGAGTGATCAAGATAGAAGAAAAACGAGTATCACTGGTTGAAGTCGAAAAGCGACTTGAGCAACTGCCTTGGATAAGCGAATGTGTCGTCATTCCATTTGAAGAGCCGGAGCGCTTAATCTTGGCGTCGGTTTTGGTATTATCAGAGGAAGGCCAAGCGAAACTCGCCACCATGAGTAAAGGTAAATTCTGGTTGATGCTACGTTCAGAACTTAGAAAGTGGTTAGAACCGATCGCTATCCCAAGAAAATATCGCATTGTTGGTGAGATTCCACTCAACAGCCAAGGCAAGCGACTAACCTCTCATATCGAACAGCTAATAAAATCATAGAAACCGCTGATCGTATTTTACACTGAGATTATCTTTTTATATTTTTGTCAAAACACCTATTTTCAGCCCAAGGATTCTAAGCACACGCTATGGATAAGAGAAAGCCAAACATCATTGCTGTTGACACTGCAGAGAATGAATCGACCCTGACCCTCCATGTAACTGGAGACATCACCGATTTTAAGGGGCACTTCAAAAGCTTCCCTATTCTTCCGGGTGTTACACAGATTGATTGGGCGCTTTACTATGCAGTCCAAGAGCTGAATGTCCCTGGTTGCTTTAAAGGCATGGAAGTCATCAAATTCCAAGAGCCTATCCTGCCTGATGCAACAATCCAGCTATCACTCAAATGGGATGCTGACAAAGACAAGCTCAGCTTCAGTTACACCTCGAACAAGGGTGAACATACCCACTCTTCAGGTAAAATGAAGCTGGGAGAGAAAAGTGAATAGCGCTGCCGTCGAGGCTACTTCTCAGCACCAAAAAAAAGAAAGTAGCTATAACGCTTGCTTCCTGATTCCGTGCTTTAACCATGGCGCAACCATGCCTTCTGTGGTTTCTTCACTCCATCATTTTGAATTGCCGATCATCATCGTTGACGATGGCAGTGAGAGCGCTACTAAACAGTTCCTAGCTCCCCTTACCGATAGCCCAAGCGTAACTTTGGTAACGCTCGAACAGAACCAAGGCAAAGGCGGCGCTGTAAAAGCTGGCATCAAGCGAGCGCAAGAGCTCGGCTTTAGTCATGCCATCCAGATTGATGCTGACGGCCAACACGACCTTGAAGCACTACCCGCATTAATCCAAGCTTCGCAAGCCAAGCCGATGCGCTTGATATCAGGTCAGCCTATCTACGATGACAGTGTGCCCAAAGCAAGGCTCTATGGGCGCTACGCGACACACATCTGGGTATGGATAGAAACCCTTTCTCTATCAATTAAAGACAGCATGTGTGGCTTTAGAGCGTATCCGATCAACCAGACACAAGCAGTGCTCAGCAAATACGATGTTGGGTCTCGAATGGACTTCGATATCGAGATTCTGGTTCGCCTGTATTGGGAAGGCTGCGACATCGACTTCGTTGAAACGCGGGTTATCTATCCTGAAAACGGCATCTCTCATTTCGATGCGCTGTGGGACAACGTAAAAATCAGCTGGATGCACACGCGTCTTTTCTTCGGCATGCTACCAAGAGCACCAAAACTGATTGCTCGCCATTTCAAATCCGATTCTGCTAAAAGTGGGCAAAACCAAGATTCCTTGGCTGAATCAAACAAAAACGAGTCAGAACAGCCCCATTGGTCTCGCACTCAAGAGCGCGGCACTGTACTGGGCATCAAACTGTTATTGGCTGTTTATACCTTGTTAGGCCGAGGCGTATTTAATCTTATTTTGCGCGGTGTGATGCGTTACTACCATCTAACGGGTAAGCGTGCACGAAACGCTTCTGAGCAATACTTGTTTCAACTAAAGGCGTACGCAGAGCAGCAGAACATAGAGTTACCCGCAGAGCTAACCAGCTATAACCATCTGCTTTCATTTGGCCATACGATGCTCGACAAGCTCGCTGCATGGAAAGGTGATTTCTCGGCAGATAATCTGACTATTCATGGCCAAGACCAGTTCGAGAGCATGGTGGCAAACCAACAAGGTGTGCTAATCCTTGGATCTCACCTTGGCAATATTGAGCTGTGCCGAGCTTTAGGTCGCAGACACTCGAACATCAAAATCAATGCTTTGGTTTTTACAGAACACGCTGAACGTTTTAATTCCGTGATGAAAGCCGTGAACCCGCAATCTGACTTAAACTTGATTCAGGTGACATCGATGGGGCCTGATACCGCTATCTTGTTGCAACAAAAACTGGAGCAAGGCGAATGGATCGTGATTGTTGGCGATAGAACCTCCACCAGCAAAGAGAGTCGCTCAGTATGGGCAGAGTTCTTGGGTAAGGAAGCGCCGTTCCCTCAAGGACCATTTATGTTAGCCTCTGTTCTCAAAGCACCCGTATTTTTGCTGTTTGGTTTACGTGACGACTCACAGAGAAAACCGCACTTTAATGTCTATTTTGAGCATTTTAGCGACAAAATCGAATTACCTAGAAAGACCCGCGAACAATCTTTAAAGCAAGTCGTTCAACAATACGCAGACCGACTTCAGCACTACACACTGAGAGCACCGCTTCAGTGGTACAACTTTTTTAATTTTTGGACATTGAGCAAGCACCATGACGAAAAAGAATCCAAATAGCATCACCTTTGGTGCCGAACGCCTCACGATTGAGGATGTTGTCGCTATCTCACAGGGCGCAAAAGCCTCGATGAACTCAAGTGAAGCATTCACATCTAAGATCGACCGTGGTGTCGCTTTCTTAGAACGCCTACTCAAAGAGGAAGGCGTAATTTATGGTGTAACAACGGGCTACGGTGATTCATGTACCGTTGCGATTCCACCAAATCTTGTTGATGAATTGCCACTGCATCTGACGCGCTTTCACGGCTGTGGTTTAGGTGAAATACTATCTCACGAGCAAGCTCGCGCAGTATTAGCAACGCGTCTTTGTTCCTTGTCACAAGGCGTATCTGGTGTGACTCATGATTTGCTCAACCAGATCGTTACTCTGATCAACCAAGATATCTCACCGCGTATTCCGCAAGAAGGCTCTGTTGGTGCCAGTGGCGACTTAACGCCGCTATCATACTTAGCAGCAGCACTGATCGGCGAACGCGATGTCATCTACAAAGGTGAAGTGCGCCCAACCAGTGACGTCTACAAAGAGCTAGGCATTCGCCCTATCAAGCTTAAGCCAAAAGAAGGCTTGGCATTGATGAATGGTACGTCTGTCATGACGGCATTAGCGTGTATCGCTTATAAGCGTGCAGAATACCTAGCTCAGCTATCAACTAAGATCACGGCTATGGTATCGGTCGGTATGCACGGCAATGACTTCCACTTCGATGAAGCCTTGTTCGCAGTAAAACCTCATCCGGGTCAACAACAAGTTGCGGCATGGCTGCGTGATGATCTGCAAGCGGATCGCCCGCCACGTAACAGTGACCGCCTACAAGATCGTTACTCTCTGCGCTGTGCTCCACATGTTATCGGTGTGGTTCAAGACTCTCTACCTTGGCTTCGCCAGATGATCGAGAACGAGTTAAACAGTGCAAACGACAACCCAATTATCGATGGTGATAACGAACGCGTACTGCACGGTGGACACTTCTATGGTGGTCATATCGCAATGGCAATGGATACACTAAAAACTGCCGTAGCCAACCTTGCTGACCTGCTTGATCGCCAAATGGCCCAGCTGATGGATTACAAGTTCAACAACGGTCTGCCATTCAACCTAACCGGTGCTGAAGGCGAACGTAAGCCAATCAACCACGGCTTCAAAGCAGTACAAATCGGCGTGTCAGCTTGGACAGCAGAAGCATTGAAACACACCATGCCTGCAAGTGTGTTCTCTCGCTCAACTGAGTGTCACAACCAAGACAAAGTAAGCATGGGCACCATTGCTGCTCGTGACTGTTTACGTGTCCTAGAGCTAACCGAACAAGTCGCGGCAGCGTCACTTCTGGCTGGTACGCAAGCGCTTGAACTTCGTAAACGCCATAATGAGCTTGATGAGCACCACATGAGTGAGAACCTAAAGCACATTCGCGACGAAGTGCTTAAAGAGTTTGAATTTATCGTTGAAGATCGACCACTTGAAGGCGATCTACGCCACTTCATTGCTCGTATTCAAAGTCAGCACTGGTCACTTTACTCATAAAGTAGCTAACTTCATATAGTAACCAACCCTTTACGCAATATTGTTGAGAGCGATTTATGTCTGAAATTCTTCATCCATTACAATCTGAGGTGACACTTATCACCTCATTCCAAGATGCCGATCCAATGGGCGTGATCTATCACGGCAACTACTTCCGATTTTTTGAAGAAGTTAGGCGCATCATGATGGATAAGATTGAGTACAACTACCATGAGATGAAGGATTCAGGCTACATGTGGCCGATCATCGACACGCGCGTAAAATACATTAAGGCGATACCGTTTAATCACAATATTAAGGTCACGGCGAAGCTCACCGAGTGGGAAAACCGCCTGCGTGTTGACTACGAAATTCACGATGCCCTAACCGGTGCTCGCATGACTCGAGCACACACAATGCAGGTCGCGGTGACCATTGAAGAGCAAGAGATGTGCTTCGCTTCGCCGAAAGTGTTTACCGATAAAGTCGAGCACTGGCATCAATTCGGCTGCTTATCCCAATCAACTGAGCAGCAGCCAAGCGACCAACAATCAGACCCATCTCAAGTATCTAACACACAGCAGCAGGTGAAACATGAGTCTGTTTAAACGCAGTCGCAAACACATCAGCATCGCATTACTAGGGCTTGCCTCTGTGATGGCGAGTAACCTTGTTATTGCTAACGAAAATTCAGCAACCGTCGGCTCTATTTCAGATCTGCAAACAGTATTAAGCGCAAACAACATAGTGCGTGGTGAGTTCACTCAAACACGCAACATGGAAATGTTCGCCCAGCCTTTGACGTCACAAGGTACATTTCTGTTAGACAAATCAAGTGGCTTACTCTGGACACAAACAACACCCTTCCCTGTGAGTTTGGTGCTCACCGATAACAAACTGAGCCAAAGGTTTGCCGATCAACCCGCTAAAATCATTACCGATAAAGAAAACCCAATGGCGTTTTATTTCAGCCATATCTTCTTATCGGTGTTTCATGGGGATACGCAAAAACTTCAGGAACAGTTCGCACTCGATTTTGAGCCAGCAACTGTCACAAGCTCTGATGAAAATACAGAGAATAAATCTTGGACACTCACTCTAAAGCCTAAAAGTGCGCCGATGAACGCGGTGTTTGAAGCCATTACTCTGCAAGGTAAAAATGATATTGAACGCATTGAACTGAGAGAGATTCGTGGAGACAGCACGGTAATCGAATTTAGTCAGTTAAGCCATCTACCGGAAGTATTATCAGATGCTGAAGCGCAACAATTCCAACTCTAGTCTTGCCCTTGTTTGGCTTGTTGTCGTCATGCTATTTAGCGGATTGCTGATAAAACAATTCGCTTTTTCTTCGTCGGTACCGATTGAAAGCAACATCCTAAAGTTACTACCAGAAAACCAGCAAGACCCAATGGTGGAGCAAGCCTTTCAGCAGATATCCAGCTCGATGAGCGAGCAAGTGGTGTTTATCATCAGCGCCCCAGAAATCGAACAAGCCATGGTTGCGACCGACGCTTTTGAAAAAGCTCTCAACCAAAGAGCATTTTCAAGTCAGCCAACTCTGTTTCAGCAAGTTCAAGGCAAAATCAGCGCCAGCACCCAAAGCCAATGGAGCGATTTCTACTTTCGTCACCGAGCTCAACTGCTGACCCAACAACAGAAAGAGACGCTGACCCACTCTCCTGATTCGCGAGCTCAATACGTCATTCAGTCTCTGTACAATCCGTTCTCAGGCGTCACTGCAGCCGAACTGTCGATGGACCCAT
Source organism: Vibrio sp. 1CM23M (assembly GCF_023161755.1). Lineage (NCBI taxonomy): Bacteria > Pseudomonadati > Pseudomonadota > Gammaproteobacteria > Vibrionales > Vibrionaceae > Vibrio > Vibrio sp. 1CM23M. The sequence continues at coordinate 1,227,947 of NZ_JALNTR010000002.1, forward strand.
TTCTACTATTTCGCGACTACATCAGCGCAGTTGGCGTTCAATCAAGTAACTTTGTTCTGAAAGAGGGCTACCTCACCGCTCAATCGAATGAGCAAACTCATATTTTGGTGACCGCTACACTGGCGGGCTCGCCTTATAGCTTGGCGATTCAAGAACAACTTCCCGATCTTGATTCAATTGAGCGCGAAGTCGAAAAGCAGTTTGGCGTCAAAGTGCAGCATACTGGTGTGGTGTTCTACGCCAATTACGGTACCGAAAGCGCGAAATCAGAAATCAGTACCATTGGTTTGGGCTCTTTGGCCGGTGTTATTTTATTGGTGTGGCTGACGTTTCGTAGTGCCCTACCACTCGCCTTATCTTTGCTCTCAATCAGTACTGGGTTATTGGTTGCGCTGGCAAGCACCGTCGCTATCTTCGGCAAGGTTCATCTGTTTAGTTTGGTGTTCGGTGCCAGCTTGATTGGCGTATCCATCGATTACTCCTTTCACTACCTGACTGACCGCTTGGCGGCTGGTAATAAATGGCAAAGCGACAAAGGGTTGAAACATATTCTCGTTGCGATCACCTTGGGTCTGATTACTAGCTTGATTGGCTACCTAGGTTTGTTGGTCGCACCTTTCCCGGGTTTACAGCAACTTGCTCTGTTTTCGTCGATTGGGCTGATCGCTGCTTACGCCAGTGTGGTGTGTTGGTATCCAGTTTTAGCGGCAAAACCGAGCCAAGAGCGACCTCTCCCCCTGTCGAAACTTTGGCATACTTGGTTAAGCCTCTGGAGCAACCAAAAATTTAAAATTGGCTTACCGTTAACTGTGACTGTCTTGAGCCTGATGTCACTCAGCCAAATTCGTTACGACGACGATATTCGCCAACTTCAGGCGATGCCACAGCAACTCAAACAGCAAGAGCAAGCCATTACTGAAATCTCAGGATTAGGCGGTGGGCAAAATATGCTGTTGGTGACTGCCAACAGCGATCAAAAGCTACTCAATAAACTGGCAGAAATCACCACAAGCTTAGATTCTCTAGTCGATAGCCAAGGTATCTCAGGGTATCGCAGCATAAATCAACAGTTGCTAAGCGAACAAGAGCAACATGATAACTATCAGCTAGTTGAACTACTCTATGGCCAACAAAGCCATATATTACAAAGCACGCTAGGTTGGTCTAGTTTCCCAGAATTACCTAAATTCGAAGCAATCACGGTATCTGGGTTTTTGGAGTCGCCGGTGTCAGAACCTGTTCGACCACTCTGGTTAAAGCCGATCGACGGACAAGCGGCGTCAGTCATTTTGATCAAAGACGTCACAAACTCAGAACTGTTCTCTCAATGGCTAGATTCAAGCTTTGCTCAGCAACAAGGTGTTAAATACTTGAATAAAGCCGATGAAATATCAGCTCTTTTTGCGGAATACAGAGTCAAAATCACAGAGCTATTATTGATAGCTTTGGCCGCTATTGGGATGGTGTTAGGTTGGCGTTACGGTGTGAAGCAAAGCCTATTAATGCTGTTGCCTTCATTGATTGCCGGAGTGGCGGGATTAGCGGTTACGGGTATTTTAGGTTCCACGTTGAACCTGTTTAATCTGCTGGGATTGATTCTGATTTTAGGGATTGGTATCGACTATACCCTGTTCTTTGCTGAGCAGAAAAAATCACTAAGCACCTTATTAGCGATTACCCTATCGGGTCTCACGACGTTGCTTTCATTTGGCTTATTGTCACTAAGTCAGACTCATGCCATTCATAGCTTCGGTGTTACTGTTCTGACAGGGATCTTTGTCGCGTGGCTACTTTCGCCACTCGCGATCAACAATAGCAAAAACGTAGAAAGACCAACTTCTCGAGAGGTTTTTAGATGATCAGGACATTAAAAATCACCTTCGTCACGCTAATGGGTGTAATGCTCAGTGCCTGCTCGATGGTTTCTCAGCAGCCAACTGGTGCAAGTGTGTCTATCAACAACGACACCGAGCTAGCACTACCATTGCCAGCTGAACTAGGGTACTCCTTCACGGCCAGTCAGCTGATTAGCGCTACGTGGGAAACCGACACACAACAGCTGCCTGTTCAAGTCGAAGTCACAGCGGATAAAGTGGTTTTGGCGGGCTTCTCCTCTTGGGGTACGCGTATTCTATCGCTGCAATACCAGAATCAAGTGATCGACTCACAAGTTCTATCTGGCCTTGGCGCGACTTTACCGCAACCCGAACAGGTGCTATTTAATTTAATGCTCACCTTATGGCCAGCAGACGCATGGGCGCAACCTTTACAAAGCATAGGTTGGCATCTGGTCGATACCGACAAAACAAGAACCGTTTTTGACGACAACCAACAAGCCATCATTCGTATTGAATACCAAGCAAAAGTTGGCGAACCAAAGACATCTGGAGAGATTGTTTTCAAGCATCTAATCCAAGGCTACACCATCACCATACAAACGTTGAACTCAACGATTGTCGACAACCCAAGTAAGAGTTGAACACTATGCCTATTTACATCCAAGACTGTGGTTTCCACTCAGCGCTAGGTTCAGAGATTGCGGACATTCATGGTTGCCTGAAAGACGAGCGTGAATCAAATATGGTCGAAGTGAATGATATGCTGAACGATGGTAAACATACTGTCGTTGGTCAAATTGCGGGTGAGCTGCCACCTATTCCTTCAGATCTTACGCAATACGCCACTCGCAACAATCAACTGGCGCTGTCAGCTCTAAATCAAATTGAAGATTCTATCAAGCAAGCAAAATCTCAGTTTGGTGCAGATAGAATTGCAGTGGTTATCGGCACCAGTACTTCGGGAATTTCGGACGGTGAAGCCGCTTTTAAACACAAACTCGACCAAGGTTCTTTTCCCGAGCATTATCACTACTCAAAACAAGAGCTAGGGAACACTTCCGAGTTCGTTAGCCAATACTGCTCATTAACCGGGCCAAGCTATGCGGTCTCAACGGCTTGCTCATCCAGTGGTCGTGTGTTCCTCACTGCGCAACGTTTGCTAGATTCAGGCATGGCTGATGCTGTGTTAGTCGGTGGTGTGGACACCTTATGTAAGCTGACACTCAACGGTTTTCATGGTCTTGAAGCACTCTCAACGACACATTGTAAGCCATTTAGTGCAACCCGAGATGGTATCAACATCGGCGAAGCGGCGGCATTTATGTTGCTCAGCAAAACAAAGTTAGCCGGTGTTAATGCAACGCAAGACACGTCGAACATTGCCTTATTAGGTTGTGGTGACAGCTCTGATGCACACCATATTTCAGCGCCCCACCCTGAAGGCAATGGCGCCGAGCAAGCGATAAAAAAAGCGTTATATTCTGCACAGTTACAAGCAGAGGACATCGGTTATATCAATGCCCATGGCACAGCAACGCCACTCAATGATTCAATGGAAAGCAAAGCCATCCATCGTATTTTTGCAAACAAGGTTCCCGTTAGCTCAACCAAGCCGCTTACCGGGCATACTCTAGGAGCTGCAAGTGCGATTGAGGCGGCGATTGCATGGCATATTTTAAAATATGACTTACCGCTTCCCTTACAAAAATGTCAGGATAAAGCTGAAGATATTGAGATTGATTTGGTAAACTGTACCCAGAAACTTAAAGTAAAGAACATCTTAAGCAACTCGTTTGCTTTTGGTGGTAACAACATTAGCCTGATTTTTGGTGTAGTAAATGACTGATATCCCTTCTGTAGACCAACTCCTCCCTCACGATGATCCGATGATATTAATCGATCGTGCGATCAGCGTAGAGGCGTTGTCGATCCACTGTCAGGTCGATATTGGTGACCATAATCTGTTCTTTGACGCCCAATCTCGAACCGTACCTGCTTATGTTGGTATCGAGTTTATGGCGCAGTCTGTTGCTGCTTGGTCTGGATACCATGCACTGAAAAATGGCACCACTCCTCCAATCGGTTTCTTACTCGGTTCTCGTCGCTACAAATCACTGTGTGATAAATTTACTCAAGGTCAGACCCTTGATATCTATGCCGAGCAACTGATGGAAGACAGTGGCATGGCCGTGTTTACCGCTAGAGTCGAAGACCAAGGCGAGTTAGTGGCTCAATGCCAACTCAATGTCTACGTGCCGACCGAACAAAAATTACAAGAAATGAAAACTAGGAGCCCATCATGAGCCGTCAGGTTTTAGTCACTGGTGCCAGCAAAGGCATTGGGAAAGCGATCGCTATTCAACTCGCGAAAGACGGATTTGAAATCGCCGTTCATTACATGGGTGACAAGCAAGGTGCTGAAGAGACGCTGCAGTCGATCACTGAACTGGGTGGTACTGGACGTCTTATCCAATTTGATATCAGCAACCGCAGCGAGTGTCGCGAAAAGCTTGAGTCTGATATAGCTGAACATGGCGCTTACTACGGTGTGGTGAACAACGCGGGCATTACTCGTGACACCGCATTCCCTGCGATGACAGAAGAAGAGTGGGATAGCGTGATTCATACCAACCTCGACAGCTTCTACAATGTGCTCCACCCTTGTGTGATGCCTATGGTTCAGAAACGCAAAGGCGGTCGCATCGTTACTCTGGCGTCTGTATCAGGCATCATGGGTAACCGCGGTCAAACCAACTACGCAGCAGCTAAAGCCGGCGTGATTGGCGCGACTAAGTCTCTAGCTTTAGAGTTAGCGAAACGCAAGATCACGGTAAACTGTGTCGCTCCAGGCTTAATTGATACCGGCATGGTTGATGAGCACGTGAAAGATCATGCCCTTCCCCAAGTTCCACTGCGCCGCATGGGCGAGCCAGAAGAAGTAGCAGGCCTTGTGAGTTATCTCATGTCTGATATTGCAGGCTACGTTACTCGCCAAGTAATTTCAGTTAATGGAGGCTTAGTATGACCCGCCGCGTTGTTGTAACTGGCATGTCTGGTGTTACTGCCTTTGGTAATGATTGGCAGCAGATCGAGCCAAAACTGAAAGCGTGTGAAAATGCCACTCAATATATGCCAAGCTTTGAGCAGTACGATGGTCTCAACACTAAGCTTGCTGCGCCTATTGATGACTTCCAACTGCCAAAACACTACAAGCGTAAACAAGTGCGTGGCATGGGACGAGTATCCCGCCTAGCTACCGTTGCGACAGAAAATGCATTAGAGCAAGCAGGGCTGATCGGCCACGATATTTTAACCAATGGTGAAACCGGTATCGCTTACGGCTCTTCAACCGGCAGTACTGATGCCGTTGGTGCGTTTGGCGTGATGCTTAACGAGAAATCGACACGAGCAATCACAGCAACCACCTATGTTCAAATGATGCCACACACCGCTGCGGTCAATGTGGGGCTATTCTTCGGTCTGCGCGGCCGCGTGATTCCCACCAGCAGTGCGTGTACTTCAGGAAGCCAAGCGATTGGTTATGCCTATGAAGCGATTAAGCACGGCTACCAAACCGTGATGGTTGCCGGTGGTGGTGAAGAGCTATGCCCAACTGAGTCTGCCGTTTTCGATACCCTTTTTGCTACCAGTTTAAAAAACGACACACCAAAAAAATCTCCTAGCCCTTACGACAGTGGGCGCGATGGCCTTGTTATCGGTGAAGGCGCTGGCACGCTTGTTCTTGAAGAGTATGAACATGCTGTGGCTCGTGGCGCAAAGATCTACGCTGAGATCATCGGCTTTGCCAGCAACTGCGATGCCGCTCATGTGACCCAACCTCAGATGGAAACCATGCAAATTTGTATGGAAAAAGCTTTGAAAGACGCACAACTTCCGGCTGAAAAGATTGGCTATGTTTCTGCACACGGAACGGCGACTGAAAAAGGCGATATTGCGGAAAGTAATGCGACCGCGAACATTTTTGGTGAAGTGCCAATCAGCTCGTTGAAAAGCTACTTTGGTCATACGCTTGGCGCGTGTGGTGCGATTGAAGCTTGGTTAAGCCTAGAGATGATGCATTCAGGTTGGTTCAGCCCAACATTGAATCTTGAGAATATCGACGAACAGTGCGGCAAGCTCGATTACATCACAGGTTCAGGTCGCGAATTGGACGTTGAATATCTGATGAGCAACAACTTCGCTTTTGGCGGAATCAACACCTCAATCATCTTCAAAAAAATCTAGGATAGATAATGAAAAACTGGTTAGTTGCTGCTGTTGTCGTTTTACTCGCAGGTTGTAGTGCTCCGAAATATTCAGGAAACGCACTACCAGAAGCAAATACAATCGAACATGTAACGATTGTTGAAGACGAGAAAACTCGTGCGGTTTTTCTCGATTCCATGCTCGACTGGTGCCTGAATAATCAGGTTAAATGTAAGGTCGTGGCAGACGGTTCAGAACATAATCCAGAGGACATCACGCTTGATTATGTCTCTCGTTGGAGTTGGGATTTCAGAACATTTGTGGCTGACGCAAAGATCTCGGCTTATCAAGATCAACAGCGCGTAGGCAATGTCGAATTCAAAGCGCCAAACAGCGGAAACTTTTCTAAGTTTGGTGACGATATGGAACGCATCAAAGCGATGATGGATATCTTGTTCGATAAGAAAACAGCCGCGCAAGCGACTCAAATGATTACCGACGACAAGCTCTAACGAAATCGTTCAGAGACTAAAGATCGAGACAAATAAAAAGGGTCAGTAACCAAGTTACTGACCCTTTTTTTGATTCTAGCAATCGCTCAATTAAGCGTTAGCTTCACGCTCAGCGATGAACTCAAGAGCCATCTTGATGCGAGCGATTACGCGCTCTTTACCAACAAGCTCCATCACTGCGTCAACAGAAGGAGACTGACCGCCGCCTGTTACTGCTACGCGAAGTGGCATACCGATTTTACCCATGCCGATCTCTAGCTCTTCACATACTGCTGCAATCACACCATCTTTGATGTTTGCAGTAGTGAAATCTTCAAGCGCTTCAACCTTAGCAAGAGCAAGCTCTAGTGGGCCTTTAGCAACACCACGTAGGTGCTTCTTCGCTGCGCCAGCTTCAAACTCAGAGAAATCTTCGTAGAAGTAGCGAGATTGCTCAGCAAGTTCGATAAGCGTGTTACAACGCTCGCCAACTAGCTTGATCACTTCAGTGATAGCTGGGCCATTTGTTGTATCGATCTTCTGTGCGTCTAGGTGCCATTGCAGGTATTTAGCTACGTACTCAGGCTCAGAAGTCTTGATGTAGTGGTTGTTCAACCAAAGTAGCTTATCAGTGTTGAATGCAGAAGCAGACTTGCTGATAGCGTTCAGGCTGAAGAATTCAATCATCTCTTCTTGAGAGAAGATCTCTTGGTCACCGTGAGACCAGCCTAAACGAACTAGGTAGTTGTTTAGTGCATTTGGTAGGTAACCTTCGTCGCGGTATTGCATTACAGAAACAGCACCGTGACGCTTAGAAAGTTTCGCACCGTCATCACCAAGAATCATTGCACAGTGAGCGAAAGTTGGAACTGGCGCGCCTAGTGCTTCATAGATGTTGATTTGACGAGGTGTGTTGTTGATGTGATCTTCACCACGAACAACGTGTGTAATACCCATATCCCAGTCATCCACTACAACTACGAAGTTGTATGTTGGAGCGCCGTCTGTACGACGAATGATTAGGTCATCAAGTTGGCTGTTCGCGATTTCAATGCGACCACGGATTTGGTCATCAAATACTACGCTGCCTTCTTTAGGGTTACGGAAACGGATAACGCATGCATCACCTTCTTTTGCTGCTTCGTTTGCTGCAACAATTTTAGGGTGGTTAGCATCGTAACGAGCCATTTCTTTGTTTTCTTCTTGCTCTGCACGAATTTCATCAAGCAGTTCTTTAGACGCGTAGCATTTGAATGCTTTGTCTTCAGCAAGTAGCTTATCAACCATTTCGTTGTAACGGTCAAAACGCTTAGATTGGTAGTAAGGACCTTCATCCCATTCCATACCCATCCATTGCATGCCTTCTAGAATTGCATCAACCGCTTCTTGAGAGTTACGCTCAAGGTCCGTGTCTTCGATACGTAGAACGAATTCACCACCTTGGTTCTTAGCGAATAGCCAAGAGTAAAGTGCAGTACGTGCACCACCAACGTGAAGATAGCCAGTTGGGCTAGGAGCAAAACGAGTTTTAACCGTCATTTAAATACCTTGATTATGTAGGTGATTCTTTTAGTGCTCGCCATTACAAAGCCTGTAACAGACAAATATCACTAAATTTTGGGCGCTATTTTATCACCACCACTTAAATCTACAATCAGTAGTGAATGATTAATGTGCTGATCTTGTACGAAAGCTATCGTAGAAGGAGAAAACCAATAGCTCAAGTACATGTCATACGCTCTAAAAAGGAAAATTCTCGTCACGCTCGCGATAAACCTCATCCATTCCATCACTCTATATTTCAACAAATATTAAATTCTTTAATTTATGTTTGACCTTACCCTTACGGGAAGGTTTATGTTAGGGCTAGATGAGAATTGGAGTATCGATATGAACCATTACACAACTGCGCTCAACGGCCTAAATTGCATGGGGTGTGCGAAGAAAGTTCGCACACTGTTTGATGATCTCGACAATACGACGATCAATGACATATCGCCGACGTACATCGATATTTCGACGCCTTTTAGTTATGTTGAACTCAACGAACAGTTAGCAATTCTTGGTTATTCCATGGGTAATTCGCTGCATCTTTCATTATCAGGGCTCAGCTGTGGTAAGTGCGTGAACAAACTGACTCAAGCGCTTCAACAAACCGAGCAAGCCTCAAATCTAGAAGTCACCAAAGATGAATTGTCGTTGGTTACTCTGCTTGAAGAATCAGAGCTTATTGAGCTGGTCGAAAGTGTGGGTTATCACGCAGCTCCCTACTCTGAAGCCAATAACCTTTTATCTAGTTCAGATTCAGAAAACGAACAAGCAGATAAAAAGATTGAAGATGCTGAAGACAAAACCACAGCTAGCCAATATACCTATCACCTTGTTCTTGATGGAATGACGTGTGCGAGTTGTGTTTCTTCAGTCGAAAAAGCACTGAAAAAGAATGAGTTTGTCGACCAAGCGCAGATCAACCTCGCTGAACAGACAGCCTTGGTTTTCACCTCTCAAACAAGAGACATCATTGAAAACGCTCTAATAGAATCGGTGAAAGCTGCTGGTTATGGCGCTGAGTTTGTCGACGATGCAGCGACTCAACAGCAAAAACAACAAGAACAACAACTTCGTACTCAACAAGCCTTCCTTAGAAACTCAGTAAGTGCGCTGGTGATCGGTGCTCCGCTGATGGCATGGGGCGTGTTCGGTGGCAGCATGACCATTGCCACATTTAACGATCAACTGGCTTGGGGCTTGGTTGGTGTCGTTTGTTTGATACTGCTTGCTACCTCAGGTCGTAGCTTCTTCACGAATGCTTGGCAGTCGCTTATGCATAAGCGCGCGACTATGGATACCTTAGTCGCTCTAGGTACAGGCGCAGCATGGTTCTATTCAATGCTGGTTGTGCTGATTCCATCATGGTTCCCAGAACCATCGCGCCATGTCTACTTTGAAGCCAGTGCAATGATTGTCGGCCTTATCTCTTTGGGTCACTACATTGAAGCCAAAGCCAAAGCACGTACTACAAAATCGCTGCAAGCACTGATTAATTTACAGCCTCAAAAAGCGGTGGTTATTGTCGATGGCAAAGAACAAACCATCGCAGTAGAAGCCATTCAGGTAGGCATGCAGGTACGAGTAAAACCCGGAGAAAAAGTGCCGGTTGATGGTGTCGTAGTCTCAGGTGAATCTTATATCGATGAGTCGATGCTGACCGGTGAACCACTTCCCAACGTTAAATCAACTAATGATGGCGTTTCTGCGGGCACCATTAATGGTGATGGTAGTTTAATTATTGAAGCGACTGGGATTGGATCAAGCACCATGCTGGCTAGAATCATTCAAATGGTTCGCCAAGCGCAAAGCAGTAAACCAGCAATCGCCAAGCTTGCCGACTCTATCTCAGCCGTTTTTGTTCCGGTTGTGGTCGCAATCGCAGCGGTCGCCGCCCTAATTTGGTTTTTTGTAGGCCCACAACCAAGCGCCAGTTACATGTTAGTGGTATCAACCACAGTGCTGATCATCGCTTGTCCATGTGCATTAGGCCTAGCCACACCGCTTTCGATTACTGTTGGCGTAGGCAAAGCGGCTGAGTTTGGCGTTCTTATTAAAGATGCGGATGTATTGCAGTCTGCCAGCAAAATCGATGCTGTTGTGTTTGACAAAACAGGGACATTGACCCAAGGCAAACCAACCGTTCAACAGGCCTTTTACGCTAATCTAACGGAGCAAGAGTTACTGGCTTATGCTTATTCAGTAGAAGTAGGATCTGAGCACCCACTTGCCAAAGCCGTTTGCCAATATGCAGAGAGCTTGGAAGTTTCAGTACTCCCACACAGCGAATTTGAAAACCAACGCGGGCTTGGGGTTCAAGCTACAATTAACGGCAAGAACGTGCAAGTTGGCTCGCTTAAGTACCTCACCCAGTTAGGTATCAATACAGAGATTGGCGCGAATTTCATCGTGCTTTGCCGCTCGCAAGCGTGGACGCCTATTTTCATTGTAATTGACCAAAAACTGGAAGGCATATTGGGCATTTCAGACGCGTTAAAAATGGATAGCAAACAGGCGATAGCTCAACTAAAATCCGCCGGAATTCACACTGTGCTATTAACGGGCGACAACGACTCTGTGGCTCAAGCAATAGGTAAAAGCGTCGGTATCGACGAGGTTATCTCGGAAGTGCTTCCAGAGCAGAAAGCTCAACATATTGTTCAGCTTCAACAGCAATATAAGAGTGTAGCTATGGTCGGAGATGGTATTAACGACGCGCCTGCACTTGCTCAAGCAGATATAGGCATAGCAATGGGTAGCGGCAGCGATGTGGCGATTGAAAGTGCGCAAATGACACTACTCAACTCGTCGCCATTATCTGTCAGTAACGCGATTGAGCTTTCCCAAGCGACCGTGAGAAACATGAAGCAAAACCTGTTTGGTGCCTTTATCTATAATTCACTTGGTATTCCAATTGCGGCTGGTGTGCTCTACCCATTCTTTGGATTTTTACTTAGCCCTGTCGTTGCAGGCGCTGCGATGGCGATGTCATCAATCACCGTAGTCAGCAATGCCAACAGATTAAGACTGTTCAAACCCACTCATTCTAATATCAACAAAAACCATATTCATGAGGTTAACCATGATTCGTAAAGTTATGACTCTTACTGCACTCGCTGCAATCTCAGGACAAGCTTTAGCTACTGATGTTCTAAACCACAAATCTCCATACTGCGGCTGCTGCACAGAATGGACAGAACATATGCGAGATGCTGGGTTCGATGTTACTGAGAAGCTCCACGATGATATGAACCCAATCAAGCAGAAACTAGGGGTAACACAGGAGTTAGCCTCTTGCCACACTGCAGAGATCGACGGTTACGTATTTGAAGGGCACATTCCAGCAGATGACATTAAAGCCTTTCTAGAAAACCCACCACGTAATGCGATTGGTTTAGCGGTTCCGGGTATGCCAATGGGTTCGCCAGGCATGGAGTATGGCGATAAGAAAGACGAGTATTCTGTGTATGCGTTTAATGAAAAAGGTCAGGTGTTTGAATACCGTCACTACAACGGGAAATAGAACCTAAACAGACCAACACACAACTATAAAAAAGAAGTCATAAAAATAGAGCCTAGCATTCAGTAAACCCAAGACTGTGGTTTACTTGCTAGGCTCTTTGCTTTTGGACAGTAAAGCAAATCTTGTCGCGGCACCAACCGGGCTGTTAGTACCGCTATGTTCCCTTCGCTAATTAACTAAGAAGTTATTCAACAACAAAGCTATTTAACAAAGAAGTCCACTTGGCTAATAATCTAAGCGACTAAGCAACCAAGCGAATCAGCTTAGAAGCCGTAAGAAGCACCGAATACGAATGCGTTGTTCTGCTTAGAAGCACCGTTTGCGAAATCTACACCGTTAGCTTGGCTACGGAACTCAAAGTAAGGTTGAACACCTTGACGAGTCCATGTTGCACGTAACTCGTGGTCCATCGCTTCAGCGTCAATCATGTAAACGTTGTTGTAGCTAAGCGCTAAATCAGCATTCACTGTGTAAGCAATGCGGTTATCCATGCGGTAGTCTGTGTCAGCATTAGCTGAAGTATCATCGATGTGTGCACGAGTACGGTTACTAATAGAGATGCCGTTGTCGAAGTTGTAACCGATCTTAACTAGTGGACGGAATTGAATGCTTTCGCCTGCAGAGAATAGGTGTTGGTAACCCGCAGCAACCCATAGTTTGTCAGTGATGTTGAAAGATTGCTCACCACCTACAGTGATACCCGGAGTGTTGTTACCTGTAGTAGGCGCACCACCAGTTTCAGCTGAAGTCAGGCCTTCAAGCTCACCCAATTGGATACCATCAAACTCAGAATAAACCGTGAAACCGCCTAGAGAGTTGTCAAACGTGTGACCAGCTTCTAGCGTAGAAGTCATATCAGAACCGTGGATACGGCCATCGTCATGAATTTGGATGTTACCCGTTACGTAAGAAGAACCAGCAAAAGCACTAGAAGCGAAAGCAAGAGAAAGAGCACTTAGAGCGATAATTTTTTTCATAGTAAACTGCCTTAGTTTAATTTTTTCAGCGGCACATCTTCGGTACATCATTCACCTTCACCGCTTGAGTAGTTGGTAGCCTCCCTGGCATGAAATCTATGTTGCTCGAATTAATTCGCGTTTAAAAATAAAAGAATGGGCAGAGTGATCTCTCTCACTATCAAAAAAGAACAAGTTATTTAATACATTAAAATCATATAGTTAAAAACATAAAAATTGATAAAAAACTCAAGACGAAAAAACCTACAGATCCAGATCACATTATTTCACGCTACGAAATTAGAATGAGTTAGTTCAATCACACTTGATTTAGAGTTTTTTATGGGGGACTTATTTTTTGAAGAGAATAATGAGAAGCGCGTCACTTTTGCGATGGAACTCACCTTATGTGCATTGTTGACGATATAAACAAAGAGTATTTCTATATGTTTCAGCTTAAGAGAAGTGCCTAACTTAGTTTGGACGAAAAAAAAGCTCCCACTTTTATCTGAATAAGACAATAGCTAGGGAGCTTTTCTATTAATGTTGCTTATCGATTATTTTACCGAAGTCACTCGACTTACTTTCTCGCCACTTTCAGAGATAGAGCGGATGTAAGTTTCACCAGAAACCGATGGACGTTGTTGCTCATCATACGTTAGCCAGTTTTCACCATCAGCTGAGTATTGAAGCTCTACGCCTGGGAATTGAACGTTCATTGCAAGCTTGCCATCAACCACTTTTGCACCCGGAACTGGCAGTCGGTAATCAATACCCGCTTTTTCAAGCTTAGCCAGCTCACGTTGGCCTACAATATTCGCGAAACGATTAAAGTCACTGTTTAGAGCCTCCTTATTTACTAAGTCAGTATCTTGAGAGTACTCAACGCCCACTTTGTAGTCGTTTTCCCAATCCGCTCGGTGCCATGCACGCTCAGCTGCGGCAAGAACGCGCGGGAATACCATGTATTCATACTGCTCGTCGGTACGTACTGTTTCAGACCAAAGCTGCGCTGACAAACCGTAGAAAGGTTTCGCTTCAATCTCACCTTTACCACTGAAACCATTGCCGTCACGGTCTAATGACGTTTCTGCGTTTTGCGGCATGTTCTCTGGAGCAAAGCCAAACATCTTACGAGTATCGGTTGCACGCGTTGCCCAGTAGTAACCACGCTCTGCGGCATCTACTTCGTATGGCATATCCATGTATACGTAATCTGGGTTAGAAACAATTACGTCATAACCTTTCGCTGACCAGTCGTAAACTGATGAAGTGCCGCCCCAGTAAAGAACATCCCAGAAGTTAACGCGCGTACTTTCTGTTGCAAATGCTTCTTCACCTTCGCTGTATTTCAGGCCATCTTGCCACGCTTGGAAGTGTGGAATGCCCTTCTCAGCAACAATCTTAGACACCTCTTCTGCAAAGTGGCTTGGCAGATGACCGAAATCGCTTACTGTACCGTCCGCAATTAGTTTCTGACATTGTGGAGACTGTTGGAACGGCTTATCTTGCTTAGATAAATCAATGTTACCCTTCCATGCCACTTTGTCTTCTGCATTAATATCTTGTAAGCCAGCGCCTAACTTAATGTTTTTCGCTTCATCGCCACCAAAGTGCCAAGTCGTTAGCGGAACACCCGCTTCTTGGTGCATTGCTGCCACTTCAGAGATCACTTTATCAACAAAGTGAGTCGACGATTCCATACATGGGTTAATGAAGCTTTGCTTATCGTAGAACTGAACAGTAGTCACGTTCGATGTATCTTGTGGATCCATCAAACGGTATTCGTTCGCTTCCGCTTCTTTACCTTCCGCCATTAGGCGAGTGTAACGTGCTTCCATTGATACCACAGCAGAACGAGCGTGTGCTGGCATATCAATCTCTGGGATAACTTCGATGCTGCGCGCTTTTGCGTAGCTTAAGATCTCGACGTAATCCGCTTTACTAAAGAAACCAGAGCCGAAGTTGTCTGTTGTTGGACCTGAACCTAGCTGAGGCAGTAAACAGCTTTGCTCTTCCAAATCGAAACAACGATTAGACCCTACATCCGTTAGCTCTGGTAAACCTGGGATTTCTAAACGCCAACCTTCATCATCCGTTAAGTGAAGGTGCAGTTTATTCATCTTGTAGGCTGCCATTTGATCTAGCGTGGCTAGGATGGCATCTTTTGAGTGGAAGTTTCGAGCAACATCCACCATCACACCACGGTAGTCAAAGCGTGGAGCATCTTGGATCGACAGTTGTGGTAATGATTCAGCGTTCTGACTGTCTATTAGGCCAAAAATAGACTGAACTGCGTAGAAAGCGCCAGTTTTATCAAACGCTTTAATTGCAATCCCCTCTTCCGAGATGCTTAGTTCATAAGCGCCAGATTTCGCTAAATCACCCGTAAACTGAGTAGGAACAACAGCGACACTCACAGGTAGGTCGCCACTCACATCTACGTTTACCACATCTGCACGTTCTTCAATTGCTGCGAATTGCTCAGCGTCGAATGCGTCTTTAGGTAGGGCAATACCACCAGCAATGCTAACTGAACCTTCACCGGCTTCTACCGACATTGGCGTTGGTAGTAAAGTGGTTGATACGTCTTGCGTTGCTAGATCCGCATTCTTTTCGAAACGCGTAACAGCAGTCGCCATTACGTTGTTGTCATCAGGCGTACGCTTTAGGTTGTTTCCTTCTAAACCTGTTACGAACGACGCGACATCTTCCGTATTCAATGAAGCAATCATCTTAGGTTCTGCGTTTGGTGCCGTTACAAATGCACCCGGCATAAAGTCGGTTTCAAACAGTTGCCAGTATTCACTGGTTAATGGAAGAATCACTTCTTCACCCGCTGCAAAACCATCGAACTTTTCTGTTGGTTCAAGCTTGTGTAAGTCGCCGGTTACGCGAGTGATTTTAAACTGCTCATTATCAACATCTAAGATAAGGCGAATACTGTGGAAGTAGATGGTCCAATCTTTTGAATCAATCGCTTCACCATCGTTAGTTAACGTCATGTTCACTTTATTACATGATGCCCACTCTGCGCCTAAGTCCTGACAAGCCATGCCTTCGTTTGCACCGTGGTTCGTCAAGATTTCGTATTGCACATCAAGGTTATCAGCCAGTGCATTCACCACCTTTTGCTCTGGTGCTTGTGTTACAGCACAACCCGCCAAACCAGCCAGTACCGCTACAGATAGTAAGTTTCTCTTCAACATCGTATTCACCCATAAATTTAAAAATTGAGTAAGAAGCAAATTAGAGCGCTTCGAAAGTTAGCTAAACTATATGGGCTTATTTTTTACCGTGAATTAAATCAAGCGAATAAAGTGATCAGCTTCAAATCTCAAAAACAACGATAAAATTAATTATATAAAAATCATCAAGTTAGAATTAACGGCACTTCCGTCAGTTTTATTTTGACGTAAAAATTGAGAATTGAATCACAATCTTTTTAAAGGATTTCATAAAATCGTGTCGTTGATAGAGAGAAAGGTTTAAGAGTTTGTTCGGGTTGTTATACTTTTCGTACAAACAACGTGACATCGTTCTCAAAAAAAACCGTTAAAAAGCACCGTCAAAATCGATTTTAACGAGTTTAATACTTCCTTAAGGAGCTCCCTTTGCGTCCACTCTGGTACATGGTTTTATTCGTTCTCGCTTTTTCAGCTAGGCAAGCGGTCGCAGAACCCCTTTATTGGCAAGCAAAAAAGGAGGATATGACACTCACTATCTTAGGTTCTGTGCACGTTGGGGACGAGAGTATGTACCCACTTCCTTCGGCGATCACCGACGCGCTAAAAAACAGTGATGGGTTAGTTATCGAAACGGATATTAGAAAGTCTGATGGCGTTGTATATCCCCACAACAAACTCACAACTGCCGATGTACTCAATGAACAACAGCTGCAATTATTAACCGACATCTCAAAATCATTGGGCATGCCGACGCAGCAACTGCTTAGTTCACCACCTTGGGCAACTTCTCTCTCCATACAAATGCAGCAGTTAAAAAACCTTGGTTATGGCTCCGCCAGCGGCGTTGATGCGACACTCGCTCACAAAGCGACTATCCAAGATGTACCGGTGATCAGTTTAGAGCCTCTGCAGTTCCAAATAGACCTGATGACAAAACAAAAGGACGACGGTAAAGAGTGGTTAGTCAGTAGCCTTGAAGAGTTCGACCAAACTGATCGTGTGGTTCATTGCCTGATTGAAAGCTGGAAAGCGGGTGATTTAGCGAAGCTGGAAGCCTTCTCAGAGCTATCAGAGATGTCGCCTGAACTTGAGAAAGCATTCTTAACCGATCGCAACATAGATTGGGCAAACAAACTATCCTCCAATGATTGGAAACTTAAGCCTAAAGGGAACTACTTGATAGTAGTTGGCACCTTGCACCTAATTGGAGAAGGTAACCTTATACAGTTATTAGAAAAGAAAGGCTTCAGTGTCATCCAGCAATCACAAAGCCAACCGGCCCAATGTCAATTCGAGGCTAGCCAAAAAAGCTAACGATGCTCAACCTCATTTTGTTTTCGTTATAAAAGCATTTCCTTAATAACAGAATCTTTACATTTAATAGCACCATTGCAGTGCTATTATCTTTCGCTCTTTTTACCCATGGCGTTGTTCTAATGAAACCAGTACTTTTTGCTTTCCCTTTAGCCCTCACGATGCTGATGCCCTCAATAGCCTCAGCCAAAGAAACATGCACCATCGAACAGTTTCAAGCCATCGACATTCAGCCTGATACAAAAGGCGGCGTGCTAGATAAAGAAAGCGGACAGTTTTTGATTACTGAAAAGCCACCCATGCGATGCGCGAATATTACTTTCACGACGTCTACGACACGCAACCGTATCGCAAGCCAAATGAATGGTAATTTTGAAGCAAGATTTTACGGCAACCAAACGGGAAGCTCTCACTCGGTGGCGTTTGATGAAGATGAAGTAAAGGCAGGTTACATTCGAATAGGCCCTAATAAGCCAGCGGAAGCGTATGTTTGTTTTGTTACCTCGGAAACACCGATAAAAGACATCACGTGTGATGTTAAGTAAATAATTTTGGGACTGGCTTATTGGGTCAATCCTTGTATCTAAGCAAGGTGTTTAGAAAAACAAGAGATTCTCTACTCACTCCTTTGTCACTCTAGAGAATTACGCACATACCAAAATGCAAAAAAGCCGTAGCCCCTTCTATTACAAAGAGTGCTACGGCTTTCTTTAATATGGCCGGTGAAGAGCTTATTTCGAACACCAGGCGAACCCCACCTAGGTTCAAACCCTATTTCCTATACCCTGAAACGACGAAAGCCTGCTCATTGAGCAGGCTTTCTAAATCTCGGTCGGTTAAGCAGGGATTCGACGCGGCTGGGCTTCCGTCGGACTGGCGCACCAGCCCCACCCTCATGTCCCAAACCAAATAGAAACCAAAGGGTTAAAATGCAAAAAAGGCTTCTCATTTCTGAGAAGCCTTTTTCTTAATGTGGTCGGTGAAGAGGGATTCGAACCCCCGACCCTCTGGTCCCAAACCAGATGCGCTACCAAGCTGCGCTATTCACCGAGATATCTAACTGGCTGATTGCCTGTCGATGGAGCGTATAATACGGATTCTAAATTTATCCGCAAGCGCTTTTTCTCATATTTATTGTGAATTCGAATCGTTCGAACAAAAGACATACAACAACACGCTTGATGTGACGAAAAACACACAGTTACCAACAAGTATTTAACTTATGAAACAGGATTGATCCAGATCAGTGAATTGATAACACCAGTTAATACACTAACCCGTGTCATATAACTTTGAGGTATACACATGGACTTTTGGCTAGATCTCCTATTTGGTAATGCGGTGGGACTATCTTCAATGATAGTAATCTTCGGGGCTCTGGGTCTCATGATGTTTTATGGAGGTTTCTTCATCTACAAAGTTATGACTGAAAAATCTCCTCACTAGAATCGCTCAGCCTAAATCATTTACTTTTAAGTATTCTTTTACTTTATAAGTAAATGTCAAAATGCTTTGCACCGGAGCAGACTTATTGTCTTCTCCGGTTTTTCATTTTTAAACCCAGCCTCAACTTAGGTATACTTACCCTATCCTTCTCCAACTTGAGATACACACTATGTCTCATGATGACGACTTAGATCTATTCCAAGAAATGATGGGCGATGTTAAACGTATCGACCATGACACCGCTGAACACCAGAAAGTACATCGAGTCACCGAATCTCACCTTGCTAAGCGTGAAGCCGCTATGTGGCTGTCTGACGACGAGAAAGACTACTTATCATTAGATTACTCACCAATGATCAAGCCAGACGATGTCGTTGCTTATAAAAAAGACGGTGTACAAGAAGGCGTATACAAAAAGCTGCGCCTAGGCAAATACCCTATTCAAGCCAAACTCGACCTTCATAGAAAAACACTGAAAGACGCACGTAACGAAGTGCTTTCATTTTTGCGTCAATGTTTA
Organism: Vibrio sp. 1CM23M; assembly: GCF_023161755.1. Classification (NCBI taxonomy): domain Bacteria; kingdom Pseudomonadati; phylum Pseudomonadota; class Gammaproteobacteria; order Vibrionales; family Vibrionaceae; genus Vibrio; species Vibrio sp. 1CM23M. The sequence continues at coordinate 1,246,977 of NZ_JALNTR010000002.1, forward strand.
AGAATGGATGTTCGTACCGTCATCATTGTTCACGGTAAGGGTGAGCGTTCGAATCCACCAGCAATGATGAAAAGTTACGTGGCAAATTGGCTCACGCAAATCAACGACGTTCAATGTGTTCACTCTGCTCAGCAATTTCATGGTGGTACGGGCGCAGTCTATGTCATGCTCAGAAAGAGTAATGAGAAAAAGCTAGAGAACAGAGAGCGCCATCAAAAGCGCACCAGTTAATAGGTTGAGATAGATAAATGGGCTAGTAACGATTTAGCATCAAGATCGATATTTCGTGCCTAGACTCACACCAAGTGCTAAAATTGCCTCAGTTAACGAATTTCAACTCAAAGCAACTATCCAAAGGTTGCTTTTTGTTTATCTATATTTCCGTTGTGAAACGCTAAGAGAATATCATGTCACAAGAATCCCAAGCTAAACGCCTTAATAAATACATCAGTGAAACTGGTTTTTGCTCACGCCGCGAAGCCGATAAGCTCATTGATGCAGGCCGAGTTACTATTAACGGTAAGATCCCTGAAATGGGTACTAAAGTCTTACCAGGTGATGATGTTGAGATCGACAATAAGCCTGTTCGCTCAAAAGAGAAGCCGATTTATATTGCTCTTAATAAACCAACAGGTATCACCTGTACGACTGAGCGTGATATTCCTGGCAACATCGTCGACTTTATCGGCCACCACAAACGTATTTTCCCGATTGGTCGTCTAGATAAGCCTTCTGATGGCCTTATCTTCCTAACCAATGACGGCGACATCGTAAACAAAATCCTACGTGCAGGTAACAACCACGAGAAAGAATACGTGGTGCGTGTAGATAAGCCGATTACGACGGAATTCTTGAAGCAAATGGGCGCTGGCGTTCATATTCTCGATACTGTTACCTTGCCATGTAAAGTAGAGAAAGAGACTAAGTTCTCATTCCGAATCACATTAACGCAAGGCCTTAACCGCCAAATTCGCCGCATGTGTGAAGCGCTCGGTTATGAAGTATTTAAACTACGTCGTGTTCGTATTATGAATATCTCACTAGACGGTATTCCTAACGGCAAATGGCGCTACCTGAGCGACGAAGAGATCACTGAAATTTTAGCGATGTGTGAAAGCTCAGTAAGTACGGAAGATGCGTCAAAAATGAACGCGAAAGGTCAACGCATTCGTAAAGCGACTGACGCGAAACTTTTTGATAGCCGTGAAGAGAACCAAGCTTCAACAGCGCGCCGTAATCAAAACGAGAACCGTACTCGCACTTACCGCGGTAACAATGCGGATGAATTCCGTCATGCGCCTAACTCAAAGCGTGGCCGCAATTCATCGAACGGTGAAAGCGGTGGTAATACCGAAAACTGGAAGTCGAACTCTCGTTCAGAGCGTTCAAATTCAGATAGAAACCGTTCGGATCGCAATCGCACTGATCGCGACAATAATGATCGTAGAAGCGGTAAACCGGCAAATCGCAGCCAAGATTCAAACAGACCGAACAAACCTGCACCAAAGCGTGTTGGTGGTACTTTAGGTCTGAAGAAGTAGTCAGTAAGACGAGACACTCGATATAAAAACGCCCGCTAGATTAGTCTAGCGGGCGTTTTTGTTTGTCATTCGATAGTTTTATCATTCATGACGACGACAATCTATAAACATAGATCAGCAAACTGGCCGCGAGTGAGCAGTGTTAAGTCTTTTGGGGCTAATTCAATTTCTAGCCCGCGCTTTCCTGCACTCACACATATCGTTTCAAAATCGGTAGCGCTCGAATGAACAAAAGTAGGCAGTGCTTTCTTCTGACCAAGCGGACTAATTCCACCAACAACATAACCCGTGGTTTTCTGAGCAATCTCAGGATCAGCCATCTCTGCTTTTTTGCCTTTCGCCGCTTTTGCTGCCAGCTTTAGATTTAGCTTCTGGTCGACAGGAATAACGGCAACCGCCAAATCTTTCGCCACACCATTCAAGCAGAACAACAGCGTTTTGAATACACGTTTGGGATCTTGACCAAGCGCTTCAACGGCTTCTAAACCATAGTTCGTATTATTGGCATCATGATGGTACTGATGCACGCTATGAGCGATTTTCTTTTTCTTGGCAAGATTGATTGCAGGGGTCATAACAAATCCAAACGATAGATAAACAAAAAGCGACGCCGAGGCGTCGCTTTAGTTAAATTTATCATGGTCCTAGAGTCAATCTAATTTAGCACCTATTGATACAATTGCTTGGATTCAATTACTTGTATACCATTTGGCCTGAAGGCGCGTACTTGTTCACGTCAACCGGGCTGTTTGCTTCTAGGTACTCTTTCAGTACTTCAGCATCAACAAAACCAGTATTTACGTAACCTGGGTGGTCAGACAGTTTAGGGTAACCGTCACCACCCGCAGCGTTAAAGCTTGGTACTGTGAAACGGTATGTTTCGTCTAGACGAAGCTGTTTGCCACCGATGAAGACATTCGATACTTCACCGTTCGCTACTGTCATAGAGATACCTGCAAATTGAGCGTAAGCACCAGAGTCGATTGGTTTAGTCGCCACTACATTTAGGTAATCTAGAACTTCTTTACCCGTCATGTCTGTGTAAGTCAGGATGTTCGCAAAAGGTTGTACCGTTAGCACGTCTTTGTAAGTAACATTACCGGCTTCAATTGAGTCACGAACGCCACCAGAGTTCATCACAGCGAAGTCTGCTTTTGCACGCTCCATGTGAGAAGTCGCAATCAAACGACCTAGGTTGGTTTGTTGGAAGCGAACGACGTTACGATCGCCTTCAAGCTTGCCATTTGTCTCTGCGATTTGAACTTCTAGCTGTGCCTGGCCTTGCTCTTGGAAAGGACGTAGGAATTCAAGTAGCTCTGGGTCTTGTGCGATTTCATCTTGAATAAGAACACGTTGCTTCTTACCGTCAATCTTAACTTTCTTCTTAAGGTTAACTGGAATCAGATCGTAGCTCACCATCTCTAGCTCGCCATTACGGAATTCGTAATCAGCACGACCTACGTACTTGCCCCACTCGTGAGCTTGAACGATGTAGGTACCGTTCTGTACGTCAGGCTTACACTCATCACCCGGCTTGAAGTTTTTCTTCGCAACGTTAGGACCTTCCATACATACAGGCTCTTGAGAGTGACCACCAACGATCATGTCTAGATCGCCTTCATTTAGGTAACGAGCAAGTGCGACATCACCCGGTGCGTTAACACCACGTTGGCCATTTTCGTAGTGACCCATATGAGTCACAGCAAAGATTAGATCTGGTTTTTCTGTTTCTTTAAGTTCAGCGATTAGCTTCTTCGCTTCTTCTTTTGGATCACGGAAGTCGATGCCTGCGATAAATTCAGGGTTACCAATCTTTTGAGTATCTTCCGTTGTTAAACCAATAACCGCAATCTTGATGCCTTGCTTTTCGAACATCTCGTAAGCTTGGAACTTACGTTCGCCTGTCGCTTTATCGTAGATGTTCGCAGATAGCATCGGGAAATTAGCCCAATCGATCTGCTTATCTAGTACATCTAAAGAGTTATCAAACTCGTGGTTACCCAATGCCATTGCATCGTAACCAATTTTGTTCATACCTTTAAAATCAGGTTCTGCGTCCTGAAGGTCTGACTCTGGAACACCCGTGTTGATGTCACCGCCAGATAGAAGCAACACGCTACCGCCTTCTGCTTCAACTTCTGAACGAAGTTGGTCAACTAGCGTTTTACGCGCAGACATGCCGTATTCGCCGTATTTATTCTGCCAGAAACGACCATGGTTATCGTTTGTGTGAAGAATCGTTAGCTTGTAAGTTTCGTCTTGGTTCCAATCATGAGCTGATTGAGACGCACACCCAGCTAGAGTAGCTAGAATTGCAGCACTTAGTGCTGTCTTTAGAATAAGGCGTTGCTTCATTGTCATACCTTTGAACTTTTTAGGGGAATCCACTGCTTTTTTATCACTCAAACTCAACAAATGTCCGCTAAGGAAACATCGTTAGAATTTAGTAAAACATGAAGTAGTTTAAATTAAGACGGTAAACCTAACAGAGTGATTTCATATTTATGTAGGATAGATCACCTTAATCTCCTATCGAGTGTGTAACAAAGCGGCAAAGTTGCATTTGAGCAAATAAGTGATCACAGGCAAACGTTTTCATAATTTTTTAGATTATTTGTGATTGGCTCAATTCAACATCCCCGAAAAGTGACCTTCGTTAAATTTATTCTATTTATCAAAGTCTTAATTGATACGTTATAACATAGCAATCGATGGACTGGCTGGTTTGAAAGTATCAACTTAACCGCAACTCGCTGACCGATAGGTACAAAAAAGCCGGCGTTTGCGCCGGCTGTTAATTATATGCAGTTCGATTATTTAATATCGATGTGCTCAAAGCCTTTGATAAGGTCATCAAGTGCTTTCATCTGCTTCAAGAACGGCTCTAGTTTGTCTAGAGGTAGCGCAGATGGGCCATCACAACGAGCTTGGTCTGGATTCGGGTGGGCTTCAATGAACAGACCCGCAATACCTGTCGCCAGGCCAGCTTTAGCAAGTTCAACCGTTTGCTCACGGCGACCGCCAGATGCAGCACCTGATGGGTCACGCATTTGTAGAGAGTGCGTCACGTCGAAGATGATTGGGCTACCGTTTGAAGACTTCTTCATTACGCCAAAGCCAAGCATATCCACAACAAGGTTATCGTAACCCATGCAAGCGCCACGCTCACAAAGGATGATGTTGTCGTTACCGCACTCAGCGAACTTATCAACGATGTTGCCAACTTGGTTCGGGCTCATGAACTGAGGCTTTTTCACGTTGATTACTGCGCCAGTCTTAGCCATTGCTTCAACAAGGTCAGTTTGACGAGCTAGGAATGCAGGTAGTTGGATTACATCAACCACATCCGCAACAGGCTGAGCTTGAGCTTCTGTGTGGATATCAGTAATGATCTTCACGCCGAAAGTATCTTTCAGCTCTTGGAAGATTTTAAGACCTTCTTCCATTCCTGGACCACGGTACGAATGAACAGAGCTGCGGTTCGCTTTATCGAAAGACGCCTTAAATACATAAGGGATACCCAGCTTCTCTGTTACTTTCACATAGTGCTCACAGATCTGCATTGCTAAATCGCGAGATTCAAGAACGTTCATGCCTGCAAATAGCGTAAATGGCTTGTCGTTAGCAATTGGCATGTCGCCAATGTGAACTGTTTTCTGTTCCATCATATTCTCTCTAAATAATTATTAATTAGTGAACGACCACTGTCTTTTCGTTCATGACGTTCACTTGAGATTTCAGTAACTCAGATGCAGGGTCATCTGGGCATTGGTCGATAAAATATTGGTAATCCGTCGCTGCTACTTGGTGGCAATCCAGTTGTTGATAGATAAAGCCACGGTCGCGGATTTCATACGGGTCATCAGGTACAAACGTCAAAGCAAGGTCAGTACACTTCAATGCAAGCGTATAACGCTCTTCTCGCAGCAGTGCACTCTTGAGCAGGGCTAACCACTTACCAATAATTGTTGGGTGGTCGGCAACTTCCAAGTGCTCAGGTTTCACCTTAGCTAATGGGCCGTCATGTCCAATTAACCATGCTCGCAGCGTTTGTTCGCCAACATACTCACCGTTATAAGGGTTAATGTAGACCGCAGCTTGCCCGTACCAACTTACTTTAAGTAAGAATTGAGTAGGGAAAGAGACGCCCTCTACAGGAAAGCCTAGCTTGCGACCTAGAAAAAGAAAGATCGCCCCCAGACTCACTGGAATGCCTTTCTTTCTCTCAAGCACTTTATCGATGAACGCGTTTTCCGAAGAGAAATACGCGTCTTTATCGCCAGCAAAGCCCCATTCATAAAAGAATAGTCGAATAAAAGATTCAAACTTCTGCTGTTCATCGGTTTCATTAACCAAAGCAAACTCGGCGTCTTTTAACAATCTCGCCAGCTCTTGCTCTGCCCAACTGTCTTGAGTTTCTGGGTTAATCGCTTTATTTAAGATCAATGCACCTTCAGCTAACTCTAGCTGGTCAAAGTCTTCATCAAAAAATTCGTACATAGAGTAGTTAACCGAAATAAGGAGATAATTAACCGAAAAATGTTGGTGTCTTGGTCATTGCGATTTTGCCTGCCATCGCTAACCAGCCAAGCGCACCAAAGAAAGAGAATACTCTCAGTAGCTTGTTTTTACCTAGCTTAAGCGCAAAGAAACCTAATGCGATGTAAGCCATAACACAAGTTAGTTTTTCGGTTAACCATGGTGCTGCTGGTGTAAATGGAATAAAGCCAGTGATGAAAATCAATCCAATACCCGATAGCAATAGCAACGAGTCATTGATATGAGGGAAACGCTGCAAGAAAGGATGCTTAAGCTTAGGTGAGTTAGCCATCATAAGAGCGAAACGAATCGAGAGAAGTAGCGCACTTATAGCAATCGTTAATAGGTGAAAATGTTTTAGACCTTCGTACATGGTATTCCTTTATATTTTTATATGTGCTTTCGTTAACACGAGCCTCACAATACCCGTTAATGCTCTGTAGTTCTGCATGAAATCTCTGTATTTCTGCGTTAAATGCATTACCGAGTTAAATGTATTGTCGAGTTAAAGGTATTAATTTAGCAAGTTCATCAGCCATTGCTCACAAGACGATTAACAATCACTAACTATGGACAGTAACGACCCAATGTCACTCGGTCATTGCCACCGTAATCTTTCTCTGTCACAACATCGAGATAACCGAGCGCCTGCATAATCTCACGAACTGCCAAACCTTGGTCATAGCCGTGTTCAAATGCTAACCAACCTTCATTTTCCAAAAAGCCACGTGCGTTTTCAGAGATGTATCGAATATCCGCGAGCCCTTTCTCTTCAGCAACCAGTGCTGTGATCGGCTCAAAACGCACATCGCCTTGAGATAAATGAGGATCATTCTTCTCAATGTATGGCGGGTTAGAAACAATCAGAGAGAATTTCACAACGTCTTCAGAGCTCAAAGGCTCAAACCAACTGCCGTGCAAAAAGGTAGCGTTGGTGATGTTGAGACGTTGTGCATTCTCTGTAGCAAGCTGCTGTGCTTCAGGGCGAAGATCGATACCCGTTACCTGTCGATTCGGCATCTCTGATGCCAATGCTAACGCGATAGCACCGGTACCTGTCCCTAAGTCTAGAATCGCACCTTGCTTGCCGTACGTTTTATCCAAAGCTACCTCAACCAAACGCTCGGTATCTGGGCGTGGGATTAATGTAGAAGGGGAAACTTTTAACGACAGTGACCAAAACTCACGCTCACCAATTATGTAAGCCACAGGCTCACCGGTTAAGCGACGTTTTAAAAGGGCATTGAATTCAGACTCTTGCTCTGAGGTGAGATGCTTCTCAGGCCAAGTCAGTAGGTAAGATCTTGGTTTATCTAAGGCGTGACAAAGCAGTACCGCGGCATCAATAGAGGGTGATGTGTTATCACCCTCTTGAAGCTTTACGATTGCTGCTTTTAAAGCACTTTCAACCGTATATGCTGACTGCATACTGGTTAGTTGTTCTCTGCAAGTGCAGCAAGCTGATCGGCTTGGTGCTCTTGAAGTACAGGATCAAGCAAGCTTTGCATGTCACCTTCAAGTACTTCGTTAAGACGGTAGATAGTAAGGTTGATACGGTGATCCGAAACACGACCTTGTGGGTAGTTATACGTACGAATACGGTCACTACGGTCACCCGAACCTAGTAGGTTACGACGTGTATCAGAAACCGCTGCCGCGCGGCGCTCTTCTTCTGCTTGAACAATACGAGCAGCAAGAACAGCCATCGCTTTCGCTTTGTTTTTATGCTGAGAACGCTCGTCCTGACACTCTACTACTGTACCCGTTGGTAAGTGAGTAATACGGATTGCTGAATCCGTGGTGTTAACGTGCTGACCACCCGCGCCTGATGCACGGAAAGTATCAATTTTAAGGTCGCCTGCTTTGATTTCTGGAAGATCTGCTTCTGGGATTTCCGGCATAACCGCAACCGTACATGCTGACGTGTGAACTCGGCCTTGAGATTCGGTTTCAGGTACACGTTGTACACGGTGACCGCCTGACTCAAACTTCATGGTGCCGTAAACAGCGTCGCCACTAACCTTAGCGATCATCTCTTTGTAGCCGCCTTGTTCAGAAGCATTGCTGCTCATGATTTCAACGCGCCAACCTTTCTTCTCAGCAAACTTAGAGTACATACGGAACAGGTTGCCCGCGAAGATACCCGCTTCATCACCACCCGCACCTGCACGGATTTCAAGGAAACAGTTACGCTCATCGTTTGGATCTTTTGGAATCAGAAGAATCTGCAGCTCATCAGTCAAACGTTCAATCGCCGCTTTTGCGTCTTTGATTTCGTCTTGAGCCATTTCACGCATTTCAGCGTCATCTTCGTTTGCCATCTCTTCAGCAGCTTCTAAATCTTCTTGAGCTTGCTGGTATGACTGGAAGCAAGCCGTCACTTCTTCTAGTTGAGAGTACTCTTTAGAAAGTGCACGGAATTTGTCTTGATTCCCGATTACATCTGGATCACCAAGTAGATGTTGAACTTCTTCATAGCGTTCAACAAGTGTTTCAAGCTTTACTAGAATCGAGGCTTTCATAATGTCTTATTCTGTTGGAGGTCTAATATTATTGAGGGTTTTCTAAGCCCAAACTCTGTCTAATGACCATTAATTTTGCAGGTTCTCCTTGCTCAGCTGCACTTTGAAGTGCGCGCGTTGGAGCATGGATCAATTTGTTTGTGAGCTTGTTACTTAGCTCAAGTAAGACTTTCTCAGGGTCACCGCCAGCGGCAAGTGATTGTAAACTCTTACTTAATAATTCTTCTCGGATTTCGTTGGCCGATTTACGGTAGTCACGAATACTGTCTACAGCTTGCAGTGAACGCATCCAACTCATGAATGCTGCACTTTCTTCGCTAACGATTGCTTCCGCTTGAATCGCTTCTACTTTGCGTTGTTCAATGTTGCCATCAACAATCGACTGCAGATCATCCACTGAATAAAGGTAGGCGTCATTCAATTCACCAACCTGAGATTCCACATCACGCGGAACCGCAATATCAACCAGCAACATAGGTTGATGTTTTCTTGTTTTCAGTGCGGTTTCAACCATGCCTTTACCAATGATAGGTAACGGACTTGCGGTTGAGCTGATCACGATATCCGCTCGATGCAGATGATCAGGGATCTCATTGAGGCTGATCACTTCAGCACCAAACTCTTCAGCCAGCCCTAAAGCACGCTCACGAGTTCGGTTAGCCACAATCATCTTGGTGCAGCCATTCGCTGAAAGATGCTTAGCCACCAACTCAATGGTTTCACCCGCACCCACCAATAACACGGTTGAATCGGCAATCGACTCAAAGATGTGTTTGGCTAACGTACAAGCTGCGTAAGCAACCGAAACCGCGCTTCCGCCGATCTCCGTTTCAGTTCGAACACGCTTCGCGACAGAGAATGATTTCTGGAACAGCTTTTCCATTGAAGCATCAACAGATTTGTTCTCGCGCGAGTCTGTATAAGCTTGCTTCACCTGACCTAAGATCTGTGGTTCACCCAATACCAAAGAGTCCAAGCCACAAGCTACGCGCATTAAATGTTTAATCGCCGCCTGCTCTTCATGGACATAAATGCTCGGTTTTAGCTCTTCAGGGCTCACTTGATGGAAAACGGACAACCAATCGATGAGCTTGTTTTTTGCCACGCCTTTGACGTCACAATACACTTCAGTTCGATTACAGGTAGAAAGTATGACACTTCCATTTACGTGTGCATTTGCGTTAAGTTGCTTGAGTGCCTCAGATAATTTATCTGGACCAAAAGCGACTTTTTCTCGCAATTCAACCGACGCTGTATTGTGATTGATACCTACGGCAAGCAAAGACATGTATCAGAAGTTCTCGATCAGGGAATGGAAACAAGGGGCGAATTTTACTTGATGCATGGCTCTATTTAAAGAGCAAGCGGGATTTGTTTTCCTGACTTCGTGAATTCAATGCTATAGTTGAAGCGTTTTTTAGATAAATTTGAACAAGTTGTGAGCAAATATGAGCAAACTTCTCAAAATCACGTCTCTTATTTTTATGGCCATAATTATGGTGGGTTGCTCGTCTATCCCAGAACAACCAACCAGCGTTGAATGGCAAAGTCATCAAGATCGGCTTTTACAGATAGAAAACTATCAAGCCTCAGGCAAGCTCGCTTACATTTCCCTAGAGCAACGCCAAAGCCTAAATTTCATTTGGAAGCATTCACCAAATCAAAGTCAATTAAGGCTTACGACTTTTCTCGGTCAAACTGCATTGAACCTAACCATTGATCCATCAGGTGCAAAAGTCGTGACCTATGATGATCAAGTATTTACTCATGCGAGCGCTTCAGTCTTGGTTGAGCAGCTGACAGGCTTACAGATCCCTATTGATCATCTACCACAATGGTTCCTTGGCATTCCAGATCAAGCCGATAGCTACCAATTGAACACCACCAACACGCTTGAATCTCTCACCAAACAAGTCAGCAACCAACTATGGACACTGAGTTTTGCTAACTATCGCAATACAGAGATGCCGAATAAGCTATTATCTGGTGAAGACAACAAGAACTCTAATGAAGACAACACTAAGGTAGAGACAATCCCACTCCCTACTCGATTGTCATTCAAGCAAGACAATAACAAAATCAACATTGTAGTTTCGAAGTGGACACTGAAAAAATGATAACAACGCCAACCCATTGGCCTTCTCCGGCTAAACTGAATTTGTTTCTCTACATCACAGGTCGACGTGACAATGGCTATCACGAACTTCAAACCTTATTTCAGTTTGTTGATTTTGGTGATGAACTGACGGTTACCGCAAACTCAGAAACTAGCTCGATAACAATCACACCAGAAATTCCTGGGGTCGCACTTGAAGACAACCTGATCTGGAAAGCCGCTACTGCGCTACAGCAATATACCTCAACCTCTTTCGGTGCCGATATTGAACTCAAGAAAGTACTGCCTATGGGTGGCGGTATTGGCGGAGGCTCTTCAAATGCAGCAACCGTGTTGGTCGCTCTGAATTATTTGTGGCAACTCAACCTGTCGGATGATCAGCTCGCCGAGATCGGTTTGAAGCTTGGTGCTGACGTTCCTGTCTTCGTTCGAGGCCACGCCGCCTTTGCTGAAGGGGTTGGAGAACAGCTACAGCCGGCTAATCCGGATGAAAAATGGTATCTTGTGGCCAAGCCTCAAGCGAGCATAGCAACTGTAGACATATTCACACATTCAGAATTAACTCGAAACACGCCAAAGCGAGCACTATCAACGCTTCTAGAGCAAGAATACGTAAACGATTGCGAAAAAATTGTGCGAATGCTGTACCCAGAGGTTGATAAGCAACTTTCATGGCTGCTACAATACGCGCCGTCGAGATTGACTGGCACAGGTTCGTGCGTTTTTGCTGAATTTAACAGCAAAAAAGAAGCCGAATTGGTGCGAGAACAACTGCCTGACACAGTTTCCGCTTTCGTAGCGAAAGGAAGAAACATTTCTCCTTTAAAAGAAACTCTGGCTGAATACCAATCAGCCCACCCACAATCTATTTAAAACTGGACGCAACCCGAGGTTTCCACCGTGCCTGATATGAAGCTATTTGCTGGTAACGCAACACCTGAACTAGCCCAACGTATTGCTGATCGTCTATACATCTCTCTTGGCGATGCTACTGTAGACCGTTTTTCTGATGGCGAAGTCGCTGTTCAAATCAATGAAAACGTTCGTGGTAGCGATGTATTCCTGATTCAATCAACTTGTGCACCAACCAATGACAACCTTATGGAATTGGTGGTAATGATTGACGCAATGCGCCGTGCTTCTGCTGGCCGTATTACTGCTGTAATCCCTTACTTCGGTTATGCCCGTCAAGATCGTCGTGTACGTTCTGCTCGTGTGCCAATTACTGCAAAAGTTGTTGCAGACTTCCTTTCTAACGTTGGCGTTGACCGCGTTCTTACTATCGACCTACACGCAGAGCAAATCCAAGGCTTCTTCGATGTACCTGTTGATAACATCTTCGGCACTCCAGTTCTTCTAGAAGACATGGCTAACCGTGGCCTAGAAAACCCAGTTGTGGTTTCTCCAGACCTTGGTGGTGTTGTACGTGCTCGTGCAACGGCTAAAGCGCTAGGTGATGTTGACATCGCTATCGTTGATAAGCGTCGTCCACGTGCTAACGTTTCTGAAGTAATGAACCTAATCGGTGATGTTGAAGGCCGTGACTGTGTTATCGTTGATGACATGATCGATACGGGTGGCACACTATGTAAAGCAGCTGAAGCGCTTAAAGAGCGCGGTGCTAAGCGTGTATTCGCTTACGCAACTCACGCTGTTTTCTCTGGTACTGCTGCGAACAACATCAAGAACTCTGTTCTAGACCAAGTTATCGTAACGGATTCTATCTCTCTATCTCCAGAGATGGCTGCGACTGGTAAAGTGACAACACTTAGCCTTTCTCGCATGCTTGCTGAAGCGATTCGTCGTATCAGCAACGAAGAATCAATCTCAGCGATGTTCAACTAATCAAAGCCCAATAGCTTTGCTTTAGGAACACACGAGAGAAAAACATTAAGCACTTCATTCAATGAAGTGCTTTTTTTATGTCTGAGTAATATTGCACTGTTAGTTATCACAAACAGGAATAATCGCGCAGCTATCAGCTAGCTCGCACCTTTTTCATAAACTGTGATATCATACGGCGCTTTTTGAAATCCCAAGAGAGATCCATACCTTGAGCCAACAAATAAAACTTCTCGTTGGACTGGCTAATCCAGGTCCAGAATACGCCAAAACTCGCCACAATGCGGGCGCTTGGGTAGTTGAAGAATTAGCGCGTGTACATAACGTGACACTAAAGAACGAACCAAAGTTCTTTGGCCTAACGGGTCGTATCATGGTTCACGGTGAAGATCTTCGTTTGCTGATCCCAACGACTTTTATGAACTTGTCAGGCAAAGCAGTTGCAGCCTTAGCAAAGTTCTACCAAATTAAACCAGAAGAGATCATGGTCGCTCACGATGAGTTAGATCTGCCTCCTGGTATTGGAAAGTTTAAAAAAGGTGGTGGTCATGGTGGACATAATGGTCTGAAAGACATCATCAGCAAGCAGGGTAACAATAAAGAATTCTATCGTCTTAGATTAGGCATTGGCCATCCAGGACACAAAGATAAAGTTGCAGGTTATGTATTAGGCAAAGCTCCTCAAAAAGAGCAAGAGTGTATCGAGGCCGTCGTTGACGAATCGGTTCGCAGCCTAGACATCTTATTAAAAGATGGCCTACCAAAAGCACAAAATCGCTTACATACGTTCAAAGCAGAATAAGGTTTATATCATGGGTTTTAAATGTGGCATCGTTGGTCTACCAAACGTTGGTAAGTCAACTCTGTTTAACGCACTGACTAAAGCAGGCATCGAAGCAGCAAACTTTCCATTTTGTACGATCGAACCAAACACAGGTATCGTTCCGGTTCCAGATCTACGCTTAGATGCATTAGCAAAAATTGTTAATCCACAGAAGATCCTTCCAACGACAATGGAATTCGTAGATATCGCGGGCCTAGTTGCTGGCGCATCTAAAGGTGAAGGTCTTGGTAACAAATTCCTAGCTAACATCCGTGAAACTGACGCTATCGGTCACGTTGTACGCTGCTTTGAAAATGAAAACATTGTTCACGTTGCTGGCAAAGTATCTCCAATCGAAGATATCGAAGTGATCAACCTTGAACTTGCACTGGCTGACTTAGACAGCTGTGAACGTGCAATTCAACGTAACGCGAAGAAAGCAAAAGGCGGCGACAAAGACGCTAAATTCGAAATCACTGTACTAGAAAAGCTACTTCCAGTTCTAACTGAAGGTGGTATGGCGCGTACTGTTGAACTTGGCAAAGAAGAAGCGGCAGCAATCGGCTACCTAAACTTCCTAACACTTAAGCCAACAATGTACATCGCAAACGTTGCAGAAGATGGTTTTGAAAATAACCCATACCTAGACGCTGTTCGCGAATACGCAGAAAACGAAAACAACGTTGTTGTTGCTGTTTGTGCAGCAATCGAATCTGAGCTTTCTGAGCTTGATGACGAAGATCGCGAAGAGTTCCTAGCGGATATGGGTATCGAAGAACCAGGTCTTAACCGAGTGATCCGCTCTGGTTACGAACTACTGACTCTTCAAACTTACTTCACAGCTGGCGTTAAAGAAGTTCGCGCTTGGACAATCCCTGTAGGTGCAACTGCGCCACAAGCAGCGGGTAAGATCCACACAGACTTCGAGAAAGGTTTCATCCGTGCTGAAGTTGTTGGATTCGATCACTTCATCGAATTTAACGGTGAGAGCGGTGCGAAAGATGCAGGTAAATGGCGCCTTGAAGGTAAAGAATACATCGTTAAAGATGGTGACGTTGTTCACTTCCGCTTCAACGTATAATTCTGATTAAACATCTAGAAAAAAGGCCAGTGAATTCACTGGCCTTTTTGTTTTTCTCGTTTCTAAATTGCCCCTCATCAGAAACTTAACTTCCTATATATATCGCCTTTTAGAGCTATTTTTTGTCGACAAATACGCCTCTTTGCCTAAAAAGAAACCGAACAGATGTTTATTCGCGATTTATTCAAAAAAAAAGTTGACGGGTTTCGCTCAACTACGCATAATGCGCCCCGTTCACAACGAAGCGGCAACGTCTCGAAATGAACGACAATTTGGAAATGGCTACTTAGCTCAGTTGGTTAGAGCACATCACTCATAATGATGGGGTCGCAGGTTCAAATCCCGCAGTAGCCACCATTCTTTCTTTATGAAAGAAGAACAAACAACGTTATATTGAATTACCAATGTCGATATAACTATAAAGATTTGCTGCGGTCGTGGCGGAATTGGTAGACGCACCAGATTTAGGTTCTGGCG
>NZ_JALNTR010000029.1:0-401 GCF_023161755.1 Vibrio sp. 1CM23M
GGCGACATCGATATCAGCTTCGATATCTCAGATGGCACCAATACCGTTCAAGCTTCTGCTGACCTTACGGTTAACCCAGTTAATGACCTGCCAGTCCCTCAAGATCAACAGTTCAGCGTTGAAGAAGATGGCACGCTCATCTTCACCGATGCAGACCTATTAACAGGCGCTACAGACATTGAAGGCGACAACCTTACTGTTGAAGGTGTGACCTACGATGGTGGTGACGGTATCTTGACCGACAACGGTAATGGTACGTACACATTCGCTCCAAATGAAAACTTCAATGGCGACGTAAACTTCGGCTTTGATGTGTCTGACGGTACCGATACGGTATCAGCTAACATTGATGTGAGCGTAACAGCCGTTGATGATGCGCCTGTATCGGGTGACCTCGCGTA